>JBCBSR010000010.1:0-124787 GCA_039819045.1 Cyanobacteria bacterium J06638_28
TCAAGCAACTCAGTCATTGCTACCCCACTCAGCGCTTTATACCTAATCCTATCCATTATCGCTGCTCTCAGGTAGATTGAGCATAGACCGAACACGCTGCTGAAAGGCGGGTAGACCACCCTGATCTTGCCAATGTTGTTGAAAAGTGGGCATCGTCTCTAAAAACATCACATCACCACCTTGATAGGCTTTCACCGAATAACCGAATACCTCATCTGCTCTTGCAGAATTCGGCGGATCTTGCCAATCAATCACCCATAGCACTTCAACAATTCGATAGACGTTGAAATCACCTTGCCAGTCCTCACGCTCCGACTTGTAATCAAGTATCTTTACAAGATGAGTAACATAGCCACTTTGGCGAATCAGAATCAGATCGCCTCGCTGCGGTTTGTTGGCATTACCTTCATCATCTTTCCAAGCTAGCTTAAAAAGGCTCCCGGCCTTGAAAATTTGGTAAGCCCAATTCTCCTCATTCTTTGGCTTTACATTTTTTGTCCATCTCAAACTTTGTAGATTCATGCATTAACCTCAGCAATAACGCTAACAAGCCAACTTCCGGTTACGTCCCACCGATAACTCAGCGGCATAACTATATATTCAGCGTCAAATCTTGTAGATAATACCCACCTTTCCAGATCTTATCTGTCACTTCTGGGTGATAACATCCCACTTCCAGAACTTACATACAATATTTGACGCATAACTCCGGAGAATCAGGTTGTTATACGTCAAATCTGACGCTTAAGCATGGTGAATGGGGTATTTATGCGTCACTTTTGGCAGATAAGCCCTCGCATCAGGAAGTGATACGACGGGTGCGATATGAGCCAGAGATGGTGGACGGTCGCTATCCTACCGGGCTAGCTCACCGTTGAATGATCAATGCATCAGCGATCGCGACATCAGCAAGCGTTTTACATCAGGAATAACGCGGACTATGTTGGTGAAAGCGATCGCTTTCTCGATGCCGATAGGAGGCAACTGTGATTGTCTTACCGCTTATTCTGACAACTCAACTCATAGCCCCAAATGTAGGTCATCCGGCTTTATTCGTGAGGGATATGCCGGCTGTAGATGCTGAAAGTCTGGCCCAGTCTCCCTCTGCCATTGAAGTTCTAGAACAATTTCCCGAGAATTTTGAGGCCCGTTACGTCGCCTCAGGCTCGATGCTACCGACGTTAGAAATCGACGATAAGGTGATTATCGATAAACGCAACTATCCCTCCGCATCTTCACAGCGAGGCGATATCATTCTCTACAATCTACCGTCTACGGCCTTCGATGCTCCTATAGTTAACAACACACCGGCCCTACACCGTGTCGTTGGGCTGCCGGGAGAAACCATTGCAGTACGGGATGGGCAAGTTTACATTGACAACCAATTGCTAGAGGAAACCTACCTACCTCAAATCACTCCTATTGACTACGAATATGGCCCCCAAGCAATTCCTGAAGGCCATTACTTTGTCTTGGGAGACAACCGCAATGTCACCTTTGATAGTCACATCTGGGGAACGCTGCCACAAGAATCCATTCTGGGCAAAGCCATCGGTATTTATTGCCCTGTAGAAAGACAAACCCTATTGACGATCAGTCCCTTGGACGAGGACAGTCAAGCCTTGTTCGACGCGATCGCGGGTCTTTTCCAAAACGTACCGGCTCTTTGCCACCAGCAGCAGAGCGAAGCCTTACTGATCGGCAGTCTGCTTAACTGAAATAAGTGACGATACTCCACACGGCTTATGTTGTCAGCGGCACGGGAACCAGAGCAGCCTCTGTTGTGGGGTTAAAAAGATGAATTTTGCTAGGGTCGATCGCTAACCACAGTTCTTCCCCGATGGCATACGTGCGATCGGGGCCAACCCGCACTTGCAATAGGTCATCTCCAAACTGCACGGTTAGGTAGGTCTCACTACCCAGGGCTTCAATGCGGGTAATGAACACCTGCAAATTCTTGGGGGCGGGTAGGCTGGGGCTCAAGTGCTCGGGGCGAATACCTAAGGTGAACCGCAACCCATCACAGGTTGCTAAGGTTGGTTCCCATTCGCCCGGTAGCGTAAGACGAAAGCCGGGATGATTAACCACCAGCGGCGCTTTGATTTGCACCGGTAAAAAATTCATTGTTGGGGAGCCGATAAAAGCCGCGACAAAGCGGTTAGCGGGTCGTTGATACAGCTCGAGAGGAGTGGCGACCTGTTGAATTTGGCCCTGATCCATCACGGCAATGCGATCGCCCATCGTCATCGCTTCCACCTGATCATGGGTGACGTAAATTGTCGTAATCCCCAACTGTCGCTGCAAGTTAACGATTTGGGCGCGGGTTTCAGTTCTGAGCTTGGCATCCAGATTAGACAGGGGTTCATCCATCAGAAAGACTTGGGGATTGCGGGCCATTGCTCGTCCCAGCGCCACGCGCTGCTTCTGTCCACCCGAAAGCTGCCGGGGATAACGACTCAGGAGTTCATCAATTTGCAGCATTTGAGCCACCGCTCGCACCCGCTGATCAATGAGCCGGTCAGCTTGCGAGCGGTAGCGTAAGCCTTTAGGTAAACGACGAGTCAAGCCCGCTAACAGTGATTGCCAGCCGGTGCGATCGCTCAGGGCTTTTTGTAAGCGTTGGTTCGCATCGGCTTCCGGTGAAAGCGGGGCATCATCAACCACCGCTGGCTTATCTGAGGTGACGGCCTGACCCCTCATACGACGCAGACCAAACGCCAAATTGTCATAGACCGTCAGGTGAGGATACAGCGCATAGCTCTGAAACACCATGGCAATATCCCGTTGCTTCGGTGGCAAGGTATTGACCACCTGTTGCCCGACCCAAATATTGCCTGCCGTCACCGCCTCCAAACCGCTAATCAAGCGTAAAAGCGTGCTCTTGCCACATCCCGAGGGACCCACCAGCACCATAAATTCACTATCGTTCACGGTGAGGTCAATCCGCCGTAGAACCGCTGTATCCTCTGCTTTCCCACCCTCAGATGCTGAGACGACCCGACTATTCCGCTTGCTCTTAGGAAAGGTCTTGTACAGATTTTCCAAGACTACTCGTGCCACAGTTTACTGCCCTACTCTTCGGAATCATCCCCAGCATCCGCGCTGTTGGCATCATTATCAACTAAGGAGGTCAGGGTCACGGATTCAATTTTTTCCCCTTTCGCCAACTTCCCTAGACGGTAGACGCTTTGGGTATCGCGTCCCTGTCGGGGTACCGAATCGATGGGAATGTGCGCACTACGGGCAGCGGTTGTGGCAACCGTGACGTCGCCGCCAGATGGACTGGCCGTCATAGCGACGAGATAGTCCGTCTTCTGTTTGAAGAGAAAGGCTTGCGTTCCAAGGCCGCCTCGGGCCCCCAACGATACAGCGGTCACCGGTAAACGCTTGGCAAATCCTGCCGCCGAAATCATCAGCACACAATCACCTGCCTGCTGGATCCGAACACAGCCGATAATTTCTTCGCCTTTACGCAGCCGCAGCGCCTGAGGGCCTTGGGCCGTACGGCCCATAATGGGCAGCTGTTCATCATTAATCGCGAATCGCAGCAGCCGTCCACCGGAGGTCGCGATCGCCAGGGCTTCATCGGCCTTAGCAAGGGTGATGTAGGCCAGTTCATCACCCTTCTTCAACTTCAGAGCTGTGAGGCCCCGCCCCGTCAAATTCGTAAACTCTGAGAGTGGAACCCGTTTGATGCGCCCCAAGCGCGTCAGCATTACCAGATCATGGGTTAAAACCTCATCCGTGAGGACAAAGTGGGCCGCAATCGCCCCCGGTTCCGAGGAAACAGAATTCGGTAAGAGATTGACTAACGGTACCCCCTTAGACTGTCGTTGAGCTTGGGGAATTGACTCCACCGTCAGGGTATAAGCTTTGCCTTCTCGTGTTAGCACTAGCAACTCTTGAGCCACCGTGGCGGCTTCAAATTGCAGCGGCATGTCCTCAATTTCCTGGAATGTGTCCGTTTCCGCCTCTGATTGACGTGCTTGACGCCGCTGATAGGCACGGGAAGAAAGACGGCGCACGTAGCCTTTTTGAGTAAATTCCAGGATCGTTTGTTCGTCGCGATGTTCTGCCAGAATCTCAGCGAGCTGCTGTGTTTCTTCCGTACGTTCCGCTTCACTTTGAATACGGGTACGGCGTTCGTCGCCAAACTTTTTCTTGAGCGATCGCAGCTCTTTTTTGAGCGCTTTCAGCAACTCGTGGCGATCGGATAATAAGCGCTGCAATTCATCGCGACGGTTTGCGAGCGCCTGGTATTCATTTTGCAGATTCTGCCGTTCCATCCCGGTTAAGCGACGGAGGGGCATTGCGAGAATCGCGTCTGCCTGTCGTTCACTCAGGTCAAAGGCTGCTTGCAGGGAGACTTTAGCCGTAGTGCCATCGGGGGCGTTGCGCAGGATGTCGATGAGCTGGTCTAAGTTATCTAAGGCGCGAACCAAGCCTTCAATCAGGTGGAGCCGCGCTTCCGTTTTCTCCAACTCATAGCGATACTGACGCGTAAGTGTGATCTCGCGAAAATCAACAAACGCCTGCAACATCTCGCGCAGTGCCAGCTGGCGGGGTTGACCACCATCCAGCGCCAGCATAATAGCCCCAAAATTGCTTTGCAGCGGCGTTTGTCGATACAGCGCATCAAGCACAACAGCGGGCTGTGCTTCCCGCTTTAGTTCAATCACCACCCGCATCCCTTCGCGATCGCTTTCATCGCGAATATCGGCAATGCCCTCAATGCGGTTGTTATTGACCAGATCGGCAATTTTCTCAATCCACCCCGCTTTATTGACCTGATAAGGAAGTTCAGTCACTACAATCGCGGTGCGGCGCTGGCGACCTTTTCCAGGACGCACCTCTTCAAATTGCGCAATCCCCCGAACGGGGATACTGCCTCGCCCTGAGCGATAGGCATCATAGATGCCCTTCGAATCAATGATTTCTCCCCCAGTGGGAAAGTCCGGCCCTGGGATCAACGCAAAGAGCGCCTCATCGGTTAAGCTCGGGCGGTCAATGAGGGCAATCAGACCATCGATTACTTCGCCCAGGTTATGGGGCGGAATATTGGTTGCCATCCCAACGGCAATGCCGGATGAACCGTTCAGCAAAAGGTTTGGCAGTTGCGCTGGCAGGACAATCGGCTCTTGCTGGGAATTGTCGAAGTTGTCAATAAAATCGACCGTTGCCTCGCCGATTTCGCTTAAAAGCGATTCATGGCTTACGGGTGCCAAGCGCGTTTCGGTATAGCGCATAGCCGCAGGTGGATCATTATCCACTGAGCCAAAATTGCCGTGACCATCCAGCAGCGGATAACGACTGGCAAAGTCTTGCACCATGCGGACGAGCGCATCATAGACCGCTTGGTCACCGTGGGGGTGATATTTACCCAGTACATCTCCCACCACACGCGCACATTTGCGGAAGGGGCGATCAGGTGTTAAACCCAGCTCATGCATGGCATAGAGAATACGCCGATGAACCGGTTTCAGCCCGTCACGCACATCCGGCAGCGCCCGCCCGACAATAACACTCATGGCGTATTCCAGATATGACCGCTGCACCTCTGTATGAAGAGGTGTCGGCACTACCTGGCCAGATGAGAGGATGTTGAGTTGATCCGCCATGAAGCATTGTCCTTAAAGTTGGGATTAGATAAGCAGACACGGCTGTATTCTGCCCCAGTTAGCAAGCCGTAACAATGCTGTAAGGTGTATGGGAAAGTCCATATGTTCCATATCAGCAGCTACGATTAAATCAGAGAAGAGCTTAATATGACGCTTTTAGCGTAAGTGTATTAGGACTCATCACATTAGTTTGAGGCTTCCATCGTCTAAGGAAACACCATGAAGACCGTCCTCATCGTTGAAGATGACATGATTAACGCCCGTGTATTCTCCAAAATACTCACCAAAAGAGGTGGTTTTTCCGTCCAGCATACAGAAGACGTCGATGAAGTGATGGAAATCGCACGTAATCGGAAAGCGGATGTAATTTTGATGGATGTTTCTCTCTCCCATAGTGTCTTTGAGGGTAAACCTGTCGACGGGATTAAAATTACCCAAATGCTGAAGGCTGATCCAGCGACGGCAGATCTGCCTGTTATTTTGGTGACTGCCCACGCCATGCAGGGCGATCGCGAAAACTTTCTTCAACAAAGTGGGGCAGATGGATACATTAGCAAGCCTGTGGTAGACCATCAAAAATTTGTTGATGATATTTCTGCCCTGATGCCGAAGTAGGCAATACATTTGTACTGCAATTCTTTCGTCTCGGCAAGCGCTTGGTTAGTCGAGGTGTGGATTTGCTGACTATTTCAAGTGGATGCGTCGATGGGTGGATGAGTGATGGGGAAGTGAATTCGGAGTTTGGCATGCACTTTCTAATGCCTGTCTACTGACTCCTGTCTACGGCTCCCTGACTTCTCCGTAACGCCAAGATGGTTGCTCGGCAAGCATCCGCAACCTGATCAATTTCTGTGGCTGTGTTGAACCGGCCAATCCCAAATCGGAGCGAAGCATAGGCAAGCTGATCACTGTGGCCAAGTGCTTTCAAAACATGGGAGGGGGTAGTGTTCACAGAACTACAGGCGGCTCCAGAAGAAACAGCCGCAACGCCTCGTAAACCTAAAAGAAGCGCCTGGCCATCGACGCCTGTGACACTCACGTTAAGGTTGCCTGACAATCGCTGGTGGGCATGCCCGTTCATCACGATACCGGGCAAGTCAGCTAACCCTTGCCAGAGGCGATCGCGCAGTTGGGCGAGTCGCTGTTGTTCAGCGGTTGGGTCTTGCCAGGCCAATTCCAGCGCTTTGCCGAGCCCCACGATTTGAGGCGTGTAAAGGGTACCAGAGCGCATGCCCCGTTCATGACCACCCCCGTGGAGTTGTGGGGCCAGCTGTACGCGCGGATTGCGTCGTCGCACGTATAACGCCCCAATTCCTTTAGGGCCATAGATTTTGTGCCCTGTGATTGAAAGTAGATCAATGCCCTGGGTCTCGACATTGAGCGGAATTTTGCCAATGGCTTGGGCAGCATCCGTGTGGAATAAAATCCCGCGATCGCGACACAACTGACCAATCGCTGCCAGCGGCTGCAATACCCCAATTTCATTATTGGCCGCCATAACAGATACCAGAATCGTGTCAGCACGCAGGGACTTTGCAAGCACTGTCAGGTCAACAAGGCCATCCGATTGCACGGGGAGATAGGTAATGTCAAACCCCAGGGTTGCCAGATACGCACAGGGATCGAGCACCGCACTATGCTCCGTCTGTACTGTCACAATGTGCTTGCCCCGATTGAAATAGGCTTCGGCAACGCCCTTAATGGCTAAGTTGTTGGCCTCGGTCGCCCCACTGGTGAACACAATTTCTTCAGGGGTAGCCCGGATTCCCATGGCAATCCGTTCCCGTGCCTGCTTGACAGCGGCCTCTGCTTCCCACCCATACTGGTGTGTTGTACTGGCTGGATTGCCAAAATGCTCTGTGAAGAAGGGCACCATCGCCTCAACCACACGGACATCAACCGGGGTTGTGGCATGACAATCCAAATAGATGGGTCGCTGATGTTGCGTCATGGGTTAAAGGAATGAACACCCCTAGTCACAGTATTCTCAATCTAGCGATTCTGGGACGTTCCCAACAGCCTGCTTTGACCTGGCCCATCTTAGTGGGCAGTATTCTGCCTGATGCAGCACTGTTTGTGTTTTATGGCTGGGCTAAAGTCATTGGTCTACCTGAAGCTCAAATCTGGAATGAAGCGTATTATCGGCCCCTATGGCAAGACATATTTGCGGTTGGGAACTCCGTTCCTTTAGCATTCTTGGTTGGAGCCATCGCCTTTTGGCAGCAGCGTTTCCGCCTTATGGCTTTATGTGCCAGCATCCTGCTGCACCATCTCGAAGACTTGCCCGTTCATCACGATGATGCCCATCGACATTTTTGGCCCGTGAGCGACTTTCGCTTTGTCAGCCCCATCTCCTACTGGGATGCCGATCACTTTGGCAGGTATGTCGCACTCGTAGAACTGAGCCTTGTGTTGTTAGCAAGTTTGTACTTGTGGTATCGGGTGCGATCGCGCTTGGGCAAGTTTCTATTAGTGCTCACAAACGTGCTGTATGTCCTGGGATATGCCCTCTTTTATGCCCGGATCGCCTGAGTCAGCCTTGTATTAGCATTCAGCCTGTACTCAAAATCACAAAAATCATCTTGAGAGCCTCTTAAGCTAAGATGTAACGAAAAATTAAACTTCTGCCCTTCAAAGTTCTATTGGGCCGTTTTTTATGGATCAATCTGCTATCGATTTTTTTCGTCTGCTGGTGCAAGTCGGTGCTGTACCTGGTGAGGACTTTTCTTGCGATGCTACCCAACAAGCCTATCGACTCAATGAACGGTGCTATCACTTATTACGAACTGCTTACCCCGACGCCGATTGGCACGCAATTTTGAACAATGCTCAACCGGAACCGGCGCAGCTTATTGAGCAACTTCACGCGGAACTGGGTTGCCCCTTTGTCCACAATCTAGTTCAGCGAATCTTGGTAAGGCTCAAAACGCTACCGGAAACAGAGGCGGTTGGCTACTGCCAAGCACTCCTCAACGGCGTCGGCGAGGCGACCGGCATCATGTTGTACCCATTTCTGGTAGACGAATTGGACATGACTGGGCAGGTACGACTGGAATGGCTTCTACGTCAGCCCGTTAGAACCGTTCCTTACCATCACTGTCTCTTAGACCTCGTCCAAGCTGTTGAATGCGCGGACGCAGACTATGAAATCACCCCCGAGGAAGCGTGGTTAACCGAAACCGGACAACAGCGCTTGTCGCGAGTCTGGAATGCTGAATTTATCCCAGAACAGGCCGAGCCCTAAGGTTTAAACTCTGAAGAAAATCTAAATATTGATGAGCCCTGTAGGCGCTATTTTAGCCACTGGTTCGTATGGCAAGCTGTAAACAGGTTAGGTCACTCCAGATAGCTGTACTCAGCATCTGGTAAGCCTTTCAATTCCGACTCCCGACTTCCGACTTCCGACTTCTGCTGTATCAACGTCCTTGAGGGCTGGCCTTATGACTGTCCGGTTATCCGCGCGCGTCTCAACTGCCGACTGATAGTGTAGAGAAAATTTATATTCCTTAATCCTTATGTTGCAGAAGGCTTACGCAAATCTTTCCGTTTGGAGTCAAAAGCCCTACGGCGAACATTTACTCTTCTGGTTTGCGCTAGCCGAATCTTGCGTGATTCCGGTACCCGCCGATCCGTTGCTGCTGGCCCTCTGTACAGGAGCCCCGCAGCGATCGCTACGATTTGCCCTCGTGTGTGGCGTCGGTTCAGTATTTGGCGGTTTAGTGGGGTACGCCATTGGTCACTATGCCTTTGATTCAATTGGGGGCTGGCTCCTCCAAGCCTATGACCCAGACTTGGAAGTTTTTCAGCGGGTTGAAGGTATCTACGCTCACTGGGGTTTTTGGGGAGTACTGATGGCCGCCGTGACGCCCATCCCCTACAAAATTTTTACCATTGCCTCGGGCGTGTTCGACTTTAATTTGGGTCAGTTTGTTCTGGCATCGGTGATCGGACGTAATGCTCGCTTTCTGTTTGTAGGTGGATTGATGGCCTTTGGCGGCGATCGCTTACGCCTGTGGGTTGAAGCTTCTTCAAGCCGACTCCTGTGGGGTGTATTGGGGCTAAGTTCCTTGGGCATACTCGCTGTAAAGTTCCTTTAGGCTGAGAACTGACAGGGTCCAGGTTCTTCTTAGTCGATAATGGAAAATCGTGGTTGTGAGATTCTCTTTCAATGGCTCGTCTTTCAGCAGAACTCGACCGTTTCTTTTTTGAAGAATCGCGCGCTGAAAAAGTGACTTTAGGTGACATTCTCAACTTGTCGGGGGAAAGAACCTTCGGCTTTTTGTTTGTGTTGCTGTCGTTACCATCAGCTCTGCCCGTCCCCGCCCCTGGCTACTCCATTCCCTTCGGCGTTGTGATGTTCGTGTTAGCCGGCCAACTGCTTCTGGGGCGAAGACGTCCCTGGTTGCCTGCTAGCTGGCAAAAGAAAGGATTTGAGCTGACTCAGATACAGAAAATTGTCAAAGCAGGGATTCCCTGGCTGAAGCGTATTGAGGTATTATCGCGGCCGCGATTAACCCCCATTTGCACGACCTATCCCGGCCGTTGCCTGTTAGGCATCATGATTGCCCTGATGGCGGTTTCCATGTGCATTCCCATTCCGGGCACTAACACGCTGCCAGCGATCGGCATTTTTATCACCGGCTTTGGTCTCTTAGACGATGACGGCTTGATTAGCCTGGCAGGAGCAACTGTCTGTGTGTTGGCGGGTACCGTATCGGGTGTCATCCTCTTTGCTGGTGTCAAAGGAACTTCCGCAGCGGTCAAATTCCTGCTGAATTTGTTTTGACCGATACAACGCAAAATTAAATTCTATGGATCAGATTAGTAATTGTGGAAGTATTTGAAAAGCGATCCCATCGCCCCATATCATGTTGCATTAGTAGTCCAAAAGGCTTTGAAAAATAATTATGCAGTTCGTAGTTGTGGCCCAGGGATCGACTCAAGCACGCTGATTTCCTAAGCAAACCAGCAGCTAATAGGAAAACCGTTATCGAGTGTTCATCTAATTGAGCAGCAAGCGATGGCGCTGGCCATCTCGAACTCTCTGGATTAAAGCAATCAAGTGCAACGGATTGTTGCGTTTGACAGCGAGATCTTCAAGTATTTCTAAGACATCTCCCATTTATAGGAATAAATACATAGGATGAAAATGTCAGGATAAATCTCTTGGAAGGACTGAGTTAGATGGACAGAACTCTATTGCCTCTCCTGCTTCTGAGCATCCTATTAGTAGCCGTCTTAGCGCCCCACGCAACGCTAACGTTAACCGCAGTCTTTTTGCTTGCGGCGATCGCCACGCGTGGCTCATGGGCGGTGATCCAAGCCTTTGCGCCCGCTAGCGAAACCTATCGGCCCATAGATAGACGATAGGCCAATTAATTAGCCCCATTCAAAGATGGCGGCCCCCCAGCTCAGCCCAGCGCCAAATCCAGAAGACGCAATCACATCACCCGGTTGGATGCGATCGCTCCGTAAAGCTTCATCCAACGCCAGCGGAATCGACGCTGCGGAAGTATTGCCGTGGCGGGACATATTGCTGATAACCCGCTCCGAGGGAATCGACAAACGCTCAGCCACAGCGTCCAGGATACGTTGATTCGCCTGGTGTAATAACAGCCAATCCACATCGGCAGTGGTCATGCCAGCATGGAACAGGGCTTTTTCAATAATTTCTGGGACTCGCTTCACGGCAAACCGATAGACCTCTTTGCCATTCATCGTGATGGGTTGAAAGGTGCCTTGCTGCACGGCTTTGCCATCCACTAAGGTGCGCTGCGTCGAGCGATAAGGCAGATTCAGACAGGTATTCAGCGATCCATCACTGCGCATTTCAAAGCCCAGGAGGCGATCGCGCTCAGTCGCTTGGAGCACCACAGCGCCAGCCCCATCGCCAAAGAGAATACAGGTACGGCGATCGTCCCAATCAGTCCAACGGGAGAGCACATCAGCGCCAATGACTAGAACGTTGCGATAGACGCCTAGGCGCATGTACTGAGCCGCCGTGATCACCGCAAAGAGAAATCCTGAGCAAGCCGCCGTTAAATCAAAAGCAACCGCCCGAGTAGCCCCCAATCCAGCCTGAACCTGAGCGGCACTCCCGAATAAATCATCTGGGGTCGAAGTCGCGAGCACAATCAGATCGACTTCAGTCGCGGCCAAACCTGCCATCGTGAGGGCGGCTTGTCCGGCTTGAGTTGCTACACTGCTGAGTGAGTCATCTTCCGTCGCTAAAAACCGTTGCCGAATCCCCGTTCGCGTCGCAATCCATTCGTCAGAGGTCTCCACTAGTTGGCTCAGTTCCTGATTGCTCAGAGGAACGGATAAATGCGCGGAGCCACTGCCAACGAAGGAAACCCCAGAGTTATTATTCTGCACCATTACTCTCCATCTGCCGCAGGCATGGCCACCTTCTGGTATTGAGCCTGAATTCGATCCAGCACTTGATTATCCACGGCCTCTTTGGCTAAGCGAATAGCATTAAAAACCGACGGCGCTTGAGAACTACCATGACTAATGACAGCAATACCGGCAACGCCTAACAGAAGCGCACCACCATGCTCAGCATGATCCACTCGCTGCTTAATGCGCTTGAGATTACCCTTGAGCATCAGCGTTCCCGCTTTACCACGAAGCCCTTGGGGTAACTCCTCACGTAAAATTTGCAGAATTGATTCACCCACCGCTTCAGCAAACTTCAGCAGAACATTGCCGACAAATCCATCACATACAACGACATCAAAGTCGCCAGACAAAATATCCCGACCTTCAGCATTACCGACAAAGGGGACGATCGCGTTATTTTGCAACAGCTGATGGGCCTGAATAGCCGTGTCGTTGCCTTTACTGGGTTCCTCACCAATATTCAACAACCCAACGCGAGGGCTAGCGACGCCCAACACATACTGGGAGTAAATCGTTCCCATCACCGCAAACTGCTCTAAAAATTTGGGTCGGCAATCGACATTGGCCCCGACATCTAAAATCAGAACTGACTTATCCGCTAAAACCGTTGGGAACACGGCACCAATTGCGGGACGATCAATTCCTTTGAGACGACCTAATCGCAGGAGCGCTGCAGCCATTGCTGCACCGGAATGCCCTGCCGAAACGACGGCATGGGCCTGCTTGCGCTTAACCAGATCCATAGCGACATTAATCGAAGCCTTGGGCTTGCGTCGCAGAGCACTCAACGGCTCTTCGTGCATCTCAATCGTGCCTTCCGCAGGTACGATTTCAAGTTCATTCAAACTTTCTGGACTGGGGGTTGTGGCCTTGATTTGATCCGGGTCACCGACTAAAAGGATGTCCGCATCCAGTTCGGCCTTTGCCCTGATGGCACCTGCCACGATTTCAGCAGGAGCGTAGTCGCCACCCATTGCATCTACGGCGATTCGGGCCCGAGTAGCTAGCATTGGCTGAATTCTGTAAAAACTTAGAAGATTTTAGCAGACTACTCTTCGCCCGGTTCCACAATCCTTTGGAATAAGTAGCCAGTTCCACGAGCCGTCAGAATGAGTTCTGGATTGCTGGGGTCATCTTCTAGCTTGGCCCGCAGGCGTGAGATATGAACATCAACAACGCGCGTATCCACATGACGCTCAGGGGTATAGCCCCACACTTCCTGCAAAATTTCAGCCCGTGAAAAAGGCTCCCCCGAGCGACTCACCAGCAGCTCCAGCAGACTAAACTCCATGCCGGTTAAACGAATGCGTTCGTCTCCCTTGTAAACCTGGCGCTTGTTGGTATCAATGCGGATGGTGTTGATGGTAATCACACCTGAACTGGGAATCCCAGTCGCACTGCTTTTGTCAACGCGACGCAAAACGGAGCGAATACGAGCTTCCAATTCCTTTGGTGAAAAAGGCTTCACGACATAATCATCCGCCCCTAATTCAAGACCGGTAATGCGGTCTGCCACGTCCCCCAAAGCAGTCAGCATAATGATGGGAATGTCAGACTCTTTACGCAGCTCTTGGCAAACCCCATAGCCATCGAGCTTGGGCATCATCACATCCAGAACCACCAGATCAGGATGAGAAGTGTGGAAGGTTTCCAACGCCTCTTCGCCATCAGCAGCAGTCACAACGTCGTAGCCAATCATCGAGAGGCGAGTCTCTAAAATCCTCCGAATACTGGCCTCATCATCGACCACCAAAATTTTCTCTTTCGTACTTTCCAAGGCTTTCGCTGCTCCCGACGAACTCTCTACGTAACTTAATGAACAAATTTAGCGGTAGAAATAATTCTTGTACATTGATATTAAATCGTAAGTTATTGTATTCAGCTTGCGAAGCTTCGAGCGCCTGACA
Organism: Cyanobacteria bacterium J06638_28; assembly: GCA_039819045.1. Classification (GTDB taxonomy): domain Bacteria; phylum Cyanobacteriota; class Cyanobacteriia; order Phormidesmidales; family Phormidesmidaceae; genus SIO1E4. Next base: position 13,928 of record JBCBSR010000010.1, read on the forward strand.
ATGCTGCTTTCTATGATTTCTTAAGATTTCGCCAGGATTCGGCTAAACAAATAGCCCTGGGTAAATGTCACAGATTTCTATAGATTTGTGGCAATAGCCCAGCATACCTTTGCTGACTCAGCTCGGAACATTTCGATATGCTAGGAAAGCTACGGGGCGATCGCGTCGTCAGCAAGTGAAGGAGCTTTTAGCAGATATCCTCCAACTGCTTGCTTCAGAAATTCCGAAAATGAAGCTCCATGACTGCAATTGCAAGGTTACACTTCTATGACTGCAACTCAAGTTCAAATTAATTACGACATCAAAGATATCGCCTTGGCGGCGCAGGGCAAGCAGCGTATCACCTGGGCAGGCCGTGAAATGCCTGTGCTCCGGCAAATTCAAGAGCGGTTTGCGCAAGAAAAGCCTCTGGCTGGCATTCGTATCTCGGCCTGTTGTCATGTGACAACCGAAACAGCGCACCTCGCGATCGCGCTCAAAAATGGAGGGGCCGATGCTCTCCTGATCGCTAGTAACCCACTGTCTACTCAAGATGACGTTGCCGCCAGCTTGGTGGCTGACTATGGCATTCCGGTCTACGCTCTCAAGGGAGAAGATAACGAGACTTACCATCGCCACGTCGAAACCGCCCTCGATCATCGTCCCAACATCATCATTGATGACGGTAGTGATGTCGTCGCCACGCTGGTTAAAGAACGAAAAGATCAGCTATCGGATCTCATCGGGACAACCGAAGAAACCACAACAGGGATTGTGCGTCTGCGGGCCATGTTCAACGACGGGGTCCTGACCTTCCCCGCCATGAACGTGAATGATGCCGATACCAAGCACTTTTTCGATAACCGCTACGGCACGGGACAGTCCACCCTGGACGGCATCATGCGAGCCACCAATGTTCTGCTGGCCGGTAAGAACCTTGTGGTCGCTGGTTATGGTTGGTGCGGCAAAGGAACCGCTTTACGAGCGCGGGGACTGGGTGCCAACGTGATCGTGACCGAGATTGATCCCACGCGGGCCATCGAAGCTGTGATGGATGGCTTCCGTGTCATGCCTATGGATGAAGCAGCTAAGCAAGGTGACTTGTTCATCACCGTTACGGGCAATAAGCACGTGATTCGTCGTGAGCACTTTGATGTGATGAAAGACGGCGCGATGGTCTGCAATGCGGGTCACTTCGACATCGAAATTGACCTCCAGTCTTTGCAGGAAATGGCTTCCGAAGTGAAGCAAGTGCGCAACTTTACGGAGCAGTATCTGCTGACCAGTGGCAAGTCTGTCATTGTCCTCGGCCAAGGTCGCCTCGTGAACTTAGCTGCCGCTGAAGGTCACCCCAGTGCAGTCATGGATATGAGCTTTGCGAACCAGGCACTGGCTTGTGAGTTTCTGGTGAAAAATCAAGGAACGCTTGAGCCCGGAATGCACTCTATTCCTGAAGCGGTTGATAAAGAGATTGCGCGCCTGAAGCTACAGGCCATGGGAATTGCGATTGATGAGCTGACCGCCGAGCAGAAAATCTACATCAACTCCTGGACAGTCGGAACATAATCAACCAGGGCTCGAGCACTTGACGCGATTGTCTATAACGAAGATCGCCCCGGCTATCGCCACCCCCTCTTTAATAAGGGGGGCAAGGGGGGATCTCTATACCATCAGTCGCGTGCGATCCTTTGAACTGCGTAAGTCCTGCCAACCTTAGGTGTTACCGACGCCGCATTGCGCTAGCTAGCGCATGGGGCCACCCAAAATAACCTTGGCAAGAGCACCCGTCACGGCTGCGGGCTGCTCTTGCTTTAGTTGGGCGTACCATGCCTCGGTGGCAATGGGATCTTTGCCATAGATGGTGTCGGTGCGTTTCCGAGCTTTCAGAGTCAAGGAAGCCGTCCGCTCTTGCCGTTCTGCTTCATAGCGCTGTAAAGCATCCGGCACGCTGATGTTGGTGGTTACCAGATAGCGAGTCAAGGTTTCGGCATCTTCGATCGCTTGACAGCCCCCTTGCCCGAGGGTTGGCGTCGTCGCATGACCTGAGTCGCCCAGCAGGGCCACTCGGTTTCGTGTTAAGCGTTCAGGCGGATCAATATCACAGATTTCCAAGCGATTAGTCTTCGCCGGATCAATGGACTCAATGAGCCGCTGTACTGGCTGAGGCCAGCCGGCAAAGAGTTGAGCCAACTCGTCCTGACGATAGGCTGGCTCAACAGTCGTACCCTGAGCCATCGGGCAGCCAAAGAAAAAGTAGAAGCGATCGCCCCCCACTGGCATCATGGATGCTCGCTTGGACTGACCGACGTAGAGCACCCAATTATCTGACTCACAGAGTTCAGGATGAGCATCTACCAGACCATTCCAGTTCACGTAATCGGCATAGCGAGCCGTGATATCGTAGCCCAGCACATACTGCCGCACCGTCGATCGAATGCCGTCGGCACCTACGAGAACATCGCCAGTCGCGCGATGTCCGCCTTCAAAGATGGCGGTCACCTTGTCGTCACTTGCTTCTACCTCAACACATCGCATGCCCAGGCGGACGTGTTCCTGCCCCACAGTTTCTAACAGCATTTGCTGGAGCTCTGTCCGGGATACGGGGTACGGACGCTGCCCCACTTGCTGAATGAGGGGCGTGAGATCAACCTGACTCAGTAGCTCATTCGTGTGGCTGCGATACTCCATACGGTTCATCGTGCCGCCGATCGCGGCTAAGCGATCGCCAAGACCCAAACGGTTGAGCACTTTCACTCCATTCGACCACAGCGAAATACCAGCTCCCGCAGGACGTAGTTCGCGCGTTTTATCGTAAATTTCCACCTCATAACCAGCCTGCTGCATGGCAATGCCGGTGGTTAGCCCACCAATCCCTGCACCAATAATGACTGCCTTGAGGTGATACATTAAAGTGCCTTCTCAACGTCAGACGATTGTGATCGTTAGCAACCGTCAGCTTGGGTAGGCTAACGAGTTTTCGGTCGATATTTTGCAGGCTGTGATACAAACAGCCCCACTGTGCACAAGTCACAGTGGGGCTTATACCAATTCTCTCTTCGTTGCCGTAAAACAGACCGTAGAAGTTGTCGGCTGTGACGGTTGCATCTACGGTAATAGCCTGAGCTGCCTGAGGCCCAGCGGCCATCAAACCTGTAGCGATCGCGATACCTAGAGCCCAAACTTGCAAAGAGGATTTTATGCTGACTGACTTCTCAATTCAAATGTCTACATCGTCATTCTTGACTTGTCACTCAGAAGTCGAGAAGTCAAAAGCTGTTTCTTGACAGGAAGAATACAGTCACAGGCTGAAAAACAAAGTAACTCTGAAACAGCGATGGCTTTATGGGCTAAAAAGACAATTCCCAAGTAGAAATACTGAAGATTTTCAATACAAGAATTGAGGCTGTCGGCTTTTCTAGCTTTCCTCTACCTAGAAAACACGGAAAGTATTAGAGCATTGAAGTGAGCATGATTTTTATGAACAGCTAAATTACATACCAATAAAAATTGATTGTCGAGAAAATACGGGTCTTTTCAGAATGAGCGACTTGTCAAAATACTTGCCGCTCCACCTGGAGCTTTTGTGCATGTCGATTGGGAGCTTGCGGATAGATTTACAGATATAAAGACGAGAACAGACAGGCTTGTAATTGCAGTTGAGAAGTACTGAGGGGGCAAGAATCTGGGAGTCAGGAGTCAGAATCCAGTTGGGACTGACTCCTACTCTAGGAAAACTTCCTGCTTCAAGTTATTACCTTCACAAGGTAACCATTTCCCTAGCGGGCTGGCGACATCATCACAAGACCATCCAATTGCAAGTACTCCTCTGTGAAGGAGAACGTTGTCCCTAAGGTTTGGATTGTCCCCAGGGCTTTACGGAAGTCTTCCCATTCTTGGTCAGAGCCATCTTCGCTAGGTGGGAAAAGGCTAGAAATAAGCGACAGGGTGGAGCTGAAGTTGGTGTAGAAGTAGCCCTGATTTTCTTGGGGGAAGCCCTCAGTAGCTCGCTGAAAAATGGGGGAGCCCACAATCGTCTGACGCGGCCCCAGGTTCAACACTTCCGACAGTGACCCTAGGCTAGTGGTCAAAACGAGGGTATCTTCACTCGCCCATCCATAGCCCAAAAAGCTATCGTCCTCTTGGCCATCCCCATCGACATCGCTCAACCAACTGGACACCGTTTGGCCATTCACAACCTCGGACTGCACCGTAAAGAAGGAAGTCCCCAACTGCTCTTCAATTTGAGCAAAGGCATTCTCCGCAGCGGCGCGATCGCTGGTTTGGATAGCAATACCCAAGCCGATTTGGAGTTCTGGCGCAAATGTCGTTAGAGGGGTTTGCCGGGTTGGAAAGAGGAAGACCGTAAATCCTTGATCCATCCAGCCAAAGAAGTCTTCATCCAGGTCTAACCCGGTGCCTAAACGGAACGCTAGGCGCGCCTGGTCGAGATACTCTTGCGTTTCTTCAGCGGTTTCCAAAGTGGTTACCGTCTCTTCCCATCCCGCCGCAATATTCTGACCGCTGAACATGAGGTAGCTGGGAGCAGGAACATGGTTCAGCACTTCAGCAGGCGCTGGTGGCTGCCAGGGTTGAACTGCTTCTAAAAGCGCATCATCAAAATAGCCACGCCCCTGAATACGAATGCCTTCGGGTTGAGGATAGATCAAGACATCGATGGTGCTATCCACATCCAGTAAACCGAGTTGCTCTAGCTCTTCTTGTTGTGCCTCTAGGGGGAAGGGCCACTCAAAGGGAAGTGTTTCTAGCTCTTCGAGATTGTTGACAGAGTATTTCAGGATTTCGCTGAATTTGCCATAAAAAGCACCGAGGGAGCCATCGTATTCGGGATGGGCTAACGTCCGCTGAAAACTTGCTTCCGAGGCTAGAGAGGTGGCTCTGTTGCTGGGGCGTGCATCAATCCAGGCACGGATAGTGTCGGGGCTCTCCGCCGCAATGAGGAAATCCGGTAAGACCGCGATCGCTAACCCTGGCTCTTCGGGAATTTGAATATCGGGAAACATCACGTCTGGATCCGCTTCCGACGCTTCCGGAGAAGGTTCTGGCGTCGGTTCGACTGGGGTAGGCTGAGACTCTTCCGAGAGTTGTTTAGGCGCAGCATCAATGTCTTCCTCTTCTAGTAAGACAGGCTCGTCCTCGGGAAAGACAGGTTCGTCCTCGGGAAAGACCGGATCCCAGTAGGAGATGGTAATGCCCTGGTATGTTTCCGTTTCGGGTTCGCCCTCCCGTAATGCCTGAACTGTGTCCATGAAACCAGTGAACTCATCAGCCTGGGCAATCGGTGCCAGTAATAACATTTGCTCCATAATTTGCAGGCTTTCGGATTCCACTGAAAGCATGCTTGATGAGTCCTCTAAAGGAAGAAGCGCCAAGCCAACGGTATCCCCGACCCAGGGTTCAATATCGGTACGATAGTCCAAGTCCAGGGGTAATAAAGGCAGTCCACCTGGGTTAGGCGCTTCGTTCCCTTGCTCTTGCAAAACTTGGAAGAAAGAATACTGCTCTAGCTGCTGCCAAGTTTCGTTCCGCATATCGAGCAACATGACGTAGGCTAAATTGTCCGGCAATACCGTTGCGACTTCGGGAATGATGGGCGGCTCAGGGTCTACCTGCGCGATCGCGGGTAGACTCATAACCAAAGTCGAGGCGATGGCCGCCAACGTCATCAATCGATCTGCTTGCAACACAAAAAGTCTCCTGGCGTTTGAGCCATTGATGATAAACGATAAACATAGCTTCAGCCATTGAGGCTAAAACACCTAGAATCAAGCGGGTTGCCCCAAATTGCTGGCCGTCTTGTCCCAATGGAGTGGGTGACGGCTATAACGGTAGATTGCCAGATTCCTCTGGAGAAATGGCACAGAACAGGGCTACAACACAAAAGTCAGTCATTTCGCACACACGGGCGGAAACCGTACCAGAACTGTCGCAGTTTTGCCCTGAACAAAGGCACTTTTCCTTTCTACGATGATTAGTGTAAGTGGGGTTGCTCCCCAGGTTGCAAAAACTTAAACAGCAGGAGGTACTGCAATGAATCAGATTAAAACAGTAGCGCTACTGGGTTTACTCAGTGGTTTGCTCATTACGATTAGCTACAGCGTTTTGGGAGGGACAGCAGGCGCGATCGCCGGGATTGCCTTAGCCGCTACCACGAACCTAGGCGCTTGGTACTTTTCTGATCGCATTGCCTTAGCAGCCTATCGCGCCCAGCCTGTGGCGGCTCATCAAGCGCCCGGCCTACATCGCATCGTCGAGCGTTTAGCCCAGCGGGCGGGCATCCCCAAGCCAGAGGTTTACCTCATCCCTGGGGCAGCTGCGAATGCGTTTGCGACTGGTCGTGATCCACAGCATGCGGCAGTTGCCGTCACCGAGGGCATCGTCAATCTTTTGCCGACAGAAGAGTTAGAGGGTGTCATTGCCCACGAGCTGAGTCACATTATGAATCGCGACACCCTCACCCAGGCTGTCGCGGCAACCATTGCGGGGGCTATTTCCTTCCTGGCTCAGATGCTGAGCTATGCCATGTGGTTCGGCGGATTTTCTCGCGATGAGAATGGGCCTAACCCCTTAGCGATGCTTGGAACCGTGATTTTGGCTCCGATCGCGGCTTCTGTCATCCAATTGGGCATTTCGCGCACACGGGAATTTGCTGCCGATGCTGGAGCAGCGCGTCTAACGGGTAATCCTGCCGCCCTGGCACGAGCACTCCAACGGCTGGAAGCTACGGCTCGTCGCCGTCCTATGGTCGGCAACCCAGCCTTTGAACCGCTCATGATCGTCAATGCCGTACCCAAGCAGTTTCTGTCCGGCTTGTTCTCTACCCACCCTTCTGTGGAACAGCGGGTGCAGCGTCTATTGGGTATGGAAATGAGTGCCAGCCATAGCTACGGACTGTAGACAGCTTGGGGCTATAGAGCCCAACAGTTTGAGCGACACCCTGCGGAGCTGCTATTGCAGCTCCGCTTTTTTGGGGTTCATGAATTGTGAAGCCGCATCCAGATTGTTGCAAGCGAAGAGTATGTTGGGACAGCTGATAAGGACTGTCAGAATTCAATTCCGTCCGAGTGATCGCGGCTCCCCACATCGAACCCTTGGGGGCATGCCTCCAAGGGTTCGGCACCGACCTGTCATTGCCCTAACCGTTTCTTCCGAGGCAATACCAGCAGGGACTGAGGATACTCCCAAAGCAGGACGATTGCGTGAGAGTTAACTGGTCACATCGCCACACCTATGGGAGGATGCAACTTTCAGCATCCCAGGCTGCGAGGGTGAAAACGGCCTGATGCATATCCAGGTCAGTGGGCAGGAGAAAGACATATGTCAAAGCAACAGGTTGGGGTGATTGGTGGCGGACAGCTGGCCTGGATGATGGCGCTGGAGGCGCGTCACTTGAATTTGGACATCGTCGTTCAGACCCCTAATAGTAGCGATCCTGCCGCGAGGATTACCGAAAGCGTTTTGGCTCCGATCGCTGACGTTGCGGGAACAGCAATCCTAGCCAAACATTGCGATGTCGTCACCTTCGAGAACGAGTTTGTCGATTTACCTGGCTTGAGCACATTGGCAAAGCAGGGGATTTGTTTTCAGCCCCAACTAGCGGCATTAGCGCCCCTGCTGGATAAATCCACTCAGCGGCAGTTCCTCGCTGCTCAGGGGCTCCCCAATCCCTCCTACGTCATGCTGGAGGATGAGGTTGCCGCGGATGAGATCGCTCAACTGACCGTGCCAATCGGATTTCCCTTAGTCATGAAAACCTGCCGCTTAGGGTACGACGGCCAGGGAACCTTCGTCGTTTCATCCTTGGCGGAACTGCAAGCAACCTGGCAGCGCATTGAACATCAACCCGTTCTGTTAGAAGCCTTTATTCCGTTTGCAAAAGAGCTAGCGGTGATGGTAGCCCGTACCGCCTCGGGTGAGACCGCCCTCTATCCAGTCGTCGAAACCCAGCAGGTACAGCAGGTCTGTCGTCGCGTGATTGCGCCTGCTGATATCCCTGACGAGACTCAACAGGAAATTGATGCGATCGCGAAAACCCTCGTCACAAACCTCGACTACGTTGGCATTTTAGGCATTGAATTCTTTCTGGCCCCCAATAATACCGTGCTGGTGAATGAAGTCGCTCCCCGTACCCACAACTCGGGTCACTACAGCTTGGATGCCTGCCGCACCTCTCAGTTTGCGCAGCAGTTGCTGGCGGTGACAGGACAACCCTTGGGCGATACGACGATGCTTTGCGATCGCGCTCTGATGGTGAATCTCCTTGGCTATGAACACGCCCACCACGACTACGCAGCAAAGCGAGAGGCGCTGTCAGCCGTTCCCAATGCTCACGTACATTGGTACGGCAAAGGTGCATCCCGTCCTGGACGCAAGCTGGGTCATGTCACCGTGTGCTTAAACGCTGATGAATCCTGGGAAGCGATCGCTCAAACCCTTGAATCTATTTGGTATCCGCCTGGGAAGTCGTAATATCCACAAAAAGAGTTTGCAAATACCCTTGCCTTTTCAGGGGATAGGTTGGCTATTATGTCGAAAGATTCACTACGGCGTTGGTGACTGCCAATACTGTTTTGCGATCTATGCTTTTCTTACGAGGGAATCAAGTTGTGCCGATGGCAGTATACCGGGCTTGTACTCGGAAACTTTAAATCGGTGCCGGAATTCCCACCTGGTTTATCCAGGTCGGAAGCTGAGGTAAGACGGCGTTGCGGTGAATCATCCTAATTTTCTCCAACCTTGACGGTAGTTGCTGCCTTGGGTGGCAGTTGTCAGGTTTTCATTATCAATAGGGATTCCCAACTTTTTCTACGTCAAGTAGAAAATCACGCAGCCTTTTGCTTGCTACACATAGAGCAGTAAAGGGAACTCTCACATTCACTAAGTAGCTAGGCCGATTCAAATGTAGGATGGGTTAGCGGTAGCGTAACACATACGGGCGTTGGGTTTCGTTCCTCAACCGCAACCTACGATGTCTTACATTTAATTGCAACTGCCTACTTATGATGGGCCAATACTGTAGCTTGGCATTTTCCCATGCCTTCTCCTTTCCCTGGAATGGATCCCTATCTCGAAGGCTATCTTTGCCCAGACGTTCACAGTGCTCTAGCCAGCAAAATTCGCCAGCAGCTTGCGCCTTTATTACGGCCCAAGTACATAGCCCGTTTGGAAGTTTATCTAGCGGAAGATCCGTTTCCTGAAGACGAAATCGGCATCCTTTACCCCGATGTTGAGGTTCTAGAAGCCCCCAACCGTCAACTGGCCAACCAGACGACCGCGAACCACGACACCCTAACCATTACGCCGCCCAGCTTGACGCTGCCCGTGCCTCAACCCGTAGAGATGCGTCTGACTACCGTTGAAATTCGAGATACCGCTAAAAATCGCCTCATTACCAGCATTCAAATCCTATCGCCCGTAAACAAACGCGAACCAGGATTAACGACCTATCGTCAAAAGCGAAAGCGCCTCTACGCGGCCCATGTCCACTTGCTTGAGCTTGATTTACTGCGCCGAGGCACGCGCCCTTTTGCCCAACCCCGATTGCCGGATGTGCCTTACTGTGTTGCTCTGACGCGCGCTCAAGCAGCTCAAATGGAAATTTGGCCGATCGCGCTGACTACCCCGTTACCTGTAGTCCCTGTTCCCCTGGAAATGCCCGATGATGCCGTTCCCCTAGACTTACAGTCAGCACTAGCCGCCATCTACAACGAAGCTGCTTACGATCTTTCATTAGACTATACTCAGGCACCTCCACCGCCAGCGCTTGCCGAACAGGATGCCGCTTGGCTACAAACGCAAATTCAGAGGCATTGAATGTCTAGGATTCACGCCGTTGCATCTGATTTTGGTTGGCCCCCTAACCCGCAACCATGGGGAATCGGATGCAGTATTACCTCGATTTGATAAATACGGAGGGCTTTTGCGTGAATTCGATAGGATAAAAGCAAGGCACGGTGGAGGCACCTTGTTATGACCACTGCTTTGTCGCAAACTACGCTCACATCACCTGAAGCAGCCCCGTCTCACGAGGTCATCTCAGAGACCCGCATTGTGTTGACAGGGATCAGCTGGAAAACCTATGAACGATTGCTAGAAGAGACTGGGGAAAGTCGCAATCAGCGCTTTGCCTATGACGACGGAGCGTTAGAAATTATGGTGCCGTTAGCAGGCCACGAGGAGCCGACACGACTCTTTGACAGTTTTGTGGCCGTGTTTGTGGATGAACTCAATTTGGAATTGCGCAGCCTTGGTTCGCTAACCATGAAAAATCCCCAGCAACAGAAGGGATTAGAGCCAGATTGTTGTTTCTACATTCAAAATGAGGCTGCAGTGCGCGGGGTGGAAAGCCTTGATTTTGAAGACCATCCACCTCCAGATTTGGTGGTTGAGGTGGATAACAGCAATGCTTCGCTGAGCAAGTTTCCCATCTATACGGCCCTGAAGATTCCCGAAATTTGGCGCTTACAGCGTGGTATTTTGACGATTTATCTGTTGAACGATGCGCAAGAAGCTTATCAAGCAGTGGAGCAGAGCTTAGCGTTTCCTCAGTTGCCTGTGCGGGAATTACCGCAGTTTATGAAACGGGCTAAGGTCATTGGGCAGCGAGCAGCCGTACGGGAGTTGGCCCAGCGAGTCAGAGAGGTTCTGGTAGAGGCAGAAAAAGAGCAAAGCAGTTAAGACGCACTGGCAATAATGTTTGAGTACGAGCAGACCAATCGAGTAGCACTCGTCACGGATTCAACATCAGGGATGGACAAAGCGATCGCGGGTTGCATGTTTCTGACAGTGGCAGTAAACGTAGTTGTGAAACAAAGCAGAGGATGAGCCGTTGCCTATCCTCTGCTTTGTCAGATATTCAGGTTATGCCGACTCTAGACGAGAACAAAGGAAGACTCGGATAACCCCGAAGTATCCACGTCTATCAAAGTTGCGAGAATTTCGTTACCCGCGCTGATGCTATTGCCGCTCAAAGTGAGAGACTGTACAGAATTTTGTGTAAGCGGTCTAGAATCCCGATAACTCAGGAGACCGCATCATGCCCAGGAAAAAGCAAGAATTGAACCGTACCGATGAACTGCTGGACGAGTTGCTGTCAGACTGTCAAAGTCCCGAAGCGATCCTCGGCGAGTCCGGCTTGCTTAAGCAGCTCACCAAACGATTAGTCGAACGGGCGCTAGCTGGAGAACTCAACCACCACCTCAACCCGAGCGATGCGCCAGAGCCTGCGTTGCCGCACAACAGTCGCAATGGCCACTCGTCTAAGACGGTGCAATCCGAGCAGGGAGAGTTGGCGCTGGCCATTCCCCGCGATCGCCAAGGTACCTTTGAACCGGTGTTGGTGCCGAAGCATCAGCGACGACTCAGCGGTTTGGACGAGAAGATTTTGGCACTGTACGCACGGGGGATGAGCACCCGTGATATCTCGTTACAACTGGCAGAACGCTACGGCACCCAAATCGCACCGGCCATCATTAGCGAGGTCACCGATGTGGTCAGTGAGGACGTCAAAGCTTGGCAACGCCGCCCTTTGGATGAACTGTATCCCATCGTTTATCTCGATGCCCTCTACGTCAATATTAAAGTCGCCGGACGGGTCAGCAAGCGTGCCGTCTATGTCGTGCTCGGCATCAACCGCGAGGGCAATAAAGAGCTGCTGGGTCTGTGGATTGGTGAGGCCGAGGCGGAAGGGGCCAAATTCTGGCTCAAAGTCCTCACTGACCTCAAAAATCGCGGCTTGAAGGATATTTTGATTGCCTGTTGCGATGGTCTGAAAGGCTTTCCCCAGGCCATTGAGGCCGTCTATCCCCAGACTCAGGTGCAGCTCTGCATCGTCCATCTGATTCGCAATTCCTTGCGCTATGTACCTTGGAAAGACAGCAAATCGGTGACAGCTGACCTCAAACCCATCTATCGAGCCGCCACCTTGGAGGAAGCCGAAGCGGCGTTAGAGGACTTTGCGGCCAAGTGGGACGAGCACTATCCAGCCGTCAGCCAAATCTGGCTGCGCCACTGGGAAAACATCATCCCCATCTTCGACTATCCGATGGAGATCCGCCGCGTCATCTACACCACCAACGCGATTGAGTCGGTCAACCGCTCGTTGCGTAAGGTGATCAAAACTAAGGCCGTGTTTCCCGATGAAGAGTCCGTTTGCAAGCTCATGTATTTGGCAATGAACAATATCTCAAAGCGTTGGAATCGACCCATCAAAAACTGGAGAGCGGCTCTGTCACACTTTGCTATTCTGTTTCCAGAACGTTTCAAAGTTTGAACTCAACTCTGCTTACACAAAAATCAGAACACTCTCTCACCGCTGGCCACCGATGCTGAGACACCCCCATTGTCAGACTTGCAATCTTCCACCGACTGGCCGACACACCCCGTCACCGTTCCATTGGCGATTCCCTCAATGAACGAAAACTGAATATCTGTAATGCGTCCTGCCGGGAAATCAGCCCAGTCCAGATCGCTCAGAGTATATTCCCAGCGCAGTGGGGTAACGTCATCATCGCGTAAATCCCAGCGAGCGGAAACGAAGCCTTCCATTAAATCCGCTTCCAGATTCAGAAAGAGTTCACCGACGGCTGAACTCAGTCCGTCCTCACTGGTAGCCCCTGTCCCCGCCAGAAATTCCACATCAAAGTCGGCGGGCGGGGTCAACACCCCATCGATTAAAAACACCCCATCCTCTTCCACTTCAACAACAGGCCCCGGCAAGATGCCGGAGGCAGGTTCCCCTAAGGAATCACCTTGAAAGTCGAGATCTAACCTCACGTCATCACCGATTAAAGAGGCTTTGGCAGCACCCACACCGACTAACATCAGTCCTAGAAGGGTGAGGCCAAATACCTGACTGCTGTACGGGCAAGCTTTACTGATTCTATGGAGGAAATTAGGAAGATTCGTATTTTTCATGAGTAATTGACTACTTTATTGACTGAGCAAGATTCAGTGCAATCCCTGATATCGCCTCCATCATTGCGATCGCTCCCTACCAAAAGCAGTCGGAAAAGTCGGGTCTCAAAGTCGGTGATTCGGCAAAATTGCCGCAAATAAAGCAGCCTTATAGGTGATGATCATGACCGAATCTGACAACCCAAAGCGAGTAGCGCTCGTCACAGGCTCAACGTCAGGAATTGGCAAAGCGATCGCCCAACAACTGGCAGGCGAAGGGTTTGCGGTGGCATTTCATTCCAAATCGTCAGCGGCGACGGGACAGGCATTGGCCGCAGAGCATCCCGATGCTTCTTACACGCGGGCGGATCTAGCGGATCAGCGTCAAGCCCAAGCCTTGATAGCTCAAGTACTTGCCCATCACGGTCGCTTAGACGTACTCGTTAACAATGCTGGCATGACCGCCACCATTCCCCATGCCAACCTCAAGGAAGCCTCGGCACAGATTTGGCGCGACCTATATGAGGTGAATGTGATTGCTCCGTGGACACTGATTGCGGAAGCCGAAGCGTTGCTGCGTCAGTCCTCCCGCCATGAATGTCCTAGCTGTATTCTCAACATTAGTTCCCATGCGGGGATTCGGCCCAAGGGTGCTTCCATCCCCTATTCAGCCAGTAAAGCTGCGCTGAATCATGTGACGAAATTACTGGCCCTGAATCTCGCGCCCGCCATTCGGGTAAATGCGATCGCGCCCGGTCTCGTCGAGACGCCGATGAGTCAAAACTGGACTGCGGCTCGCCAGCTCTGGGAAACGCGATCGCCGATGGGACGGAGTGCTCAACCGGAAGAAATTGCCCAAGTTGCGTCGATGTTGATTCATAGCCACTACATCACAGGCGAGATTCTACTCTCGGATGGCGGCCTCAATCTGACCTAAGCAGCGAAAAGCCTATTCAAATCCCGAACCGAAAAGGGGTTAGTTGCACTTCGGCAAAAGCAAGATTACGCCTTTTACTTAAGGTTTAGGGATTCTCTCAAACCTTAAGTAAAGGGCGAGAATCAACGATTCACTTAGGCAAGTGTTGTTATCCTCCTAGCACTTGGCCCTTCACATCGCCGCTATTCACTTATCTGCTGTTAGCCAGTGTTAAGGGGCTTCATGAGTCTGTGGTGCGTGGCTATTGTTGATGCTGATAACCGTTTGATGCTGTGGCGCTTGGAGGGCCAATAGGTAAATCACCCATGGTTGCCAATCGGCCACACCCTTCTTCAACAACCGCCGCCGTTGCCGAAACCGCCGCCGCGATTCGGATCCGGGGCACCGTCCAGGGTGTAGGCTTTCGCCCGATGGTTTACCAGCTCGCCCAGCGCTGGTCACTACGCGGCGAAGTCTACAACGATGGAACTGGCGTGGTGATTCGCGTCGCGGGAATACCAGAGCACGTTGAACGCTTCCTGACCGAGTTGCCTGCCAGTGCCCCGCCTCTCGCTAAAATTGAGTCTCTGGCAAGTGCTGCCGTAGCGATCGCCACGGTGCCCCAACCTAACTTTGTGATCACGCCCAGCCATGCAGGACACAGCCGCACCCAAATCGCCGCCGATGCTGCCACCTGTCCCCAGTGCTTGGCGGATACCCTGGATCCCTTTGGACGCTTTTACCGCTATCCCTTCACCAACTGCACTCACTGTGGGCCACGCCTGAGCATTATTCGCGCGATTCCCTACGATCGCCGCCACACCAGCATGGCCTCCTTCCCCCTGTGCAGTACCTGCCAGACGGAGTACGACGATCCGGGCAATCGCCGTTTCCACGCGCAACCCGTGGCCTGCTACCACTGCGGCCCTAAAGCCTGGCTCGAACGGGCGGATGGGCGTCCCGTTGTGGCGGACATGTTCTCTATGCTCGACGATGTAGACGCCGTTTGTACGCTGCTACAGCGGGGCGAAATTGTGGCCATTAAGGGCATTGGCGGCATCCATTTGGCTTGCGACGCCACCCATGATGATGCCGTTCGCCAACTCCGTCAGCGCAAGCAGCGCTACCACAAACCCTTTGCTCTGATGGTGCGTGACCTCTCCGTGATTGCGCCCTACTGTGACGTCAGCGAGGCCGCAAAAGCCCTGTTAGAAAGTCCCGCCGCCCCAGTTGTCCTGCTGAACAGAAAACAGCAGAAAGCGGAAGCAGGGAACAGCGAACTGGGAACTGTATTACGCTCGCACACTCGCACTCCGCATCTCTCCTCTATTCGTCCCCTTGCGCCTGCCGTCGCGCCTAACCTCTCCGCCCTCGGCGTCATGCTGCCCTACACGCCGCTGCATCACCTCATGCTGAAGCGAATGGATCGGCCCATTGTGCTGACCAGTGGCAATCTATCGGATGAACCCCAGTGCATTGACAACGATGAGGCACGGGAAAAACTGGGGGCGATCGCGACCTATTTTCTCCTCCATAACCGCGACATCGTGAATCGCGTCGATGATTCCGTCGTGCGGGTAGTCGCCGGACAACCGCAGATGCTGCGACGGGCGCGGGGCTATGCTCCGGAACCGATGCGCTTGCCCGCAGGCTTTGCCGCAGCCCCGCCAATTTTAGCCATGGGTGCAGAACTCAAAAGTACGTTCTGTCTGGGGCGTGACGGTAGCGCCATTTTATCCCAGCACTTGGGCGATTTAGAGAATGCGACGGCGTTCCTGGCCTATCAGGAAACCCTCAAGCTCTACCAATCGCTATTTGAGCATGAGCCTGTCGCGATCGCCGCTGATCTGCATCCCGACTATCTCTCGACGAAACTGGCTCAGGAAATCGCGACTGAGCGATCGTTGCCCCTCCACCACATTCAGCATCACCACGCCCACATTGCCGCTGCCATGGTGGAGCATGATATTGCCCTCGATGCATCGCCCGTTTTAGGCATTGCGTTGGACGGCTTGGGCTACGGGGATGACGGTACCTTTTGGGGTGGCGAGTTCTTAATCGCGGACTATCGCAATTTCCAGCGGGTGGCTCACTTTGAGCCCATGGCCATGCTGGGAGGTGCCCAGGCTACACGACAACCCTGGCGCAACACCTATGCTCAGTTCATGGCGGCTTTGGATTGGGATACACTGACAACCCAATTCGGCGATCTGGAACTGGTGCAGTTTCTAGCTACCCAGCCGCTATCCATTTTGGATCAGATGCTGGCAACGGGGATGCGATCGCCCCGTGCGTCGTCTGCGGGGCGTCTTTTTGATGCCGTTGCCGCCGCCGTTGGTTGCTGTCGGGATGTCGCTACCTATGAAGGTCAGGGTGCCATTGAGTTAGAAGCGTTGGTTGACCTCGATGCATCTTGTCCTGATCCGTATCCCTTTGTGATCAAGCAAGCGAGTGACTGTTCGATATTGTCGGCAAATCCTCTCTGGCCTCGGCTCCTCAAGGATTTGCAGCAGGGGGTAGACCGGGCGCTAATCGCGACTCGCTTCCACATAGGGCTAGCCCAAGCGATCGCCGATCTCGCCATTGATTTAGCTCGTCATCATCAGCTCCACCAAGTGGTGCTGTCGGGTGGCGTCTTCCAAAACGCAATTCTGCTGGTGACCGTGCAAGCTCATTTGCACCAGGCGGGATTGACCGTGTTAACGCCGCAAAAGGTTCCGCCCAATGACGGGGGCGTGTCTCTAGGGCAACTGGCGATCGCCGCTGCTCGTATGATTGCCAACTCCTGACACGTTAGCCATACAGCCATCTTTCTATAAAAAGGACAAAAAAATCATGTGTTTAGGCATTCCCGGACAAATCATAGAAATTAGCAATACCGAGCAAAAGCTGGCCATTGTCGATATCGGTGGGGTCCGTCGCCCAGTCAACATTGCCTGCATTGTTGACGCAGCCCATCCGATTGAAAGCTGTATCCATGATTGGGTGCTGGTTCATGTCGGCTTTGCCATGAACCGCATCGACCCAGAGGAAGCCCAAATCACCCTTGATTTGCTGGAAGAAATGGCCGAAGTCCACGCTGCTATGGCAGCAACTTAACAGGGGAGCGATTGCGGTCAACGTATCCGTCAGACCTCGAAGCGAGGGAGACCGGTCAATCTCAGAATTTCCAACCTAAGATTCAACCTTCAAAACTGCTATGAAATACGTTCAAGAATTTCGCGATCCGCAAAAAGCTCAGGGGCTCCTCTCCAAAATTGAGGCTCTCGGCCAGCAGCTCAGCCATAATCGTTCTGGCCCTATCAAGATTATGGAAATCTGCGGTGGTCATACCCATTCCATTTTTAAGTACGGCTTGGAGGATTTGCTGCCATCCAGTGTTGAACTCGTCCATGGCCCCGGCTGCCCAGTCTGCATCATGCCTAAGGGTCGCCTCGATGATGCGATCGCCCTAGCCCAGCATCCGGAGGTCATTCTGACCACCTTCGGAGACGTGATGCGGGTACCCGGCTCGCAGCAAAGCCTGCTCCAGGCCAAGGCTGAGGGCGCTGACATTCGCATGGTTTATTCGCCCCTGGATGCCTTGCAAATCGCACGGAACAACCCAGAACGCGAGGTCGTATTTTTCGCGATCGGGTTTGAAACCACGGCACCTAGCACCGCCTTAACTGTGCTGCAAGCAGAGCGCGAAAACATTCCGAACTTCAGCCTTTTCGTCAATCATGTCCTGGTGGTTCCTGCCCTCGAAGCTCTCTTGAGCAATCCTGAGCTCCAGCTGGATGGTTTTATCGGCCCCGGTCACGTCAGCATGGTCATTGGTGCCCGTCCCTACCAGGTCATTGCTGAACGCTACGGCAAACCAGTTACCGTTTCTGGGTTCGAGCCCTTAGATATTCTGCAATCGCTCTGGATGGTGCTGCGACAACTCGCCGAAGGGCGCTGTGAAGTTGAGAACCAATATACGCGCTTGGTCAATACCCATGGCAATCCAGTGGCGCTGGATGCCCTGAGCCGGGTCTTCACCGTGCGGGAGCAGTTTGAGTGGCGCGGACTGGGCGATATTCCTGCATCGGGGTTTAAGATGCACCCCAACTATGTGCAATTTGATGCGGAAGCTAAATATTCCCTCCCCCACCGTCGCGTTGCTGATCACAAAGCCTGTGCCTGTGGCGAAATTCTCCAAGGCGTCAAGAAACCCTGGGAGTGCAAAGTCTTTGGGACTGGCTGCACCCCCGAACATCCCGTTGGGGCGTGCATGGTGTCTTCGGAAGGAGCCTGCGCTGCCTATTACAAATACGGTCGCACGCAAGCACGCAAACCCGTTGGGGCTTCCGCCTAACAAGGTCTGTTATGCATGAGTGCTTGATCGACTGCCAGTCCTTTGGCTCACTTTTTACCGACACATCTCCACACCCATGACCCTATCGCTATCACGCCCAACACAACCACCCCGCCTGCGCGACAAAACGGTCACCCTGGCCCATGGCAGCGGGGGGCAGGCCATGCAGGATTTGATTGAAGCACTCTTTATCAGTCACTTTGCGGACGCTGCACCCACCTCGCTGGAAGATCAGGCCCGCATTCCCCTGGAGGAGTTGACGGCTCAAGGCGATCGCCTTGCCTTCACTACAGACTCCTATGTCGTGGATCCTCTCTTCTTCCCTGGGGGTGATATTGGCTCGTTAGCGGTCAACGGTACCGTCAACGATCTAGCCGTGAGCGGTGCTATTCCCCGCTATCTCACCTGCGGCATGATTCTGGAGGAAGGGTTGCCGATCAAAACCCTCCGTCAGGTAGTGGAAAGCATGGCCACAGCCGCCCGTCAGGCTGGGGTCAAAATCGTCACAGGGGACACGAAGGTGGTGCCCCGAGGGGGCGCAGACAAACTATTTATCAACACTGCCGGCATTGGCGTCATGCGAACCGGCGTTACCCCCGCTGCGGTGCATATCCAGCCTGGGGATGTTGTCCTGGTCAACGGCCCGCTGGGTAACCATGGAGCGACCATCATGGTGGCTCGGGAACAGTTTGCGCTGGAAACCGACCTGCAAAGTGACTGTCAGCCTCTTCATGGTTTAGTAGATGCAATCATTGCGGTCTGCCCCGAAGTTCGGGCCATGCGTGATGCCACTCGGGGCGGCTTAGCCACGGTTCTGAATGAATTTGCGGACAGTGCCCAAGTTGGCATTCAACTGATAGAGGAGCATCTTCCAGTTGATGCAGCGGTACAGGGACTCTGCGAACTGCTCGGGCTCGATCCGCTGTACTTAGCCAATGAAGGCAAATTAGTGGTCGTCGTGCCGGCAGCCAAAGCCGATACGGTACTTGCCGCTATGCAGGCTCATGCAGCGGGTACTCACAGTCGCATGATTGGTCAGGTTACCGACGGTCAATACGTTTCGCTGCAAACGGGATTTGGCACTGAGCGCGTTATTGATCGGCTCGTCGGCGATCAGCTACCGAGGATTTGCTAATGCACGAACTAGGAATCACCCACAACATTGTGGCGATCGCCACAGAGCACGCTCAGGGAGCGAAGGTGCACCGCATCACCTTAGAAATCGGTCAGCTCACCGCCATCATGGCCGATGCTATCCGGTTTTGTTTTGATGTGTGTGCCGAGGGAACCCCCCTTGCAGGAGCCAAGCTGGAAATTATTGAACGTCCCGGTATCGGCCAATGTCGAGTGTGCGGCCATCAAATGGAAATGGAACAACCTTACGGAGTCTGCGATTGTGGCAGTACCCACCTAGACATTCTGCAAGGCGAAGAACTCACCATCAAGGAAATGGAGACAGAAGCCCTATGTGCGTAACCTGCGGTTGCTCCGATGGAGCCCAAACGACCTACTTTCAACCGGGGCAGCAGACGATGGATGCCGCTGAATCCCATACTCACGTTCTGCCTGATGGCAGCGTTGTCACGCATACCCATAGTGAGACTGAGACACCCAACCATCATCACAGTCATGGCCAGCACCCCAACGGTCATCATCACCCTCACCCTGAAGTTATCGATCAGAGTCGCCAGCCCGCCACGACTCACACAATTCAACCCATTCAACTGAGTCACAGTGCCCAAACCCATGCTCAAGCTCACGGCACCACACTCACCCTAGAGCAGAATTTGCTGGCCAAAAATGACTTGCTGGCAGCGCAAAATCGAGGCTGGCTTAAGGGACGCAACGTTACGGCGCTAAATCTCGTGAGTTCCCCTGGGGCTGGCAAAACGACGCTCTTAGTGAAAACTATCACCGACCTACAGCCAGCGATACCTATTTCGGTTATTGAAGGCGATCAAGAAACCGCTAACGATGCGGAACGCATTGCGGCTACGGGCTGCGCCACGATTCAAGTCAATACCGGCACGGGTTGCCACCTGGAAGCAGCCATGATCGAGCGCGGGTTGGAAACGATTAAGCCACCTGAGGATTCTCTCCTTCTGATTGAGAATGTCGGTAATCTCGTCTGTCCAGCTCTGTTTGACTTGGGCGAGCAGGCCAAAGTCGCCATGCTGTCGGTGACGGAAGGAGAGGATAAACCCCTCAAATATCCCCATATGTTCCGAGCGAGCCAAGCGATGGTGCTGACCAAAATAGACCTTCTCCCCTATGTCAATTTTGATGTGGAACGTTGCTTAGCCTATGCTCGCCAGGTCAATCCGGATCTAGCCATCTTTCAGGTTTCGGCTGTTTCTGGAGCCGGATTAGGGGATTGGTATGCGTGGTTGCGCTTACAAATGGACGCATAGCTTGCATAAGTTGTGCGTCAGGAGGGTGCATCTTACAAGCAACGGGGCTAAATTGAGACTATTCATTCCCCCCCAGCATGTTAGAAACTCACAAAAATTTCCCATGCTGTAAGCGTATCCATTCACGGGTTACCTACCATGGTTGATCAGCCGCCGGTTTCCAAAGATGATTTCTTAAATCCTCGCAGTTCCTATTGGGGCAAAATGACCCTGCCCAATGTGACATTCAACGCAAATTTGCAAGAGTTTGCGAACCGTGTGGCAGTCATTTGCAACCTGGAGACAGGTGGCAAGGTTACTTCAGAAGAAGCCTACAGCGAAATTAAGCGTCTCTGGAAACAGCTCAAAGCTTCTAAAAAGAATTTGCTGGATACACCGCTACCTGAAATCTCACCAGAGGATCTAGAGGATTCCGATGGCGAAACCCCTGAAACCTGAAGCGATTACTTGGACATGTAGGGTCTGGCACGAGCGTTAGTGACCAGGAAGCGGGAAGGGCAGGGAAGACAGAGGCTAAAATAGTAAAACTATTTGCCCTTAAGTACTCCTATCGAAAGCAGTGCTCATTCAGCCTTCCAGTAATCAATAGTCATGAAGAAAGCGTTAGGAGCTCTGGCAGCAACCTTGGCCTGTATCGGTGGGCTGACTCTTCTGCAGTGGCCTCGTTTGCGATCGCAGTTAACAGCGGGTGATCTAGATCCTGTGCAGGCTCAAACAGAGGAGATTTTGCTGCGCGATCGCTTGCGTTTATTGAAGGTGATGCCCACATTGGGGTTCGACAATTTGATTGCTGACTGGACATTTCTCAACTTTTTCCAATACTTTGGCTACTCCGAGGCCCGACAGCTGACTGGTTTCGGGGCTGCACCAGAATTTTTTGATGTCGTCATCACCCGCGACCCTTACTCGCGCCTACCCTATCAATTCCTGTCTTCATCCGTCACCTTGTTTGCCGGGCAACCAGAAACAACAGTGCAGTTGCTGGAAAAAGGCTTAATGCAAGTAACCCCAACCTTACCGCCTGATGCCTTTTGGTTGTGGCGCTATAAAGCACTCGATGAACTCCTGTTTTTAGGCGACATCGAAGCAACCATTCAATCTTTGGAGAAAGTCGCTGAATGGGCTATTCAGTCACCCCTGCCAGATACCGAGGGCTATGCGGCAAACGCCCAAAGAACGGCTGCTTTTCTGCGCCAAAATCCTGCCAGTCGGGAAGTTAGAGCCAACTCCTGGGTCATGATTTGGAACAATGCCATCAATGAAGATGTGCGCCAGTATGCCCAACTCCAAATCGAAGCTCTAGGCTATCAAGTGTTCCGTGATGCCAACCGTCTTCGCATTGAAGATCGTAGTCCTGAAGGCGAGTCATCCTCAGCTAGCTAGAGATTCCCAACGACTGTGCCTGTCACTAGCGCTGCGTGATTTGCATGGCATCTGGCATCCCAGTTGCTACAGGGCAGTGTGATCTGTTCTGGGAAGATGACCTTGGCTAGCTAGCAGATTTTCCACCGATGGCAGTGCTAAGCGCTCTGAAACGGCAAGCGCCGCAACTTGTTGATTACGAAGGTTAGCCCATAAGCTACATCGGTCATCACTGATGGTTAAGACAACATCAGCACCATTACGCGATAACCGACACCCTATTTGATACAAGCGACTCCGCAAAGGTGCTGGCTTTTCTTGCAAACGATAGTACAGTTCATTGGCAAAATGAATACCCTCTTGCAAAGCGCCATTAAACCAGAATTTGAATAGCTGTACCTCGCGTTCAAACACAACTTTTGGCAGCACCACATCTTAGCCTCTAACAATTTCAGGAACATCACATACGGACTTGCCATCTATACTGGCAGACTCAATGTTCCCAAACTAAGGCTTAGGGAAGCTGCAACTATCGAACCTATATTTAGTTCCCCAAACGAGGAATCCATAACTTAAAAACTTAACCTATGACATCACATCATAATTCCTAGCCGTTTTTATTAATTCTAAGGCTGGTATACTTGGCGCTTTGATAAGGCCACTCCAGGCCACTGATAAAAGCAATAACGCGGCTTGTTTGTGTCCAGCCTAACGATAGGACTGTTTCACAATGGCGGACTGCACAAGCGATATCAGAACATCGTCAGTCAACGGCTTGACCAAAAAGCCATCCAAATCCAAAACATCTTTCTCTAACTGCCAACGAGGGGAAGAAGATTCCGTCAGAGCCACAATCATCATTGGCGAAGCGTTGGCTGAGTGACGCAAAGCGTACACTTGCTTTCTAAACCAGGTATGGTCTTCGCCGACCAAGATAACCAAACAGGGTGCTGATTGACGGGCCTGCTGAACCGCATGTTCCGCCGAATTAGCCACCACAAACTCACAGGGCTCAGAAAGCAATGGCAGATCCGCTTTTGCTAACCACTGCTGTTGTTCATCTAAAACCAATACATAGTCTTGGGACGATTTCATCACTTACCATGAAGCTTGCTAGTTCCTGAGACAAAGAAGTCATGCCACCAACACACGAATCAATGAGCGAAAAACCTCACCTGTCCACGCTCCTTTATTGTGGTCTACTTCTTTTCTAAGGAACTAGATAATTCTATTTTTTTCAGCTTTACACTATTAAACATCTTTCATGATTGAGTAATAAATGCCGACAAAAGTTATCTTGCTTCGATTCAAAAATTGTCAAAGGCAACATGCAAACTATGGAGAAATTGATGAATAGGCACAGCGAGTCGCTTTTCTGGCAAGCAATAGTCTGATCCGACAGGGTTCAGACTAAACCTCTTCTTAAGGTGAATTATAATTTCATCCTTATGGAATGTCGTAATTGCAGCAATAGGAAAATTGTTTTTCCTTTGAAAGGAGGGAGTAAAGTTCTTAATTGAATCTAAACATGAAGCTTTCTGACATCAACTCGAATGATCGCTGGCCAGCTCGTTTAAGCCAGGCACAAAAAAGAGCAAGCGCTGATAAACGCTTGCTCTGACTAGGATAGCCTCGACATCTTGATATAAGTTTGGATTCCTTGGCTGCATCAAAGGCGATAGATGCCCCTCGCAAGCACACTCCAAGTTTTTGAATGCTTAACTCAATTCAGTGATGGCCTTGACTAAACGCTGTGCTAACGCAACCATCCTCGCAATCGCGATGCAACCTGAGGCCGCCGCAACTTCCGCATCGCTTTAGTCTGAATTTGCCGCACTCGTTCCCGTGAGAGGTTGAACATACCGCCCACTTCTTCTAAAGTATGCGTCTCACCCGTTGCTAGGCCATAACGCAGTGTAATGATGTCTTTTTCGCGCTCAGTCAGGACTTCTGCTAAAACGCTGGTGATTTCGTGGCGCATCATTGATTCGCCAATCTTCGCTTCTGGTGATTGTGTGTTGGCATCTTCCAAAAGCTCCATTAATTCGGTGTCTTCCCCTTTGCCAACGCGGTGATTGAGCGATAAGGAACGACGACGAACTTGTTGCAAACCTCGGAGTTGATCCGGTGCCATATCCAGAGCTGCGGCTAGCTCTGCTTCAGTCGGATTGCGCTGAAGTTCGCGGCGGAGTTCGCGGTGCGCTTTTTTGAGCTTGTTGAGCTTTTCAACAATATGAATCGGCAGACGAATTGTCCGAGCATCATTCGCGATTGTTCGCGTAATGCCTTGGCGAATCCACCAATAAGCATAGGTCGAGAACTTATAGCCTTTATCAGGATCAAACTTCTCAGTTGCTCTGTTTAAACCGAGGGCTCCTTCTTGAATAAGATCCAAAAAAGGAACGCCTCTATTTAAGTAGCGTTTAGCGATGGAGACGACTAACCGTAAGTTAGAACGAATCATGCGTCGTTTGGCAGCGCGCCCATGGTAAAGCTTTTGGCGAAATTGAGCTTCGGTCAAACTAAACGCTTGCGCAATTTCAGCAACGCCAGGATAGGTACCATGCTCTTCTAACCAGCTTTCTTTGAACTCATCCACTTGTCCAAGTAAGCGCACCTGTCGAGCCAGTTCAATCTCTTCGGTTGGCTTCAGCAACGGATAGCGAGCCATCTCTTTAAAGAAGGCTCCGACAGCATCATCGGTGATTGTTTTTTGATAGCCGGGTAGACCCAGTTCTTCCAAAGCATCGCTGGAAGAATAACGAGCCGATACCTCACTCTCTTCATCCCAAGAAGTGGGATCTTTGGTAGCGGTATTCGATAAATCAGTAGGCTGATCTTCAGGGCCAGGAAGCGAAAGATCTTCTTCAGGAAGGTCAACGCTATCCAGGACTTCCGGATTGGTTTCTGGAGAAATAAAGAAGGCAGTCATAGGAATGATGTTGAGGCTAAAACATCTTGCTTTTGAGGCGTTTATACTCGAATTACCTACAGAATAGCAACCTATTTTAGAAAATTAATATTTTGACATCGTTGCAACGATCGCTCGGGCAAGGTATTCAGCTATTTCGTGCTGATGTAACGTTTCTTGGTAAGTGTTGCCGCATGTGAAAAACTTTGGGTTTTTCTCACAGGCCTAATGAAAATCTTAAGGTCGTTCGTAATCTAAATCGGCTGACTTGTTGTAGTCGGGCTACCTCGGAGGGGAAACGATCGCTACACTGGAATTCGGTTGCTTAAACGAGGGGCTTATCGCGACAAAATTTCCAGGCTGGGTAGAAGTCTTGGTTGACTGCTCAGGCGCACAAGGGCTCTATACCTATCAGCTACCACTTCACCTTGAGGTAGCGGTAGGCGATGTTTTGAGTGTGCCGTTTGGCCAACAACAGGTCGGTGCAATTGCCCTGCACTTGAGTCCGCAGCCACCCCAAAATTTAGCGCCAGATCAAATTCGCCCCGTTGCGGCAGTGGTGAGTCGGGGTTTATTTTCCCCAACCTATTGGCAACTTTTACAACAGGTTGCAACCTACTACCAAACACCCCTGATGCAGGTCATCCGCACGGCTTTACCGCCAGGTTTGTTGCGGCGATCGCAGCGGCGCGTCCGGTTGTTGTCTCACGCTATTCCTGACAATGCGGGTGATTTGCTACCGGCTGCGGCTGCCTGTGTGCTAACTCAACTCCAGCAATCAGCGAGTGGTGACTATACGTGGCAGTATCTTCAAAAGCAGTGCCGGGGGGCCGGGCGGGGCATTCAGGCGCTGATCCAGAGGCAGTGGGCCGAAAGCTATTTAGCACTGCCAACGCCACCTCAACCCAAACGGCAGCAGGCCGTCACGGTCATGGCAATGCCGACAGCAGAAGACACTACGATTACCCCGCGACAACGGGAAGTGTTGGCCTTGCTCCGCCGTCAGGGTGGGGACATGTGGCTGCAAGAAGCGCTGCAATATTGCCGGACAACGAGCGGCACCCTCAAAAATCTGGCCGCTAAGGGCTATGTGGCTATCGAAAATCGTGAAGTGTTGCGACGTTCGGTCGAAGCCAATGATGCCTCGGATCAACCGAAAGCCTTAAATCATTATCAGCGGCAGGCACTTGCAACCTTACAGGCCATCAAGGGTTACGGTCTCTGTCTGCTTCATGGCGTCACCGGATCGGGCAAAACAGAGGTCTATTTGCAGGCGATCGCCCCTAAGCTGGCAGCAGGATACTCAGCCCTAGTCTTGGTGCCAGAAATTGGCCTGACGCCTCAATTGACGGAGCGATTTCAACAACGCTTCGGCGATCGGGTGTGCGTCTATCACAGTAGTCTTTCGGAAGGCGAGCGCTATGACACCTGGCGACGGATGCTGCGTGGCGAGGCCCTGGTCACCATTGGCACTCGCTCCGCCGTATTTGCGCCTCTATCCAAGCTGGGCATTTTGATTCTGGATGAAGAACACGACGGCAGTTTCAAGCAAGATCAGCCAACACCTTGTTACCACGCCCGTACCGTGGCTGAGTGGCGCGCCCAAATGGAAAGGTGTCCCCTACTGTTAGGCTCGGCAACCCCTTCAACTGAAAGTTGGGTCAGCGTTCACGAAGACGCTCCGCCAAATGGCGGCACCGACGAATCTTCCCTCAATAGTATTGCTTCGCCGTTTTCCAAACATTACCTGTCGCTACCAGAACGGATTCATCAACGTCCGCTTCCCCCCATTACGGTGGTCGACATGCGGCAAGAATTCCAAGCTCAGAATCGGTCGATTTTTAGCCGCACACTACGCGCTGCGCTAGAGACCATGAAAGCCAATGGTGAACAGGGCATCCTCTTTATCCATCGACGGGGTCACAGCAGCTTTGTCTCTTGTCGGGCCTGTGGCCATGTCATGATGTGCCCTCACTGTGATGTTTCACTGTCTTATCATCAGCCGTTAGGTCATCAAAGCGCTTCATTACGATGCCATTACTGCGGCTTTGCGCAAAGCCAACCACCGACGTGCCCCAGCTGCCAGTCCCCCTATCTCAAGCACTTTGGCAGTGGCACACAGCGGGTACAGCAAGCATTAGAGCAAGAATTTCCCGATATTCGTTGCCTCCGGTTTGATAGCGATACCACCCGAGCAAAGGGCGCCCATCGGGCTTTGTTAAAACGCTTCACCCAAAAAGAAGCAGACGTGCTGGTGGGCACCCAAATGTTAACCAAAGGACTCGACCTCCCTCAAGTCACGGTGGTCGGCATTGTCGCCGCCGATGGACTACTCTACATGGCAGACTATCGAGCCAGCGAGCGAGCTTTCCAAATTCTGATGCAGGTTGCTGGACGTGCCGGACGTGGCGCACATCCGGGGCGCGTCATTCTGCAAACCTATACTCCCGATCATCCTGTGATTGAGGCGGTTAAAACTCAAGATGTTGCTGCTTTTCTAGCGACTGAAATTCACCAACGCACAGCGCTCAATTATCCACCAATCGGCCGGTTAGTGTTGCTCAAAATTACCAGCCCCGATCAACGCATGGTTGAACAAACAGCCCACGCGATCGCTAACCAGCTAACCCAAACCCTTCCCGCATCCTGGAGTTTGCTCGGCCCGGCTCCTGCTCCCATTCTGCGAGTCGCCCGACGTTATCGCTGGCAGA
Source organism: Cyanobacteria bacterium J06638_28 (assembly GCA_039819045.1). Taxonomy (GTDB): domain Bacteria; phylum Cyanobacteriota; class Cyanobacteriia; order Phormidesmidales; family Phormidesmidaceae; genus SIO1E4. The sequence goes on from JBCBSR010000010.1 coordinate 41,469, forward strand.
TCTTACTGCGGGGCAACACCTCAACCCCACCCCCCGATCTGACACTGCTGGTGAAACAATGTCCATCACAGGTCAGCCTCACAATTGACATTGATCCCCTGAATCTCATGTAGCCAGCGAGTCGCCTGAAGAATCTAGGACTCCCGTCTGACAACAATAGTTTTGCTTTGAAGGGTTCCAGTATAGTGAACGTATAGCTGCCACACATAAATGGAATACCATCATGCTGAAGCGTTTCATAACCCCATTGTTGGGGCCTGTGCTAGTTGGCTTGGCCTTGATCCTCAATCTGGCCTTTGCCACCCCAGCCTATGCGACGGGTGTATACCAAATGCCCCCGCTTTCTGATCAAACTTGGGTAGTGGATGATGCCGATGTTCTGAGCCGCATTAGCCAGGGCAACATCACGAAGCAGCTCAAGGAATTAGCAGAAACAACCGGCAATGAGGTTCGCTTCGTCACGATTCACCGATTGGATTATGGGGAAACTCCAGAGACCTTTGCCAATGCCCTCCTCGCGAAATGGTTCCCAGCGGAGGAAAGCCGAACCAATCAGTCTGTTTTGGTGTTGGATGATGTGACCAATGTAGCGGCTGTAGCAGTTGGCAGTGATGCAGCCACGCTGCTCACTGAAGACATTACTAACAGCCTGACTCAGGACACGATTGGGCTCCCGCTGCGCCAAAACAGCAAGTATAACCAGGCACTCGTTGAAGCGAGCGATCGCATTGTAGCCGTCCTCTCCGGCCAACCCGATCCCGGTGCTCCAGAAGAAACGGCTTCCTTTGAAATGGAAAGTACCTTTGCGTCTGCGGAAGAAACTGAGGAGAATCGCAGCAATGCAACCATTATTGTGGTGGGCTTTTTGATCGCTGCCACCATCATTCCGATGGCCACCTACTACTTCTATCAGTCCATTGGTGGTTAAGCCTGTTGGCCATTCAACTATTCAACTAAATTATTAAATTAAAGGGGGTTGGCCAATTGGCCAACCCCCTTTAATTAATGCTTACATAAGCTTATCGCCAATAAAATTTCTCGCTTTAAGTCGATACCCCGTTAAGCCAACGCCCCAACCGCCCTAATCTTGAATGTACGCTTGCCCTGCTAGCAACGCTACTTCCGCTCGGATGAATTCCCGACCTAAATAGGCGGCATGATCCAGTCGTGAAACCGGACAAGGATTCGCTTGACTCTCAAAAATAGCAATGCACAGTTCCTTCGCCGTCCGACCGGTATAAACACGGGTGTGTTGTCGTTGGACGCCGCCTTCACAGGGCAAAGGTTCCCCCGTCTCAGGATCACAGGCCAAGCCCTTGTCGTTGATCACATTGCTGAAGTGCTTAGCGCAAATGAGCCCATGTTCTGGTTCTAAATAAATCAAAAAATAACCGTCTGGATCTAACTCAATGAAACGGTTAGACAATCGGTCATCCAGTTGAGCTAAAGCCTCGGCATCAAGGCGTTGGGAGAGAGTTGGCTGTGTCATTGAGGTGAAGGGTTAAGCAATTGTGCAATCAATCACAGTTCGTGATGATGGCCTCACATTCTAGCTTGTACGACTATCTTTCGGCTGAAACCTAAGCAGTTAATGTGCATTCAATCAGGCAATCCAAAAGTCTCCAAGGAAAGGATTGCTTACGGGGTATGAGTCAGAAAGTGTATGCTCGTCTTTAATAAGACGTGGCAAATAAGACATTGCAAAAATTGCTTCCCAGCGTGCTTAGAGCTTCTTGAAATATCGAGCGATGGGCAGTCGTTCAAAGCCTACTTTTTCATAAGTTTGACGGGCTGGAGCATGGCCTGGGTCGCCGCCGGTTTCGACCATCGCGATCGCCATTCCGGCCTCTTTCATCCACGTCAGGGCAAATTCCGTCAATGCAGTGCCAATCCCGCCACCTTGAGCGTCCGGATCGACGGCAATCATAGAGAGTTCGCCCATGCTGGATGCGGCATCTAACTTCACCGCCACAAAGCCCACAACCGCATCAGCATCAACGGCCACCCACACAGGGGTATCGTCAGCGCCGCAGACAGCCTCAACCGCCTTTTGCTGACTTACCCGCCAGCCCTCGGGATAGAACGTTCCATACACCTCAGCGTTCAGAACGTTTTGGATAGACTCAAAGACCGGAGCCCAAGCCCGCAGGGAAAGCTGTACAACTGCTTCTAGGTGGTGCGGCTCATAGGAGTGGATATGCATGTTGTCCATCTCAATTCTCTAAATCATGGTGACAGATCCTGCCTTTTCACTCCCTTGCTCTCCAACTCCCCTGCCCATCCACAGCTTTACAACGAAGAACAATCTTATTCCCAGTGCCCATGTTTCTGAGCAAACACGCTGGCTATACTAAAGCCTGTATTTTGTTTACGTAAAGCAAGACTTACAGGGGGTTGTGTGACAGAGCGCATTCTGTTTTGGCATCGGCGTGACTTGCGCATGAGCGACAATTTGGGGCTGGATGCCGCGCGATCGCGATCGACCCATGTCACAGGCGTGTTCTGTCTGGATCCTCATATTCTGGAACGGGATGACGTTGCTCCAGCCCGTGTCACCTACATGATGGGCTGCTTAGCTGAACTCCAGCGCCGCTATGCCGAAGTGGGCAGTGAATTGTTGGTGCTCAATGCCCCGCCGGAAAAAGCCATTCCCGCTCTGGCACAGGCTATTGATGCAGTGGTGGTTTACTGGAACCGGGATGTGGAACCCTACTCCCGCGATCGCGACACTGCGGTTGCGGCTGCTTTGAAGGAACAGGGCATCGAACTTAAAACTACCTTCTGGGATCAGCTGCTCCACGCGCCGGGAGAAGTGCTGACGGGAAATCAAACGCCCTACACGGTCTACAGTCCCTTTTGGAAAAACTGGCGGCAGCAGTCCAAAGCGATGCCTGTCCCAACGCCGGAAGGATTGATAGGATTATCCTCTGAACAGCGTGATCAGGCGGAAGCGTCGGGTGCGGTGCCTCTACCCACGGCGAAAGCTCTCGGTTTTGACTGGGATGCGCCTCTGCCAGTGGAACCGGGCGAGTGGGCAGCTAATCAACAGCTGGACCAGTTCTGTGACCGCGATCGCACTATTGCCGAGTATGACGAACAGCGCAACTTTCCCTTTGTTGAAGGCACCTCGCGGCTGAGTGCTGCCCTGAAATTTGGCGCGATTGGTATTCGCACGGTTTGGGCAGCGGCGGATGAAGCCTACAATCGCTGCCGTAGTGATGAAACGCGGCAAAATGTCCAAACCTGGCAGCAAGAGTTGGCTTGGCGCGAGTTCTACCAGCATGTGCTCTACTATTTTCCTGAGTTGGCTGAGGGGCCATATCGTGAGGCCTGGAAAGACTTTCCCTGGATCAACGATGAAGACGACTTTCAGGCTTGGTGTGAGGGGCGCACTGGGTATCCCATCGTGGATGCCGCCATGCGTCAGCTCAATGAAACCGGATGGATGCATAACCGCTGCCGCATGATTGTGGCCAGTTTCCTGACCAAAGACCTGATCATCGACTGGCGCTGGGGCGAGAAGTATTTTATGCAGAAGCTGGTGGACGGGGATCTAGCGGCTAACAACGGCGGCTGGCAGTGGAGTGCCTCTAGCGGCATGGATCCGAAACCCTTACGAATTTTCAACCCGGCCAGTCAGGCCAAAAAATTTGACGCTGAGGCGGAATACATTCGCCAATGGGTGCCCGAAGTGCGGCATCTGGATACGGGAGACCTGGTGATGGGCAAAATTGCGCCTGACGAGTGCGATCGCGCGGGTTACGTTACCCCCATCGTGGATCACAAACATCAGCAAGCCCTTTTCAAGGAAAAATACAGGGTTCAAAAGGCCTCAAAAGACGTAAAATAGTACATAATTACTATATTGTTGAGCCCTTGATTCTATGAGTCCGTGGTCTTCTACGGGCGACCCTGTCTCGCCCCCTCGCCGTCAACCGAGAGAGCTTTATTCCCGCCACTGTCAGCCTTCTGCCTTGCCTAAAAAGGCGCTGTTGCGACAGCGATCGCAACGATTGTGGTGGAGCGGCAGCGCTGTTGGCCTATTGCTATTGGGCGGATTAATTTGGGGCGTGTCTGAATTGGGGCATGCGCCGCAGTGGGTAGAAGCTCAGGAAGCCCAGCAAGCGAATCCCCAAGCCACTCAAACAACGCCAGGCGTTTGGCAATCCGCCTCTTTTCCCATCGAACAATTTGTGCGCTACACCTCGCCCTTTGGCTATCGCGAACATCCCTTTGGGGGGCAGCGCTTTCACTATGGTTTGGATTTTGCAGCGCCGATGGGTAGCTACATTCGAGCTTGGTGGGAGGGCGAAGTGGTAGAAGTTTCCGATGACACGGCCTGTGGCACCAGTGTTGTGATTCAGTCCGATAGCTGGCTGCACATTTACTGCCATCTGCAGGGATATGTGGTGGTGGAGCCCGACGGCGATCGCTGGTTTGTCGATCCAGACGGGGGGCTCCGTATGCGTCAGGGCGATCGCGTCCCTACGGGGAAACGTATCGGGCGCGTGGGCATGACGGGCAGCACGACCGGGCCTCATCTCCACTGGGGCTTAAAGCACGAGGGCACCTGGGTCGATCCGGCTCTCGTCATCCTGGCAATGACTGAAGCCCAAAGTGGGCTACCCAACTGAATAACCCATGTCAAAATGGAATTAATCCAGTCAGAGGGGCTCCAGGATGAACCCAAACATTGCTGGCACTGATATCTGGCTTCCCGGCTCGGAAGACCTTCCTTGTTCAGACGATACGCCAGTGGATAACGAAAATCAGAATACGCTGCCTAACTGGCTACTGGCAGTGCTGGAAGAAATCTGGGGCGATCGCCAAGACTGGTACTTTGGGGTGGATATGGGCATCTATACCCGTGAAGCCCAGCGTCACTGCACGCCCTTTGTGATACCCGATGGCTTTTTAAGCATTGGCGTACAACGCCACAAGCGCGAAGGTCGCGGGCGACTCAGCTATGTCCTTAAAGAAGAGAATGATGTTGTGCCGACGCTGGTCGTTGAGATGGTATCGCAGACCTACGGCCAAGAATATGAAGCAAAATTGGCGAAATACGAACAGCTTGGCGTTCTGTATTACCTGATTTACAACCCAGAATATCACCAGTGCCACCAGCGTCAGCCCTTTGAGCTATACAAACTGATTGACGGACACTACCAACGTCAAACAGGTGACCCCATCTGGATGCCAGAGATTGAGTTAGGGATGGGTCGAGTGCAGGGTTTGCTGGGAGGCATTAAGCGGGAGTGGTTAGCGTGGCATGATCTTTCCGGTCAGCCTTACCCGCTGCCCCAACAGATGATTCGCCAGTTGAGTGTACAGGTTGAGCAGGCAAGACTAGAGAATGAGCGGCTTCGCCAAAAACTCAGGCAACTCGGGGTTGACCCAGATAGGCTAAACGAGCGTGATTCCTAGCGATAGAGCAAAGACGCCGCGATCGCGGCGATGATGATTACGGATAAACCTGAGGAAATTCATCGGGCGATCGCGCTTCCCCGCAGATCTTTTGCTCTCTAAACTCGGTCAAAGTCAAGGCGTCATTCTCTAGCCGGTATGTGGCTTGGTAACCGCAGCTACCCGTAATGTCATTTTGGTAGCTCAGGGTGAGTGTTCGACTTGCAGCATCGTAGCCCTGACTGCCGTGACTGAGGTTTGATTCGCCCTGAACCACTTGCTCATTCTCAGAATCATAGGTGGGAAATGTCAGCGGCATGATTTTGGGACTGCCATGGGACTTGTCGTAAATGTAGTTGGCATAGGCTGTCCAGGAGGGAGTCGAGCCACAGGTCAAAACGATCAGTGATTTGTCGGGCTCAATTGTGTAGATGTGCGTCTGTTTTACCTTCTCAGGAATGTTGTGGTAGTGCAGTAACGCTTCACGAGTATCCCAATCCTCCGACCTGGAGCCTAGTCGATACTGTAAATCGGGCTGGTAATGGGTACACCGATCAAACATTTCGTAGGCTAGCGCAGGTTGAGCCTGCAAACTCGGAATGACAGACTCAGCCTCTGGGTAGCGTTCCAGCACCGCAGCCAAATTGTCTAGTGCCAAAGCGTAGGCGTCTTCTCGTCGTTGCTCCAGGTCAGTGTTGTCAAGATTTCTCGCTTCCACTGTGCCGTCAGAGAACGGCTGATTGTTGGGCAACTGTACAGCGACAACACTGGAAGGACTCCAGGTCGCTAGGCAAAGAAGAATCAGGGATAGAAGGGGACGATCCATAGGCCAGTATCCTGTCAGGAGAAACACGTTTCGGGATAAGAAACCGCTTGTCTGATAGGAGTTACACACAGGTTCCCCACAGTTCCTGATGCTTAATGCAGCATCAACTGCAAAAATATGGGTAATTTCGCCACTGTCTTCTGCCCCTTCATCTTTGTGTTTGATCGCAATCCTTACGGCGTCTTAAAGCCGTCCGGCGACAACCGCTTGTCCCAGAACCTGATTGAGTTTGCCGCTGCGGTACCCTTCTAGGTCCAGTGTGACGTAGGTAAAGCCATATGATTGGAAGGCTTCTACCAATGTGGGTAAATCCGTTGCCTGCACAAAGTCTTTGATTTGCTCTGGTGGCAACTCAATGCGAGCGGTATCCCCTGCCGATCGCACCCGCAAGTTCCGGAGTCCCAACTGTCGCAGATAGCGCTCACAGCGAGCGACCCGCTGGAGTTTCTCAGTCGTAATGGACTCGCCATAGGGAAATCGCGAACTCAGACAGGGTTGTGAAGGCTTATCCCACCAGGGCAAACCGAGCGATCGCGAAATTTCCCTCACCTCCAGTTTCGTGATGCCGATTTCGGCCAAGGGCGATCGCGCCCCCCGTTCTTTGGCTGCCTGAATACCGGGTCGATAATCCTGTAAATCATCGGCGTTGACCCCATCTACTACGTAGGGATAGCCGCGCTCTAGGGCTAAGGGCTTGAGCGTGTCGTGCAGTTCACTTTTGCAGAAATAGCATCGGTTCGCAGGATTGCTGGTGTAGTTGGGATTATCCATTTCATGGGTGTTCACAATCGCGTGACGAATCCCAATTTCGACGGCCTGTACCTTGGCATCTTCTAAGTCCTCAGGCATCAGGGACGGCGAATCAGCGGTGATAGCTAGGGCGCGATCGCCCAGCACATCGTGTGCCACCTTGGCCACCAAGGTACTATCGATACCCCCCGAATAGGCCACCAGTGCCTGCTCCATTTCGCCAAACAGGGCTCTCAATGCCTCTAACTTATGCGTTGCCATCACACTCAATACTCCTACTGCGCGCCTCTCGATCACAGTAGCGAATTTTAGAAAGCCTCGGGGAAGGGAGGGAAGTCGGAAGTCGGAAGTCGGAAGTCGGAAGTCGGAAGTCGGAGTTTGGAAGTCGGAAGTCAGAAGGCGGAGTTTGGAAGTCGGAAGTCGGAAGTCGGAAGTCGGAAGTCGGAAGTCGGAAGTCAGAAGGCGGAGTTTGGAAGTTGGAGTTCGGAAGTCGGAAGTTGGCAGGTTTAAAACTGGCGGCGGGCGAAGATGGTCACGGAGAGGGTTAAGAGCAGCACGATGTAGATGATGCCGTAGAGCGCGTGGCTGAGGAGTTCTGCTGACGATGGCAATAGCTCCAGACCGTAAACAGCTTCATTGCGGAAGTTCAGTCGTTCCAGATCTGGCAACACCAGGTATAGACCGCTCGCGAATCTTTGGAGGCTGACATTCTCGCTCAGTTGTCCAAAGGCCACAATGTCCCCGCTCAAGTGCCCCATCATGTACACGGCGAGCGTCATCAAGGTTGCCAATAGGGAGCTCATAAAGACTCCGAAGAGAATGGCGACGGCCGTTAAGAGTGAGAGTTCCAGAAACGTAAAGCCAACGGCTAGTAGCGTACTGGGCCAAACAAAGGGGATACGGCTAGTGATCAGTACCGCAATGTAGATAAGCGTTAGGGCTGCTGTGAGTAAGGCCAATAATGCCGAGAGGCCCAGATGTTTGCCTACAACAAACTCTAAGCGACTGACAGGTTTGGCGATGAGCACGAGTACTGTACGTTTGTCGATTTCCTTATTAATGAGACCGGTGCCCACAAACACAGTGACGATAAGCCCCAGCAGATGAATGCCCGCCAATCCCAGGTCTAGAGTAATTTTGCCTTGGGCTCCAGCGGCAATTTCTGGCAACAGCGCAGCCGCTGCAAACAGTAAGACGGCATATACCGCGACTAGGTAGAGGACGCGATCGCGAATCACTTCCTTAAACACATTGCTGGCGATTACCCAAACTCGTGACACACTCATAGTCCGTATAAATAATGGTCTTGCGTACTCAACTCAAAACTCAAAATTAAAACCTATTGGATTTTGATTCGCGAGTGCAACCTTCCCCATTATTGGCTAACGGAGGCGAGATTTCCCATATGTTTTGGCGTTGCTAACTCACAGGTGACCTCGGCCATTTCAGTGGGTTCTGGGGGTGTCTCTGGTGTCGCGTTGGCAGGCTGAGGCTGGGGCTGTAGTTTGGGATAAATTGCGCAGGTTTTCTCAAAGTAGTAGCCATGGGGGTCAGACGCTGGCCCTGACCAGTCGGCAATGAGGTCTAAGGCATAGCCCTTGGGCAGAGTACGGGGACGTGCCTTCAGTTCCCACAGGGTTCGTTCAGGCGAATCTTCGAGGGCGATCGCCGACTCCGCTCGGAGTTTCTGCAATTGCTCATCCAAGTTCAGCAGCCAGCGTTCCACATAGGGCCAGGGAGTACCATCCAACGAAGATTTGACCTGTGATTCGGCTGCGGTCAAAAGTGAAACTCCTTTTGCCTGAGTTTCCGCCTCGTTCGCTAAGCGATAAACGAAGCCACTGTTGTTGAAATTGTCCGCTAACAGACTGGGGTAGCGATCAAACCAGGCCTGAATGCGGAAGTAAAACTGAAACCAAGTGCTAAATAGCAAAGCCACCAGCAACAGCAGCACCAGATGCTGTCGGACAGCAGGGCTAGGGAGACGAGGACGCAGTTCCCAGGTCAAAAAGGTAGGGATCGCCACAATCAGAACCGATACGAGCGGCCAGGTCATCAAGGCAGCTGGCCATCCCAAGGGCATCAGGCCAAAGAAGTAGGCACAGACGATCGCCCCTGCCACCCAAGGCGCTAGAGAAATCCCGAAGGGACGAATCTGGTTGCTCTCGAGAAACCAGCCAACTCCCAAGGCGAAGAAAATCCAACCGGCTGTCGCAATCAGGGCTTCGGTAATATCCAAGGTGCCTACCAGGCGAGCCACCCAAGACATGGCAAAGGAAAACAGCCCCAAATAAACAATCGTTTGCCAGGAGAAGTAGTCTTGCGGCAGTAAAAAACCGGACGCAACTTTCCATAGGCCCTGAAACGTTTGGAAAATCTGGTTGATCGAGAAAGACAGCAGCCCTAATCGGATAACGAAAAAGGATCCCAGAACAACAAAGAGGATGACCCACAGAACGACTGCTATTTCCATAATTGCTTCTCAGAAAAAGGCATCATCTTCATCCCGCGCCATCTCGTAATAACAGCAGCAGCAAAATTGCCGAAAAGCTCAGGGCGTTCGCCTGTAGAACCGCTAGTGAGTGAGGGCTACGACGTGCTTCCGTGATGTCTTTGCGATAGCGAAAGCGATTGACGTTCTGTACTTCAATGGGTTGGACGATAGGGCTACCCAGCAGCCAGGTGAGCCATTCCAGCGCTTTCACCTTGACGGCAAACGTCAAGAAGAAGATGACGAGTCCGGTGCCGACCAGGATGGCCCCCAGGCTATTGGTGATGGCATTGACATAAAATTGGCCAAACAAGACATAGCTGATGATTTGGGTGCGCAAAACCTCTGGCAGCAGGGGCTCTATGCCCAAAAATAGAATCCACCCTAAAATAACTGCTAGTAGATTGATGCAGGTTGCATAGCGGATGCTGGGCTGAAATCCGAGCTTCAAGCGCTGTCGCAGCACGATCGCTTCCAAAGCGATCGCCACCAGCAGCAGCAAGCTTTGAAAGATAATAGCCCGCAAGGGCAAGACAGCAGCACTCCCGATCAGCAGAGAAAAAGGCATGGTTTCACCATCCACAACCGCTTCACAGAACTCACCCAAGGCGATACGAGTTCTTAAGCTTAGGCATTAGGTTAGCTCCTCCAGAGGGGTTTCGCTAGAATTTTGGACTGGAGCTTCAAAAAAACTAACCCCTATGGTGAGAACTGGGATCGGCATTCGTACAGCGCAGCGCCATAATGAGCGTCTGACCGGACAAATTCATGTCTACGACGGCGAGGGCAAAGGCAAATCGCAGGTTGCTTTAGGCGTTGTCCTGCGCTCCATTGGCCTGGGCATTCAAACCTTTATGGAAAGCCGCGTTCTGCTGCTACGGTTCCTCAAGGGGCCAGGCCGCACCTATGACGAAGATGCTGCCATTGAAGCCCTACAGCGAGGATTTCCCCACTTAATTGACCAAGTGCGCACCGGGCGGGCCGAGTTTTTTGGGCCGGATGACGTGACGAAGTTTGATAAGCAGGAAGCCCAGCGAGGGTGGGATGTGGCCAAAGGCGCGATCGCCTCGGGACTCTATTCCGTTGTCGTGCTGGACGAAATCAATCCTGTCTTGGCTTTAGGACTCCTGTCGGTTGAGGATGTGGTTCGATCACTCAAGCAAAAACCCGAGCATCTGGAGGTGATTGCGACGGGTCGCGCCGCGCCACAACCCCTGCTAGAAATTGCTAATCTGCATTCGGAAATGAAGCCGCAACCCCACAAAAACCTGGATTTTCCGGGGATTGAGGGAGTGGAAATTTACACGGGAGATGGTAAAGGTAAATCCACCAGCGCCTTGGGCAAAGCGCTCCAAGCCATTGGCCGGGGCATCAGTCAGGACAAGTCCCATCGGGTGCTGGTGGTGCAGTGGCTGAAGGGGGGGCAGGGCTATACCGAGGATGCGGCGATCGCGGCTCTACGCAAAAGCTACCCCAACCTGGTGGATCATCAGCGATGCGGACGGGATGCCATTGTGTGGCGGGGACAACAGCAGGAAATTGACTATGTGGAAGCGGAACGGGGCTGGGAAATTGCCCACACGGCGATCGCCTCGGGGCTCTATAAAACAGTCATTTTGGATGAACTGAACCCCACCGTGGATTTGGAACTGTTACCCCAGGAGCCGATTGTGCAGGCTCTGTTGCGCAAGCCTCGGGATACGGAAGTCATCATTACCGGACGCTGCAAAAACCCGCCGGCTTACTTTGAACTGGCTAGCACCCATTCTGAGGTGTTTAACCACAAGCACTATGCGGAAAAGGGCATTGACCTCAAACGAGGCGTGGATTTCTGACCCCTTCTATTGATGGTTATGGCTGTAATCAGCCTCCCTATCGCTTAATCTTCAGATGTTCCTGAAGCCATTCATAATAGCTCGACAAGCATGCTTCATCGCGCGAACAGTATGACCACTTATGCTGGCGCAGGATCCTGACAAAACCTGCTCGCTTTAGAAGCTCAATATGACGGCTAATCGTCGGCTGGCTAACGTTGAGTCGTTCAGCAATGAGATTCATGCATACGCCTACGCTCGCAGGATCAGCGGACTTCTGTTCCTCAAAGTTCGTAGCAGGATCCTTCAGCAGTCGGAGAATTTCCATCCTACTCTCATTGGCTAATGCCTTGACTTGATCGAAACGATTTGGCATGCTCTGTGTCATATCGTCAATTAGCTAACTGTCAAAAAGAAAATATGCTCAATCTTGACCAACAGTTTTTGTTCAACGAACAAACAGTGGCCTGGGGCAGCCTTGGACAGGGCAATCCGATTATCCTAATTCATGGCTTCCCTTGGTCAGCACAGGCGTGGCGCAAGATTGCCCCGTGGTTGGCCCAGTCCCACAAGGTGTTTTTCTTTGACATGCTTGGCTGTGGGCAGTCAGAGATGCGCTCTGGTCAGAATGTGACCGAATTCGTGCAAAGTGACTTGCTTGAAGCGCTTATTGAATATTGGGAACTTGAGCGGCCACAGGTCGTTGGTCACGATTTTGGGGGCCTTGCTGCCCTACGAGGACACTTCGTAAACGGAGTTGCTTACTCAAAGCTGCATTTAATCAACGCAGTGGCACTCCTGCCGTCAGGGTCACCTTTTTATGTCCATGTAGCGCGCCATGAGGAAGCTTTCGCCAATTTGCCAGCTTACGCGCACGAGGCGTTGTTCCGTTCATACATCCAGCAGGCCGCTCACCATACACTGCGAGAAGAGGCTATCGAAATTTATCTACAGCCTTGGACAGGTAATGTCGGGCAACCTGCCTTCTATCGACAAATTTCACAAGCGGACACAAAGCACATTGCTGAAGCACAAGCTCAGTACTCAAAGCCACCATTTGACGTTCATCTGATCTGGGGTGAGCTCGACACCTTCATCCCAATTGCTCAAGGAAAGGAACTCGCGCGCCTCTTATCCGCCAAGAGTTTTACGACGATCCCAGACGCGGCACACATTGTCCCGGAGGATGCCCCCGAAGCGATCGTCGGGACCTTGATGCACAATGTCTAAGGTAATGAGTTACGAACAAGGTGATCTTCCCTCGCCCAGCACACAATTGACCATGCACCCAGTATCAGGGGTGTACTGGCCTCAATAGAAAAGACTCTGACTGGGCTCAGCCTGTCTCAGGCATCTGCGATCGCTGCCATCGACTCACGCAGCGTAATGTGCAAGTCGGGAAACATTGCGGATTGAATCGTCTGCTCAGTCCAGTAGCGTTGTCTGACATAGCGATCGCCCTTCAAATTGCAAACCGTCACGGCAGGTTGCTTAGGCGAGCCAATATAGTCAATGCCCCCCAGTCCCCGATAGTGTTCCACAACCCAATATTCCGGCACCCTTAGCAGAGCATACTCCTCAATCTTGCGGGCATAGTCATCCTGCCAATTGGTGCTCACAATCTCGGCAATGAAGCGGATAGCCTGACCACTGGTAATGATGGGTTTTCTTTGCCACAGGGGCTCATTCTGAAGAGCTGAGCGATCCAAAACAATAATGTCTGGTTTTAGAGCAGTCGCCTCAGCGGCTGGAGGTTTGATTAAGCAGCTTTTGGGTATAACCCACTTATGAGCGTGTTGCAGGATCGCAGCAGACAGATAAGCGATCAAGTGACCTGCGATCGCCTGATGTGGGCCTGTAGGTTCCAAGTCCCGTAACTCTCCATCAATCAACTCATAGCGAGGATCGTCACCATACTGGGCAACAAAGTCCTCAAAGGTTAGCGGTTTTGTCAGCGCTGAAACCACTGGCTAGACCCTCGTTGTTTAGCAGACAGGTATTCCTGATTTTGATTGTAAGCAGAGAGGCTAAAGGTTCGATATACCTGGGTGTCACGATATCGCGGTGTTCCAGGATAATGGCTTGATACGCAGTGTCTCGCCCCTAACGGCTAGAGTGATGCAAAGTTACACCCTGATTAAAAGATCCTCAGATCCAGTTCAGCATCGCTGAGCTGATCGAACCCCACCAGTGCTGTCCGCACCGCTAAATAGCGGCTGGAATAGATTGAAGACTGCTTGAAGCGAGGATTCGGACTACCCACCTGGGCATCCGCTTCCGCATAGGCTTCCAGGTACTCCGGCGCGATCGCACCCGTCCGAGGAGGCAGAAAAGCATCTTGAGAAACAGTCATAGCAGACTCAACAATAATCTTCGCTGCCTACGATACTGATCCCCGCAGCACTCCCTAGGGAACTTCCGGAAGCCTTAAGAATGAGGCTCTTAGCTGTGACAGTGCTTTAAGCAGTTTGAAGTCTAGCTACAGCACTTCATGGGTGTACTGATGCTGACGCACATTGTCATCAGCACGCACGACATTCGTGAAATTCAAGACTCGTTTCTTCTCAGTGGAATGGTTGAGATCCGTCCGTGTTTCACCAGATTTAACCAGCGTTTGTGCCTCTGGACGGGACTTGTAGGTGCGGGCTGCCGCAATGGCTCGTTCCTCAAAGTTTTGGCAGCGCCGAATATTCTGAATTCCACTAATGGAAGGCACTTTCTCCATAGCCAAAAGTGCGCCCACCGTTGTACCTACAACACACTGATAAGAAGTGGGAATGCCTTGAAGCACAGATTCCAGATAAGCCGAGGGAATGGGCTCTAACACTTGCAGCGGAATCAATTCTCCTTCATCTAATCGATAGCAGGCCGCGACACCGACGACCAGATAGTCTTCGTTCGTGAGGTCGGTGTTTTGAAGAAGAGCTGTTGGCACACTCATAACGTTCCTATTTAGGGCGAGAAAATTGGCTAGGCCAAGAATCCTATCACTACGAAGTTATCGGGTTCAATTACAGGAGCAGAAGGCTTATTTGCAAAACTCAATTTTAGTTATATGAACGTCATTCGTAGTTGATTGCGGTCTCTTGGTGATTACCGCAGCGATCGCGGGACTGTAGTCGTCATCCATATCAGGTCTTCGATGCCTATGGATAAGACTTCATGAATGACAGGCCATGAACCAAAGTCACCAATCATGAACTTTGGCAACATCAATTCAAGCAAATAATGAAGTTATTCGCGAATAGGGTTGTTTAGACTTAATTTTATTGCTAACAGCTGCGGTTGACTGTAGCAGCTCTGCGTATAAAACCTGATGAATTGAGAGTGATCTGGAAATCTCTTGGTACGGCTACGGGTTTCCTCGGTTGGTTTCGTCGGTCGCAGGTGTAAATATGCCCAGGGATAGGATCGCCTCGTTTTCTTGACTACGTGCTTCAGTGCATTTGACTTGGCTTGTTTGCTTGAGAAATTTCAGGAGGCTGATATCTAGCCCAGGTGTGTATCGCAATCCCTTAATGCCCTCGGAGGACATGGCATGGGCCGCTACCCCTACCCTGAATCGAATCAGCCAGACAGTGTAGAGCGCGGATGGCGATCGCCCACTCAGCGGCCGTCGACACGGGCATTACATTTGGCCACCTACTACACATCGGCTACGCAAGTTCGGCAGCAGGTAATGCAGGCTGTTAAACGACGCGATTATCGTCACGCGATCGCCATGCTGAGCTGCTTAATTAGTTGCCATCCAGACAGTGCCGCAGATTACAGTAACCGAGGTCTGATTTACTTTTGGAGCGGTCAGCCCAGTCGAGCCCTCAAGGATTTAAACCGAGCCATTGCCCTGAATCCAGAGTTAGCCGGTGCCTACAACAATCGAGCGAATTATCACGCGGCGCAAGGTGACTTAGAGATGGCGTTGCGGGACTACGATCAAGCTATCGATTTGGATCCTTTCCATGCGCAAGCTCGGATCAATCGAGCGGTAACGCTGCGAGAGCTGGGTTACTATGCCGATGCTCTGGAAGCCCTGGATGAAACCCTTGTCTTTCATCAACTGACGGGTGAAATTTATGCTGAGCGAGGCCGCACTTATCACCTGGTGGGTGAGTGGAATGCGGCGATCGCCGATTACCGACAGGCACTAAGGCTACTAGCCAAATCGACGGATTCCAATAAACCCTTGGCGCTCGCCTCTAAGCGATTACAGCTACGAACATGGCTAGCTCAATTACAGTTAATGGCTTAAAAATCGCTAGTCGCCTGATCATCACGATGACCCTAGCGATTGCCGTCAGGCTACTGACTGATTCTCCCGATACTCAGTGAATACTCCAATGGCTGGCTGTCTTGTTCTAATGGAACAGTTGACGGCTATATCGTTAGTGATTAGTCAATCGAAATTTTTTGGGGGCCATCATTAGAGCCAGGGCCACCATTGCTGTCACTTTCTCCTGGCACGCTGATATTTTGGTTTTCTAGCCAGCTCTTAACAGGGTCTTCACCCAGATCCAGGCGTAACACGCCTGATACAAATCCCCCTAAAAAGGCCACAGGCTGACGTGTCAACTCTTGCAGGACTGGTGTCAACTCATCCAAAAACATTTCACACCTCTACTTTCCCTCGCCATCTATCCTACATTGCTTTCTCTTGAGGAAAGAGTCTTGCTTGACTGGAAAGACGGGAGGCAGATGTTATCCCAAGGTGATGAGCCTAGGGGCTGTCATCATTGAGAGCCTGAATCCTCATGCTAAAAGCGGTTCAGCCCCTAGCTAGTTTTACCAAGCGGGCGCGGCAATGCTTATACCAAAAGGCTTTCGAGTTTAATTGATGACGCGCCCTAGGCGTGTGCATCTGGATCCCCGCTAATATTTCGCGACTTCTTGCAGCCGGGTTTCTAGCAGCCACCGTCCCATCAAGAGTAAAAAGATGAAGAACAATGCTTGACGTCTACCTACTAAATGGTAGAGGCTTCAGATATGGAAAAGAACACAGCTCAACACATACTGGATGTTGCTCAAGATATGGTGCGTAACCGGGGCTATAGCGCTTTCAGTTACGCCGATATTGCGAAGCAAGTGGGCATTCGCAAGGCCAGCATTCATTATCACTTTCCATCTAAGGATGAGTTGGTTCGTGAACTGGTAAAGCAATATCGGGAAGGCATGGCACGCGCGTGCCAACTGATTACGCGATCGGATATCCCGCTTGACCAGCAGCTAGTCCAATTTGCCAATCTCTACCGCAGCGGCCTCGAACGGGATCAAATTTGTTTATGTGCCATGCTGGCAGCTGATTTTGCCGTGTTGCCCCAGTCGATTCAGGATGAGATTCAAGCTTTCTTTCGTGAAACTGAAGCCTGGCTAGCAAACTTGTTGACACAGGGCTGCGATGCTCAACTTTGGCACTGTCAACCCTCCGTTGTACAGGAAGCAAAAGGGCTGATTGCCATGCTTCAAGGGGCTCAGTTACTGGCTCGCTCCACACCGAACAGTGACAGCGCCTTTGAAGAATTGGTGTATCCCCTCCTGGAAACTAAATTTTCCCAAGCGTGATTTCTTTTGACCAATCAACTACCTACTAGAAGGTCGTTGATTTTCTATTCCATTTCCATATCAAGGAGGTCATCATGTCTCAAGCATTCGTGGGCCAAAAGCTCATGCCTGCTTTCGGATAAGGCGGCTTGGATCACCGGAGCCATTTGGGATGTTGACGGTGGCGTCATGGCTGGACTAAATCAATACAACTAGATACTGAGCAACTTTGACTGATGAGTACTATGGCGAGATTCATGCTTATTGAACGGTCACATCACTTTCCCAATGATGGTCATACATAAGCTTGACATCTACCATCTAGTAGGTAGATAATCGAGCCATTGCAACAGCACAAGACTCTTTGTCCATGGGGAGATGCAGGTTCAGCCTGAATCTGATTGCTGGCCTCTTAATAGGCAGCTTGATTGTAAGCCTGTTTGAGCGAACCTGTTTGCTGAAGGAACGTTGATAAGTTGGGGGATTCTGTCTGTACGACTCCTCCGATGCGCTGTGAAGACTTGCCGAGAGTAATTATGAAAATTCATGCTGATTTGGCGGAACGGGTCGTGGTGTCTACCACCGATCTGCTCTGGGTCGATTCCCCTATGTCAGGTGTGCAGCGGCGGATGATTGAGCGGAATGGCGAAGAAGTGGCACGAGCTACATCCATTGTTCGCTATGCCCCTGGGAGTGACTTCTCAGCCCATACCCATGGGGGCGGCGAAGAGTATTTTGTTCTGGAGGGTGTCTTCTCAGATGAGCAAGGGGATTTTGGCCCTGGCACCTATGTCCGTAACCCCGTCGGCTCTAGTCACACGCCCTACAGCAAAGATGGCGCAACCATTCTGGTTAAGCTGTGGCAAATGGATCCCCAGGATCAGCAGCAGGTTGTGATTGATACCCAGGTAGCTAATTGGGCTCCAGGTCTGGTTCCAGGCTTACAGGTTTTGCCGCTACATGCGTACGGGACGGAGCAGGTCGCACTCGTGAAGTGGGCTCCAGGCACTCGCTTTCAGCCACATAGGCACTGGGGTGGTGAGGAAATATTCGTTCTCGAAGGCACCTTTGCGGATGAGCAAGGGATTTATCCTAAGGGCACCTGGCTAAGAAATCCACCGGGTAGTGTGCATACACCTTTTAGTGAGGAGGGATGTCTGATTTACGTGAAAACTGGCCACTTGTCGGGCGATAGAGAAGGGAAGGAAGTTTTGAATTCGGAATTCTGAGTTCGGAATTTTGAGTTTCAGCGTTCTCCTCGTCTATGGTTTTACCAGGGCCGAAAATACCTTTAGGTGCTGCAATTACCGTAGCTTTGCGTCCTTGGTAGGCTGCGTGGTAGCGCTCTGACAAGCCCGATAGCATTGTGTGTCCTCAGGTCATTAGTTCCCTGAGTTGGCCATTAGTGACTTTTGGGGCCTTCAAAATGCGATGGCAGTGAATTATCTAGCTTTCTACTCAGTTCAGTCGATCACGCGAAAAACGACGATTGCGCTCCAACGTCAATTGGACATCAACCAGTTCGCCTAGTTGTTGGGTCAAGCCATCGGCCTTCTTTTTAGCCGCGACTTTGCGATGTAAGGCCGCTTTGGCTAAGTCTTCACGGTTACGCTGCAAGGCCGCTGTCGCCACTTGCTGCCAGGTATCCATATTCTGCTTTGCTTGGTCGTACTGCTGCTTCAGGGTTTGGTGAGCAGCGGCAATATCGGCCAAGGCTTGGTGGAAGAGGGCTATGGCTTCAGCCGGGGAGCGATCGCGCGCGGTGCCTTCGATCAGCGCACGGAGTTCAGGCAATTTCCAGCGATCCAGACGGAGGCCAAAGCCAGCCAGTTGTTCACTATCCTGACGACCTGTTTTGCACCAAGTGGCAAAGTGCTCGCAGTTGTTGGTCAGTAAGTCATAGCGTTGCTCACCTAGCCGTCCTTCGGCCCGCTGCACCACGATAGGGGGTAGGAAAGCCGTGGGCTGATGCTTCACAAAAACCCGGCCACCACGGGCAAAGGTATCCATGGGCGTGCGCGAAACAGTCGCAATATCTTTCTTTTGGTAATGGATAACCGTGCGATCGCCGCAGTCAATCCCATGGTGTTCGTAAACCCCTGGAACGCCCGCGACTTCCCGCATTGCATAAATCTGGTCGCCAAATGCCATGGCCTAATGAATGTCCGATATCCTTTCCAGATGGCTCTCAATCATCATGAGGCAGAACTGCCAGAAGTCGGTGTGTCATCGGCCTCAGGCACCTGTTCGTTTTGGGGGGTGACCGTTTCTTCCCCTGCATGAATGGCTGTTTTCTTTTCCCCATCCACCTCAGGCTGAGCCGTTGGCGACGCAACTGAAACATCCTTATTGGGGTTGACCGCATCGGCCCGTAGCCGCAACAAAGCTTGAACCGCCGCGCTTCCCTCTTGACCTAGATTAATTTGAATATTGGGGCCAGAGCGAGCCAGACGAATGATTGTGCCGTCGTGAGCCGCGACTTGCGACACGCGCTTCCCTTCCAAATAGGTACCGTTGGTTCCCATGTTCACAATCTCCCAGCTAGAGCCGGTTTTGCGCAACTCGACGTGGTGCCTAGAAACCACTGCGCTGTAGAGCACCACATCATTCTCTGTAGAACGACCAATGCGAATAACTGACTCCTCCTCAAACGTCCAATGCTGCACTGGCGTCTTATTCAGGGGATGTAACAAGGATAGGGTAATCACATCACTCAACCCATAAAGGGATATCAATTAAAGTTTCGACCCGATCAAAAGCTTGCTTAAGGGTAAAACACTTAGGCGGATTGGAAGATAAAAGTTACTTTATCGCCTTTGCCTAATGCAATCCTATCGCCGGGCCGTAAACGGTGGCGATTGCCAGGTGCTAAAGGCATGTTGTTAATATACGTGCCATTGGAACTACCCACATCTTCAACGTAATAGATATCGCCCTCAACGCGAATATTCGCATGAATGCGAGACACAATCTCAGAATTGGGAAACCCAGAAACATCAATGGTAGGCGGTACCCGCTCATTGGGTTTGCCCAAGTGAATGAGGGTGAGCTGTGGTGGAAGCTCAATGGGGGTGTTGGTCTGGGTATGAAAGAGTTTAAACTGATTGACCTGAATCTGAGTTGCGCTTGTGGATGCCTCCGGCGGCGGCGCTGTTGTACTAACAGGCGTAGAGGGTTCAGACATTTGGAGGGAGGGAACCGAACTGCCCTCGGCCTCGGGGGGGGCTGTCGTTGACGGTATCAGATTGGAGGATGGCACGGGTACCTCAGAGGAAACAAGTTCGGGCACCACGAGTGGATCCGGTGGGAGCAAGTCAGGAATATCGACGGTATTTTGACTAGCCGAACTCGCATCCGGTTTTGCCGAGGGGGACACTAAATTTTCTTCGGTAAGCAGTCCTTCATCCGGTACGGCAGCTGGGGAGGTTTGGACAGCCCTCAGGTCAAATCCACATTGACCGCAGAAACTGGCATCAGATTGCACCGATGCACCACAACTAGGGCAACTCGCTAGGGTGGGAAGGGGGGTATAACAGGCTTCGCACTGTACTGCACCATCAGGATTCTGGTGATTACAGTTGGGGCAAACGATCATAGTGATAACCTTTATCCTGCGACCATCATAAAAGACAGCCATACCTACGCGATCAAACTATTACAGCAGTATTACAGCAGTTGTGTAGGGATGGGACGCAAATTGTGCCAGCGTCGTGAACCTACTGCCCATAAATTGAGGGGTTAGCTTCGATAATTGATCGGCAAGGCGGGTTAGGGTGAACTTGTTAGGGATTTGCCGACGGCGTCCTCAATAAGGATTAGGATAACCACAACGCTGACCGACAAGAATCGTCCTTCGATGGAATTGAAGTATCTCATCCACGCCCTAATTTACGTGCTTGCGACGCTAGGGGCTAATTTCACCGCTGATTGGTTTATTCCCTTGCCGATTTTTGGTCAGGTAGCGGTAGGGACTTTTATTTTTGGGGTGACGTTTACTCAACGCGATAAGCTGCATGGCGCTGGACGCAAGTGGGTCTATCTAACGATCGCGATCGCCGCTTTTGCCAATATTTTGATGAGTGGCTTGCTAGGGGTGCCGATTCGGGTTATTGGGGCGAGTTTTCTGGCGATCGTGCTGGCCGAAACGGCGGACACAGAAATTTATCAAAAGCTCATACGCTACCCTTGGCTCACCCGCGTTGCGGGGAGTAATGCCGTCTCAATTCCTTTGGATACGCTGCTCTTTACCTTGGTTGCCTTTGCTGGCGTTCTGCCCACATTTGAAATTGTGTCACTCCTAGTGGGGGAAACCCTGGTGAAATATGCCATTGGCATCGTAATCGCCCTCCGCCACGAGGGGCGATTCGTCTGGGAGGACGATCCGGTTTAAGGACTTAGGAAGCTGGCGCGGCTTCACTGAGGAGCGGGTCAAGGCGATCTTGGCGATCCAGCGCATACAAATCATCACAGCCACCGATGTGCTGATCGTTGATGAAAATTTGCGGTACACTCCGGCGACCATTGGCGCGATCGGCCATGCGGACTCTTGCGCCACCGTCACCATCAATTTTGTACTCAGTGAAGTTGACCCCTTTCCACTTCAACAGCATCTTGGCGCGGATGCAGTAGGGGCACGTTTGCCAGGTGTAGATTTCAACGTTGGCAAGCACGTTCTCAGGACGGCGCTTGAAGAATCGATTGAGAAAAGGCAGCATCTTAAATCAGGGAGGCGGGGTCACATTATCGAAAAGACGCAGCATGCCGCGTCTTCTACCAGCATGACACTTTTCTGAGGAGGAGGGCTTACAGAATAGTGAGGTAAGTATCCACAGACTCCTCTGGCAGAACCTTCAGCTTCTGATGCCTTAAATCCAGCTCAATACCCAGAGCTTCCAAGGGAATCACCCCTAACAGTGCATCCCGTCCTCCCGGCAATTCCAGGCACTCAAAAGTTCCTTCACGCTCCATCAGGGCAATGCGCGCATCTTGAAAGATACGGGCTTTACTCAATCCCGTCGCCGTTGCAACATCAACCTCTTTAAGCAGTTCTAGTCCAAGTTTTTGAATCGCCTCTGAGGGCAAACAGAGCGTTGTGGCACCGGTGTCAACAAGAACATTTTCCAACGTGATGGAGCGCACCTGATCGGTGGGAATATAGCCTCGGGTGGCAGCCGATTGGTCGGCCCGATTCGTAATTGTCAGTGTGGTGAGAATTTTCCCCATTGCTGGCTCAGTAGACATGGCAACTTTCCCATGGTGCTACTGCCATTGTAAAAGCACTGACCGCAGGTGTCTTAAACATCCCTTGTGCAGCTAATCCAGGGTGCAGGAGTCGAACCCGCCTAAGGCGAATTATGAGTTCGCTGCCTAATCCGCTCGGCCAACCCTGGGAGCACCCACATTTTAGCCGACAAATTCCTGATTCGTGGCATTGTGTCGGTTTGTCTTGGCCTGGGGGAAAGGAAATTGGAATGCGGAAGTCGGAGCGGAATGCAGAAAACTCCTAGCTCCTGACGCCTGGATTCTCTCATGTCCCACATCTCTCGACTCAAGCCCATACCCACCTAATTCATCCCCATGAGATTACAAAGCTTATAGACAATGCGGGCACCTACATTACCGTCCCATTCACCATCTCCTACTTCCGATACATCAAACCCGATAATTTCGCGTCCACTGTGCACCAGTTCGCGAAAGAGGCAAAAGGTTTCCTCCAATTCCAGGCCACCCGGAACGGGAGTGCCGGTGTGGGGACACAGTTTCGGGTCGAGGCCATCCACATCAAAGCTGATGTAAACCTGCTGAGGTAGAGGCTCAATGATGTGCTGACAGAGAGCAATCCAAGGTTTGCCGCCGTAGCGGTGTTGCTTTAGAGCCGCGTCATAGTGGGCGATGATCCGTTCTTGCGACTGCTGAATCTTCGCCACTTCGCCGTGGGAAACATCGCGAATCCCCACCTGTACCAGACGAGTCACCGCCGGAGTTGCTATTACATTGGTCATGATGGACGCATGGGAATACTGGAAGCCCTGGTAGGCATCACGTAAATCCGCATGGGCATCAATGTGCAGAATGCCAAAGTCGGGATATGGTTCGGCCAATGCTCTGATGAGTCCCAACGGAATACTGTGATCGCCGCCGATCGCACCAACGCGCTTTCCCAATGCCAGAGCCGACCGAGCTTGCTCATACAGCCATTGGTTCACGGCCTCACCGGCTTCGTTGACCGTTGCCAGGGCCGCAGCTAATGCTGCATCTTCAGCGATCGCAATCCCCTGTTCCGTGGCTGCAATGACTTGCGCCGCGACTGGGCGCAAGTCATCATTTCGCTGTTGTATCCATTCGGGTAGGGGGGGCATAAAGATGCCCTGCTGCCATCCTTCGGGATTGTCGAAATCGTACAAATCGAGCTGTGGCGATGCTTGTAATACTGCCGCAGGCCCAGCAGCGGTCCCTGCGTGATAGGACACGGTCACTTCCCAAGGCACCCCAAACAGCACAATGCCAGCCGTATCGTAATCGAAGGGCAGGCCACAAAAATTGCCGTTTTCTAAGCCCACACCGCTGGGGTCAAAGGTGCGAATAATATCGGCGCGATCAGCCATCTAACAGGGTGCGAATAAAAGTGGGCAAACAAAAGGCGGCTTGATGCATGTCAGTGTTGTAATACTGGAGGCTCTGTTTCGCGGCAAACTGGGCGGCGCGATCGCGATCCAGTTTGGCTACTGGGTGCAGACCTGCTTTGGAGCAGTAGGAAAAACTCCACATTCCGGTCGGATAGGTGGGAATAAAAGCCAGATAACAATGCACTTTATCCGCACCAAAAATTGTCTTTAAGCAGCGGTTTAAATCCACAAAAGCATTTTGGTTAAAGCGAGGCGATTCACTCTGAGCCGTCATCAACCCATCGGGGCGTAAACAGCGGTAAACATCCTCATAAAAGGATTCACTGAAGAGTCCCTCCGAAGGCCCAACGGGATCAGAGGAATCCACCACAATCAGATCATAGGAATCGGCCTCAGCTTGTTTCACAAACTCAATGCCGTCATCAATCATGAGCGTGAGTTTGGGATCATCGAGTCCTGAGGAAAGGGAGGGCAAAAATTCACGAGAAGCCCGAACCACCGCCTCATCAATCTCGACCATGGTAATCGCTTCGATCTGGGGATGTTTGAGGAGTTCACGGACGCTGCCACCATCACCGCCGCCAATAACCAGCACATCTTTGACCTGCGGCTGACTCAGCATGGGGACGTGAATGATCATTTCGTGATAGGCCTTCTCGTCCTTTTCCGAACACATGACCATGCTGTCTACCGTCAGCATCTTGCCGTATTCAAACGTATCCAGAATTTCCACCGTTTGATAAGGCGATTTTTCCCAAAATACGCGATCGCCCTTGTGGCGAATAGACAGGGCGATATTTTCATTCCGGTCAGTAAACCAAACACTCCGACTGTGACGCGGTGTGACCAGTTTCTGTGTCGCTTCATCACGTAAGTCACCCAAGTCAATTTCTGACTTTTCCAATAGCTCTAGCTGACCCCGATTGAGTTCAACGGCCGAACCATGGTGAGCTTCAAAAGCGGCTTTCAAAATCTCATAGGAAGTCCAGGGATTGACGGTATAGCCGCAGGTGAATAAATCCACTGCCGCGTAACGATATTCAGGCCAGGTATGAATTGCTAAATGACTTTCTTGAATGACGACTACACCCGACACGCCAAAGGGAGAAAAATGGTGAAAAACTGAATTAATAATAGTTGCACCAGACTCTTTGGCAGCCTTTAACATGCTGGTTTCAATCCGAGGAACATCGTTGAGGATTTCAGCAGAACACCCATAAAACTCAACGAGAATGTGACGCCCAAGCGAGTTCATTTGACCCTAAATTCCTCACAGATAATGGAGTGGATAATCTGACACGACAACGGGTAATTGTAAGGGTATTAGCTTGAAGAAGAAAGCCATCACCCACTCGAAACTCAAGAGGGTGTAATTAGCATCTAATTTTCGCTTGACTGCTGGCGGCTTGCATCACCCATATTGCCTGCCTTAAACTACCGTTTTGTCGTCTTCATCCAGGTTATTTCGACTCTGGCAAATGATTGATTTTTCTTCGTAATAGTTGATACACTCTCGCCCCCAGAAAGATTGCGGCGGTGATCTGTCCTATCGTTAACCCCCACCAGAGACCAATGCCTTGCAACTGCCAATATTCCCCCAGAATATAGCCAATGCCCAGCCCCACTACCCAATGGGCTAGAAAATCTACCCCAGCAAGGAAGTAGGTGTCGCGTAAACCTTGCAAAGTCCCTAAGCTCATCAGACGAAATCCTTGGATGACCTGAAAAATGACGCCGATTTTTAACAGTGCGATCGCCCCCTCAACGATGCCCTGACTAGTGACTACGCTGGGATCAATGTACAACCCCACAATCAGTTGGGGAAATAGCCACAGCGGAACGGCCAGGATAGCTGCCAGAACGCAATTCATCCCCATGCCCACAGTTAGAATCCGGCGCGCTAAATCAGGTCTATTGGCCCCAATTTGATGGGCTGTTAGCATGGCTGCAGCATAGGATAGTCCCCAAGAAAACATCAATAAAATTTCTGTTGTGGTGATCACGATCCGATGGGCTGCCAAAAACTGAGTGCCCCAGGTTCCCATCAAGAGAGCGGCGACTGTCAACGCCCCAAATTCAGTCCCGTAATCAACACAAAGGGGCCATCCCAAATACAGAATCTCCTGTAGAACAGGCCTTTCAAAATGACCAATATTTTTAAATAATTGCCACGGTTGTAAAGCAGGCTGTCGCTGTAGACAAATAATCGTGACAACGAAGAGTGTCCAAAAAACGATCGTGCTGCTCCAGCCAATACCGGCAAGTCCTAAGGGCGGTAGCCAGCCGACACCGTACATCAGAATGTAATTCAGGACAAAGTTGGCAGGAATGCTGCCCACCATCAACAGCGTCAATAGCCGAGGCTGCATCAAAGCGGTTGTCATTTCCTTGAAAACGAAAATACCTAATGCCGCCGGTAGTCCCCACATAATGGCCCGCAGGTAGGTCATGCACTGAGCCACAATTTGAGGATCCTGCCCGAAGAACAAAAGCACCCGATCTAAGTGCCAAAACAAAATCAGAGTCGGCACGGACACGCCCAAACTCAGCCACAGCGCTTGCGAATTGATGCTGCTGACGCGCTGTGGATTGCCTGCTCCGTAGGCTTCGGCGGCTAAAGCCCCCGTCATCTCTAAGAGCCCGGTGAAGAGAGACAGAAAGGTCCAAAAAATAATTGCGCCGAGCCCCCCGGCCGCCAGCGCTGACGTACCGAGCCAGCCCATCATCAAAGTATCGAGAAAATTGACGGTTCCCTCCGCAACTTGAATAAGCGCCAGCGGCATAGCTAAGCGCAATAGGGCTCTAGCTTCAATCACAAACCCATCCCTCAATCATTAGAGACCCCCGATGGCATCCAAAAGGCCCGGTTTCCTCGAAAGCTGACACCGTGATTCAGTCACCTTCGGGCCAGCAACGGGGCGTCTGAATACAGGTGAGGTTCCGTAAGCCGTCCGGATTTTACCCTTGATTACAAGGCATGTCTTTCGCTCAATGGTTTATCCCAGGCTCGATTATGCTTTGGACGGTACCCATTGTTAACCCCTCAGCAACTATGGCATTCGCCACAATTTCAACCTTTGTCTATGGTGTGCTCGCCATTGTGGGCGGCTTTATTGGCTTTCAGCAGGCAGGCAGTAAAGCTTCCCTTATCTCAGGCATCATTACCGGAACACTGCTCGTAATTGCGGGTATTGGCTTGGCCCAAGCCCAGAGTTGGGCCACATGGTTGGCGATCGCGGTCGCTGCTTTGCTGGTCATTGTTTTTGTGGGGCGGTTGTTTAAAACTCGTAAATTCATGCCTGCGGGGTTGATGGTAGTGGTCGGGATGGTAACGATGGTAAGTCTCCTAACCGCTCTCGGCTAAAGGCCTAAAGTGACCCCCCATTGCAACTTCCTTATCCATTCATAGCCAAAGGGATTAGACTTACGGTAAATTTGGACGCCTGGACAAGGAAAGTGCACCCATGGGGCCTTCAATCTTCGCCATACTGGCACTCGTCGTTATTGGCTACACCGTTGGTTCGGTACGTATTGTCAACCAAGGAAATCAAGCATTAGTAGAGCGGCTCGGACGCTATCACCGCAAACTCCGCCCAGGACTTAACTTTGTGGTGCCTTTCTTAGACACCATTGTCTGGGAAGAAAGTATGCGGGAAAGGCTGCTGGATGTCCCGCCGCAAGCTGCGATTACCCGCGACAATGTGGCCCTGGATGTGGATGCCGTCGTGTACTGGAAGATTCTGGACTTAGAACGCACCTACTACGAAGTAGAAGATATCCAGGGTGCAATTCGCGAGTTGGTGATTACAACCCTGCGATCGGAAATTGGCAAACTGGAACTAGAGCAAACTTTTGCCTCCCGCGATGGACTCAACCAAGCGCTGCTGGATCAGCTCGATGAGGCGACTGAACCTTGGGGGGTCAAGGTCACTCGGGTCGAGGTGCAAAGCATCAATCCCCCTGACTCGGTACTGGAATCCATGCAGCAGCAGCAGGCGGCTGAACTGAAGCGGCGGGCCACCGTATTGGAAGCGGCGGGTGATCAAGAAGCTAGCGTGAAACGTGCTCAGGGAACTGTGGACTCCATTCATCTATTGGCTGATGCGCTGAAAGGTCGACCTGATGCTCAAGAGATTCTGAAATTTTTAATTGCTCAGCAATATGTGGAAGCCAATCAAAAGTTAGGGGAAAGCAATAACTCTAAAGTCCTCTTTATGGATCCTAAATTCCTGACGGAAGGCATCATGGACTTGATGAATAGTCCTAACGCAATTACCAACGGCGATGATTCCTGAGGGATGTTAACCGCAACAATGCCAGTCTTTACCCATGCTGCCAGTCTTCGTCTATGGCACGTTGAAACCAGGGGAAGCCTACTATGAGGAATATTGTGCGCCCTATGTCGTGAGTCTGACACCAAGTCTGACGCGGGGCTGCTTGTATCATCTCCCGCAAGGGTATCCGGCCTTGACCATGGGCGATCGCTGGGTAACGGGTACTCTCCTACACTTTCGGGATGACAGCAAGCTGGCTCAAATGGATGAATTTGAAGACTACGATGCTGCTCTGCCAGAAGTTGAGAATCTTTACATTCGGCAGTGGCGTCCTGTTTTTACGATGGATCAGCAACCCTTAGGAGCGGCCTGGATGTACGTTATGCAGGCTAGTCGAGTGGTGAGCTATGGCGGTGTTCTCATTTCGGAAGGGCAGTGGAGTCAGCAGCAGTGGCCCAGCATAGGGAACTAGGAAGCTAGGTTTGGCGGCCAGACCACTCAGTTCCGCCCGCCGCATTCCCCATTCCAAAAGCGGGGAGTTGAATTTTTAAGACTAAAGAACTCTCTAAGATAGAAAGACTGCTCCTACCTTTGCGTGTTCATGCTTGATCGAATTCGGACCATTACTCAGCGTCTAACCCCCCGCCTTATTGAAATTCGTCGCCATATCCACAGCCATCCAGAATTAAGCGGCCAGGAATATCAAACGGCTGCCTATGTCGCTGGTGTGCTATCGTCCTGTGGCTTCAAAGTGCAGGAACTGGTGGGTAAAACAGGCGTTGTAGCTGACTGGCCAGGGCAGGGCGAGCATGCCGGAATTTTGGCCCTGCGGACAGACATGGATGCCCTCCCCATTGCTGAGCAAGCAGATTTGGAATTTGTATCGCAAAAATTGGGGGTGATGCATGCCTGCGGGCACGATGTTCACACCACCATTGGACTTGGGGTCGCCATGGTATTGGCCGAACTTGAGGTGATTTTGCCGGGGACGATTCGGTTTATTTTTCAGCCTGCGGAAGAAACGGCACAGGGGGCGCGCTGGATGATTGCCGATGATGTGATGCAGGACGTGGAAGCCGCCCTCGGCGTGCATGTGTATCCTTCGATTCTGGGTGGGGATATTGGCATTCGCTATGGTGCCTTGACCGCTGCTGCAGACGATTTAGAAATCAACATCGTCGGGGAATCAGGGCATGGGGCGCGTCCCCATGAAGCGGTTGATGCAATTTGGATTGCGTCTCAAGTGATTACGACCTTGCAACAGGCCATCAGCCGCACTCACAATCCCCTCCGTCCGGTTGTATTGACGATTGGCCAGATTCACGGGGGACGCGCCCCGAATGTGATTGCTGATCATGTCAAACTGACCGGCACTGTACGATCGCTCCATCCTGATACCCGTCAAGAACTCCCCGCCTGGATCGAAGACGTTGTCGCGGGTGTGTGCCAGCCCTATGGTGCTAAGTACGACATTCGTTACCATGCGGGTGTTCCTTCAGTTATGAATGACCCAGCCTTGACCCAACTGGTAGAGTCCTGTGCTAAGGCCATTTGTGGCGATGCCCACGTGCATCGAATTGATGAACCGTCCCTAGGGGCTGAAGATTTCTCCGTCTTCTTGGAACATGCACCGGGGAGCATGTTTCGCTTGGGCATTGGCTACGCGGATCAAACCAACTATCCGCTGCATCATCCCCGGTTTCAAGCTAATGAAGCCGCGATCGCTACGGGCGTGGGTACCCTTGCTTATGCCGTTTGCCGTTATTGGCAAACGCGCGATTTAGCCCGTGCGCGACCCAGTGTAGCCCAGCGCTCCTAGAGATGGGTCGCCCTGCAATAAACAGCGCTACACTGTCCACGTCACGAGGTAGGGTCGTTACTAGGCTATCCAATTCCTTAGCTTGAGGGCTTCGTTTTAGCGATCCAGGCTGGGATGCCAAGTCGTACGCGGCTGCTTGAAGTACCGCTCAAGGGCTCGCCGTCTTGCCTGACAAAATGAACGACGGCTATGCTTGAAAACCCATGCCTTTTGGGTTGGCTGCACCATTTTGCAGTCCCAACCGACTGATTCAGTCTGTTCCGTTGCTGATTTGAGCTCATCATCTATGTCATCTTCGTCGCCAATTGCTATCCACCTCGTCACGCCTTATGAACTCAAGCAACAGTTTGCCTCAGCCAAAGTGTGGATTGAGGCAATGGGCTTTAAGGCAGACCCAGGAACCTTTTGCATTCTGCCAGATACAGACTACGGTATTGCCCAAGTTCTCATCGGACGACCCGACACTTTAGATATCTGGGTGCTGGGCTTGCTTTCCCAAACTCTGCCGGTCAATCAGTACTTTCTCGCCAATGAGTTGACGCCAGCCGAAGCAACGGCCCTGACCCTCGGTTGGAAGCTAGGACAATACCGCTTCACCCGCTACAAACAAGACTCAAACAGTAGCCTTGCCGAACTGGTTATCCCCCAAAATGCGAATGCTGCCTACATTGATGCCGTGCTGGAAGCCACCTTTTTAGCCCGCGATTTGATTAACACGCCAGCCAATGACATGGGGCCAGATAACCTGGAAGAGGCCGCCCAAACCATGGCCGTGACCTACGATGCCGATCTTACTGTTATCAAAGGGGAGGCGTTAGAAGCAGAAAATTATCCCATGATCTACGCCGTTGGAAAGGCCAGTGAATCAGCTCCGCGACTGCTGGATTTACGTTGGGGCGATGTCGATGCGCCTAAAGTAACCTTGGTCGGCAAGGGCGTCTGCTTTGATTCGGGCGGGCTGGATATCAAACCCGCTAAAGGGATGCTAATGATGAAAAAGGATATGGGCGGAGCCGCTCACGTCCTGGGGGTGGCCACCCTGATTATGAAGCTACAGCTGCCTGTGTACCTCCGCGTGCTCATTCCTGCGGTGGAAAACAGTATCGCGGGGAATGCCATGCGTCCTCTGGATGTGATTCCAACCCGTCAGGGAATGACTGTAGAAGTGGGTAATACGGATGCCGAAGGTCGCTTAGTATTGGCAGATGCTTTGTGGGAAGCCTCTAGCGATCAGCCGGAACTCCTCGTCGATTTTGCCACGTTAACCGGAGCTGCACGGGTTGCTTTAGGGACGGAACTCCCCGCTTTCTTCTGCAATCAGCCCGACATGATACCGGCACTAGAAGACGCGATGGCAGCTAGCAGCGATCCCCTTTGGAACTTACCCTTGCATTCCCCCTATCGTGACTTACTCAAGAGTAAGGTGGCCGATCTCTCGAATATTTCCAGTGGTTCCTATGGTGGGGCAATTACGGCCGCCCTGTTTTTACAGGAGTTTGTGAAACCGACGATTGATTGGATTCATATTGACGTGATGGCCTGGAATTTGCGAAGCCTACCCGGTCGTCCGGAGGGGGGTGAGGCGATGGGAATGCGCGCAATTTTTGAGCTCATTCGCCAACGGTTTACACCGGAAAACGCTGTCTCTTCCTGATAGAACGACAGTTGAGGTAAGAGAGTAAAGAGCGAGGGAGCCGAGGCGTCCGTGTGCCCCACAATGACTGGCCCAACCCTATCCAGGGACTGCGGTTAGTCTGAAGGCATAGGCAGAGTTACCCTTTCTCATTGTTAGAGCTATCGATCGAGAATCCCCCGCTGTCGCCGCCCCCTTATAAAAAGGGGCTCTTCACCGACTGAATTGGCATGCCCCTTTTTCTTGAAGGGGGTTGGGGGAATCGATATCAATATGTTGGATGTGTAGTCCAAGTTGAGAGAATTGGGCTCAAATCGCTATGAGCGCTTGCTGGAAACGTTCGAGTTCCTGTTTAAGCTGTTCACCCTTTGCCATCGCAACAGTGACTTCTTCACGTCCTGCCATTTCCAACTCGAAACAGAGTTGGGGTAATATGACGGCTCCTAGTAGTGCGCTACTCGACTTGAGCGAGTGAGCTTGAAGCTGTAGCTGAGCTGAGTCTTGGGTTGCGATCGCCGCAATAATGTCGGCGACCAACTGCTCTGATTCCGAGAGGAAAATTTCTTTCAGGGTCGCTATGGTTTCCGAGCCAATCCCTCCCAGGGGTTCTAAGTATTCTTCTAAAAGATGGCGATCTAACACCTCGGCCTCACTGGAGGGTTCCCCAAGAACCTGATGCCCAGCATCGAGACGAGAGGAATCAGGATCAGCGCTCGCCTTCCCCGCTGTTTGTTCGATCCGATTTGCCTCGGCTACTAGGTCGAACGATGGTGACTGAGTTGACTTTGCCGGATTCAAGGGAGGAACTTGCTTGAGAATCGCAACGAGTTTTTCTAAGCGGATCGGTTTACTCACATAATTATTCATGCCAGCTGCCAAAAAGCGCTCGCGATCGTTTTCCATTGCACTAGCCGTAAGCGCCACAATGTAGGGCCGTTCAGTGACACTCCACTGCTGACAAATCTTTTGTGTTGCGGTGACACCGTCCATTTCTGGCATCTGAATGTCCATCAAAATGACATCGTAAAGCTGCCGCCGCAAGGCATCAATTGCTTCATAGCCATTCCCAACGACATCAGGCTGGTAGCCAATTTTAGTGAGCCATGCCGTAATCAGCTTTTGATTGACCGGATTATCTTCAGCAACCAAAATCCTGAGGGGATACTGCTGCCCCAGTTGAGTCTTTAAGAGGGCTGTTGGTGATTGTGCCAGTTGTCTAACTTTGATGGGACGTTCGGCTAAGCAATCCACCAGAATTCTATAGAGCTGACGATATTTAATGGGTTTATTGAGAAGTGCTTCAAACCCAATAGCCTGTGAATCTTCTGGCGTTAAGTTCAACTGCCCAATCGAGCTGAGCATAATCAGGGGCAGTGTTTTTCCTTGGGGATGGCGGCGAATATCCTTAGCGCAGGAAACCCCATCAATTGCAGGCATTTGCATGTCTAAAATAGCGCAATCAAACTGTAATTCCTGCGTTTGTGTGATCAGCTCCAATGCTTGGGACGCTGAATTAGCCGTCGTGGATATCATGCCCCAGGACTGTACCTGCAAGCTCAAAATTTTCCGATTGGTCGCATTATCATCAACAATGAGAACGCGTTTGTTGATCAGCTCTATTTTTTCAGCCGGTGAGTGGGTGGGCTCTAATGCATCAAGGGGTTCTAGCAAAATCGAAAAAGAAAAGCAGGAACCTTTGCCAACTTCGCTAGTGACAGACAAGGTGCCACCCATCATTTCACTTAGCTGTTTGCTAATCACGAGTCCTAATCCAGTACCGCCATATTTGCGAGTTACTGATGAATCAACTTGACTAAAGGCTTTGAATAGGCGATCGCGTTTTTCTTTAGGAATCCCAATACCTGTATCAGCTACGTCAACTGTCAGTTTTATCTGTTGACGATCATTGAGGTGTGAGCTGACAGATTGACTGTCAACCGTAACAATGACTTCTCCTTGAGATGTAAATTTAATGGCATTACTGACCAAATTAACTAAAATCTGCCGCAGTCGAGTAATGTCTCCTAAAAAGCGATCAGGGCAGGTGGGTTCAATATAACAGGCTAACTCTAAACCTTTATCAGAAGCCGCTTTGGCAAATATTTCCAACGACTCTTCAAGGCACGATCTGAGTTCAAATGGATACTCTTCTAGCTCAAATTGTCCTGACTCAATTTTTGAAAAGTCAAGAATGTCATTGATAATCGTCAGTAAAGAATCACCGCAATGACGAATAGTTTCAACAAAATCGCGTTGCTTCGCAGTTAAAGCGGTATTTAGCAATAGGCTGGTCATACCAATCACGCCGTTCATTGGCGTTCGAATTTCATGACTCATCATGGCCAGAAAATCACTTTTGGCTTGTGCTGCTGCCAGGGCTTCGTCTCTAGCTTTGGCGAGCTCATACTTCTTTTCTTCTAGTACGTGGATTTCGTTATCTTTGAGTTGCGTAATACTGTGGGAAACTTGATGCAGCATTGTGTTGAAAGCATCCATCACTTCGCCGAGCTCATCGTCGCGTTCTGCTGATATGGAATAAACACCCGCCAGTTTCTGGTCGTTATTGCGGACTCTATCAGCGGTTTTTAGTAACTCATCACGCAGACGCAGAATAGGTTCAATCACTGCTGGCCCTAGGGCAACCATGGTGGCACTGGTCACAAATATACAGACGATCAGAATGAACAGAAGAATAGTGTTGAATTGTATCGCCAAAGCCGTGTTTATATCTGATACATCTAATCTGGCAATCAACGTGTATTCGCTACCTGAAGCTTGTGATGACCAGGCCACATCGTAGCAGCAGGAATCGCGGCTCCGTTTTCGGAGGATGGGGACAGCTTGGGCATCAATAAAACGTAATCCTGGAATTTCTCCATACTGAGTAATAATTTTTCCATTAGCATGATAAATCCGAGCCCCTTTAACCCATTCAGGGAACGTTATATTGCTTTGAATAAAGTCTAAATTTGCTGAGCTGATATCAGCTGTGACTAAACTCTTCCAGGCTGATAAGACAGCAAGGCCATTATCCTCTAACTGCTTTAAAGCCTTGCGTTCTTGCTTGTAAAGAGTTGGGATAACAATGATCGCTTCGATGAGCAAAATACTGCTGAAAACCCACAGGGCGATGTGTTTGGAAAGGCGGGCTCTAAAGGGTCTGACTAGGGATTTTAGCCGCATGGATTTAGCAGATGAATGAAAATATCAGAGCACAACCGACGATCGTATCAGTAGATAGGATGTTTCTTATCGTCGAGGCTTACTTGCTTAAGAGTACCCATCCTTACATGAGGAGAGGCAGCCTTTAGTCTGACGGCTCATGGGCAATAGGCTGTGTCTCAGATTATTCTTGAACCGAAGAAAAACGGTAGTATTGGCTATGCCTAACAAGGAAATAAACCACAGTTGATTTGGCAATTGGCGGTTTTTCTGAAGCAGAAGCCTGGGAGTTGGATAGGATTGAAGCCTATCAATCCCTGTCTGAGGTGTCGTGTATCAACCTATTCGCTTGGGTCAACTTTGGGTGGGGTGAGCTAAGAGCCGATCGCCCATGTTTCAACAAGCCTTGACTTACGCTTTGAGTAATAGCGATCGCTTTGTCGGTGCCTTTCAGCAGCACCTACTACTGGTGGCGGTGCCTTTACTGATTGGCATCCTGAGCGGTTTACCACTAGGGCTCTGGAGTGCTCGTTCTCGAACCGTTTCAATGATTGTGATGAATGGTTTCAATGCTTTGCGAGTGATTCCGAGTCTAGCAATTTTGTTTTTGGCGATTCCCGTGTTGGGGCTGAGCTTTCAGTCTGCCGCTGTGGCGCTAACCATACTGGCCATGCCGCCGATTCTCATTAGTACTGACGTAGCCTTTCGCACGATTGATCCGGCAATTCGCGAAGCCGCAACGGGGTTAGGCATGCCAGCGAGGGAAATTTTGCAGCGGGTTGAGATTCCTTTGGCGTTACCCGTGATTATTGCCGGAATCAAAACCGCTGCCGTGGAGGTCATTGCCAGCGCTACCCTGGCAGCTTTTGTGGGGGCGGGCGGCTTGGGTGACTTTGTTGTGTTGGGCTTTGCTGCCTATGACCCCGCCATCCTACTGGTTGGGGCCATTCCTGTGGCGGCCTTAGCCTTAACGGCTGAGATCAGCCTTAGTCTGCTACAGCGTACGGTACAGCCACCCATCGCAGGACGCTGAGCCTGACCTCAAGCCTCTAGGGGCTGTCATCATTTAGAGCCTGAATCCTCATGCTGAAAGCGGCTCAGCCCCTAGCTAGTTTGACAAAGCGGGCGCGGCAATGCTGATACCGAAAGGCTTTCGGATTTAATTGATGACGCGCCCTAGGCTGACCACAGTGGCGGTAATGAGTCCTCTATGGGGGCTTGCCAATCGGGACAGGGTGAGGTGTCTTGCCAGCCATAGGGATGCATGGCACAGATCAACACCACACGCTGATTCTTTTGAGTGCCGTAGGCATGGCCGTGGTAGTTGTCACAACCCATGCAGGGGGCCGGGCGCGATTCTGACATTTCGACAAAGCCAATTTGCGATCGCAAAATTTGTCGCTGGCGCTGTCCTTGATGCCAGTGCTGATAGGCCCGTTGGCGAAAGCGATCGTTTGCCCGTCCAAACCCACCCTCGATAGCGCCCATCATGATACCCCCAAGCCCCTATCTCTAGGTTTCCCGACGATGCTCTGACTGTCCAGCATTGCGACGAAACGCAACGTCAAGCCGTCGAGTCCGTCTAAACTCGGACTTGTCCCCAGTTCGGCAAAACAACGCTACAAATCTTAGAGGAAGGGTAATGGAGTAATCGAGCAGAATCTGGAGCCTCGACTGGAAGCATCGGTATGACTCTTGCCCCCTAGCAGAGCATTGAATTGACTATCCCCCTACGCAGTTGGATGTCTTTTCACTTCCGCATTCCGAACGCCACATTCAGCGTCCCAACGCGCACAATGACTTCAATCCCTTAAGCGAACTACACCAAAAAACATCCCATCCACCCCTCGACTCATCCACCCATCTACCATCTTGCAAAGATACTTTTTGTTTAGACGCAGATCCCTAAACGTTCACCCACTTCAATGTGATTGCCATTGGCAAAGTCCCAGCCGGATTGGGCTTTTTTGCCGCTGGGTTTGACCTGTTCTAATAAGAGAAGTCCTTCGCCCGTTTGGAGAATGGGGCCAACACCTTTAACGATCTTGACGACCGTACCCGGAGACGTTTCCAGAGAGATATCCGCGATCGCAGTGGATAGGGCTTGTCGGTTTGCCGGTAGCTGCGACCAGTAGGATTCGCCTAAAGGAATCGTAGCTTCAACTTTCAAATCCTTTTGGCGAAACTGAGTGTAACAGTTGGGATAAAATCCTCGCACCTGATTGTGGAGGGCGATCGCGGGTTTCCTCCAGTCCAGCTCATAGTCCTCTTTTTGAATGAGGGGCGCATAGGTGGCGGCGGCATCCTCTTGGGGGATTGCGGTCACGTCGCCTGCATCCAATGCCTTTAAGGTTTGCGGCAAAAGTTCGGCGCTCGTGGTTGCCAGCTTTGCAGCTATGTCCCAGGCATGGTCGAGCAAACCGATGGGGCAAACTGCTTTCAGCAGCATGGGGCCAGTATCCATACCCACATCCATCTGCATGGTGGTAATGCCTGTTTCCAGCTCACCGTGATAGAGGCTCCATTGAATGGGAGCCGCTCCTCGATACTGCGGCAGAATTGACCCGTGAGAATTGATACAGCCCAGTCGCGGCATGGCCAAGATTTGGGCCGACAAAATTTGACCGTAGGCAACCACGGCAAAAGCATCTGCCTGGAGCGATTCCAGATGCTCTAGAGTCGGGGCATCTTTCTTAATGCGCTTCGGTTGCCAAACGGGAACCTTGGCCGCGATCGCCGCTGCTTTCACCGGGGAAGGGGTGACCTGATTCCCGCGTCCCCGTCGCTTATCGGGTTGGGTCACGACCGCGAGCACATCAAAGTCAGGATGTTGCAGGAGGGCTTCCAGACTGGGAACGGCAAATTGAGGGGTACCAAAATAAACAATGCGCATGGAAAAGGAAAAGAGTCGGTTTTAGGGAACAATCGCGATGCTAACGCGACGGCTGAGCTGGGTCGTGCCGACGGCACCTAACGTTGAGTTGCCATAGCCCACGACAACCCAGTGATAATTCTGGTCGCCCAGACGCTGGGACAAATACTGCTGAACTGAACGAGCTTGCTTATAGGACAGGTCAGTCGGGGTGCTCTCCTCAGGACTGGCGTCACTGTAGCTGCTCACCAGAATGGTGGCACCGGGATAGCGCCCCACATCCAGCAAAATACTGTCGAGCAAGGGTTGGGCATTGACCTCAAGGATGGCGGATGGCGGCGCAAAGAGCACATCGCTCGGCAAGGTGACCCGATAGGCATCCACCTGAAACAACGGATCGGGAGCGGACGTGGCAACAATTGGGGTTTCAGGGTTTGCTTCCGAGGGTGTTGAAGGAGCCGCCGTGGGTGGCGTTAGGCGATTAGCGACACCGGCCAGGCGTTCTTCTAAGGGTCGTTCGGAGGCCGTAATGCCTAACTGAGTTTCTACAGCTGATGTGCGATCGCGAATCTGTTGCAGATCTGACTGAATTGCTTCAAGTTCAACGGTCACTTGCTCTCGCTGTTCTTCCGGCAGAACAATGGGACGCGTCACGGCAGTCGTGGGGGTTGGCTCCGACTGGACGCGTGGAATGCTCGTGGCCCCTGTCGGGGAATAGGTATTACCCGCCCACCACTCCGGGAGGCGACGCACCTTTTGCCCAAAGCGATGGGTGCGCCGCACCACAATTTCTTGGAAGGGGGGTGAGGGCGCTGACGCGGGAAAAAATTGAGCCAGCAACACACCGAAACACCAGGCACCCCCGACGCCAACACCCAACAGCATCCAGCGCAGTAACCACGCCATGACGGTCCGAGCCCCTTGCCAGCGCTCTGAACGCTCGCCACGTAGATCCATCTGGGAGGGTAACGTGTCCCCAACTGGAGCCACGTCAGTTGCTTCGGGAGGCGGGTTGTGGAAGGGAGGCAGTTCTGGCATGACAGAAGCAGTGGGTGAACGAATTTCCCTAGGGAAATTCGAAATTACGGCGTCGTAAAAGGATGCTTACGACAGACAGGTGCAGCTGAGTTGGGTCGATTTAGGGAGCTGTAACCAGACTCAATTGCGTCAGTCCTGCGATTAAAGTTCAACGTCAGCATGACCTGACTGTTCAGATATAGCGTAGCGAGTCAGGTTTTGCGTGCAACCTGACTATCTCTTAAGGTTGCGCTGCACGCTGATACCTGGATCGTTCCGTAGGCAGACTTAATTGGCACTGCTACCCAAAAGAAAGAGACCCAACATGGTGATGCTATTCCAGGCACTGTGGAGCAGCATGGGCGCTACGAGGTTGCGCGATCGCGTGTACACAACGCCTAACACCATGCCCAACACTGTCAAGGGCAGTACTTCCGATAGGCTCAAGTGGGCGATCCCAAAAATAAAGCTACTGAGGAGAATCGCCCCCCAAACAGGCACATAGCGCGTTAGGGAAGGCAGTAAGAAACCCCGAAACAGCAACTCTTCAAACAGGGGGGCCGCGATCGCGGCTGTGATAAAAAACACCACCAAAGCGCCCGGATCTTTCGCTTCTAAAACGGTTTGTAACAGAGGATTACTGCCGCCCTGTCCTTGCCAAAGCTGCTGGTTGACCACCGATACCGCTAACATCAGCGGGAGCGCGGCCAAATAGCCGCCAATGCCCCATAGCCAAGCCCTATCCCAAACCTTGAACTGAAACCAGCCTTTGGGTAAAGGGCGATAGGGCCGGATGGCAAAAAAGAGAACCGCAATGGTTCCCGCCGACATGAGCAGGTAATACGTGAGTGCGTAGAGCGCCTGTCCCCTTAGCCCGAGACCGATGAAGGGCGATCGCAAAGGAGCCAGCAACACTGGCATCACCAGTTGTCCCGTGAAAAAGAACCCACCCACCAAAACCAGCCAAATGGTTTCCGCCGTCCAGGGCGTGTCCCATGGGTTGGCAGCATGGCGTACCAGGATCGAATCAGTTCCTTTGAGTAATCGTTGCAGGCCCAGAAACAGGAGAATCGTCGCTCCAGCTAAGGCTCCGACAGCCGGAAAGCCTGCGACAACGGCCAAGATAAAAATCGTTCGCTCGGCGTTCGCTTGTTCCGCCTGTTGTAGCTGCGCCAGTTTTTCCGTAGCCTGGGTGCGATCGTACAGGTGCTCTAACGTCCGCGTACGAAACCATCCCTGCAATTGAGACATGAATAACGCTTCACTATTCTCAGCAATCTCATCTGCTTGCCAGAGTCGGCGCAGGGTCTCGGCTGTTTGCCACCAGTTATCCCCAACGGACTGACGTGCCTGTACGTTGGCCCAGGCATCCAGAGCTTCTGGGATATCGTCCTGTTCCGCTTGCAAAATACCCAAACGGAGGTCTAACAAATCCAGGAGTTCCGCCTGCCCTTCTAGTGCCGTTTGCAGCCTTGGGGAATCCTCTGCACCCACACCAGCATTTTCCTCTAGCGTAGCCACTGCGGTTTCACGCACCGATTCATAAGCCTTTTGGGCATCCTTCAGGGGCTCATCGCCCAGCAGATTTTGGCGTATCAGCGTCACCTGCTCCTCAGGCAAATCGCTGCCATCCCAGGCATTTGCTTGGAGGAGCAAATCCGTTTGATAAAGCTCCAAACGGCTGGCAACTTGCGGCTCTTTCCAACTCGCAACGAGGGCGCTCACCATCACCGCACTGACGATGAGGCTAACGACGATTAACAGAAGACGTCGTAAAGAGGTCGGCAACTGAAGGGTACTTTGGGTATCCATACGGGGTATCGTAAGCAAGCACTGCCCTTCAGCGTAGCGGTTATTCGGGTTTTAGCCAGATTTTTGCAATAGATATCGGGGGATTCACTTGAAGCGGGAAGTTACCTGGATGGATTAGGCGTCAGGAGCCAGGAGCCAGGAGTCAGAAGTCAGGCGTCAGGCGGAAAGCTTGAATACTGGCGACTGTATTCCTCCTTTGCCAATCTCCTGGACTTGTAAAGTTCCCCATTCAGAGAGCGCAATGGTGTCCTACCCTGTAGCGAGGATGGCACTGGGTGATGAGCCGCATTCATGTATCTCAAGACGCTAGAACTGAAGCACTTTCGCAATTACAGTGAGCAGCGGGTTGAGTTTACAGCGCCCAAGACCATTCTGTTGGGGGACAATGCGCAGGGCAAATCCAACCTTTTGGAAGCGGTTGAACTACTGGCTACGCTGAAGTCGCATCGCACCAGCCGCGATCGCGATCTCATTCAAGACGGGCAACCGAGGGCTCAAGTTACCGCCAGTGCGGAACGAGCCGTCAGCATCCTAGATATGGCACTCATTTTGCGTAATGGGGGACGACGGACAGCGATTCGCAGTGGGGAGAAGCTGAAGCGGCAGATCGATTTTCTCGGTGCGTTGAATGCCGTGCAGTTTTCTAGCTTGGATTTGGATTTAATTCGCGGGGGGCCAGGTGAACGGCGGCGCTGGCTGGATACCCTACTCATGCAGTTAGAGCCTATTTATGTCCACATTCTGGGCCAGTACCAACAGGCCTTAAAACAGCGTAATGCGCTGCTCCGTCAGGAAACGCCATCAAACACGGCTACTCGTACTCAGTTGGCGCTGTGGGATGCCCAGCTGGCTGCTTTGGGGACGCGGGTGATTCGTCGCCGATCGCGAGGGGTTGCTCGTCTCGCCCCCCTTGCCCAGTACTGGCATGGGGCGATTAGCGGTGATACTGAGCAACTTATCCTGCAATATGCGCCCAATGTCCCGCTGGAGGTGGACGATCCGGCCATCATTCAAGCGGCCTTTTTAGACAAGATTCAGCAGCGCGCGATCGCGGAGCAGCATCAACACACCACGCTCGTAGGGCCACATCGCGACGATATTGAATTCACCATTAATCACACACCGGCTCGTCAGTACGGCTCGCAAGGTCAGCAGCGCACCCTAGTTTTAGCCTTGAAGTTGGCTGAACTACAGCTGATCGAATCGGTAGTGGGGGAACCACCTTTGTTGCTGTTGGATGATGTGCTAGCCGAACTGGATTTGAATCGCCAAAATCAGCTATTGGATGCCATCGGCGATCGCTTTCAGACACTGATTACCACCACGCACTTGGGATCCTTTGATGCACAATGGTTGGCGGCTACGCAAATTTTGACGGTGAATGCGGGCAAAATCACCACCTGTTGAAGATCGTGGCAGGTCATCGGTATGGTGTGGGTTGATACAAGATGTCTGGGATGCCGTGGTAGCTTGATGTGAGCTTGTTCAGCATTAGATGACTAGCGGAGTCGTTTCATGTAGAAATGAGCTGCTGTCTGCATCAGTTGTGTTTACAACTTGATGATCGCCTTGAAATTGTCGTGATTACGATGGACATTCATTTAGGCGTGTCCATGCACTGCCAAGTATGTTGAGAATTTATCTCCCTGTAACTTCCTATCAAGTATCGCTAACGTTTATGCCTTTAGACGGCTTATTTCAATTTCCCTGTAGTTAACTAAAACACCCTTTGCTAAGTCAGTTAACCCCTGAGATGCGGGCGGGTGTGCCGCTTAGATAAATAGCCGATGACGGTCCTACAGGGATTGGCAGAGTTTTGTACTCATATGGGGCGATTCTAAGCCGTACGCCAGCACCGATATTTTTAGGGATTACGTTTTAGCCGATAGCCATAGCTTCCTAGCTATTAATTGAGCGTTCAACTTTTAACGCTCAAGTCATCTTCTTGCCACCAAGATTTAGATCCGGAGTACACCCTTTATGGTCGCTACCTCAACTGAAAAGTTCAGCCTTTTTGCTACCCGCGTACAGCCTTTACTCGCCATTGTGTACTCACCAGAGGTTGTTCCAGTCCTGACCCAGCAACTTTTTGACCTCCTGCGCCCTCACCTGCGGCAGGACAGTCAAGAAAACTGGCGCAAATGGAGCCATGACAGTGTTTTGATGATTACCTACGGGGATACGTTGATTGCCGAAGACGGGCGATCGCCCCTGGCCGTTCTGGCTGAGTTTTTAGAGACTCACCTCAAAAATACGCTGACTGGCGTGCATATTCTGCCGTTTTTTCCCTACACCTCGGACGATGGCTTTGCGATTGTGGACTATCTCCAGGTCAATCCTGAACTGGGAAATTGGGAGGAAATCAAGCGGATTGCGGGTCACTTTAACCTGATGTTTGACCTGGTTATTAACCATATTTCGAGCCAACATGCCTGGGTGAAAGAGTTTCAGGCCAATGAGAAACCCGGTTGCGACTATTTGATTGAAGTTGACCCCACCACAGAACTAGCCGGTGTCGTGCGTCCCCGCAGTACTCCCCTGCTCACCGAACTGGACACCACCGACGGCAAAAAGCATGTCTGGAGCACCTTCAGCCCGGATCAGCTAGATGTGAACTTCGCCAATCCTGATGTGCTGCTGGAATATGTCAAAATCATCCTCTTTTACATTGAGGCGGGGGCTCGCTATTTGCGCTTGGATGCCGTGGGCTACTTGTGGAAAAAGTTGGCGACGACCTGTATCCATTTGCCTGAAACCCACGCGATCGTGCGGCTGTTTCGCGAACTGCTGCAAATGATCGATCCCGGCATTGCCATCATCACCGAAACCAACGTGCCCAATCGAGAAAACCTCAGCTACTTCGGCAATCGCAATGAAGCCCACATGATTTACAACTTCAGCCTGCCGCCGCTGTTGTTGAATGCCTTAATGCAGGGACGATCGGATTATCTGAAGCAGTGGATGATGAGTATGCCCCCAGCCCCCATTGGATGTGCCTACTTCAACTTCACAGCCTCCCATGACGGCATCGGGATGCGTCCGGCGGAGGGATTGCTAACCACGGAAGAATATGATGCCCTGATCGCCACTATGAAGCGATTTGGTGGCGAAATCAGCATGCGCAGCCGCGCCGATGGGACAGAATCTCCCTATGAGATCAACATTTCCCTGTTTGACGCCATGAAAGGTACGATCGCGGGTGAAGATGAGTGGCAAATTCAACGCTTCCTCTGTTGTCAAACAATCATGATGGCGCTGGAAGGCATTCCGGCGTTTTATATCCACAGTCTGCTGGCCACTCGCAATAACCATGAAGGGGTCAAGCAAACAGGGCACAAGCGCACGATTAACCGCTACAAGTGGAACGTTGACGAGCTGAAAGCTGCTTTGGCGGATCCCGAATCCCCCCATGCGATTGTGTTCCAGGAACTGTCGCGCTTGATTCGCATTCGCCGCCGTCAACGGGCCTTTCACCCCAATGCGACGCAGTACACCTTACATCCGCTGAACCGTGCGATCTTTGCCTTCTGGCGTCAAAGTATGGCTCGGGATCAGAGCATCTTTTCGATTCACAATTTGAGTCAGGATTCCCAAGCGCTCAGCCTGGCCGACTTGAATCTGCTGGAGACCGATGCGTGGGTTGATCTCATCAGTGGCGATCGCCTTGTGGCTCTTAATGACATCTACACGATGCAGCCCTATCAATCGTTGTGGATTACCAACAAGGTGGACTCCGCCGAGGATGTCTCCATTC
This sequence comes from Cyanobacteria bacterium J06638_28, assembly GCA_039819045.1. GTDB lineage: Bacteria > Cyanobacteriota > Cyanobacteriia > Phormidesmidales > Phormidesmidaceae > SIO1E4. The sequence continues at coordinate 85,257 of JBCBSR010000010.1, forward strand.
CAGATCCCTTGATTGATGCTTAGGCCATCCGCATCAAGGCTATGATGGAGCCTCAGACTCATTTTCCCGCGCAAGGATCAACGGTTATGGCTCAGGTTAAAGCGGTTGCTGGTTCTGGCATTCCCCTCACAGGCAACGATATTGACACGGATCGCATTATTCCCGCTCGATTTCTGCGCTGTGTCACCTTCGATGGTCTGGGGGAACAGGTTTTTGCCGACGATCGCGCTCAGCTAGCCGGGGCTCATGCCTTTGACCAGCCTCAGTACCAAAACGCCGAAATTCTGGTGGTGAATCGGAACTTTGGCTGTGGCTCTTCGCGAGAACATGCCCCGCAATCGATTGCACGCTGGGGCATCAAAGCCTTAATCGGCGAAAGCTTTGCCGAAATCTTTTTTGGCAACTGCGTCGCGATGGGGATCCCCTGCGTCACCGTCAGTTCAGACGTGGCCCAAACCCTACAGGCCAAGATTGCGGAGGCTCCTCAGCAGTCCCTAGAGCTGAATTTAGAAACCCGGACGGTCACCATGGGCGACTACAGCGCCGCGATCGCGATCGCCGATGGCCCCCGCCAAATGTTCTTGAGTAATACCTGGGATGCCTGTGGGCAACTGGTCTCCCAGGCCGCAGCTATCCAAGCCACGGCGGCTAAACTACCTTACGTCGGTTGGCAACAAAAGTCGGCTTAATGATGTGCGGCTAGCAACCCGTAGCTACGCAAAAGGGGTTGGGTTCAATCGAACCCAACCCCTTTTGTAACTTCTGTAGCGAACGAGCACGGAGGGATTCGAACCCCCGACCCTCAGAACCGGAATCTGATGCTCTATCCAGCTGAGCTACGTGCCCCCATAACAGATTGCATTGTAGCACTCACATTTAGATACCACGCTAGCATTAGAGAGTTTTCACGATTCGAGACTCTATGGCTGACCATTCGCCCCATCAGGCTGCGACCGATTTGGATGCCCAGGCCAGTACCCTGACGGAAACCTCCACGGGTAAAGACCTGAACGCTGAGCAGTACAAGCGCAAGATGGAGCGGCGCAAGGAAGTCCAGGAGCAGCGCTTATCCGAACGCACCCTGGAAAAAGGACTGATCATTGTCCATACGGGGAATGGCAAAGGCAAAACTACGGCGGCTTTGGGGATGGTGCTGCGATCGCTGGGACACGGCTTCAAAGTCGCGATCGTGCAGTTCATCAAGGGCGCTTGGGAACCCGCCGAAAAAGCCGTATTTGAAAAATGGGCCGGACAGCTCGACTTCCACGCTCTGGGCGAAGGCTTTACCTGGGAAACCCAAGACCGCGATCGCGACACGGCCAAAGCTCAAGCCGCTTGGGACACCGCCATGACCTACCTGCATAATCCGGCCTATCGCACAATTTTGCTGGACGAAGTGAATATCGCCCTCAAGCATGGCTTTTTATCCGTCGATCAAGTACTTGCTGGCTTAGCGGTAAAACCGACCAATACCCACGTCATTTTGACCGGACGCGGTGCGCCCCCCGAACTGATTGAGCAGGCGGATTTAGTGACGGAAATGAAGCTCGTTAAGCATCCCTTCCGGGAACAAGGTGTCAAAGCTCAACCCGGCATTGAGTTTTAGGTGGCTCTTTAAGCCCTCGCCAAAGAACTCACTCGACCTTCGTCCTCTCGTAAAAAGCCCTCAAACTCTCGGAGTGCCACGGCATCCAAAAGGGTGATGCAAAACGCTGCTTCACCTGTGCTTCTAGTGTACTGAGAGTTCAAGAGAAATCAGTATATTAGGGGAGAGTAATTCGCTGCCTGCCATTAATGACGACTGATCCCGCTCAGCGACTGCAACTGTTCAATTTGCTGGCTAGCCTACCCTCAGCTCAGTTCAACGGCTTGCTGTTTGCGCTACAGGCACCCATCGGGAATGTCTCCGGCAATAGCGCCCCTCCCGCCGACCGGGTGCGGGACTTTTTAGCTTGGGCGGAGAGTCCGGTGGGCTGTGGCTTGGATGCGGTGATGCCCTTGCTGGAAGCCATTCTAGGCAAGCACAGGACTCAACCATCGTCAGAAGCCTCTAACCGCGACAACCCAATGGACTCAATTGATAAGTCCCCGCAGCCAAAAGCGTGGAAAGAGCATCTAGGGAATGGTGTTTATCTAGAAATGGTGAATATCCCTGACGGGCGCTTTTGGATGGGTTCACCAGACAGCGAAGCGGAACGTGCAGATAATGAAGGCCCAGTGCATTCGGTCATGGTGCCTGCCTTTGCCATAGGGAAGTATCCGGTGACGCAGGCCGAGTGGAGTGAGGTAGCAGCCTTGCCCAAAGTAGCGGTGGAGCTGAATCCCTTTCCGTCACGCTTTAAGGGCGATCGCCGTCCTGTGGAGCGGGTGAGTTGGTATGAGACCGTGGAATTTTGTGAGCGCCTGTCTCGGTTGACGCATCGAGCTTATCGCTTGCCCAGTGAAGCCGAATGGGAATATGCCTGTCGCGCTCGAACGCGGACACCGTTTGCCTTTGGGGAGACGATTAGTCCGGAGCAGGCAAACTATGACGGCAATTCCATCTACGGGGCTGGGCAAACGGGCTTGTACCGCGAATGCACAACAGATGTGGGCAGTTTCCCCGCTAATCAGTTTGGTCTACAGGATATGCACGGCAATGTGTGGGAATGGTGCCAGGACTGCTGGCATAGCACTTATCAGGGGGCACCTGTGGACGGCTCTGTCTGGACAGAGGGCGGTAATCCAGACCGACGAGTGCTACGCGGCGGCTCCTGGCTCGACTATCCTAGGAATTGCCGTTCTGCCTCTCGCATCGACTTCAACCCCGTCTACCGCTACACCTCTTTCGGTTTTCGGGTGGTGTGTGTGGCCCCGAGGGCTCTATAACCCTTTGCTCTTTTGCCCTCTTGCACTTGGCGCATTTTTCTCCTTCGCGCTTGGCGCGATCAAATTTTTTGAGTTCTGTGAAGTCTAGGGCGGCGGCGCGTCTGTCGAAACGTTGCGGCTTGTCCCACGATCGCCCTGCCCCAGCGATAGACTCAGAATGTCGCGCGACTGCTTCTGCCTCGGAAACCTCACCGCCTGCGGCACCTCTCCTTGGTAAGGAGAGGTTTATAGGACTTGCCGATTTTTCCTTACTTCTGGCGCAGTTTTTCCAGAGGGCTTAGGAGAACCTTGTAGAGCTTCCGGTTCCTCTCCTTAATAAGGAGAGGCTAGGTGAGGTTCCGAAAGGAGAGGCTAGGTGAGGTTCCGAGCAATCACAACAAAGCCTCGGAAACCTCACCGCCTGCGGCACCTCTCCTTGGTAAGGAGAGGTTTATAGGACTTGTCGCTCCCCCCAACCATGGCTCACCTCAAATCACGACGATCGCAAAACATAGAAGGCGACCTTTACGTTGATAGCACCTGCATCGACTGCGATACCTGTCGGTGGATGGCTCCGGCGGTGTTTACGCGCGTTGGGGATCAATCCGCTGTTTCCCACCAGCCAGAAACCGATGCGGAGCGGTTGGCTGCGCTGCAAGCGCTGCTCTCCTGTCCCACGGCCTCCATTGGAACTGTGGCTCCGCCTGCCGATATGAAGATGGCGCAGGCCACCTTCCCCCTTCCTATTGCCGCCAACGTTTACCACTGCGGTTACCACTCCGAAAAGTCCTACGCCGCAGCCAGCTACTTCATCCAGCGTCCAGAAGGCAACATGCTCATCGATTCGCCTCGCTTTGCCGCTCCCCTGGTGAAGCAACTGGAAGCCATGGGTGGGGTGCGGTATCTGTATCTGACCCATCGAGATGATGTGGCGGATCACCAGCAGTTTCACGATCATTTTGGCTGCGATCGCCTGCTGCATGAGGCTGACATTACCGCTAGCACAGCGTCAGTCGAAGTCGTTCTACAGGGGCAGACGGCAGTTGAATTCTTACCCGACGTGCTGATTATTCCGGTGCCTGGCCACTCTCAGGGACACACGGTGATGCTTTATCAAAATCGTTTCCTATTCACGGGCGACCATTTGGCCTGGTCCCATCGGCTGCATCAGCTCTATGCGTTTCACCGTTTCTGCTGGTACTCCTGGCCCGAACAAATTAAATCTATGGAGCAGTTGACCGCCTACGAGTTTGAGTGGGTTCTCCCCGGTCACGGACGCCGCTACCATGCGGACAAAGCCCTGATGCGTGAACAACTCCAAAAGTGCATTGCCTGGATGCAAGCACAGTAACCTTCCACTATTGCTAGTCGGCAAGTGCTGCCAAATTAAGAGCCATCGCCCATACTTGGAATACGCTTATCCCTGAGTCAGCCATGACAGCGACCCTTGCGACGCCACTAAGTCAGATTGAGCTTATGCCGGGCAGCGCCATACGGATCACCGATGTGACCTGGGAAAGCTATCTGGCTTTATTGAGTGAGCTAGGAGAGAACCGGGCTACGCGTATTGCTTACGATACTGGAGTCCTCGAAATTAGAATGCCAGGACAGCTGCATGAAGTCATCAACCAAGTGCTGACTGCAATTATCTTGGTGTTAGCCGAAGAATTTGGATTTGAGTTCAATAATTTGGGGTCGATGCGGATGAATCGACCTGATTTAGCGACAGGTATTGAACCTGATAGTTGCTTTTATCTCCAGAATGCTCAGCCAGGGCAAGGGATTGAGACCCAGATTTCCCCGAATTTGCCACCTGATTTAGCCGTGGAAGTGGATATTGCGAATCGCTCCGATAGCAAGCTACCTATTTGCCAGGCGATGAGGGTGCCGGAAATTTGGCTCTACCAACAAGCGAGTTTGACTATTTTGGGACTTCAAGCTGGTGAATATCAGCCCCAGTCTTTGAGCCAAGCATTTCCTGCGGTTGCGGCTGAGCAGCTAAATCAATGGATACAGCTCCGCAAAACGGGGACTGACTTAACCGTGGTGAAAGCCGTGCGTCAGTTCTGCCACGACCAATCGATTTAGTGGGATGCGCGCCCCCTAGAGACCTGCCCCTTATCCATTTGCTAACCGGGCAAGCGCGAAAAGAGATGTTTTGGGTTAAGTAGTCCAGTCTGCCTTCCTTTATGAGGCGACGTCTAAACGACTGGTTTGAGCTTGATGGGTTCCGGTTGGATAAGGGGGCGATCGCGCGGCAGGTGCCAACAAACTGAGGCATGTCTTTTGCGATCGCTCATTTCTGGAATTCCCGTATCTCTACGTGAAAAATAATATAGTGACGCGTAATTTACTACACATAGGTTTATTCTGTGATGCAATATCCTCTAACCCTTAAATTTAAGTGGTCCTTTGCTCCCCAAATTGCCATTACTGATAGCTCGGGAGACCTGGTATTTTTCGTTCGTCAAAAGCTCTTTAAATTTAAAGAAGCCATCGGTGTCTTTGCTGATGAGAAGCGAACTCAGCTACGGTACGAAATCAAAGCTGATCGCATTATTGATTTTTCGGCTTGCTACAACTTTTTAGATGTGAGTGGTCAAAATATTGGATCGGTCAGGCGGCGAGGTTGGCGCTCCATTTGGAAGTGTCGTTATGACATTTATCAGGGTGAAGAGGTCGCGTTTACTATCAGCGAAAAAAATCCCTGGGTTAAAGTTATGGACTCACTCTTCGCTGAGATTCCCATTGCTGGATTGTTCACAGGCTATGTGTTTAATCCGATTTATCTAGTGACTCGCGCTGATGGCTCTATCGTGATGCGCCTGGAGAAAAAGCCAGCATTCTTTTCGCGGATTTTCACAATCAAGCAAGTGAACCAGTTAGATAATACGGAAGAAACTGAGGTTTTATTAAGTATGCTGATGATGCTGTTGCTAGAGCGGCATCGAGGTTAAGTAGTCTGGGTTTAGGCACCAGAGTAAGCGCCGATGTAAGCGGCGATCGTTGCCACGCTGTTGCCAGGCATGGTGGTGCCTGAACCGCTTCAGCTACTATTTGATTGGAGCGAGCAGCATGGCTACTCCATCGACACTAAAGATGGACGTATTGGCTCGTTGTTTTCCGACGATGAGTGAAGGCTGGCTGGACTCATAGCGAGCGTCCTGGTGGCACAAGCATCAAGTTTGCTGCTGAGGGAAATATACACCGACATTGCTGGTTCGGACACCAGCGATGTGATGTGCTTGATCGACTGTGTGTTTTTGCCAAGACTGGTGGCGACGGTTCGATCTGGTTAACTCATAGGCATCTCATTCACATGGTGCTGTAAGCGGCTGATCTACAATTAGGGCAGATTTTCCATGTTGGTCTGTTGTGATGCCGTCTCCCTTTCCTGGCATGGACCCTTATCTAGAGCATCCCGACTTTTGGCCAGAGGTGCATCACTGGTTAATCACCTTAGTGGCTGAAACGCTTGTGCCCCAGGTGCGACCCAAATATCGCATCGCCATCGAAAAACGAATTTATGAAATTGACTAACCAGAGGAAAAAAGTAACGGTAACTCACTTTTAGTGGGTATCCCAAATGTCTCTATTCACCGCCAGTCAGCTCAGCAACCCGAAATAGCTCAATCCGCAGCAGTGGTTTCGCAGCCTCAGACTGTGAGGTCACCCATATCCGAGCGGGTAAAACAGGCCTATCTAGAAAATCGCGAAATGACAGCGGGGCAAGTGGTAACGGCGATTGAAATCCTTTCACCTGTGAATAAACGATCGGGTGAGGGCCGTAATACTTATATTCAAAAACGCCAGCGTATTTTAAGTAGCCTGACACACTTAGTTGAGATTGACTTACTCAGGGGCTGGCAAATGATGCCGGTTTTGGGCTTACCGACTGATGGTGATTACCGGATATTGATTAGCCACAGTGAACGTTGCCCCAGTGCCGACTGGTATGCGATTGATCTAAAGGAGCCACTGCCCACTCTACCCATTCCTCTGTTATATCCAGATGAATTTGCCACGGTTAATTTGCAAACGCTACTAACGGCTGTTTACGATCGCGGCGGCTTTGACTACGTTTTAGATTACAGTCGCCCCCTCAACCCAGAGCTACCAGAGAAGAAGGCCATCTGGGCTAGCCAGCTTTTAGTGGAACAGGGCTTGAAATCCTAACAATTGCTCGATTTCCATCGTAGGCATCACACCATTTGCCATGTCATCTCCTCCCCTGCCCGTAAAGGCACAAGACCAGAGGCCACCAAGGGCAATTCATCGGGAATGCGCCAGGATGTTTTGGCCAAGATAATTTGCTCCGTATTGCGGGGAAGTTGATAAAAGTCGGGGCCGTGGAAGCTGGCGAAGGCTTCTAACCTATCGAGGGCATCCACGCTCTCAAAGGCTTCAGCATACAGCTCCAGAGCGTGCAAGGCTGAAAAGCATCCGGCACAACCACAGGATGTTTCCTTTGTGTTGCGAGCATGGGGAGCACTATCGGTACCGAGAAAAAACTTAGGATTGCCAGACGTCGCGGCTTGTACAATAGCGCGACGATGCACCTCATGTTTCAAAATGGGCAGGCAATAGTAGTGGGGCCGCATCCCCCCTTGGAAGAGGGCATTCCGGTTGAACAATAGATGCTGCGGTGTAATGGTCGCGGCCACATTGTCATTAGCCAACACAAATTGCACCGCATCGGCGGTTGTAATGTGCTCAAACACGATACGCAGATTAGGGAAGCGCTGTCTCAAAGAAAGCAAGTGTTGCTCGATGAAGACCTTCTCGCGATCAAACACATCCACCCCTTTATCAGTGACTTCTCCATGCAGCAATAGCGGCATATCGACCTGCTGCATTGCTGCAAAGACGCGATCGCACCTGCGAATATCGGTCACACCCGAATCGGAATTGGTCGTCGCCCCAGCGGGATAGTACTTAACGGCTTTAACAAATTGGGATTCTTGAGCTGCGATGATGTCTTCAGGGGCAGTGTTGTCGGTCAGATACAGCGTCATCAGGGGCTCAAACTGTTTGCCCGCTGGAATCGCTGCCAGGATGCGATCGCGATAGGCCGCAGCATCCGTAACCGAACGCACTGGCGGCTTCAGATTCGGCATGACAACGGCGCGGCTAAACTGACGCACCGTGTGGGGCAAAACTGCTTTCAGCGTTTCACCGTCGCGTAGATGCAGATGCCAGTCATCGGGGCGCGTGAGGGTAATCGTTTGCATCTTTCAGTCCTAAAGTTTAGATATTTAGGCGGCAAAGCATGAGGAGTTGGGTCGCTTGGCCGACGCCGCAAGATTGCCCGTGTTGGACAACGCATAACGTCCACGATGTTAGCCTACCCCGCTAATCGGAAGGACGTTTGCGGCATATTAATAGAGAAATTGCTTCCGGGGGCGATCGCTTGCTATGGATCTGATGCAAATATTGGGCGTATTCTTAGCAAGTGCTTTGGGGGCAGGCACGTTTATTCGATTTTCTGCCGAGAAGGTGATTGAGGCCGGATTACAAAAAACGCTGCACAAGGAACAGCTCCTCACTGAGACCGATCTTGCATTCAGGCAACGTCAGCTAGCAGAATTCTATGGCCCCATTTATGCATCTTTAAAGTTGAGTTCCGAAATCTATCCAATTTGGATGGAAGGAAAAATTGCCGAAGTTAATCAGGATGTTATTGATTTATTCAATCAACAGAATGAGACGATCACGACGATTCTAAAAACCAAAACGCATCTGATGGATGGCGCAGGCTTTCCACCTGAGTACGTTAAATTTATGACATCAGCCACGATATGGGGGATGTACTGTACACGTCCAGAGCATCCTTACATTCCGGAGCATGTTGCTGCTATTGAGCAAGTGAAGTGGCCTCAGGAATTTGAAAAGCACATTTTTGAGAAAACAGAAGAACTCAAAAAGACTCTCGATGCCTTGTTGGTGAAGCACAGAGCTAAATGATGCGCCGTACTTAGTCCGTCTCACTATATAGCTGCAAAGGGGGAATCGGAGCTGGGTTTGATTTTTGGCGTCTGATGGGTGGCCATCCCGCGATCGCGCTTCCCGATTTCGCACCGTTCGATTCTGACCCTGAGCAGTCTGGAGCTTGCTGCGATGGTTGGGCCTTTGCCAGTTGGCGTTTGTAGTGATCGCGCTCGGCAGCCAGGGCTTGAACGCGATGCTTAAGACGAGCATGTTGTTCAAACTGATCAACCAATAGCGCCTCCAATTCATGGGTTTTGAGTTCCTGACGACGCAGCTGACTCTGGAGCATCTCAGCATCGGCTTCCTGGGGCTGATCGAGACAAATGGCGCTACAGGCCTCCGTCACTGATGGGGCCTCGCCACCCTCTGGCCCTTTGACTCCAGACAGATCCAAGAGCATGGCCTGTAGCGTTTGAACAATCTGATTCAGAGTCAGATGGTGATTTTGCAGATCCGCTGTCAATGCACCGAGATGAGTCTCAGCGGCATCAAACTGCTTGCTCAGGGTAGCCGTCATGGAGCGGGCTACCATCACTTCCGCTTCTAGTTTCAAACTCGCATTGGGGCTGGTGTCGTTCAGCGTCTCACTCACATTACCTTGGGTGCCCAGGTACTGGAGGTAGGTTTGAAGCTCTATTTTGCCCTGAGCAATCTGCGTTTGCAGCCGACCGAAGGCCGTTTGTTGCTGGTCAATCATGGTGGTGAGCCGATGCAGCATGACCCCCAAGAGTTGCTGCTGGATGGCGGTGAACTGTCCTACATGCTGCTTGAGATGCAGAATAGCTTGCTGCTGCGTGTTGGCGTACTGCTCGGTGTTCGCTAACTGAGTTTCAATCCATTGTTTATCCTTAATTTGCCCTTGCATTTCAGCGAGGGAATCCAAGGCTTGATCCAGAGCCTGTTGTAATAAACACACACGCTGAACGAGCTTGAAATCCAGGTGGTTACTCTGGTACATAGGGTTGAGCAAACGGACGATAGTGACGTGGTGATTACTTTAACAAAGGTCTCTGAGAACTGTTGTTCAGGACACAACACCCTGAAAAATCTTAGATAATTCTTTACGCGTACATAACCCCGAATCAGGGTGATACCGCTCCTCATTGTTAGCGCTACCGATGAAGCAAGGGAGCGCAGGGGCAAAGGGAGCAGCCTCTGTGGTTGTAATTGAGAGAATTGGCATTAACCCGATACGTCATCGAGAATGGTGAGGGAGGTGTGCTACTATCCTGGCCTCTAGGCAATTTGGACGGGGATGGTAAGCGGTGACCTTTTCAGCAAGACCGCGCAAGCGATTTGGACAACATTGGCTCCGCAGTGAGGCAGTTCTGGACAAGATTACGGCGGCGGCAGAACTCAGCGATCGCGACCATGTGCTGGAAATTGGGCCAGGCACGGGGCTATTAACCCAAAGGCTGTTGGCTGCCGCCGCATCTGTGATTGCCGTTGAAATTGACGCCGATCTCTGTCGCAAATTGGAACGTCAATTTGCCGATGTTGCCAAGTTCCTATTGCTTCAGGGAGATATCCTGAAGTTGGATCTGGCGCAGCAGCTTGCCAACCATCCTGACTTTGCAGTGCCGAACAAAGTCGTTGCCAATATTCCCTACTACATTACTGGCCCCATTTTGGAACGGTTGTTGGGGACGCTGGCGCAGCCCAACACGACCCCGTTTAGCGCTATTGTGTTGCTCGTCCAGCAGGAAATTGCCGATCGCATCACGGCGTCGCCAGGTTCTAAAATCTTTGGCGGCTTGTCGGTTAAAGTGCAGTATTTAGCCGCCTGTGAGATGATTTGCACGGTTCCCCCCAAAGCATTTCAGCCTCCTCCGAAAGTGATTTCGGCGGTCATTCGGCTAAAACCCCGTCAGTTTGCCCTCCAGGCCAGAAATCCTCAACTTTTACAGCAATTGGTGAAGCTAGGATTTGCGAGTAAGCGCAAAATGCTGCGCAATAACCTCGCTAGCATTATTGAGCGCGATCGCCTGCTCAGCCTCTTTGCTGAACTCGGCATCGCGACCAATGTGCGCGCGGAAGATCTGAGTGTCGTTAACTGGGTGGCATTGAGTAATAAGATGCTTGAGGGGTGCTATCACTCCAAGTAATCATGCCTCTGGTAAGTGGCAGAACCTGATGGGACTGATTCAATGGCCTCCTCAATTCCCCATTATGGGAGGATGCTGAATCCAGCCTCGCCCAAATTGGGTGGGGCCGCGCCGGATGCAACGATGTCAGTCCTCACGGGTACTTCTGCTGTCTTACCAGAGGAAACGTGTGTGCAAGCAGGACTGAGGTGTCATGCGGTTGTATTCCTTATCGGCAGCGGCCAAAATCAACCTGTATTTGGAAATTATGGGCGATCGCCCAGACGGTTACCATGAGCTGATCATGGTGATGCAAAGTGTGAGTTTGGCTGACCGCATTACGGTTCGGAGTCTGTCCACGCCGGAAATTCGCCTTGTCTGCGATCATCCTGACGTTCCCAAAGACGACACTAACTTGGCCTCTAAAGCAGCTGCTTTACTCACGCAGCGGTTCCCCCATGCGATCAAAGAGTATGGGGGCGTCGAAATCACGATTGAAAAGCGGATCCCGATTGGGGCCGGTTTGGCGGGCGGCTCGACCGATGCCGCCGCCACGCTGGTTGGTTTGGATATGCTGTGGCAGCTGGGCCTGACTCAAATCGAGTTACAGGTGCTGGGGGCCGAACTGGGGTCTGACATTCCCTTTTGTATTACCGGGGGAACAGCCCTGGCGACGGGCAGAGGAGAAAAAATCGATTCCCTGTACGGGTTAGATAATCTGTATGCTGTGCTCGCCAAATATCGTAGCCTTTCGGTTTCGACCCCCTGGGCCTACCAAACCTACCGATCGCAGTATGCGGACACCTATGTCGATGTTGATACTGACGGCGCTGTACGACGCGATCGGGTGCGTTCGGGGCCGATGGTTAATGCCATTGGTCAGCAAACGGGCAGTGCCATTGGTCAGCATCTGTACAACGATCTAGAAAAGGTTGTTCTACCGGCCCACGCGCAGGTGCCTGTTTTGAAAGACACCCTGGCAGCGTGCGGCGGATTGGGCACCTTGATGTCAGGTTCTGGCCCAACCGTGTTTACCCTCTCAGAAACGCAAGCGGAAGCTGATGCCATTGCGGCTCAGCTGCGATCGCAGATTGCCGATCCAGATTTGGGGATCTGGGTGACTCGCTTTACGCCCACCGGGGTGCAGCTCATTGATGCATGATGGGTGCAGCCACTTCAAACTTTAGTTGTTACGTAGGTCTTTGAAACCATGCAGGTGCAGTTCCGCGAGTGTGATTTTTTTAATCTCTGGATCTGGTTACAGTTCTCGACCGTTCCTTCCATTATGGAACGGCAGTATGTGGAGGAGATTTTGAACTCGTGGTTCTTTTTAGGCAAGCTCGGCGGCTTTAATGCGGAAAATCTACAGGTGCAGGAAACGGGCCTCGAAATCAGCTACCTGAACTACAACGAAGCGTCCCCATCAGGGGCATCCCTCGTTTCTCTGATGCACAATATGGGCGAGTTGGAATATGAAGGCGTTTGGGCACGCTGCTGGTTTGATTTGGGAACTACAGACGCGATCGCGCTGGATATTTTGATCAACGCGCTACAGCAATTTAGTCAGGACTATGTGGCGATCGAAACCGTCATCATCGGCGGTGAAAACGCTAACTGGCCGATTCCCCAACAGTATCGCCCTGACTTTATTACCGATACTGATATGTAGATTCAAAATCCCCCAGAATTGGGGGATTTAAGGGGGCATGACGTAAGCCCTATAGGTTAGCGAAACATGCTGCTGACTGAGCTTTCCTCATGAATCCGCCAAATGGCTTCCCCAATGAGATTGGCAACGGATAGCGTCGTGAGCTGAGCAAACTGCCGTTCATCTGCCAGAGGAATCGTATTCGTTACGATGACTTCCTCAAAAATACCGCTGGATAGCCGATCCACAGCAGGAGGGGAAAAGACGGCATGGGTCGCACAGGCATAGACATGTTCAGCCCCTTCACGACGCAGCAGACGCGCCCCTTCACAGATGGTGCCAGCCGTGTCGATCATGTCATCGACTAAAACCGCTGTCTTACCCTGAACATCCCCAATCAGGTTCATCACTTCAGCCACGTTGTGAGCCTGGCGGCGCTTGTCGATGATGGCAAGGGGAGCGTCATTGAGCTTTTTCGCAAACGCGCGGGCACGCGCTACCCCCCCAACATCTGGGGAGACAACCACGAGATCATCAATATTTTTGCTGGCAATATAGTTAATTAGAACCGGTGAACCATAGACGTGATCACAGGGAATATCAAAGTAGCCCTGGATCTGTGCTGAGTGCAAATCCATCGCCAGTACTCGATTAGCCCCTGCTTTGGCCATCAAGTTGGCCACTAGCTTAGCGGTAATAGATTCGCGACCGGCTGTTTTGCGATCGGCCCGCGCGTAGCCATAGTAGGGAATTACCGCTGTAATCTGACGTGCTGAGGCCCGGCGGCAAGCATCGATCATGATGAGAAGTTCCATCAGATGATCGTTAACGGGGTGACAGGTGGGTTGAACTAGATAGACATCGCACCCGCGAATGGACTCTTGGATTTGTATATAGAGCTCGCCATCAGCAAAGCGCTTGCGAACCATTGGCCCCAAATCAATGCCTAAATAGTGTGCCACCTCCCGCGAGAGGTTTACATTTGCCGACCCCGAAAACAGCTTTAAGCGGCTGTTATCACTCAGGGTTGGCAGTGCGGCCTGAATCGGCAGCGTGGCAGAACGAATCACGGCAGTCCCCCAATACCCTAACTCTTCATCGTAATGCTAACACTCACTTTTGAGTTCAAGACTAAGCACTTATACCTAGTCAAAAGGGCTGAGCGCAGCGCTACGTTGCTCAAATTAAGCCCTACTGCCATTGACACCCCTCACTGAATTATCAAGAAGACATAAATCTACATCAAGGAAAAGTAAAATGAACGTTTCATAGGATTAAGCCATGCTCATAAATCTATCCGTTTAGGGAGCGGGCGATATTGGAGTTGGGATAGTACCTGCCACTGCATGGGCGGTTTCAAGAAACCGGGGTTCTGGACGCATGGATTGGGGGAGCATTCTAAAACTCCAGCAGCCATTCAGAGCTGCGCTCCCCCAAATCGATAGGAATACTGACTGCTTTACCCAATCGTGGGCGATCGCGGGTCTCAGCAATCACTTGACGGATGTAATCGGCCTGTCCCCACCCCACTAGATAGGTGGCCACTTCATTTAAGTGGGCCAAGTACTCCTCATCCGATAGCGGAAACGAGGCTTGCTCCAGATAACGCCACATGATTTGAAAAAAAAGCTTGTCCTGAAGACGTCTAAATTGGACGTCAAAAGAATAGCCCCACTTCGCCACAATCAGTTCATGCAGGTCTTCGCCGGTCATGGGTTATCTTGCCAAATGTGAGCAGTAATATTTTTTAACATTGGTTCGTATATCTTTTCTGCAAGCTACCACAATCTCCATTTCGCGTTGGTATCGAGGTTCAAAGACAGCGTCACATGAGGCATAGAGCGATTTGCTTTAGAGAGAGAAAACCTCAAGGCAGGGCTCAATCAAGATGACTTTAGGCTGAGTCATCTGCCGCCCTGCCGCCCATTGTGCTTCTGGCCATAGACTGTGCCCAATCCCATTCCACTGGAATGCGATAATACCTACCATGATCCAAACTTTTTCTCATTAAGTAACAGTCGGAGGTTTGGTTCCGCAATCACTGTTGCCGAGCAGTGTGTTGCGGGTGCTTAAGGCTAAGCTTCGCTTGCGCCTGAGCAACGCCCACTGATTGCTTTAGTCTGTGTTGAATGGAATTCATTTTTTATTGATATGACTCAAGCCTCTGGAATGTCTGATGTACCCAATTTAGGGCGACGTCAGTTTATGAACTTGCTGACCTTTGGGGCAGCTACTGGCACAGTCGCGGGTATGTTGTACCCAGTCGTGCGCTACTTCATTCCCCCGTCAAGTGGTGCTGCTGGTGGCGGCACCCTGGCAAAGGATTCCTTGGGGATGGATGTTGTAGCCAGCCAATTTTTAAGTACCCACAGCCCTGGCGATCGCGTGTTGGCTCAGGGTTTGAAAGGGGATCCAACCTATCTGGTGGTTACCGAAGATGGCAGCTTAGAGAAGTACGGCATCAACTCTGTCTGTACGCATCTAGGATGTGTTGTGCCTTGGAATGGCAGCGAGAACAAGTTTATTTGTCCTTGCCATGGCTCGCAGTACGATGCGACCGGTAAGGTTGTGCGTGGGCCTGCACCGTTGTCTTTAGCCTTGGCACATGCCGATGTAACGGAGGACGATAAGGTTTCTCTCTCTACCTGGACTGAAACTGACTTCCGCACCGACGAGTCTCCCTGGTGGAGCTAGTCGGTGTCACTCTACGTTTCGTTTGCTGTGTTGTTCTGTTAAGTGTGGATAGCTAACACCCCAATGAAAATTCGAGTTTTGAACTGTGACGTGCGACTAGGGCAGGCCTGGGTGAAGGCTGTAAGTCGTGTTTTCGTAGCGATCGCGGCGGTTGCGATTGTCCTTTCTAGCGGCCTTATCCTGCCTGAGTCGGCCCAAGCGTATCCTTTCTGGGCCCAGGAGAATTACGAGTCTCCCCGTGAAGCCACCGGACGGATTGTCTGTGCCAACTGTCACTTGGCCGAGAAGTCCACCTATGTTGAAGTTCCCCAGTCGGTTAAACCGGACTCGGTCTTCAAGGCTGTTGTTGAGGTTCCCTACGACCTCGATACACAGCAGGTATTGGGTGACGGTAGCAAAGGTGGGCTGAACGTCGGTGCCATTTTGATGCTGCCTGAGGGTTTCAAGATTGCGCCTCCGGATCGAATTCCTGAGGACATTCAGGAAGAGGTTGGCAGCACCTACTTCATGCCCTACTCCGAAGAGCATCAGAATTGGGTAATTGTTGGCCCCCTGCCCGGTGAGGACTATCAGGAAATTGTCTTCCCGGTATTGTCACCGGATCCAGCTCAGGATAAGAACATCAAGTTCGGTAAGTACTCTGTTCATGTGGGCGGTAACCGCGGTCGGGGTCAGGTTTACCCTACAGGCCAAAACAGTAACAATGTTGCTGTGAAAGCAACGGCATCCGGTACAGTTACCGCAATTTCCCCTGTGGAATACGGTGGTTACAACGTTACTGTCCAGTCTGACGCCGGTGATGAGATTGTTGAGTCTATACCGGCTGGCCCTGAGCTTATCGTCTCGGAAGGCGATACGGTTACAACTGGCTCTTTGCTCACCACTGATCCTAACGTGGGTGGCTTTGGTCAGATGGATACCGAAATCGTGCTGCAAAGCCCGAACCGGATCAAGGGTCTGATTGCTTTCTTGGCAGCAGTAATGCTGACTCAAATTATGCTGGTTCTTAAGAAGAAGCAGGTAGAGCGGGTTCAAGCAGCCGAAGGTTTAAGCCTCTAGTTTTGTCTTAAACTAAGTTTGCTTTGTGAGTAAAAGGAGGGTGCCTTATCTGAGGCATCCTCCTTTCTTGTATGGCTGCGGCTAGCAGGTCTAAGAGGTAGATTGAAGGCTATTGTCACAATCGGCTGCGGCAGTTTCACTCAACCTGGGTCGTTCATCTTCGGTTTCTTCAAGAATGATTGAAGCGATCGCGTTTTGCTCACTTTCAGGTAAGGTCTGCAACTTAGCGATCGTACGCTCAAGTAACTCAGTCCGGATCTCTATACGATTACAAGTTTCCTAAATCAGCCAAAGCGATTTGGATACAAGCTTTAACGCCTTGCCAATCTTGCTCAGATAATTGCCCAATTACAACTAATTTTGCTGAGCGAGGCAATGTCACTATAAAACTTCGAAAAACAGATGCTACTTTTAATCCTGCTGCCTGCCAGTCTTGAAGAATATAATCTGTGACACCTAAACCTTTGGTTTGCGAGGTTATGAGGCCAATAATTACATCGGGACGGCTTGAGTGATATGTTGCTGAGGACAATACAACTGCTGGACGGCGCTTAACACCAGTAACACCAGGAAAATCAACTATTACAACATCCCCTGCATTGAAGTTCACTCAGCAATCTCCTCTTCATCGAACAAAGCAGTTGTTGCATACTGAAGTGAATAGGTCGCTAGGTCAAGTTGATCCTGTTCTGTCCAAGTATCACTAATATCAACAGTAGTATTATTTTGCTGTACGAGCTCATTGAGGATTAAAGTCGCTAGCTGAAGTCGTTCAATTGGAGAGAGGGTCGAGATAGCTTGTTGATAGACTTGCTGGATAGCTTCTGACATGGAAATTCCTCAAGTTATCTTCCTACTTTAGTTAATGCGATCGCGTTTTGCTCACTTTCAGGCACGGTCTGTAATCTAGCGATCGCACGCTCAAGTAGATCAGTCATAATTTATATACTCAGAACGTAACAAATCTGTCATGAGAGTATTATCGCTATTTCGGATAGCCATAACGTAGCCCGAATATTGTGCTATCAGGAATTTTGTTGCGATCGCAAACGTTAGCGAATAAGACTCAAATCAGGTTGAGTTGCAGCTAAACGTTGTTGTAATGATTCAGCTAAGTAGGTGGACACAATTAATTTGAGTATATGTAGGTTGCGATTGAGGAACGAAACCCAACGTCTTTTTTGTCTAAAGCTGTTTCCGACTCCCAAATCATTTCTTTGGCAATTGTAAATTTTGTTCTTTCTTCTCTGCAAAAATCTTTCTCAATGATCTTGCTGTTAGCACTACCGAAATAGTTGATGCTGTCTGTTAGATTTGGGCCAATATAAATTTTCCCATTTGGATAAGTTATTTTGTAGATGACTTTCGTGGTGTAAGTTCAGACAAAAGTCTTAGGAATCGAAAAAGGGGATTTTGCACAGATGCAGGATAACACCAGGGAATTGATGTCATCCTGCATCCTTGGTTGGGCGCTCTCTACAGCTCACCCTTGGCGATCAGTTGGATGATCTTGGGCATTGCTGGATCGAAGCCACCGAAATCCCAAGAATTGGGATCCTGGGGGTCAACCAAGCTCACGTTGTACGGAGCGAGGGTGACGTAAACTGCCTTGGCATTGGGGTTCACCTTGCGGCGATACTCCGCCAAGCGCTGGCTGGGGTGCGATCGCCCCGCCCAGCTCTCGGAATCAGTCCAGAAGCAGAACACATCCACGGGAACCCGCTTCCGAATGGCCCAATCGTAGGCAACGGCAGCATCCGTACCGCCAAAATTCTGGCGTGTGGCCTTCTCCATTGCGCTGTGAAAGCTATCGCGGGCCGTGATGCCTAAATCCCGAAAATCATTCGCAAAACCCCGGATGATGTAGTTTTGCTCTGTCTTCGCGGTTGCCAGTGCCAGCGTGGTGGCAATCTCACAGCAGGTCAGCCCCACCGAACTAACCGTGTAGTAAGACATAGAACCCGACACATCCACCGCATGGAGGAAAGTTTGCCCCGTTGGCTGCACCACATCGAAGGAGTACTCCAGAGCGGTCTCCAGAATATCAATCACGCGGGGCACAGGCTGCCAGGTCTTTTGGCTTCGCCCAATCTTGCCGCCAGAACGGTAGGTTTTCAGCGCCTTGAGAACATCAATCGGATGAATGCGTCCCCGGCGAAGCTGAGCCTTGTTTTGGAGACGGTTGGCCAGGTGCTTCAGGTTCTTGCTCTGGTTGACAGCGAGCACCCCGATCGCGGTGAGCGAACCCAGATTTCGTAACAGCGCACCAATAGGCATGTCCCGAAACAGCAGTTGCCAGGCGGCCTTGTCCATTTGGCCAATGGGGGCAATCATCTCGTGGGTTAAGCGACCTTGGCGAATCGCCTCTAGGGTAAGAGACGGATCTCGCTTCACCCGCTCGTACCACCAGATTTGTGCCATAGCATCGGTGGGGGCAGCCTGGGGTACGGTTGCCCATCCTTGGGTGGCCCATTGATACAGCGCCTGATGGTCAGGCGTGGTCGGCTTCGTGTGGCAGAGCCGCAGAGCATCACGATGGGTGTAACCGTGGCGCTGCTGGTACTTCAAGAACTGATAGGCCAAAGCCTTCGCATCAGGTTGCGTGAGCCAAGCCTGACCACAAACGCGCACCAGCTTGCCGAATCCCCGCAGGGAACGGGTGTAATTAAGCCACTCATAAAAATGGCTACCCGTCCGCACCACCTTCAGGAAGATGTCCTGAAAGGCTTGCTTTGCTTCAGCGTTTTCCTCCATGGAGAGCATAACTAAGGCCAGGATCGGCGCACTGTTATTGATGGCGTGCCCATCGCTGGCATACACAATCGCGTCGGCAACTCGTTGGGGATTGAGGGTGACTGCCTGCTGCACCACCTGGACAAACTCCCCCGTCAGTTCGTGCTTATCGGCATAGAAGCTGCCTTGGGTCGTACCCAACAGCAAGCAACGCTGCAGTTGCTGCCATAAATCCGCTTTGAACTGGTAACCGCCACTGCGACCTCGGGTCATCGCTGCCTCACGCCCTGGAATCGGCTGGGTTTGAGGCGTGTTCTTAGCTTGAGTAAAAAATGTATAGTTCATCAGTCGGCCCTCCTGGGCAATATCGTCGTGCTGGCTTAGAACATCGGACGTCTGGGATGGCCCCCTAAATCCCCCAATTCTGGGGGACTTTAATCCAGTTCCCCCCAGAATTGGGGGGCTAGGGGGGCGCTGATTGATTGCATAAACCCTGATGCTTTGGCCAAGGGAGTAGAGCGGGAGTTGCACCCGCATCGCGGCGGATAAAGGGGGTGTCGTTGAAAGCGATAACCTTCATCCTGCGGCCCTCACGGGCAAAAAATGCGCTTTACTCATTAAGCGACCTACTCCAAGGGGTGACAGGGAGGACTCGAACCTCCACCTCCTGCGTTTCAGGCGATAACCCTCATTCTTCGACCCTTGCGGATAATCTGACCTTGGCTACATCCAGATCCTTGGCTTTTGCCTCAGCGAAAAACGTAAGGTTCTAAATCGGCTGTGGTCTAGTGAAAAAGGAATTTTAGGTGCTCTGCCGTTTGAGCTACTGTCACCATGACTGTCAAAAAATGCGTGGCAGGAGGGATTTGAACCTCCTTCATCCTTTATGCTTTGCCTTTCTCGACCTCCCTTGCCTATCGACATATTTAGAATAGGCAGGACTCCTACCCCCAAGCTAAGGCTGAGATCAAACCTGGAAAAGCCTGCTGACAGGTGGTTTTACAATTAGGGGGAGCCAGTGAGTTAGGGGGAGACCGCAACTTTGCCGAAATTTAGTTATGGACCGGCGGCAAAGCAACGGACGTTGTCACTATTAGTAGCGTTGCTGAACTACGGCAACGATGAACTAGTGGTGGAAGACGAAACGGCACTGGAGCGGCTCCGATCGCAACTCACCCTCCATTGGGGCAGCGATCGCCAGCTCATTGTTCGCACTAAAGTTCGTAATCTAGCGACTTTGATGCGTCTCGTTCCGGATGGCCAATCCCTATCCACAGTTCAGATTAAAGAAGCCCTGCACCATCTGGAACATCATGTGGAACTGCTGGAAGACAACCGAGCCAGCCGTCGCGGTTCTGATACGTGGCACTTCACGCTCAATCTCTGGTACTCCCGGCGCGATCGCGCGGCGCTCCTGACTCGCTTTGATGAACTGTGGGAACAGCGGCGCTCCGTCACTGCCAAACGGCAGGCTGTCCAAATGTCAAGTGTTGCTGAGGCAGACCCTGCTGCGGACGAGGAGGATTGGCCGCTCCTCTGTCGTCAAGCGCTGGATATTGCGGCCCACACAGCATTGACGACCAATGCCCTCACTGCCCCGGATGGTTTGAGTTTTGATTTGGCCGATATCTACGTGCCGCTGAACCTGATGGCCCGCAGCGTGGAGGCCAATGCCGACGAAACGTCCACCCCTGAGGCGATCGCCCCAACCCAACTCTGGCAGCAGATGCAGCAGCAGGATGTCCGTCGCCTCGCGATCGTCGGTGAGCCGGGTGCAGGCAAAACCACCTTGCTCCAGCAGATGGCCTATTGGGTACTGGAGCACACCCGTGACCTGCCGATTTTGGTTCCACTGGCGGAGGTGGGCGATCGCGCTCTGGAAGACTACCTATTAGAAGACTGGTTAAAAATGGCCCTGGGTAAGCGCACCGTTCCGCCTGCAACCCAGCAAGCCTTGACTGAGCAGATTGAACAGGGACGGGTGTGGCTTTTATTAGATGCGATCGATGAGATGGGAGTCTCTGGCAGTTTGGCCTTGACCGCCTTGGCGCGGCAGTGCCTGGGCTGGCTACGGCATGCTCGCATCGTGATGACCTGCCGTCTCAGTCTTTGGGATAGCGGCAAAAATGCTCTAGCGACGGTTCCGACCTATCAACTCAGGGGCTATGACAGTCATCGTCATCAGGTCGAAACGGTGATTCGTCGTTGGTTTCAAGCATCGCCGGAACAAGGCGAACAGCTTTGCCGGGAATTGGCCCGAGCCGAACGAAAACGGCTGCGCAGTGCCATTCGCAATCCTCTACGATTGGCTCTCCTCTGTCGGATTGGGGGACAGGGACAGCTACCGGAAACCCGCCATCAGGTGTATCAGCAGTTCGTCACCGCCCTTTATGACTGGAAGCAGGACTACTTCCCCACCCGTTTGGTCGAGCGGCAGCACCTCAATCGTGTGCTGGCCAAACTTGCGCTCACGGCTCGGACTGACGCCACCGTTCAACTGCCGCTTGCTAGGATGACCCAAACCCTGGCGCTGGAGGATTTACCCTATCTGGAGCAGGCAATGCAGCTGGGCTGGCTCACTCCCATCGCCTCGACGACCGGAGCCAAAGTCTACCGCTTTGCCCACAATGCTTTCCAAGACTATTTTACGGCTCAGGCGATTGACCATTGGCAGGTGTTCGCCCAACCCCAGGGTCAAACTCTACCGATAGTTGCACCCGATTGGCAGGCCGTGATCTTGCTGTGGCTGGGACGGGAGGACATTTCTGAATCGGCTAAGACCGCCTTGATGAACCATCTCATTACCTTTGATGATGGCTGTGGGGGCTTTTGCAGCGATCGCGCCTGG
The DNA here is from genome assembly GCA_039819045.1 of Cyanobacteria bacterium J06638_28. Taxonomy (GTDB): domain Bacteria; phylum Cyanobacteriota; class Cyanobacteriia; order Phormidesmidales; family Phormidesmidaceae; genus SIO1E4. Next base: position 107,158 of record JBCBSR010000010.1, read on the forward strand.
CTCCTGGCGGGACGAGCGTTGGGAGAATATCCCAGCTTTACCGCAGGCGATCGCATTATCCAGAAGCTTTTGCAGTGGCGGTTTAATCAGGGCCAATCGGTTGCCCCGGTTCTGGTTGAGGGAGCAAAGGCGGCGTTAGCCGAGTCCGATCATTCCCGCGTTGTGCAAGCCCTGACTGAGCTGGCTCAAGATCCGAGTCAGTCGCCCTTCGATCGCTGGATGGCGGCCTACAGTCTGGGGCGTAGCTATGAACCGGACAGTGAAGTGGCGATCGCCACCCTTACCGAACTGCTGCAAACCAGCCCTAATCCCCATGTAACGATGAATCTAGCCCGTCATTTAGGCATCCTGTCTCCTGGTCATCCCCTGGCGATCAGCACGTTAGTGGACATCATCGAAACAACTTCCCAGGCAAAAATTCAGCGCAAGGCCGCTGTCCGCTTGGCCAAAATCGCCCCCGAGCATCCCCTACCCCTGACAACCCTAGAACATATCCTGACCACAAACCCCAGCCCTCAACAGCAACGGTCAACGCTGGCCGCACTCAAGGAAATTGCGCCTAACCATCGCCTCGCGACAGCAGAAGATGCTCAATCCCTATCAACCACCCAGTCGCGCCCCCCAAAAGCCAAGTCCCAGGGCTACCAACCCGATCCACAAACCCGCCTAGCCACCTTAGTCAACCGCTTAGACCGGGCCGATAGTATGACCAGTCGCTTGCACCTAGCGCGGCAAATCGGTCAATTGCAGCCGGGTCATTCAGCCGCGATCGCAGTTTTTATGGACTATTTGAAGGCTCCAGAGAATTTGTCGCTGCTCAAATCGGTCTGCGATCACCTCTGCAACTGCGTCACGCTAGAGCAAATTCCCACCCTGATTCCGACGGTGAAATCCCTCTACGAAACTGCTCAGGCAACGAATCAACAGCCCCGCCGACTCGCCTACTTTAGGCTGCTGTGGGAGTGGGCCACTGAACTGGGTTATGTGCCGTTCTACGGTTACTGGCATGAACAAGCCTAGTTGCCACACCATTTACTGACCGCTATACCGAGTGGGTTATGCCAGTTCTCTAAACTTGGACGACACATCCACCTATTGATATAGATCCCCCCAACCCCCCTTGAGCAAAGGGAACATGCCAATTCAGTCGATGAAGAGCCCCTTTTGATAGGGGGGCGACGACAGTGGAGGATGCTCGATCGGTAGTGCCATCACACAGAATGGGTATTACGCCAGTTCATTCACCGTGATCAGGCCAACCAATATGGAGACATCGCAAGCGATGCCTCCATGGCAACTGCTAGGCACTTTTAGGGGCTGTCATCATTTAGAGCCTGAATCCTCATGCTCAAAGCGGTTCAGCCCCTAGCTAGTTTTCCAAAGCGGGCGCGGCAATGCTTATACCGCAAGGCTTTCGAGTTTAATTGATGACGCGCCCTAGCCAACGTCTAGACCACTACAACGATCGCTCCAGCTCAGCGATCGCCAATATTGTCTTGATCACGGCATCTGGGTTGAGGCTGATGGAATCAATGCCCTGCTCCACCAGGAAGCGAGCAAATTCCGGATAGTCGCTAGGGGCTTGACCGCAAATACCGATTTTGCGATGGCGAGCTTTCGCAGTCGCGATCGCCTTGGCGACCATACGCTTCACGGCACCATTGCGCTCATCGAACAGATGGGCAACGAGAGCCGAGTCGCGATCGAGGCCGAGGGTGAGCTGGGTCAAGTCGTTAGAGCCGATGGAAAAGCCATCAAAAACCTCTGCAAACTCGTCCGCTAGGATGACGTTGCTCGGCAGTTCACACATGACGTAGACCTGCAACCCATTTTCGCCCCGCACCAGACCGTGTTGCGCCATTTCTGCCAGGACTCTTTGCCCTTCCTCCGGTGTGCGGCAGAAAGGAATCATGAGGATGACATTCGTCAAACCCATTTCATCCCGTACGCGCTTGAGGGCCTGACATTCCAAAGCAAAGCCAGCTCGGTAGCGATCGTCATAATAGCGGGAGGCTCCGCGCCAGCCGATCATCGGGTTTTCTTCCGCCGGTTCAAACGCTTGCCCCCCCAATAAGTTGGCGTATTCATTGCTCTTGAAGTCAGACATGCGCACGACGACTGGCTTGGGATAAAAGGCAGCGCCAATTGTGCCAATGCCTTGCGCCAACTTATCCACAAAATACTGGGGCTTGTGGATGTAATGCTCAGTCAAGCGTGCAATTTTACGCTTAGTGGCCCCATCGGCCAGAGTGTCAAAGTTGACGAGCGCCAGAGGATGTACCTGAATGTGGTTGGCAATGATGAACTCCATGCGAGCTAGCCCGACCCCCGCATTTGGCAGGGCCGATAACCCAAAGGCAATATCGGGGTTGCCTACATTCATCATGATTTGAGTGTGGGTGGCGGGCAGATCATCCAGCGGAGTGGCTTCGACTGTGAAGGGTAGCGTTCCCTCATACACAAATCCATCTTCGCCTTCGGCACAGGAGACAGTGATGGCTTGCCCCGTTTTGATGATGGCAGTGGCATTCCCACAGCCGACGATCGCAGGAATCCCCAGTTCCCGTGCAATGATGGCCGCATGACAGGTGCGCCCCCCTTGGTTCGTGACGATCGCAGCCGCCTGTTTCATGATGGGTTCCCAGTCGGGATCCGTCTTCATTGTGACTAAGACTTCCCCCGGTTGAAACTGGTCAATTTCCGCCACATTCAAAATGACACAGGCTTCCCCAGTTCCCACCATTTCACCCACTGCTCGTCCCGTTGTGAGGGGAACCGTGTCTACTGGTTTCTGTAGTTGGTAGATGCGCAACACATTAGTGTGCTTCTGGGACTGCACCGTTTCCGGACGAGCCTGCACAATAAACAGATCTCCCGTCAGCCCATCCTTAGCCCATTCAATGTCCATCGGTGTGTAAACACCTCGGATAGCGCTGTAGTGGTCTTCAATCTGACAGGTCCAACGGGCTAATTGCAGAATTTCATCCTCGGTGATGGCAAACTGCTGCTCCTCCAAACGAGACACGGGGACATTTTTCACCCGTTTGGTGCCGCCCGTGTCGTACACCATCCGCAGGGCCTTGCTCCCCAAACGCTTACTTAGAATGGGCCGAAATCCGCCCTTCAGAGTTGGTTTGAACACTCGATATTCATCGGGATTCACAGTACCCTGCACAACATTTTCGCCCAGACCGTAGGCGGCGGTAATCAATACGGCGTTTTTGAAGCCAGTTTCCGTATCAATGGAGAACATAACTCCCGATGCAGCCAAATCAGACCGCACCATCTTTTGAACGCACACAGAAAGCGCTACCTCAAAGTGGTCGAATCCTTTCGTATGGCGATAGGAAATAGCGCGATCGGTAAACAGCGAAGCAAAGCACTTTTTACAAGCGTCGATCACCTGAAATTCACTGTGTACATTGAGATAGGTTTCCTGCTGTCCGGCAAAGCTGGCATCGGGCAGATCCTCTGCCGTAGCGCTAGAACGCACGGCGACATCCACATCGGCACGATAGCGATTGGCCATATCCCGGTAAGCATCGCGAATAGCAACTTCCAAATCAGGGGGAAACGGAGCATTGAGAATCAACGTTCGCGCTTCGTGGCCTCGCTGCTGCAAGTTCCTAACATCACTCACATCCAGAGTCGTCAACAATCCCCGTAATTTTGCATCCAGGCTATTACAGGCAATGAAATGACGATAGGCATGCGCTGTAATGGCAAACCCCGAAGGAACATTAATACCTTGCGGGGTTAACTGCTGAATCATTTCTCCCAAGGAAGCATTTTTGCCTCCCACGATGGGAATATCTTCTAAACGAATTTGATCGAGCCAGAGGACAAGATCTTGAGCCTTTTGAACTGGAGTAGAAACCATAAGGCAATTCCTCGCAATACGGTAAGTCGACGAGTATCGTCGATAGTCATTTAAAGCATCAAATCTTTTTGAATAGCTGTTCTAGAGGCCAAAAAATCTAGCCTCTAGAATAAATTCGACAGCGAATAACACCATCAAACAATCAGATTTGATGAAAAGAGGCTTCTTCAGAGTCTTTTATATTTTTTTGAAGACAGCAGAAACCAGAAACAGCGCAAGACTCTATAGCTGACTTGCCTGTTTTTTGTGGCGTGTCACACCACAATTTAGCTTGAGACCTAAAGACCTCAAAGAGCCCTAAGCAAAGAATGGGTAGAAACCAGTATTCAGTCTAATACTCGCAGCTGTGCATAGACTGAGGGCTGTCAAACTCCTCATACTTTCATCTTATTAGAAGCGTTAAAGAAGCTGCATAAGTCGATACAAAACTTGGTCTCTTTTGGTTAAGAATAATACTGCAATTAGCGCAAGACCAGGTTAGTCAGTTCATGCCGCTGCCACTGTTGCGGATGCAGCTCGACAACAAACGGACGAACCGTGAACTGGAGACGATCGCCCCCTTGTACATCAATCCGCAGAAACGAGTAGGGATAGCGACTGCCCGCTTCGCTTTCTTGACGACCCACGAATATTTGCGACTTGGCAATCACTTGCTGAGACACACCCATCGCCTCCTGCACAACGCGAGCATCCGGATGCTGCGATCGCAACCGGGCTCCACTGCCGCCACAAATGAGCCAATCCAGGTGGTGATCGGCATGTCCTGTTTCCATCGTGCGGAGATATTCAAAGCAATGGGCATGACCATTCAGCACCAAGTTCACTAGCGGTTGCGGAGCATCCTTGCCCAATCGTTGCGCAACCGCATCGAGCACCCAGCGGAGATGGCGACGGACAGACAGGCAGGCTCGCTCATGGAGTTTAGTCGCTTCCGTGACGTAGGGAGGATGATGAAAATAAAGCACCCGCCCCCGCACCGCAGGATTTTGGAGCGATGCTATGAGGCGATCGCGGAGCCAAAAAAGTTGGGCCCAATCCAAATCCGGGGGTAATTTATGCCAGGGTTGATTGGCTGCTAATACTTTGGCTCCATCGACATCAACCGGGCGATTGAATGTACTGGAATCCAGCCCCAAAAAGTCGATGCCGCCGTAGCCAAACTGATAGTAGCGATTGGGCAAACGGGTAAACTGCCCAGGCTGATAGGTCAAGGCTCGGCCCGTCGAGGTTGCCGTTGTGTAGTGATGTTCTAAGTGATCAGGCAATTGGGCAGTCGGTATCGCCTTTAAATAATCCATGAAGACGCGGGCAAAGGTATCCCCCGACGCTGAGCCGCGTAAGCTGACATTCGTGGTGACCGGTACGTTCCAGAATTGGCGTAGTGGCTGGAGTGATGCCACCATCAGACCGTAGGGAAACGGCAGATTGTAATAGTCGTGGTTGCCAGGCACCGCCAGAAACGGTTTCTGAAAGACTAACTGATGATAGTTGAGCGTTTCGTAGCGATCGCCCCCGACTAGCCACTCCCGGTAGGGCGCAATAAAGTTGGCAGGATACTGCTCCGGTGCCCCCATCTGATAGACGACATCCCCCGTATGGAGCAAGAAACGACAGTCCTCCATCTGAGTGGCTAAGTAAGCAGCGAGTTCCCGCTGAGGATGACCATAGGGTTGCGGGCCAAAGCCACTGTCGCCAATCACTAAAAACGAAAAGGCGGGTGTCTCAACCAGCCCGTCGGCAATACTCAGTCGCGTTTGATCAATGCCTCGATTGAGAACTGGGCGCGTCTGCCAGCGTACGCGCGATCGCATCTTGCGGACTTTGGTAGAAATCGACGGGTCTAGCAGTAATCCCATGGTGGCAGATTGTAAACCTTTATTGCACTGTAGCTAGCGGCACCGGCGATCGCCAAGCATCATCGCTTTCCATTTTGGGGGTGGATGCTCGCTAACCGATCCCCTTGGTCTCTGCTCAACTCTCCAGCTCTATCCCTGCGGTATCGACATAGGAGTCTTCAGTTGGTTTGGGATAGATACAGAATTGATTACGGCCCTGTCCTTTGGCCTCATAGAGTGACTGATCGGCCAACTGCACTAGATAATTGGCGGTCAAAGAATCCCAGGGGTATAGGCAGGCAATGCCTAGACTCATCGTCACGGCGTCACTGATGTCAGATGCTGTATGGGGAATCGCCAATGCTTCGAGAGCCGCTTGAATCTCTTTGGCCACGCTGGCAGCGCCGATACTGGTTGTTTGCGGCAAGATGATGCCAAACTCCTCCCCACCGTAGCGGGCCACAATATCGCCAGAGCGTTGCACGGTACTTTTCAGCATTTGCGCGATTGCAAGCAGGCATTCGTCCCCTTGCTGATGGCCATAGGTATCGTTGTAGCGCTTAAAGAAATCCACATCGCACAGAATCAAACTAATGTATTGCGCTTCACGCTGGGCTCGCCGCCATTCCTGCCGTAAGTGCTCATCAAAGTAACGACGATTTGGAATTTGGGTAAGACCATCTAAAAGCGCCAATTCCTTGAGGCGACGATTAGCTGCTTTGACTTGCTGATAAAGCCTAGAGTGTTGAATCGCGATCGCAAGGTGGTCACTCACTGAAATGGCGATTTCCTGTTGCCAGGATTGCCACGGATCCTTTTGGATGCAGTGCAGGGCTCCCCAGGTTCGCTGATTCACTTTGATAGGCACAAGGAGCCAACCGCCCACAAAGGTTTGAGCCAAAATCTGGAGCATTTCCTCAGGATAGGGCTGCGATGCATTGAAGCTCAGCACCTGTCCTTGCTTTAACAAACGAGTGAGCGAATTGGGCTCATCAGGAATTTCGAGTCCTACAAAGTTGGTCGGCGACTGCCCCGAACCAGCATCAATGAGAACCACCCAAAGACGCTGGTGGGCATCAAACTCCAAAATTAAAACTCGCTCCACCTGAAGCAGTTCGCGAACTTCTTCAGCGGCTCGTTTGAAGATTTGTGGTAGTTCTAGAGACTCGCGAATGGCTTCCACTAGACGGGTGATACCGGCCTGCTGTTGAGCCTGTCGCTGCCATCGGCGAAAAAATAAATTTTGCTGCACAGCCAGCGCCAACTGCTGGCTCGCCCCTTGAATCAAGTTGAGTTCTTGAGCGGTCCAACTATTGGCAGAAGTCGCTTCACGCGAGACCATGAGGCCACCCCAAATGCCAGAGTTGAGCACTAGCGGGCAAAGAATCCAAGGTTGGGGGAACAGCGTGGTGATGGAGGGCATCCCGCCTGTTGAAGTCGGCACTGAACCGTTCATCGTGAGGGGCACCGTTGGCCCCTCAGCCCAAATCTGCTCCGGTGATGTTGAACGCTCTTCACCCAGTTTGGTGGGGATTTGAGAATCAATTTTGGCTTCCGCAATCAGCAACCAGCAGCGGTTAGCAGCTCGATATTGCCCAACCACCACCTGCTCAGCCTCCAAAACGTCCAGAATTTTGGCGAGCGCTAGCGCAAAAAAAGACTCAAGGTTTTGAGTTCCTAAAATTGACTGTGATAAGGCATTGATGGCTTGCTGATGTTTCGCTTCCTGCTGTCCTTGATGGTAGAGTTCGCTCTGTTTGATCGCGATCGCCATTTGCACCACCAGCTGTTGCAGCAGGCTAATCTCCTCAGCTTGCCACGTCCGTTCTGAGTGACACTGGTGAATAACGAGCAGTCCCCATAATTCGCCATCCTGCCGAATCGGAATAATCAGGTTGGCTGTCACCTCATATAGCGCCAGCATCGCCACGTAACAATCCGCCCAACCCATCGTGTAAATGTTGCTAACGGCACTCACCTTGCCCTCACGGTAAGGTTGAATACAGGCGTCTAAACAAAAACAAGGATCCTCAATCCGGCGGTGCAGCATGGGCGTACAATCGGCACTGACTGACTCGACAATCACGATGCCGCCAACCCGATTCTGAGTGAGCGTATGGTCTGATCGTGTGCTCCATGTCCCTTGGGCCAGTTCGGCATCAAGACGGTAAACAACGACGCGATCCACACTCAAATGTTGATGAACAGCTTCGACAGAAAACTGTAAAATCTGCTCCAGATCCAGCGATTGCTGCATTCGCTGAGCAAAGTCCGCTAGCAGGTGTTCACGGTCTATTTGACGTCGCAAATCTATTTCCAGGCATTTGCGATCATTAATATCCTCAAGGGTGGCGGCAAATAGAGCCTTTTCTGCGCTTGGGTCGTCAAACAACTTGAAAAATCGGGTCAATACCCAATGGCTGTTGCTAGTCCGTTTGAGCAAACGTTGCTCCACCTCGCAGGCACTCACGTTGCCTGCGATTAGTTCGGCATAGGCTTCCTGATAGGTTTGCACATCTTCAGGATGAATCCACTGGTGAAAGCGGGTACCCAGTAACTCTGTGGCTGCATAACCCATTAGGTGACAAAACGCTGGGTTGACATCACACAAATACCCAGACAAGTCCAGGCATCCCATCCCAACTGTAGATTGGACAAAAAAAGCTTGATATGGATTCGGAACCATTCCTGGTAGGGCCTCCTCGGCGGATTTTAATCCGGGTGATCAGCCACAACACGACTACTACTAACGATTGCTGACACCAAACCCCCACCCTGATGCTGTACTTCGGTGGCAATCAATTCAGTAACATAGTTACCCAATTGCTGATTCAACGGCCCTCAAAGCGAACCTATTTTTCACCTGTCAGCGATGAAGTCCCAAGCGACAGTGACGTATGCTCATCATCGCGATGTTTTTGATTTAACTGCTCTCGTATAAACATAATCAAAGCTTAGCCTATACAAATCTTCTAAATGAGTTAATACTTTATAAGCTAGGCTACACAATCTGTTAAACCAGTTTGAGTGACGCCTGTCTAAGAAGGTTAGGTAGAGCGTATCGGTCGCCAGAAGCCTTATCGTCTCATGTGGGTTTCCGTTTCTTATTCTTGACATTTATGCTGACTGACTTGTTTCCCTACCTATTTCCCGTTGATCGCACCGCAATCGCAGGGGCAACCTTGTGGGCGTTGGCTCTGTACTTGGCTTTTTCACCCGTGAGCGACTGGGTTATTGAGCAGATTACGCGCTGGTTCAACTTTGCCGAGCGATCGCTTTATCTCTCCGAAAAGGAGTTTGAAGCCACGCGCAAAGGGCGCGAATCACAGAATGCTTTTTGGGCTTCCATGTTCAGCGTCTTGCCCTTCGTGGCGGTGGGTATTCTGCTGCACTACGGGGTGGAATTGGGGTTAGGGCCAGGTTGGTCGGTGAGCTTGGGTATTATCGCGGCTTTGGGCAGTGGCGTCTACGAGTTAGGTCGTCGCGACAGTCAAACCTCTGATTCGTAAAGACACGAGCCGATGGAGTCTCTTTGCCAGTGCCCCTAGAGCAGCATCAGGCCCAAGCGGTGCGCGTCAATCGTCGTCGCTTGTATGCGATCGCGGGACAGCAGTATCCTGGCGTGACCACCATCCTTTCGGCAACCAAGCCTGCAGCGGCTCGGATGGCGCTAAACCAGTGGCGTCAGCGGGTTGGTTCTGAGACTGCTAAGCAGATTTCCGGTCAGGCTTCTTCCGTTGGAACGCGTCTGCATAAGCAAATAGCCGCTCATTTGCAGGGGCAGCCTGTGGACATTCCCCCTGACGTGAGTGCCTACTGGGACTCGATGCAGGCCGTATTGGGCGATGTCGAGGAAGCGCTACTGGTGGAAGGTGCGGTTTGGCACAGCGCTGGCTATGTGGGTTTTCCCGATGCCCTTGCCCTCTATGCCGGCAAAGTTTACGTCTGTGATTGGAAAACAGCGCTCAAACCCAAGCGAATTGAGTGGATTGAGGATTATTGCCTTCAGGTGACCGCTTATGCTCAGGCTGTTGAGCAGGTCTATCAACCTCAGGGTGTTCAGGTCGAAGGTGCTTTGATTGCGATCGCCCTTGCAGATCAGCCAGCCCAGGTGTTTACCCTGCAGCCAGCGGAGCTAGCCGACTATTGGCAGCGCTTTCAACGTCGATTATCAGAGTATTATCGACGTCGCCCTAGACAGTGATCACGCGGTAGATTATTTGCCAAACTTCAGCCGGTAGCGGTGGTTCGCGACGGATTCCACAATGCCGAGGGCAATAAAGTTTTTAAGCAGTGCCGAGCGACCGTAACTCATCCAGGGTAAGGGAATGCCCGTCACCGGAGCGAGACCAATCGTCATGCCAATGTTAATAATTACCTGGAAAATCAGCATTGAAAAGACACCGATCGCCAGTAACGAACCAAAATTATCTTTCGCGTTTTGCGCAATGATGACTAGCCTTAGGCAAATAAACCAGAAGGCAGTGACCACCACAATCGCGCCAATAAAACCCCACTCCTCCCCAATGGCAGAAAAGATAAAATCCGTATGCTGCTCGGGAATAAAGTTGAGCTGGGTCTGCGTGCCTTCATACAGTCCTCGACCCCAAAGTTTGCCAGCGCCGATGGCAATTCGCGATTGAATCAGGTGATAGCCCCCACCTAGCGGATCTTTATCCGGATCCAGAAAGAGAATCAAGCGCTCCTTCTGATAGTCCTTCAGGAACCCCCAAAAGACCTCACCCAACTTCCCAGAGACCAAATTGATCGCCGTTGCCAGGACGGTACTAAAAATTTTCCAGGGCAGGCTGCGCCAAGCAATGATGCCCATAATGCCTGACCAGACCAGCCAGATAGGAATTGAGAAATGATAGACGATCGCCGCCACCAAGGGCGACATCATCAAAATAAGCCAGCCTGGGTTGACGTTAGCCCAGTAGAGCATCCCCATGGTGATTGCCCCAAAGACGAGGGACGTACCTAGGTCTGGCTGCACGAACACTAAGGCCCAGGGAACACTCGCGATCGCTAACACTCGAAACATACCCAGCAGGGTGGTGGCAAAGGGATCGCGGAGCAGCGAGGCCAATGTGATAATTAGCCCTACCTTGGCAAACTCAGAGGGCTGCACATTAAAGCCAAATATTGTGATCCAGCGCTGGGCACCAAATCCCGAAGTGCCGACGAAAATAACGGCCAGCAACGATAGATTCACGGCAATGTAGATGACCCATTGCCACTGCAGCAGCACTTCATAGCGAATGCGGGCAATCCACAGCGCCATGACACAGGCAATCAATCCTAGGAAAAAGTGATTCCATCCGTAGCTGGTAGCACCCAGATTAATTTGCGTACTGGCAATGACCACACTGGAAAATGACATCAACAGCGTGGGCACCAAAAACAGCAGCCAGTCAACCTGCTGCCAACCCTGCATCCACTGTTTCCAGCCAGAGCTCACTCGAAAAGAACTTGCCATACTACCCACCTACTGCTTGAGCCTATGCGTCCTCTGGTATGCCAGGGAATGCCTGGGAACGGTGCGAAATTGAGTCAATGTTAGTCAATCATTATGAGGTTAAAGCGGCAACCGAGACCTTCGCAGCCACTGATTTCGCGATCGCGACTAAGGCTTGAGCCGAAGGTGATTCCGGATGTTCCACCACAATCGGCAACCCGCGATCGCCCCCCTCACGCACATACATTTCGAGCGGAACGGAGCCAATCAGGGGAACATTGAGTTCCTTCGCGGTATTTTCGCCACCGCCAGACCCAAAAATGTCGTAGCGCTTATCGGGCATATCGGGTGGAATGAAGTAGCTCATATTTTCCACAATCCCCAGCACCGGTACTTGCAACTGCTGGAACATGCGTAACCCCCGCCGGGCATCAGACACGGCAACCGTTTGAGGCGTTGTCACAATCACGGCACCCGCCATGGGTACTGCTTGGGCTAAGGTCAGTTGAGCATCCCCCGTACCGGGGGGTAAATCGATGATCATGTAGTCTAGGTCGCCCCACTCCACCTGATAGAGAAACTGCCGAATCACCCCATTCAGCATGGGGCCACGCCAAATGACGGGCTGATCGCGATCAATCAAGAAACCCATGGACACCATTTTGATGCCGTGGTTAAACGCAGGCTCTAAAACCTCGCCCGTTGCGCCCTGCTGTACCTTGACGGATGCTTCCGCCAGCCCCAACATCAGCGGCGCATTGGGGCCGTAAATATCCGCATCAATGAGGCCGACCTTGGCACCCGTTTGGGCTAGGGCAACCGCGATATTGACGGCAACCGTGCTTTTGCCGACGCCCCCTTTCCCACTGGAAACGGCGACGATATTCTTGACCCCGCTAATACCTTGGCGATCGGGTAAGGATTTTTGCTGGGGTGTTTCAGCGGTGACCGCCACATCCACCGACGTAACGCCCGGCAGTTGGCGGACGGCTTTCTCACAGTCCTCGACAATGAATTCCCGCAACGGACAGGCCGGCGTCGTCAACACGAGGGTAAAACTGACCGCCCCGTCCTCAACCGTTACATTGCGGATCATATTCAGTTCGACCAGACTCTTTTGTAGTTCGGGGTCCTGAACAGGGCGCAGAACTGTAAGTACGGAAGCAACATCCAAGGTCATAACAGCACAGGTAAGGCACTAATTTGAAATTCTGACAACGATTGTGGTCAGTATTCTTCAATACTAAGCTGCCGACCTGCGCCCCGTTGCAGCAAACTGCGAAATCGGGCGATGCCAATTACCAGGCTTCCGATTTCGATTGGGTGGTGGGCAAAGCTTTGGCTGCGGTTTGCTCGGCGGCCAAAGCGATCGCGGCCGCAACTTGAGCCGCGTGGGGTTTGACCACAGACCAGGCCACGGGGGATAGCCATCCCTTCAGCGTGATGGAATAGGAGACACGGGTGCCCCAAACCGTAGATTCTAAGTGGTAGGTCACCCGTTCCTCGAGCCCAGGAATCGGAAAGAGACGCACACTCAGCAGCTTTTGCGGTGAAACCCGTTCCACAAATACCTGCATGGGCATCACCGGAAAACAGCGCGGCATGGCTCGATAGATTAGACCTGGCTTTGCTGTTAAGCCACGTGGGGCGTTGGTGCTGCTGATGAGAGGATGCCAGGACATATCCGCCAGATCGGTCAGCATTTGCCAGAGCGTATCGACGGAGGCCGAGCTGAGGGCTTGATACGTCCGATTGAAGCGATTTCTGAGGTCAGGTGAGCTGACGACTTCAGAGGGGTCGGGGTTTTCTTTGCGCCAAAACAGAAAGGAGAAACCATTCATAACGGGTAACGGGGTGACGGTGGAACTCAAATAAAGGGACACCTATGAATTCATTGAAGCGATATGCCCCAGCCTGGACTTGAAGCGAAACTACGGGTACCGTGCAGCGGCTGGAGAAGTAAAGTCTAGATGGAATTCTATAGATAAGGAGACGTTTTTCAATACTTGACAGTCACTTTACGTCGGCGGTGCCCTGTCTCAAAAGTTAAAGCTTCTCAATATAGAGAAATGTTTTTTAGGTAAGATGCAGGACTCGATTCACGCTAGGGTGATGTGTATTCTAATCCCACTCGGGTAAAGAATGCTAAGTGCTAGTTGCTGGTTACCAGGTGAGTTTCTTAACATTGAGAAGTCCTGTGTAGTTAGTGAAGTTCAAGCCCTTAGAGTAGGACTGCTCTTAGACTACATGGGCTAACTGCGAGGCATCGGCTTCTTTACCTAGTGTTCAGCTATTGACTGCTCGATGGATAGAATCGTGTGTTTTGACACACCCCACTTGCTGGCTAGGATTGTTATCTGATGACTATTTCTCCTGCACCTAACCTCGGTTCGTCTTCTACCGTAGATGCTGCTGGCGCACCGCCGAGCGATTCGCGCGATCGCATCAGCCAGTTTATGCAAACGCTGCAAGATAGCATCTGCCAGGGACTGGCGAAACTGGATGGCGGCACAACGTTCCAGCAGGATCAGTGGGAACGTCCCGAAGGGGGCGGCGGTCGTTCACGGGTCATGAAGGACGGGCGCGTCTTTGAACAGGGGGGCGTTAACTTTTCGGAGGTGTGGGGCAAGCAGCTGCCACCCTCCATCCTGGTGCAGCGACCAGAAGCCGCTGGCCATGGCTTCTACGCGACCGGCACTTCCATGGTGCTGCATCCCCGGAATCCCTACATTCCGACGGTGCATCTCAATTACCGTTATTTTGAGGCTGGCCCCGTTTGGTGGTTTGGCGGCGGGATTGACCTGACGCCTTACTATCCCTTCGTCGAGGATGTGCAGCACTTCCATCGCACCCTGAAGGCCGCTTGCGATCGCCACCATGGTGAGTATTACCCCACCTTTAAGCACTGGTGTGACGAATATTTTTACCTCAAGCACCGGAACGAAACGCGCGGTGTTGGCGGTATTTTCTTTGACTATCAAGATGGGCGCGATAAAGAGCTCTATCGGGGGCCGAATGCGGAGGGCATCGCTGCTCAATATAGTCAGCAGGTAGGCAAGATTTCGGAACGCACTTGGGAAGAGCTGTTTAGCTTTGTGCAGGATTGTGGCAACTCCTTTTTACCCGCTTACGTGCCCATCGCTGAGCAGCACCAGAACGATGCGTATGGCGATCGTGAGCGCCAGTTCCAGCTCTATCGTCGGGGGCGGTATGTCGAGTTCAATCTGGTCTACGACCGAGGCACCATCTTTGGCCTCCAAACCAATGGCCGGACAGAGTCGATTTTGATGTCTCTGCCACCCCTAGTGCGTTGGGAGTACAGCTACCAGCCGGAGGCCAATACGCCGGAAGCGCAGCTCTATGATGTTTTCCTCAAGCCGCAGGATTGGTTGGCGGCAGACTTTAGCCTGTAGAGTGAGCTGTCTGCCAAGTCTACATTTAGAGTTGAGTTAATCCTAAAGAGTCGCAGGGACAGAGGGGCCGGGGAGCAGGTTTTCTCAGTCTTAAATTTACTCCTTCCAAGCATTGCGGGAGGGTTGGGAAAACATGGATCGAGCGTTCATGAATATCCTCGCTATGCTGATAGAACCCGTCTTTATTCGCGTATCTACAGCTTGTGTTTGCCGAAGCCCCAACGCCCCTTATTAAAGACCCCGAACGGCTTGATGCCCGGCTGAAAGAGCTCCCTCTTGAACCCGGCGTTTACTTCATGCGAGACGCTCGGGAGCAGATTCTTTACATCGGGAAGTCAAAAAGGCTGCGCAACCGCGTGCGTTCCTATTTTCGAGACACGCATCGTCATATGCCCCGCACGGCTCTTATGGTGATGCAGGTTGTCGATATCGAGTTCATCGTCACCGACACGGAAGCGGAAGCGCTGGCGCTGGAAGCCAACCTCATTAAGCAGCACCAACCCCACTTCAACGTACTGCTCAAGGATGATAAAAAATATCCCTATCTCTGTATTACCTGGTCAGAAGATTATCCGCGCATTTTTGTGACGCGGAAACGGCGGAAAAACTTAAAAGACCGCTACTACGGGCCATATGTCGATGCCGGTCTGCTCCGCCGTACCCTCAGCATTGCCAAACGTATCTTTCCCCTACGGCAGCGGCCTCAGCCCCTTTTCAAAGATCGCCCCTGCCTCAATTACGACATCGGTCGCTGCCCAGGAGTGTGTCAGCAGCTCATTTCTTCTGAGGATTATCACAAGACCGTGCAGCGGGTCGCGATGGTCTTTCAAGGCCGTACCGATGAGCTCACAAATGCTCTGACTCGGCAAATGGAAAAAGCTGCCGAAGAGTTGCGCTTTGAACAAGCGGCTCAGTTCCGTGATCAGCTGCAAGGACTCGAACGACTGACGGCTCACCAAAAAGTGGCACTGCCTGATGATACGGTATCGCGGGATGCGATCGCCCTTTCCGCAGATGATCAGTTTGCCTGTATTCAGCTTTTTCAAATTCGAGCGGGTCGTCTCGTCGGTCGCTTGGGTTTCAACGCCGATGCTCAATCCGGGACACCGGGAGCTATTCTGCAACGGGTGCTAGAGGAGCATTATCAAACGGTGGATTCCATTGAAGTTCCCGCCGAGATTCTGGTACAGCATGAGTTGCCCGATGGCGAAATGTTGGCGGAGTATCTCACCCAAAGGCGAGGCCGCAAGGTGGCGATCGAAATGCCCCAGCGGCAAACCAAAGCCGAACTGGTGGAAATGGTGGAGCGGAATGCCCAATATGAGCTGGTGCGCACCCAGAAAGTGGCCGATCGCAATACCCAAGCGATGCAAGACCTGGCGGAAATACTCGATTTGCCTGATCTGCCTAAACGGATTGAGGGCTACGACATTTCCCATATTCAAGGATCCGACGCGGTCGCTTCACAAGTGGTGTTTGTGGATGGCATGCCTGCCAAACAGCACTATCGCCATTACAAAATCAAAAATCCCGAGGTACGAGCCGGGCATTCCGATGATTTTGCCAGTATGGCGGAGGTCATCCGCCGACGCTTCCGTCGCTATGCCGCCGATGCCAGCAAAACCCGGATCGGCAATCCAGACTGGCCTGATGTCGTCATGATCGATGGCGGTAAAGGTCAGCTTTCGGCAGTGGTGGAAGTATTGCGCGAAATGGATTTGCTGTCTGAACTGCATGTGGTGAGCTTGGCAAAAAAGCGTGAGGAAATCTTTCTCCCTGGAGAATCGCAACCCCTAAAGACCGAAGCGGAACAGTCCGGCGTTCAACTTCTTCGCCGTTTACGCGATGAAGCGCATCGCTTTGCCATTAGTTTCCATCGTAAAAAACGCAGCGATCGCATGCGTCGTTCCCGCCTGTCCGATATTCCGGGTCTGGGCCAACATCGCCAAAAGGAACTCCTCGCGGCCTTTCGCTCCATTGACTACATTCGCGAAGCGTCACCGGAACAGCTCGCTCAAGTGCCGGGGATTGGTTCCCACATGGCCCAGCAGATTTATGAGTATTTTCATCCGGATACGGCGGCGGCGACTGTGCCTCAGTAGGTGTTCGCGAAGCGTCGCCAGAGGCGTTAGGGGTAGATGGGTGAATGGGTGGATGGGTATGAATTTTGAATTTTGAATTTGTTCTGCCTTCTGCCTTCTGCCTTCTGCCTTTAATCAGCTTTCACCATATCCACCAGAGTAGGAGGGCGATCGCGAGACCTACCAGCAGCCAGAAAATGAATTGGTTGAGTGATTGTTGGGCTTTCGATGTTTGGGTAGCGGGTTGCGGAACCGTGGGCATGGATTTTTTCAGCCAGTCGGGTTCTGTCGCAGGGGCTTCGCCAATGGTGGGTGCTTTAGGTGGGGCAACCACAACCTGGCGACTCAAATTCTTAATGGCTTGTTCACAGGCTGCGGCTTGTTCATCTAAACCGGCTTGGCGATACAGGTCGCGGGCAGTTTCGTAAGCTATGCGGGCTTCCCACGACTGCCCTTGCCGCATCTGGGCATCTCCTAAGTTACGCCAAGTCATGGCTTGACTGTAGCGATCGCCTGTGTGCTCAAAAATCGGTAAGGCGGTTTGAAATTCCTCTATTGCAGTGGCATACTCCCCTAAATAAAAATAGGTTTCACCTAAAAGGAAGTGACCATTGCCTTCTCCTTGAATTGCCTCAATAGCTTGGTAAGCACCAATGGCCTGTTGTAGATACGCGATCGCCTGATTCCGTTTCCCAGCTTTACGCGCTAAACGACCCATCATAAGGAGGGTATTGGCTTCGCCGAGTCTATCCCCGACGGCGCGGAAGAGTTCGAGGGCTTGCTCGTAGTGCTTCAGCGCTTCGGTACTTCGTTTGAGAAATTGCAGGACATCGCCGACGGCTTGGAGGGTATTGGCTTCGCCGAGTCGAGCCCCGACGGCGCGGAAGAGTTCGAGGGCTTGCTCGTAGTGCTTCAGCGCTTCGGTACTTCGTTTGAGAAATTGCAGGACATCGCCGACGGCTT
>JBCBSR010000011.1:0-117902 GCA_039819045.1 Cyanobacteria bacterium J06638_28
GGAAGAGTTTGAGAATTTTCGTGAATGTGTTGATATGGCTTTTCGAGAATGTCCTGACACATACTCGTAGTGCTATACAACGCTCAACAATGGAGAATGACCACAAATAGTTGGAGTCGCTACATTTAAGCTGGCTCTCGATTCAAAGGTCACTAATTGCAATCAGCATATTTCTGAATTAGACCAAGCAATTTGCAGCTATCAACTTTAGTAATTCCTAATGGAGTGGACATCTAGGGCATGATGACTAGGCCATAAACCGTGCTGGGGTGAGCGCTGGCATGACAGTGGATTCATTACCTGTAACAGCCTGGGCAAAATGGACAGCAGCAGCGGGCACCAGGGCAAAAGGACTGGTGAACCCAGAAAAGACGTGAGCACCGGTGAGACCAGGGACGGCTCCTGCTAGGGGTAAACCATCGCGACTAAAGGCCACTTGGCAACCCCACCATTGGCCCGAAGCCTCTGCTAGAGCGGGTACCAAAGGAGCAACCCCCTGCCTAATTTGCTGTTCCCCGGTGGCAGCATCTAGTTTAGGGGCAAGGGCTGTGTTGATGCGGCTAATTTGCCCAATGCGGACAGTCCGATCGCGTAATTGAATGAACCCAGTATCCAGGATGGGGGGCATAAGCTCATGGTTGGGTTCATCCCAGAGCGGATCTTGCTCTGGGCAGCTAGCATTAGTTTCCATCCCTGATCGACTGAGGGTTGCTGGCATCACGAGTGCCTGGAGTTGCGTTGCGATCGGCTGTGTTTCAACAATTTCGGCATGGGTGAAGTAGACCGGTACGTGGATATTCGCCGTTTGCATCAGGCTGCGAGTGTAACTGCCAGCCGCGATCGCCACATTTCCAGCCGCGTAGGCTTGGGTTGGTGTCGTCACACCGGTAATGCGATCGCCGATCCGGACTAATCCCGTCACAACCGCGATGATGATGCGTCCACCTGCGGCTTGTAGCCCCGTATTGTAGGCTTTGACTAGGGCTGTAGGATGAACGTGGCCATGCCGTACCCATAATGCACCCGCGATCGCGTCGGACTGCAACTGAGGTTCCCGCTCTGTCGTGTCTTGAACAGTGATGGGAACTGGCGGCGTTTCGACAGCCGCGTACTGCTGGGCAACGACTTGAGGATCTTGGTCAGGCGCAACGGTTAGGAGCAAGTCCAGTTCACGCAGCTCCGTTGACATGCCTGTTTCTGCCGGAATGGCCTGATGCCGTGCCCACCCTTCATCACAGAGCTGACGCAGCAGTTCGGTACTGCCCGACCAGTAGGGAATGCCCCCGTAGCTGAAACGAGTTGCACTAGCGGGATCAGGGGATTGCTCTAAGAGCAGTACGGCACAGCCGTGACGCGCTAGCTCGTAGCTGAGGGCGGCTCCAGTTAGGCCGTTCCCCACCACAATCCAATCAAAGGTCTGCATAGGTCAAGGATGAATTTGGGAGAGGATCACGCGCAAGCGATCATAGTCATCTTTCAACAACACATTTAAGGTGCGTCCCGCCTGGAGTAGCCAGTCTCGATCCAGCTTACGGAGCTGATAAACATTGCGCATGACGGCGGCAATCAACCCATCAACAGGCGCACTGCTGGTATCCATCAGAGTCCGTAGGAAATCCAGTTGCTCCGTGAACGTGATGACGGCTTCCGATGCACAGCGATAGACCGCCTGATGCACCTGGGGTGGACGAGGGGGTAAGTGTTGATAAATCAGTTCCTGCGAACCGGGTTTAAAACCCACGATCGCTACCCGAAATTCCGTTTTGAGCATGGCGAAAATCTGCGGCTGCTGTTCGCGCAATTCGGCTAGAGACAGCCCCAAGGCTGCTGCCCGATGGACGGAATCTAAGGGACTGGTGGTGGCATGGTAAACCACACCATAAATCTGATTACCTGAATCTTCATCGATCGCGGTTACCCAACTGCCAAAGGGCGGCATCTGAGCAAAATCCAGCGAGTCAGGCTCTAGACATTGAGCCAAAAACCCTGCTGTCGAAGTTTCAATGACCTCAGCAAAGTGGTTCGGCTGACGGGATTGCGTTGTGAGTTGAGGTAGCGGTAGTCGCATTGTGACCCTCGTATGCAATGAGGTGAAAGGCTTATTTCTTACCGCGACGCGTTTCTACAGGTTGAATTTCGGAGGCATTGAAGGTCACTAGCTTGTCCCAGTTGCCTCCTTCAAAAAGCACTGCCACTTTACCGTCAGAAATTCGCTGAACCTGACCTTGAAATCCGTAGTAGGTATCGTCAATGTTGACAACACGAACAGCAGCACCAGGAAAAAGCATGGGTCACGAGTTCCTACAAAGCTTGTCACTTCATTCTTCTAACACAAAATCAGGGTTCCAACGATGGGAATTGCGGATTGGACTAGAAAGTCAGGGATAACTACCACGCCTTAAAAGGACTGTGGCAAGCTAGCGATTAGTGATTTCCTGTGTGCGGCCATGACCACTGCAACGGTACATCCTTGGAAAATTCGCGATCGCGTCTTTCATTGGGGCGATCGCACCTATGTCATGGGTGTCCTCAATGTGACACCGGACAGCTTTAGCGATGGGGGCCAGTTCAATACGGTGGCAACGGCGCTCCAGCAAGCCCGTCGCCTGGTTGAAGTAGGTTGCGACATGCTCGATGTTGGCGGCCAATCGACCCGTCCCGGTGCAGGCGACATTTCCCCCGAAGTCGAGATGCAGCGAGTGGTACCTATTATTAACGCGATTCGAGCCCATGAAGATGAAGCGCTAGCCAACACCATTATTTCGATTGACACCACTCGTGCCGCTGTCGCGCGGGCTGCCGTTCGGGCCGGGGCCAACATTGTGAACGATATCTCCGGTGGCACCTTTGACGAGGCCATGTTCTCAACGGTGGCAGACCTCGGAGTGCCCGTTGTTCTGATGCACATTCGGGGTACTCCCGCTACCATGCAGCAATATACGGACTATAAAGATCTCATTGGCGAGATTTATGCCTTTTTAGAACGGCAGATTGAAACAGCGATCGCGGCGGGTCTTAGCCAGAGTCAAATTGCCATTGACCCCGGTATTGGCTTTGCCAAAAGCTATTCCCAGAACCTGGAACTGCTACGACAAATTCCCGCCTTCCGTGCCTTAAACTGTCCGATTCTCATTGGGCCTTCCCGCAAAAGCTTTCTTGGCTGGTTGCTCCAACGCCCTAACCCGCAGGAACGCGTGTGGGGTACAGCCGCTGCTTGTTGTGCGGCGATCGCGGGTGGAGCCGATATTTTACGAGTGCATGATGGTCAGGAAATGATGGATGTGTGTCGGGTGGCGGATGCCATTTGGCGCGATCGGCTACCGGATCACTGTCAGGAAGTCTAATTAGTTCGCTGGGTATGGATGAAGGCAAAAGGACACGAACTTTAGCCGCTACTTCAGTAATGACGGATGCTGGAGCACGATCAATAAATGTAATTTGTCTGATTCGCCAATCCATCGATTTGATTTGGTCTGTTAGCACAACTCCAGCGATCACTAAATCTTCTGGAAGAGGAACTTCGAATGGATAGCCCTTGATTTTTGAAGTGATTGGGCAAACGATTGCGAGTCCCACTTTCCAGTTATAGGTTTGAGGCGAAAGCACAATGGCAGAACGCCGATTGGCCTGCTCACGACCAGCTTAAGGATTAAAGTCTAACCAAACTAAATCACCTCGCTTAGGAACACAGGTCATGTTTCAACCAATTTCCTGGCCAACAGCAGTCCCTGCATCAACTTCAGCATGACAGTTGTCAGGTGTAATCCCTGCCAGTAAATCTTCTAGGGAGTACTGGGGAACGGTGGGCACGACCATCAGATGACCATTAACAATGCGCAGTTCAACTTTCATGCCATCCAATAACCCAATCCTGCTGGATGTGACGGTACCCAAATTAGACGGTATCAAACTCTGTCAACGGTTACGCAATTACGGCTATGCACTACCTGTGTTAATGTTGACCGCTCGGGATACCAGCTCCGACAAAGTGAAGGGGCTTGACTCCGGGGCGGATGCCTACATGATCAAGCCGTTCAACTTGCAGGATCTGCTGGCCTAAATCCGGGCGCGGATGCGGCGTGGACAATCTGGTGCGGCACCCACTCTGGCATGGGGACTTTTGCAGTTCAATCCCGAAACCTATGAAGTGAACTATGGGCGATCGCCGATTCACCTAACCCCGAAGGAATTCGCCCTCTTACGCTCCGGTCGCCGCGTTCTCAGCCGAGCTGCACTGGTTGAGCGTGTCTGGACGCTGCAAGAAGCACCCGAAATGGACACTATCAAAAGCTACATCAAAAACCTACGGGCTAAGCTCAAAGCGGCTGGAGCCGCCAAAGATTTAATTGAGACGGTTCATGGCGTGGGTTATCAATTAAAGGCGTTGGAATAAATTCCGGCTGGCGTGTCGTTGTTCTTGCCCGTAAGTCGCACAACAGGATGTCAGGAAATAGCAACAATCTCCACGTTTTCTCTACTAATTCATCCTTAATTCTTTTACGTCATCTCGATATCTTAAATGCCAACGTTTAAGTGAAATCGAGCTTTTAATGACTACATAAAGCTTGAACGCAACAAGTATCTGATAATGCAGTTTAGCTTGAATTCGAGTTTCTGAAAATTGAAATTGGTGCGATCGCTGAACCGGTTGCCTTCGTTGACGAGCTGAGGCATGACAAGGGCAATCGCGCGTTTCGACCCTGACGCGATGAGGAAAACCTAATGACCGACCAAGAGCCCTTACGGTTAGTAACCGCAGACGGTACTACTGAAGTAATGGAATCGCCGCCCCTAGCGGAGGAAAATAAAGGCATCGACATGATTTATGGCTTGCATGCCAAGCCACCTTTGCAAGAAACGATTGCAGCTGCTTTACAACACGTTTTAGCTGCCTTTGTCAACATCATTGCCCCGGCAATTGTTGTCGGCAATGCGATTGGTTTAGACTCGACCAACACCAGTTTCTTGATCAGCATGTCGCTGTTCATTTCTGGCATTGCGACGTTTATTCAGGTGCATAAAGTCGGGCCTGTCGGGTCGGGTTTGCTGAGTATTCAGGGCACCAGTTTTGCCTTTGTGGGCACTTTGGTCACGGTTGGCACGGCAGCCGTCGCCGAAGGTCGATCGCCGACCCAAACGTTGGCCTACCTTCTGACCATTTGTATGCTGGGGGCCTTTGTCGAAATCATCCTCAGCTTCTTTGTGGAGCCGCTCAAAAAAGTCATGACGCCATTGGTCAGTGGCATCGTCGTCGTCATGATTGGTTTGAGCCTGATTCGAGTCGCCATTACGGCCATGGGCGGCGGTGCCGGTGCGATCGCCGATGGCACGTTTGCGACCCCTCAAAACCTGATCGTTTCGCTCCTGGTTTTGACCGTCATCGTAGTGCTGAACCTAACTTTGGCATCATTTAGACACGCTCAATCCGCTAGACACGCTCAATCCGCCTAGTATTGATGTCACCATTGTGGCTTAGATAGGCTCTACTCTCTTGACGTTGCTAACGTTGGCATTGCCTATTGTGTTATCGGTAATGTCTAGGGTTTAAGGCGCATCGCTTCAGTCAACTTTTACTGGCCCAGCATTTTATGCAGAGACCGGGCTCACTTATCAATAAAACCTATTCGGTTGAGTGTCGTAATATGTTGACGCAGATAGGCTACCAGGCGAAATGGAAGATGAAGAGAGCGTCGCAATAGGAATCCCCCTCAGTGTTGTCAAGCTCGTGGTAATGTATCGAAGATTCGCAACGCTGATGTTGCAGCTGGACGACTGGCGTCCTTCCTGGCCTTACCGATGGCAGCAAAGAAGATGGCAGAATAAAGCAATGAATGAGGATTTGCCGGGTTATGTTGATGGCTGCCGCTGCTTGCCATGTCTCCCAAACTGACTCATCTTGTTCGTCTCAGATTACCCTGCCTACGATGGATGATTGGCCGAGTCAAGCAATAGGGTTCAGGCTCATTCGATGACTGTCATGGATGAAATCGATGCATCTGACGCCCCGCTTACTCTGCATCAGTAACGGTCACGGTGAAGATACGATCGCGCTCCGTATCCTCATGGCCCTGCGATCGCGCCTGCCCCAACTGGAATTAGCCGCCCTACCCTTAGTGGGAGAAGGGACTTCATTTCGTAAGCAGGAGATTCCCCTAATTGCCGCCACCCAAACTCTTCCCTCTGGCGGTTTTATCTATATGGATGGACGTCAATTAGCACGGGATTTGCAAGGCGGCTTAGTGCAGTTGACGCGCCTTCAGCTGAGTGCTTTGAAAACTTGGGGCCAGGAAGGTGGCACAGTTCTGGCAGTGGGGGATTTGATTCCCTTTTTATTTGCCTGGTGGAGCCGTCTGCCCTATGCCCTTGTCGGCACGGCCAAATCCGCCTATTACCTGCGCGATGAGCAGGGACAACTCCCCGGACTACCGTGGTATACCGGCTGGGCGGGATCCATTTACCTACCTTGGGAGCGGTGGTTGATGACCCGCGATCGCTGTCGAGCGATGGTGGTACGGGATGAACTCACCGCAGCCGAGTTGCAGCAACTGGGAGTGGCTGCGGTATCTACCGGCAATCCCATGATGGATGGCCTGGAACCAACCGAACAGTTCCTTCACCTGAAGGCAGCGACGGCGGATACCCTAACGGTTCTATTGCTGCCGGGTTCCCGTGCTCCAGAAGCCTATGAAAATTGGCAGCTTATGCTCCCGGCTGTGGCGAGTGTAATTCAACAGTTTCAGCCGCGTCCCGTACAGTTTCTCGGGGCGATCGCCCCCGCATTGGATTTGGCAACCTTTGCGCAAGCTTTACAAGCCGCTGACTGGCAGGCTGACTCAACCCATCCTGATGACCTTAGCTTCCTCAAGGAAACGGGGCGACTCACATTGACTCAGACAGCTTACACGGACTGTTTGCATCTGGCCGAGGCGGCGATCGCGATGGCCGGTACCGCTACCGAACAGTTTGTCGGACTGGGAAAACCGGCTTTCATTCTCCCCGGTAAAGGGCCGCAGTTTAATCCGGTTTTTGCCAAGCTGCAAACGCGCCTGTTGGGATGTTCGGTGGTGCTGGTGGAGCAACCCGATAGCGTGGGAACCTCAATGGAAGCGGTGTTAGGGAATACAGTCCGACTCGCTGCAATCGCTCAAAACGGCCACCGTCGCTTAGGAGACCCCGGAGCTGCCGAGGCGATCGCCGATGTACTGGTAGAACGTTTGATTCGATGAGTCAGTAGGCATCATGGGCACCATTCAAGTGGATTCATTCTCTGTACACAGTCTGCGGCGATATACATGCAAGAACTCATACGATATGGGGCCATTTTGGCGCTATTAGGGTTATCTGCCTGTGGCCCGAGTGTAAAAACTCAGTGCCAGGAAATGGGCGAGGTCACTCAACAAGCCATGGATAAGTACATGGAAGCTGCGCGTGCAAATATTGGCACCAGCGGTTATCAAGCCAGTACAGAAGTTGCGATCGCCGAAGCGTTGACCGAGTCAGCGACAGCGATGGCAGCGCTGAGTATTCGCGATCGGGAATTGCAAGCGGTGCAAGCGGATTTGGTGAGCGCCTATCAAGCAGCCGCAACAGCCCATACTGAAATGGCTGAGCTTATTCCTGCCAATGGCTCGCCTAGTACACAGCGCAGGCAAGCAATCGATACCATCCGCACTGACGCCGAAGCGGGGATTCCCCCAGCCATTCAGGCGTTGACGGTAAGATGCGTTGGCCTTTAACTGGCAAACCCCAAAACCTTACCCCCTTCATCTTGGCTTTGACTCCCTATTTTCACCATGAAAACGCTTTATTTCCATTCCCAGAAGCAAATTGTTTCGACAGGTGGATTGATACTTTTAGGCTTGGCATTAGTAGCCTGTGGTTCCGGCAAAAAGGCTGCATGTGAAACTGTTTTAGAAACGATTTATGCCACCGAAGAACAGTTGGCGAGGGGTGTGCAAACACCAGAAACTTTAAACACAAATGCCGAGTACTACAAAACTTTGGCCACTGAACTAGAGGCGCTGGAATTACAAAATGAGCAGCTGCATGAATCGGTTGAGAATTTAGCGACGGCCTACAGCGAACATGCTGCATCTTGGCTGGCTACAGCCGAAGTCACGACGGCGGAAGGAACAATCCGTGGCGAGGAAGCGTACCGGAAGTCAGCAGCGAGAGAACTGCGATCGCAAAACCAGATTCAGCTCCATACTGATCGGTTAATAGCTGCTTGCCGCTAGGATCTGGCATCCATAAGCCACTGAGTGCCGCACAAGCTGTAATCGATTCAATTTTGACAAGTAGGTGGACACAATTAATTTGAGTATATGTAGGTTGCGATTGAGGAACGAAACCCAACGTCCGCATGGGTTATGCTAACGCCAACCCATCCTACAAATAATTAAGCCTTCCTACTTAGCGTAGTTTCGATCAAGCAACTGCTTTCAATAGGTTTAGAACATTGCCTAGAGTCGCTACCGACGGCAAAATCTGGCTACAGGAGTTTTTTTGTACTATTCTGTAGGGGAGTAAAGGGTGGATGCAATGTGGACATCCGAGCAGGTGCTAGCGCTAGCGCCCGATGCAAACTCGGCAAAAAATGGACGATCGCTGGCCAGCTTAGCTAAGTGGCCGCTGATTGGTCGGTCTGAACAGGTTGTTTGGGGTGAGTGTCGCGGCAGTGGCAAAAATCCCTACCGCACTCAGATTGATCTGATGGAACCGGCTTTTCGATGCAGTTGCCCCAGCCGCAAGTTTCCCTGCAAGCATGCGCTCGGATTGTTCTTGTTGCTAGCAGAGCAGGCAGACGCGATTCAGTCCAGCACTCCGCCGGACTGGGTCACCGAATGGCTGGAAAAGCGATCGCAAACGGCCCAACGGAAGGAAACCAAGGCCGCTGCTAAAGCCAGCCAAGTCGCTGATCCAGAAGCGCAGGCTAAGCGTGCCCGCCAGCGAGCAGCTAAGATCGAGGCCGGACTAGCCGATTTGGAGCAGTGGCTGCAAGATATTGTCCGTCAGGGACTAGCCACGCTCCCCAACCAGCCCTATCGCTTTTGGGATCAGGCTGCGGCCCGTCTCGTGGATGCCCAAGCCCCCGGCCTAGCCCGACGAGTGCGATCGCTGGCCAGCATTCCCTATTCCGGCAAGGACTGGCCCGAGCGGATGCTGCGAGCCCTCGGCAAATTACATCTGCTAGTGCAGGGCTACCGTCAGTTAGAGGCATTGGCACCGGCAATGCAGGCGGAGGTGCTGTCCCAAATTGGTTGGCCGCAAACGCAGGAGGATCTGAAGTTGCGGGCTGAGCAGGGCGACCCGTTGGTGCTCCAGGCGAAAGATATCTGGCAGGTCATGGGGAAAGTGACCTATGAAGAAGACAATCTCAAAGTGCAACGCAGCTGGTTGCGGGGGCATCAATCCCAGCGATCGGCGCTGGTACTCAACTTTGCCCATGGGACTCAGCCCCTGGATGTCAGTTTGGTGCCGGGAACGGGCTTTGCCGGGGAACTCATTTTTTATCCCGGAACGGGGGTGCAGCGAGCGTTTGTGGCCTCACGGGAAGCGGCAACGCTGCAAATCGATGGGCAAATCATGGCTGCGACGATTGAAGAATCCATCCGTGACTATGCTCAAGCCTTAGGCCAAAACCCCTGGTTGGGCTCATATCCGCTGATGCTGTCGCCAGTACGACCGACCTATCAGGAAGAACGCTGGTGGTTGCAGGATACTGCTGATCAGGTACTGCCGTTGGCTACTCGGTTCCAGCATCCCTGGGAATTATTGGCAATCAGCGGCGGGCACCCGCTCAAAGTTTTTGGAGAATGGGATGGTGAAACCCTACGTCCCCTGAGTGTGTTGACTGAGACTCAGTTCTTGGCCATGGAGGGATAGAGCATGGAATCCTGGCCAAAGCTCGTAACCACAGCCCTAATGGGAACTAGCAGACAGGCTCCCAGTGCGCCAGCGAGTGAAGGTGCCCTTAAATCTCTCGTAGATCAGCTTGACTGGCATCAACCGGAGCGGGCACTGTTAGGAGTCGCAGGGGCGATCGCCCTCCATCAGCAAGTCGGTTGGCAACCTGTAAAAAAAGACTGGCCATCGGTCAAGCCCTGTGCCCTAGACGATTTACCCTATGTCGCCAACGCGATCGCCCGTTACCTGGAAATCGCCTGGGATCGATATGCTGAGACTTTGCCAGAGCTGCTGTCACTGATCGCCCAAGCTGGACAGCGAGTGCCGGAGCGACAGTTGCCGAAGCTGCTGCAGTTGGGCCAGCAAACCGCAAAGTTACGGCCCATTATTGCTGCCGCTGTCGGTAAGCGAGGCCAGTGGTTAGCGGCCCAGAACTCGGACTGGGGATATGCCCAGGTGGCGGGTGGGGAAGCGTTTGAGCCCGATTCACCGCAGCTACAGGCCGTCTGGCAAAACGGACGTCGGAGTGAGCGGGTTTTGTTATTGCAGCGCTGGCGCCAGGCTGATCCAGATGCCGCCCGTGTAGCTCTGGAGGCCATTTGGTCAACGGTATCCGCCAAGGAACGGGAGGTCTTGATCAACGAATTGGGAACGAACTTGACGATGGCTGATGAACCGTTTCTGGAGGCAGCCTTGAGCGATCGCGCCAAGAGCGTTCGCCAGGCAGCGGCACATCAGCTTGTGAGACTGCCTAACTCTCGTCTCTGTCAGCGGATGACGGTTCGCACTCAGCCTCTCGTGCAGTTGCAGGGCGAAGGCAGGAGCTTCACGGTAGCGGTCACGTTACCCGCAGTCCATGAACCCGAGTGGGCGCAGGATGGCATACCAGCCAAGGCGCAATCCGGTAAAAGTCAGCGCGGCGGCTGGTTAGAGCAGCTATTGGCCGCAACCCCATTAGATGCGTGGGGCAATCCAAGTACAGCCATCCCAGCTACTCAAAACCATGCCTGGCAGGAAATCCTCATACGGGGGTGGGGGCTAGCTGCCGAGCGTCAGCAACGAGCTGACTGGGCCGCGGCTTTGGCCAGTAGTTCAGCAGCGTCATCACTCTTGGACAACGCCCTGATGGGTCAACTCCTGGCGTTACTGCCTGCCCCCCAACAGGCGCAGCAATTGCAAGCACAATTACCCAGTCAACCCACAGAGGAAGATTCGCTGCGCTGGCTTAACCTGGTGGCCCAAAGCCATCAGGATTGGGATTTAGCCTTCAGTCAATCGGTGCTGGCGCGGCTCGTTGCGATGGCTCAAAGCAATCCCCGCAAATCCTATGCCCTGGCCTATGAAACCCGAAACCTACGTCTGACCCTGCATCCCGATCTGGCACCTGAGGTGGCGATCGCGCTGGAAAGGCTCGCCAATATTGCCCATACTTCACGCCACTGGGAGAGCAGTCTGTTAGAACTGCTGCAATACTTGAGCTTCCGTCGCGAGATACGTCAGGCCTTTCAAGCCCAAGCCTCTCATTAATTCGTCTGTATGATGTTGTTTCTTTGAATTGCTATGCCAGCCACCCCAACGAAATCGACGCCAGCGGATGCGGCCAAAGCCATCCTGCGGCAACATGCCGAAACCCAGTTTGCAACGGAACTCGCTGCCCTGGCAGCAGCCGATGAGCGGCAGCGTCCCCCCAATTGGCAGTTATCGCCCTGGGCCGTGGCGACCTATTTGATGGGGGGCACCGTGGGCGACACCGAAATTACCCCTAAGTATGTGGGGCAACGGCGACTGATGGAAGTGGCGATCGCCACGCTCGCCACCGACCGCGCCCTGCTGCTCTACGGTATCCCCGGCACAGGCAAATCCTGGGTCTCTGAACATCTGGCAGCGGCGATCGCGGGAGATTCAACCTTGCTGATTCAAGGCACTGCCGGTACCAGCGAAGAAGCCATCCGCTACGGCTGGAACTATGCCCAGCTATTGGCGAAAGGCCCATCCATGGCGGCGATCGTGGCCAGTCCCCTGATGACGGCCATGGCGGATGGCAAAATTGCCCGTGTGGAAGAACTCACCCGCATTCCTGCGGACGTGCAGGATACCCTCATCACCGTCCTGTCGGAGAAGACCCTGCCGATCCCGGAGCTGGGGGAAGAAGTGCAGGCGGTCAAAGGCTTTAACCTGATTGCCACGGCCAACAATCGGGATAAAGGCGTCAATGAATTGTCTAGCGCCTTAAAGCGCCGTTTTAACACGGTAATTCTGCCAGTTCCCAGCCATGTGGATGAGGAAGTGCAGATTGTGCAGAAGCGAGTTGAGAGTCTGGGGCGAGCCCTGGAGTTGCCGGCAGAAGCCCCTGCCATCGAGGAGATTCGCCGCGTGGTCACCATCTTTCGGGAACTGCGCAGTGGGGTAACCGAGGACGGCCAAACGAAGCTGAAATCCCCTAGCGGCACCCTCAGCACCGCTGAAGCGATTTCTGTAGTCAGCAGCGGCATGGCCTTAGCGGCCCACTTTGGCGACGGTAGCCTGAGTGCCGAAGATGTCGCTGCCGGGGTACAGGGCGCTGTGGTTAAAGACCCCGTGCAGGATGCCGTTGTTTGGCAGGAGTACCTGGAAACGGTGGTGAAGGAACGGGAGGGCTGGCGTGATATTTACCGTGCCAGCCGTGAGTTGACCTAGTCGGGAGTCCTGTATGACTGTTACCGTATTTGGCATTCGGCATCATGGCCCCGGTTCAGCCCGGAGTTTGGCGCGATCGCTCCAAACTCTCCAGCCGGATATCGTCCTTGTGGAAGGTCCGCCGGATGCCGATGCGGTGATTCCCCTCGCGACCCATTCAGGGATGGAACCCCCGGTTGCCCTGCTAATCTATGCCCCGGATCAGCTCCACCAGGGCGTCTTCTATCCCTTTGCCGAGTTCTCGCCTGAATG
Source organism: Cyanobacteria bacterium J06638_28 (assembly GCA_039819045.1). Taxonomy (GTDB): domain Bacteria; phylum Cyanobacteriota; class Cyanobacteriia; order Phormidesmidales; family Phormidesmidaceae; genus SIO1E4. Next base: position 12,835 of record JBCBSR010000011.1, read on the forward strand.
GCAGGCTCTACGCTATGGCCTGCAACAAAACGTGCCGGTGCGATTGATGGATTTGCCCCAAACCCATCGGCTAGCCTTGAGCCTGGACAAATCGGGTGATGGGGAAGCACCGTCCGACGCTGATCAGGACACCGAAGCGGTAGAGGAGCCTGAGGTACATGCTCGGAAGCGATCGCGCCCAGGGGATCCCCTCGCATGGTTAGCCACCGCTGCCGGATATGCCGATAGCGAACGCTGGTGGGAGCATTTAGTTGAGCAGCGACAGGATGAAACGACGCTGTTTGCAGCTATTTTGGAGGCCATGACCGCTCTACGGGAAGCGGTCGAACAGGCCCATCCACCGGATATGGAAAATCCCTTTGATCGACTGGAAGCACAGCGGGAAGCTTACATGCGGCGCACCCTTCGCCAGACCCAAAAGGAGGGCTTTGAATCCATCGCCGTCGTTTGTGGCGCTTGGCATGCACCCGCCTTGAGCGAACCGTTACCCGCCCAAAAGCACGACAACGCACTGCTCAAGGGATTACCCAAGCTCAAGGTGAAAGCCACCTGGATCCCCTGGACCTATGGCCGACTCGCCAGTTCCAGCGGGTATGGGGCGGGCATAGCATCACCCGGTTGGTATGAGCATTTGTGGCAGTCTTCGGCGTCCTCCCAGGAAAGCCGCCAGACGGTCATTCGGTGGATGACCCGCGTTGCGCGGTTGCTGCGAGCAGAGGATTTAGAGGCATCCTCCGCCAGCGTGATTGAGTGTGTCCGTCTCGCCGAGACACTGGCGGCCCTACGCGACTCGACATCGCCAAGCCTAGAGGAGCTAAACGAAGCCGCACAAACCATCTTCTGTTTTGGGGATGCGACCCCCATGCAGCTCATTCATCAGAAGCTGATTGTCAACGATCGCATCGGTCAGGTTCCTCCGGAAACGCCCCTGATTCCCCTCCAGCAGGATCTTCAGCAGCTACAGAAGCGTCTGCGACTGAAGCCCGAAGTCAATGAAAAGCTACTGACCCTGGATCTCCGCAAACCCATGGATTTGGAGCGATCGCACCTTTTGCATCGGCTATCGTTGCTCAATATTTCCTGGGGGAAGCCGCAATCGGTCAGCGGCAAAGGTACTTTCAAAGAAGCCTGGGAACTGCGATGGACACCGGAACTCAGTCTCAGCATGATTGAAGCCGGACATTGGGGCAATACGGTTATCGATGCGGCCACTGCTTCGGTACAGGCACAGGCGGCAGCCGCCACGACCCTGGCGACCCTGACGAATTTACTCGATCAGGTTTTGTTGGCGACCCTGACGGCGGTCGTCACGCCCTTGATTGAACAGCTCCAGGCGATCGCGGCGGTGGCTAGTGACGTGACCCATCTGATGGCGGCTCTGCCTGCCCTGGTGAATGTGTTGCGCTATCGCGACGTACGCCAAACCGACAGTACCGCCGTTGCCCAAGTGGTGGATGGGCTCGTGACCCGCATCTGTATCGGACTGCCGGGAGCCTGCGCCTCCCTGGATGAAGACGCCGCTACGGGGATGCTCGTCGCCATTGACCAAACCCACAGCGCTATCAAGCTGCTACAGCAAGATGACCACCTCCAGACCTGGTCAGCGACCCTTCAGCAGTTGGTTGATCGCACCCACTTGCACGGTCTGGTGGCGGGGCGCTGCTGTCGCCTCCTGCTGGACGACGGCGATCTCACCCCTGCCGAGGCTGCTAAACGGCTAGGCCTCGCCCTTTCCCTTGCCAACGAACCACCACAAGCAGCTGCCTGGGTCGAAGGGTTTTTACAAGGCAGCGGGTTGCTCCTGATTCACGACGACACCATTTGGCAGGTACTGGATGATTGGGTCACGCAGTTGTCTGCTGAGACCTTCACCACACTGCTGCCCCTCCTACGCCGTACGTTTGCCAACTTTACCGCTCCTGAACGCCGTCAAATGGGCGAACGAGTGCGGCTGGGACAGCAGGAACCGATCACTGAGCGGGGCGAGTTCGATCGCGATCGCGCCGACACTGTACTGCCCCTCGTGGCCCAACTCCTGGGTCTTGCAACTCCACCGGTGACACCATGAACCCTACGCCAACACCCCATGCTGAACGACTGCGCCGCTGGCGACTGATTCTCGGTGGTGGCGATGCCGACGGTATCGGTGGCCAGGATGGTGAAGCGATAGGTCGCCTACTGGGAGCCGACGGTTTGGCGATGGATAAAGCCCTCGCCGCACTCTATGGGGATGGCCAAGCCGATAATCCTCAAGAGCGCAGTGGCGGTCTGGGGAAGTCCGCTCCCAATGTCGCGCGGTGGTTAGGGGACATTCGGGCATACTTTCCGGGTTCAGTAGTGCGCGTGATGCAGCAAGACGCCCTGGAACGGCTCAACCTGCATCAGATGCTCCTGGAACCGGAAATGCTGGAGGCGGTTGAGGCGGATGTGCATCTCGTTGCTAACCTCATGTCCCTCAATCGAGTGATTCCGGAACGCACGAAAGAGACCGCTCGTTTAGTGGTGCGCCAAGTGGTGGATGAGCTGATGCGCAAGCTCCAGAATCCCATGCAGCAGGCCGTTATGGGCAGCCTCAACCGGAGTCAGCGCAATAGTCGCCCCCGCCACAATGAAATCGACTGGAACCGCACGATCCGGGCTAACTTGCGCCACTACCAGCCAGACTATCAGACCATCATTCCGGAACGGCTCATTGGCTATGGACGCAAGCGATCGGCCCTTAAGGACATCATCCTCTGTGTGGATCAAAGCGGATCCATGGCCTCATCGGTGGTGTATGCCAGCATTTTTGCGGCGGTACTGGCCTCTATTCCCGCTGTGCGAACCCAGCTCGTTGTCTTTGACACGGCGGTTGTGGATCTGACCGATTTACTCCAAGACCCCGTCGATGTCCTTTTCGGTACCCAACTCGGGGGCGGCACCGACATCAATCAAGCACTGGCTTACTGCCAGGGGCAGGTGCGCCAGCCCCTGGAGACGATTCTGATTCTGATTAGCGACTTGTATGAGGGGGGCAGTCGTGACGCCATGCTCAGGCGAGTGGCTTCCCTGGTGGCCTCAGGGGTGCAGATGGTGGCTCTATTAGCGCTCAATGATGAAGGCGCACCGATGTTTGATCATCACAACGCCGCGGCTTTTGCGAGCCTGGATATCCCCGCCTTTGCCTGCACCCCGGATCAGTTTCCTGATTTGATGGCCGCTGCCATCAGCCGCAGCGACATTAGCCAGTGGGCTGCCAAGCAGGATATTGTGACGGCAGGCCATGGGTTAACGTAACAGGGTTTAAGCACTTAAGAAGCTTGTCGTCCGGTCAATGCGCTTTGGCCAGAAAGCCTTTGGAAGTCCATAAGGTAAACGCCTTAGCCCACTGAGCAGTCCGCTCAGCTTGTGATCGAATTCGTATTGGACAGGCAGTCCTTACAATGGAGGCATTCTCCACATTGGTGGTGTGTGATGGTTGCGATACCTCCTCGACTAGACAAAGCAACAGTTGAATATCCCAGTTCTGATGGTGAACCCTTGGCGGAGTCATACTTGCATCTCTGGGCGTTGGTACTAACCTTTGAAGTGCTGACCCGTTATCTGCAAGGTCAGCCGGTGATGGTGATGGCCAATCAGTTTCTGTACTACGCCGAGGGTTTTCCTCGATTACGGGTGGCTCCGGATGTGATGGTGATCCCTGGCATCGAGCCCCATGAGCGAGACAACTACAAGGTTTGGGAAGAGGGGCAGGTACCTGCTGTGATTTTTGAGATGACCTCAGCAGGCACTCGCAAGCATCATCAAGAGGAGAAGAAAACTCTGTATGAGCGCTTGGGGGTGCAGGAATACTGGCTATTTGACCCTAAGGGCGAATGGATTAAAGACCAGCTTTTAGGCTATCGCTTGGTGGGTGAAACCTACGAACAGGTGCTGGACAGCTGTAGTGAGGTGCTACAACTGCGGCTAGCGGCTGAGGATGCCCGCTTGCGGTTTTATAGACAAGACAATGGAGAACGGCTAGCGCTGCCGAATGAATTAGATATCGCTTTACAGCTGGAAATTGCCGCTCGTCAACGGGAACAGCAACGGGCAGAAATTGCTGAGGAGGAGGCTGAGCACGCACGCCTGAGAGTGGCAGAAGCTCAGCAACAGGCTGAGCAGGCGATCGCTGAAGTGGCTGTATTACAGGCAAAGTTGCGATCGCTCGGCATCGATTTAGACACCTGAACTAACCAGTCAGACTCCTTGTAGAAATCCTGGCAATTGAGTCTAAAAGCCTTCTTATATATGTAAATTACACTGTTGGGGAATTTATCTCACCGCACCATGACTAAGTTTGGGGGACGTTACCAACTCGAATCTAGGTTTGGATGTGGCAGCCATGGCACTACCCTCTAGTGCGGGATCTTCATAAGCCCAGCCACCCTCTATGTATGGTAGAGCAACTGCAACCCCAGCCGTTAACCTGTACTACGAGTTGAATGGCGCATTGAGTTGCTATGACAACTGTTGAAATTCCAGTTCCGGAAGCTGTTCTGATTAGTCTTAAGGAAACACCAGAGAGCATTGTTCAAGAATTGCAAATGCTAGCAGCAGTGAAGTTGTTTGAACTCGGTAAGTTGTCGTCAGGGCGGGCAGCTGAGCTAGCAGGGTTATCGCGAGTAGCTTTTTAAATGGCACTCGGGCGCTACCGTGTTTCCCCCTTTCAGCTTGCTGATGAAGAACTGGCACACGATGTTGACAACGCCTAACTGTCATGGAAAGTCGTTTTGTCGTGGTTAATACCTCTCCACTGCTGTATCTCCATCCGATTGGAATGCTGGATTTGTTGCACAAGCCATACGAGACTGTCCATACGCCCCAGGCAGTTATCCAGGAATTTCAGGTTGGGCAGCAGCAAGGCGTTAATGTACCACAGGTGTCAGCAACCAATTGGATTTATGTAATTGCTTTACCACCGACCGACTTAATTCCTGATGTCACAGATTTAGGGCAAGGGGAAGCGGAAGTAATTGCTGTTGGACGCACTCAGATTAATAGCTTGCTAGTAATTGATGATGCACTGGGTAGACGCATCGCAAAACTTCACAGCTTGCAGTACACAGGTACGTTAGGCGTTTTGCTCAAGGCTAAACAACGAGGTTATCTTCGCAAAGTTAAACCGGTCCTTGAACAATTCAAGGCTTGGGGATGTGGCTAAGTGATGATCTCATTCACCAGGTTCTGTACAGAGCCAACGAAGCAGGATAAAGCCACAGATTTGCGCAAGCGAGGGAAGAACGTTTAGAGCTGCGAAGTGTTGAGGAAACTAGGCTAACGCTTAGAGTGCCGCTTTATCGTCTGCATTTGCTGCCGCAATTGGTCAGCATTTTCGGCCCGAGCGCCATAGCGCCAACGTGTATAAGCCTGAATCATACCCAGCACCCGTTCGCCGTGGGGAAACTGGGCTGTTTGCTGAAGCGCGATCGCGTATTCCAGTGGCGTTTGAGTCGGTCGTTTGGGATACCCCTGTTCCGATAGCCACATGAGCAGTTGCTGATACACCTGCTCGACCGGCGGCAACTGCTTAAGCTGTAGATACCGTCGCCATTTGCGCCAGCTCCGCCAGATCAGCCAGCCTAAAAAGGCTAATCCTGTGGCACTTAGTAACCCAGCGATGATACCAATTACGCTCTGACTAAAGAAATTAAGCAGTCGCGATAAGAAGTCGAACAGCCCTAAGACCGCTCGTCCGATCCAACTGGATACGGGTGACGGTAGCCAACCCGCTACCCAATTCCAGAACTGTTTGAGGACACTGAAGGTTTGACTATCGCGAATGGAAACCGGCACCACATCGTGTCCTGGAATGGGATCAAAGGCAAACCAACCGTACTCCGGAAAATACACCTCGGTCATGACGTAGGCATCGGTATTGTTCACCACGTAATAGCCCGTGAAAGGATTGAACTCACCGGGCGCAAATCCCGCTACTAACCGAGCCGGAATGTCGATACTGCGAAGCATTACGGTCAGCACCGTCGAGAAGTGATCTGCATAGCCTCCCTCGTAGCGAAACAGGAAGGCTTCCACCAAATCCTCATCTTCGGCAAAAAAGGGCAGATCCGTTTTCAGGGTGTAGGTCTGCTTCAGCGCTTGGGCCAGGTACAGAGCTTTTTCATAGGGATCCGTCAGGGGTTGGGGCGATCGCGCTAATAGTTCCTCCGTATGCTGACGTACAGTCCCTTGAATCGTCTCCGGCAGCTGTAAATAATGGGTACGGACAGGCTCGTCGTAGGTCGTGGTTGCTTCCCTAAGCTGAGTGCGATCGCGATAGGGCACCTCAGAAATCACCGTGAACGTTACACCAGCCGATAGGGGAACGGGCGATCGGAGGGAACCTTCAGCATCGATCGCCACTTCGCGAGTAGGAAAATAGAGCTTACTGGCCTGGTACAACGCTGGAATCAGGTTAGGCAGCTCGTTGACCAGGGTGTAGGTTTGCACAATCTCACGGCGACGACCCGCAGTATTCGTGCGGCCCCCTTGAAAGGCTGAATCCGGCAGAAAAGTTTGATAGGACAATCCAGACCGGCCTAAAATTTCGATTGCCTCAGGGTTAGAGCGCGAAATCTCCCAACCTTGTCCGGTATAGCGATCAAACGCCAACATCCGCCAGAATCCTGCTGCCTGCGCTCGAACCCGCATCACAGGCTGGGGTTCAATGGCTCCCCGCAGATTTTGATTCATCTGGCGGCTGAAGCCATAGTAGGTACTACCGCTCATTGCACCGGAACCCTCGACGGGACTGCCGCCCTGAATCGTCGTGCTATCGCCAGGAGTTCCATCATCTAGCGTGTTCCCTCCACCGCTTGCATAGCCGGGATTCACAATTTGGTCACCCGTGAAATTGCCTTCAAAGTCAATGGTGTTGCTGACTGGGAAGTTGCGAATTTGATAGCCCGGTAGACGCGGCAGCGCGGCAAAAATGACTAATCCTAATCCCATAACCAAAATGAGTAGCCAAGCCTGTCGCTTTAGGTTGAAAGACGCTAGCTGTTGGCGTTGGCCTCGGCCAGCTAACCCCAGGCGCGACTGATAGTCCAAAATCAGCACCGGTAGCGCGATCGCGAGAAAAACTATGAGGACTGGCGCTAACGTTAACGTCTGACTGACCGTCGCGGCAACGCCCAGCAAAATTAGGGCAATCACAATGGAATAGCCCAAGTCTTTGCGACGCGGCATATCAAAGCTGTGGAGCACCTGGAGATGGATGAGTAACTCGGCAAGCTGAATGCGGGTATCGCTGCCCTCACCCACCAAGCGCGCTAGAAAGATGCCCAGGGCTGTCAGCATGCCAAAGGCGATGATAAATTTGATCGCGATGTTGGAGCGCTGCCGCGATCGCCAGCTCCAGTAGCCCCCCACAGCACTCAAGGGAATTGCCAGCAGGTTCAAAATTGACGTCCGGGTGACCCCCGCTGCGGCCACCGAAATGGAGGCAATACCCACGCTCACCAGCAGTTGCACTAGAATACGCAGCGCTCTGGAGTTCTCAATTGCGGGGACAGATGTGGAACCGCGCGGACGCAATGTACGCAGTTGCTGCAACCAGGTGTCAGGGAGAAAAAGGGCAGGACTACGAGACACAGGACTACGATTGGAACAAACGTCCACATGCTAGCTCACAGGTGGGGATGGACGAGTCATCGACTGAGTCGGGTCTAAGCGATTGGGAAAAGATACCCATTGCCAAGGGGCAATCAGTCCTGAATGGCGATCGCTAGCCAAGACATCATGAAACCTTGATGCTACTGAAGCGTTGTTTCAGGCGGTTGTTAAGGATCGCTGAATTAAACAAGAATGCTTTGGCGTATTTTGCTACAGTCTCCTCGACAGGACTCTGAAGTGTCGAGCCGGAAATCTGTACGTTGAGTACATCAGCGGCTGTTTTGCTTCCACCTCAAAATAACGGTCTAAGCATTTAGGTAGCAGATGTCTTGCCTGAGTGCACAATACGTTCACCTAAGCCTCAAAATACTTGACCATAGGGCCTAAAATACCAGCCCCCTATGCTCAAAGCGATCTTTAGCCCTTGCTAAATCAGCCCTGTAGCCATTGAGTACATAGGCAATATTTCTAATAAATCTGGATTGAGGCAGGCGAGCGATTGCCTCAAAATGCGATTGCTATAAACAGGAGAAAGAAATATCAAGCACTTTTGCTGAGTTGAGCATAACTAGGAGCGTGATGTGGGTAAGGATTGGATCGTCACCGCAGATGGGCAGTGCCAACCGTGCCCTACACCCCGCGAATGGGATTTACTCGAAACGCCCTATCGTTTCTACTGCTTCTTGACTCAGGTAGATGAAGGTCTTAAACAGGCCGAAACCGAGCATCAATGTGACTGTCTTCCGATTCTTCGCAAGCTGGTTCGTAAGCTCGTACTTAATTCCTATTGGTTACAAACCCAACGTCCCGAACCGACTGCAACTGGCGAAGCAGCGGTTCTGAATCTCTACGATGAAATTGGCTATCCCTTAACCGTTCAAGTCGAAATGCTGGCACCGGGGGCTGTTTCATCGATTCATAATCATGGCACTTGGGGAATTGTGGCGGTGCTTCAGGGGCAGGAGAAAAATACCCTATGGCAACCGACACCTGAACCCAAGTTCCCTGGCAAAATCAAGCCCACGGCAGAGCAGGTTCTAAGTTATGGCGATGTTATTAGCTTTGTTCCAGAAGCCATTCACAGCATTCAAGCGATCGGCAATGAACCGTTGGTGACCTTCAATCTCTATGGCGAAACTGAGCGCAAAAAACGATTTGAGTTTGATGCCAACACCCATCAAGCTAAGAACTACTAAATCTAATCAGGAATTCATGCAGGCTAGTAATCCTTTTTGGGAATTACCCTATGAGCCAGTTTTAGCGTCCTTGGGGGATGACTTTTACGATCGCGTCCAGCCGGCAAAATTTCCGCAATCACGTCTGCGTTTTCGCAATGATGAACTGTTAACGCTGTTGGGTTTAGAGTCCAAAGATACAACCGACCAACACTTTGTTGAAGCCTTTGGTCAATTTCAGCAACACCCATTGCAGACATCCTGGTCAGGGTTGGCATTACGCTACCACGGCCACCAGTTTGGCCAATACAACCCTTACTTGGGCGACGGACGCGGCTTTTTATATGGTCAGTTACGGACGGCAACAGGACAACTCCTCGATTTAGGTACGAAGGGATCCGGACAGACCCCCCACTCCCAAGGCCGCGATGGCCGCCTGTCGCTGCTGGGGGGGATTCGAGAGGTGCTGGCGGCAGAAGCCCTACAGGGATTAGGCATCCCAACCTCGCGCGTTCTGAGTCTGGTCGAAACGGGGGAAACCCTCACACGCGCCGATGAGGGCTCATCCGCGCGTGCAGCCATCATGATTCGCCTCAGTCAGTCTCATATTCGCTTTGGTACCTTTGAGCGACTGGAATATTATGATCGCCCCGACCTGATTCGTCAGTTACTCGACCACGTCATTCAGCACTACTATCCCCATCTCTGGCAATCACCAGGGCAAGACATCAACTTCTATGCTGAGCTGATGCAGCGCACAGCTTCCTTGGTCGCCCAGTGGATGGCCGCAGGATTTTGCCATGGCGTGCTGAATACCGACAATATGTCGATCCTGGGCGAGGGCTTTGACTATGGGCCGTATGCCTTTATCGAAACTTACAGTCCTTATTTCACAGCCGCTTCTTTTGATCGGGGAGGACGTTACAGCTACCGCAATCAACCCAGTGTTTGTCGCTGGAATCTGGAAATGCTGCAACGGCCTCTGGCACTGGTGATGCCAAAGGAAGCTATGGAAGAAGTGCTGGAATCCTTTATGACAGCCTATGATCGGGCCTATGCTCAAGCAATGGTGCGAAAGCTTGGATTTGCCTCGCTCCCGGAGGCGGAAGCCGAAGCACTGATTCACCTCACTTTGGAGTTCTTGTTTACGACTCAAGTTGGCTATCAGCGATTTTTTCAGGCGTTGCGGCGTCAATTTTGCCCTGCCTGGCGCGAAGAACCCACAGCAATTTTGCCGGATCGCAGTTTTTTGAATTCTGCCGGACAGGCGATCGCCCTCCGAAATTGGCAGGTTTTCTACCATCAGTTGCTGTGGCAGCGGCCCGAGACTGAGATGGACGCCACCGGCCAACGTCTTAAGCGCTACAACCCTAAAACGCCACTTTTACCCTCCACTATCACAGCCGTCTGGAGAGCGATCGAGCAAACTGATGACTGGCACCCCTTTGCTGACGTGATCCGTGATTTTCGTTAAAGCAAAATCATGACTCTGCTGTTTTAGCTTCAAGTTTTCAGTACTTGGATTGTTCTTTTTTAGTTAAATATTCAATCTCTTGCTTGGGGCATTGTTAACAAGCGTTGTTAGCAGGGTCTTCCTTTATTGAGTTTTTAAACAGAAAACCATTATTTTACCAAAAGAAGCTTAGGCACTTTTGAAAGCCGTATTAGTCGCTACGGCAACTTTCTTAAGGCTAGGAAATCATGGGCCTAGAAAGGATAGAGCTAGAATTAGAGGCATTTCTGATGCAGACATACAAGGTTACTTTAATTGACAAAAGCAAGGATTTTGAACAAACGATAGCCGTTCCAGCGACCGAAGCGATTCTGGGAGAAGCTTTCGAATATGGAATCAAAATTCCTTTTGAATGTGTTGTCGGTTCTTGCGGAATTTGTCAGGGAAAACTTATTGCAGGCACGCTTGATCAGTCCGAACAAATCTTCTTGAATGAGGAGCAAGTGGCTGCAGGGTATGTGCTGTCCTGTGTTGCTAAACCAACTTCCGACTGTACCCTTGAAGTTGAGCTTGGCAACTATCTCTAGCGCCATGTCGTCCCGTTGAACGGTTGTCATCCCAGCAAAAATGACCAATGGTTCCAAGCTGATCAGTATTCTGCTGGGAACAGTTCTTACTCAGGATTAAGTACCGACCACGGTGGATGTCGGTCGTGGAGCGATCGCCTAATCAATAGCGTCTAAATATCGACTGTGAACACCTCACTGCCAAAGTAACGAGGCGTCCGAGGCAACCCTATCTCCACCCTATACGGAATAAAGTAACCCCGATACTTACCTGACTTGAAGGCAGAATCAGATGGGAGCATATCACTTTCGAAACCTCACCCTAAATCCCTCTCCCAAGCTTCGGAGAGGGACTTCAAAATGCTTGCTCCCCTTCTCCCAATATTGGGAGAAGGGGTTGGGGGATGAGGGCTATTCAGGAATTTGCAAACCTGACATGTTCCCGAATCAGGTAACCACTGGGCAACGAAAGCGGAAGCCTCTAGCGGATACAGGACATCCCAAACAGCCAAGGCCATTCACCGAAAGTCAAGTTTAGTCAGGAATGCCACGGATAGGGTGAATACCTCGTATTGCTTGAGCCATGCAGGGTGAAAGTTATAGGCACGTTTCTGACGTGAAGGAGGAAAATATTGCTAAAACGTTCTCCTTCACTCAACTATGGGGTAAAAGTCCTAGGCTTTTAGATATTGGAAATCTTGACGTGTTCTTTGGAAACGAACCAAGTATTCTGATTTTGTGAGCCGATTTCCTCACCCAATTCAACCCGGTAATCGTCTCCTTGTTCTTCATAAGAGAGTAAGTAGTAGACGCTCTGATCTTCTACATGACACCAGGCTGTACCATCGCCCTCAGTATTATCCTGCTGTAACAGCGTTATTTCTCTTTGATCAACCTTAAAGGTCGCTCCAGCAGAGTTAGAAACCTGTAGCTTAGACTTGAGATTCCAACGCTCTTTAAAGTCCTCTTGCATTTGTAGAGGAACGGTCGCTTGCAGAAAATTGAGTGCTTCTTCTTGATGACCGCTGACCGATTTTTTTCCTTTGTATGAGCCCGGCAAGGTTTCCAAATAAAGAGGAGCAGCACTTAGGGATTGAGTAGAGTCTTTCCGCCATTTTTGGGCAAACTGCTCAAGAATAGTTTTGTCTTCAAGCTCATTGCTGATGTGTAATTGTAGCCACTTTAAAGCAGCCTTTTGCATATCCTGCTTTTGGGCTGTGCTGTAGGGAGCATAAGCCACAAATGCATCTTTTAGAAAACTAGATATAGACGTTGCTGAACTGGTCATAGTGAAAATTCCTTGAGGATAGGGAAGTACTAACAGATTCAGCTTGATAATTCAGACTAAATTGCTATATCTCCACTTTGATTAATGTTTAACTTTAGGCAAGACAAAAAAGTTAAAACACAACTTAAATATATAGCTGATTTCAATTTAAAGCAAAGGTCTAATTAGCAATTTATTATTATGTTTTCCAAAGGGTGTCATCTATTAATACAGAAACAAATGGCCCGCATTATGTGATTTATTTGGCATCACTCAGGCGATCGCGCCGTCTGTATTTGTCTGGTAGATTAGCGACAGCGAAACTATCCAAATGTTGAATTGCGTCCTCAACTGCAACCCACACTTGCACATATTATTGAAGGCAAATGACTGATCAATTAAACGTGTTATCGAGTCTATAAAAGAGAGTCATGAGGAACCACAAACTGCGAGCTTAGAGTCTTGGCAGAATACACACCCTCCAACTAATTCACTGCCTTTAAACCTTCAACCAAAGTAAAGTATTGCCAACTTAAATCTGATACGAAATCCTCACTTCGACTTAGCCAGTCGTATTGGGATGACGCCCCAAATCGCTCACGGGAAAATGATGGATGAGGGGTTAGATGTTCAGAGCTTGGCGCAACCGAGCTTGATCTTCAGGAATAACGCCAAATCGGCCATTTTCAATATCCCGCACCCAACTCTGACTTTTGCCCAGTTGTTCAGCTAGGGCGCGCTGGCTAAAGTTTTGGCGTTGGCGAGCTGTTTTGATGGTGCTACCGGAGAGCTGTTCCCTCTGCCCTGCTTGTGACTGTTTGCGGTTGCGTTTGGGTGCTCGACGACGAATCGTTTGCTGCCACTCTTCTGATAGCTCGAACCCTAGAATGCGCGCATTGAGCAACCGCTGCCACTTGTCACGGGGAGCCGTGTCGGTTAGGCTGCGAGCTTGATTGGCATCATTGACCCAAAATTCAAGGGCATCATCAACATCGTCAGGAATGTCAGCGGCTCTGGCCCAGAGGGGCTGAATATCAAGTCCATAGGTTTCTGGATCAAACAATGGTTTGAGCCCATAGTGGTGAATCGTTTCCAAATCACTTTCAAAGGTTTTGAGTAAGCGCTTGTGGGCGCCTCGAACTGTGGTGGTTTCGGTTAAACGTGCTTCGCCGTAGGCAATCCGCAGGAGGGTTCGCACGGTCATGCGGTGATCGCCCTCAAGCCGCAGCTTAAACAAAAGCCACAGGAGCAAGCGTACCGCTCCCTCATGCTGCTGCCAGTTACTCATGACCTCTGTCAGCAAAGACTGGGGCAAAGTCCCGTACTGATAAAAGGCCGTTTGGTGACGATAGTCGTGCTTATTGAGAAAGTGCTTTGCCCAGATACCAGCCCGCACCGTAAAGCCCAAACCAATTAGATGGCGATAGCCTTGCGCGTCTTCTTCAAAGTAGTATTCGGTATCGAGTAGATGCCAAACCGGGTGTTCCTTGAGAGAGAAAGGTTTAACTTTGCCTTGACGAGGCCAATCAAGCGTGACGAGGAGCTGACAAGATTGATACACCAGATCTTTGATCAGGGTGAGTTTCTCCAGCTTGGTCAAATCTTTGCGCTTGTCAAGACCTAAACATTGCTCAATGTGCTGGTCGTTGAGCACGAAAGACTCTTGCCAGGGGCGATCAACCGTAACTGCATAAGCGGCAAAAATCAGATGGACACAGGTAGCACGTATATCGAATTGAGCGATCGCCTCTGCCACCTTGTCTGTAGCCATCGGCATTAGGCGATCGCTGGTAGGGTCGGCGGCTAACCGAAACCGCATTTCGCCGCGACCGCGATGGACGACACGACGGTAATAGAGTTGCCCATCGGCATCAGTCGATTGCCAGGGCTGTCGCTGCGCTAACACTTTACAGGCTTCCCATACCACCATCGAAGAGGCAAAGGCGGTCGTTTTGCCATTCAGAAAGATGGCCGGGATAGCAGGAGGCAGAAGCGTACTTTTGCGACGTCCTTTTTTGGCCTGTAGCGGTGTTAATGAACCGACGCTACAGGAGGCTACGCAGCGGGGAATTGCGACATCGGGGCACCGATCGCAGAGAGTTGGATCAATCCAGTACCCGTTGCCTTCCGCTACAGGCTTGATTGCTCCATGGGGGCATTCGGGCTGACAGCTCTCGCAAATGATGCAGTTGTCTTTGATGGTATAAGTCATGGGCAATAATTGCCTGCTAGGCACTTTAGCAAATGATGATTTTTGTTGATTTAATTGTTGAGTATTAAAGCTTTTATGGACTCAATTAATGAGGATTAATTGCTGAACTCAGCTTCCAACTTGGTTTAATCGGCAGAACGCTTAATTACTCAGGAGTTGGCAAAATCATCAAGAACAACACGTGGAACATAGAGTAATCAAGCTGCTAGCAATTGATTCGGTGATAACCTCAGCCGATTGTTAAGACCTCGCACTATTAGGGATAACAATCCAAGACCTTGGTTTTCTATGTCACTCGATACAGTTTAATAGTTCCTTTAGAAACTCTTGAGGGTATGTTTAGAACGGACTTTTGAGGTTTGAATTTTGTGGCTAAAGTCACAGTTTTGCCAGATAAAAGAACACATATTGCGTCTATTAATGCCAACTATTGATAGAATTTTGGACGCCCTATTCCAACCTGAAGAATATTTCTCAGCAGGAAATAATGGTCGTATTTGCTATGAACTGTGGGTGTCGCTGCGATTACCTCAAATCGCCTCAATACTTGGGAAAACTTGTTGAACTAACTTGCAGGCCATATCCCGAATCTTGCAGCGCTGCCGTCATTTGCTAACGAGCGATGCCCTGTGTTCGGCAGAAACCAGGGTTCTTGGATCGATCAACCCGCCTCTTCATGCAATTCAATAAGCCCCCGATTTCTTGTGATTATTTTCGGGAAATCTGAAGCTATCTGTATTAGCTGGGTGTTTATGGGTTGGCGTCATATTCAAGTGAGGTGGCCTTGGCGATGGCGTCAACGCTACGGGATGGTTGTGGCGATCGCGATTTTCATCCTTTGCTGCATTACGCCTGCCTGGGCTGTCATTCCCGGTACGTTAGCCACCGTTGACTATGCCAAAAGTGGACATACCCTGGAGCTCCTATCCGAACTGAGCCCTACGCTGCCTGTGATGGATATTCGCTTGGCGGGGATACAGGCTCCAGATGCTAAACAGCACCCTTGGGGCAAAACAGCTCGTCGTTGTCTGGCTGATCAGCTGACCAATCGGGTGCACATCGAACCGCAGAATCCGACCCCAGACCGGTACAATCGGCTGTGGGCCTATGTGTGGGCCGAACGGCAACTGGTCAATGCGACTGTATTGACCGCAGGATGTGCGTTTTTGGATAGCGATCGCTTGCCACAGCAGCGCTACGGCAAGGAACTGATTTATGCCCAAGAAGAAGCTCGGTTGCTGGAGCGGGGTATTTGGTCACCTGAGCATCCCCTGCGCGAATCCCCTGCGGCTTTCCGCCAGAAAATGGCTGAATCCTGAGCTACTGCAATTCGTGTGTGTTGTTCCCTGTTGATATCTTGAAACTCTATGACTGCCTTGACTGAGCCAGATTTGCAGCGCTACTTAGAGATTGCGACGGAAGCCGCCCTAACGGGAGGGGCCATTTTGCAGCGTTATTGGGGCAAGCTGGAATCCATTGAGGAAAAAGGTCGCTCTGGTGATCTGGTGACTGAAGCTGATAAAGCCTCCGAAGCCGCAGTCCTCGAAGTCATTACCCGTCATCTACCCGAACATCCTATCCTGGCGGAAGAATCAGGCGCTTTGCAGGCAATGGCTGGAAGTCCTTTTCTGTGGGCAATTGATCCCTTGGATGGAACAACCAATTACACCCATCAATACCCGTTTTCAGCGGTGTCCATTGGCTTATTGGTAGACGGCTATCCTACGGTTGGCGTCATTTTTGATCCGTTTCATCAAGAGCTCTTTCGGGCTGCCAAAGGATTGGGAGCCACGCTCAATCGCCGTTCGATTCAAGTATCCAGGACGCATAAGCTAACTAACAGTCTGCTCGTCACCGGATTTGCCTACGATCGCCGCGAACAAGCCGACAATAACTATGCCGAATTTTGCCACTTAACCCACCTCACCCAAGGGGTGCGTCGAGGGGGCTCAGCGGCTATTGATCTGGCCTATGTAGCCTGTGGTCGTCTGGATGGTTACTGGGAACGGGGGCTGTCGCCCTGGGATTTAGCCGCAGGGGTAGTGATCGTCGAAGAAGCAGGCGGACACGTCACTGCCTATGATCAGACGCCCTTCGATATTCATTCCGGACGTATCCTGGCGACGAATGGACAGATTCACATAACCCTTAGCCAGGTCTTGCAACAGATCAAGCCGCTGTCGAATTTTGAACCGCTCGCGATCGTGGAATAGGCAGAATCTTCCCTAACATTCCAAAATATGTTCAGGAAAAACCCCGGTTAAGTGGGAAGACATCGATAAACTTAGTAACAGCTACGAACAACTACGTAGATAACATGGGCCAAATTGGGTCGTATAGCAGCGCAAGGAAGCCGAACGGCGAGGGAGATGGCCACACGTCATGAATATTGATCAAGGACTCTTCAAAGTTGACTTCACCGATCATCATGCAATTCTTGGGGTTTCCCTGGATGCTGATGCCAAACAGATTCGTAAGCGATATCTCAAAATTGCTCGTAAGCTACATCCAGACAGTTTGGCGTCAGCCACCGATGCTGATAAGCAACAGGCCAGTGAACTGCTTTCCAAAATGGTCAACCCAGCTTATGAAAAGCTGACGCAAGAAAAAGAGATGACTGAGTATCGGATTGTGCTCCGCATGCAGGGGCAGCAGCTCAGTAAACAGATCCCCAATCTCAACCTGCAAACTGAGTCAGCTCGCGCGATTCTGAGCGCTGGCAATGCCACGACCCAATACAACAATGACTTACAGAAACTCGCCAGCCAACAATACGAGTCGTTAGATCAGGTTCTTACCATTACGGGGCAGATTAGTGAACTCAACCTGGCCTACCTTGCTAAGTCAAGTGCTGGCGATGCCAGTGCCGCACCCGCTGCAACAACGGCTAAGTCGACTGGAGCAACCACGGGAACCGCGAAAAATAAAGCCGGTAAGCCTGCTCCCCCGCCCCCCCCTTCGCCTCGCCAACAGCGAACCTCCATTTTAGACAGCTATCTCAATCGAGCTAACGAGCTGGAACAGAAGAAGCTTTATTCCAAAGCTATTGTAGAGTTGCGAGAAGCGGTAAAATCCCACCCTAACAGTAGTCAATGCCATAGCCGCCTAGCCAGTCTCTATCTCAAGGCGGGACAGGCTACAATGGCGCGGATTCACTTAAAGCGAGCCTTAGAAATTGACCCTAATGACTCCTTAGCTAAACAGCTGGAACCCAAAGTGAATCAGAGCAGCCAAGCCAAATCGAACAAGCCTGCTGCTAAAGGAAGCCCATCTAAATCCAAAGGTGGTGGTTTATTTGGTCTGTTTGGAGGCAAGCAAAAGTAAATGGCCTATCAACCCCCATCGGGTGCTCGCGATCTGCTCCCCCTCGATGTCGCCCAAAAGTATTGGATTGAGAATCGCCTGGAGCAAATGTTTCAGCGTTGGGGCTATCACCGTATTATCACGTCTACGGTTGAAAGCCTGGATACCCTGATGGCGGGTGGTGCCATCGACCAAGCCTCGGTGCTTGAATTACAGAGTAATGGTGACCATCGTTTGGGGTTACGGCCCGAACTCACCGCCTCGATCGCCCGTGCAGCGGTGACGCGGATGGCACAGGTAACCTATCCTCAGCGGCTTTACTACACGGCTAACGTGTTTTGCCGTTCAGCGAAGGGGAGCCCGTCTGGTCAGCAGGAGTACTATCAGGCCGGTGTCGAACTCCTGGGTATGGGGGGGGTTCTGGCTGATGCCGAAACCTTGTTGCTGCTGCTGGATTGCGTCAAAACGATTGAGCTACAGGATTGGCAAATTGTCTTAGGCAATGCCGGTTTAACCCGATCGCTGTTAGAAAGCTTCCCTACTGAACTCCGCCCAACGATTCGGGCCGCGATCGCATCTCTAGACCGCATCACGCTGGAAACCCTAGAACTGCCGGATCAGTTGCGGGATCTAGCCTTAAAACTGCTGGACTTACGAGGGGATCCCAAGGATGTGCTGCAATCCGTCAGTCAGCTTGAACTCACCAAAGAGCAACAGGCGATCGTCCACGACCTCAAGTCTTTAATTGATCTACTTCAAAATTCCGCCACAGCGTCTCCCCTGATTTTGGATTTAAGCTTGATCCAGTCCTACGACTATTACACCGGGGTCGTCTTTGAAGTGGTGGCCAACACCCCCCAAGGTCGTCAGGTCATGGGTAAGGGCGGACGCTACGATAACCTGCTCGGCGTTTTCGACCCCCAAGGCAAGAGTTATCCCGGCACAGGCTTTATGTTCAGTGTTGAGAACCTTCATCAGGCGCTGATTGGCACGGGCTGTCTGCCGGAAGCCACACCTAATAGCGATTGGTTGGTGATTCCTAAAACAGCTCAAGCAGCAGCGGCGGCCTTCAACTATGCTCAAACCATCCGTGAGGGGAGCCATCTCATCAGAGTGGAGCTGTATCTAGAACCGGAAGATGACAAAGACGTGATCCGCGATCGCGCACGCACGCGCAATATCAATCGCATCGCTTGGGTCAATGAGGACAGCTCGCCGGAAATTGAAACTGTAAACTAAAGTAACGGTGACTCGTTAGCTAGACCCCTCTCCGGGTTGTAGCAAGGTCATTCACAAATAACGCAGAGAAGGGAGTAAAGACGTGTCTCACACGATTGTGACGAATGTGTGTGAAGGGGTGGCTGATTGCGTGGATGCTTGCCCAGTCGCTTGCATTCATGAAGGCCCCGGTAAGAATGAGAAGGGTACTGACTGGTATTGGATTGACTTCTCAACTTGTATTGACTGTGGCATCTGTATTCAAGTGTGTCCGGTCGAAGGCGCAATTTTGCCCGAGGAGAAGCCAGAGCTACAGAAGACACCTGCATAGCAGGCTCGCAGCCGTAATCACTAAGACCTATCGGCAACTCGAAAGCCGCGAAACTTATAAGTTTCGCGGCTTTCCGTTAAAGCGCGCCCTCGAGGACTCGAACCCCGGACATCAGGTTTTGGAGACCTGCGTTCTACCAACTGAACTAAGGACGCATGTAGAAACCCAGAAGGGCTTCCATCGTAGCACGGATAACGCGTCTAACCCTTACAGCGAGCGGTCGAAACGCTGCTTCAAGCGAGTTGCCTTACCCACCCGATCGCGCAGGTAGTACAACTTAGCCCGACGAGCTTTACCGCGTCGCAGAACCTTGATATTTGCCACACGGGGAGCATGGACCAAAAAGACCCGCTCAACACCAATGCCCTGAAAAATCTTGCGCACGGTAATCGAACGATTGATGCCGCCGTTGCGCATCGCGATCACAGTTCCCTCATAGGGCTGTATTCGCTCTTTACCCCCTTCTTGAATGCGGACACCCACCCGAATGGTGTCACCCACATAAATTTCGGGAATATCTGTCTTGAGATAGTCCGCCTCTAGCGAACGGATAGCTTGTTCCGCATTCATGATTTCTTAAAAAGCGCACAGTCTCCAATCATAGGGTAGACGCCTGTTTTATGTCTAGTCCTCACAGGACTTACGCCGTTGAATCTGAGTCATCGATACCGAGCGCTGGTGCGTAAGTCATGCTTGAGATGTAAATGGGAAAAACACCCCAAAACTCTCAAGACAACTTACTTCAACTGTAGACAATAGCGCTTAGGGCAACAAATAGACGAAGATGAAAGGATAGCCACTAGACGCTGGGTTATTTCCCAAGAGGTGTAACCGATGTGTCTGGGCATCCTTGTGACTGTGTCCTTTAGAAACCGATAATGAACCTCTTCTCTCAGCTGTTAACACGTCCTCAAAATCAGCGCGATCGCCGCCGCTCTCGCCGTGTCCAAGGGGTAGAACTGAAGCAGGACAGTGAAATCGCCATTATGCGGCAAGCCTCGCGAATTGTGGCGACGGTTCTCAAAGAGGTGTCCGAGCGAGTTCAGCCAGGGATGACAACCGCTGACTTAGACAGCTATGCCGAAGCGCGTATCCGCGAACTCGGTGCCACGCCCAGCTTTAAGGGCTACCACGGTTTTCCCGCCAGTATCTGTGCCTGCATCAATAACGAAGTGGTTCATGGGATTCCGCGCAAGCGTAAGGTAATTCGCAAAGGGGATGTCCTCAAGGTTGATACAGGTGCCTATTACGAGGGCTTTCATGGAGATTCCTGTATCACGATCGCCGTCGGCAAAGTCTCGGAACAGGCTGAAAAACTGATCGCGACGGCTGAGGCATCTCTCTATGCGGGCATTGCCCAAGTCAAGGCAGGCAATACCTTGCTCGATATTGCGGGCGCGATCGAAGATGTGGCAAAAGCCGGTGGTTTTAGCATTGTGGAAGATTACGTTGGCCATGGTGTGGGCCGTAATCTCCATGAAGCGCCCTCTGTTTTTAACTTCCGGACTCGCAAGCTACCGAACGTCAAGCTGCATGCGGGCATGACGCTCGCCATTGAGCCGATTTTGAATGCGGGTAGCAAGCATACGCGGACGTTAAACGATCGCTGGACCGTGGTAACCCTGGATCGTTCTTTGTCAGCCCAGTTTGAACATACAGTTTTGGTCACTGAAACCGGATACGAAATCTTGACCGATCGCAGCAACCCCTTAGGATAGGGAAGTACGCCTGATCCCTAGTGGTCTGTCAGTTTTCAATTTGGAGGTTGGGTTAGCCCCCGGCGTAACCCAACGTAATTTTTGTCTCTGTTGGGTTTCACTGTGTTCTACCCAACCTACGCACAACCCACATTTTCAATGTTGACGCTGCACTAGCTATGCCTGAGATTGCAATGAAGTCGGTTATTTCCGTTGCACTGCCCAAGAATGCTTACGATGTGGTGATTGCGCCTGACGGGTTAGATCACGTTGGCGCTTGGTTAACCAATCACCCTACGCCCCTAGTGAAAGCCGGGCAAAAGCTCTTGCTGGTGTCGAATCCGGTAATCTTTCGGCATTATGGCGATCGGGTTGTGCAGTCTTTAACCTCGGTGGGCTATCAGGTCAGTACCTGTATTTTGCCTGCGGGAGAGCGATATAAGACCCTGCGATCGATTCAGAAAATCCACGATGCGGCTTACGAAGCCCAACTGGAACGAAAGTCGGCCATGGTGGCACTGGGTGGCGGTGTGATTGGGGACATGACCGGATTTGCCGCTGCGACCTGGCTACGGGGCATTGGGGTTGTGCAGGTGCCGACATCCCTGTTGGCCATGGTGGATGCTTCTATTGGGGGGAAAACAGGCGTCAATCACCCGCGCGGGAAAAATCTAATCGGAGCATTTCATCAACCCCGACTGGTGGTGATTGACCCGAAAGTATTGAAGACGCTGCCGCCCCGCGAGTTTCGAGCCGGGATGGCCGAGGTGATCAAGTACGGCGTGATCTGGGATACTGAGCTGTTTGCCGCGATGGAAGCCGCGCCTCGGTTAGACCAGTACCGCTATGTGAGCGAGGAGCTATTGCAGCAAATTTTAACCAGTTCCTGTCAGGCTAAAGCGGATGTCGTGGCTCAGGATGAGCAGGAAGCCGGATTGCGGGCCATTTTGAACTATGGTCATACGATTGGTCACGCGGTAGAAAGTGCTACCGGGTATCGGACGGTGAATCATGGTGAAGCCGTGGGCATTGGCATGGTGGCTGCAGGACGCTTAGCTACGGCCCTAAGCCATTGGTCTGAGGAGGCAAACCAGCGGCAGTATACCCTGATTCAGAAAACGAAGCTACCGACTGACATTCCCAGTAATGCGGAGATCGAAAACCTGATTACTTTGCTGAAGAGCGATAAGAAGGTTCAAGATGGTCGGGTGCGATTTATCTTGCCAACGTCCATCGGGAAAGTTTTCATTACTGATCAGGTCACGAATGAAGATATTCGTCCCGTTTTGACGGCGATGGTTAGCCAGTAGGATAAAAAGTGTTCTCAATTCATTCATCCCTGCTATGCAACTCCAAGATCGGGATACTCCCGTGGCCAATGGCTTAACGCTCCCCACCCGCACCGCGACCGTCAGTCGCACCACGGGGGAAACAACGGTACAAGTCACGATCGCCATTGATGGAACGGGGCAATGTGACGCTAAAACCGGCATTCCCTTCTTGGATCACATGCTGCATCAAATTGCTTCCCACGGGTTGTTTGATCTGACCGTCCATGCTCAAGGCGATTATGAAATTGACGATCACCACACCAATGAAGATGTCGGCATTACCCTCGGTATGGCATTAAAGCAGGCTCTGGGCGATCGCAAGGGCATTGTCCGGTTTGGGCATTTTGTGGCTCCGCTAGATGAATCCCTCATTCAGGTTGCGCTCGATTTTTCTGGGCGTCCCCACCTCAGCTACGGCCTCGACATTCCTACCCAGCGGGTTGGCACCTACGATACGCAACTGGTGCGGGAATTCTTTGTGGCGATCGTGAATCACAGCCAAATGACCCTACACATTCGCCAGCTTGACGGCATCAACTCCCACCACATCATTGAAGCTACGTTCAAAGCCTTTGCCCGATCCATGCGCATGGCAACCGAAATTGATCCCCGGCGGGCGAGCCAAATTCCCAGTTCTAAGGGTGTGCTGTAGGGAGTTGTGCAATATGTAAGCCCTGCTCAATTCGCCTTACTAGCCAAGATGGCGCAGGGGAGTGAGAGAGCAGGGAAACGATCACTAGCGCGTGGAGGCCGATAAAGAAGGTGCGATCGCGGTGGCTAGCTTCCGCAGCATTTCGGTGGTGGTTTCAAAGTTGACGCAGGCGTCGGTAATGCTTTGCCCGTAGGTGAGCTGACTCAAATCCTCAGGAATCGGCTGCTTACCCTCTACCAAATGGCTCTCGATCATGACGCCGAGGATATGACGCGAGCCTGCCTCAATTTGCTCAGCGATGCTCTCCAGGACAGTGGCCTGGCGGTTATGGTCTTTATTTGCATTGGCATGACTACAGTCAACCATCATCCGAGGATTTAAGCCCAGGTCCGCGAGTTCCTTCGCAGCCTGCTCGACATTAGATCCGTCATAGTTGGGCCCATTCTTGCCACCGCGCAGCACCAGATGACCGTCAGGGTTGCCCGTCGTCGCCACAATACTGGCCAGCCCATGATGGTTGATGCCGAGGAAGTGATGGGGACGGCTCGCTGCCACCATAGCGTTCATGGCGGCGAGTAAACTGCCATCCGTATTGTTCTTGAAGCCGATAGGCATGGAGAGACCCGAAGCCATTTCCCGGTGGGTCTGGCTTTCTGTGGTGCGCGCGCCAATCGCCGTCCAGGAAATTACATCCGCAATGTACTGAGGGGTGATGGGATCGAGAAGTTCTGTTGCCGCTGGCAAACCCATGTGAGCTAAGTCCAGCAGGAGTTTACGGGCAAGCCGCAGCCCTGTATTAATGTCAAAGCTACTGTCCAAATGGGGATCGTTAATGAGCCCCTTCCAGCCAATATTGGTGCGCGGCTTCTCAAAATACACCCGCATCACAATTTCCAGCGAGTCAGACAGTTCCTCCCGGAGCCCCGCAAGCTTCTGACCATATTCCAATGCTGCATCCACATCATGCACTGAGCAGGGACCGACAATCACCAAAAGGCGACGATCTTCGTTGTAGAGGATATTGCGAATGCGATCGCGGGTCTCGGTGACTAAAGCCGCTGCGGCGGCTGTCAGGGTCAACTCATGGTGGATGAGTGCCGGACTAGCCAGCGGACGGGTCTCGACAACGTGAAGATCTTGGGTCTTATGCATGGAATTTAGAAACCTACCGGGAAGAGCAGAGCTGCAAGCGCCCCTTCATCATTGTGAGGGGTCTCACGCCGATTGTGAGCAACTTCTCTATAAATTCTCCAGGTTAGGTTCATCATGAACAAGATGGCTCGATGGTTTAGCCGCCAGCGAGTTTGCTTATCCTGACAGACGCGCTACGAGTCCGTTGCTTTACGAACACCTCTATTATCATTAGCTTGAAGAGAGATGCCAGTACTCGGTTTAGAAGCTCACATCTAATGCTGATATCTGACGCTTTTCCACTCACATTTCAGCCATGCTTCAGTACCTCCACCAATGCCCTTGACTCGAACCGTTAGCGCTTTAGTTGCACTGGTTGCAGCCTTTTCAATCGTTGTTTTGGGAGGATGGTACTTTACCTTCGCCTTCGGCGTGATTGTCTTTTTGGGACAGCGGGAAATTTTTCAACTGGTTCATGCGAAGGGCATTCTCCCAGCGGCTAAAACGACCTTTGTCGTGAGTCAGCTGGTGCTGATTTGTGCCCACATTGCCCCAGAGCTGTCGGAGGCAGTGTTGCCACTGGGCGGAACCTTTATCTGTTTCTATCTGCTGTTTCAGCCCAAATTCGCCACAATCGCCGATGTCGCTGCCTCAATTCTGGGGCTGTTCTACGGCGGTTATTTACCCAGTTACTGGATTCGTTTGCGCGACCTGGGTGCGGCGGGATTCCTCCCACTCGGTGGGTTCTGGCCCCAATGGCCGCTCCAATGGGACACTTTGCCGTCAGGACTGACCGCGACGATGCTGGCCTTTGGCTGCATTTGTGCAGCTGATATTGGCGCTTACTTGGTGGGGCGATCGCTAGGCCGCACGCCCCTCTCGAACATTAGCCCCAAAAAGACGGTGGAAGGAGCGATTTTTGGGATGGTTGCCAGCATCGCCATTGGCATGACTGGGGCAACTCTACTCGCTTGGCCACTGGCACCCATTTCCGGAGGGGCGTTGGGAGCCCTCATTGGCATTAGCGGGTTGCTGGGTGATCTGACGGAATCTTTGATGAAGCGCGACGCGGGTGTTAAAGATTCGGGACAGCTGATTCCCGGTCACGGCGGTATTTTGGATCGGACGGACAGCTATGTGTTTACTGCTCCGATCGTGTACTACTTTGTTACGCTCCTATTGCCGATGTTGCCTCAGTAAAGGGCTGATGGGCCTTTTCACGATTGGAATAAGAAGAACCGAGGTGCTGAGCGTTGGTCGGTGATTGAGCGAATGGGTGGCCTCTCCGGAAGCATCGGCGATCGCGCTGTAAGGCGGGAATAGGCAATTGGGGTTACGTCATGGGACAGCAATACATCAGGATTTTGATGACCTTGCAAAATCTTGGCAAGCGACGACAGTGCCGTGAGCGCCATCGGTTCCGTTTGATTGGGTTAGCACTCTTCACGACGCTGCTGGTGTGGGTGGGACAGGCCGGTTTTGGAGCACGGCTGGGCTTGGCCGCTATGCAACCACCGACTGAAATCCGGGGGGTTTGGCTCACCAATGTGGATAGTGAAGTGCTGTTTTCCACTGGGGCGCTGGACGAGACCCTGCAACATTTGGCCGATAGCCATTTCAACACGATTTACCCAGCGATTTGGAGTTGGGGCTACACGCTGTATCCCAGTGCTGTCGGTCAAAAGGTCATTGGTTACAAGCAGGGTCTGTATCCTGACTTGGAAGATGAAGGCCGTGACGAAGCATTGGAAGCGGCACAGGGCGATCGCGACATGCTGCTAGAAATGATTGAGCTTGCTCGCGATCGCGAGCTCAGCGTGATTCCCTGGTTTGAGTTCGGCTTCATGGCTCCAGCGACATCGCCCTTAGCTGAGCGGCATCCTGACTGGCTAACCCAAAAACAGGGGCAGCGACCAGAAGCCCGCCTGTATCAAGAAGGACGGCACACGCGCGTCTGGCTCAATCCTTTCCATCCTGAGGTGCAGCAGTTCATGCTGGAACTGGTTGCTGAGCTGATGGCTAACTATCCTGTGGATGGCCTACAGCTGGATGACCACTTCAGCCTGCCGGTGACCTTTGGTTATGATCCCTACACGATGGGCCTATATCAGCGTGAGCATCAGGGCCAGTTACCTCCGACGAATCCCTATGATGCGGAATGGATGCGCTGGCGAGCGGATAAGCTGACTCAGTTCTTGGGGCAGGTATTTGGGGTAGTCAAGGCCCATCGCCCTGACTCGGTGCTGTCGGTGTCGCCCAATCCGGCTCACTTTGCTTACAACCACTTTTTACAAGATTGGCCTCGCTGGCGGGAGTTGGGTTATGTGGAAGAACTTATGGTGCAGGTCTATCGCGATCGCCTTGCGACCTTTCGCCGAACGCTTCAAGAACCGGAAATTCAGCAGTCGCGGGCTCACATTCCTACCGGCATTGGGATCCTCGGCGGGTTGAAGGATCGGCCCGTACCGATATCACTCATTCGACAGCAGGTGGAAACGGCTCGCTCGATGGGGTTTGCGGGGGTATCGTTTTTCTTTTATGACACGTTGTGGAGTCCCGCTAGTGGGGAAGTGAGGGGCGATCGCGTTGCTGCGATTCAAGCACAATTTGCTCAGCGGCGCGATCGAGCGAGTCTGTGATGTTGTTTGTTTTGCCAGAGTAATGGCTGAAGTGAGCTCTTGCAGAAGTGTTGGTTAGGAGGTTAGGGATATAGCATAACCGCCAGTGTGCTGGCGATCGCACCCTTAGCAAAAGACAGAAGGAATTTCTTGCTAGCGCCAACTCCCGACCAAAACGTAAGGTGACCAGAATCGAGGCCGACCTGGATAGCGCTGCATGAGGGCTACTTGGGCACGGCGTAGAGCTTCGGCTCGACTTACGCCAGGTTCACCGAGGTTGTCGTAGAGCGTTTCGGCAAAGAGGACGCTCGCAGCGTCATCCACACTCCAGAGCGTCGCGATCGTGCTTCGGGCTCCGGCCTGAACTGCCGCCCCCGCAATGCCCAGAACCTCACGGCTGCTGCCCGTCGCCGTTTTACAAGCGCTAAAAATCAGCATCTCCAGGCGAGTATCGGCCTGCCGACGACTCTGGAACACGCGTCCTAGCGCGTCAATGTCAAAGCGGCCATCCGCCGTCAAAATGAAGGTATTGCGGCGATCGCTCCCGAACTGGCCATGGGTGGCCAGATGCACAATGGTGTAGTCCGTTTGGTTGAGCTGGTTTTCTAGAGCTGTTTGCGTAAAGGCATCATCCCGTAGAAACGTAGCGGGCAGCTCCGTAGCGGCGATTTTCTCCATTTCTATGCCTACCCCTGGCAAGCTAGCATAGCTATCGGCTTCGGAAGGAGGGGGATCCGTGAGGCTGGCAGCCAGAACCTGTAGTTCTGGTCGAGGTGGCAACTGTTGGGGATCGCGAACTTCTAAGCCCAAAATGAGGGAAAGGGAATATTTTTCAATTAGATATTTTTCCCCATCATGGAGGTTGCCCATGGGGATAAGCCGCAGGTCACCATCCAAGACAAACAGAAGCGTTTCAATGGCGTTATCCGGGAGTGCTGATTTAGGAGCCGCCGCTTGGGCCTCCACCGCCGAAGTAATTAACCCACTTTCGACAGCTGGACGAAGCAGCCAATCGTAGAGCTGTTGACCGTAGCGCCGTCCTTCATTCCCGCGAACAATCGTGGCTCGAAACGCCTTCAAATTTTGTTCGACCGTCGCCTGCTCCACAGGGGTCGAGTAATGAACCAAATCTTCCTGCTCAGGTAGCTTCACAATGACTTCGATCCGATCAGGAAGGAGGATAGCGTAGAGAACCGCAGCGCCTTCTTGCTGATCAACAACCTGGTCAATATTGACCGTTTTTTCAATACAGGCAGATTGAAAGAAATTCTCTAACTCCGCTACCTGGAGAGCCTCCATTACATCGCGGGCCTGTCGGAGTCGTGCCTGTGCCTGTTTGCTGCTGACCTTAAGCTGAGCGGGACTGTCTAATGCAGGTACAGACGTGAGTAACAAATCCGCTAGTTCACGGTAAACGGGTTCGACACTTTCACGAAAAGAAAACTGTACATCCGAATTTGCCGTGATCAAGTCACTGCGTATGCTCTGTAACGTTGCAAAGGCTCCACTATAGGCGGCAATGGCCTTATCTTCTTGCTGCTGACGTTTCAAAATGCGACCCAGCTGCCACTGCCAGCGATAGCTAATGTCGTCGGCCCGAATTGGCTGGGCTAGGGCCAGCGCCTGACGTGACAGATCCGCTGCGGCCTCCCACTGGCGGTTTTGCTCATACACATGACCGAGGGTTCCTAACACCAGGGATGCAGCCCGACGATCGCCTAAGGTCACAGCTTGTGTATGAGCAGTGGCCAGTAAGTCAGCGATTTCGCCCCAACTTGGATCCGCGCGATCGCTGTTATTTTTCAGCACGATCAGATTTTCAGCGAGCCCCGTATAGCCGTAAATCGCTTCCCGTCCAGCGGACAGCTGCGGTAGTCGCTGTTTCACTTGCGGGTAGAAGGCAGCAGCGGTGTCCCATTGAGCCACTTCTGGATTTGTAAATAGCTGCATCAGGTTCAAGCGTGCCTGAACACCCAACGTTTCTTCGGAGAGCGCTGCGACTTGCTGGTAGAAGCTGAGGGATTTCTGGGCATATCCCAGGGCTTCCCTGCGATTCTGACGTTCGATGGCTGCTTTGAATTTGCCCTGTTCCAGGTTGCCAAGGCTCAGAGTCGTCGCGGCAATCAGTTGCTCATTTTGGAGCTGACGCGCGATCACCAAACTATCCTGTAGTGCTTGGTCAGCCTCTTCGAGGTAGCCCATGGCTCGGAGGCTGTCTCCCAGGTGACGCAGGGTAATCGCTTTCATTTCCGAGTCGGGCTGGCTAGCGAGTTCCGTCGCTAGAGTGTCGAGGGTTCGCAGTACCTGCTGAAACAACCCTTGCGCCTGCAACGCCTGAGCTTGGTTCAGCCGACTCAAGGCTTGTCGGTCGGGATTGTTCAACTGATCGTAAAGATTGGCCGTATCCTCCCACGTATTTAAGGCAGCGTCTAAATCACCGCGAGCAAATTCCAGTTGTCCCCGGACATCCATGACTTGCGCTTGGACGCCTGCGGTGATGGATGACTCGGCTAAGAGGTTTTCGGCCTGGTCAATCGAGGCGGCGGCGGCGGCCCAATTGCCGAGTTGCTGATGCGTCAGGGAAAGATTGCTGAGGGCGATCGCGGTACGGGTGGTTTCGCCCTGGGCTTGATAGCCACGCTGTGCCTGTTGCAGCAGGTCGATCGCCTGCTGATATTGACCCTGTTCGTAGGCGGCTTGAGCCTGTTGTTCCAAACCTGGAGCAGCTTGCGCCACAGCCTGTTCTGTTGGCAGAGGCGATGTGGATGTGGACAAGGCGGCGATCGCCGGATGACTTGCCAGGCAAACGATCAGGCCCATCAGCCCGATCACCCCGTAGCGAATGGCTCTAAATTTGCCCATGGTTTGTCTGATTCCTGTTACCCACATAAACGTGTTTTGCCTCACTGAGGTCGTGACTCGGCTGCCTGTTCGTCTTACACCCTGCTTGCATCCTACTGAGAAGCCCTGACGGATGGGGAACATTTGCCCTAGGGCGCGTCATCAATTAAAGCCAAAATGCTTGCAGTAGAAACATTACCGCGCCCGCACCGAAAAATTAGCTAGGGGCTGGAACGTTCTCTGCACAAGGACTTAATCGTCAAATGATGACAGCTCCTAGCGTTTTCACTAAGACTTTACAAAAATGAATACCCCAGCGAAAAGTAAACGCCTCGCTCCTGTAAGGTGTCGCGGTCGTCCCTGCTGTTGATCAGCGGAATGCCGTAATCGATCCGCAAGTTCAATTTTTCAACCTGCAATAGCATGCCAACGCCGGTTCCCAGTAGCGTTTTGTCCTCAGGATCCGCTTCAACCGTATTCCATCCGTAACCCCCTTCCAGAAAAGGGGTGATTTGCAAGAGTCCGTCATTCTCTAGATCGCGCCACACGGGGATACGCCCTTCAATGGAGAAAGCAGCTCCGTTATCTGTTAGCAAGGCGTCTTGACGATAGCCACGCACGTTGGCCTGTCCACCCAAACCATAGCGTTCTAAGCTCAGCAGCGGATCAGGCGTCAGTTGAACGCTCCCTTTCGTGACTAAGAGGGTATCCTCCCCCAAGCGTCGGACCCATTGGCCCTGTCCCAACCACGAAAAGAAGCGACTGTCAGGCATATCCCCGTTGTTGACCGTTGCGCCCAGAGCGCCGATGCCAAAGTTGAATTGCGATCGCAAGGCAATGACCTGTTCCGGACTCCGCCGCGTCCATTCCTGGAAAAAGCGAATCGCCGTGACAGCGGTGCGGCCTTCATCATCAGCCCCTGCCGATAGCGGAAAACCACCGATATCAGCGATGCCCAAAAAAGTTTGCGTGCCCTGACGGGAACCCACCAGTCCTAAAGCAAACTCTTGGGTCGGCGTTTGGATGAGGGGCTGTCGTAAGGTGATTTCAGCCACCGCCGCATCAGAAGTCACGTCCAACACCTCAAACGGATCTTCAATGACATCGCTGCGGGTATCGCCTAACGAGATACCGAGGGTTCCGTTGTAGGGATTAATCGGCAACCGATAGCCTAAGTCGAAGTCACGACTCCCACCTGTTGTGCTGTAGCTCAAGGTGAGTGTGTCCCCCAGCCCAGTCAAATTACGTTCTTGGAGCTGAGCCCGGTTGCGAATGCTGCCCACACTAGGCGAGCGATTGTTATCTAGCGTGTACGTGATGTCGAAGGTATCGGCCTCGATAATAGAGACCACCAATAGGTTAGTGCCCGGCCGAGTGCCCGCCTGTAAATCAGCTGCGATATTCTCAATAACGGGATCAAGACGGAGTAACTGTAATTGCTCTAGTAATCGATTGACGTTGAGAGGAGCACCTGTGGCCACATTCAAGCGACTCCTAACATAGCCAGGATGAAGTCTGACGGTGTCTTCAACAATGATGTCTTCCACCCTACCTTCAACCGTCTGAATTTGTACCACACCCGCTTCCACTGACTGCGGCGGTACGATCGCGCCTGAGGTAATAAAGCCAGCGTCACGATAAAGGTCACTGACGGCATCGCGGACCTTCAGTACATCTTCAAAGGTAATGGGATCGGCAAGATCAATGCCTTCAGCCTCCAAAGCCTGCTGGATCGTCCTTTGAAGTTCCGGGTCAGAAAATACGGTGCTATCCAACACCTCAAAACGCTCTAC
The DNA here is from genome assembly GCA_039819045.1 of Cyanobacteria bacterium J06638_28. GTDB lineage: Bacteria > Cyanobacteriota > Cyanobacteriia > Phormidesmidales > Phormidesmidaceae > SIO1E4. Next base: position 44,055 of record JBCBSR010000011.1, read on the forward strand.
CGTAATGGCTGTACTCACGCCCGGTTGTTCGGGTGTCGGTGCTTCCGAAGGTGAAAAACTCGGGCCTAGCAGATCCGCTGGTGCAGGTAAAGCACCCGGCGGCAATGGTTCTGGCAACTCCTCACGACTAGGGGAGGCTCCGTCCGTTCCCGGTAATTGGGCCAAACGCGATTGCGTGTCACCACTGCCCAGCAAGCGTTCACTCGTTTCTGACCCAGGTGCCGAACTTAACCAATTACTATTGGCAAGCGACGACAAGGGCCTGCTAGAAGCTAAGGCTGATGTGCCTCCCAGCAAAGCGATCGCCGGAACAATACTCGTTAGAAAGAACCCACAAGAACGCCAGAATAGTTGCTTTGAATCAGCGTTCACCCAAGTACGGGGTGAAGCAAGAACACCTCTAACAGGTAGAGAAAATACCAGTACGGAGGAGGAGGAAGTAACGTGCAGCATCAAGTGGGGGTTCTGTGCGACATCATAAGAGGGCTTGCGACCTCAAGTTTAAGTCTCAAGCGGGTAGATGCAAGCGTCTGTCTAAAGACACCAAGACAAAAATACCCCGTACGACAGAACAAACATTGCTAGTCACGCGAAGATACACGGATATCTGAGCCCGTCTAGTGGTGCAAACAAATATTGCTGATTACGTTGGCCCCTGTTCTAGGGGCTGTCATCATCTAAAGCCTGAATCCTCATGCTGAAAGCGGTTCAGCCCCTAGCTAATTTTACCAAGCGGGCGCGGCAATGCTGATACCGCAAGGCTTTCGAGTTTAATTGATGACGTGGCCTAGGAAGGTATTGCTAAGGACGGCGTGAGCCCGATCGAGGAATTTGCGCGTCTGGCTGGGAAGGACTGCCAACTTGGTTGAGTAAGCGTTCACTGGCAAGACCGGTTTACTAACAACGTCTACGATCAAACCAAACTTGATGCATTAAGGTGCAAGCCTACCGTTGTATGGGCATCTAGACATTAGTTAAAGATAGAGGTTTGAGGCTAGCTTTCTAACCGATTTAACCGACAAAAGCCAAGAGAAACCGAAGCTTAACCTTTGCATAAAGCCAGGTTAACCTCAGATAAGCCTTTCCCTACGGATAGAGTGCTAGCGTAGCCGTATATTATGTCGGACAGCATCGCTTTATAACCAGCTTTTGACATATTTCAGGGCATCTGCTTAACGGTTAGCATTGGGTATTTAAATGAGTCATGAAGCGACTTCATATTGACTCCCGACTCGAAGACTTAACGCTTCACTGTTTCACGGTGAATTCTGATTGCTTGGGGCAATCTGTTTATCAAACATTTGACGACAACCCACTGCTACCTGGGGTGGTTTTGGCCGATGGTAAAACCTTTTTAGGTATGATCTCGCGGCGACGCTTTTTGGAGGCTATGAGTCGAGCCTATGGACGCGAGTTGTTTCTGCGGCGTTCCGTAAGTACCCTATACGAATTTGTCAGCATTGAGGTTCTCCAAATGTCGGGTGATACGCCTATCACCGTCGCTGCGCAACAGGCGATCGCCCGTCCTTCAGAGCTTTTGTATGAGCCGATTGTAGTGCAATGTTCGGGATCAAAACAGGCTCATTGCTTATTAGATATTCACAGTGTTCTACAGGCGCAATCAACCATTCATCAACTCACAACCGAAATGTTGCGAGAGAAAACCCGCGCCGAAATCATGCAAACAGAAAAGATGGCTAGCCTGGGCAAAATGATGGCTGGGGTCGCCCATGAAATTCGCAATCCTGTGAACTTCATTTGGGGCAACTTGAAGTACATTTCTGACTACACAGACGATCTGGCGACCCTCATCAAAGCGTTTGATACTGAAGTTCAGAAACCGAGTAAATCCCTCAAAAAACTAAAGAAGAAGATTGATGTTGAGTTCGTACTCGAAGATCTGCCCAAGATTTTACAAAGTATCGAGACTGGAACGGATCGATTGCGCAATTTAGTGACTGGGTTGCGAACATTCTCACGTTTAGATGAGGTGAAACGTTATCCGACCGATTTACATCAAAGTGTAGACGGTACGCTGGTCATTTTAAATAACCGTATTAAAGAGGGAATTACTATTCAAAAAGAGTATGGCGAGTTGCCCATTATTCCTTGCTATACGGGCCAAATTGGGCAGGTGTTTATGAATATCATTAGCAATGCGATTGATGCGCTATTGGAATATAACGCCACGCTACCTGCCGCAATTTCGGTTACGAGTGACGGTGTGCCGGTAATGGCTGAGCGCTCATGGGAGCCCTTCATTACGATCATCACGCAATTACGCGATCGCTTACCTGATGATGTGCAGCCCAAGGAAGGACAGGCTGTAGACCAATGGATATCCATTCGGATTCAAGATAATGGCCCAGGTATTCCCATCGATATCCAGGCCAAGATTTTTGATGACTTCTTTACCACGAAGCCTGTAGGGGATGGCACTGGTTTGGGATTACCGATCGCCAAACAAATTGTGACGGAAAAGCACCAGGGTCACCTGATATTGCGTTCTCCTTGCCTCTCGGTCAACGAGCCAGAATTAGCCAAGGGCACGGAATTTGAAGTTCTGCTTCCTGTGACGGTGGAAGCCCAGGAACTAGCAGCCTCGAATACTGAACCACCGTCGCAAGATCCGTCAGCAGTGGATAATCAAGATCCCGTAGTAACCCAAACTCATCATGACCGCCCCTACCCTCTTGGCGTTGGACTTTGACGGTGTCATTTGCGATGGCCTGATCGAATATTTTCAGACAGCATGGAAAGCCTATTGTCAGCTTTTTGAACAACCTGAGCATGCGCCTCCCGAAGGGCTAGCAGAGCGCTTTTATCCCCTGCGCCCCGTTATTGAAACGGGTTGGGAAATGCCGCTCTTGATTCACGCCCTGCGCGAAGGCGTTAAAGATGAGGACGTCTTACACAACTGGCAGGGCATCGTAGCAGCGATTTTGACCACCACCGGCATTCCCTCGGATCATGCGATGGCAACGGTTGATGGCGTGCGGGACAATTGGATCCAGTCCGACTTTGACGGCTGGCTAAGTCGGCATCAGTTTTACCCAGGTGTGATTGAGCGCATTCAACAGGCGATCGCCGCCGGTATCTACCCCATTGTTATTTCCACTAAAGAAGGTCGCTTTATTCAGGCATTGCTGGCTCAAGGGGGGTTAGAACTTCCCGCAAATCAGATTATTGGGAAGGAAATTAAACAGCCCAAAACGGCCACCCTCAGACAATTATTGCAGTCGCCGCCTGATGACGTCGTTTCCCCCTTAAATATTTGGTTTGTGGAAGATCGCTTGAAGACATTGGGAAAGGTGAAGGCCCAAGCTGATCTAACCGACGTCACCCTATTCCTGGTGGACTGGGGCTATAACACAGCGGCGGAACGCGAAGCAGCCCAGCACGATTCGCGGGTTCATCTGCTATCGTTAGCTCAACTAGTACGAGAGTTCTCTGCTTGGATAGGCTGACCCAATCTGGCAGGACTGTGAACCTCACCGCCTGCTCAACCTCTCCCTTGTCAAGGAGAGGTTGAGCGAGGTTTCCGGTTCCTCTCCTTAACTCAGCTACTACGTACACATAAGTCCTAAAACTCTTGCTGTAAGGGCTTTCCCCACCCTTCGGGAAGAGCATAGCTCTACATCCCCCCAACCCCTTCTCCCAAAAATGGGCGAAGGGGACTGAGGGGGAGAGGGCCGAGATGTGTGTACTTAGTAGCCTTAACTCAGGAGAGGCTAGGAGAGGCTTTTCAGCTGGAACTGGGGGCTTAGGCACGAACAGCTTCAACTGTGTAAGTTCTGTTCACAGTGAGAAGAAATCGACTGACTGGCTAACCGGCCTGGTATCTGGAGTCTCGTGCTAAACCTGTCCGTACAACAGTGCTCGTCAGCAGCAGTACTAGAAGGATGCCGCCATGCTGGATTTGATGAAACTGGCTCGCCAGATGCAAGGGATTAGCGACCATCTCAGTCGTGAAGCTGAAGCTGCCAGTCGTCGCGTGGCTCTAGCGCGTGATTTGATGGCGCAAGCCCAGGAGCACCAGACAGCGTTACTCGCAATGTTGGAGGCTCAGCGCGATCGCATTCCGTTTGCGATCGCCCATCCAGTAGAGCCTTTGGCTACTCGCATCGCGATTCAAGCGGCTCCCGAGGCTCACACGGTACTCGCCACCGATGGCTCCCAAATCTCTCCCAGCCATCACGAAATTGCTTATTGCTATCTTCTGAATGTGGGCCGCGTTGTCCTACATTACGGTCAAAGCCGCTATCCACTGCTGGATAGTCTGCCAGAGGTAATTTACCGTCCTGAGGATCTGTATCGATCCCTGCAATGGGGCATTCGCACCGAAGAGTGGATGGGGCATCGGCGGACTGTCTCGGAGGCGATTGCTTTGGCTGAACTGGCTCAGGCTGCGCCAGACTCAGAGACCGTCGCAACTTCAGTGCCGATTTTGGCACTTACGGATGGCTCCCTCATTTACTGGTTTCTGGAGGACTTACCGAAAGATGCCCAGGAGCAGATCCTGCCACCTATTCTGGACTCTTGGACACAGCTACAGTCGATGGGCATTCCCCTAGTGGGTTACGTCAGTGCTTCACGCAGTGGGGAAGCCTTGAACTTTCTGCGATTGCAAAGCTGTCCGTTTGATCAGCCTGATTGTCTAACCCATTGTCCTGGCAGGGTCGATGGGGCTCCGTGCCAGGTTTATAGGCCGCTGCGGGATGTTGCCCTCTGGAGCACGTTACTAAATCCAGGCGAGCGAGGCCCCCTCTGGCGCAGTTCAGCCAATGTTTTAGAAAATTATGGTGAGCACCCCATCTATTTCTGTTATGTCCATGTGGGTGCCGAGGTGGCCCGTGTTGAAATGCCTGAATGGGTGGCCATGCAACCGGATTTATGCCAGGCGGCCTTGGAAATGGTGATTACCCAAGTGCAAAAGGGGTATGGTTACCCAATCGCCCTGGCCGAGGCCCATAATCAGGCCGTCGTTCGCGGGGGCGATCGCACTCGCTTTTTTGCCTTGCTAGAACGGGAAATGATTCGGGCCGGGTTACAAAATGTCGGGACTTCTTATAAGGAAGCGCGGAAACGAGGCAGCATTGCCTAGGGCACGTCATCAATGAAACTCGAAAGCCTTGCGGTATAAACATTACCGCGCCTCCGCAAAATCAGCTAGGGGCTGAAAGGCTCTCTGAACAAGGACTTGACCGTCAAATGATGACAGCTCCTAATGTGTTTTACGGAATCCGCCCCGCTGGTTGTGTAGTTAGCACTGAGGAGTGCTGCTACCGGATTGCTTTCTACTTGTTGCGACTTCATCGTCTATGTCTGTGCTTAATCCCACACATCAGCGCCATCTTCACGTAGTTTCACCGTCAATGTCGCCATTGCGGGTTGTGTCAGGGTCTGCCTTGCGGACTGAGTTACCGCAAAATGCCTACCAGGCAGATGGAGGCTGGCACTGTATGAAAACCCTAGAAGGTCATGGCAGTTGGGTGCGCTCTATTGCGGTGAGTCCGGATGGTCGCTACATTGCCAGTGGCAGTGGCGATAGTACTGTGGCGCTCTGGTCGTTTCCAGGGGGCACTCAAATTGGCACCTTTGAAGGACATACGGCATGGGTTCGCTGTGTCGCCTTTAGCGCCGATGGCAAACGCTTGGCAAGTGCCGCTAATGACAACACCGTGCGTCTCTGGGACGTGGCAACAGGCAAAATGATTGATGTTCTAGAAGGTCATAGGGATTGGGTTCGGGCAGTCGCGTTCAGCCCCAATGGCCGTTATGTATTCAGCGGCAGTCAAGATACCACCATCAATGTTTGGAAGTTAGGACAGTCAACCCCTGTGAAAACCATCACGGGACACGAGCACTGGGTGCGCTCCATTGCGGTGAGTCCGGATGGCTCCACGCTAGTCAGTGCTGGGCAAGATCGCCAAATTCGCATTCGTCGCCTGCAAGGTAAAGGCACCAATCGCTTATTGACAGGCCACACTGCCGAAATTCATTCCGTTGCGATTAGTCCTAATAATTGGCTTCTAGCCAGTACTGGCGCTGATTGCACCGTGCGTTTTTGGAAACTCAACAGTGGTCGTCAAATCACCGAATTTAAAGCTCATGCCGCACCGATCAACTGTGTGGCCTTTAGCCCTGACGGTGAACTACTCGCAACCGCCAGCAACGATAAGACCGTTCGCCTTTGGCATATCGAAACAGGGAAACTGATCGGTGTATTGGAAGGGCATGAAGGCTGGGTTTGGTCAGTGGCCTTTGCACCCGACAGCCGCACAGTTGTCAGTGGTGGCTGGAATGGGCAAATCAAAATCTGGTCACGCTGAGCCATTCTATGGGGCGGATACGCGCAAAATCCTGCGATCGCTGTCAGACAGTAGCGTCAACTTTGTACCGAGTGCAGCTCGATGCATCAAAACGGTGGCAATTTGTTTGCGATCGCTGTTGGCCTCTTGTCCAGCAAAATAATCCCGACTACACCTACGGCGGTACGTGGAAAGCTCGTAAACGCCACTGATATCGCTTCATCGCCACGCAAAAAAGGACTTTCGTTGTTCACCTTACAGCTTCAACGCAAGTCCTAGAGTTCAGTTGTGGTTTGTGGTAAGAAGGGTTCGCCTGTAAGTTCTCGCGATCGGCAGAACTAGCTAAGCGAGCCCAAATGAGTCAAGGATTGCTAGGGGCTGTCATCATTTAGAGCCTGAATCCTCATGCTGAAAGCGGTTCAGCCCCTAGCTAGTTTTACCAAGCCGGGCGCGGCAATGCTGATACCGCGAGGCTTTCGAGTTTGATTGATGACGCGCCCTAGACAGAAGGGGAATTGCCGCGTTTACGGAGGGCAATCCCTGCAGCAACCAATGTGGTTAGGCCCAGAACTGTACCCGGTTCTGGAATGGACTTAGGGTCGCCGGAGCCGCCATCGCCGCCACCGGAACCGCCGTCACCGCCACCGTTGGAACCGCCGTCACCGCCACCATTGGAACCGCCGCCGTCACCGCCACCATTGGAACCGCCGTCACCGCCACCGTTGGAACCGCCGTCGCCGCCGCCATTGGAACCGCCATCGCCGCCACCGTTGGAACCGCCGTCACCGCCGCCATTGGAACCGCCGTCACCGCCACCATTGGAGCCGCCGTCACCGCCGCCATTAGAACCGCCGTCACCGCCGCCATTAGAACCGCCGTCACCGCCACCATTGGAACCGCCGTCACCGCCACCATTGGAGCCGCCATCGCCGCCACCGTTACCAGAACCTGGATCTAACGGACTGAATTGGGTGACCCCCTCAAAACCAATCGACTCGGCGCTGATGGCATCAGACAAATCAGGCGTTAGCACCACGCGATACGGGAAGGGACTACCTGCATCTGGATCTCTGTTTTCCAAAGGCTGACCATCGGTGTCTAGAGGGGTAAAGAACGAGTCGCCGAAGAAAACGACCTGGTCATCAACATAATCCAACCCTGTGGGGTTAACCGTGTTTGTATTGCCACTAGAGAGTTGGGCGCGAATAAAGGTACCCGCCTCGGCGTCACCCGTAGTCGGGTCTAATTTCAATAGGACGCTAGCCTTCGCACCTGAGCCCGGACCATACCCAGCTAGCCAACCGCCTTGAGTAGCCTGACCAAAGGTATCAGCACCATTAGAACCACCATCAGCGGTGAAGACGCCATACAGGTTGCTGGAATCTTCATCCCATAACAATCCAATACCGCGGCCATCAATCGGTGAATCATCGTAGCTTTGCACCCAATCACGGACGCCGTTAGTAAAACTTGTAACGATGGGATTTTGATTATTCCCGGATACCTGATTGGTTCCGATGTAAATATTGGTGCTCCCAAATGAAATAGAAGCTGCGCCAAGCGCTAGAAGACTAGTCTCCGACGTATTCGCATTGAATTTGACATTGTCTGAATTCAGCGAACTAAATGCTGCGGCATAACTGGGTACTGCAAAAAGCACAACAAAAGCTGCAGTTGATACCGTAGCCGCTGGAATATGTTTCATTGATTTTCCCTGAATCCTGCCAACCAAAATATTTTCGTTACGTTTTTAAGGTGAGTTGACTGTTGTAAGGGGGAATTAAACACAAGTCGAACTCAATCACTGCAATCAAGATGAAGGGGGCTTCATCAGGGATAGATACAGCCCAAAAAGATAGGCAGTGGCATAACACTGCTAATTTAACCACTTAAAGAACGCGTCAATGTGTTCCAAATAAACATAGGCAAGAGCGAACTTCATCAATCACTTACAAAAGACGGCGCTTATTTTAGAAGGTTCCTAAAACTCCATATTTTTCCTGATCTATATATCTTTTATATGAAATCGAATTTCTCTGCGGAACTAACCGAGAGATTGCTTGAAAGCACTGTAAAACCACAGAAAATTGACTTTTGACAGGCATCTAGCCAAGTATTAGCGCGATCGCCCATCTACGTGCGTGAGTATAAACCCTGAAAGAATACTCAATCTTGATAGAATTTTCCTTGTAGGAAATTCATATTCTATTTGGCATTTTATTTTCACCTAAAAAGTCTGTTAAGAGCAGTTCATGTCGATTCATATTTGCGTGTTTGTAAGGAGTCTGATTTTGTGAAACCGTTTAAACACGGAAGATATTGATTTTGATTGAATGGAATTTGCAATTGTTTTCAGTGTTTCTTTCAGTGACTTATTCTGGGTCTAATAAACCTCAGTGAAATCAACAGTGAGGATTGATTGGGCGGTTCATCTTAGCTTCATGAAGCTCTAAAACCGGTGCAGCATCATTGGAGCGATGATGCCCCTGCCCATCGGCTTGCCTGCGCGGATTGACTCAATCCTGAAATTGAAGCTTGGCAGACCACTGGACTTTGAAGGGGAATATCGAACATCAGCCTCAAGGCTGATGCAAGTTTGCCGGGTGGGTCTGATTCATGGCTTGAGACTGAGCGGGCTGCTCTCGCTAGCAAAAGTAAAAATCAGTTAATGACGTACAGTCATTAGAGCCGTTTCAGCGTATCTTCAAACACGACGTAGGTGGTTTGCGCTTTTATGCAACTTTCGCCCCAGGAAAAGGACAAACTCCTGATTTTTACCGCTGCACTCCTTGCAGAACGCCGTAAAGATAAAGGTCTCAAGCTAAATCATCCGGAGACAGTAGCCTACATCTCCGCCGCCATTTTAGAGGGAGCTAGAGAAGGACGCTCCGTCGCTGAGTTGATGCACTATGGCACGACGTTATTAGTGCGCGAGGATGTCATGGAAGGCATCCCGGAAATGGTGGATGAAGTACAAGTAGAAGCCACTTTTCCTGACGGGACCAAGCTAGTCACTGTCCACAACCCGATCGCTTAGTGCCCTCTAGAACTGATGTCGTTGAATCCGACTTTCGCCCTAACCCTCAATATTGAGGTGATCGGATTCCAAATCGACCCGTTCCTGGGATATGTGACAGAGGGCTTTTATGTCAGTCCCATCCTCATCAAGTCAAATACTGGAGATAAAGTCATGATTCCTGGCGAACTGCTACCGGCAGACGGCGACCTTGAACTCAACGTAGGCCGCGCAACCATTACTCTAACCGTGGCTAATACGGGCGATCGCCCTGTGCAGGTGGGTTCCCACTTTCACTTTTTTGAGGTCAACAGTGCCCTGCAATTTGATCGTGCCCCAACCAAAGGAATGCGTCTGGATATTCCTGCGGGAACCGCTGTCCGCTTTGAGCCGGGGGATGAGCGGGAAGTCACGCTGGTCGCACTGGCTGGCAGTCGTCAGGTGTATGGCTTAAATGCCCTCGTCAATGGTGCTTTGGATGCCTAAGTGGCCTCAAGGTATCGGTTTAAGCTGGGAAGCGCTGACTCGGTACGGAGTCAGGAGTCAGGAGTTAGGAGTTCACTGGCTACTGGCTACTGGCTACTGGATTCTCTCCTTGCCGAGAGTTGATTTCGCCCTAGTCTAAATGCCTCAACGCTCTACTCACCTGCACGCCAGTAGTCGATGAAAATTGCTCTGTTGACTTACTCCACCCACCCCCGTGGCAGTGTCGTTCATACCTGGGAATTGGCGGCGGCGTTGACTGCAATAGGACATACCGTATGTGTCTATGCGCTGGACAAAGATGGCCAAGGCTGTGACCACAAACTTCCCTGTACTCTACAACTGATTCCAGCCTCGCCAGCTCCTGCCGATATTGATGCACTCATTCAGCAGCGTATCCAGGAGTTTGTGAATTTCCTAATGGCAGAATCTTTAGACTACGACATCTACCATGCGCAGGACTGTATTGGGGCGAATGCGCTCATTCAGCTGCGGGACATGGGGCAAATTCCTCAGGTTGTCCGCACCGTACACCATGTCGAAGATTACCAGAGCCCCTATCTGCAAGACTGCCAGGACAAATCCATTCGCCTACCGGATTTGTGTCTGTGCGTTAGCGATCGCTGGCAACAAATCCTCAAGCGTGACTACGGCATCACAGCTCCTCGTGTCGTGAATGGTGTGAATCAGCAGCGCTTTTGCCCCACGGCTAATGGGCAAGAAGCCAACCTAAAAAAGCACTACCGCCTAACGGGACATCCGATTTATCTCACAGTGGGTGGTATCGAACCTCGTAAGAATTCTATTCGCTTGCTCGAAGCCTTTGCCCAAGTATTGCCAATGCAGCCGGAGGCGCAACTGGTCATCGCAGGGGGAGCCACCCTGTTTGACTATCAACCCTATCGCGAGGCATTTTTTCAGCGAGCGGATGAACTAGCAATTGAGGTTGGGAGGTCTTTGATACTGCCCGGTGTTCTGTCCGATCAGGATTTACCAGTACTGTACCGATGTGCTGATGTGTTCTGTTTCCCATCTGAAAAGGAAGGCTGGGGACTTGTTGTGCTGGAAGCGATCGCGGCTGGCCTACCTGTTGTCGCCTCTGACCAACCGCCTTTCACCGAATTCCTAACCCCTGAGCAGGCAGCCTTAGTCTCATCTGAATCAGTTATTGCGATCGCCCAGGCCATGGTCACCCTTTCTGACCCAGCCCACACCCAACCCCTGATCGCCAATAGCCAATCGATTCTGGCGGACTACACCTGGAAACGCTCCGCTGAACTCCATTGCCAGGCTTATCAGAGTTTGCTTAGCATAATCGCCAAAGCTAATGCTGCCTCTCCCCCCAGCTCCCTCTCTGCGTAAATCGTTCATCCTCCAGCAAAGCTGTGCAACGATCGCTATACCCTAATTCTCAGAAGTCCTTCTATCGCTGAGGTGTCCCATGCCCGAGATGCAATTTCAAGTTCAATGGCCGGATGGTTCGCAAGAGAACTGTTATTCACCCTCCTTGGTCATCAAAGATTACTTTGTTCCAGGGGAGCAATATACGCTGGAGGACTTTCTGACGCGATCGCGGACAGCCTTGAACATTGCCAGCGATCGGGTGAAAGCCAAATATGGTTTTCCCTGCGGACGAGCCATGGGGCAACTACAAAAGATTGAACAGGCAGCATCACAATATCAATCCCTTACTCATCCAACGGTGTCTGTCCTGCAATTCATTGAATGATTAACCGTTTGCCTATGCGTAAAAGTTAGTGTTTTTTGGTGAGAAAGAGCTGGAGGTCACAAAAAAGGACTTTTTTTTGAGAAACTGACATAGAATTACGACCGTATAAACACCTTCTGGGCAGATGATTCTGATTGGCTATCTTCTGCCTCAGAGATCGGCAATTCATATAGATGGGCGATTAGGCATGCGTAGCAAATACAATCAGACCTCAGGGTTTTTCTTCCGTCGGGGTACTTCAAGCGTTACCCTGGCCGCGACTTTCTTGCTAGCCTCCGCTGCTGGGTCAATGCCATCTTTTGGAGCAGCTGAAAGTTCCCTTTTACAGCAAGTTGAGTTGCCTGATCCCGCCAGCACTAATCTACAAATTGCTCAGGTTTCGGCCAACTCAATTCTGTATTTTGATACCCAAAACTATGTGGTAAACGTTTACACATCCAACGGGCAGACACTGATGAATGTGTATGATGCCTTTAATGACTTAAATCGTTTATTTGCTGCCCCTACGCGCAATACGATTCAGAATGGACGCGTGACTTACATCAGCACCGGTAGCTTTAGTGGTCGGCAAGCAACCTACTCAGTCGTTATTGAGAATGCTGATGTTAATAATCGTCAGGCACGCCTCGTGATTGAAGATGGCTCGGGCAGCAATATTGCCAATGAGCCAGCCAACAGCTTTAGTGCCTTTAGGTTGCCAGATAGCGTACTGCAGGGAGAGCAGGGTAGTAATACAATCCTGCGATTTGATACTTCAAACTACAGTGTGCATGTGTTTGACCGGGGTGGGCCAGGGCGATTTATGAATGTATTCAATCGCTTTACTGGCGTCACCGAAGTCAATGGAGGGGCTGCTAGCCTGGCTCCGAATGAACCACCTTACGAACAAGCCGTGAGCTATGTCAGCTCTGCGACTACGGGGGGGCAACCCGTTCGCTATTTCGCTCGAATCGATAATTCGGGTCAAACGGTTTTAGAAGTTTTCAACGTCAACAATCAGCGCATTTTTCAACAATTTGGCGAAGGTGCTATCACTTTTAACATTCCTCCTGAAGATTTACCTCCAGGTGTAGATTCCTTCGACCAGATTACAAGCACCTATGTCGCAGCTGTATTTGGCGATGATAATGTTTTGAATGCGGTCAAGCGGCTATATCCAAACGCTTTCCGAGAAGAGGCTAGTCAGGGCAGCTTTATTAACGTGGGTTTATTTCCTAACCGTGATGCTGCGCGATCGCGGGTATTTGACTTGAGAAGTCAGGGTTTCCAATCGCGTGTGTTGTTCCGCGATGTGGATTATCGTTGAGAGAAAAAGGGCAGCTGAGGGGTTTGAGTACGGGTATCAGTGCTTGCTCAAGATGCCTACCAGGATTTTGACTAAGGCTTCGACATCATCTGGTACCTGATAACCGCTAATGTCTTGGGTAATCTGTTTTCCCTCTCGGTTCAGGATGCCAAAAACCCAGAGATTACCCATGGTTACTGCCCCATAGATAATGTTGGGAGCGGTTTCATCCATCGATAAGGCAATCATTTCGACAGCTAATTGGGTAAATCCACGGGTGAGATCATCCCGTTTGGCTTCTACAACCACAATCTGATTTTGCGATCGCATCAGATAGTCCAGATTTCCCTGGAGCCAATTGTTGACTTTGAGAGGATATTCAAAACGTAAAACCTGTTGGGAGAGTGTCGCAACTCGCATCAACACTGGGGCCACAAGCACTTCTCGCTTGGCACTTTCGCTTGTAAGTTGCACGTAGGGCAAAGTCGCTTCAATTTGTGCCTTCAGGTCATCCAGTCCGGGGATAGCCTGCTGGGTTGACGGCAAGTTGAGGCGTGCTTTGGTGTAGTCATAACCAAACTCGGACAGAATCTCGTCAGTATCTTGAGGTAGTTCAAAATAAGAGCGGAAGGTATAGCTGACCCCTTCCTGTAAAATCTTGGGCATGGGAGTTTGTCTTTTCAATCAGACGGATAGCTTCATTATGATGAAGGACAGGTTTGCTATGGTGCGTCTAGCGTCAAAGGGCGATCGCTAGAATAGATGCAATTCAGATTTTTTAAGGTCTCTTGCTATGGTGCAGGTTAAACCTAAGCTCAAAACTTTCGTCGACTTCCTCACCTATGCCGAGGTAGTAGATGGTTACTATGAGCTGACCAATGGAGAGCTGATTGAAATGCCTCCAGAGTCTGATGACAACTTATATCGGGCTCTGAAGCTCTACGAAGCTTTAAAGGTTGTAATCGGCATGCAGCAAATTCGCTTGCAAGGGATTGCGATCGCGGTTCCAGGGCAACCCAAAAACCGCTATCCGGATTTGACCGTACTGTGCCCCGAACACCCCGAACAAATGCGGGCTTTAGGGCAGGCGGCTATCACCTTGGAAATGGCCCCACCGTTGTTGCTTGTGGAAATCGTCAGTCCTGGAAAGGAGAGCCACAACCGGGATTACATTGAAAAACGCAATCAGTATGAATGGCGTGGGATATCCGAGTACTGGGTTTTAGATCCCCAGCAGAATCAGGTCACAGTGTTCGCCATGGTAGAGGGCGTTTACGAAGAGACTGTATTTAAGGGCAGTGAAACGATCGTTTCACTCACGTTTCCCCAGTGGCAATTGACCGCAGATGAAATGCTGGCACTCTGACTTTTCAACCTGCTACTACAACGCCGCCAACACCTCCAGCGTAAACGGATCTGCTACCTGAACCCATGACCCAGCAGCCACCCCCACAAAAGCCATACCAGGGACTTGGACTGGAGGATGTCCGCAAGCTTTTGGATACCAACCTGGTAAACACCGGGGTGCCGGGAGGACTGTTGGGGGTTGGTATTACCCGTGCCTTTGATGGCAACTGGTGGCAATGTTTCGCTTGGGCCGGTGCAGCCGCAGGGGTTTGGTTCCTGATCAAAATTGGTGGTCGCATTGCCCTAAGAGTTGACAACGCGATGGAGCAGGTAGACAAAACCACCCAGATCCCCGGTTTCTAGGTCACAGCCTAGGCAACACATACGAGATAAACCCAGAAACCGGGGATCTTCGTGCGTGCGGTGGGGAATATCCGGAGGCAGGGAACTATACGGGGAGAATCTTACGTAGAAACCAGTAGCCGCTATGTCAGAGCCCCTTAACCTATTCATTGACCTGAACCTAGCAGGGCTAGATCTCGACCCAGAAGACCTGGAAACCTATGCGCTAAATTTGGTGGCTGACCTCAAAGAAGGCTTTGCCGAGGATGCCACCCTGGCAAGGGTTGAAGATATTCCCGAAGGGAGCAAAGCCGGACAAGGCGGCTTTGACCTCGGTATTTTAAAAGCCGAAGTGAACCTGGGAAATACCGTAGCGTTGCTCAAGTGGCTGAGGACGCGCATTGCCGGAGCCGAACTTGCAATTGAGTATGGCGATGTGACGCTAAAATATCGCACGGAAGAACAGCTCGAACAACAACTGGCAGCCTTAGAGAAAATTTCTCATCTCACGGTTAGAGTAGTAAAAAATGAAACCCCTGACGGTTGATGACCAAGATTGCGCTGCTAATTGGAATCAGTGACTATGGCGAAGCGCTGACAGGTCTGCCTGGAACTCAGGAAGACCTGCAAGCCATGCAGCGGGTGCTGGAAAATCCCGACGTGGGCGCGTTTGATCGGGTGGAGGTTCTACCGAATCCGAATCGTACGCAGATGGAAATGAAGATCGAGGCGCTGTTTACCGACAACCGCCACAAAGACGATCTGATTCTGCTGTATTTTTCCGGGCACGGGGTTCGGGATGATAGTGGCGTGCTATATTTTGCCGTCAACAATACGCAAAAAAGCACTCAGGGCAAAATCCTTACCAGCACAGCAGTGCGTTCAGACGCGTTGCAGGGGTATATGAGCCAGAGCCGCTCAAAACGGCAAGTGCTGATTTTGGATTGCTGCTTTAGTGGCGCCTTTGCCCGTGACATGAAGGCGAAGGATGATGAAGCCGTTGATGTCAAAACGCAGTTAGGGGGCGAAGGCCGAGCGGTATTGACCTCTTCCACGGCAACCCAGGTGTCCTATGAAAAAGAGGGCGCTAGTCTCTACACAACTTACCTGGTGCAAGGGTTAGAGACGGGAGCAGCGGATCAGGATGGGAATGGGCAAATCACGGTCGATGAGCTGCACGCCTATGCGCGGGAAAAGGTGCAAGAACAAGCGCCGACGATGCAGCCCGAAATCTATGCGGTGCGGGAAGGCTACAAGATTTTCATTGCCCGTGCGCCCCAAGGTGATCCGAAGCTGGTCTTGCGGAAGGAAGTGGATAAGCGAGCTAAACTCAAGCGCGGCAGGCTATCGCCAGCGGATCGGCGCGCCTTCAAAATTCAGGCACAACAACTGGGATTGTCTTCACCTGAGGCGCAGCAAATCATTGACGAAATTTTGCAACCTTACCAGGCTTTTGAGGCCAAGCTGACTGAGTTTAGCGAGTGCATTTTGGAAATGCGGGCCTATGACCCGCAGATGAAAGCGGATAGCATCAACGATTTGCGATACCTTCAACGCACGCTCAAGCTGCGTGATGAGGATATTGTCCCACTGCTCAACCAACATCAGCTTGATTTTTCGGTGCGGGCGAATGAAGCCCCTGTGCAAGCCGCTAAAGCCCCTGTACAAGTTGAACCTGCGACGACCACCAAAATTGCCCAGGAACCAACGTTGCAGTCAGAACAGAGCGTTGATTACACCCGTTTACGCGATTTGTTGAAGGCTGGCAAGTGGCAGGAAGCTGACGAGGAAACATTCAATGTAATGCTGCGAGCGTCGGGGCAAAAAGCGATCAAGCGAGGTTACCTTGAGCTTGATGAGGTGCGTAACTTTCCTTGCCAGGATCTTCGCACGATTGATCAATTGTGGGTGCATTTCAGCAAGGGCAAATTTGGCTTCAGTGTGCAGAAGCAAATTTGGGTGGAAGTGGGTGGTAAGCTTGGCTTTGCTAAAGACATAGATGCAGCAAGGGCGACGTATCGCAAGATGAGCGATCGCAATGGGTGGCGCACCAACGGAAAGTACATCAACTACAGCGACGTAACTTTTAACACCTCAGCTCCGCCGGGACACCTACCGTGGCTGGCGTCGTTCTTGGCGGTGGCGGTTGGGGGTTGGCGGTTCTTCTTTGCGTTGGGGTGGGGGGGTGGTTTCTCTTCTCTCGCATCCAGACTTGTAAACTGTAGCCGCTAAGGGCCTCAGTCCGATCCAAAAGATTTATTGCGGCTCTTCTCCACACGGAAAATCAGGTGTTTCGAGGATCCGTTACCTGGCACCGAGGATTAAGTCGTATCCGCAAATTGCGCAGCGGCAATGTTGGGGTTAAAACAGTTCGCCAGCACAAACTTTTTGGCGATGGCCACAATCGCATCCATCGGCAAATTCCAGGTATCCCACAGGCTTTTTTGGCCAGGGCTCGGCTTCTTGGCCTTCATCTTTTGCCGCAGACTCGCCAGCTTTTGACTGCCCCAGTGACTTTTGCGCTCGGGTTTGGGGTGTGATCTATATCTTTTGCAAAACTTGCGATACGCCGCTGCACAAATCGCCAAGGTTGCCCCCAAGGCCAAAAATGCTGGATGCCATTGGGTTAGGCCATCATCGGTTAGGCGATCATAGCTCCCGTAGTTACTGAAATCATAAAACCAGCCCTGCTGCATATTGGCCGCTTTCGGATTGCCGTGGATGTAGCGCAGGGTGTTCAGGGCTCGTCGCTGATCGGTGTTGGGAAAGCCTGTGCTGTGATAACGCTTCTCCCAAAAGTGCCCCGTTCGGTTCAGCAACCGATTAAGGCACATGGCCGTATACCAATTGAGCCAGTGCATAATTTTGGGCAAGTCCTCGGGCTGTTGGGGCTCCAATAGGTAATGCACATGGTTACTCATGATGCAGAGCGCATAAAGCACAAAGTCAAATTTCGCTTGGCACTGCTTGATAGCCGCCAACAGAATTTCTTTGCTTTCCAATCGTGTGAGGCGAAATTCACGGTTATTGCAGCGGATGGTGATGTGGTAGCAATAACCGGCCTGTAGCTGGCGGGGCAAACGCGACATAGCAATAGCACCGTAAAAAGCCTCCTCCGATCGCTAGAAACCCGGTTTCTTCAAGAAACCGGGTTTCTAGCTTTCTAGCCCCCTTGAAGTTTCTAATCCAGCAACAACCGCCGCAACTGAGGCTCAAGCGACGAACCCACCTCGATCGCGGCCCGATATGCCTGCGCCGTACCCACTATCTGTCGTATCTTCCCCAACTCCGGCAACGTTCCCTGGCGCAAGTTGGCATATTCCAAATAGCTTGAAAACTCCCACTCCTCGGGGTATTTCACAAACCCCGCCTTCACTGGATTGAGATGAATGTAATAAGAGAGCTGGAGTAAATATCGCTCCGTATCCACCGGAATCGACTGAAATCGCCCTTGAAACAACGATCCACAACGGTCATAGCGACGATTCATGGCCTTGGTGTACGAAAGCGTAAAAGCCTGCATTCGTTGCGAAAGATTCTCCGCTCGCAGGCACACCAAAAAGTGATAATGATTTGGCATCAGGCAATAGGCCAACACATCGAGTGTTTCTTCCACTAAATAGTGACGAAACTGTCGCAAGAAATAGAGGTAGTTTTCTCGCTCGAAGAAAATATTTTGATGATTGTTGCCCCGGTTATAGAGGTGATAGCAGCACCCTGGCAAAAGCTTCGTTTTACGATGCGGCATCGCTCAGCCATTTAAGGAAGTTGGCTTCAGGGTTCCCAGAAACCCGGTTTCTTCAAGAAACCGGGTTTCTGGCGATCAGGTATTCTCAGCCTTCTTATGCAGCACAATCGGTTTGAATGATTTCAAGAGCTTGCGCCATGCCTGCCTGAGCCACCTCCGATAACGTCTCGTCAAACTCCATGGTTACTGTGGGTATTAGAACCTGATAGGCCGTCGGACGATGATCGTACAGCGAAGTCGCTAGCTGTAAGAGTCTGGCAGGGTTACTGTGATGGGCGTCTAGGGTTGTTGTTGCAGGTAGCGACAAGGAACGGGTTGTAACACTGGATTGGGTGTTGGGTAACGTCGCATCCACAAAAATGACCCGATCGCACGCTGCAATTTCCATCGCTAATTCTGGCGTGAGTTGATGACACGCGATCGCCTCCACATCTGGCAAGCTCCAGGCTTCTATCGCTTCAGCAACGCGATAGCCGACACCATCATCGCCCCGCAGCGTATTGCCATAGCCAATCACCAGCGTTTTCATCGCTCAACAATATTCAAGGGACACCTCTTTCTGATAGCGACGGAGTAAATTCACCAAATCCTCCACCAGGTTGCGGCGAATGGAGATATTCTTGGGCAATAGGGGATTTTGGTAGAACTCGTTGATGCTTTGCCCCACCAAAAAATGAATCGAATCCGCCTGCAGAATCTCACGGGCCAGCAGGTAAGCGCCATTGTTATCAAAGTGAAGACGGCTCAAATCACACCGACAGGTTTTGACATACTCTGTAGCTTTGGATAGAGTCAGAATCCCCTCAGTGACCAAATCCGCGCAGCTCAACATGCCGATAGGCGGTAGTTCACGTCGCATGGTGGATAGATCCATCTCCACCGTTTCCCCGATATAGCTAGCGATAATGTTGCCGGTGGTTCCGCCACAAACGGCCTTCCGTCCTTCAAAGCCCAGGAAGCGATCGATGTATGCCTCATCATGATTTTGGTCGAGAGGCGGGCCGGTAAAAATCATTAGCGGATGACGCTGCCGCACGTAGATGCCGACAAACGTGGCATCGTCGCCAATTTCACCACGATACAGATCATAGGTTTTGGTGATGACATCCCGCACAATGGTGCGTGCCGTTTGAGATTTGTGCCGCAGCACGGTTTCTACGTAATCAGCAATGTTGTTCCATCCCCAGCCAAAGTTCAGTGTGGTGCCCATTCCGGCATACAGCACCCCATCACTGACCGCCCCTAGAAAATCACCTCGGGCGAGCGTTCCCTTGGCTACTTTAATTTTGCGCCCCAAGATTTCCTGCACTTCCATGTCTAAGGGAACCACTTTGCCCTTGTGGACATAAAGAGGGGGTGGATTATCAAAGTTGATGAGCTTGAAGTGATTTGTGGCGCGATCGACCTGCAAAATCGTAAAGGTTGAATAGGCAATTTTCCGCGTTTGGCAGATAGGCAGCGTGGCAATGACGGTTTTGAGTACCTCCTCCAGCGGTACATCGGCATTTAGCATCGTGATCAAAATTTCCGTCGTCAGGGTCGCTAGGATATTGGCCTTGACGCCACTCCCTAACCCATCGGACAGCACGACGATTGAGCGCTTTTCTCCCTTCAGGAACTTAACCTTGTCCCCGCAGAGCTCTTCGCCCTTCTTATTGAGGCTGGTTTCATAGATATCAAGGAAATTATCAACGGTCATCCGTCACCTTGTCCTAGTCTTCTTGCTCTGATGGATAAACCGAAAAGTTCATTTCTTCGTGTCGGATCATCTCGATAATCTTTAACAGGCTGACTTTAGTCTCAGCTGTCGTTTCACCTAATAATCCGGCAATTTCTTGCACCACTTTCATTTGATTGTCAACGACTTGATTAACCTTTTTGATGGTTTCCTGCTTGAGCTGTGAGAGCTCTTTCTTTTGCTCAATTTCATGGCTAAAGTCCACCATGATGCAGGCAATAATCCCTTCATCTTCAATGGGGAAAATGACCTGATTGACGTATAGCTGATGGTGCAAATACTCCTTGGTTTTACCCTTCAGTACTTTGCCAGTGTCCCAAGCTCGTTGAAAGTCCTGCACATCATCCAGAATGGTTTCTGCCAGTTGCCCGATCGCATCATCGGCTTTCACCTTAAACATCCGACAGAATGCTGGGTTCACGAGCTTGATATACAGATCCGCATCCACCACGATGAGACCATTGGGGTCGTACTCCCACAGCAGTTGCCAGAGATGATTCGGCGTATTGGTTGCAACAGCATCAGAAGCCATGGGGCACCCTACAAAGACGATTCTATGAAAATATTTTAATTAAGACCCTAAAGGTCCTGTGGCTAACAGCCTTATGGACTCAATTGAGCCAATGCCTGCTGAATAGCGGGAAAGATTTCCTCCTTAAACTTAAGCTCCACATTTTGAGGATTGATATTTGTAAAGTGAGTGTCTTGAAACTTCATGACAATACCTTTACTGCAGGTTTCCAGACAAAAGGATCCCTTTAGTTCAATCACCTCCGTTAACTGATGTTCGATAATTAACGCCTGAAGTTGGGGCAACACATCGTAGACCCCTAACTGGTGACAAGCCGATCCCATGCAGAGAAATAGGTTTTCCTTGGTCATTGATCGCCTCGCATCAACCTTAAACATGTTCAATTCACCCAAAACCAGTCAGGTTAGGCCATGGCCTAACCTGACTGGTTTTTAATTGCGGACTAACTCCCTGATAACAGCGCCGTCAGCATTGACCACCTGAATATTCAGGGGCATTTGTCCAGCGGCATGGGTAGAGCAAGACAGGCAAGGGTCGTAACAGCGGATGCCTGCCTCCACGCGATTGAGGAACCCTTCTTGAATATCTTCGCCGTGGATATAGTGTTTAGCAATTTGCGCGATCGTCCGATTCATCGCCAGGTTGTTGTTGCCAGTGGCGATAATCAGGTTCACTTTTTCCAGGAGGCCGTTTTCATCCACTTTGTAGTGATGGAAAAGCGTGCCCCGTGGCGCTTCACTCACGCCAATGGCTTCCAGTTCGTTTACACCAGCCTCAGCCCGACACCGAGAGGACATGAGATCGGGATCCTCCATGTAGGCCTGAATTTTTTCGAGACAGGCCAGAATTTCAATCAGGCGGGCGTAGTGATACATGAAGGAGGAGGTCGGAACGCCACCGGCAAAATCGCGCATAGCTTGCAGTTCCGCGTCAGCGCCTGGTGTTCCAATGTGGGTGCAGTTGTTAAGCCGCGCCAACGGTCCTACGCGGTAGATGCCGTCGGGATAGCCCAAGGCTTTGTAGTAAGGAAACTTCAGGTAGGACCAGTCTTCAACCGCTTCGCCAACGAAGTCAGCGTAATCATCTTCACTCAGGTTGTCCTGAACAATGTTGCCCTGGCTATCGGTGAAGCGTAGATGACCGTCGTAATGCTCCCAGCCTCCCGATGGGTTCACCAGACTCAAGAACAGCGAGGGAAAGTCGCCAAAAACTTTGACTTCCTCCTGCATAGGGCCATTGATCAGCGTTTTGAAGATATCGAGGGCTTTGCGAGTCGTTTCTAAGGATTCTGGCAATCGCTCCAGAATCCACCCACGCCCTTCCTCACTGAGGGGCGATCGCACCCCACCGGGAACGGTCCATGCGGCATGGATCTTGCGCCCGCCCAAGATTTCAATAATCTGTTGGCCAAACTGACGGAGACGAATGCCCGCCCGTGCCAGATCGGGATCGGCTGCAATCAAACCAAACACGTTGCGCTTCGCCGGATCACTATCCCATCCCAATAAAAAATCAGGACTGCTCAAGTGGAAGAAAGACAGGGCGTGCGATTGGGTGATTTGGGCTAGGTTTAGCAACCGTCGCAGTTTATCCGCCGCTTTCGGAATGTTGACCGCTAGAATTTTGTCGCCGGTTTTGGCTGCGCAGATCAGGTGACTCACCGGGCAGATGCCGCAAATGCGGGCCGTAATACCCGCCATTTCCGTAAAGGGACGACCTTCGCAGAATTTCTCGAAGCCTCGGTACTCGACGACATGAAAACGAGCGTCGGCGACATCGCCAGCATCATCCAGCATGACTGAAATTTTGGCGTGGCCTTCAATGCGGGTGATGGGATCAATAACAACAGTCTTAGACATGAATGATGGCCTCCCTGCAACGGTGGTATGGCGGTGTGGCGACACAAGATAGCAGTCGCCACACCGCAAGCGGTCGTTAATCCTCGTATATCCGAGCTTCTGGAGCGTCGGGATTCTCTTCAACGTACTTGTCGAAATTGGAGGGGGTGGGCTCTTGATGCTGGTGCGATACCTCAGCCTGCATTTCCTCTACGGCATCCCAGGCAGCGGCGCACTCAGGTGCGTTCTCACCCTTCTCAGCACAGATAGCGCGGGCATCGGCGCGGGCCTTTTCCAACGCATCCTGAAACTTTTTGTCATCAACACTCATACGATAAAATCCTCGCGGTATTAACCGAATTTGATCATCTCGCGACCGACCATTTCCGGTTGCTCGCCCCGCAACAGGGGTTCCAGGGTGGCACGGATGCGGTCTGCCGAGGGGGGACACCCCGGCATGAAGATATCCACTGGAATCACTTCATGCACAGGGCGTACCCGGTCTAACAATTTTGGAACAATACCGGGCGCATTGGGCAAATGAGGATTTTCGTCGGCCAATTCTAAATAGGCACGCTTGAGAACCGGTTCAGCACCGCCCCCCATCATGTTGCGCATGGCAGGTACATTAGCAGTCACCGCGCAATCCCCAAAAGAAATCAGGGTTTTGGTTTTGCGACGAATTTCGAAGGCGAGTTCCAGGTTTTCTTCGTTGGCGATCGCCCCTTCTACCAGGCACACATCCACGCCATCGGGATAGTCTTTCAGGTCACAGCCCACAGGACTAAAGACCACATCCACTTGGGTCGCTAATTCAATCAAAAACTCGTCCAAGTCGAGAAACGACATGTGGCAGCCGGAACACCCTGCCAACCAGACTGTGGCAAACTTTATCTTGTCCATTCGTGCTTCTCCCGTGCAGTGGATAGGAAGGCAAATTTGTCGCGATCGCCCTGCTTTTCGCCCGTGGTCTCGCCTTGGTGGAAAATCGCACCCGTCGGACAAGCATCCACGCATTTGCCGCAAGCGGTGCAGGCGTCTACTTCGCCCCAAGGTTGATCCAAACCCGCCACAATAAAGCAGGAGGCTCCCCGGCTACCCACATCCCAAACGTGAGCACCTTCGACCTCGTCACACACGCGAACGCAGCGGGTACAGAGGATGCAGCGGTTGTGGTCAATACCAAATTGAGAATGGGACAAATCCACCCCGCGATCAGGGAAGCGGTAGGTAAATCGGGAATGATCCATCCCTACAGCGATCGCAGCATCCTGCAATTCACAGTTGCCATTGGCAACGCAGATAGAGCAGACATGATTCCCTTCGGCAAAAATTAGCTCCACAGTCATGCGGCGATAACTTTGTAACTTTGCCGTCTGGGTATGAATCACCATACCCTCAGCGACTTCAGTAACGCAGGCCGGCAGGAGCTTGGAAATGTTTTCGATTTCTACCAGGCAAAGGCGACAGGCACCAATGTCAGACACCCCCTTCATGTGACAGAGCACTGGAATCGGCACCCCAGCTTCCTGCGCCGCCTGGAGAATGGTTGCTCCCGCCTCAACGGCGATCTCTTTTCCGTCAATGGTTAATGTTTTAACGGCCATAACTTAATCTCTCCATTAAGGTCGGCTACACGGAAACGGGTTTGGGTTCAGCCACTTGCCCGTTCAGGTAAGCAGGCTGTACCAGCAGTGATTGATACTCCTCAGGGAAATAGTGCAGGGTACTCAGCACCGGGTTCGGAGCCGTTTGCCCTAAACCGCAGAGGCTCGTATCTTTCACCATGTAGGACAGTTCCTTTAACTGCTCTAGATCAGCTTCTGTCGCCTGCCCCTTGAGGATTTTGGTCAGCAGACCATAGAGCTGCACGGTTCCGGTGCGGCAGGGCACGCACTTGCCGCAGGTTTCACCCCGACAGAACTCCATGTAGAAATGGGCAATCTCGACCATGCTGGTGTTTTGATCCATCACCACCATGCCTCCTGAGCCCATCATGGAGCCCACTTTTTTGAGGGAGTCATAATCCACAGGGGTATCCAGCAGGTCTTTGGGGATGCAGCCACCTGAAGGGCCACCCGTTTGCACGGCTTTGACCTCGCCATCCGGAACCCCGCCGCCCATATCTTCCACAATGGTGCGGAGGGTGATGCCCATCGGCACCTCAATGAGCCCGTTGTTGCGAATGTTGCCGGTTAGCGCAAAGACCTTCGTCCCTTTACTGTTCTCGGTGCCAATGCTGGCGTACCACTCGGCCCCTTCGTTAACAATGTGGGCAATGTTGGCCAGGGTTTCCACGTTGTTGATCAGCGTGGGACAGCCATACAGTCCCTTCTGCGCAGGATAGGGCGGGCGGGGTACGGGATTACCCCGCCCCCCTTCAATCGACTGAATGAGGGCGGTTTCTTCGCCACACACGAACGCCCCAGCCCCAATCCGGATATCAACTTTGAAATCGAAGGGCGAATCAAAAACTTGGCTTCCCATGAGGCCGTACTTTTTGGCCTGCTGGATAGCCTTTTGCAACCGCTTAATGGCGAGAGGATATTCGGCTCGAACGTAGATGTAGCCATGGTTAGCGCCAACGGCGTAGCCCGCGATCGCCATCCCCTCCAGCACTAAATGGGGATCGCTCTCCAGCACGCTGCGATCCATAAATGCGCCGGGATCCCCTTCATCACCGTTGCAGATAACGTACTTCTGACCCGCTGGCATTTTCGCGACGGTGGCCCATTTCAACCCGGTGGGATAGCCGCCACCGCCGCGCCCCCTCAAGCCACTGCTGGAAATTTCCGCGACCACAGCTTCTGGCGTCATGTCATACAGCGCCTTGTACAGAGGCTCATAGCCTCCCTCAGCGATGTACTCCTCAATGCTTTCTGGATCAATCTTGCCGCTGTGCTTGCGCACGACTTGAGTCTGATAAGAGAAGAAAGGATGTTGAGGATCCAGCTGCATAGCGGTGGTGGTGCCTGTCCCCACTGTGGCACTGACAATGCTGGCCGCATCCTGGGGCTCAACCTGCTCATACAGCTGATGGGTGGGGTCAACCTGAACGAGTGGTCCCTGACCACAAAAGCCCATACAGCCAACGCTGACAATCTCGACGCGATCGCCACAATTCTGTGCCTCCACCGCCGCTTCCAGATTGCGGTACACCTCCATGGCACTGGCGGCTCGACATCCTGTCGAAGTACAGCAATGGACGCGCAAGCTTCGCTGTCGCTCGCGTTCTTTTTGGGCGACGTCCCTGAGTTCCATCAAATCCATATGCCCTGTCTCCTCTCAACATCTGGGCCAATTGGGGGATACAGTCGTAACCTCTCGGTCATGCGTCTTGGAGACACACTGCCTAACTCATCCCGTTAGAGTCCCCATCCCCTCATCGCCCTGCTTGCAAACACAAAAGCTTCTAGGAAAGTCAGCCTCACGCCTGTTCAAGCAAGTCCTTAATTTTGGCGATCGCCTGCTCTGGCTGCTGTTTTCCAGCCACTTCCCCGTCGTACACCACCGCAGGTGCAATCCCGCAGGCCCCTAAGCAACGAGCGGCCATGAGAGAAACTTTGCCATCGGGAGTGGTTTCACCCACTTCAACCCCCAGCTCAGTTTGCAGCGCATCCATGACCTTGCCACCCCCCTTCACATAGCAGGCAGTGCCCATACAGACAACACAGTTATGCGCGCCACTCGGCTTCAGGGTAAACAGGTGATAAAAAGTCGCCACGCCATACACGCGGCTCAGCGGCAATTTGAGCCCACGCGCAACGTGCGCCAAGACTTCTTCATCGAGATAGCCAAAGACTTCTTGCGCAGCGTGCAGGACTTCAATCAGCGCATCCGGTTTGAACTGGTTGCGCTTCATGGTGATGTCAATGCGCTTAAGACGGCGATCGCCTTCAGATTTTTTCGCTGATGCACCCGCAGATTGCTTGGGTGTTTTATTGGTCGTTACCGTAGCAGTGGGCATAGAAACACCTCACTCAGGATTAGGCTGAGTCGCTCCTTAGCAGTACAGAAGTTGATTTGCCGCGCAGGAATTGAATCAGCTACTTACTGTAGTACTAGGCTTGCTTGCTTCTAACGAAAAGACACAGATACTCTTAATCTTTTCTCACGGAAAAGTTAAGGATCTACACTGTTGTTTGAAATGTCTCTCAGGAAGATAAATCTACATGAATAAGGCTCGTTGGGTCACGGCTGAAGACATATCAAATAAACTCTATAACACTCGTTATTATCAATGATTACTCGTCAGAAACTTAGGGTGAATCTAGGAAAATAATGGCGATTTTTAGCCTGAATATAGCGTCAAGGTGGTCTTTAATGTACTAGCCAGGATGCTTGATGTTAAAGAATTCCAGCGTTTAGTGATTAAATTATCAGGGATCCCTTGACTTGATTTTTGATTGTCAAGGATTGATTACCTAGATCTGAGCTTTTGTCAATTCGTCAAGAAACCTTGGCGGCAGACTTCAGACTCCGCACGATTGAAAATAGAAAGGGTCGTACAGAACGAGGGAAAGCAGCTAAAAATTGGCCTATACGAGCTTTTTGGGGCGAATGTGCTTTGCCCCGGTTGACTAAGGTTTTACCCGCATTCGTCTCGCCAATTTCGATCAGGCGTAGGCCCAATAGTAGCTGAGTCTCTTGCAGGCGGTTCTGACGAATCTTTTCGAGTTCAGAGTTGTCAAAGGTATAAAAGTCCAAGTACTGAATCTTATCCTTCAGATAAGGAATTTCCCGTCCAATCCCGTGTTGTTCTGGATGGAAACGATATTCCATCAACCGCTCGGGTAGGTAGTAGGCTTGCTTGCCTGCCAGAGCTAGCCGCACAAAGAGGTCATTATCTTCACAGTTTTGTAAGTTGGGGCGCATATAGTTGACTTCATCCAATACGCGCTTGCGAAATAGCGTCGCGCCTACCTGAAGACTTTGCTCCACAAACACCCGACTCAGCAAAGGTTCTACTTTCCCCGCCGCCAAAGTGGTGCGACCCCAGCGTTCTGAATTGGCGTCTGTCACAGCGCGATCGCGTTGATTCTCGCTATCAATGACCCAGTGATCCGTACTGACGAAGTCAATTTCAGGATGCTGCTCTAGAACCGCAACGGTCTGGCTCAAGAATTCTGGCGTGAGTCGATCATCATCATCAAACTTGATGAAATATTCTCCCTGCGCCGCTTCAAAGCCGGAGATCATATTATTGCTTTTGCCGATGTTCTGCTCATGACGAATGTAGCGAATGCGAGGATCCGTCAATTCCGCCATCATGGCTGGTGTCCCATCCCGCGAGCCGTCATCACAAACAATGATTTCAAAATCCGTGCATGTCTGCGCTTGCACACTGGCGATCGCACAGGCCAGAAGCTGCGAGCGATTGTAGGTGGGGATACAAACACTAACCTTGGGCATAGGGTTCGAGACAGCGAGTGCTGTTGGCTGATAATGGGGTAATGAAGACGATGTGTACCCAACGGTACGACAGTGAAATCTTACGGTTGCCGTTGCTGATCGAGAAGATGAACTGGCCCTTCAGAAACGCTACATAGCAGTCTCTTTCAGATTTAGGTCATACCGAAAAGCAGCAACACCTACCATTAACTTGCCCGATCGCACCACCACAATAGACACCACACTGTCCAGGGTTAGGTGCGATCGCTTAGAGGGCTCCCAAAAATTAACATGTCCAGAACCCCGGTTGCTTGAAACCGCCAAAGTGATGAAAATCAGTCTTTAGAGAAGAAACCGGGGGTCTCGCGCAGGGTATTTTTGGGATTGGAACACTCTTAATGCTCGGTTGCCAACTCAAAGTGGGAGTTTTCCCAAGGCGCGGACGTCAGAATCCAGTAAACCTCATGACTCCTGGCTCCTGAGTCTTGACTCCTTTCATGCTGTTATTAACTATGAATTCTAGGTTCTGGGTGGAGCGTCGCTAGCAATTCACTTTCCGCTTGCGATAGCGCCACTAAGCGGTCATCGACAATCGTTCGGTCAAAGTAAGTGGTTGCGAGTACCCAATAAGCCCCATAGTGGCGGGCTTCCGAAGCCATCAAACTGCGATAAAACTTGGCCAACGCTGGCTCGGGGCAGTGAGTGCTCAATAGACCAAGGCGTTCGTGGCTACGGGCTTCAATCAAAGCCGCAACGAGCATCGAATCCAGCATTCGGGAGGGTTCTTCCCGTCGTACTTTAGATGCGAGTCCGGCACCGTAGGGAGGAGCCGGTAAAGGACGTAATGGCACACCACGACGTTCAAGCCACTGGTTCACCTGTTCAAAATGACTGAGTTCCTCTTGCGCGATCGCCGTCAGCGATCGCACTAATTTTTCACTGGAGGGGTAACGACACATCAGGTTGAGGGCAACCCCAGCGGCCTTGCGTTCACAGTGGGAGTGATCGAGCAAAATGGTATCTAGATTCGCTAGCGCCTGCTCTAACCAAGCTTGGGAAGTGGGGGTTTGCAAAAGCTGAATGGTGGGATATGCCTTAGAAGCCGCAACCATTGGTTTAAGACGCTAGAAAATACAGCTTCCCCATTCTATCTGGGTGCCAGGGATGGGGTGTGACGGAATGGGGGAGCGATGCAAAATTTTGCGCCTGTGCCTGGGAGTGAATGGATGAAGAGAGATGTCTAAGCATCAGGGAGCTTGGAGCGTAAGTGGGCTACGAGTGCGTGGAGTCCTAAACGGTAGCTATCAGGTCCAAAGCCACAGATTTGGCCGATGGCAACCGGAGCAATATAGGAATGATGTCGAAAGGCCTCTCGCTGGTGAATGTTGCTCAAGTGGACTTCGACGGTAGGAATGGCAACAGCGGCGATCGCATCCCGAATCGCCACGCTTGTGTGAGTGTAAGCCCCCGGATTGATGACAATGCCATCGAAAACGCCGAGGGCACCTTGGATCCAATCTACCAAGGTGCCCTCATGATTTGATTGCTTAGTCGCAATGCCTACCGCTAGCTCCTGACTTTCTGTCTCTAAGCGAGCGTTAATATCTTGCAGCGTTTGAACGCCGTAAACGGTTGGCTCTCGTTTTCCCAACAGATTTAAGTTTGGGCCGTGCAGCACCAAAACTTGAAATGCTTTATCAACCACGCTTCTGAAAAGACTACCGAGTACGGCGGTCGTCAACAGGAATGGGGATTGGCTCATGCTCTGGCTGGGCTTGGGGGCCAAGCAGCGCATCAGCGATGCGATCCAGCCACTCTTTCAGCTTATCCAGAACTTTTTCGATGTAACCCATGGATGCGCTACTCCTATCGGCAACAGATACGCCCTTAACCTCAGGTTTCCCTATCGAGGACGCTGTCAATCTGTACAACATCAGGATTGTGCAGACTTCGCTTTACATGATCATAACCAATCCCTCGAAATGGTCAAGGTTAAGCAAAGATTACGAAACGTGAATCGCCCGTCGTAATTGATCCAATGCTGAGCAGCAACTCAGGTGACGAATCCAATTACGCCCTCGTAATTCGCCAAAGCGATAGGCCTGACTGGTAACCTTGCCATCAGGGCCTGCAAGTCCTATGTAGACTAGCCCTACAGGCTTTTCTTCCGTGCCGCCACCGGGGCCAGCAACACCAGTAATCCCAATTCCCCAATCGGTTCCTAAACGAGCTTTGACCCCCGCCGCCATTTGACAAGCAACTGGCTCACTCACTGCGCCTACCGTGTCTAGAACCGTCACGGGAACGCCTAAAAAGCCGATTTTGACCGCATTGTCGTAAGCAATAATACCTCCCCAAAAGTAGCTAGAACTGCCAGGAACGGATGTCAGCATTTGGCCTAATCCCCCACCCGTGCAGGACTCGGCAACCGCTAAGGTTTGCTGTTGGCGCGCTAAAAGTTCCCCCACTACGGAGGCTAAGGTAGCGTCATCATCTCCGTAGTGGTGTTTTCCTGCGATCTTTAGAATTTCTTCAGCTATTGGCGTGATCAAAGTCATCGCCGCTGCCTCTGAAGCAGCCTTAGCAGCGATCCGTAATTTGACGGTGCCCTGGCTGGCATAGGGGGCAACTGTGGGGTTTTCAAGTTGGAACAAGTGATTAACTTGTTCGGCTAGTATGGATTCGCCAATCCCCCAAAACTTGAGCGTACGACTGTAAATGGTGTCAGTAGCCCAACCCTGATGTTTGAGGTAGGGAATCGCTGTTGCGGCCCACATGATATGCATTTCTTTCGGTACGCCTGGAAAGGTCATAATGACCAAGCCTGGGCGAGGCTCCCAGATAATACCTGGAGCACTGCCTGCGGGATTAGGCAGAACGTCGGCTCCCTTTGGAATAAGTGCCTGTTTGTGATTGCTGGGGGACATTTCGCGTCCTCGCCGAGCAAATTTTTGGCGAATATCCTCCAAGATTTCTGGGCGTTCTTCCAACGGTGTATCGAAGAAGTCCGCCAGCGTTTCAACGGTTAAGTCGTCAGGCGTTGGCCCCAATCCCCCAGTGAAGAGAAGTAACTGCGATCGCTCACAGGCGATCGCCACCGCCCGTTGAATGCGTAAGGGATTATCCCCCACAACCGTCTGGTAGTAGTGGGGAATCCCTAGTTGAGCGAGTTCCTGGGCTAAATACTGGGCATTGGTATTAACAATGTCGCCCAGCAATAACTCGGTGCCAACACAAATAACTTCTGCACTTCCCTTCATGGGCTCTTGCCGTATCGAATGAAGACAGCGTGTCCCCATAGTGTCATGATTAGGTTCCAACCGTTCTATGTTCCTCCGTTTGAGTGTTGCAACCTCCATTCTTACCCATGGGAATAAACTGGCTAGTTATCCCCAATGCTGTTTGGGCTTGGTTAGTCAGTGGCCTTGTCTGGCGAACTTGGGTGGCATGGTGGTTGCCGGTTGGATTTGATGAAGTTTACTACTACGTCTACAGTCGGCATCTCAATTGGAGCTATTTTGACCATCCTCCCCTGGTTGCCATTACGACTGGCTTCGGATGGTGGCTGACGGGCCTGCTGACCCCTTTCACCATAAGGGTTGGTGCATTAGGGGCATACACCCTGAGCCTACTGTTGCTGTATGGGGTAGCAGCCTATCTGTTTGAGGCTAAAACAGGGATTCTGACCGTCGCGATCGCCTCCATTACGCCGCTGCTGTGGCTGACCTTTGGCGTCCTGACAGCGCCCGATAACAGTCTCATTTTTTTCTGGACACTCACAGTGCTGATTGCGGCCTATGAGTTTGTGCCTGCGCGGACGGCAGCTCCGCGTCCCGATCGGTCACTTCCCTATGCGCCCTCTAGTCGGATTGTCCTCTTGGGCTTGACCTTGGGTCTAACCTGCCTGAGCAAATACCATGGCTTCATTTTGGGCCTGGGATTGGTGGGCTTTTGTTTGACGAACAACCGTATCCGTAAAGCCCTTTGGTCTCCCTGGACGGGCCTTTCACTGTTGGTTTTCGCGCTGACACTGTCTCCGTTATGGTTTTGGAATAGTCAAAATGAGTGGATTTCTTTTCGCTTCCACCTCTTTCTGCGGTTTGCGGGGGATGAGCCCAGTCGTTATCGCCTGCTGGATGCCGTGGGTACCTGGTTGTTGGGAATTGGGTATCTGTTTCCTACGGTGGGTTTTCCCCTTTGGTGGAGTACTGGGCGATCGCTCCTACAGCACCTGAGCCACTGGTTTAATTCTCCTTTGACGGTGGTTGAGCGGATACGACATGACCGGGTCGCCCTCATCCTATGGGTGTCTTTACCGATTGCTCTAGGTTTTACCTGGCTGGGGGGTAAGCAAGCCATTTACCCAGCGTGGCCTGCTCCAGGGTTCTGGGGTTTGCTGATACTACTGGCTCATTCTGTTAGCCAGTGGTCGCCTAAGGTGACGAGACGTTGGTTAACTGGCACAGGCTTAGTCATTGTCACATTAGTCACGGTGGCACTACTGCACCTGTCGCTGGGAATCTTACAGAAGCCGGGAAACTACGGTCCCTTCGGCGGACTCGTGCCTGTGGCGCAAGATGGCTCCACGACACTGCTGGATGTTACCCAGTTGCGATCGCAGGTGGCAGCTTCTGACGTCCTACGCCAAGCCATGGCGCAAACAGACTTCATCTTCACCGATGAGTTTTATCTCTCAGCCTATGTAGACATGGCGCTACAGCCCCTAACAGAGCGCCCCATTACATGCTTCAGTCAAGATCCGCGTGGCTTCGCCTTTTGGCATGAAGTCGCCGATTGGGTGGGGCAAGATGCTCTCTACGTAACGTTGGCCAGCCTCCATCCAGATAGGAATGCCCTAGTAGCAGAATTCCAACCCTATTTCCAAACCTTGTCCTTTATCCAGGAAGTGCCACTGCAACGGGGAGGCGCTGTGACTGAAACCCTACTTGTGTACCGCGCCGACACAATGCAACAACCCTACCGCTACCCTTACCCATAAACAGAACCTGAATCCTCTTCCCTCGCCACCTATTGCCCCCCACTCCCTATCTTTCTAGCCCCTTATCGCTCTTAATCCCTTATCTCCCTTACTCCCTAGCCTCATCTATCGCTCTGACAATTTGCAAGCATAGGGCAAACCGCAGTTGGGTTGGGTCATTCTGGAGCCCTGTAATGGCTATCGGATAGATCTTTCAATTTCGCATTCCGACTTCAACATTCCGACCTCTGCCATGTTGCTCCAGAAGCTAAGGATTGTCTGTCAACCCAAATTCTCGTAACGCCGGGAGAAAGTTACGGTTTTCATGGCTGGGACGGCTGAGTTTGCATAGAGCAAAACGCTGCAAAGGGGTTAGCTGTCGCCAAGCTTCTTCCGAAATGCTGGTATTGAAGGTTTGCGCCTGGGTTTGCACCGTTTCTGGGACAGTCACTGTCTGTAACCAAGGTGGATGCGGATCGATAGGTAATTCCTTAGCGGGAGCTGCCGTATGCTGGATGACCAAAGTCTGGAGGCGATCGCTATAACTTGTTATTTCCGCCTTAGTTTCACAAGGATCAGTGACTAACGCAGTTCGTTCTGCCGCCGTAAAGCGATGCCAATGTTCAAGCTTGAGCTTGACACCACAGGTATCCAGTTTGTAACGCACCTGCATGGGGATGCACCGCAAAGAGTCCACAAAATCGGCTTCGAATTGAAAAAAAGAATTTAAGTCGGACATTCTCAACCCTAAGGAAGTTTGGAATTAAGTGATTGTTTCATGAACCATGGGATAGAGCTGTAATCCTAACTGCCGCAGCAAAAATGTAGCGACTCCATAGCGCATATCGCTATGGAGGTGAGAGTCGTCAGCACTCTCGACAGCTTGGGGGAAGAAGTGCTGCAACGGTACGATAAGAGCACTTCACTGCACCACAACTTACAGGGGATGGCAACAGTAATGGATAAGGCTGCTCAACTCATTCAGATGGCAGAAGACGAATTGACGCAATACAGCACCGAAGCTCGCAAAATTGAGAAGCTACGGCGGAAGTTCGGATTTTTGGTGCCCTACACTGAGCAGCAGGCAATTCGAGAGGCGATCGCAGCGGATATCCCCCAAAACTTTGTTGCCCAGCTCGTAGAGGAAAATCGCCAAACCGTTGCTTTGCCCTTTTGGGGAATCGGGGGGCTAGGGCTTTTGTTAGGTATCTCATGGCAGCAGCCCCTCGATCTGTTGGTGACTGGAGTCGGCTTCTATGTTGCTTTTCAGGTGCAAAAGTGGGGGTGGGAACTAGAGGCAAAGCGCTTGGTTATTAAGACCCTTGATGACATTGCGGCTGGAGTCAATGCTGCCTAGCTGGCAAACAGCGCTTGATCGACTCTAGGGATTTCTTGATCAGACAAATGACTTACTTTAGACCTTCACATTTGGGCGCGAAAATTTAGCTAGCGCGTAGATAACGAATTAGCGCGCACTGGGAGAAATGAGTAATATATGTAAGCAAATTCACGACATCCTGTGCCACAGGTTGTGGATATGGGCACATTGAATGTGATTTAGGGTAGTAAGGCTACATTGACGCCAGTTGATTGAGGGCAAAAGCTCTGTAACATTACTTAGGCTTGTCAGCGATACAATTCATCTCATAGAAGTCACGTATGCTAACTCCGATTCAGGTATACCAGTTTCTAAGCTCAGAGGGTCACCCCAATCACGGTGTGAAAGTGAGCTTCGTTGATGATGAAGCCAACATCCCTCTCTGTTTACAGGAGTTAGCACTAACTGAAGTCCGTCCGACCTTAGTGATTGTCGGGGGCGCAAGTGGCCTTGACTCTGGCCAACAAGACCAATTACGGAGTCTTTTCAATCAGGTGTTAGCTCCCTTAGCGGAAGAACTACAACTGCATGTCGTCGATGGCGGTACTGACGCTGGGGTAATGAGCTTAATGGGACAAGCTCGAACAGCTGTCAATGGCACCTTTGCCCTAGTTGGGGTTGCGCCGAGGTCTGTCGTTCATTTGCCTGACCATAAAGCAACGCACCCTGATGCATCCACCTTGGAGCCTCACCATACTCACTGCATCCTAGTCCCAGGTGATAATTGGGGTGATGAATCCCCTTGGCTTGCCGAAGTTGCAACCCATTTGACCGGGTCATATGAGTCAGTCACCATTCTTATCAATGGAGGCTCGGTAACGTGGCAGGACGCTTGCGCGAGTGTTGATGAAGGTCGTGAGATTGTCGTGATGGCCGGTAGCGGTCGCACGGCCGATATTATGGTGAATGCCTTGAATGGCAAAACAGTGGAAGATCCTCGAATGGAGCCTCTGTTGTCTTCTGGGTTGATGTCTTCGATTGGACTTAAAGATTCTCCTACAGCGCTGAAGGGTGCAATTCGCGAACTATTGCTCAAGTAAGTGCGATAGTACCCATATGAGGCACAGGATGATGCTAGTTCTCTCAGCTGTCGCTCACGCAGGCATCTACGATGATGGGAAAACGCAAGTCGTCTTACCACGATATGCTCAGGCAGGATCTATCCCAACTGGTAGATGACCTGGAATTGCCAGAGCTTTACCAGCGCTCAATGAAAGCTCGCTGGTTGGATCAACTTCTCTGGACAGACAAAAAAGCCGCTCAGGCACAAAAGCGGTTCTATTTCTTTCGGTTGACGACAGTTATTGGTGGCGTCATCATACCGGCACTGGTGGCATTCAACCACGTTAGCCCTAGGGATGGTGAAACGAGAGGGCTGAATGGTTTTTTGCTCTTTAGCCTGACTCAGGTCGTTGCTGTCTGCACAGCCGTTGAGGAATTTTGCCAGTATGGGGCACGCTGGCGGCAGTATCGAGCTACGGCAGAAAACCTGAAAAGCGAAGGTTGGCAATTTTTCCAGCTATCTGGCACATATCGCAAGGCCGGTAGTCACCTACAGGCGTATCCTGTTTTTTCTACCCGCGTTGAACGTCTCATCCGGCGCGATGTGCAAGCTTACTTATCCGAGGTTATCAAGGATCAAAAGCAAGAGGATGAAGAAAATTCCGAGAATAGCAGTGATGTAGAAATTAGTCAGCTATCGGCTCTACACTCGGGTTTCTTCTCTGGCGTGAGCGCTGATACCTCGACGTCTATAAAGGAACCTATTTCACCCACAACCTTTGCTCAGCAGTACGAAAGTCAGCCCAGTGAATTTCTCGCATCATCGATACAGTCGCTCATGCCACCAGTAGAGTCAGAAAACTCAGATGATTCTTCCGAATCTACTCCTAAATAGGTTGTGTTGTATATGATTAAAGGACTCTGGTGAACTGGAGCAAGGGCGTCGGTGGATAGCATCAGCAAGTTCAGCTGATGATTCGTGAGGTTTGTGCTGCAATTGCTGTGCCAGATATCCGCCGCGAAAAGGGGCTCGTCAAAGGCCCCTTGCTGGCGATCTTGTAAATCAAAATGATATGGCAGACGATTCACTGGATGCATTCTTAAAGGCGAAACCCGGCAGGAAGCGATCGCGGGTTGCTGGCCTAAAACTTGCCGATATTTTGACAATGCCGCCAGAACAGCAGTCGCTGGTGAACTGGTTGATGCGTCACTATGAGGCCACCCCTGAAACAATTGCCACTAATCTTGTTGAGCAAGATATTCATCAGGTTTGCTCACATCTTCAAACATTGCAGGCTAAGGGCTACCTCAAAACCCTAGAAAAGAATGGGAGTACCTATTACCGTGTCAAGCTAGCGCCCAAGTCTGGGCGTCAAATGCCTAAAGATGTCTGGCAAGTGCTGGATAGCAGCAACCAGCAGGCAAACGTCTTTATCTCCTACTCCAGACGCAATAAAGAATTTGTTCAAGAATTACACAGTGCCTTAGAAGCGACCGGTCGAGAGGTTTGGGTGGATTGGGAAAATATCCCTGTCGCTGTTGATTGGTGGCAAGAAATTCAGCTTGGCATTGAACTCGCCGATACATTTGTATTTGTCTTGAGTCCTGATTCAGTGGCTTCACAAGTCTGTGGTCAAGAGATTGAAGAAGCCCTCAAACATAACAAACGTCTGGTTCCTGTTGTTTTCCATGATGTCGCTCCCGATCAGGTGCATCCAGAACTAGCTCGATTAAATTGGATTTTTCTGCGTCCTGAAGATGACTTCAAAGCGGGTTTTAAGGGGTTACTAGAAGCCCTCGATCAAGATCTGGACTATGTGCGCACGCACACTCGGCTCTTAGTTAGGGCCTTGGAATGGGATCGCCACGAGCGCGACACGAGCTATTTGCTCCGGGGTAGTGATTTGGAGCGCGCTAACCGTTACTTGTCCCAGGGTAAAGAGCAAGAACCTCGCCCTACGGCCCTGCATCATCAATACGTGTTGGCCAGTGCCGAAGCAGAAAGTAGCGCTCGCGATGAAGAGCTCGCTCAACAGCGCAAAGCACTTTCTGAGCAAAAACATTGGTTGCAATTGGTAACGGCAATTTCTGTCTTAGCCGGCGCTTTAGGCCTGACGAGCTTAGGACTTTCCTTAGAGGCGCGACGAGCCCAAACACTCGCTGAGCAGTCTCAACTCAAAGCCCTCACACAATCAGCCGAGGCATTGTTTTTATCCGATCAACGATTCGAGTCGTTGATTATTGCTACCCAGGCTGGCAAACTTTTTCAAAACCTACAGCCAGAGCAGCAGACCCCAGCCCTGAAAGCTCAAGTCATGGGGAGTTTGCAGCAGACATTGTTTTGGGTGCAAGAGCGGAATCGCTTAGAGGGACATACGGGGACAGTATGGCAGGTGGCCTTTAGCCCGGACGAACAAAAACTCGCTTCAGTCAGTGCTGATGGCACGATTCGCCTGTGGGATTTGGCTGGCAACGACCTGGGGGTTTTAGATTGTGAGGGTGGCCCGCTGCTTGATCTAGACTTTGCTCCCGATGGTCAACAGCTCGCCGCTGTAGATGCAGATGGGCAACTCTACCTTTGGGATAGTGCTGGCGAACTCATAACAGAATGGCAAGCCCATGCGCAATTGACCCGCGCCGTAAAATTTTCGCCGAATGGGCAGTTCATTGCTACGGCAAGTGAAGATGCCACGGTCAAATTATGGGATCGAGAGGGTGAGTTTGTCCGAACTTTGACGGCTGATTTGCGTGGGTTTGAATCCCTCCTATGGACACCAGATAACCATCTGATTGCAGGTGGAGACAATGGGCACATCTACATCTGGGATATCTCAGGGGAACGCTTGCAAACCTTTACGGAGCATGACGCTGAAGTTACAGCTCTGGATATTAGCCCGGATGGCAAGACATTGGTTTCAGTGGGGCGCGATCGCCAGGTCAAACTCTACAACTTAGAGAACAATATCGTCGAAAATACCTTTGAAGCCCATGCAGGAGCGATTTACAATACTCAGTTCACGCCTGACGGGCAAGAGATTATCACCGTAGGAGATGACAAACTTATTCATATTTGGCAGTTGGATGGGACATTATCCTCAACTTTAGTGGGGCATACCGGTTTAATCGCGGCATTAGCCATCAGCCCTACAGGCGACATGATTGCCACCTCTGGAGGCGATCGCGCTGTCCGGCTGTGGGATTTGGAACAGGACAATCTCCATATTCTGCAAGCTCACCGAGGCCCTGTTAATGCCGTTGCCATTGCCCCTGATAGCGATAGGGTGGCCTCTGGGGGCGTGGATGGAACGATCAATGTGTGGAGTATGGAGGGCCTGCAGCTGCGATCGCTCAGCGATCATCAAGACGCAGTCAATGGCTTAGCTTTTAGCCCGGATGGCACCTACTTGGCTTCAGTAAGTTCTGATAATACGGTCAGAGTTTGGCAAGAATGGGCGACGGCTAGTCCGACATCGGTTTTGCTGGAGGGCCATGACGACACGGTCAATGGGGTAGCCTTTCACCCTGATGGGCAACGTCTCGCCACGGCTAGTAACGATAATTCGCTGCGGTTGTGGAATGTTGATGGTACAGCCATTACCACAGTAGAAGATGCCCATCCGGATGGACTCCTCAATTTAGCCTTCAGTCCCGACGGCAAATATTTAGCCTCTACTGGCTGGGACTTCCGCATTCGACTCTGGAACGTGGATGCCTTAGAAACCGAAGACCCGATAGTTTTAGAAGGGCATCGAGGTTGGGTGCTAGATGCTCAGTTCAGTGCCGATGGGGAACTGCTTGCCACGGCCAGCTATGACAACACGGCAAGGCTCTGGCGTGTGAGCGACGGTCAACTTCTACAGACCTTTGAGGGCCATCGCGACGGTGTCTTGTCGGTAGCCTTTAGCCCAACGGAACCTTTACTCATGACCGCCAGCAACGATAACACTTTGCGTGTTTGGCGCTTGGATGGCACCTTGGTTACAACCCTGTCAGGCCATGAACAAGGGGTCCGCGATGTGG
This sequence comes from Cyanobacteria bacterium J06638_28, assembly GCA_039819045.1. Classification (GTDB taxonomy): domain Bacteria; phylum Cyanobacteriota; class Cyanobacteriia; order Phormidesmidales; family Phormidesmidaceae; genus SIO1E4. Next base: position 83,193 of record JBCBSR010000011.1, read on the forward strand.
CGATCGATGCCAGTGCCAAGTACGCTGTATCCGCCAGTAGCGACTCAACCGTGCTGATCTGGGAGCGTGAGGGCATGAACAATATTGACCAGCTACTCCACAGTAGTTGCCGCTGGCTAGGCGATTATTTAGCTTCTAATAAGAATGTGGACGCTGAAACGCAAGAACTCTGTCAGGTGCATACAGAGGAAGCTAGCGCCGAGCATAGCCAATCAGAAGCTGCCTCCCCCGACACACCTTGAAGCCAACGGGTACAGCACCAAGCCTAGGGCGCGTCATCAATTAAACTCGAAAGCCTTGCGGCATCAGCATTGCCGCGCCCGCTTGGTAAAACTAGCTAGGGGCTGAACCGCGTTCAGCATGAGGATTCAGGCTCTAAATGATAACAGCCCCTAGAAATCAGAGTGATTCTCCCTGGCTTCTTTGCTCCCCCCTGCTCCTTCTGCTTTCTCTAATCCACCTAACCCAAGTTCAGACTGGACAAGACCGTTAGTCTTCCATACCCGACTGCTGGCGGACACTACGAGCGATCGCTGAAACATCTTCGTCGCCATAACCTTGAGCCATGAGACCCGTTTCAATCTGCTCAACATAGGCGGCCATCGGCACCGTGACGCCCAGTTCGCGGGCGGCATTGAGGGCGATATTCAAATCCTTTTGGTGCAGGCGCACGCGGAAACCCAAAGGATACTCATTGGCAATCATATTGCCTGAGCGATTCGTCAGTCCCCAGGAACCGGCAGCCCCACCGCCGACTGCTTGCACCACCTGTTCCATATCGAGGCCAGCTTTTAGACCCACTGTCAGCCCTTCGGCAACAGCCCAATAGGTTCCAGCAACGATGATTTGGTTGATCGCTTTGGTGATTTGTCCAGAACCGATAGGGCCAATGTGGGTAATCGTTTGGCCCATCGCTGCAAGCACGGGACGAACCTTCGCCACGATTGCGGCTTCGCCACCTACCATAATGGACAGAGTGCCCCTTTGAGCACCCTCCGAGCCACCTGATACAGGGGCGTCAATCATGGAAATTGCTTTTTCTGCCAGGGTTTGGGCAATTTGCTGCGTCTTGGCTGGGCTAATGGTCGACATATCGACCACAATCGCACCGGGTGCAGCACCATGGATAATGCCCTGTTCGCCCAAAATCACAGCCTCGACATCGGGCGTGTCGCTGACACAGGTAATGATGATGGAGGCCTCTACAGCTGCAGCGCGGGGTGACTCAGCCCTTTGGGCACCTGCGTCTACAATAGGCTGTTCGCGATCGCGAGTACGGTTATGGACCGTAACCTCATAGCCTGCCTTTAGCAAGTTCAATGCCATTGGCGCGCCCATGGTACCCATACCGATGAATGCAACCTTCACGCCTTCCTCCTGTCCCTTGCTCAGTCTCTTCCCAGGCTACAGCAAGAAGTTAAAGGCACAAGCAGCGAGTGCCCCATCCTTTTAAGCGCGATCGCGACGAAATTTTCTTTTACGTTGTCGATGCCTTGCGATCTCTTTGCGCTTACGTTTCTCAATAGGCGTTTCAAAGAAACGATTTTTCTTCATATCTGGAAAGATTCCTGCTTGAGAAACCTTGCGCTTGAATCGGCGCAATACAGATTCAATTGCCTCATTTTCTCCTGGGACAACTTGGGCCATCTAGTGCTCTCGTAAATTTAGCTAAAAACAAAACAACAATTGATTAAAGTAATGACTTCGTCCATAGCTTTAATTGGGTTTCCAGAATGCTAACCATTCATTCTGAAGATTAGCAATGACAAAAAGTCAAACCAGACAACGACTGTAGAGATGCAGGTTACTGCATCTCTACAGTCGTTTCGGATACTTACAACATTAAACGATCAGCGATGGATCATTCAGAATGTTGATCACCTTCCTGGCAGTTGAGAGTCCCAGGAAGGTTCATACTCTTCGCTGACCCTAGTAGCGGCTGGAATAGCTGCGTTTGTTGCTAAAGCTGCTGCGGGAAGAAGAACCTCTATCCTCACGAGGCTTCGCCTTGTTGACTTTGAGGTCACGCCCCATCCATTCAGCCCCATCTAGAGCCTCAATCGCAGCTTCCTCTTCAGCATCTGCATCCATCTCAACGAAAGCAAAGCCCCGCATCCGCCCAGTTTCTCGGTCGGTTGGCAAGTGTACGCGCTTGACAGTTCCATACTCAGAGAAAATCTGGGTTATATCATCTGGGCTAGCCTCGTAAGACAGATTGCCTACGTAAATCGACATCGTCATTCTCCAAAGTTGATAGGTGAAGTGAATTAAATTCGGAGAACCACTTGAAAAGCAATTGCTGAGCCGAAAGTAAATCTCTCATCGACGTTAGCACATGAACCCCAGCTACTTGGGAAACTCTTCAAACTTAACAAGCTATCTGAACCGTTTATCTTAGGCAAGCTGGCGGTTCACGCCTTATGCTTAATGAGGAGAGTCAGAAGTAAGACAGGGACATGGCGGACATCGCAACTCAGGATAAAGCAATCCGGATCGCTGTTATCGGTGATGTCCATAACCAATGGGATGAGCAGGACAACGCAGCACTTTACAATTTGAAATTAGACTTAGCACTTTTTGTTGGTGATTTTGGCAATGAAGCGGTTGAGGTGGTGCGCGCGATCGCTAATCTAGCGATGCCTAAAGCGGCTATCTTTGGCAACCATGATGCCTGGTACACAGCTACACCATGGGGGCGGCGACAATGTCCCTATGACCGTACCCAAGAAGACCGCGTTCAGCAGCAAATTGATCTACTCGGGGACGCTCACATCGGCTACGGCAAACTTGACTTGCCGGAGTTAAACCTAGCGGTTGTAGGGGGGCGACCCTTTAGCTGGGGTGGCCCGGAATGGCGCAATAAAACCTTCTACCGTGAACGGTATGGTGTGCACAATTTTGACGAATCCATCCAGCGATTGAAACAGGTCGTCGATGCTGCCACTTACGAGACCCTAATCTTCATCGGCCATTGTGGGCCGACAGGATTAGGTGATCGCCCTGAGTCGCCCTGTGGCAGAGATTGGGAGCCCGTAGGTGGCGACTTTGGCGATCCTGATTTGGCGGCAGCGATCGCTTACGCCCGAGCTAGGGACAAGACCGTTCCCCTGGTCACTTTTGGTCACATGCATCATGGCCTGCGCCATCGTCGAGATAGACAGCGCGAACGCCTAAGCCTGAACGCAAGCACGGTTTACCTCAATGCCGCTTGCGTTCCTCGAATTGTTAAAACAGAAGCCACCTGCCGCCGCAACTTTTCCATTGTGACCCTACAGCAAGGAAAGGTTAAGCAAGCTGAACTCATATGGATAGATGAAACCCTAACGATGATTCAACGGGAAAACTTGCTTGCACCGGCTCTTGCACCTGTGGCTTAAATAAGCCCATTGAATCAGCCTCATCGGTGCGCGATGAGTGAAGCCTTCAGTGCCTTGTTGGCTCCTCAGGCTTCACTCATCTAACCCAGCAGCATCAACAGTACGATTTAAATCCAACCCGCACGATCCATAATCTGGAGTGCTTCGGCGGCGTTACGGCCATAGGCCTCAACTCTCACATTGTCTTCATCAAAGTCACCTAGGCTTGCCAGAACTGGATCTAAAGAGGTGCCAGCAACAACCGGGTACTCATTGTTGCCCTCTGCAAAGAACTTTTGTGCTGCTTCATCCGTTAGGTATTCCAGGAAGGCGACAGCTGCATCTGGATTGGGCGCACTTCGCAAGACGCCAGCACCGCTGATATTGACATGGACACCCCGATCAGGCTGTCCTGGATACGTCGGATAAAAGACACCGAGTTGATCAAAGGCTGCCCTCTTTTGTGGGTCATTAGACTTACCCATGCGCACTAAATAGTAAGTATTCGCGATCGCGATGTCGCCTAAGCCCGCTGCTGCTGCCTCAATCTGAGCCGTGTCATTGCCTTCTGGGGGCCGCGCAAAGTTAGCGACCATACCCTCAGCCCAGTCTTCCATGGCTGCCGCACCGTTAACTTCCATCAAGCCGGCAACTAGGGACTGATTGTAAATATTGGTAGAAGAGCGGATGAGAATGCGTCCACGCCATTGAGGATCAACCAGATTCTCGTAGGTAGAGAGGTTTGCTGGATTGACGCGATCCTTGTTGTAGATCATGACGCGAGCCCGTTTGGAGAAGCCAAACCATAATCCATCCGGGTCGCGAAGACTGGCAGGGATTTTGCTTTCTAAAACTGAGGATGAGACTGGGGCTAGTACGTTAGCTTGGGCAGCCCGCCAAAGCCTGCCCGCATCCACAGTCATAAAAATGTCTGCTGGACTGTTGCTTCCCTCATTAATAATCCGTTCTAGCAAAGCATCGGCACTACCCTCAATCAGGTTGATGCGGATGCCAGTTGCCTCGGTAAATCCGTCGTACAAAGCATCGTCAGTGTTGTAGTGCCGTGACGAATAGAGATTGAGTTCGTTGGCCTGTGCTTTAGCAGGGCGGCTGCGATGTAGCTGTGAAGCCGTCAAAGCTGCAGCTGCCCCACCTGCCATCAAAAATGATCGTCGTGTCCATCTAGCCATAGCTAAGGTCATCTCCTAATGCGAATCAGTACGATTTGAAAACACTCGAATGAAATCCTACCATTACTGATACTGGTTCTCAACTAAATAAACAAGGAGAGTCATCCTATTGTCGTCTGATCGGATGCTTGGGGTGGAATTTTTCAGTATTCAAGCGACATTCATCTGTCTTCGATGGCGAACTGACTGAAAACTATTCGCAGAGTGCCTTAAGCAAATATGCTGCCATCAAATTGGGGGATCGGGGGATTGCTGATGATTATGAGTGGCTGTGCAAGATGGAAGACAACCGCTCTAATCGCGAAGGGTCTGCAAAAGACTGTTCTACTGGTGTGGATGGCTCAGCATGATTCTGAGGGGATACTGAAAGCCTACGCCGTCGTTTTAGACAGCAAACGGATAGATGTGGTCAGGTGTTGCTGATATCCAGCTTGTGGAGCTTGGTCATTTTTTCAGAGGCGTTAAAAAATGTAATAGAAAGTCTCATCAAAACGCCGTAGTGTAACAATTACGTTGTCGTTAAATCTTTTTGTACCCTGGCATTTAGACATGGGTACAGGTATACATTGGGATGTTTATATGAGCAGTAATTTAGCAACCAAGCTTCGAGAAGGTACTCAGAAAGCCCACACCATGGCCGAAAATGTGGGGTTTGTGCGGTGTTTCCTGCGGGGCGTTGTTGAAAAGAACTCTTACCGTAAGTTGGTCGCTAACTTCTACTTCGTTTATGCCGCTATGGAAGAAGAGCTAGAGCGCCATAAAGACCATCCCGTAGTGTCCAAGATTTATTACCCTGAGCTTCACCGCAAGCAAACTCTGGAGCAAGACCTACAGTACTATTATGGGGCTGAGTGGCGGGAGCAGGTAAGTCCTTCTGCTGCTGGCCAAGCCTACATTGATCGTATTCGCGAAGTTTCCAACAATCAGCCTGAGCTTCTAGTCGGCCACTCTTATACTCGTTATCTGGGTGATTTGTCTGGTGGTCAAGTCCTGAAGGGAATTGCGCAACGGGCTATGAATCTGATGGATGGCGAGGGAACCGCCTTCTATGAGTTTGAAAACATCAGCGATGAGAAAGCTTTCAAAACAACTTATCGTCAAGGGCTTGATGATATGGATGTTGATGAGTCTATGGCGGATCGAATTGTTGAAGAGGCCAATGATGCTTTTGGTATCAACATGAAAATGTTCCAAGAGCTGGAAGGTAACTTGATTAAGGCGATCGGGCAGATGTTGTTCAATACGCTGGCTAACCGCCGTCGTCGCGGTAGCACTGAGTTAGCCACGGCGGATTAAGTTATTCCCGAGCAACTGATAGGTTTGAAGATGGAGGCCGCATGTGCCTCCATTTTTTTTACCTTAGGGCGCGTCATCAATTGAAGCCAGAATGCTTGCGGTATCAACATTACCGCGCCCGTTCCGCAAAATCAGCTAGGGGCTGAAAGGTTCTCCGAACAAGGACTCGATCGCTAAATGATGACAGCTCTTAGGGTGCGTCATCATTTAAACTCGAAAGCCTTGCGGTATAAGCGCACCCGCTTGGTAAACCTAGCTAGGGGCTGAACCGCTTTCAGCATGAGGATTCAGACTCTAAATGATGACAGCTCCTAGCAAGGTGCTTCCAGAACATTGAGGCGAAATTTTTCAGCGTGCCTATAGCGGTATCCTTCTCAATGACTTCTGATCCAGTTGTCGCGGTCGGTTTCTAACGAATGTCCTAACCGGGCTAAAGGCTGCAAGACAATACGCTAAACTGCACAATAGTGCTTTAGCTAGCCACTGCATCACCTTTATGGCTCATGATATTCCGGCTCTGTTACGTGATCTGCAAAACTCCGACGAAAATATTCGGCAGGTAGCCACTGAAGCATTATGGCGTCACTGGTATACCCAAAAGGGAGCACTCGGAGCGCAGATGTTGGTACGTAGCCAAACGCTCCTTGACAAAGGGGATTTGGGAGATGCTGAAGCCCTATTGACGGGGACTATTCAAGATTTGCCTGACTTTGCCGAAGCCTGGAATCGGCGAGCAGTTCTCTACTATATGCAAAAACGATATTGGCAGGCGATCGCGGATTGTGACAAAGTTCTTGATCTAGTCCCCTATCATTTTGGGGCTTTGCATGGTTTAGGCCTATGTCACTTGGGTCTAGGAAATTATCTGGCGGCCATTCAAGCCTTTCGGCGTGCGTTGGAAATACAACCCTTTGCGACTATTAACGAACGGTTGATTTTGGAATGTACGGCCAAGCTGAACTAGGGGCTGTCATCATTTAGAGTCTGAATCCTCATGCTGAAAGCGGTTCAGCCCCTAGCTAGGTTTACCAAGCGGGCGCGGCAATGCTCATACCGCAAGGCTTTCGAGTTTAATTGATGACGCGCCCTAAGCCAGCGTCATGGTCAAAGTTTAAGGTTGGATTCCCCAGAGAAAACGTGAGGAATAAGGAGAATAGGGAAGTAGCCACCCTAAGTCTTGACGTTGATGCGGCATAGAACTCATCGGTCACTATCGTGGCATCTTCATTAGAGCAGTCACTAAGGTATTTGGAATCACCGCATCATCCCATGTATCTGGGTTTTCACCCATACGGACAACAACTAATGCTTGTGAGGGGATAACATACACTCGCTGTAGCCCGCGACCATCGAGATAAAAAGTATCTTCAGCTACGAACGGTTCAGTCGATGCTTGATCGACGTTGAGATAGTCGGTAGTCCTGGCCTTTACCCAGATGTGATGCCCAAATGTGGGTTCTAAAGGTGAAGGCGTCAGCATCGTTTGAATCCACTCCGCTGGGACGACCTGAGTGTTGCCGACTTGTCCCTGGTTCAGCAATAATTGCCCAACCCTGGCCCAGTCATGAATTGTGGCAAACAAACAGCAAAAAGTTTTAGCTGTTCCCTGGGGGCGGTCTAACCAAATGCTGGCATCTTGTGCGCCTAAAGGCTGCCAGAGATGAGCCGCTAAATACTCAGGATAGGCAAGGCCTGTAGCCCGCTGCAATATGAGTGCAATGATTTGAGTATTGACGTTGTTGTACTCAAAGGTTTGCCCAGGTGGAATAGCAAGGGGAATATTGAGGGCTGTGGAGGCTACGTCTGAACCAACATACATTTGCACTAAATCGGATGTGGGCGTATCCGTATGGCGTTCGTTGCGTAGGCCAGATTGCATATACAGCAAGTCTTGTAGGCTAATGGCACGACGATCGTCCTGTTGCCATTCCGGCAGATATTGGGAGGCTAGGTCATCAGTAGAGGCGATCGCCCCTTCTTCTATCGCAATACCGACTAGCAAACCAGCGATCGTCTTTGACATGGACATGGCATTGAAGGGAGAGTTCGCATCATGACCTTGCCAATATTTCTCCCAGACAATTTCACCCTGGTGCATCACCAGTAAACCGGTTGAATTTCGGGCTGCCGTATAGTCTGAAACTTGCTTAAGAGCGGCAGCAAATTCTGGCGGCAATGGCTCTGTAGCTGTCGGTAGCGGTTCACGCTGTTGCCCCCGGACGAGGGCCTTAGGTTCATACCAGTCAACGGCCATGATTGGCGCATCTGGATAGGTTGCAGCGCGCCTAAGGAGTCGCCAGTCCACTAACATCGTCCCTGCTACCACCAAAGCTGAAGATAGGCAGTAGACAAAACGCCGCTGCTTATGATTACGAAGCATAGCTGCATACGGAAGGTCAAGCACCTGTAGAGTAGCCGATCCCCACCCATTGATGCGTCGCTTGTATTTTTTTAAGGCTCGAAGGTCGCAGCCGGTTCGAGGTTATCAGGAAGTTCAAAATCCAAGACAGGCTGAGCGATCGCCACAATGCGATCAAAATGTTCAACGACACTGGAGCGAATCTCGGGAGGAATTTCTAACCCCAGTAGTGCCGCTGTTTGTTCCACATAGGCTTGTGAGTTAAACCTGCCGTCTTCGCCAGAAGCTTTATTTTGCATCGTTCCTTACTGTCCTGTAGTTCTCATTGGGTTGTTAATCCAAACTACTGACTTTTGACTAGAGTTGACCAATGGGCTATACCCCTCAAGTCAGCGTAACTGACGATGTATAGGCTGCTTTCTTGGCGCTAAGCTTCTCCGCAAAGAAACATCTTGAGACTTTGGGTGGAGGCATTACTTTTTTTTGTTTTCCAATAGAAAATATTTGCAAATCAAATGCCTGTAGGTTACTGGTTCGAGGCTCTTTGACAGCGAGGGCAAATAGCTAAAACTGTAAACTGGCAGCTCAAGAGCGAAAAGCCTCGATTTTCAGTTTCTTTACTACCTACTTGAGTAATTGAATCCTCATCAAATTCTTGAACAACACCGCATTGAGTACAAACCAAGTGGTGATGCTGGTTCATCAAAGGCTTACTCAGTTCGTAATATTTCCGTCCTTCAAGTAATCCCAACTCTCTGAGCAAGCCCAAATCGACCATTAAATGCAACGCTCGATAGATAGTTGAAAGGCCGATATTTTCGCCCTGTTCTGAGAGTTTTTGATAGATGGCTTCAGCACTCAAGTGATCTCCTTCAGCAACATCTTTTAATGTATCCAGTATTTTTTGACGCTGGATAGTGAAACGAAAACCTTCTTGGTTTAAGAGTGATTTCAGCATTTCAGAGTATTGCCTGGAGTTGAAGTGGGTGTCGTCTGATGGCATTAACGATGAAGATGTCTGCCAGAAACGTTTATTGAAAGACGTTTTCGATATGACTTGAGGGGATTATTGAAAAACATTTTCAGTATGATCGATGGTTTTCTATGATTTGCTGAGTTTTGCTCTGTCTTCTTTCCTGAAGAGTGGTAAAAATAAAAAAAGAACGATAAAGTTTGTAATGTCTATAAAAGTATCCCTCTCTCTTTTTGAAGAGGGCTTTCTGGAAATTTCAGGGGGAGTTTATGCCTGTTACTGAAACGCTCTTACAGTCCTATGGAGAGATTGCCGAAAACGCAATTTTGTTGGAAAAGACAGTTACTGAGCCCGTTGTTGAAGGTTTGAGTATTGCCTATGCCAGCTTTATGGGGCTCTATTTGCAATATCAGAAGCATCATTTTGTGGTGGAAGGTTCTGAATATTACATGCTTCATGAGTACTTTGCTGAGAGCTATGACGAAGTCAAGGACCATGCTCATGATGTCGGTGAGCGTCTACACGGTTTAGGCGGTGTTCCGGCTTTGAGCTTTGGCAAACTGGCAGACCTTTGCTGCTTTGAGCTAGAGTCTGACGATGTTTACCGTTGTAGCCTCATGATTGGTCACGATCTGAAAGCAGAACAGACGGTAATTGAGATGATCCGACGTTTGGCTGGACAAGCTGAAAGTTTGGGCGATCGCGCTACCCGGTATCTATATGAACAGATTCTGCTAAAGACTGAGGAGCGTGCTTATCATCTTGAGCATTTCCTAACCCGTGACAGCCTGAAGTTGGGCTGGTAGCTGTTGTTTGCCAATTCAGTAAAATCAGTAAAAATTGCCCCGTACTCTCAACAAGATGCGGGGTTTCTAAGGCTATCGGTAGATACAGTACAACAGAATACATCTTCGCTCAGCTCATAGAAACTGAATGGAATGTTGTTGGCAACTTACCCAGTTAACTAACTTGTACAATCCTCAAGTCCTCTGGATGAGCGATTGCTCTTTAAGACCGAGTTGATTTGAGGATTTAGGAAGGTTGTTGGTATTTCGCTAAAGTTGCTAAAGCCGCATCTGTACTCACACGATGCAGTATCTTGCCATTTGACAAGCGGATATTGGGGCCTTGCTTACAGGCTTTCATGCATCCTGTCGCTTCGATCGAAACATGGCTGAGATTTGCATTAGACGCCACTTCTGCCTGCAACCTCTGCCAAATCTTCTGACTACCCTGCTTGTAGCATTTCCCCTTACGACAAACTTGCAAACAGACTTGCGGCTTTGAAGCACTTATCTTCGGCTGTGGTCTATCGTGAGTAACGACCATCGGCGGCAATTGCTTCGCTTCATCTGCCGGTAAAGGCAAGACATTAATGCCTCGCCAAATGCCTTCATCAGGATACGCCCAGACCTGAATAAAGTCTTCTGGCACTAATTCACGCACCAAAATAGGGCGCAAATACTTAGGTAGTTTGACGGCGTGCTGCGCCTGTTCAGACTGCAACAACAGCCCCTTCAACTTGCCTTTTTCAGAGCGGAAAGGCCCTACATATCGTCCCTTCAGTACACACCCTTGGGGGCGGCTGGAAGAGAGCTGGGATGCTGCGAACACTTCACTCATAAGGCTATTTTTCCAACCAATTGCTGCCAACAACGATCTAGATGCGCCACCGTAACCTGGCGTGGCGCCGTGAACTGCCTGACAACTCCCCACACTTGAATTGCATCGGTAGGCGTATGGACACGAACCTCCAGCGACTTACCGGGCGCACAGTCACATTGAATCGATAGCTCCTGCAACCTTCTATACACATTCCAGCGCTCAATGCAGTCAAGCATGAGTGCTGTCATTGACTCTGTTTCGGCTTCACTCATCATCCTTAAAAGGGTTTAGAGAATCATTAACGGATCCCGACATCAACTGGGAATAGCTAGTAACAAAGGTTAAATTCAGGTAAAACTTACCCAAAGCGACTAGCAGGAACCAGAACCTATGTAAGGTCTATAGAAAAAGGCTTATAGCTTTTCTTGACCTATAATCCACTTAACAGTTAGCTGTGCAAAGACGCTAATAACTGTCAATAAGCCTAAGATAGCCAACCTTGTGGACTAATGCAATACATTTTCAATAAGATATTCTGCTGATAAAGCAGGCGCTTGGCTTGTAAGCCTCTCATTGCAAGCATTTTGCTCGAAAGAAATGAAAGACAAAGCTTAATATTTTTGAGCCATTACGGCCTATTGGCTTTTAGCAAGGCGGATTTGTTATTCGCAGGATGAAAAGCCAGGAGTTCATCGGTTCCAGAATTAGAGGCTGGGTCAGTTCCGGGCAGCCATCCCTGCGGGAGAGAAATCCCTTTTGCCTTCAAAGTGGCGCTGCTCCAAAACGTTAACCTATTGAGCTGAATATACTGAGACGATACCTTAATCGCTCAATTCAGGACTTTAAGGTTCTCTTGAAGGATTTATGGATTGTCAGCTGACAGTCCCGCCGAGCCGAAGCGAGACGGCTTGGGACTGTCAGCTTTGGGTTAACTAAGTAGGCAGTTGCAATTAAACGTAAGACATCGTAGGTTGCGGTTGAGGAACGAAACCCAACGCCCGTATGGGTTACGCTACCGCTAACCCATCCTACATTTGAATCGGCCTAGCTACTTATATGCTGTCAGCTGAACTGTCAGCTGACGGGTTGACCATCAAGATAGCTACTCCTAGATAGCTTAGGCGGCACACACGATGCTCTTTTGCTTCTGCTGGTACTTTTCTAAGGCAGGATTGAAGGGGTCAAAGGTATCTAATCCTTTAGAGGCACACTCTACCAAATGATTGAGCACCGCCCTTGCAGTGGCAGAGTTGGTAGCAAATGGAACCTGATAGACATCACATAATCGGCCCAGAGCCTCAATATCGGCATGATGTGGATGCGATGAGAGCGGATCACGGAAGAATAAAACGCCTCGGATATTATCAGTGGAAATCATTTGCCCAATGGCCTGATCACCTCCTAAAGGACCCGATTTTACTTTGCGGGAAAGCACTAAACCCGTTTCCTGATAGATCAAAGTGCCGGTGGTTCCTGTTGCAACTAAGGGAAAACGATTCACAGTCTTGGCGTGTTCCCTAACAAAAGCAATCAGGCTTGGCTTCATCTCATTATGAGCGATAAGGGCAAGATATTTATTGGTATCGTTGTGAAAGAATTTATCGTTGTGAGCTTTATTGCGATGATAAACCGACTCAAAAAATTGCTTAAACTTTAGACCTACATTCAGAAAATCCTGAATGAGCTCTTCGTAATCTTTCAATGTGAATACAATGACGAAAGTCCTTTCACTGGCAATCACATCAGCTGTTCGGATACCTTCTGTGGAAAACAAACTTTCGCCCAACAGACCGCCTTTACTGACAATGGCTAGCTGATGGTCTTTACAGATGACACGAGCTTCACCTGAAATCAAGAACATCAAAGACGTTGCGGGTTCTCCTTCATACATGAGTTTCGTATTTTCTTCATGCATCTGAGGTTTGGAGTAGCGAGCGAAAATTTCAATTTCTGCGTCCGAAAAGCTCTGGCTCAAGATGGTCTTTTGCTTGAGTACATCGGCGATGCTTTTGAAATCTGAGTTCATTACCATGGCTTTACCCCTGCTGTTTACGGCAACTTATCTAGCTACGACTGCCAAACAAACTGGCATAGCTTTTGTGAATCGGACACTCAACTTCGTTGATACATCAAGTTATCTTCCGAAGTTTTTAACAGACTGCCCATAGCATTTCAATGATCAACATTTGTTTTGTCCGTGATCATACTGCCAACTTTTATATTTTTTTAACAAAAGTATAGAAGGTGACCTGTAAGTGCTAGTTGGTTTGACAGTATGGCAAGCTTTCAAAGCTTGTTTCGGTGAAACTTCGGAGATACTTGATGCTGCTTTTAACAGCTAAAGATCAGCCCTGAAATCATGAATAGTTGTGCGAGTTTCTGAACGGTAACTTTTGAGACTAAATGGGCTTCTAAATTGAATTTAATTTGGCGGCTGGAGCATTTCTTTGAGCAAGAAATGAGGATCTGGATGAGGGTAAGGTATATTTAGGAGTGCATTCGTACTCCTAGACGGCCTTATGGTTTCTATTCTGCATTTGTCCGACATTCATATGGGCAGCGGCTTTTGTCACGGGTATATCAATCCTGAAACTGGCCTGAATACACGCCTGGAGGACTTTGTTGCCACCCTTAGCCGATGTATTGATCGGGCGATCGCGGAACCTGCCGACCTCGTTCTTTTTGGCGGCGATGCGTTTCCGGATGCTACGCCCCCGCCCTTAGTGCAGCAGGCCTTTGCAGGGCAGTTTCGGAGGCTAGCGGATGCTGGTATTCCAACGGTTTTGCTGGTGGGCAACCATGACCAACATGCTCAAGGTCAAGGCGGAGCCAGTCTATGCATCTACCGTACGTTAGGCGTACCGGGGATCATTGTGGGCGATCGCCTGGAAACCCATCGGATTGAAACCCTGAATGGCCCAATTCAAGTAGTGACCCTCCCCTGGCTCACGCCGTCCGTTTTGCTGACGCGACCCGAGATGGAAGGGCTATCCATGGCTGAAGTGAGTCAGCAACTTCTGGAACGATTGCGAATCGCGCTCGAAGGAGAAATTCGTCAACTCGATCCTGATATTCCCACTATTTTGTTAGGTCATTTAATGACCGATACAGCTACGTTTGGAGCCGAGAGATTTCTCGCTGTGGGACGAGGGTTCACCGTACCCATGGCGATGCTGGCTCGCCCCTGCTTTAATTACGTTGCTTTAGGGCATGTTCACCGCCATCAGTTACTCTGTGAATCGCCTGTGGCTGCTTATCCCGGCAGTATTGAGCGGGTGGACTTTAGCGAGGCCGATGAAGCTAAAGGGTATATTTGGGCCACCGTGACTAAGGCGCACACCGACTTTGAATTCTGCCCTTTGCCAGTGCGCGACTTTATCACGGTGAAGACTGATCTGACCAATGCCTCTGAACCGCAGGCTCATTTGCTTAAAGCGATCGCGAAACATGCCCTTGAAGGGGCGGTGGTGCGTGTGCTTTACAACCTGCGCTCTGATCAAATTGATCAAATTGATAACACGGCTATCTATGATGCCTTGGGCTCAGCCCATACTTACACCATTCATCCACAAATTGTGACGCAACAGGTGCGATCGCGCCTGCCCGAGCTCGTCCCCAGCAACCGCTTGGATCCCATCGATGCACTCCAACTATATCTCGCCAATCGTGAAGACTTAACGGAATTGGCAGAAGATATGATTGCGGCAGCCAAAGCCCTGGTTGAAGACACCCTCTTTGAACAGTCTGAGATGAGTACCGATGCTGTGAATGAGACTGCGATCGCCGATGAAGCATCTAGGCAGTTGCGCTTGCTGTAATAGCTTAGAGTTTGCCAGCTAGCTGCTAACGTTCTTCCTGACCACTACAGCATCACCGAATTAAAGGCGTTGCTCTCCGGCTTTCCTCAGGTTTTTTGAATTTAGCTAATCCCTACTCTCAGGCTTAATAGTCCATTAGCTCTTCGTTGGGATACTTTTCATCACCAACTTGCCGCCTGAATCCGTCGATGCCGTAACCGGATCAACCGTAATGAACACCTGATTGACGGGGTCACTACAGACATCTTCAGGGAGTGGCCACTGGATTGCCTGATCTTGATGGGTATTGAACTGTCCGCAATAGACTAAAGAATCGGTCTTGTCGACAGCTGCCCACAAACGATACACCTGTTCTGGGGGGAGTTCAGGCAGGTTGTGAGGCACCAAAATAGCCGTTCCGGCTTCAGCTAAGGTGACAACACTCCCCGAAGCGTCTGCCAACTCACCGGTTCCCTCTAGAGAGTACACGGATTTCTGAGCGGTTCTTAAACTGGCTAACACCGCTTCACTTTGGATCTGTTCTTGCTGAAGTTGTTCCCGCTCTTCTTGAAGCGTTTGGATAGTCTGATTGACATCCGCAAGCGCCTGCTGATTTTGCTGGAGCGATTGCCGCAGACGGTAGTTATCGCCAACAAGCACAATTAGCACCCCTGCGGCAATCGCGGCTCCCACGCCCCACCAAGACCGCCAGCGACGATGCGGTTCCAGTGAGGTGATGTTGCCTGGGTGCCCTATCGTTGCTGGCATATGCAATTTCTGGAGAATCTGCTGCTCCAACTCAGCGGATGGCGTTTGTAATTCCAAAGTTTGGGGTAGCTGAGCCAAGGCTGCGGCATAGGACTGCAATTCTCCCTGAAGTTCAGGATGCTGTTGCAATAATGCCTCCAGTTGGGACTGCTCGGCTGGGGTTAGGTTGCCCAGGGTGTAGCCCGCGATGAGGTCGTGCCAATTGTCAGGTAATTCGGTGAAACTCATGGAATTTATGAGGTTGGAGCAGGTTATTAGCTACCCAGTTAGGTCTTTTAGTTTGAATCTGAGTTTTTTGAGAGCTTGGCGGGAGCGCGATTTCACAGTGCCCAAAGGCAACTCTAAACGCTTGGCAATCTGCGATTGACTCAGCCCTTCGTAATAAGCGATCTCAAGAATTTCTTTTTCCGCTGGGGAGAGCTCACTTAAAGCCTGTTTGACCCGCTGCGATTGTTCACCCATAGTGGCTTGCTCTAGGGGCACATTGGTTGGGGCCAAAGAGGCATGCGCCAAATCCCAGCGTTGCATAACGCGATACTGTGCGCCGCGCGATCGCACCCGATCAATGGCCCGCGATCGCGTGGTCAGACTTAAATAGGTACTTACGGAACCGCGCTCGACCTGGTAAGTGTTTTTTTGCCATAGTTTCAAGAAAATTTCCTGAGTCAGATCTTCAGCCTCCTCCTGTGTTTTAAGAATTCGCCATGCCAGGGAGTAAACTAGCGCTCCATAACGACGATAAAGTTCTCGCAGTGCCTCAACCTGTCCCGCTTCCATTGCTGCTAAAAGAACGCTGTCTGTCGCGTTGAGCATCGCGGAAGAATGGGCAGAGCTGGTTTGGGGTTCCATAAATGCCTAAAACTTCAAGTTGAGGGCTTAACGGTCAGGCAACCGCACTCTATAAATGGTACGGATTGCTGGGAGCTTTGGATGGGAGGAATCAACTTCTTTGCCGTGATCGCTCCCGCAGAACAGCCGAGCCGAAAGTGTTGCGACTTAACCACAGTCCTCCTAGAGAAGCGAATTTCCGGCTCGACTGGCAAGCGGTTTCCTGGCCCACAATATGCCAGCAATAATATAGCCATACCTGTATACCCATTGAGTTTGTGTCGCTTTAGGCAATTGGGTACGTGATCAGTGATTGCCCCACTCACTGCGGCGTAGGGAAACTAGAAGCGATCGCTATATCGTTCTTCGGCAAACGGTTCGCCCCGGCGATGATAACCGTTGCGTTCCCAAAAGCCGAGGGCTTCCTCCTCAAGGAACTCAATGCCATTGATCCATTTAGCACTTTTCCAGGCGTAGAGGTGGGGCACGACCAAACGCATGGGACCGCCATGTTCAGCGGCTAAGGGTTCACCTGTCAGGGTATGGGCCAAAAAGTTTTCGGGGCGGTTAAAGTCGGCCAGAGCCAGATTGGTGGTGTAGTCGCCATAGCAGTGCAGCAGAACGTAGGCGGCTTTGGGATCAACGGTCAGAGCTGCCATAAAGTCAGGAACCGCAACACCTTGCCATGTCACATCTAACTTTGACCAAGTTGTCACACAGTGAAAATCAGCTGTGAAAGCCTGCTGTGGCAGTGCCATCATGTCGCTCCAGCTAAAGGTCTGCTCGGTCGCTAGACCAAACACCTTTAGCTGCCATTCATCTTGGGTTACCTGAGGGGTATCGCCATAGGTCAACACCGGAAATCCTTTCGCTAAATGCTGGCCGGGCGGAACGCGATCGGCATATTCGGGGCCGGGCTTTTCAAAGAATTTCATGTTGCTGGCTCTGAAGACAACAGCCTCATTATGCTTCATCCCGTCGGCGTTGGCGTAAGCGTCCCTCCTGCCAGGCATTACCAATGCCTTTGACCATGCCACGCCCAACTAGACCAATGCCGCGCCCAATGACTTCTGTCAGCACAAACACAACGCCACTGCCCAAAAACGCGATTGTGGTCCGCACCCGAGGGGATAGTGCATCTCTAATCTCTAGTGCTAGGGTTGTGAAATACTGGACGCCTGTGAGCGCCGACAATTCAGCCGTACGAGGAGCATAAATATAGTGCTTTTGAATGCCCTCAGGCGTGATGGCAAATAGGCGATACTGACTTTCAAAAATGGCTTTGGGCTCATTGATGGCAGCATCCCAACGATAGCGCCAGGACAGGTCGTTGCGAAACCGAACCAGGTCACGGGTCGATCGCCGATGCCGATGGAAAAGGTGACGTTTTAAGGCTTCCACGTCTGAGTAGCGGTTGAGTACCGGCTGCATTACACCACAAGCAACTTGAATCAGTAGATTTTCGAGCAGGAATTGACTATGGCGTAAGGCTTCTGGGGTCGTTGCCATATAGTCAGCCCCTTCGACCTCTAACGTGGTTTGAAAGAGCAAATGGGCCAGCAAAGCAGTGACCTGCGGAATGTGATTCAATATCTCAGCTTGTACGACAGTGGCGTCTTGCCGGAGTACTGTGGCCATGGGCTGCTCTAGATCGTTGACAGGCGGGGTATAGTAGCGGCCAAAAAAATCAACCGTCACGCCGTGCCAGAGATCTTGCAGAAAGGCTGGAACTTGAGCCTCCAATTGCCCTAACGGAATTGCCGCCTGTTGCAAATCATCCAGTAATCGTTCGAAGATTTGGAGGGTGGTATACAGCAACTCGCGGCGCTTTTCCAGCCGGAGGATGTCAATCTCCAGTGGAACGTCACTACCGTTATCGAGCGGAAATTGCAGTTTCCGAAAAATCGCATCACACACGCGGGTTCGAGTTGCCTCAACAGGAATGATGGACGCAGCCGAAGACTGTCGTCGTAAAGCAGTTGGGGACGGTATGCGATTGCTGAGAGACAACGGATTAGCGACTGATATTTTTTCGCCCGCGAAAGCGTCTTCCGGCTGAGGGGAATTTGATTGGGGAAACAATTGCTGAACCAACCACCGAGCCGCCTTGAGTTCGCGACTCTGACCCGCTAAAACAACCCGATACCAATAAGGGAGCGATCGCGTTGATGCCTGTTCAATTTCAGTCAGCGCCGCTTCGATGTGCTCGAGTGAGTTTTGTCGTAGCGTGGCGGTCAGGGGCGGCGGTGATATCGGGAAGGCGATATCCTGCATGGGCTCTGCCACAGTAGCGCGGGGCGTAACCGCTTGCTGAATCAACATCGCGAGTTCACCCACTGGAGCATCTCTGAGGCCAAATCCATCGGCCCCCATTTGCTTAGTCGCTTGCTGTAGGACGGGGGCATCTTGCGCACTCAGCACGATCACCACAAGTCTTGGAAATTGCTGTTTAATGTCGCGGCATAGCTGGAGGCCCGGTAGTTGTTCAGGATTACCTTGCCCCAAAGCCAAATCGACAATGACAACATCGACTGCAGGCGAGGGACTAGGACTACTGGCATCGGTGGCCGTGGTTTGAGCTGCCATTTGAATGTCAGTGATTTGCTGCAACCCCGCTTCACCGGTTGCAGCTGTCCCAATAACAGCGAATTCCGGGCGTTGATCTAACCAAATCTGCAAACCGAGCCGAAAGACCGGATCTTCATCCACTAGGAATAGGTTGAGGGCAGACGCTATCATAATTACGGGTAAGCAAATTAGTTGCGCAATCTTGGCGGGCTAGGTTGACTGGGCGCAGCGGGTCTCCTGGGCGAGGAGTTTGGGGAAGGGCTAGTGCTATCATGCTGTTCGTCCTCAGCTGGAGCTTCAGCTTCAGCTTCAGCTGCACGTATCCTTAAAATGTACGCTCTTTCGGCTGCCCATAAACTCATTGCATTTTGAGCTTCGTTGTAGAGCGCTCGACCAGGGGCAATTTGGGACGCGACCGCAATGGCATTCGTCAGTTCGCCTTTATAGGCTAAGCCTTTAGCTCTCTCAAGAATGGGCGTATCTTCCCCAATCTGCACGGTCTCTGTCCAGCCGGCAATCATGGTTTGGGCTTGGCCGTACAAGGCCCGATCGGGCGTAATGCCCTCAGCCGTGGCGATCGCCTCTTTGAGTTTGCCTTCGTTAGCGAGGGTGTTAGCGGAGTTGAGAATTGGCTGATCTTGAATCGTCTCAATTCGGTTGGTCCAATCAGCAATCAACGTTTGCGCATCAATGCGGAGAGCTCTGCCTAAAGACACTTTGCGGGCTTCCGCGATCGCCGCCTGGAACGCAGCAATAGAGCCGGGTCGGGCCAGTGAGTTCGCTCGACTGAGATAGGGGCGATCTTCAATGCGCTCAACTTCATCCTCCCAATAGGCAATCAACGTTTGTGCCTGTAAGCGTCGTGGACTTTCAGGTTCGACGGTCCAGGCTAGCTGAGTGGCATATGCAAACGTGGCCGGTTGCCGCAAACTTGCAACAACGTTGGCAAATTGAAGGGTGCGCAAGTCTTCCACATGCCCTTGCCACACTTGCAATGATTCTTGAGCGGTGGCATAAAACGTGCTGTCAGGGTGAATTTGTCTGGCCGCTTCAATAGCCTCCATCAACTGAAATAGATGAAGATAACCGGGCTGCTGTTGCATTGCCTTCGCAGCCAGCCGTTTCGCATGGCTAAATTGGATCAGATCGCGAGCTTGAGGCGCCAGATTGGGATCCGGGGGAAGCTTTTGCACTGCTGCGATCGCCCCTTCGACATCCCCTAGCTCCCAACGCTGAAAACTATAGAGAAGCAAATTTTGACTCCAGCGATCAACATCAGCCTGGGCGGCTTGCCAAGCCTGACTATTCAAATCAACCTGTTGAGCTAAGGTCAGCGCTTCACCAATATTCACGGGCTCTCCCGTTGCGGCAAGCACTCTGGCCTGGTCAACTTGAGCCCAGGCACTTTGCTCCTTTTGCTTTGCCTGCTGCAGTTCTGAATGACGACGGCTTAACCAATAGTCACTGGAAAGTAGTTTCAAACGTTGGAGCGACTTTTCTGCCGATTCCCAATCGCGACCAACAATCGCCTGTTGAATATTGCCCTGAATGGTTTGTCCGGCTTGCCACTCTTGCTGCCATTCCCAAATACGAGCTTGAGCGGCTGCTCGCAGCGGCGTACCCTGAGGAATTTGACTGGCCCAGTCAACAGCCAGGGTTAAATCGCCCTGGTGCATTTTCTCGGTAGCTTGTTTCAACAGTCTTTGGGAAGCCTCGACTAAAACTGGACGAGCTTCCGCGTACAGCATGTGGTTTTCTGACCAGTTGGCTGTCAACTGCACAGCTTGCATTAGGCTCGTGGCGTTACTGGACTGCATCGCCGTTTGGGCACAAATCAAGCGATCCTCCGGACGACTGCTGCTGGTGACGGTCTCACAATCGGGCAAGGGCGGAATGCGCGTCAGCAGTAGGGTAGCCCAGACACCTAATACGCCAGACCCCACCATCAAACCACTCCAAAAAAGAGGCCAAAACCACCCGAGAGGCACCCGTATCCCAGGTCGAGAAGCCTTAGGGATGACAGTTGACTGGGGGCTGTAGGATGATCGTGCCATGGGAAGACGCAATGACTTGTGATGTAGTACTAGGGTACCAACTTTACGAGGCTAGCTGAACCTCGGCAAAAGTCCCTAAACGGCTGGCCTCGAATGAAACCGTGCTCTATCTAAGTTGTCAGTGCCATCAATGCATCCTCGCAATTGAGAAAGTTCAAGGTCACTATGAGGTGTTGCCATTGTAGAAGGGTTTTTCCGACATGTAACTTTTTTTATGCACACTTCTCAACCGATCACATCTTGGAGGCGAGTACATGGGCAATTGCAATTGGCAGACAGTACGGGCAATCGTGTTAGGGCAAGTCCCGATCTGGCTGTTAGCCACAGGTTTGACGTGGGCAGCCAATCCAGCTCATGTACGGCAACTGCTGATTACGCGCAGTTGTCGTCGTTGTGATTTGGAAGGTGTTTTATTGCAAGAAGCCGACTTGCCTGACGCCGATTTGGCGCAAGCAAATTTGCAAGGAGCCATCTTACGGGCCACAAATTTATTTGGGGCCAACCTTCAATCCGCTAATTTGACTGGGGCTGAACTGAGCGATGTGTTGTTGACGCAAGCTGACCTGACCGACTCTACCTTGCGCGATAGTCAAATGGCCTTCACTAGGCTGGCAAAAGCTACCTTGTTAAGAGCCGATCTGCAAGCGGCCAACCTTACGGGAGCGATCGCTATCGAAGCCAATCTGCAAGCGGCTAACCTCACCGCAGCTAACCTCACTGACGCATCGCTTTTGAAGGCTAACCTGGGAAGAGCAACGCTAACATCAGCAAACTTGCAGGATACCGATATGTTTGGGGTCATGCTTTTTAGGGCTGATCTAACAAATGCCAATCTGAGTGGCGCCATACTGGCAAATGGTCGTCTCGTGCGAGCCGACTTTAGCGGGGCTAATTTGACCGATGCCAACCTCAGCAACGCAGTTGTGCGAGAAAGCCTCTTTGAAGAGGCTATTTTCTGTCGCACGATTATGCCTGACTACACTCAGAATGATGCCGATTGCCCCGAATAAAAGCATCCAGCCGATCAATCTTGAAAGTGGTCGACGATGGCTTGAGCGAATTCTGAGCACTTCAGCGGTGTGTCCACTTTAGGCTCCATCATCCGCGCCAAATCATAGGTGACTTCTCGATTAGAAATTGCCGCGCCAATGCCCTTCTTGATTAAATCGGCGGCTTCTTGCCAGCCCATATATTCCAACATCATGACGCCGGAAAGAATAACAGAACCAGGATTAATGCGATCCAAGCCAGCATGTTTCGGTGCGGTTCCGTGGGTGGCCTCAAAAATGGCGCAACTGTCCCCAATATTGGCTCCTGGCCCCATTCCTAAGCCTCCAACCATGGCTGCTGCCGCATCGGATAGGTAGTCACCATTCAAGTTCATGGTTGCCAGAATGGAGTATTCATTAGGACGAGTTTGAATTTGCTGAAAAATGCTGTCAGCAATGCGATCGTTCACCATGACTTTGTCTTGCCACTGGCCGTTGCCGTGGCTTGTCCAGATGCTGTCAAGAATGGCTTTCACTTCCTGGCAAACTTCTTGTTGTTTCTCAGCCGTCAGCGCGTCGTACCCCGGCTCTACTTTGCGCGCATTATCCTCAATGGAAATATCGGGGTTGTTTTCCTGATTGCTGAGCACCCAGGATTCTCGCTCAACAATACATTCAGCTCGGAACTCGGTGGTTGCCAGTTCGTAACCCCAGTCGCGAAAGGCTCCTTCCGTGTACTTCATAATGTTGCCTTTGTGAACCAGCGTGACCTGCTGCTTGGCTTTGGGTAAGCGCAGCGCATGTTGAATCGCACGACGGACAAGGCGTTGTGTTCCACTTTTACTGATGGGTTTGATACCAATCCCAGAATCTAAGCGGATCTGTTTCTTGCCGTGTTCCGGTGTTCCTGGAATTAATTCCTCGTTCAAGAGCTTGATTAGGCGATCGCCCGTTTCACTTCCTTGAGCCCACTCAATACCGAGGTAGATATCTTCTGTATTCTCGCGATAGATGATGACATCCAGTTTTTCGGGCGTTTTGTGAGGTGATGGGGTGCCGGTGTAGTACTTGCAAGGACGCACACAGGCATATAAGTCATTGATTTGACGTAAAGCTACATTCAGAGAACGAATGCCGCCACCAACAGGCGTCGTCAGTGGGCCTTTGATAGCCATGCCAAAATCGCGAATGGCCTGTAAGGTGTCCTCTGGCAAGTACTGATACTGACCATATTGGTCACAGGCCTCGTCCCCAGCATAAACCTTGAACCAAACGATACGACGTTTGTCACCATAGGCCGCCGCGATCGCAGCATCAAAAACCGTCTGAGCGGCAGGCCAAATATCCACACCCGTGCCATCACCCCGAATAAAAGGCACGATGGGCATGTCTGGGACAATGGGTTCGCCGCCTTGAAACGTAATTTTTTCACCAACAGTTGGAGGGGTAATGCGTTCATACATGGCGCTACGTTAGATCCAGTAAACGACGCTAGGATACGATGTCCACTCTACATCTCTCCATCGCGATCGTGAATGCCAACTAATATCTGCCGGGGATTAATATCTGTCCGTGCTGGTAAATACACTCTCGGTCAGTACAGGTAGAAGCGCGCCAGACACAATTGCCACAATTCCTGGATAATGGTTAAGGTACACCGCTTTTTTAAGTTGTTCAAGGATTAGAGTTGATACCTGAAATGAGCAGTTCCATTGCGAATAACCCACAGTCCTCTGTAGAACTGCTGGAAACTCTAAAAGCTCAGCTAAGCGAAGCGACTCCCCAAAAGCAAATTTTGCTTCTTACACAATTGCTTCAGTTAGGGGAGTCCGGCCAACAAGCCATAATGGAATTCTTGCTGACCGCAAAGCAGGAAGCAACTCCGACGATCAGTGTTGGTCGCGCCTTACAGTTACTCCACCAGCTTGAAGATTCGGCCATTCAGACCTTTTTAGCAGAGTACTTCCCGGCGGGATGTGTGACCTTGCCCGTGGAATGCCAAATCAACTATGCCGAGATCCAAACGGCCTTAGTACAGCAAGCGTTTGAGCTCGCTGATCGCCTAACGTTACAGAAAATGTGTGAGCTTGCTGGGCCAACGGCTGCGCAGCGAAAGTGGCTTTACTTCACAGAAGTGAATGGATTTCCGATTGTTGATTTACAGACAATTGATCAGCTTTGGTTTATTTATTCTGAGGGACGATTTGGGTTCGCGGCACAACGAAAAATCTGGCTCAGTTTAGGTAAGGATTGGGAAAGATTGTGGCCTAAGATTGCTTGGAAAGAGGGCAATCTATGGACTCGCTACCCAGGTGGGTTTAGCTGGAATCTAGAAGCACCGGTTGGTCATCTACCCCTAACCAATCAATTGCGCGGAGTTAGAGTGATGGATGCCCTGATGAACCACCCTGCTTGGAGTGGGTCTACAGGTTCAGCCTAGGTACGGAAAAGCGTGACTCGAACGAATTCCCTCTAGGTATAAATTCTGTTGGCTCTTCGGGAGTTATGAAAACTCCATTCTGAGCGTGTTTTTGACTTCAAATAAACTTGGTTAAGGAAGTTGCCGAATTCTGTTATGGCAACTCTTAAGAATCCACGGCTCTAGATAATAGAGACTGATATTCAAGCATTTTATGGGCATAGAAGCTTGTTGAAAAGTTTAGGATTTTCTTTTCCAGGGGAACACTTATCCTACACAAAGCAGTCTGAAAATTAGTGATATCCATGAAGCAGAGTACTTCTACAAAGGCTGACGATTTCCCCGTCATTAGACCCGAAAGCCCTTTTGTCTCAGCAACTACAAGCTCGTCCCCTGCTCCCGTAGGAATTGCTCAAATGCCTCAATTATCCGTAAATTTACTAGACATTGAATCCCCTATATTTGAGGAAGCAACTCAGACTGCTTCGCGGTTTTTGGGCACTCCTATTTGTATTGTGGGTATTCCTAACGGCAATGCCTTAGTCCTCAAGGCTGCGGTTGGGTTATCTCAATTAGGATTGATGAATCCCCTAGCAAGGACTCGGCGTCTGCCGCTAGATGATGAGCTATCAAGTTATGTTTGGCAAGAAAAACGTAGACTGATCTTGCCGCAGCTAGATGATCAGTCTACGTTTGCCAACTCGTTTCTAGCCCAGGAATATGGCATTCAGTCTTACCTTGGCGTGCCTTTGCTCACGACCGATGGCAGTTGTGTGGGTGTCTTAGCTGCGATGGATGTTAAACCTACAGCTTTTGCGGCAGAATCAGTAGCTTTTTTAGAACTCTTGGCTCGCTGGAGCATTAGTGAATATGAACGCCATGACCTGGCACAGCGTTTAGCAAACCCTGGTTTTGCCACTGTTTCAGCGTCGCCACCGGTTAATAGTAATGCGCCCTCGATGCTTGATAGCTTGCGGTTAACGCTCATGAGTCAGTTGACTCAAGATATGCGTAATCCCTTAACAACGATTACGGGCATGGCCAACATGCTGAGCCGCGAGATTTATGGTGCTCTGACACCCAAGCAGCGAGAGTATGCGGAAATTGTTTCTAACAATAGTCAGGCACTTTTGAAGATAGCCAACGAGGTTCTCGATCTCAGCAATCTTGGGACAGTATTGCAGCCGCTCAATCTCACTTCCGTTGATTTTGAGATGCTAGGGCAACAACTAGAACGAACGTTACTGCCTTTAGCAGAGGAGAACAATCAAGAGATTCGCTTGACAGTAGAACCTGACTCTCGCCTTTGGAAGTTAGATAAGGAGTTGGTTCGCCATCTACTCCAGCATTTGGTTTATAGCGTCATCAAACTTTCGGGCGAGGGGGGTACCATTCGTGTTCATGGTTCCGAACGTGATAATTGTCTTCATATAACAGTATGGGTTTCTCATCCATGGTTGGGCGAAGGGTTACCGAATCAGGTTCTGGAGTGCGGTCAGCTCCTCAATAACCCTGAAGATGAGCAAAATATATTGTCTTTCTTAATGACTCAAACCAGTCGCAAGGATGCCTCTAGCCAATCTCAGGCTTCGGAAGTTCAGGAAGATATGCTGCCAAATGTACACCTCAAGTCACGGGAGGCGCTTTCCTTGCTTCTCAGTCGTCATCTGATTGAGTGCCATGGGGGGACTTTGACACTACAAGGTAATACTGACTCGAATAGCCGCTTTTTGATTGTGCTGCCATCGGCTTAAGTTGTTGTGTGTAGGAAAGTTAGGAACGATTGCTAGGTTTCGATTCGTAGGTTTCGTAAGCGGCAACAATCCGCTGAACCAAGGGATGCCTTACAACATCTGCCTGTGTCAGTTTACAGAAGGCAATTCCCTCTACCCCGTGCAGAATCTTATGAGCGATGGCAAGTCCGGAAAGTTGGTTATTGGCTAAGTCAGTCTGAGTGGTGTCGCCAGTAACAACCATGCGAGATTTAAATCCTAAGCGCGTTAGAACCATTTTCATTTGCGCTGGAGTTGTATTTTGAGCTTCATCCAGAATCACAAAAGCATTGTTCAGGGTGCGACCTCGCATATAGGCTAAAGGTGCGACCTCAATCACACCCCGCTCCATCAGGCTAGCGATTTTCTCTGGATCAACAAGCTCATGCAAGGCATCGTAAAGAGGACGCAGATAAGGGTTGACTTTCTGCTGTAGATCGCCTGGGAGAAACCCAAGGCGCTCCCCTGCTTCAACTGCGGGACGTGTGAGTATGAGTCGCTCATATTCATTGTCTATCAGAGCTTGAGCACCAACTAGAGTGGCTAGAAAGGTTTTACCCGTTCCAGCAGGGCCCGCACAAAAAATGAGGTCTTTCTTCTTTAAAGCCTGAATATACTTACGCTGGTGAAACGTTTTAGCGCGAATGACTTCTCCCCGACGTGTGCGGGTGATGGTTTCACTCTGAATTGTTTTCAACTCATCAAGCTGCTTTGTCGTGATCGCATGATGAGCTGTCAATATATCTGTCTGCTCTACGCTGTTACCTTGGCTCCACAGGGGCTCTAAGGCAGATACGAGCTGTTTAGCAAGACTAACCGTCTTATCAGTCCCCGTTAGCAAAACTTCCTGTCCGCGCAAAACCAATAGAGCACCCGTTTGACGGGACAGGAATTTGAGATTTTTGTCTTGATGCCCTGCTAGTGCGATCGCACTTTCAATAGAGGGCATCTCGATACGGGTTACAGTCTCCATTCAGTGGCTTTCCATGCATGGATTTAGTGTGATGGGCGTCGATTGGAAGGCCCTCTGTTTCCACGTCGCCGCCGATCGCCACCGCCTCCATTACTGCCGCTGCCGCTACCGCCGCGATCGCTACCGGTGGATTCACCATACACATCCAGTGCGGCTCGCTGCTCTTGAAGCGCCGCCGTTGCCTGGAGAACGGTACGAATGGCCTGGATATTACGCCCCCCCCGCCCAAACATGCGGCCTCTGTCTTCAGGCGAGAACGCTACTCGCAGCCACATCTTGTTGTGAGCACCTAAGTGCTCAACATCCATCTTTAGCTGGTCGGGAAACTCCAGAAAAGGCGTCATCAGAAACCGGACTAGCCCTTCGTAATTTGGTTTTTCAACCATACAAACATCTCAATTCGGTAGCAAGCAGAAGTCTTTCAGCAAAGCCGTTTACTGAGCTTTAAGCTGCTCAAAGACATTAGCCTTTTCGAGAATACGGCGCACGGTGTCTGTCGGTTGAGCGCCTTGCTGAAGCCGACGGACAATGGCAGGCACCTCAAGACGGGTCTCATCGGTACGAGGATTGTAGTATCCAAGTTCCTCTAGGGGGCGACCATCCCGACGGCTAGTACTCTGTGTCGCAACGATGCGATAGCTAACCTCCCGCTTTTTACCAAAACGCTTTAGTCTCAGCTTAATCATGAATGCTCAGCAATTTTTTTAGACTACTTCAATGAACTTACACGCAACCCATTGCCACAACGGACAGGGCCGCTTGCCAGTACATCATACTAGCAGATAAACCCTGACTGCGTGAAAGAGGCATTTCGCGGCACAGGGTATCGGCAACCTCATAGAACTCGTCTTGCCGTCGAATCAGGCGATCGCTAGTTCGCTTTGCCCAATGTGAAAAAGCTTCTCTTAGGGGCTCAGCGAACCGATCCGATTTCATCAGAGGCTTAGTCTTCGTGCTCGTCAAAGGGATCAGCCAACTGCTTTGCGGGTGGGCCAAAGGCCGTATAAACGGCAAAAAGAGTGAATGCTAGAACAATGGCTGCTACGGAAACAATGAGGACGGTTGCAGGCTGCATAAGAGTTTGCCTTTCATAGGTTGTCGTACTCTTATATTATTACGAACTATTTTAGTGTGCTGGTTCCACGACTAGAGAACTGACCCGACCCTTTCACCTCGGTATACGTTGCAGTTCAAATGAGTGAGGGGGATCATACTCTTAGCTGGTTTGAATACGCTCCACGGCAGCAAGTGCTTTGGTAACTACATCAGCGGGGAGCGGTACATAGCCTAGCTGCTCGCTGAAGGTTTGTCCTTCAGACAGGCCCCATTGCAGCACGGCTTTAATCGCTTCGCCTTTGGTCGCATCCTGATAGGTTGCGTAAGCCAGAATCCAGCTGTAGGTAACGATGGGATACGCTTCTGCACCCGTTGGATCGGTCACAAAAGCCCGCAGATTTGCCGGGATTTCGATGTCGGCCAGTCCATTGCCACCCGTAACAGGATTAGGCTCGATAAACTGGCCTGACTGATTTTCCAGCGCTGCGGTTGGAAAGCCGAGCTTTTTAGCATAGCTATATTCCACATACCCAATTGCGCCTTCTGCCTGCTGAATTTGTGCGCTAACCCCTGCGTTGGACTTGATACCGACCCCCGCTGGCCAATTCACGTTTAATCCGGTGCCAACCTGGGTTTCCCAATCGGGACTAATAGCGCTGAGGTGGGCGGTTAGTGTTGCCGTGGTGCCGCTGCCATCAGAGCGATGGACGAGGGTAATGGGCAAATCAGGCAAAACAATATTGGGATTGGTTGCCGCGATCGCCGGATCGTTCCATTGGGTTAATCGACCTAAAAAGATATCGACCAGGGTAGTGCGAGAAAGTTTCAGACCACTTTCTATCCCCGGCAGGTTATAAGCGATCGCGACAGTCCCCCCGGTCATCGGAATCAAAACAACGCCAGCATTCACCTGGGCTATTTCAGCATCGGTCATGGCAATGTCGCTAGCGGCAAAATCAACGGTGTTGGTAATCAACTGCTGAATACCTGCGGCACTGCCTGTGGGTTGATAGTTGATTTGAACATTCGGATCAACCGTCTGACGATACTCACCAAAGATGCGCTCATAGATAAAGAGTGGAAAGCTCGCTCCAGTTCCGTTGAGGGTCACAGGTATCGTGGATACAGGCGCTGTCGCATTTGGCGTATTCTCAGCCGATTGACAGGCTCCCGTGCATAGGATGACTGCGATCGCTATCCCAATTAAGTGAACCCAACTCCATTTGCGCCTTGCCATATCGTTCTCCCAACCGAATGTTTCTACGACCGATTTTATCGGGTGCCCGACGCCTCACCATAGCCACCCCCCCCCGGCGTTTCAATGATCAGACAGTCACCGGGTTGTACTTCTACCTGGGCTTGGCCTTCAAGTGAAATCGCCGATCCGTCTGCCCTGAGCAGACGATTACGCCCTAAGGCACCGGGCTTTCCGCCTGCCAAACCAAACGGCGATACGACCCGATGACTCGCCAGAATAGATGCCGTCATGGGTTCCCGAAATTGCAAGCTTCGTCGAATCCCATGGCCACCTCGATGCACGCCTGCCCCCCCACTACCCTGACGAATTTCAAACCGATCCACGAGAACCGGAAAGCGCCATTCCAGTACTTCCGGATCCGTCAGGCGCGAATTCGTCATGTGGGTATGCACCGCGTCCGTACCGTCAAAGTCCGGGCCAGCTCCCGAACCGCCGCAAATGGTTTCGTAATACTGGTAGCGATCGCTGCCAAAGGTGAGATTGTTCATCGTTCCTTGGGAACCGGCCATCACTCCCAACGCACCATACAGGGCATCCACAATCGCTTGGGACACCTCCACATTCCCCGCGACAACTGCCGCCGGAGGCTCTGGATTCAACAGCGATCCGGCTGGGATAATGACCTTCAATGGTTTCAAACACCCTGCATTGAGAGGAATGTCATCCTCCACCAGGGTGCGAAACACATACAGTACGGCTGCCATACACACTGCCGATGGAGCATTGAAGTTGCTGTCGCGCTGAGGTGAGGTGCCTGTGAAATCAATCGTCGCACTGCGTTGTTCAGTTTCGATGCTAACTGTGGCCTGGATTTGGCTACCGTCATCCAGCGGATAGATGAATTGTCCCGGCGTGAGGCGATCGATCACTCGCCGTACAGAATCTTCGGCATTGTTCTGCACATGTCCCATGTAGGCCTGCACGGTCTCTAAGCCTTGGTGTGTAACCAGGCGACGCAGTTCTTCGGCCCCTTTTACATTGGCAGCAATTTGGGCCTGCAAGTCAGCAATATTTTGAGTGACGTTGCGAACGGGATAAGTTGCTTCAGTCAAAAGCTGTCGCAATTCATCTTCCTGGAACTGGCCTTGATCCACTAGCAAAAAGTTGTCGATGAGGACTCCCTCTTGATCAAGGATGGTGCTTTGGGGCGGCATGGAGCCAGGGGTGATGCCACCGATGTCGGCGTGGTGTCCTCGTGAGGCGACGTAGAAAAGGGGCTTAGGAGCAGCCTCCGCTGTTGCTATCCCCTTTTCAAGGGGGCTATCGGATGCTCGGGGAGAAGTATCCAGGTTTGTCTCCGTTGCCTCCGCCTGTACCGGACTGCCCTCATTTTCGAAGGGGGGTTGAGAGGATCCTTTTTCCCAAAACACGGGCGTAATCACGGTCACGTCGGGCAAATGGGTTCCGCCGTTATAGGGATTGTTGAGGGCGTAGACATCGCCAGGACGCAAGTCATCCCCCTTTGCTCGAATGAGGCTTTGCACGCTTTCCCCCATTGAGCCCAGATGCACTGGAATATGAGGGGCGTTGGCAACCAGTTGCCCTTCGGCATCGAAAACAGCACAGGAGAAATCTAGTCTTTCCTTGATATTCACAGAGGTGCTGGTGTTTTGCAGGGTAACGCCCATTTCTTCAGCGATCGCGCGGAAAAGGTTGTTGAAAATTTCGAGACGGACGGGGTCGAGGTGGGTGGATGAGTGGATGGGTGGATGAGTGGATGGGTGGATGGATGTTCGCGAAGCGTCGTCGGAGGCGTGAGGGGTATGAGTTAGGGTGAGGGCTCCGAGATCGGTGAAGGTGGCTTGCCAGTTCAGGGCAATGAGGTTGGTACCGGTAGCTTCGATGATGAGGGCAGGGCCAGTGATAGTGTCACCCGGATAGAGGTCGTCGCGGTGATAGAGGGGGGTATCGTGCCAGCGATCGCTGAGGTAAACCGGAACGGTTACTTTGGGAGTAAGCGGTACTTGGCGTTGGCGGGGGAGGCGCGGTTCTTCCGAAACGTCCATTTGCCCCACAACTTCAACGGAAACGCTGTCGATAATCAAGGCTTTTTCGGAGAGAACGAAACCGTAACGCTGATGATGCAGATTGGCAAAAGACTGTCCCATCTCCGTCAGGGAAGCATAGGGAACGATGAGGGGGGCGTCGGTACCGACATATTTCAGGTGAACGCGCGGTAGGACTTGTATCCCATCTTGGTTGACTAAAGGTAACTGGTTGGAATTCACGGGAATGCCTTGCTGGGCCAATTCAGCCAATCCAGAATTGGCAAGTTCCGTCAAAGTAGTTTCCAGGTTAGGCATCGTGTCGGCAGTCAGCGGTAGCTCTAGCGATCGCTCCCGTAGCGCCCGAATATCCGCTAGCCCCATGCCATAGGCCGAGAGCACCCCGGCGTAGGGATGAATAAAGATTTGAGCCATGCCTAAGGCTTCCGCGATTTGGCAGGCGTGCTGTCCTCCCGCACCACCAAAACAGCACAAGGTGTACTTGGACACGTCATAGCCCCGCTGCACCGAGATTTTCTTGATAGCGTTGGCCATTTTCTCGACAGCGATCGCGAGAAATCCTGCGGCTACTTGTTCTGGCGAGCGCGTATCGCCCGTTGCCTGGTAAATGCGATCGCTCAGGTCAGCAAACTGGTCTTTAACGTCCGACACGTCCAAAGGTTGATTTCCCTGGGGGCCAAACACCAGCGGGAAAAAGTCTGGTTGCAGCCGTCCCAACATCACGTTGCAATCCGTCACCGCCAACGGTCCCCCATTGCGATAGCAGGCTGGCCCCGGATAAGCCCCTGCTGAATCTGGCCCGACCCGATAGCGACTACCGTCAAAGTGCAGAATCGATCCGCCCCCAGCTGCCACCGTATGAATTGCCATCATCGGAGCCCGCAGTCGCACTCCTGCCACTTCCGTCTCAAACGTGCGCTCGTACTCCCCGTTGTAATGGGACACATCCGTTGAAGTGCCGCCCATATCAAACCCAATCATGTTCCGAAACCCCGCCCGTAGACTGGTCTGCACAGCCCCTACAATGCCCCCCGCAGGCCCCGACAGAATGCTGTCCTTTCCTTGAAACAGCGCTGCATCTGTCAAGCCGCCATTGGACTGCATGAACATGAGACGAGTTTTGAATTCGGAGTTCGGAGTTCGGAATTCAGAAGTGGAGGCATTGCCGACTTCCGACTTCTGACTTCCGACTTCCGACTTCTGACTTCCGACTTCCGACTTCTGACTTCCGACTTCCGACTTCTGACTTCCGACTTCCGACTTCTGACTTCCGACTTCCGACTTCTGTAGTTCTCTCGCAATCCGATCCACATACCGCCTAAGAATCGGTGACAGATAGGCATCCACTACCGTCGTATCCCCCCGACTTACCAGCTTCATTAGGGGACTGACTTGATGAGAAACCGAGATTTGGGAAAAGCCTGCTTGCCTTGCCAGTTCTGCAACGCACTTTTCGTGAGTGGGGTAGCGATAGCCGTGCATCAGGACAATCGCACAGGCGTGGATGCCATCGCTGTAGGCAGCTTGGAGTTGCTGGAACAGGGTTTGCTCGTGCTCGGGTGTTAGGGGTTGCAGCACAGTGCCGTGGGCATCAATCCGTTCAGACACACCAATAACCTGCTCATAGAGCATTTCGGGCAGCACAATATGACGGGCAAAGATGTCGGGACGATTTTGGTAACCGATGCGCAGGGCATCTTGAAAACCATCCGTGATAACCAGGAGGGTGCGATCGCCCTTTCGTTCGAGTAGGGCATTGGTGGCGACGGTCGTGCCCATCTTCAGGGCATCAATCTGTTCTGCGGGAATGGGATCGGTAGCAGTCAACCCCATCAGGTCGCGGATGCCTTGTAGGGGTGCATCGGCGTAGCGATCAGGATTCTCCGACAGCAACTTATGGACAACCAGTTGCCCATTGGGACGCCGCGCCACAATATCGGTAAACGTGCCGCCGCGATCAATCCAAAACTGCCACTGCGCCATGTGCTCGAATTCCAGAATTCAATACAGTCAGTGTGTTCATTATTGGACAATTTCCAGGAAGCCGGAGCAAATTTTAACTAGGCGGGTTAGCAGAAAAGACGCGATCGCCTCATTCTGAGTTCAGATGGGATACAGCGGTCAGAACACCTTGCTCGCATAAAGCGTGAATTAGTAAATTTGTATTATTTTGGCAATTCATTTTTGTAGAGACTAAACTATGGGCACTCCTTATGAATTCAGCTTTATTTGCGATTTGAGACAAGATCTATCGCAAGAAGTTTTGGCCACTCTGGCTTACATGACCAGGGAAGAAGAGTATGATTTCCAACCAAAATTGAGGGATAGATTGTTTTGCCCAGACGCTTATCCTGATCCTGAAGACTATGATGAGTGGCTAACGAACTGGCGAGACGTTATCAGCAATACTCCGGCCAACAAACATCCCAATATTTCGCCCAGCGATCCGATCAGTCGATTCACAGGAGAATTTCTTTGTTTCCGGCTTTATGGCAAGCTAGACTGCTACGCAAACTCAATATATCCCGTTCTCAAATGGCTTACGACAATCAGCGAAACCATTCCCTATGAAGTCGTTGGTTTTCACGAAGAGATTTGTTATCCAGAAACACGAAAGCTTTGGTGTTTTAATCAGGGTGAGATCGTTGAAAGAGACGTTACCCCTGTCCTAAGTGTAGGTATAGAACGACTTCGCCAGGAGATTATTGAGCTGTTGCCAGATAAAAGATAAATGAGTTGATGATTAGTGCTGAACAGCTTTGTATAGCATTTCTTGTAGAGTTTCTTCATCGAACTTAAAATGCTTCAAGCTGACCATCAGAAAAGAAAGCATGGTAATTAGTCACCGCAACAAAGCAGTCCTATTGCGAATGGGGCAAAAGTTTGTAGCATAAGGGGCATGACGATTCAGCCACGTCCAGAGCCAACCCAACCAGAGAGCGACCCCGAAGAGCAGGGGGCGAGATATTGGTACAAGCGCTATTGCGAGCAACGAGCGGAGACCGAGGGTCTGAAGCAGCGAGTGAAGGAGCTTGAAGAGCAATTTGAAGGACTCAGCGAGAAACTGCGGAAGCTAACGCAGCGCAGCAGCGAAACGAGTTCACAGCCACCCTCTGCCGATGGGCCCAAGAAGGCGCACCGGAACAAGGGCAAACCCCAGCGAAAACGAGGCCCCAAGTACAATCACCCCGGCACGACGCGCAATGGCTTTGGCTGGATCAATCACGCCGAGTTGCTTACGGTGCAGAGTTGCCCGGTCTGTGGCGGTGCTGTGGAGCGCCAAGCCCAGGGGACGAAACGCCAGCAAGTCGCCGAACTGGTGCCGGATCTCGTCGAGGTGTGGGAGTACGAGCGGCCCTTGTATCGATGTCCCACCTGCGGGTGGCAAGGCTACCAGACGTTGCCGCTCGGGTGCCGGGAGGGATTTAGCTATGGCGGACGGT
>JBCBSR010000012.1:0-107159 GCA_039819045.1 Cyanobacteria bacterium J06638_28
TGAACTCTCCAAAGCTTACCGCTCGTGCCATCATCCAAGGTGAGCATGATTACTCATTGCATAACTGGGATGCACTCCATTTACTTGGGGAATAGAGTTTGACCAGATACAGAATCAAACAGGAATAGATATAGCGGGTCAAAGCGTAGGCGCAAGCGATCGCCGACCTTCGGTAAGGCATGGGGCATGACTAGGAAATTCAAACTTAGCGGTTCAGACTGTGATTGCTGTTGCGACGGCTGTGCTGGGATATGTCCGCGCACCAAAGTTTCGCGTCCCAATGGCTCCACCACCTCGACACTGACGGTGACTGCCGTTTCCCCCTCAAAGGCCAAGGCAATTTGCTCGGGGCGAATCCCTAAATTCACCACCTGATTCGGTGCGAGAGAGGCGGCCTGCACCATATCAGCCGGGGCTGGCACCAACTGCCCGTTCAACTGAAAGTACTTGCCGTCAAAAATAGCCGGTAAAACGTTCATGGGGGGATTGCCGATGAACGTTGCGACGCGGCGATTGGCGGGAGCGTTGTAGAGATCCTGAGGGGTGCCTAGCTGCTGCATCTGGCCGTGATCCAACATGACAATGCGATCGCTCAGGGTCATGGCCTCCACTTGATCGTGAGTGACATAGAGGGTGGTAATGCCGAAACGCTGATGGAGCTGTTTCAACTCAGCGCGGGTATCGTCGCGAAGTTGAGCATCCAAGTTTGACAGGGGCTCATCTAACAGAAACACCTGTGGTCGACGCGCGATCGCCCGACCTAGGGCCACGCGCTGCTGTTGCCCCCCAGATAGCTGACGCGGTTTGCGACCTAACAAATGCTCAATGCCGAGGGACTCAGCGACCTGCTGAGCCTGTTGACGCTGCTCACCCTTAGGCACACGGCGCATGCGCAGCCCAAACGCCAGATTTTCCGCCACGGTCATGTGGGGGTAGAGGGCATAGTTTTGAAACACCATCGCCACATCCCGCTGGCGAGCTGGCACATCGTTGACGCGGCGATCGCCAATGTAGAGATTGCCTTCGGTGATGGGTTCTAGCCCGGCGACGGTTCGCAGCAGAGTAGACTTGCCACACCCTGACGGCCCGACCAACACCCAAAATTCGCCATCCGGCACGGTAAAGGAAATATCTTGTACCGCTAGGGTTTTACCGTATCGCTGAGTAATGCTTGCTAATTGAACGCGTGCCACACTAAGGCTCCAACGGAGTTCGGCTGTACCGTTGCTGATTGATTAGGATGAGCGAATCGTCACAGAAGGGCGGTTCGCTCAGACTTCGTCGCTGAAATCATACCGAGAATCAGTAACGTTCTACTATAGTCGTCCGTTCTGTTATACAGGCTGCATCAAGGGGCTATGAGCTGAGTTGACCTCAAGGGATGAAGATTCCGGTAGGATCCTGGGTAAGGTACCTACCGGAATCTTCATCTGCCGACCTATGGAAGCACACAAACACTTCATGCTTTTTACCCGTACCTGCGGGCATTGTGGATGAAGACAGGGATAGCGCATCTGCACAACTACAACTCAACCAGTAGCTGTTACAGGTCACGTTGTTTGCGAACTTAGGGGTTACATCATGCTGCGTCGCTGGCTTCCTTGTGTAGCCTTAGGACCTATCCTTGCGGTTGGCTTCGGTCAAACACCATTACAGGCACAACTCACACCACCAGTACAACTCACACCCATTACCCTGCCAGAGGCGGAGGTGACCGGCCCCGCATATGTTCCCGAGGGACAGACGCGATCGCCACGGCCGATTGATGGGCCGTTACGAGCCGTTGTTCACACCGACGATCGCACACCTGTACTCAGTCGCCAATATCCCTGGTCAGCGATCGGACGTGTGGACTGGGTGGATGACACCGGCGCGATCGTGGGATCTTGCACCGGAACCCTTGTTGGGGCGCAAATCGTGCTGACAAACGCTCACTGCCTTCTGGATGAAGCGACTGATCAGCCTACTCAGCTCAACATTGTGTTTCGTCCCAACCTGATTCAAGGCCGCTCTGAAGATGTCGGACACGTGATTGCCTACGAATATGGTGAAAGTCCCTTCACGGGTGACCAGACCGAAGACTGGGCGTTACTCACGCTTGATCAACCATTAGGCAACGTATATGGCTACTTGGGATGGCGCACCGTCGACTTTCGCAACGCCGACGTACTAGCAGCGATCGATAGTCAAATCGGGGTAGCCGGTTATTCAGCCGACTTTCCCCCGGCTTCCTTAAGCGGCTTTGGCAGTCCAGGGGAGACGGCTGGCTTGAGTGCCTCCTGTAGCGTCCTCTTGGTGGTGCCAGATGGCGATTGGGCTGATAGTCTCATCCATAGTTGTGATACCAATCCAGGTGCTTCAGGGGCACCCCTTTTAGCCCTATTTGAAGATGATGAATACTACATCGTAGGACTGCATACAGGGAGCGTATCGCTGCTAGAAAATGTCACTCTACCCACAGGTGAACAAACGGATGTCCT
Organism: Cyanobacteria bacterium J06638_28; assembly: GCA_039819045.1. GTDB lineage: Bacteria > Cyanobacteriota > Cyanobacteriia > Phormidesmidales > Phormidesmidaceae > SIO1E4. The sequence goes on from JBCBSR010000012.1 coordinate 2,481, forward strand.
TAACCGAGGGATTCCCGTTTCCCGCTGGTCTTCGCGTGCCGCTGCTCTACGCTAAGGGTGCGATACAGCCCACGCTAGGTTCATGGAACCTCTGCACCAGGCTGTCGTCACTTTTCCTAAGCTAATAGAACACAAAATCATTACACTTACTTAGTATTCTTTGAAACAATGCTGTCAATCGTTTTTCAAGTATCTTAAAAACAGGATTTTTGGCGTCAGTGTTTTTACGTTTTCTGAGTTGGTGTTGACTTGAATAGAGGCTTCACATCCTCTAACACCGCTTTAAAAGTTACCGGTTGTCAGGAATTCAACATTATGGGTATTAGGGGCGTTGATTTAAGGGTTTTTCAGCTTGAGGGTATGCTCAATGCAGACTGCACCTGTTCGCTACAAGCTCAGTTTCTAGAAGCGATGTCGTCCGATGCGTCGCCGGGTTTGATGATTGATATGAGCCGCGTCGAGTCCATTGATGATGCTGGCCTGACCTTTTTGCTTTTGAGTCAGCGTCTTGCCTATGCTTTGGACAAGCGATTCTGCCTCTATTCTGTCCCCACATCGATTCAGACTATTTTTGAGCTTGCCCAGTTCGATCGCGTCTTTGAACTCGAAGTGCTAGCGGAGCAAGCGGCTTAATGCTCGGATGCCCTCTACAGGGATAGGGATAGATGAGTTTTAAGTTCTTAGTTTTGAAGGTTGAATTAGCCATCCCACTCAACATTCAAAACTCAAAATTCGTAGGTTAATTAATTCTGATTCCTTAGGGGTTGTAACAAAATAACTTTTACAAGTTTTTTCTGGAAGCAAGACGGTGGGTGTCCTTTGTCACAGAATCGTCAAAGTTATTCCATAACGACTCTTTAGGGCTTCGCCGGAGCTAACCGCCGCACTTCTGAACAAAACGAGGCCATCTGCAACCCATCGGCTCGCTCCAGGACGCTGGTTCGCATCCGCAGGTTCGGATTCATAAACCACAGTCGTTCTTCTGACTGCAACTCATCCGTTTGGATAGTGAGAGTTAGCACCTCATCTTCTAAGGTGTATTGACCTGTACTAATGGGTTCCTGTTCGGTTTGGCTAAAGAACTGGCCGGTTATCCCTGCGTTTGTAGCCTTTGTACCCAATAGAACAGTCTGTCGTTGGGGCTGCGTCTTTTTCGGCCCATAAACACTGGCCTGTGGCTCTTGCTGAATGTGAATGGCAAAGACGACATCGGTAGGGGCGATCGCACTCGGCTGGCACAGGGCTATGACGCGGGCGTCATCAGGCATGAGGCGAGTTATGTGGAGAGTGGTTTGCCCCGTTTGTGAAGGTTGCCCGAGCGGAAAGTGCGTCGTGCGTTGCGAAAACCAAGTTCCCTCAACCTTTTCAAAAAAGTTAACGATATCCATGCCTCTGCCTGTCGTGGCTTCAAATGACCCAGCGACCTTCATTCTACGCTGAAGCGACCTTTTCACCAGTGCTAAAAATGAGAGCGTACTTTACGCCTGTGAAATACGGGAATCCGCTGAATGTTACGCTAACCAGTACGCTCAAAACATTTCATTAACGCTGGTGAAGTTTCAATGACCCGATTAAATCAGGTTCCTCTATTGCTACGGGCAGCTCGTGGAGAGGTTTTAGATCGGCCTCCCGTATGGATGATGCGTCAAGCTGGTCGCTACATGCAGGTGTATCGCGATTTACGTGAGAAGTATCCTTCTTTTCGAGAGCGTTCTGAGAATCCTGAACTGGCGATTGAAATTTCCCTGCAGCCCTGGCGTGCTTTTCGCCCTGATGGCGTGATTATGTTCTCCGATATCCTGACGCCATTGACGGGCATGGGTATTCCCTTCGACATTGTTGAGAGCAAAGGCCCCATCATTGATCCGCCCATTCGTACTCAAGCGCAGGTGGATGCGGTACATGAACTGAATCCTGATGAAGCAACGCCCTACATTCGCACAATCTTAGGTGCGCTCCGCTCCGAAGTCGGGAATGAAGCCGCCGTGTTAGGGTTCGTGGGTTCTCCCTGGACGCTGGCAGCCTATGCTGTGGAAGGTCGCACCTCAAAGAACTATGCCAACATCAAGGGCATGGCCTTTTCAGAACCTGCTATGCTGCATCAGCTGTTGGATAAGCTGGCTAACAACATTGCCATCTATGCTTGTCACCAAATTGAATGTGGTGCTCAAGTCGTGCAGCTCTTTGACTCTTGGGCGGGGCAGCTCAGTCCTATGGATTACCGCACTTTTGCGTTGCCTTACCAGCAGCAGGTCGTTCGCCAAGTGAAAGCCCGGTATCCTGACACGCCCTTGATTCTCTATATCAGTGGTAGTGCTGGCGTGCTGGAACTGATGGGCGAGTCTGGCGTTGATATTGTTAGCGTCGACTGGACTGTGGATATGGCAGAAGCTCGTCGCCGCTTAGGCCCTGATATTGGTGTGCAGGGGAATGTGGATCCGGCAGCCCTGTTTGGCTCTAAGCAATTCATTCGCGATCGCATCTTTGACACGGTACAAAAAGCCGGTCGCCGAGGTCATATATTGAATCTTGGGCACGGTATTTTGCCAGGCACCCCTGAGGACAATGCCGCCTTCTTCTTTGAAACCGGCAAGCAGCTCGATCAGCTGCTGGTTCCTGCATAACAGCGGGGTTCCAGCAGAGTGATACGCTGGAACTAGCCCACACTGATATTTGGTGCCGTCATCGGGCGCTTCATTTTATGGGGTTCATGAACTTCCATAAGATGAAGTGCCTTTGTGATTAGATGGGAGTTTGCTAATCCAGCGCTCATTACTGTGTCTGACTCTATTTCGGCTTCGACAAAACGGATTTTTATGACGGGAGCAAGTGGTTGCATTGGTCACTACTTAGTGGAAACCCTGCTGACCGATACAGCCCATGAGCTCTTTCTGTTGATACGTAATCCAGCCAAGTTGCTATTCAACTGGCAAAGTGAACCACGCATCCATATTATTCAAGACGATATCCGCAACATTGACGCCCATGCAGATTTGCTTGCCACGATGGATTGCGCTGTCTTGGCGGCAACCTCTTGGGGCGGCGCACCGGAAATTTATGAGATTAACGTCACGGGTAACCATCGTCTGATGTCTTTGTTAAACCTGGAGCGATGCGAGCAGGTTCTCTACTTTTCGACCGCTAGCATTCTGGGACAGGACAATCAGCCGTTGCCAAAGGCTGGCGAAATTGGTACCGATTACATTCGCAGCAAATATCAGTGTTACCAGAGCCTGCCCGACTTAGCGATTTATCCTAAAGTAACGACCGTTTTCCCAACGTTAGTGTTTGGAGGCGATAAGGATAAGCCCTATTCTCATATCTCAGCAGGTCTAGCTGATGTGGCGAAATGGATGGGGCTTATTCGCTTTTTGAAGGCGGATGGCAGTTTCCATTTTGCCCATGGCAAAGATATTGCGTTGGTCGTTGCCTACTATATTGATCATCCGCTGCCAGCCGACGCTAATCGTCAAATTGTGATTGGCAACCCTGCGATTACCGCCGATCAGGTGATTGAGCAGATAAGTAACTATCTTGGGCTACGGATGCTGTTCCGCATCCCGCTCTCTTTTTGGCTGGCCGATCGCATTATTGATGGCTTTAACATTCGCATGGGCGAGTGGGATCGCTTCTGTTTAAGGTATCGCCACTTTGTTTACGATAACCCTCAATATCCAGCCGCTTTGGGTATTCAACCCCATTGCCCTACGATCGCGGATCTCATGCGCTTAAGCGGTATCGCTCCCGGCTAAGATATCGGGCGTTGCTTAGTAGCAGGATGCTCTGGCCCCAACCTCCAATTTAGTCAGTGAAAAGCCCTTTTTTGTAAGGGGACGGCGACAGCGGGGGATTTGCGAGCGGTAGCGCCATCACACGGAATTGGTAATGCAAGTCTCAGCCCAAAGGATTGCTAGCACTGTAAGTGCTGCCAGCTTGACGACTCTGGCCACAAAAACGAGTTTCCCCTGTTGGTTAGAACGACCAACAGGGGAAACTCAACCCTCCAACCATGCTCGAACGGCTACTGAGCCTCAACTCTGAGACTAAATAATCATGCCGTCTGGAATCACAGCATTTTTCAGAATGACGACAATGCCGCTACGGATGTAGAATCCCAAATCTTCGCGTTCGGCCTCTTCAATGTTCTCCTTATTCACAATTTGAACATTGCGACCGATGCGGGCATTTTTGTCCACAATAGCGCGACGGACAATAGAGCCTTCACCAATGCCAATCGGGATTTTGCCACGGGTCAAATGGCGACTACTTTCAGACAGCGGCTCATAAAAGTCAGCCCCCATTAGGAGCGAGTCTTCGATGACGCAATCCTCCTGTACACGCTGACGCAGACCAATCACAGCGTGATTCACGCGGCAGTTTTTCAGAATGCAGCCGTCACCAATGATGGATTCAGTGACGTGGCAATCTAACAGCTTACTGGGCGGCAAATAGCGAGAACGCGTATAGATCGGCGCATCTTCATCGTAGAAGCTGAAGGGTGGCTGGGGCTGCATCGTCAGTGCCAGGTTGGCATGATAAAAGGCTTCGATAGTTCCGATATCTTCCCAATAGCCATCGAAGAGATAGGCTTGAACGTTATAGTCCTTCGCTGAGTTAGGGATGATTTCCTTACCGAAATCCGTTTGCTCAGGGTTGTTACGCAGCAAATCGACTAATACTTGCTTCTTAAAGACGTAAATACCCATCGAAGCGATGTACGGTTTCTGCGTGGCTTGTTCAGATGTTAAACCCAAGGTCGTGGTATCCACCTGCATTTGCTTCAGGGCATCCCCTTTCGGCTTTTCATAGAAGTCAACAACCCGACCAGCGGCATCAATTTTCATCAAGCCAAAGCTGGAGGCTGTTTTCTCCCCAATGGGAACCACCGACAACGTAATATCGGCATTCGTGCTGCGATGACGCTCGATAAACAGCTCATAGTCCATCCGATAGAGGTGATCTCCGGAAAGGATGATGAACTCATCAATATCCCAGGCATCCAACATCCACAGATACTTGCGGACAGCATCGGCAGTGCCCTGAAACCAACTTGGACTGTCTGGCGTTTGTTGCGCTGCCAGAACCTCGACAAATCCTTCCGAAAACTGAGAGAACTGGTAAGTGCGTGAAATATGGCGGTTTAAGGAAGCAGAATTGAACTGGGTTAGAACGTAAATTTTGTGAATGTCGGAATTGATGCAATTACTAACAGGAATATCAATTAAGCGATACTTGCCTGCTAGCGATACGGCTGGCTTTGCCCGAAATTTTGTGAGTGGGTAAAGGCGGGTACCGGCACCCCCTCCTAGGATGATGGATAAAACTCTTTTCACCAGGAACCTCGCAACTGCCGTAATTTCCCTTTATTACACCTCTCAGTTTGAGATGGTCGGTACCTATTGGCAAGGGGGGATCAAGAATTTCTAGACAGAATGTGTTTTAGATCACGGCGATACGATCGCGATTCTCAAGTTTCCATCACATGAACTTTTCTGGACAGCCTGTTCTGAAATTGAGCCGAGATCATTTTGCCAGCGTGTCAGGATCCTCGAAATTGACTCCAAGAACTGACTTGATTGGACGTTCAATCGGCAGACCTTGTTGATCGAAGCGACCATGAATTGATTCCCCTTGATAAAACAGACCGGCAGAACTCCCGCCATCTAAATTGAGGGCTTTGACTAACGCTAGATCTTCCTGTAAAAACTGCTGAAGTTCCGTCAGTGTCAAGCCTGAAGCGTTAGCGTCAGCGGCTCTTTGACCGGCCATGGCCAAGACAACCGTGCCATCTGCCCTTAACCCAATCGCCGAACGCGCATTCCGCGATTGACTCCCAATGGCATCACGAACCACCTCACCCGCATCGTTGTTAGCCAAAAAGCCTTCTTCATAGCCCGTCAGCCTTGGCAACAACTGGGGGCCAGCCCCAATCGCCTGGCTTAACGTACAGTTTGCTGGATAGGGAGCAGCGTGGAGCGTGATGTCGTACAGCACCTGACCCTCGCAGTTGTAAATCCGAAACTCAGAGCGATTTAAAATTGCATTCAGGTAAGGCGCTAGATCAGGATTTTCCATCAAGCGAGGATTCTGTTGGGGATTAGCCACAACCTGACCATCAACGGTGATGTGAGAAGTCGTGAGACCATTATTGGGGTCAAAAAATCCTGCATTAATTGCCGCGATCGCCCCATTCTCCCGAGCAAATGTGGGTAAAGGCTGTAATCTGTCACTGATATCCACCCGCATCACATAGCCCGCATCCGGTGGGATCGTAACCACATGCACGTCACTGCTCGCGAGTTGATGCACGGTGTAATTGATAGCGGGCAGATCATTTGCAATTGTAGGAGCCACAGCGGGATCAGATGGATCGACCCATATCGATTCATCCACTGTCTCTATCGATTCCGATGTCGTGCAACCACCCAACAATACGAGCACACAGCTGACCAGTAGGGGAAGGTAGCGTGTGAAAAACATAAACAGCCTTGTTTAGAGCACTCATTGACGCTGCACTAGCATAGTAGAGGGTTCGAGGCTAATAGCCTTTAATAGTTCTCAAGTTTTACCTTCCGCATTCCGAACTCTTCTGACGCCTGACTTCTGACGTCCTACCCACATAAGATTTCCCAGCCTAACTGGTTACCCCAAAGAAGCATGACAGCTACCCAACCACCAACCGTTGTCAATGGTTCGACAACAGCCCCAATACCTGTGGTTTACCTGGATCAGGTGTCGCGGATTTATGGAACCGGCGAAGTCGCGGTGCGCGCTTGCGATATGATCAGTCTCGCCATTCAGCCAGGCGAATACTGCGCCATTATGGGTCAGTCTGGTTCGGGCAAAACCACCTTGATGAATATCATTGGCTGTTTGGATCGTCCTAGCAGCGGACGCTATTTCCTCGACGGCCTTGATGTTTCCAAAATCAGGAAAAATCGCCTCGCTCGCATCCGAAATCAAAAAATTGGCTTCGTTTTTCAGCGGTATGAACTGCTGAATAACCTGACAGCTTTGGAAAATGTGATGCTGCCTATGATGTACGGCGGTATCGGTGGTCAGGAACGGCAGCATCGGGCCGTTGAAGCTCTGCGACGGATGGGCTTAGGCCATCGACTCCACAAACGCCCCACCCAGCTATCTGGTGGCCAACAGCAACGAGTTGCGATCGCGCGTGCGATCGTCAACCGTCCTCTACTGTTACTGGCCGATGAACCGACGGGTGCCCTAGATACCCATTCCGCTGAGGAAGTCATGGGCATTTTTGAGGAATTAGAGGCCAGTGGCATCACCATTGTGATGGTGACTCACGACCACGAGGTGGCGATGCGCAGTCGCCGTATTATCCAGGTAAGCGATGGTCATATCGTCGATGCTCACCTCAAACCGACGGATTTGCGCAATTAACCGATAAATACCGTCACACAGTGAGCGCAAGATAGAATCTTCAAATTGCGTGGTTATCCGGTAACTTTGCTTGAAGTTTCGATAAAGGTTATCTACGAATCTTGAATTATACGAAGTCAGTAAGAGATGTTGTCAGTACGTCTACCGAACAAGTGTGATATTACTTGCCGCATATTTTTTAAATTCTGCGTACTCAAGCGTTATTGATCTCTCCTGCTTATCGCAACTCATTGCTCCATAACAGTCCTAGAGCGGCTACCTTGAGTAGCCCGGTTTTGAGAATTCAGGGTTTTATGATTGCCGTTATGCCAAACTCTACCGCTACATCGCCTCATCTTCAGCAAAGCGCTCATCATATTCATACTTGGTTGGCCAGGCAGCTAGAAGACGCTGCACTGGGTTGGCTCGGCCAAGCCAGGCAGCAGTTATCAGACAATGCTTCTGAACGTTTATTATTCGCACGCTTCAGCGCCACTTCGCGTCAAGTCGGGAAAGCGGACTTGGAGCTGACTGAAAAGGACTTAAGCGTTGCTCAAGACTTGCGAGCAGGCTGGATGCCTGGGCAGTGGAGTGTTGATCAGGCTGCGCGTGCACTCTTGCTGCTGGCGTTTCCATCCCAGGATGCTGATCGCTACATCGCTGCTCTGGAAAAGTTATTCGCGGCAGCCGATGTGGCTGAACAGGTGGCTCTGTATCAAAGTTTACCGTTGCTGCCTCATCCAGAGCGGTTTAGAGCGCGTGCAGTGGATGGATTGCGAACCAATATCACCGCTGTCTTCAACGCGATCGCGCTCAACAATCCCTACCCCGCCGACTACTTTGACGAAGCTGCCTGGAATCAAATGGTCTTAAAGGCGCTGTTTGTTGACAGTCGTCTGAGCGAAATTCAAGGGTTGGACACTCGGGCCAACGCTAAGCTGGCGCAGATGTTGTCTGACTATGCCCATGAGCGCTGGGCGGCAGGTCGCACGGTAAATCCACAACTTTGGCGGCCCATTGGGTTCTTCGCTGAGGGTGACCTGATTGCTGATTTAGAGCGAGTCCTGAGTCAGGGTGAACCCTTTGAACAGCAAGCTGCGGCATTAGCATGTGCCAGTGCCCCGACTTCAGAGGCCCAAGCACTGTTAGAGCGGGTACCTGTCATGAAGCAACAGGTGGCTGCTGGACAGCTCACTTGGAGCGATGTCAGTGCAACCCATCCCTAAGTTCAAATTTCTCTGATATCTGTACCGAATTTTAGTTATCTGTGAAGCTTACCGGAAACGCTATGTTGCAAGACACGATGATGGTCATTGATCCGCATATTCACATGACCGCACGCACTACCTACGACTACCTCGTCATGAAAGAATACGGGGTTGTTGCGGTGATTGAGCCCGCATTCTGGTTGGGACAACCGCGCAGTCATGTCGGCACATTTCAGGACTATTTCAATAGTTTGATTGGATGGGAACGCTTTCGAGCCGCGCAATTTGGGATTCGTCACTATTGCACCATTTCCATCAATCCCAAAGAGGCAAATAACGAAGCCTTAGCTGACCAAGTCATGGAACTACTGCCTTTATATGCTTGCAAGGAAGGGGTTGTGGCTCTTGGCGAAGTCGGTTTTGATGACATGACCGAGGCCGAAGAAAAGTATTTTCGTCTACAGCTAGAACTCGCCAAAGAACTGGATAAGTTGATTCTGGTTCACACGCCCCATCGCAATAAGAAAGAGGGCACCAGCCGGAGTATGGATATCTGCCTGGAGCACGGGATTGATCCGCTGCAGGTTGTTATTGATCACGCCAATGAAGAAACGGTAGACGAGGTTTTGGATCGAGGTTTCTGGTGTGCGTTTTCAATTTATCCCAACACCAAAATGGGGAATGAGCGCATGGTGCAGTTAGTCAAGCAGTATGGCAGCGATCGCATCATGATTGATAGCGCGGCGGATTGGGGAATGAGTGATCCCTTAGCGGTGCCGAAGACGGCTCAACTGATGTTGCAGAACGGGATCCCTGAAGAGCAGGTAACAGCGGTGTGCTATGGCAATGCGCTAAAGGCATATGGGCAGAGTGGTGAGATGAAGGCAGACGATTGGCTCAATCCACCGGCCATTGACCAGCGTCAGCTCTACAACGGTAACTCGGTGCTGCGCGGTCAACAGCCGACCGTTAACAACCCGGCTCCAGAATCTATGATTATCCGCTAATGAATATTTTTATCAGACATTTCAAGGGGGCACTGTGCAAACACTGAGTGTGCGATCGCAGTCCATCTGGGCTTACCTACAACTTATGAGGCCAGCCAATATTGTGACCGCTTGGGCTGATATCTTGGTGGGCTACGCCGCAGCGGGTAGCGTGGCGATACTGGCCAATGTCGGAATCAATCACCTGGGTATCTATGAGCTTGCGCCCCTCGGTTGGCTCATCCTGTCTACTAGCGGTCTCTATGGTGGCGGAGTCGTTTTCAACGATGTTTTTGACGCCGAGCTCGATCAGATAGAGCGCCCTGAGCGACCACTACCAAGTGGCCGCGCTTCCCTCATCGGAGCGACGATTCTGGGCAGTGTGCTATTAGCAATCGGTGTTTTAGCAGCGGCTCAAGTTTCCCTTGTGAGTGCTGGTGTGGCCACGGCTGTGGCACTTTCAGCGCTCACCTATGACGCTCTGGGTAAGCATCAGGGATGGTTAGGGCCCTTGAATATGGGGGTATGTCGGGGTGGCAACCTGCTGTTAGGCGTCAGCGTGGTTCCTGCAATGCTCACGGAGCGATGGTTTTTGGCGGCTGTCCCGGTTGTCTATATCGCAGCAGTGACCGCTATCAGTCAAGGCGAGGTGGAAGGTGGGAAACGGCAGACCGGCATACTGGCCATCATTCTCGTGCTGCTCGTGTTGGCCAGTGTTTTGGGCTTAGGGGCACTGGCAGGCTACAACTGGTTGTTTGCCCTGCCCTTTGCGACTTTGTTCGCTGGGTTGGTATTGCCTGCTTTTATGCGGGCAACGGGTGATCCAAGTCCTGCCACGATTCAGAAGGCTGTGAAATCAGGCGTGCTGTCGTTAATTGTGTTGGATGCTGCGATAGCAGCAGGCTTTGCTGGCTGGCCCTATGGTCTAACGGTTCTAGCACTGCTGCCTCTCTCGATTGTTTTGGCTCGTGTGTTCGCTGTGACCTGATTGAATTTTATTCATATAGAAGAGGTTTCTCGTGGTTGCTACTTTTCCAACGCCTATTAAATCTTTCATTCATAAACCCATTCGCCAGCGCTTTGAGGTGGTTTTTCAATATAACGTTCACTTTACAGAGCAGCTATTCCATCGCGAAAATCCGCTCTTGGCTGAGGTCATTGCAGCCGATGGCGAAACAGGCCCTAAGAAAATTATGGTGGTTGTCGATGATGGTTTGTTGCCCTATCACCCTCAACTCCTGATGCAAATCAGAGCCTATAGCGAACAGTACAGCCACGTCCTAAATTTGACGACCGCTCCAGTTCAAGTCCCTGGGGGTGAAGCTGCCAAAAATGACCCGATTTTGGTTGCCAGGTTACAACGACAAATGGACGCTATGAGCCTCTGCCGTCACTCTTATGTGGTTGGTATTGGGGGAGGGGCCGTGTTGGATATGGTTGGGTATGCGGCAGCGACAGCCCATCGAGGGATTCGGCTGATCCGGGTGCCTACAACAGTCCTAGCTCAGAATGACTCCGGGGTTGGTGTTAAAAACAGTGTGAATTCCTGCGGCAAAAAGAACTTCTTAGGAACCTTTGCACCACCGTATGCAGTGCTGAATGACTGTAACTTTTTGGCTACGTTAGATGACCGCGACTGGCGAGCGGGCATGGCAGAAGCCCTCAAGGTTGCTCTCATTAAAGACGCTGCATTTTTTGAGGCAATTGCAACCAGTGCGGCCGCGATCGCTCGCCGGGAAATGGCTCCGATGCTTGCATCGGTCTATCGCTGTGCTGAGCTGCATATGGCTCACATTGCGGGTAATGGCGATCCGTTTGAGATGGGTTCTTCCCGCCCTCTAGACTTTGGGCACTGGGCCGCGCATCGTCTTGAACACTTGACAAACTATGAATTGCGTCACGGTGAAGCCGTGGCAATTGGCATTGCTCTAGACAGCACCTACTCGTATCTAGCTGGGTTGCTTGCGCGAGAAGCGTGGCAACGCATTTGCACGACCTTCCAAACGCTAGGGTTTTCCCTTTACATACCAGAACTGTCTAGTTGTTTAGATCAGCCTGAGCACCCTGATTCTCTCTTCCGAGGTCTCACGGAATTTCAAGAGCACCTTGGCGGTGAACTGACGCTCATGCTCCTGCGGGGGATTGGTACCGGGCTGGAAGTGCATCAGGTTGATTTAGCGCGATATCGGGACGCGATCGCCCTTCTGGCAACGCTATAGCTTGGTTGTGGCGAAGCCTTGTGACAGTCGATGCCATCCGTTCATTCATCGTGCGTCGGGACAGGGCATTACCCTATCTCGACCGCAGCCATATCCTAATTGAGTAATCCTGATTATGCGTATTCAGGGCGATCGCACCTACCACCTGACCTACTGCACCAATATCCACCCTGGTGAAGAATGGTCACGTGTTTTTGATAATCTGCAGACCTATATTCCCAAACTGAAACAGCAGCTTTCACCGAATGCGACCTTTGGCATCGGGTTGCGTTTAGCAGGGGCTGCGAGTGAAGAACTACTGGCTGGAAATGCCTTAGCGCAACTTCAGACTTGGTTGAGGGCTCAGGATTGTTATGTTTTTACACTCAATGGATTTCCCCACGGTGGATTCCATCGCCAAGTGGTCAAAGATCAAGTGTATGCGCCCGATTGGTCAAAGCGCGATCGTTTGAACTATACCCAACGCTTAGTCAAGGTGCTAGCTGCACTGCTGCCAGATGGGATCGATGGGGGTATTTCGACCGTACCATTGTCCTACAAACCCTGGTGGCAGGCGAATCCAGCTTACAAGACTACTATTTTTGAGCACAGCACCCTGCATTTGGCTCAAATTGCTGCGGCAATGGCTCAGGTGGAAGCGACAACAGGAAAGTTACTCCATCTGGATTTGGAACCAGAGCCCGATGCTTTACTGGAAAATGCGGATGAGGTCATTAACTTTTTTCAAGACTGGTTATTGCCTATAGGACAGCCTTACCTTCAGCAGCACCATGGCATCAGTGCGGCCACTGCGGTCACCTGGCTGCGAAAACATATTCGCGTTTGCTATGACACCTGTCATTTTGCGGTGGAATATGAAGACCCAGGGTTGGCTCTGGCTAAGTTTCAGAAAGCTGGCATTGCGATTGGCAAGTTTCAACTCAGTTCGGCGATTCGTATTCCAATTCCAGCAGACACATCACAACGCCAACTGCTGCGTCAACAGTTAGAGCCCTTTGCTGAATCAACGTATTTGCATCAGGTGATTGAGCAGCGATCGCCTAACACCTTGCAACACTATCCGGATCTCAGCGATGCACTCCCTGCATTGAATACCACCGATGCAACGGAGTGGCGTACGCATTTCCATGTGCCTATCTTTATTGATCGCTATCCTCCGTTCGCGTCAACCCAAGATCACATCACAGCTATCCTGCAACAACTCCCCCACGTCCCCGACTGTACCCATCTAGAAATCGAGACCTACACGTGGGATGTGTTGCCGCCAGATATGAAACTGGACATCGTGGCTTCGATTCAACGGGAATACGAATGGGTTTTAGGCTCATTGACGCCAGACCCTGCGTAAAAGCCTCTCAATAGTGTTTTTATAGACATTTCATATCACTTGACTTATGAAAAAGACAGTTGTCATCAATGTGGTTGGTTTGAGTTCTCGCCTCATTGGGAACCACACACCAAAGCTCAAGAGCTGGATGAAGGAAGGTCAATTGGTCACCATTCAGCCAGTTTTACCAGCCGTTACCTGTACGGCCCAAAGCACCTACTTAACTGGACAGTGGCCAAGTCAAACCGGCATTGTGGCCAATGGATGGTATTTCCGGGATGACTGTGAAGTGAAATTTTGGCGGCAGTCTAACAAGCTCGTGCAGGCTCCTAAAATCTGGGAGGTGGCTCGGCAGATAGATCCATCCTTCACCTGTGCCAACCAATTTTGGTGGTACAACATGTACTCCACTGTCGATTACGCTGTAACCCCCCGTCCAATGTATCCAGCGGATGGTCGCAAACTCCCTGATATCTATACTCAGCCAGCCGCTCTACGCCCCCAACTTCAGGCCGAACTTGGGCAATTTCCGCTTTTTAAGTTTTGGGGGCCAGCCACGTCAGTTGCGGCCAGTCAGTGGATTGCCGATTCGGCCAAGTGGTTAGAAGCTCGCGTGAGCCCCACACTGACACTCATTTACCTGCCACATTTAGACTACTGTCTTCAAAAGATTGGATGTGCCCCTGATCAGATTGCCAAGGATTTGACCGAAATTGATGATCTCTGTGGTGATCTCATTGATTTCTACGAAAATCGGGGCGCTCAAGTCATTGTGCTCTCTGAGTATGGCATCACCCCTGTCAACAAGCCTGTCCACATCAACCGTTTATTACGAGAGGCAGGGCTGTTACAGGTGCGTGAAGAGCTAGGCTTGGAGCTTTTGGATGCGGGTGCCAGTCAAGCCTTTGCGGTAGCAGATCATCAATTGGCCCATGTTTACATCAATGATCCAAAAGTACAGGTGACTGTCAAGCGTCTGCTGGAAGAGACGGATGGCATCGACTTGGTATTAGACGATGCTGGGAAGCACGAATATCATCTTGACCATGGGCGTGCCGGTGAATTAGTTGCAGTTGCTGCACCAGAGGCGTGGTTTACCTACTACTACTGGCTCGACGATCGCTGCGCGCCCGATTTTGCCCGCACGGTCGATATTCACCGCAAACCGGGTTATGACCCTGTAGAGTTGTTCATTGATCCGCAACTCAAAGTGCCCAAGCTGAAAATTGCCTCTAAACTGCTGCAAAAGAAACTAGGATTCCGCTATCTAATGGATATGATTCCTCTAGATCCAACCTTAGTGAAGGGCTCGCATGGGCACTTGACGCAAAATTCTGAAGATTGCCCAGTCTTCATTACACGTCAGTCACAGCTTTTGCCGCAAACATCCATTTCGGCGATTGATGTCTTTAATCTGATGCTGGGTCATTTAAAGATGGATATGCCCGTGACAGCTGCCTAAGCATCTAACGTTTGGGTCAACACCTATTCCAGCATAGGAATAATTCTGTTTGTCGAGTACAGCCCCAACTTCGAGTAATGAGGAGAAGGGTTCCCCTGTCCTCTCATTGCTCTCGCTTGCTCAGGCTGACCCGGACTTAGATTTTAGAGCTGCCAGACACGAGGCGGTTGACGGATGAGGGGTCTGATTTTCAGAATTGGGATAGTGGGCATCACCTTCACGAGTTAAAAGCTGTGGAACCAACTGCACCGGATGATATCCAGATTCAATCCTCAACTCCGACGCCTCCTTTTCTGACCTCGCAAGCGTCGGCGGAGCCGGATATTTTTATGGACGCCAAGGCGCGACAGTGGGCAGGGGCTCGGTTGATTATCGGTTCTGGAATGGTGGCGCTGGTGGGGATTGTGGGTTGGCTGGGCTACGAGCGTTTCTTGAAAGCTCCGCCAGCTCCTGTGGCAGCCGTCACGGCTCCGGTGGCCCGCCAAGATTTAGAAGTCAAGATTACCGAAGCAGGGGTTGTTGAGTTGGGCGGCCAGCAAACGTTTAAGGCTCCTAGCGACGTTACGGTGCAGGCAGTACTGGTGGAAGAACGACAGCGGGTGAGTCAAGGACAACCCTTATTGGAGCTGCGCGATCGCGTTCTCCAGCAAACCCTCGACGACCAGCAAGTCCAAAATCGGATTGATCAACTCACCCTACAACGTAATCTGGAAATCCTGGCGGAAAAGCGATCGCGCCTGGAAGATACGCGGCTACGGCTGGCAGATGCGGAGGATTTATTTGAGCAGGGCTACATTTCCGAGAATGCGTTAAGGCAGGACAAACGGGCCGTTGAAGATGCCCAGTCGGAAGTTCGGGATGCTGAAGTTGAGGTCACCAAAGCCGAGTTCCAGGTGCAGCAAAATCAGGTGAAAGCAGAGAATATTCGACTGCAATTGGAAGACAATCTCATTCTGGCTCCAATTGAAGCGATCGTTCTCAAGGTGGATGTCAAAGCTGGGGACGGGGTGCAGCGGGAAGGACGGTTACTGAGTATTGGGGATCCGACTCAGGAGACGATTCGCCTGCAACTCACGACGCTGAATGCCAGCAAAGTGGGCATCGGGATGCCGGTTCGCGTGAGCGTTATTGGACCCAATCCTGAAATCTTTGAGGGACGCATTGTGCGCGTTTCCCCGCAAGCCGTCTCCGAACAACAGGATAATGCCGAGCAAGCGACGGTTGAAGCCGAAGCCCGGCTAAATCAACCTAGTAATACGCTCATTCCTGGCAGTGCGGTGAGTGTTGATATTGTGCTGGAGCAGCGCACGGATGCCGTAACTGTGCCGGTCACTGCCCTGCAACGGGATGCCGCCAACCCCTATGTGTGGGTGCGGGACAGTAACAATAGGGCTCAGAAACGGGAGGTGCAAATTGGGCTGGAGACTTTGGAATCGATTGAAATCCTTTCCGGATTGGCTGTTGGCGATGCGATTGTCGTATCCATTCCCCCGGAAGTCACGCTGACTCCAGGGCAACCCTTAGCGTTGCCAGGCTCTGAAGCGGATGTTCCTGCTCGGGAAGGAGGCGATCGCTGAGATGGCTTTGGCTCCCGGCGATTTACTGGTCACTACCTTTCGGGATTTGGGAGGGAATTGGGTGCGGTCGGGGTTAACGGCGCTCGGTATTTTCATGGGGGTTGCTGCCGTCAATGCCACCCTCAATATTGATGCCATTACCACCGCTCAGATTGAAGCCAAGCTGGCCCAGCGGGATAATCCCTTCGTCAGCTTCTGGATTTACGATCCCACCTGGACGAAGCCCAGTCCCGAGCTGGGGGAGGAAGATTTTGTGACGCTCCAGCAGGATGTCTCAGGTATTACTGGTATTAGCCAGCGCACCCAGGTTGGCGGTATGCGTCAGGCTCGCTATCAGGCCCAGGTTGCCGATCAGATCGATGTGGAAGGCGTCACGCTCAACTTCCAGGCGACAACCGGTCGTCAAATGCTGATGGGGCGATTCTTTCAGCAAAGTGATTTTGACCAGTACTATCCTGTCGCGGTGATCAACACGGTTTTGGCCGACCAGCTGTTTCAAGGAGCTTCGCCCTTGAATCAAGGTATTTTCATCGGCACAGTCCGCCTTACCGTCATCGGCGTCATTGAAACCAAGCAGTTTCGCGCTGATCGCGAACCCCGCCCTGAAGTTTGGCTGACGCAAAACTATGCCAATGCGATCGCCGGGGGCTTTAGCTGGGGCAATTCACAAATTGCCATTCAAAATTTGGCTGACTACGAGCAAGTGGAAGCCGATGTTGAAACCTTTTTGCGGCAGCGCTATCCCGGCTTTGAAGTCAACACCTACGGGAATGCAGAAGACCTGTACAAGGAAGAACAGCAGCAGCGCACCAGTAGCCAAATTTTGAAGGTTGTCGGCGTGCTGGCGCTCGTCATTGGGGGCGTGGGGATCGCCAACATCACCATTGCCTCTGTGATGGAGCGAACGCGCGAAATCGGCCTGCGACGTGCCATTGGAGCCACAGACTGGGAAGTCATGATGCAGTTTATTGCCGAGGCAGCGCTATTAAGCTTAATTGGAGGCACGGCCGCGATCGCCACCATCCACGGGCTAACCAAAGTCGCCACGACTCAGGTTTTTGAAGCTCCCTATGAATTTCAGATTGAGGATGCGGCGATTTCCATGGGGGCCGCCTTTATCGTTGGCGTCGGGGCCAGTTTCTTTCCTGCCCTGCGAATTACGCAAATTGATATTGTGCAGGCACTGCGAGGGGAATAACCATGACTCATCCATTCACAGGGCGATGGCACGGCCAAACGAGTTGGGCGCTCCTCCTGGCGGTGCCTCTAGCTCAGGGAGTACCAGTACCTACGGTGGAAGAGCCCCCCAATTTCAGTCCTTTACCTAGTCATGAGTCATCGGTTGAAGCAGCACCGCTGGAGCAAACAGGGCGATCGCAAGTGGCGATTTCCCTGCCCGAACTCATCGAGTTAGTCGTTACTGGCAATCGCGATCTGCGGGATCAACAGCTGGAGCGTTTAGTCCAGCGCCAGGAACTCCGGGAAGCTGAAGCGGCGTTCGATCCGCGTTTAACACCTATCACAGGGTTACGAGTGCGCCAAAGTTTTGCGGACGACATTGATAGCGGCAGCGGTTTAGCTAGCGGTATCCGTGGGGATGATGTGGAGTTGAGCGATCGCACTGTCCTGAGTCAAGGTGCAGGGCTGTTAGGGGAGGTCACTACGCGCCAGGGCACAGAAATCGGCCTCACGGTGGACGTGTTAGGCGATACGCCCCTCGGATTGCGCTTTACCCAGCCCCTGTTGCAGGGAGCAGGAACCGCCGTGAATGAAGCGCCGGTCAACATTGCTCGTTTGGTAGAATCGCGTAACTTTTTTACTCTCCAGCAGACGGTGATTGATACCGTCACCGCTACGGTGACCCAATACACCAGGCTGATTGAAGCCCAGCGATCGGTGGCCATTCAAGCGCAAGCTCTGACCCGACGACAGCGACGCTTGGCAATTCTTGCAGCCCTAGTAGATGCAGGACGGCGAGCTGAGGTTGACCTCGTGGATGCCC
The DNA here is from genome assembly GCA_039819045.1 of Cyanobacteria bacterium J06638_28. Taxonomy (GTDB): domain Bacteria; phylum Cyanobacteriota; class Cyanobacteriia; order Phormidesmidales; family Phormidesmidaceae; genus SIO1E4. The sequence continues at coordinate 20,648 of JBCBSR010000012.1, forward strand.
GTCGCTCGATTGCGGATGCTGAGCGGGATTTGCTTCTCGAACAAACCCAACTAGAAGCGGCCAATACAGCACTACTGGATCTGGTCGGTACGGATCGCGCCGTCCTTTTCGTGGCCTCGGAGGACACCATTGCGGATCTGTTTACTGGCGCTCAAGTACGAGTCGAAACCTTTGAGGTCGAAGCGTTGGTCGCGATCGCCTATCGTCTGCGCCCCGACTACCTCCAAATCCAGCTTGATCAAGACATTGCTGAACTGAATCAGCTCCTTGCTGAGGACGATTTGCGATGGGAACTGAATGTAGAAGGGGACGCCAGTGTCGGTGACTTTTCAGAATCTACAGTTGGTCTGATTGCCCGCCGTACGTTTGATGACCCATCTTTAGACACTGCGTTGATACGGAGTCAAGTTGAAATTCTTCAGCAGGAAAATCAATTAGCCCAGCAGCAAACAGCTATTCGTAACGAAATCACCAATCAGCTCAACACTGTGCGGGCGAATTTAGCACGGGTAGAGGCCGCTCGACGGGCCACAGCAAATGCCCGCCTCCAATTAGAGGTGGCCCAAGAGCTGTTCAACCGCGGACGCACTGACGATATCTTCCAAATCATCACCCAAGAAGAAAATTTGGTGCAGGCAGAAGATCAGCAGCTTGGGGCTGAAATTGAATTTCTCAATAGCGTCGTTGATCTTGACCAAGCTGTTGGTTTGACGTTGAATACGTGGAGCGATGCAGTGGACTTTCTCCCTGTTCTGCTGCCGCCTGATGCTGTCGAGGCTTTTGAGTCGCGCCCTTAACGATAACTATGACCTATGGCCCCTCACCTGATACGCGGCACCCCATCACTGGGCAATCGCGGCTCGTGTATCTCAAGACGATCATCACCAACCCGAACATCATCGTGGGCGACTACACCTACTATGACGATTTTGAGAATCCTGAAAACTTTGAACGCAATGTTCTATATCACTTCGACTTCATTGGCGACAAGCTGATCATCGGCAAGTTTTGCGCGATCGCTTCGGATGTGAAATTCATCATGAATGGTGGCAATCATCGCACTGATTGGTTTACCAACTATCCCTTTCCGGTCTTTGGCCACGGCTGGGAGTCAGCCATGCCAGAGGATTGGCCTAACAAAGGCGATACTCTCATTGGTAACGATGTCTGGATTGGCTATGGTGCAACCTTGATGCCGGGTGTCCAGATTGGCGACGGCGCGATTGTGGCCTCCCAGTCACTGGTGACGAAATCAGTCGAGCCCTATAGCGTCGTGGGGGGCAACCCTGCCCGCGAAATTCGCAAGCGGTTTGCCCCAGAAACGATCCAAGCACTCCTAGCGATTCAATGGTGGCACTGGAGCATGGAGAAAATTACGCGTAACCTCACAGCTATCTGTAGCTGCGACTTAGAGGCTTTACGGCAGAGTCGTTGAGTGGCTGGCAATTGCGCTGGGCGAGCGGAAGGGATAAGGGGAGTAGGGGAGTAATGAACCGAATTCTGAGCGTTGGCATTGTACGCGGACGACCTTATCACTAGGGTAGAAGCCGTAATCATGAACCCTCGACAGACCGCCGGATCAGTTGGCTAAAATTGCACAAGAAGAGTCCATTGGAGTTGCCCATGGCGGTCAAACAGGTTCAGTATGAAACGTTGCTCGCCACCTGTAGTGAGTATGGCGGTGCTTTAGAGCTCCTCAAGCAGTATCGCCCTTATCTGGAAGCGATTCCGAGTATGCGGCGGCCCCAGGACAGTATCGTCACCATTCCGCTACCGGGTATTCATGTGCGCAGCCCCATCCAGCCAACGGGTCATGCCGGTATTCACCTTTCAGCGGGGGAAGCGGTCCTCCTTCCCTGCGATGTTGCGCTTCTCATGTGTGACCCCGAGTGGAAAATTAAAACGGGTGTTGAGCTGTTTCTCTTCATCCATCGGCCGAACGAAGACTTTTCTGACCTGCTGATGCGCTGGCGACAGACGCAGATTTTACTTGACCGGGGCTACGAATGGATGCTCCCGGCCCATTACCAACATTTGCTGAGTGATGAGGCGAATGTCACGCGTCCCCTGTTCGTCGTCTTTCCGGAGAGTCCAGAGCGGATTATGAAAGGATTACAGGGTGCCCGACTGCCCGCGATCGTGTATGACGATCAGAGCCATCTAGATGCAGCCGTGGATGTTGTGACCGCTGGCGATGACAGCGAACTCAATGTGGAGGCAGCTGAGACGTTCGATTTAACCGACCTAGAAGATATCGGCAGCCCTGAGCATCCTCCTGAGTAAACAACCTGTAATTTGAGGCGTGTGGATCCTGCACTCCTTAAAATGACATGGAATAAACGGCTTCGATGATGCTTATTTGGCATAATAATCGCAAAAGTTAGAGGCGCTTCTGAATCTGTGCGCTATGTTTGCGATAGCTCACGATCCTTGCGTTTTATCGTTTGGTGAGCTTTTATTTTGGTTTTTGCAGATCAGGACACAGTGACTGGACAATTAGGACCGTATGTAGTTCTCCACACCGAGTCTGGCAGTCGTCAGTTGTCCTTGGCAGGCAACAACTGTTGGACAGTTGGCCGTAGCGATGATAATAATCTAGTCCTTCCCGATCGCTGGATTTCTCGGAACCACGCCATGATTCAAGTCATGGAAACAGGAGAATTTTATTTGATCGACCTAGGCAGTCGGAACGGTTCTTTCGTCAATGGTCGGCGCGTGAGTGTGCCGGTGACGTTGAGCGACGGTGACATGCTGACTTTCGGTCAGACAGAACTCCAGTTTCACTGCCCCATTACCAGCAGTCCGCCTTCTGAGGAAGAAATTGTTGCCAACGACTTGACTGCAACAGCAAGTCTTCACTTGCGTCGGCTGATATCCGTCATGGTGGTTGATATCCGTGACTTCACGGTCATGACGCGCCAAATTGATGAGAAAGTACTCTCTGAGTCAATTGGCACCTGGTTTCGCTGTGCGGGCGAAATCATTGGGGAACATGGTAGCTGGGTGGATAAATATATCGGGGATGCGGTCATGGCTGTGTGGATTCATGGGCCATCCGGGGCCGAACCACCTGAGATGCTCCAAATTGTCCAAGCCGTCAGCGCTTTAGCCAAAATGACCAGTCAGTTGCACAAGCAATTTCCGCTGCCGTTTCCCTTACGGATTGGGGCTGGCGTGAATACGGGATATGCCATGGTAGGCAACACTGGGACGGGTGCTCGACCTGACTACACAGCCATTGGCGATACGGTTAACTCAGCGTTTCGATTTGAGTCGTCTACCAAGCAATTGGGTTTGGACGTGGCGATTGGTGATACAACTTATCAATACTTAACTGATTTAGGCGGAGCGGATGCGCTCTTTAAGCGCTACACGGTCAATATGAAAGGCTACGAACTGCCTACGATTACCCACGCCACGTCCTTTTCTGACCTCGATCGCTTCATTCATCTGCATGATTAATGAGGTCATCGCCCTGAAGTAACGTTAATAGGGTTGCCACCCGCTCTATTTGAACCAGACGATGGCCGGTTTGGTTGAGTACGAAGCAATCCAGTGACTCTAAGGGGCGTGACCGCGATGGCTAAGCCCATAGTTAGGGCACCCCATTCGTTGATAAAAGTAATGGATTGAAACGAGGAAATCAGCGGTACGCAGCAGGTGAGATGATAGGCTCTAATAAATGCTGTGTTAGTTCTTCTGCATCTTAATGAGAGGATTGAGTCGATGAAACGTTTGTTGTTGAGCCTAGTGCTGTCATTGGTGATGCTGCTGGGTAGCTGGTTAGGTTGGCATGTAAGTCCGGTCGCTGCAGCAACCCTAAACAGTCTGGTTGGGCAGTCACATCCGGTCCTAGCTGAGGAAATCCGCAATGCTGTGGACGATAAGCTGAGTACTGAATACGGTTCTAAGCTGGATATCAACAACGCCAACGTTCAGGCTTTTGTGAAATATCGTGGCCTGTATCCAACGATCGCGCGTAAAATCCTGAAGAATGCGCCTTTTAATTCCGTGGAAGAAGTGCTTGATATTCCTGGTCTAAGCTCGCGCGAACGGGACATTATTGAGGCTAACCTTGACAACTTTACCGCCACCCCTCCTGATCCAGCTTTTGTGGAAGGGGCTGACCGCTACAACAATGGTGTTTACCGTTAAATTGATTGAGCTTGTTTTGGGGCTTAACTGAACAATTCCCACACCGCTGCGTGTGAGTTAAATCGACAGGGATACACTAAAGAATCCCTGTCGATTTTTTGTCGTGCTGATGCACAAAGGAGCTGACCTTGCCAGCCGAAATCTTCGATGTCCTTGTTGTTGGCAGTGGTGCGGCAGGGCTCTATGCGGCCCTCTGTATTCCACCGGAGTATCGAGTTGGCTTAATCACTAAGGACAAGCTAAATCAATCCGCCAGCGATTGGGCTCAGGGCGGTATTGCTGCCGCGATCGCCCCTGAAGATTCCCCCACGTTGCACCAGGCCGACACACTCCAAGCAGGGGCTGGCCTCTGTGAACCTGCCGCTGTTGATCAGCTCGTTAAGCAGGCTGCTGATTGTATTGCGGCTTTGATGGAGTTTGGCGTTCCTTTTGACCGTCATCAGGGTGAAATTGCGTTGACGTTAGAGGCCGCACACTCGCGCCATCGCGTTTTACATGCTGCCGATGCGACGGGCCGCGCAGTGGTCAGCACCCTGGCTCAGACCGTACAACAGCGCGCGAACATCAGCGTTTTTGAGCACACTCTGATGCTGGATCTTTGGATCGAGGATGGTATGTGTCAGGGCGTTATTGCTATGCATGAGCAGTGTTTAGAGTGGTGGGCTGCGGGAGCCGTCGTCTTAGCGACAGGCGGCGGCGGTCAAGTCTTTTCGCAAACTACGAATCCAACTGCAAGTACCGGTGATGGCGTCGCGATGGCCTGGCGCGCTGGGGCTCAACTGCGTGACTTAGAGTTTGTGCAGTTCCATCCCACCGCGCTCAAGGTTCAGGGGGCTCCCCGCTTCCTGATCAGTGAAGCCGTACGCGGTGAAGGGGCACATTTAGTGGATAAAACAGGTCGTCGCTTCGCTTTTGACTATCATGCTCAAGGGGAACTTGCTCCCCGTGACGTGGTGAGTCGAGCGATCTATCGTCACCTGCAAGCCGAATCTTCCGAAGCCTCGGACTGTGTTTGGTTAGATCTACGGCCCATCCCACCTGAAAAGATTCAGTACCGCTTTCCTAACATCGTGTCGGTTTGCCAGCACTGGGGTATTAATCCTTTTGATCAACCGATTCCCGTTTCCCCGGCAGCTCACTATTGGATGGGCGGCATTACAACGACTCTAGCCAGTCAAACGACTGTGCCGCAGCTATATGTGGTGGGCGAAGCCGCCAGCACAGGCGTTCATGGCGCGAATCGCTTAGCGAGTAATTCGCTCTTAGAGTGCTTGGTCTATGGGCGCCAGCTGCAACACTTGCAGATGCCTGCAAACGTCCCATCAGCAACGAAACGGGCATCAGCCGTAACGCCCCTGTTTTTACCCTCAATGCAGGGTCAGACTTTAGTCGACATGCGCATGACTTTAGCGGATGCAGTCTGGCAAGGCGCAGGTATTAGTCGTCATGACGACAATATGGCAACCGCGATCGCTCAGGTCCAAGCTCACCGCGAAGCTTTCGCAGCGCTGCCCCTGACGCAAGCCTTACAGGCAGTTTTGGCCCAGCCTAGCTGCTATGAGGTATCAGCCAGCGCTGATGGGCTGCGTCAGTGGACTGAACTCCGTAACCTGCTGGATTTGGCGTGGCTCATTCTGGCAAGCAGCCGCTTTCGGCAAGAAAGTCGGGGGGGACACTACCGTGAAGATTATCCTGAAACGGATCCGACGTGGCAGGTACATACCTTGGTGCAGGGCGATCGCTGGCAAAAATCAGCACCCGTTCAGTCGCCACAGGATAATTTAGGCGAGCCCTAAAACCTTTTCAGGTTTTCTAAGAGCGATAGACCGGCAGCGTAAAAAAGAACTGACTGCCCTCGCCAAGTTTCGACTCTACCCAAATCTGGCCATAATGAGCCCGAATGATCCGACGACACAACGCCAACCCTAGCCCATAGCCATCTTTACTTTCATCGCGCTGGAGGCGAAAACGCTCCTCAAAGATCTTCTCGTAGTTATCTTCCGAGATGCCTGGCCCCGTATCCTGAACGCAGACCTGAATTTTCTGCGTTGTCCGGTGGAGTGCCGTTAGACTGATGGCCCCGTTTTCAGGTGTGTACTTAATGGCATTGTCCAGCAGATTAGAAAGCACGCGCTGAATCTGCCCTGGATCAACGTAGACGTTGGGCAAATCTTGAGGAATATCTACCGCGACTTCCTGCTGCCGCGCTTCACATTTGTTGCGTATAGACGCCAACGCTTCGGCAAACATGCGATCAAAGGGAACCTCTTGGGGCTGAATTTGTAAGTCCGCCGTGGCCCCTTTTTCTGTCTGCAAAATATCAGAAATCATATGATCCATCGCGCGAATCTGATTTTTGGCGTGATGCAACAGCTGAACGGTTAAGGCAGGCGACAAACGTGTTTTGCTTTGGGATGCCTTCGCACCGTAACCCAACTCGAGTGTTTCAACAGCAATAGAAGCCGCCGTCAGAGGATTGCGGAGGTCGTGGGCCAGCATCGCCACAATCCGATTCTTAAATCGGAGCTGGGCTTCTAAATCTTCCTTATCTTGTTTCAGACGAAAAATCTCATCGGAAAGCTTCATGACCTCGACTGAATGAGAAAGCTCTTCCTCGGCTTGGGAAGCCCCATTCGTCAGCGTGCTGGGATCATTACTAGACGTACTATGCCAGCTAGCTTCAGCATCCTGTTTCCAATAGGGCCACCACTGATCGAGCTGAGTGAGGATGTCACTACCCGTGATGACTTGCTGCTTGCCTGGGGAGAATTTCACCAGCGCAGGGGTCGCAATAAGCTTGAAGTGCTCAACCAAGTAGGGCTGCTCGCTGACATCAATCACCTCCAAGAAAAATGCCTGCTCACTGTCGAGGTTCTTGAGATGATTGCGCAGCTGCTGTGCGTATTCTCCAGAACTCGGCCGCTGGTCGATAAACAGCAGCAGCTTGATGGGAACTTGAGCTGCATCAAAGTAGGTGAGTTTGTCCATCCCGCCTTTTTACGCCAGAGCGCGCTCTTGTCCTATATAGAGTACATTGAAAGCCGCGAGCATGGGTGGTTTAGCCATTTGCTGACCCGATTGATAAGGCCGATGACAGAACCATAGGTGGTGACCTGGGGCAATTAGCAAGCTGGCACCCTGTAAGTTCTGCCAGGCGGTCATACGTTCTATGGTGATGGCAATTGTGGGAACGCTAATTTCGTAGCGATAGAAAAACGGGCCGCTAACGGGTGTAAAACAGCTATGTCGTGTCACGACAAGCTGCACTGACTCAAGCATTAATGAGAGAGGGTGCGAAGAGATATTAAGCTCTATGCGCTTAAAACCCTACCTGTTGAGCCTGTCTTCTACAGTGAAGATTAAGGTATTAAAATCCCCAATCTTTAAAATAACAATTTCATAAGTGAGGAGCGTTCCGTTGGTTTGTACTGGTGCATTACGCAAAAACTTTTTGAATAAGCCTGGTCTCGGTCTGCTCACTTGGGGATTGAAGGCTGTTCGCGCCAATCGTATTCAGGTCATATGCGGCGGTGTGTTAGCAGCGTTGTTGATTGGTGCCTCTACCCATGCCAGCCCTTTGCAGTTGGCCGATAGGCCATTGGCGGAAGCGGCGGGCGATGCACTCGTACCCACTGCCGTTGAAGAACGCGTTTACCTGTACGGCGAGGCGTCTGAATTAGATGTGATTGGGACGTCCTATTTGATTTTTACGGCGTATGGGGAGGAAGTTAGGGGAGCCATTTTCATGCCCTACTCCTCTTTTGACTGCTTTGAAGGCCAGTTGACGGGTGAGGCATTAGCCCTGGACATCACGAACAGCTATACCCAGGAACGCTACACCTATGCGATCGCGCTAGAGGCCGAAGGCAATCTTGCTAACCGTGCTGGGGGTGCCTCACCTGCTCTCTACCTAGAAGGTTTTCATAACTTAGGTGAGCCGCGTGAATCCGAGTTGTCAATTTTGGGAGTCTGTGAAGGCAATGCGTCATCCCAGCCCAAAATTGAGATTTAGCCGGGATTTCGCAAGCGTCAGCATTCTATGACCTGGGTGAGCAATGATGGGTCATCCTCAAGCGCAAGGTTTGGGCCTATGATGTCCGCCAACGACCAGTAATCGGTGCCGTTAAGGATTTCTAAAGTTCCTTCGTTACAGATTTGACTGTATTGCAACAGCCGCTACTCTAATCTAAAAGCCGCGTTTACAGGGAAGGTGCAGCGTGAACGCAGCCGAAAAGGCAACGAGTATTGAGTTTGCGAGCAAGATTGCCACTATTGTTCGTCTCTTTAAGGCTGAGTTTCCTGACTTAAGGGTTGATCTCAAGCCTTGGGCGAATGATAGCGACACCCGCTCTTTGGTTGATCCCGATTCGATTGATATTGGCTTTCATTTTCCAGGTGTTAGCCGACTCTTTCGGTGTCGAAGTCTTTTGGTTCAAATCCGCTTCTATGGCGATCCGGATAGTCATCAGCAACGGCTGATCGGTATGGATATTGCTGGCTTCGATCATCGGGGCAAGCAATGGACATTTTCGACGATCCATCAATGGTTGTTCGTCGGTAGCGCTGTGCCAGAAGCCGCCTCTGGCGATCGCTTAAAGCATTGCTGTCGTCAAGTCTTTGACATTTTTTACAACGTCATGGACGAAACTGCATAGAGTCTTAGCATTTCACTCGCTAGGGTAAGAGCCCCATCACAGGCTTTCAGAAAGGCCGTGAGCTAATAGGTCGGCAATTACGCCTGAGGGAGCCTACGGCTCATCAAGTACACTAGAATGCAAGCCAATCTTTTATTGATCTAGGAGGCGAACTAAGCAATGGGTTCTTCCGTTTTAGCAATGTTTGCAGAAGCGTTTGCGACATTTCTTAACATTTACTTTGTGCTTTTGATTGTTCGCATTTTGCTTAGCTGGTTCCCTAATATCGACTGGTTGAGCCAACCGTTTGCGACCGTTAGCCAGCTCACTGACCCCTACCTGAATCTTTTCCGTTCCCTCATTCCTCCCTTAGGCGGCATTGATTTCTCGCCAATTCTGGCTTTCTTGGTGCTCCAAATCGTTTCCCAAGGCGTCGGTCAGGTTGCTGCAACCATGGCTTACTCGTCCTTCTAAATCGGCATACTAGCGTCCTCAAAACGCTGGTATTGATGTCTGGAGGTCATTAGGCTGACATCTTCGCCGCTTATTGTGCTTCTCACCATGAGTGCGAGGATTCATGGTGAGAAGATGTGAGAAGTTCTAAAGCAATGTATCAGACTCAGGATGGAGCTGTTGGCTAGCCAGTTGTCTGCTATTTTTTGGTAACTACGTACATTTGATAGCTCCTACTCAACTGTGACTACCGCGATCGCTGAGACTTCAACCTACGATTGGTCGGCGCTGCTACAGCGACTGATTGATAAGCAGTCCCTTTCTGTGACCGAAGCCGAAGCCCTGATGCGAGGCTGGCTCACTGAGTCGATTCCCCCTGTTCTATCGGGCGCTTTCCTGGCCGCTATTCAGGCGAAAGGGGTGTCGGCTGATGAGCTGGCGGGAATGGCTCGTGTTTTGCAGGCTCAATCTCTAGGCGGGGCATCGGCTGATCAAGCCTTGCCGCAGCCCATGATCGATACGTGCGGCACGGGTGGCGATGGCTCCCACACCTTCAATATTTCCACAACGGTCGCTTTTGTGGCGGCGGCAGCTGGTGTAGCGGTCGCCAAGCATGGTAATCGCTCCGCATCGAGTAAGGTGGGGTCGGCTGATGTTTTGGAGTCCCTTGGCGTCGATTTGAATGCCGATCCTGACCTGGTTAGGGCAGCTGTTAAAGAAGTGGGCATTACCTTTCTGTTCGCTCGGGGCTGGCACCCGGCCATGAAGGCGGTAGCTCCCTTGAGAGGCACTTTGAAAATACGGACTGTCTTTAACCTGCTGGGGCCACTGGTGAATCCTCTACGTCCCACAGGCCAAGTCATTGGTGTTTTTGACCCCACTGTACTGATGCCGATGGCAGAGGCGCTGAAGCAGCTTGATATGCCCCAAGCCATCATCCTGCACGGGCGTGAGGGGTTGGATGAAGCTGGCCTCGGAGCCCCCACGGATTTGGCGCTTTTAGAGCAGGGCCACGTGCAGTCAGTGGTGCTTGATCCCCAGCAGTTTGGGTTAGCGCCGGCTGACAAGACCGCTTTACGAGGCGGGGAAGTCGATGAAAATGCTGCCATTCTACGTAATGTCCTGCAAGGCAAAGGCACCTCCCCTCAGCGTGATGTTGTACTGCTCAATGCAGCCTTAGCCCTGAAGGTGGCTGGGATTGCCCAAGGCGAGTCCTTTGAGGCGGCGATCGCTGACGGCATTGAGCGCGCCCGTACGATTCTCGCTAGCGGAGCAGCTTGGGCGAAACTGGAAGCTCTGGTGTCCTTTTTGCAGGCATAAGTGTTGGGTTAGACGCTACGCAATGCCCTCCAGCCTCCAGAATTGGGGGCTAAGGGGCGTAACTGAATACATCTACGTCAGTCCTGCTAGTGTGGCTGATCGCCGCGACACCTTCATCTCAAGAGCCACTACACAGCCTTACTCATCCATACAGCATCTACTCACAAACAGGAGCAGCTGAGGTCTGAACTCCACCTGTAGCGGCCTCCGACTATTGGTACAGCTCGATGCTGTCTGGATTAATCAGAATGCTGTACTGACCATAAACGTTTTGCCCGAGGAGAGGGGCACCCCCACCGACCCAGACGGGGACTTGCTGTAGGGTCAATCCGCCTGCTTCCAGGGAACCGACATACCCTGCGGGGTATGGGACTTGTCGCCCGTCGGCAACGATGACGGTGACTTGTCCTTGAATGTCTACCCCAACCGCCTGGGCCATGTCGCTGGTGATTTGGGTGCCCGTAGCTCCTGTATCAAACAGCATGGGGAATTGCTGCGTACCTTGGGTACCGGTAAGGGTTACTAAGACGATCGGGGTGCCGCCATCCCGTCCCACAATGGGTAAACGAGCGACCAGATTCGATGAAGAGGCCGATGTGCTGGGCAACGCTTCATTCGGCGGTGCCGCACTTGGGATCGCAATATCAGCACTGGGTGACTCCCTCGTTAGGGGCTCTAGGTTGATGCATTCGCCGTCAGGGGTTTCCCAGTAGGAAACGTAGTTCCCGCAATCGGCAAGGACGGTTGTGCTACTTGCAACCAAAGTCGCAAATGACAAACATGACAGGCTGAGATATCGAGCAATGCCCATAGATTGGCTCCAGATCAAAGAAGGGAAGAATAATATTTATACCTAATGTGCCCACCATGCCTGAGCTAGGCGATCGCACTGCTGATTGGCATCACAAAGCCGTCGCCGATTTGTGCGGTCAACGCAAAAATGCGCTGCCCGCACAAGTGTTGCCTGCATTTACGGTACTGGGACAGTGTTACGGGATCGGTATGCTCCGCTATTCTAAAGAATACTCCTGTGAGCTTCCTGAGAAAGTACAACCCTCTACTCAAATTACTGCTACCTATTTTTTGCCTATGTTTCCCGAAGTTTCTGCGCCTGCGTTACTGGTGTTGGCAGATGGCACCGTCTATGAAGGATTTTCCTTTGGTGCCTCTGGCACCATCACAGGTGAAGTGGTTTTCAACACGGGCATGACGGGCTATCAAGAAGTCATGACCGATCCAAGCTATTGCGGGCAGATGGTGGTGTTCACATATCCCGAACTGGGCAATACAGGGGTTAATCCTCGGGATGAAGAATCGCATCGACCGTATATCAAAGGCGCGATCGCTCGGAATATCTGTCAGGTACCCAGCAATTGGCGCATGACCCAGACCTTACCGGACTATCTTAAGCAACAGGGCATTCCAGGCATCTTTGGCATTGATACCCGAGCCTTAACCCGCAAAATTCGGACTGTGGGTGCTATGAACGGGGCGATTTCTACCGAAATTTTAGATCCGGATGAGCTGTTGAGGCAGCTGCAAGATGCGCCCAGCATGGAAGGGCTAAATTTGGTCAGTGAGGTGACGACAGAGACACCCTATGAGTGGTCAGAAGCCACTGAAGCTGACTGGGAGTACTTTGCTGAGGCTGATGTTGCTCAAGCACCAACGCTTACGGTGGTCGCGATCGATTTTGGCATTAAGCGCAATATCTTGCGGCGTTTGACGCGCTATGGCTGTCGGGTCATTGTGGTTCCTGCTGATACAACCGCTGACAAGATTCTTGAGCATGAGCCTGACGGTATCTTTTTGTCGAACGGGCCAGGGGATCCCGCTGCCGTTAAGGATGCGCCTCAAATTATGCAATCGTTGTTAGCAGCGCAACTCCCTACCTTTGGTATTTGCATGGGCCATCAAGTTCTCGGACTCGCTTTGGGAGCTAAAACCTTTAAGCTAAAATTTGGTCATCGGGGGCTCAACCAGCCCTGTGGCCAAACCCAACAAGTCGAAATCACGAGTCAGAACCATGGCTTTGCGCTAGATGGGGATTCTATCCCTGATGCTGATGTAGAAATTACACATCTTAATCTGAACGATCGCACGGTCGCTGGGATTCGGCATAAGTCGCTACCGCTGTTTTCGGTGCAATACCATCCAGAAGCCAGTCCTGGCCCTCACGATGCCGATTATTTATTTCGCCAGTTTGTGACGCTTATGCGTCAACAGTCCGCTTAGTGTAGGGTGTTGCGGCGGTGTAGAACGAGATTTCAATCCAGCCCTTACAGGGCTGGGTCGGATCGCGCTCGAGTTGAGTAACCTAGCGTCCACCTAAACAGAAGTGCTGCAATAGCCCAACACCAGATTTTTAGTTCGGCTAGAGAATACTAGTAAAGCATGATGCGAGGTTAATGGCAGCATGGCCGTGAAATCCTTGGTTGCAGATGCCGAGCGACTGACCTATACTAAGTGCTCAAATTCGGAATTAGGTATTGGGAGGTTTCCCATCGCTGAGTCGCTGACCCTGACCGTAAGTTTACGAGGCACCCGTGAGGTTAGGGCAAATTGTCAAATTTTTCGCCTCACTGGATTACTCGATGCGTTTTCGGAGCCTACATTTCGGAAGGTGATGACACGCTACGTGACCGAAGGCCCTAGCCACTTGATCCTGGACCTTTCTGGGATTGATTTTGTGGATAGTTCTGGCCTTGGTGCGATGGTTCAACTTGTCAAAAAGGCTAAGGATAACCAAGGGAGCGTGCAGGTTATTGCTAACCCGCGCGTGATGCAAACAGTCAAGCTCGTTCGTTTAGAGAAGTTCTTGGCTATTCAAAATTCGGTGGATGACGCACTGGCTAACTTGAGTTAGTCAGTGCGTCACCGCGCTTTGCTGACAACTGCGTAGGCCCTATTTGTGGCTCAATCCTCCCCTCCCCTCGACGATCCCCGCTGGATTGTCGAGTTTGCGGCTTGTCTCATCGGCCAAGGTCAAGTTGTGGGCTTATCTGATACGCAACTACGGAGCTTGTCACCTCTAGCATTGGCTTACTTGGGTGATGCCGTTTACGAGTTGTTTGTTCGTAGTTGCTATCTGACGCCACCGCAGCGGATTCGAGGGTATCATCAAGCGGTGGTCGATCATGTCAGAGCTGAGCAGCAGGCGCACTACTTGCAATTGTTAACGCCCTATCTGACTGACGATGAAGCCGATATTGTCCGCCGCAGTCGCAATGCTGTTTCCGGTCGTAAACCGCGAGCTAGTTTGCAAGATTACCAACAAGCCACGGGGTTAGAAGCTCTGGTTGGCTATCTTTATCTCAAAAACCCTGAACGTTTAGTTGAGATGCTAGGGTATTTACCTCTGAGCCAAGGCGACTAACTCTAAAATCGCTGTTTTTCATGCTTTTAGGCTGCCTGTAGTTTGTGTTGCACACGCAGGCAGTCCTTGTTTTTGTTAAGATTCCACCCATTTGGCCAATGCCATGAGCGATCGTCCATCTTCTAGCAACTCGCCTCGTTCCCGTTCCTCCAGTTCGAATCGGCAGCCGGGCTCTCGTCCCCCCAGCCGAGGAGCAAGGCGCTCCCGCGACGATCGCCCCCAAGGTAAACCCTCTGGCAGACGCGATTTTCATCAAGGCAATGCCAGCGATCGCCCCCGACGGCCGGGACGTCGGTTTGAAGCGGGATCATCACAAGAGTCAGGTCGTCCGGAGGATCGCGAACGGCCTCAGCGACGAGGACAACGCTCTGATGACAGTCGCCCTCAACGGAGCAGTCGTAATCTTGACCGGGATCGCCCCCAGCGCTCTGCTCGACGCTTTGAAGGCAGTCGTTCTCCACGCAGCGGGCGTCGATCGGAGGGCGATCGTCCTCAACGTCGTCAATCCGGTAACCGCGATGATTGGTCACAACGGCCAAATTCATTCTCCACCGAAGATCGTTCCTCACGGCCAAGATTGAATCGGGACTATGGGGCGGATCGAAGAGACAGCAATCAATACCGTTCGGAAACCCGTGAAGAGGGCGGAGGCGCTGGTGAACCTGAACAGCAGCATCAAGAAACGGATGACCTGATTTATGGCCGTCATGCCATTGAAGCCGCGTTAGAAAGCAACCGCTCTTTGAATCGGCTGTGGATCAATTCGCGCCATCGCTACGACGGACGCTTTTTGACGTTGATTAACGAGGCTAAAGCAAATGGCGTTGTCATCGACGAGGCTGATCCCCGGCGTTTGAACCAATTGGCCCATGGGCAAAATCACCAAGGCATCATTGCTCAGGTTGCAGCCTATGATTATCAAGATTTAGGCGACCTCATCACGCAGGCGAAGGCTCAGAGCACACGACCCGTGATTTTAGCGGCCGACAGTATTACCGATCCCCATAATTTAGGCGCTATTATCCGCAGTGCCGAAGCGTTAGGTGCACAAGGCCTGATCATTCCTCAGCGGCGGGCAGTTGGGGTCACATCAACCGTTGCCAAAGTCGCTTCGGGAGCGGTTGAGCATTTGCCAATTGCCAGAGTGATTAATTTGCGCCGCGCGCTCGAAGAGTTGAAGGCAGCTAACTTCTGGATTTACGGTTTATCGGCAGAAGCGAGTAACCCAATACATACAGCTAAATTTGATGATGCTACTGTACTTGTAATTGGAGCCGAAGGTGAAGGGTTGAGCCTCGGAGTACAGCAAACCTGTGATGCTTTGGTTTCGATTCCACTCAAAGGTAAAACGCCCAGCTTAAATGCATCAGTTGCTACAGGCATGGCTCTCTATGAGATTTATCGTCAACAGTGGATTGGGCGGGTAAATCTCAACACTTTGCAAAAAGCAGAGTGACAGAGTATAACAAAACATGGATTTTTAAATACTGGTTCTCCTAGCGAAGGTCAAAAACAGGACAGATAGGCGATCGTTATGAAAAACATTTTTGAGCGGATTTTGGATTCCATTTTTGGAAGCGATAAAGCTTGGTGGATTGAGGTTAAAACAGGTGAACCTGCTTGTACGTATTACTTTGGGCCATTTGAAGCCTCGGAAGAGGCTGAGGTGGCAAAACAGGGTTATGTTGAGGATCTAGAAAAAGAAGGTGCACAACGAGTCCAATCAACGGTTATGTACTGTCAAGAGCCGCAGCAGCTTACGGTAGAGAGCACTAATCGGGCGGGTGTCTCCTCCCCAAAGCCTAAGCCTGCTCTTAGCGGACACGTCTAGGAAACTTTTTAAGCAGGCAAAATAAGAGTTTTTTGTAAAAAGAGCCTGGCTAACGTTAGCCAAGCTCTTTTTAGTGTCTTTAAACGGGGAAATGCTGAGCCAGCCAGTCATCCATATCAACCAACACTTGAGTGGGGATTTCCCAAGGAAAGAGATGAGCCGTTTGCGGATAGGTCTGAAGGACAGAGTTGGGTAGGTGAGCAGCCGTTTCTTGACTTGCTGCTGCTGTGATATGCCGATCGCGCTCACCACATAACACCAGCGTAGGGGCGGTGATCTGGTCGAGGTCAGGTAGACGGTTGTAGCCCTGACGAATCGCTGAATTCAGTGCCTGCCCAGCAAATTTAGAGGTTTGGAGAAAGGCCGTAAAGGCTTCATCAGCCAGATGCTGATAGGCAGTCTGGGTATGCTGCTGAATCAGGTGACGATATAGCGATCGCCGCCCAAAGGTATCAATGTTCCACTGCCATCCAGGTACTAGCCGATTGAGAATGGATGCGATCGCCGTGTAGAGGTTATCTTGCCAGGTAATTGGGGGATGGTTGCCGCGAGGACGCGCTGCCGTGGCGACTAAAATCAATCCGGTCACTTGTTCGGGATAGCGTAGGGCCATTTCCATCGCCAGAATACCCCCAAGCGACCATCCCAAAATCAGATATTGCTGTGTGCCTAGTTCCTTGAGAAGGGCCGCCACATCATCCAGGTGCTCAGCCATGGCAAACGCTGTGTTTGTTTTGCTATGGCCATACCCTCTCAAGTCAGGCGAAATTGTTGTGAAGCGTTTGGCCAGCTCGGCTGTGAAGACCCTCATACAGCGACTGTTGCCAGGGTGCCCATGCAAGCAAAGAATCGGGTAGCCCTGCCCCTGAACGACTCTATGTAACCTCATTTTTTGCTGTCCTTGTTTGCCAAACACGGTGCCTTCTCAGAAACAAGCGGCTGAAACCCAGCAAACCATTCAAAACACGACTGTCACATTAGCAAACTTCTCACAGATACAAAACGCGGCACCTGGATCGATGCCGCGCTGGGGTCTAACATTCAATCACAACATCCACTACTGCGGTTCAAAGTCTAAGGATGCAGAGTTGATGCAAAACCGCTTGCCGGTTGGACGTGGGCCATCATTAAAGACGTGACCGAGATGCGCATCACAGGCGGCGCAGAGAACCTCAGTCCGGTTCATAAAGAGGCTGAAATCGTTTTTGGTGGCAACGTTTTCTTCCTTTGCAGGGGCATAGAAGCTTGGCCAACCAGTGCCTGAGTCAAACTTGGTGTCTGAGCTAAAGAGTTCGACTCCACAGCAGATGCACTTATAGGTTCCAGCAGTCTTGTTATTGTGATACTGGCCAGTAAAAGCACGCTCGGTACCCTTTTCACGGGTCACGTGGTACTGCTCAGGTGTGAGCTGTTGACGCCACTCTTGGTTGGTTTTTTGAATCTTTTGAGTCATGACGAGTTACTAAACGAGGTTGCATATTCTCATGGCTTAACTGCGATCGCATCAATTTTGTTAGCGATCGCAGTCTGGTTTTCATCGTAACGTAATGTAACTCAGCTCATTTCATTCCTCCATACGGTTTTCCGATTAGGTGGCCCCCAGACGCTTTACCTCTGATAACTTGAGCAAGAAGGAGAAACGCAGCTTGTTAAGCCTACGTGCTGCTGATTAAGAGCCAAATGCCAGCGATCGCAATCAAAACGCCCAAAATCGCTCGCCAGGTCACGCGATCGCCCATCAGGACAGCGATCGGAATTACAAAGAGAGGACTGGTTGCTAGCAAGGCTTGAGCAATTCCGGCTGGGGTGTACTTGAAGGACACCTGCTGTAGCCAAATGCCCAAATAGGTTGCCATAATGGCCGCCAGAATGACTAACAAGAGGATATTGCGCGATTTAAGGGGGCGTAGTTGCGCGATTTTGTGCCGTTGGGTGCTAAATAGCGCCAGTAGGACGATCGCTCCAGCCGTGATGCGGAGCAAACTACTCCAGAGCGGATCAACGGTTGTATTTGCTAAAGCCCCTCGCGACATGACTGAACCACTGGCCTGTCCCAGCGCTGCCAGTATCCCCCAGAAGGCTCCTTGCCAAGGCTGCATCGGCACTCCTGTCGCATCGGGAACGCGTTCCGAAATCACCCAGGCAACGCCCACTAAGGTCAGCAAAATACCCACCCAAGCAGTCCAAGCGAGTTGTTCTTTCAGAAACAGCAAGGCGAGTAAAGCTGTGAGGGCAGGTGCGAGGGATTCCATCAGCAGAACACGACGTGCCCCCATCAGGTTGAGTGCGGTGAAATAAGCGGTATCTCCTAGCCCAATGCCCACTGCACCGCTGAGCAATAGCCAAAACACAGCATTAGTGGGTAACTCTGGCTGGATATCCGCTTGCACCAAGAGGGTGGCAGCAATCAGTACACTCGCAATCAGTCCCTTGGCTAGGTTCAACGGCAGCGGGCGTAGCGATTTCCCCAAGCGCCCAAAGAGCACTGTCGATAGCGCCCATAAAAAAGCAGCCGTCAAGGCTGCGATTTGTCCACCCAGCATGTTGTTCAATCTTGTTGATCGGTCTTTCTGAGGCTAGCAGAGACAGTGGCCATAAAGCATGGTATTAGCGCACACCTCAGGGATTGGTGTAGGAACGAAATCAACGATAGATAGGCAATTCCTGAATAGTTAGCTTATATGCTTAATGTCCTGGAAAGTACTGGGACTACATAATAAACGACTCTCAGTATTGCAGGGTCTTGAAAGATACTCACTTCTGAAGTGTATGGCCAGCTTTAAATCCTTTGCTCTTGATGATGGGCACAGAGAATCAACCAAGATTGTTACAGCATCACGTTAACAAGTAAAGGCTAAAAAATGCCGCTGATCACTGATTATCAGCTTTTTTTGGGATATAGATTGAATATGGCATCTATCAACGGAATGCTTCGACGATTCTTCCCAATTTGGACGCTCAGACCACGGGGTAACTACCCAGGCAAGAATTTAGGTGGTTGTAATCTTGCAGGCTATGACCTCAGGCAGGCTAACTTCAGCGGAGCCAACCTGAGCAGGGCTAATCTCGAAGGTGTAAATCTCAGTGGAGCAAACCTACGCGGCGCTGATTTGCGCAGCGCTAATCTAAGAAACGCTAATCTTCGATCCGCTATTCTTAGGCGTGCCAATCTTGCGGAAGCCGACTTGAGTGGTGCTACATTTGAAGGCTTGCCAGAGGGCAAAAATACAGATTTGGGCAGTGCCCGACTGTGGAGAGCAACTCTTATAAGGGTCAACATGCGTGGCGTCTCTGTAGATGGGGCCAACTTCTCCAAGGCCAACATTAGCGATTCAGACTGTCAAGGACTGCTGGCTCGAGGTGCTTACTTCAGCAAAACCTCTTTCTGTAATGTCAACCTGATGGATGCAGTTTTTGAGCGAGCCAATTTTAATGAGGCAATTTTTCGTGATACATCGAAGCTCTGCCGCGCTAACCTTAGTAACGCCTTTTTGCAGGCTGTCCAGCTAAATGGTGCTGACTTAACAGACGCAGTCCTGGAAGGCAGTCTGTTGACAGGGGCCGAGCTAAACGACGCAGACCTATCAAGGGTTTGTCTAGATGGCGCAAATTTAACCAACGCTTGTCTCAGAAGAGCGAGACTGACTAGAGCTTCCTTGATTGGCGTTGATTTGGGGGGAGCCGATTTACAAAATGCTGACCTCCAGAGGACAGAACTGCGTCGGGCACGGTTACGGTCTTCCAATCTGAGTGGTGCTAACCTTGATTATGCTTTGTTGAGTAATGCCCGCCTAAACCAAGCGCGGTTAGAAGGTGCAAAACTCAGGCACGCACGTCTGACTACTGCCACTTTGATTTTGACCAATTTGAGTCGAGCTGATTTGTCGCACGCCAATCTTACTCAGGCTCGTCTAGGCTTCTCCAACCTTACGGGAGCAAATTTTCAGAATGCTAAGCTAAGCGGAGCCGACTTTAGTCACACTACCTTGAGAGGAGCCAACCTCAGTCAGGCTGACCTCACAGGTACCAGTTTTGTTTCTGCCTATGCAGGCCAGGCAAATCTGACTAATGCAAACCTAATGCGTGCCAATCTCAGAGATGCAGATTTTAGGCGGTGCAATTTACAGAAGGCTAAGTTGGATCGCATCTATGCCAGCTCGACCCGATTTGAAGGCGCAAATCTCAGAGGTGTAGATTTGAGTGGGGCAAATTTGCTCATGGCACAGCTACAGAATGCAGAATTAAACGAGTCGCAGCTCTATCGCACTTATCTACGTCACACGAATTTGACGACAGCTCATCTGTGTGAAGCAGAGTTTAATGGTGCTAACCTAACTAATACTTGTTTTACCAATAGTAATGCTAATGGCGCTCGCTTCATAGCCAATGTCAACATGACAGAAGATGCCCAGATTTACTTGCGGCAGCAAGGGGCTATTTTGATTCTGGACATTACCAATGAATCAAATCAGCAGGCTAACTTTGATGGCACTATCATTAACCTGCGTCCGCTCATCATTCTCAGCGAAATTCGCGGCGATTTAGACTCTCGCTGGTTAGATCTGACCGAATCGCTCCAAAACTTACTTAGATTGTTAGAGCATTTAGAAAATTCCATAGACGACTGCTTTGAACTAGGTCAACTGTCAGCAGACCAGGTTCAGGAAGCTAATCGTTTGATGAAATACTTACGACGGGATGCGAATAACTTCGCCGACGAGATTGAGCAGGAGCGGCATATAAGGCAAGCAGAGCTCAGGCGTATCCCAGCACAGTATGCGTATACGTGGCAGGATGCGGAATTCCTAAAGCAATTAGAGATGATTCAGGATGGAATTGAGCAAATCAATCGTCATATTGTTTATCTGATTGTGGTCTGGAGAAGCATCTTGGAGCAGCCAGCTGACTAGCTTCAAGATGCCTTTTTACCTTTAGAAGGAGACAGATAAATCACGGCATCAAGGAATAAAAATCTTGGTGACGACTTGCTCATCGTCGATAATGCCAAGATTACGACCCTTTTCTTTTTCCTCTTCTAGAAGGCCGTAGAGGGCTAGACCGGTTCTCAGGATTTCTGCTTTATTTTTTCCCGATGCTTCGGCTAACTTCTCTAACTGTTCGTATGCCTCATCTGATAGCTCTAGATTTAATCGTTTCTTCTTCATTGGGGATATGTGTCCTCAACCACAAAAATTAAAAGTGTGTAA
Source organism: Cyanobacteria bacterium J06638_28 (assembly GCA_039819045.1). Taxonomy (GTDB): domain Bacteria; phylum Cyanobacteriota; class Cyanobacteriia; order Phormidesmidales; family Phormidesmidaceae; genus SIO1E4. The sequence continues at coordinate 41,624 of JBCBSR010000012.1, forward strand.
TCTCCATCCTAGACCACTAGCCCACAAGAATTACACATGCAAAATCATACTCTAGAGACAGATTTTGTGTCCTTTTTCACGCAAAAGCAGACACAGATTTTACATATCTCATGTCTGGCTTCATTTGCGCTCTATAGACAGGATGCCCCGTAGGAGTTCCAGGCATCTCCTCCCCCCAAATTTTCCATATTGAAAAGCAGGCTCAGCGAAAGTCCCTGAGCCTGCTGTGGATTTGGAGTATCTTTATCGTCAGAATTTAGAAATCAGGCAAAAATCAGTACTGTAATGATGATAGCTAGAAAAACACCCCAAAATCCTGAGATATCTCCCGATTCTGAAATATCTCGTCGAAAACCACACCATAGACAGCGATAGTGGTCGTTGCCTCGGCGTACAAGAACATGTTTGCCACAGCGGGGGCACTCTAATGCCTCAGGATTGAAATCTACATTCATAATGTTCGCCTTCCTCTCTGCATGATTGATAGATAACTCAGATGCGCAACTGAGTAGTAATGATTGGACTACAATTGAATAATACAATAAATATGCATTTTTTGCGCATAAATTGCTCAAAATGGACTGAGCAGCTTTAGGTGTTGAGGTGATCATGCTGCTACCTTTTGCAGATTGTTTCAGCGCTTCAACACAGTGAACTAAGGTTTCTGAGTAGAGCTGTTTACTAGGATTGCGTCTTCGGTGCCGTGGTGCACATTGAGTAATACGCATTGATATGTAAGTGCAGCTAAGGATGCATAGACAGTCACGGAATTCAAGTAATTTCGGACAGCAACCTCCTCTAGTGCTTGAATTGAATAGGCAGCATCACCCTACGTATCCTGTTCTGCTCTGCAAAAGGAAAGAAGAATGCTGAATTCTAGTTTGGTTGCGGCTTCGATTGGCCTGCTAGCCCTCGGTTTACCCAGCTCAGTGAGCCAGCTAACAACGGCTGAAGGGGCTGTGGAAAACCGCATCGGCTCGCTGCAAATTAGGGTGGATTCAGCTTTTTCCGAGCCGCTAGTCGCTCAATCTACGGCTTCCGAGCGTTATGACCGTCTCTCTGATCGGTTGGTAGCCGAACTGCGACAGCTCCATCCCGATATTGTGGATGTTCGTGGCAGTGCCTCCATTGCGCTGCTGGACGATGGCAGCGAATTTATTACTTGGTCGCCTGCGATTACCCTGAGAAGCGGTCTATCCCTGGAGCAGCAGCAGGCGATCACGCAGCAAGTTGCGATTTGGGTCGCCCAGTTTCAGCGCTCTTCGGAAGGGTCACTCTTTCCCTTAACGCCAACCTACAGTGGCTACGGCAGCATCCTCTTGTTTGTGAAATATGAGGACGCGGCAAGTACCCCCTATGTTGATAACGTGAGCTATCGAATTTTGGGGCGTGACCCAGTTGCTGTTGAAGTCAGCTTGAATATCAACACAGATGAAGGTCGTGAGTCCACGGTGATTGGCAGAATTCAAGCGGGTGAGTTTATCGCGCTTGACCCTGATCAACCGGATCCCGCAGTGGAAGCGGAAGAACTGGTGGCATTGGGGCAATCCCAACTGGATGACGGCAATTGGTCAGCAGCACAGCAGTCCCTCGAAGCTGCCGTCAACATCTACCGTGACCTGCCTGACAACGAGCAAGAATTTCAAGCCCTGAGCCGACTAATTACCGCCTATGAAAAGTTGGGTGCCGCGCCGAACATCAAGGTTGCCTTGCAACGTCAGGCGGTTCTCGCAGAAGCCATGCAGGATCCCTTAGCCCTGCGGCGAGTGGGCATTGAATTTCAATGTACCGAGCAGTGGGATGCAGCACTGGCAACGGATCAGAAAGCACTCGCTATTTATCGTCGGAACCGCCCTGACGAAGCCTCGCCCACGAATAGCTTCACGGTCGATATGGAACTGGCGACCCTGGCTAATATGAGCCAAACCCTGATTAAAGCGAATCGATTCGCCGAGGCAGAGCAAACCCTGCTCACGGCCTTGGATTTGCTAGACAGCGTTTTGGCCGCCCCCATTCCCGGACTACAGGTCGATGATGTTGAGCTTGACGAGCAAATTAGTCGATTTGCCGACTATTACACCTCCCCTGTCAGTAGTAATAATCTCTATCTGATGTTGCAGCGCGTCTTCATTGCCCAGGGAAGAACTGATGAGGCTCTGGTGGTTGCGGAACGGGGTCGCACGCAAGCCTTAGAAGAAGTATGGGCCATTAAACAGGCAGGCGAACGACTGCCAGATTTTGCGCTGGCGGATATTCAGGCGATCGCTCGCAGTCAAGATGCGACCGTCGTGACCTACAGCTTTAGCACGGTGGTCGATCGCTGCACGGGCGACCTCGCCAGTCCCGAACTGTTGACCTGGGTGATCCAACCCACAGGCGACATTCACTTTCACAAGCAGCCGATAGAATTCTCGGCTATTGCCACCGAGCCCGATGATATCAGTAACTTAGTACAGGGAACCCGCACATCTTTGGGAGCCAGGGGTTTAACCATCGTTGCGGCTAATCCCGAAAGCTTGTCGGCACCGCCTGTACAAGATCAGCCCTATCTGCAATTGCTCAATCGCCTTCTAATTGAGCCAATTGAATCCCATCTAAGTGCGAATCCCAACGATCACATCATCTTTGTCCCAGACTTTGTGCTGTTCATGGCTCCCTTCCCCGCCCTACAGGATGATGAAGGCCGTTACTTAATTGAAAAACATACGTTGTCCTCAGCACCCTCCATTCAAGCGTTGGCCTTGACGGCTCAAGCCCGGCAGCGATCGCTCCCCGCTCGTGCCAATCCTCTAATCGTTGGGAATCCCATCTATGCTCCCATCAGCCTTTTGGGAAGACCGCCAATCACATTGCCGCCCCTACCCGGTGCGGAACAAGAGGCCCTGACGATTGCTGATCTGCTGGGCACTGAGCCGTTGATTCGCGCTGATGCCACCAAGCAGGCGATTCTGGAAACCATTGAGGATGCGAGTCTCTTGCACTTTGCGACCCATGGCTTTCTGGATGGCGTAGCGTTGGATACCCCAGGTGCGATCGCGGTGGCCCAATCACAGGATGATGCGTCTGTAGTGCTGGAATATCCCAACTTCATTCGCTATCTATCAGACGATGGCCTCATCCGCACCCAGGAGATTCTGTCTTTCCGCTTGCAGGCGAACCTGGTTGTCCTCAGTGCTTGCAACACTGGGGGTGGCGAGTTGACTGGGGATGGGGTAACAGGTCTATCCCGTGCCTTCATTGCTGCGGGTGTTCCCAGTGTCATCGTCTCTTTATGGGCTGTTCCTGATGCACCGACAGGAGAATTGATGGCCACCTTTTATGAGGAATGGTTAGCAGGTGCTGACAAAGCCTCGGCCTTGCGCCTGGCCATGCTGGATACTCTGGAGAAGTATCCGAATCCAGTGAACTGGGCCGCTTTCACCCTCATTGGGGAAACGCAGTAGTGCTCTGTCATGGGGGATGGAAGCTAGGGGCTGTCATCTTTTAACGATCAAGTCCTTGTGCAGAGAACGTTTCAGCCCCTAGCTGATTTTGCAGAGCGGGCGCGGCAATGTTTACACCGCAAGCATTCTGGCTTTAATTGATGACGCGCCCTAGTGAACTAAACCTTATCCAGATGCAGAACTCAAGTTTTCTGTTTCGGAAAGCCTCACCGCCTGCGGCACTTCTCCCTGGTAAAGCTACTACGTACACATAAGTCCTGAACCTCTTGCTGTACGGGCTTTCCCCACCCTTCGGGAAGAGCATAGCTCTACATCCCCCAACCCCTTCTCCCAGAACGGGCGAAGGGGAGTCGGAAAGCTTTGTCTGGCCTCCCCCTCGCCCATTTTTGGGAGAGGGGGACTGAGGGGGAGAGGGCCGCGATGTGTGTACTTAGTAGCCTTGATAAAGAGAGGCTTATGGAGCTTGCCGGTTCCTCTCCTTACCAAGAAGAGGCTAGGAGAGATTTCTCAGAAGCGACATAAAACTATAGTTCTCAAAGTGGACGGGGTTTATAGGTGTGTGGATGTTTTGGCTATGCGCAAATATAGCGAAAGGCAGAAGGAAAAAGGCAGAAGGCAGAACCGGAAGTCCTGACCTATCAAAGCTTCAGCGATCGATCCCATGCGAACCTAACTGCGGCTTGCCATAGCGATGGAGCTGTATTGCTTGATGGAGTGATGTTTAGCTAGCAGTTGCACCAGAGTCACACAGTAACTGCGGGGATCGAAGAAGGATCCGGTATGATTTGCCCAGGTGAGTTCTCCCTGTGGCCAATCCCGCTTTGAATCGTAATACTAAATACTAAAGCCAATGTACCGACAGCCCGCTTCATGCCTAACAGCCCGGAAATCGTGATTCAAATAAGCGCCCTGATTCGAGGGCTATGGTTTCCCAGTGAAACTGAAGCTCCTTGGACGATTCCTACTTGGACACTTAGAACAACGGAAGCCTCTGACATTCGTCGCTCACTCCATCGTGCCGATGGGGTCGCGATTCACGAGATTACCTTGGATGACCTGATGAACCAGGTGGATAAGCGTTGTCAGGGATATGGTGACGAGGGCAAGGCGATCGCCCAGCAACACCATACGTTGGCACGCTATCTCAAACATCACTGCCAGGCTGTCCGCGTCTTTCGGGTCGGCAACATTACTGTTGACATTTTGCTCGTTGGGGAGACACCGGAAGACACTATTCTGTTGCAAACTCAGAGTGTTGAAACCTAATCAGGGCTAGAAACGGTACCCACTTTCGGTCATGCTATTACCGGACAGATGATTCCCAGGAGAAAGCACCATGGCTGAGATGGATCCGGTAAAGCTGATGAAGCAGGAAGTGGGCCGAGCCGCAGCCGCTCAGGTTACCTCAGATACCGTTGTTGGCCTCGGGACGGGTTCAACGACGGCCTTTGCCATTCAATTTATTGGTGAGCGCTTGGCTTCCGGCGAGTTGCAGAATATTCAAGGGGTTCCCACCTCTTTCCAGGCTTCCGTGCTGGCTAAAAAACACGGCATTCCCCTCACGACACTGGATGAAGTGGACACCATTGCCCTGGCGATCGATGGTGCTGATGAAGTTGATCCCAATTTCAATCTTATCAAGGGGGGCGGTGCGGCTCACACCCGCGAAAAAATCGTGGATGGGTTGGCGAAAAAATTTATTGTCGTGGTAGATAGTTCCAAGCTGGTCGACCAGCTTGGCTCCACATTTGCCCTCCCAGTGGAGGTGCTACCGATGGCAGTTGCGCCCGTTACCCGTGCTTTGGAAGCACTCGGGGCAGCTGTTGAGCTTCGCATGGGGGTCAAAAAGGATGGCCCCGTCATTACTGACCAAGGCAACATGGTGCTGGATGCCAAGTTTGATGCGATCGCCGATCCCGCTACGATGGAAAAAACGCTGAACAATATTCCTGGCGTCTTGGAAAATGGTCTCTTTGTGGGCGTTGCGACGGAAGTCTTGGTCGGCGAAATCAAGGACGGCGAAGCGAGTGTTCGCAGCCTGTAAGCTCTATTCAAGCATCCATAGAGACGCATTCATTGCGTCTCTATGGATGCTTGTGTCTCCATGGATAACCGCTAGGATGGGTAAGCACACCTCTTAGTGGCTGTTGTTTTTTTCCTACACAATGCAATACCGACGTTTTGGCCGCACTGAACTACAGATGCCTGTATTCTCCTGCGGGGGGATGCGCTATCAGCACTCCTGGAAAGACGTTCCGCAGTGGGAAATTCCGCGTAAAAATCAAGCAAACTTAGACGCCACCATTCGGCGATCGCTAGAAGTCGGTATCAATCATATTGAAACCGCTCGTGGCTATGGAACCTCTGAAGTGCAGTTAGGGAAAGTGCTGCCGCAGCTGCCCCGCGAAAAACTCATTGTTCAAACCAAGGTTTCCCCGAAGCCCGATCCCAGTGCCTTTCGGATGACGCTGAAGCAGTCCCTTCAGAATCTACAGCTCGACTACATTGACCTACTGGGCATCCACGGCATCAACACGCTGGAATTGTTAGAAGAAACGATTCGTCCTGGGGGGTGTTTAGACGAAGCTCGCAAGTATCAGCAACAGGGTCGGATTCGTCACATTGGGTTCTCGACCCACGGCCCCACCCATGTGATCGTCAGCGCTATTGAGACGGGGCAGTTCGACTATGTCAACCTGCACTGGTACTACATCAATCAAGACAACTGGCCGGCGATCGCGGCGGCAACCCAGCAGGATATGGGGGTCTTCATCATTAGTCCTACGGATAAAGGGGGACACCTCTACAGTCCGCCACCAAAACTCGTGGATCTCTGTGCGCCCCTGAGTCCAATGGTGTTCAACGATCTGTTTTGTCTCAGCCATCCCCAAGTCCACACCTTGAGCTTAGGCGCGGCGCAGCCCTCTGATTTTGACGAGCACCTGAAAGTCGTGCCTTTCCTCGATCAAGCCGATACGGTTCTCCCGCCTATCCTGACTAAGTTGGAGCAGGCAGCCATTGATGCCTTAGGTCAGGACTGGCTGCGCACCTGGAAAGTCGGATTGCCCAGTCCCGACAAGACCCCCGGCAACATCAATATCCCCATTATCCTGTGGCTCTACAATTTGCTGGAAGCCTTTGATATGCAGGAGTATGCCGAGGCCCGCTATAACCTTTTGGGGAATGGCGGTCACTGGTTTCCGGGTAGTCAAGCCGAGGCATTACATGGGCTCGATTTACGGGCTGCGATCGCCCAAAGCCCCCACGCCGAGAAAATTCCCACCATCCTGGCCCAAACCCACGCACGCCTCAAAGGCAAAACCGTACAGCGTCTATCCAGCTCGTAACTGAGGCGTCTAGAGCGGCATCATTCCCCTTTCTCAGCTGACCCTACACCCCCAGTTGCACCTCTTTCCGTTCGCGGAGTAGATAAGTCTCCATCTGACCTTTTCCTTTCACCGCGACACTCCCTCGTTTTTCAAAGTGATAGCGATGCTGGAGTACATCATAGGTTCTGGGGGTGACCTGAATTTCGCCCGCAATCCCGGAAGACTCCATCCGACTGGCCGTATTGACCGTGTCGCCCCAGAGGTCATAAATAAATTTGCGCTTACCAATCACGCCAGCAACCACCGGGCCAGTATTAATGCCAATTCGCATCGTAAAGGGGCGATCGTGTTTCTGGCGAAATTCCATCAGTGCGGCCTGCATATCCAGGGCCATTTCCGCGATCGCGATCGCATGGTCGTCGCGATGTTCTGGCAATCCACCCGCCACCATATAGGCATCACCAATCGTCTTGATTTTTTCGAGGCCGTGCTTATCGGCCAAATCATCAAAGATAGAAAAAATTTCATTGAGCCAAGCGACTAACTCCTGGGCTGACAGTTCGGTTGAAAGACGGGTAAAGTTCACAATATCGGCGAAGAGAACGGTCGCTTCAGCAAAGTGATCGGCGATAGTCGTGTGATTGTCCTGCTTCAGGCGTGTGGTGATCGGCTGAGGCAAAATATTCAGCAAGAGTTGCTCCGACTTTTCCTGTTCAGCTTGCAATTCCAGGCGAGCTTTTTCCAGTTCTTCAACACTGGCGGTCAGGGCCAACACCGTGATGACAACCACGCAGACATAGGCCTGGAGTGCCAAAATTGCGAATTGTGGCTCCGTTGAAAGAAAGAAGGGGCCTTGTTCCTGAATAAATCCCCAAACGGCGAAGCCCGTTGTGATCAAAATTGAGAGGGCCGCTCCAGGACGTCCGAATCGGATCGCTCCCAACAGAATTAAAGTGTAAGGCAAATACTCCAAAGGAAAAGGCGCGATCGCCATGCGATAGGGGGCGGCCAATACTGACCAACACATGAGGGAAAGACTCATTACCCAAAGCAAACTATAGTCCTGACGGATAAAGAGTTTGTGGGGATACTCCAGCAATATCAGAATGGTGGGAACCCAGATCAAAATTCCGCCCACATTCCCCATCCACCAGGTAAACCAGCTGAGGCCAAAATCACTCCAGCTCGTCATGTTGGCCAGGCAACAGGTGAGCATCCCAATCGTGGCGCTGAGAGTAGACGGAATCAGCGCACCTAGGAATAAAAGGGAGCCGACATCGCGGATACGGTCAATGCGGAGCGAAAAATCGACTCGTCGGAGTAACCACACGGCCAGGACAGCCTGCAAGGTATTGTTCATCGCAGCCATGACACTGACCCCAGCATCACTGCCAGACAGGGCACTATTGAGCAAAGACCCCAAAGTCACCGCAGGCCAAAACTTGAGGCCAAACAATAGCAGCGATAGTTCTGTATAGGCTGCTGGCGGCCAGATAGGATGGACAGCAATGCCCATCGGTAGTGGGATTTGATAAATCAATACGATCAGCAAGCGATAGCCAAGGGCAAGACCTGCAACGGCACTCAAATACCCGATGCCTCGCCGGAGTTGACGCGAACCTGCAAATGCCTTTCCACTTTTAGCCATACACGATCGCCTGTCAGCCCTTACACCGGGCAGAATGGAGTACTTTGATAGGTATCGTCCGTCGGATACAGGCTGTTAGGCGCAAACGAATTTTCTTCAATGCTGGTATTGAGAATGGCGATCGCCCCGGCATAGGGCGCTAGATGCCGTATGCGGTTGTGGTGCAGCTGACTCTGTACCAGTTCAATATCCTTACTGTTCATGACGTTGAACATGAAGTCATTGCCAATGAGCGCAAGCTCCGGAACATGAGCATTGTCGTACATCCGACAGTCAAGAAATTTGACCTGCTCACAGTTGAGGAGGTCAATCATAGAGAAACCCCGATTTTGAAAAAACTGGCAGCGCTCAAACCGGGCCTGACTAACCTGATTGAAGCAAAGAATACCGTAGGTACAGTCGCGAATAATGGACTCAGTACAGGTAAGGTTGCTTAACCCCTCAGCCTCGATCCCGTGGGTGCCGCTGCCGAATAAAACACAGCGATCGATCGCCACGGTTTCGCAGTTGGCAAAGGCCAGGACGCTCCCTCGGCAGGTACCCGCATCCATGGTGTGGGCGAGTTCCAAATTATCAAAGCTGATATTGCGGCAGTTGAAGAACTTCAGCACGTCAGCATAGCGGGGACGAGTCAGCAGTCGTGAGAGCGTGTTGTCAGCCCCCACGATGCGCAGATTTTCAATCTCCGAAATGACGAGTTCATAGCCATCAAAGACAGGTTCAAAACGCGCATGAGGGCTTCGCCAGGTTGGGGGCATGTCCGACACAGTGAACTCACCCGGCAGTAGCTGAATTGTTCGATTAGGGCCAATCGCGCGTAGAAAAGCCTCAGTGGTAGCGACTACAACAGGAGCGTCAGCTTGGGCTTGGGCGCGGCTTCGTGGCAACCAGGCTAAGGCAGTTCCTGCCGTTGTTAGCACTAAGGTATGGGTAAACCATCGTCGCGATCGCACCATAGCGAGAATCTCAAATGGAACTTGAGGGGGGGTTGCTGACTCAGCTTATCCCTTCTTCACGACTGTCGCCATTGATTCAGGAGAGATGAAGGGAGTAGGGGAGTGATGTGGCAAGGGAGTGGGGGAGTAAGGGAGCAGTGGGTGTGAGAGGGACAGGAGGTGTTGGAGATAATTATCGTTAGCATCAAGTGCTGTATGGTTCCCTTAAATGCCGTAAACCTAGGGAGCTTTGAACTCAGTTCAGCGTTGCTGAATCTAGGAAGGAATCGGTTGACCCAACAAATTCTGCATAGTTCCCCAAATCCCATAACAGGATTTGGGAGGTAGCCAGCCTTTCTCTTCCCCGCCTAGAATCATTCTCCGCTGTGGAAGAGATAGTACAAGAAGCGATCGAGCAGTTTAACCGTATCGGTTAAACAATATCCAACGGACTTCTAACACCTCGACCCCCACGATTGAGAACGTGAGTATAAATCATTGTCGTTTTGACATCTTTGTGACCCAACAGTTCTTGAATCGTGCGGATATCGTAGCCGTTTTCTAACAGATGAGTTGCAAAGCTATGGCGAAACGTGTGGCAACCAACCTTTTTGCTAATTCCCACTTGCCGTACGGCCCGCTTGAGAGCTTTTTGAACACCACTTTCATGTAGATAGTGTCGTCTCATTTCTCCACTACGAGGATCTTTTACAATTCGACCAGATGGGAAAACGTATTGCCATATCCAATCCCGATTGGCGTTTGGGTACTTACGCTCTAGGGCAAAGGGTAGATAGACCGAACCAAAACCACGCCCTAAATCTTGTTGGTGTTGCCGCCGAATACCGACTAAATAATCCTGGAGTTCTGAAATGATGCTGGTTGGCAGCATTGTCACCCGATTTTTCCGCCCCTTACCGTCTCTGATGATGAGTTGCTGTTGAGCAAAATCAAGATCTTTAACGCGCAATCGCAACGCTTCGGAAAGCCGTAAACCACTGCCATAGAGAAGCTTGACTACAAGTTGATGATGGCCATCAATTTTCGGAATAACCGCTCCAACTTCTGCCTTGGTTAAAACCACAGGCAAATTGCGCGGTGGGTTCGCCCGAACAGCGTTGATGCCATCAATTTCAATTCCTAAAACCTTGTGATACAGAAACAGCACTGCATTGAGAGCTTGATTTTGAGTGGAGGCTGCAACGTTCTGATTTACAGCTAGATCGGTTAGAAAGGACTCGATCTCGAGGCGTCCCATATCTTTAGGATGACGCTTGCCATGAAACAGAATGTACCGCTTAATCCACTGCAAATAGGTCTCTTCTGTGCGGTAAGCATAATGCTTCAGGCGCATCGTGTCACGCACCTGCTCTAACAGTTTCTTGGGTTTTTGCCGAGTAGGAGGCTCAATCACGTTCAGTACACCCCGTAGCAAATATCACCAAATAGTCTATGTGTACTATATCCGATAATAGGGTGGAAAGTTTCTTGCGATCCACCCAAATCTGGATGATATGCAGAAAGTTTCTTGCGATCTTCGTTTTCAGGGATAATATGCTGCTAGTTTCCGCATATCATCCCTGAAAGGGGCAATATACGGAAACTGTCTGTCTAATAAGATTGTTAGACAGCTTAGTTGCTGGGAAGTGCAGTTACAAGATATTTGGTTGGCACCTGATCCCAAAGCTTATTCCAATGAGGTTTGGAAGAATTTATATAATGCCCACAGATTAATGCCCACAGATTTATTTAATAGCTATGACCGATAAAAGACGTGAAGAAGCCTTATGGAAAGAAGTTGACAAATTGGCCTTTTGGTCAAGTGCTATTGCCATTATTCTGTTAAGTGCATCCTATTTCATTATTCCTTCTTTTATAACTAACGACCTTGTACGAGATTTCTTGCTTGGTATCATCACGAATTTAATTCCAGTATTTTTGCTTTTTGCTTTATCGTATGCCTTCCTTAGACGAATTCAGGCTATACGATCAGATAGAGATAATGAAATTCTTATACAAAGAATTACGAGTACGATTCGCTCAGATGTACTAAATGAATTAGCAAACGCTCAACATGGAGTCACTACAGAAATAGCGAGAGTTCAAACGCAGGTCAAGAATTTAGGACAAGCCGTTCACGAGCAGGTTCAGCAGAAGAGAGTAAAAATATTGTTTACTACTGCTAACCCTGTAGATACTTCTCGTTTGCGTATCAGTGATGAAATAAGACAGGTAAGAGAAGGTCTGCGCAATTCAAAATTTAGCTCAGCATTTGAGTTCACACTAGAAGTTGGAGTTAGAAAAAGTGACTTACAATCTCTTCTTATTGAGCATCAACCAGATATATTTCACTTTGCGGGTATGTCGGTAAATGAAGGACTGGTATTAGAAGATCAGCAAGGACACTCAGCAGTAATTTCAGCGCAGGAGTTTTGTAAATTGATTTCCATTTTTAGAGATAAGGTTCAACTTGTATTTCTAAACGGAAATTCGTCTATTGGAGAAGAAATAGCCGAAGAAATTGACTTTGTGGTTTCAACTGCTGGTTCTGTGGGTGATAGAGATGCTATCGAGTTTGCTGCTGCTTTTTATCAGGCGATCGGTAATAATGTTGATATTGAAACGGCATTTGAGTTAGGATGTGCGCGTTTGGCTGGAAGAGAAGCTCAATATCATTTGTTTAAGCCTAAAAAAGATGGTCGTCGGTATTTTATAACCTGATTCTAAGTTCTCATGACCCATTATATTTAGGCACTGTCTAACAAACCCAGTGCAGCGGACTAAAGGAATTTTCTGATGCTGATTCGAGGTTCTGATAGCCGCTGACTGGGATCGTTAGCTAGCAAAGCTATATCGCAAGACGTTGTGCTACTCAAAGCCAGTGAGCTATTGCAGCACTCGATTCGGCTACTCATCTACTCATCCACCGTTCGGCTGGCCTCGACGATGAGCTCAGCCGAATCGAGTGCTCACGTCGAAGCTCATCCCCTAGGATTTAGCGCTGCAGATAATCCTGAATGGCCTTGACCGTGAGCACCTCCTTCTGGAGGGAGCGAATGGCAGCGGTGGTGGCTCGGGCAGCGGTGATGGTGGTGATGGTAGGGATCTTATAGGCCAGTGCGGTACGGCGAATCGCGCGATCGTCCTGTTTGGCTTTGTTTCCTAGGGGCGTATTGATAATGAGCTGAATTTGTTGATTTTTAATGAGATCAACAATGTGAGGCCGTCCCTCATGCACTTTGAGTACACCATCGACGGTCAGGTCATGCTGCTGGAGCGTTTGGCGTGTCCCGCTAGTAGCAATGAGTTTGAAGCCCAAATCCACCAGTTCCTGAGCGACGGAAACCACCGCTTCCTTATCGCGATCGTTCATCGAAATGAACACTGTGCCAGAGAGCGGTAGTCGCTGACTCGCACCCAGTTCAGCTTTGGCAAAGGCTTTCCCAAAGTCAACATCAATGCCCATCACCTCGCCGGTCGATCGCATCTCTGGCCCTAGGATGGTGTCAGTGCCCGCAAAACGCTCAAAGGGAAGAACCGCCTCCTTCACGGAAATATAGCTAGGGATAACCTCCTCGGTCACACCGAGTTCTGCCAAGGTTTTGCCCGACATCACCTGAACTGCTAATTTTGCCAGGGGTAGCCCCGTCGCCTTGGACACAAAAGGCACTGTTCGCGAAGCTCGGGGATTGGCTTCCAGGATATAAACCTGATCGCCTTTAACGGCAAACTGAATGTTCATCAGGCCAACGACCTGTAGACGCTGAGCTAGTTTGACCGTCCAATCGCGAATGATATCGAGAGCCGTTGCAGAAAGGTTCACCGTCGGGATGGAGCAAGCTGAATCACCTGAGTGAATTCCGGCCTGCTCAATATGCTCCATAATGCCGCCGATGACGACATTGCCAGCTTGATCCGCGATCGCATCCACATCCACCTCGACCGCGTTCTGGAGAAACTTGTCAATCAGAATGGGGTGTTCCGGCTCGACCTGGACGGCATAGGTCATGTACTGCTCAAGTTCACTATCAGCGTAGACAATTTCCATAGCCCGCCCACCCAGCACATAGCTCGGGCGCACCACCACGGGATAGTCAATCTGTCGAGCAATACTCAGCGCTTCATGGTAGCTGCGAGCAATGCCGTGAGACGGCTGCACAATATCCAGCTCTTGCAAGATCTGCTCAAAACGCTCACGGTCTTCTGCCATGTCAATGGAATCCGGCGGCGTGCCCCAGATTTGGGTGGAGCCTTCTGACGCCTGATCCTCTCCTTCCGAATTCCGAACTCCAAACTCCGAATTCAAATACTCTTGCAGCGGTACCGACAACTTCAACGGCGTCTGCCCACCAAACTGCACAATAATGGCCTCGGGCTGTTCCGCTTCGATGATATTCAGGACATCCTCTTTCGTAAGCGGTTCAAAGTAGAGGCGATCGCTGGTGTCATAGTCAGTGGAAACGGTCTCCGGGTTGGAGTTCACCATGATGGTTTCAAAGCCATCTGCCTGGAGCGCAAAGGAGGCATGGCAACAGCAATAGTCAAATTCAATGCCTTGCCCAATGCGATTCGGGCCGCCGCCGAGAATCATCACCTTGCGGCGATCGCTGGGGAGAACCTCACTTTCCATTTCGTAGGTGGAGTAATAGTAAGGGGTGTAGGCCTCGAATTCCGCCGCACAAGTGTCAACAGTTTTGTATACGGGGCGCACGCCTAAGGACTGCCGTAGCTGCCGCACCTCATCTTCCGTCGTGCTATTAGCAAAGGCGATTTGGCGATCGCTAAAGCCCTGCTGCTTGACCGCCAGCATTTGGTCTGCAGTCAGGGATTGGAGCGGCGTACGTTTTAGCCACTTTTCCGTTTCCAATAGAGCCGCAAATTTGTGCAGAAACCAGGGGTCAATCGCCGTCAGTTCATAGATTTCCTGGAGATCAATCCCCAACTGCATGGCATGGTGAACGGCAAAAATACGTTCTGGGCTCGGTGTGCGCAGCTTCGCCCGGACATTCGAGAGGTTCGGGAGCGATTCCTTGCGATCACAGCCCCAACCGGCGCGGCCTGTTTCCAGCGATCGCAACGCTTTTTGGAAGGATTCCTGAAAGGTGCGGCCAATGGCCATCGCTTCACCGACCGACTTCATCTGGGTCGTCAAGATCGGTTCTGTCCCCGGAAACTTTTCAAAGGCAAACCGGGGAACCTTGGTCACCACGTAGTCAATGGTGGGTTCAAAGCTGGCTGGCGTCTTCTTCGTAATGTCGTTAGAAATCTCGTCGAGGGTGTATCCAATCGCGAGCTTGGCCGCAAATTTAGCAATGGGAAAGCCGGTTGCTTTAGAAGCCAGCGCCGAACTCCGAGATACCCGAGGGTTCATCTCAATCACAATAACCGTCCCGTCAATGGGGTTCACTGCAAACTGGATGTTGGATCCGCCCGTTTCCACGCCAATTTCACGAATGATCCGGATTGAGGCGTCGCGCAGCCGCTGATATTCTTTGTCGGTCAGGGTTTGCGACGGTGCGACGGTGATGGAATCGCCCGTATGAACCCCCATGGGATCCACGTTTTCAATGGAGCAAATGATCACCACGTTGTCGGCGAGATCCCGCATCACCTCTAATTCGTACTCTTTCCACCCGAGGAGGGATTGTTCCACGAGGATTTGCGAAACGGGGCTCGCGTCTAAACCAGAGTAAGCAATGCGTTCCAGCTCTTCTTGGTTGTAGGCAATGCCCCCCCCCGCTCCGCCCAAAGTGAATGCGGGCCGAATAATCAGCGGAAATGAGCCAATGTCAGCCGCCACCGCTTTCGCCTCAGCCATCGTTTCGGCCAAGCCGGAGGGGCATACCTGCAAGCCGATATGCTCCATCGCTTCTTTGAACAGCTTGCGATCTTCCGCTTTTTCAATGGCCGCTAGCTTGGCACCGATCAGTTCCACACCGTGTTTGTCTAAAACACCGCTCTTCGCTAACTCAACAGCCAGATTCAGAGCGGTTTGGCCACCCATAGTGGGTAACAGGGCATCTGGCTTTTCTTGCTCGATGACTTTAGTGACGAGGTCAGCCGTGAGGGGCTCGATGTAGGTGCGGTTGGCGGTTTCCGGATCCGTCATGATGGTGGCCGGATTCGAGTTAATCAGTACCACTTCATAGCCTTCTTCCCGCAGTGCCTTGCAGGCCTGGGTGCCGGAATAATCAAACTCACAGGCTTGACCAATCACAATTGGCCCTGACCCAATCAGCAGGATCTTCTTCAAATCTTCACGACGCGGCATAGGCTTTTTCCAGAGGACACAGGGAGCAGATCCAGAACATTCTATCTGGGCAGGGTAGATCCCAACCTAAGATGATGGGATTTGCAATGACGTTAGCATTCTCCGACTGTCCGCAGTCCCGGCTATAGAAACATTTCACAGCCCTTTCGGTGTCGAGGGGCTGTCATCATTTAGAGCCTGAATCCTCATGCTGAAAGCGGTTCAGCCCCTAGCTAGTTTTACCAAGCGGGCGCGGCAATGCTGATACCGAAAGGCCTTCGAGTTTAGTTGATGACGCGCCCTAGTGCCGCGTCAACACTGACAGACCACTAGTTTTCGACTCATTTGGGAAAAAAGTTGTCAGTGTCTCCGCAAAAGTACGCGACGGCAGTGTTATCTATGTCAGGTTGCCTGGGTAAGCTCCCTGTAGCTTCTCCCTAAAGCCCATGCAGTCAACGAAGTCCCCCGCGAGCGAGTCAGTACAGACAGATCAGGGTTTCTAGTATCGACAGGACAGAACCCATGGTTGTGATGGTCAGTCAGCGTCATCCTCACACCTGCTCACACTAGCCGTCCTTTAGCTTCATGAATGCATCTTTAGCCATCCATACCCAGCGAT
Organism: Cyanobacteria bacterium J06638_28; assembly: GCA_039819045.1. Taxonomy (GTDB): domain Bacteria; phylum Cyanobacteriota; class Cyanobacteriia; order Phormidesmidales; family Phormidesmidaceae; genus SIO1E4. Next base: position 57,848 of record JBCBSR010000012.1, read on the forward strand.
TGACCAAACGGTTCGATCGCCAAACGGTTCTACGTGAAGTGGAACTCGATATTGAAGCGGGCGCTGTCTACGGTCTGATTGGCCCCAACGGGGCTGGCAAGACAACGCTCATTCGTCTGCTAGCCATGGCGGAGTCGCCCACCATTGGGGAGGTTTTTCTCCAGGGAGAACAGTTGGATTACAGCCGACCGCAGCCGCATCTCCAGCGGCAGATCGGCTATTTGCCTGATGACTTTCCCCTATATGAAGATCTCAACGTTTGGGACTATTTAGACTACTTTGCGCGTCTGTATCACCTGAAAGGGCAGCATCGCCTCCGCAGCATTCAACAGGTTTTGGAGCTGGTGAATCTAGAACACAAGCGCCATAGCCTGATTACCAGCCTGTCGCGTGGGATGAAACAGCGCTTGGGGCTGGCCCGTACGGTCATTCATACCCCATCGATTTTGCTCTTAGATGAGCCTGTTTCGGGTCTAGATCCCATTGCACGGCAGGACTTTCGTCAGGTTGTTCGTAATCTGCATAGCCTGGGCATGACCATTCTGATTTCCTCACACGTGCTCAGTGATTTAGCGGAACTCTGTACGGCAGTTGGCATTTTGGAATTTGGCTATCTGGTGGAGAGTGCCCCGTTGGAGCAGCTCTATCAGCGTCTGAGCCAGCAGCAAATTGTTATCGGGACGCGGGGTTCGCTCAAAGCGTTGCAAATGGAACTGACCCATTGGAACAGCGTCACAGAATTTGAAACGGATACGACTGCGGGCAAAGTGAAAGTTAACTTTACAGGCAGTGATGATGACGCTGCTGACCTCCTACGAGCCCTTGTCGAGGCCCAAATCCCCCTCTATGAATTCCATTGTGTGCAAGAAAGTTTAGAAGACATCTTTTTCAAAATCGGACATACCCAGGCAACCTAGTGTGCCTGGCTTGACTGGAAGGATGACTCATCCCCCCTTTGCTCTTGATCATGCTTTTTCCCTTAGTTCTTGGAGATAACCCATGCCAGGTGCCAACGTAATCACAAATCTGGGGGCGGCTGTGTTTGATCGCCTCGGCGATTTCAATCCGCAACTATTGCGAGAACTGAAGGGACGCCTGAAATGGTTTCCGGTACTTGCCGCTGTGGGTATTTCGGTGCTGGTTCAATTCGTCATGCTCATTGGGTTTGCCGTGTCGCTACCGGGAGGCGTCATCACAGATGACATGCACCTTGCGACCTATCCTCAAATTTCCTGGGATAGGCTGTCGTCGCTCGCCATGACTGTCCAGCAAGAAGCCCTACCTGCGGAGGCAGCGAATCGGGAGCAGGTTGAAATTTCAGGTGTTTTTATCAGTCGCCTTGAGACTCTCCCAACTGTGCGCGGTAATGATGCCTTTGGGCAGGCGGCTGTGGAGCAGCTTCAGGTAGGCGATCGCCTGATTGCCATCAATGATATTGCCATTGACGAGCGATATCCCACGGATAGCACCCATGAAGAGAATTTTTGGGCTCACCTGAAACAGGTCAATGATCTGATTAAAGGAACGGAACACATTTATCGAATGTCACCGAAGGATATTGCGCTCATCGACACGCGCGTTAATTTGACCCTGTATCGGCCTGGTCGGGAGGAGTTCACCGTGCAGGTGCCACGGGTTGCGATCGCGGAAAGAAATAACCGCTACTGCCTGAATACCCAAGAAGACACCGTCCGCTACGGTAAATCCTGTCTCCTCACGCCTGATAAGCAAGCCTATCAGGTTGCTTGGCCCCTCTGGTTTGGTGACATTTTCAACGCCCTGACGATGACGATTGTTTTTCCGTTGATGGGGGTGGGGGTCTTTTTACTGGCCAACAATTTAGCGAACGAAAAACAGCGCGGCACACTGAACTTTATTCGCCTCAGCCCCCGCTCGGCGCTCACCGTCTTAGGCGGCAAAATTATGGGGGTCCCCATTTGCCTGTACTTGGCGATCGCGCTCATCCTACCGTTTCATATCGCTGCGGGGCTGGGGGCGGGCTATGGGGCTGGCTATCTATTGGGCTTTTATGTGGCACTCATGGCCCAAACCTTGGTTTTTTACCTGGTCGCTTTACTCTTCAGCCTGTCTACCTCCCATCACATGCTGCTGGCGCTCCAACCGTGGCTGCTGGCCGCTGGTGTCATAGCCTTCAATTGGATGTTCTGGCTGATGACCTTGGCGTCTCAGTTTCCCGAACACACGGATTCCAACCCTTTCATGTGGTTTGTGCTGCTGTCTCCCTTTATGAGCTATGCCTATTTCCTGCCCCAGACAGTGCTCGATTTAGGCACAGAGGTCAACATGGCTTTGGGCATCTTCCGCATCAACTTTGTGGAATACACCATCCTGACGGTGGTTCATGCCATAGGCTGGTATGCGATCCTGGGTCACGCTATTCAGCGACGCTTTAATAATGCCACCATTACCTTACTGAAACGTGGCTATAGCTACCTGCTTACCGGCTTATTCATGGGCATCATGCTAACGCTGAGCCACAGTAGCTCTAGAGATTTTGACGCCTTTGAGTATGTCATCTTGATCGTACTCTTGAGTTTGCTTTACTTCGTGCCCCTGGCGATCGCCCTCACCTCCAATCGCCAAACTTTACAGGACTGGGCTCGGTTTCGTCATGCACAGGTGGCGCGATCGCAACGGTTATCCCTCTGGAAGGATCTATTGGTGGGCGATACCAGTTCACCCCTCGTCGCCATTGGGCTGAATCTGATGATTGGGGCGATCGCCTTTGCGGCCTGGTTCCTGACTTATCATCACGCTGAGCTATTTGACGCAACAGAAGTTCTCGTTTTTGTCAGTAGCGTTCTCCTGTTTGTGGGTTCCATTTTCTTCTCCATGCTGGTGAGCCAAATCCTGATGCTGGTGCGTCGCAAGAAAAACTGGTTTTGGTTTACATCCATCGGCAGTGCCAGCTGCCTCACCTTTCCTGGCGTCAGCCTACTGATGGCCATGCTAATCTTTGGTCAATATCCTACCCCTGCGCTTGTTTGGGGGATGCCTCCAGAGCTAGCCATCGTGGCCATTCCCTTAAGTTTGCTGGGTACCGTCACGGCTATTCTCACCTTTGTCCATGCGCGACAACTGATGCTGGTCGGTCGTTCGGAGTCTCAGCAGCTATTACAAGGGGCGGTTTCTTAGCCAAGGAGAGGCACTAAAGCTGCGCGATTTTTTCTGCGAGCTGAAAATCTAGCTCCGTAATGCCTCCCGCATCATGGGTGGTGAGTTCCAGGGAGACGCGGTTGTAGTTGATGGTGATGTCAGGATGGTGGCCCAGCGCTTCCGCAGGCTCCACTAGCTGATTGATAAAAGCGATCGCGGCTACAAAATCCTCAAATGTGCGGGTATGGAGGAGTGCCTCACCATCGGTTTCCCAGCCAGGTAAATCAGCTAATCGTTGCTCAATCGCTGCCGCATTCAACGGAGTCAGGTATCCCTCAGCCACCGTAATGGTTGCCGGCCGAGGCTGCGCGATTGCATGGGCGGCAGCCTCCATCCCCATTCCTAAACTCAACAGCAGACTCAAAAAGTAATCCATTTCAGGTGTCCGATACTGGTCATCTATAGCGAAAGGCAGAAGGAAAAAGGCAGAAGGCAGAACCGGAAGTCCTGACCTATCAAAGCTTCAGCGATCTATCCAATGCGAACCTAACTGCGGCTTGCTATGTACAGTTAGCTTGAACCTCAACATACCGCTTACATCAATTCTCCCAGTCACGACGACCAGGGTTTTCCCTAATCGCCCTTTTACCTTCCGCATTGAACAACTCTAATTTTTAGGCCGGAAGAGCGCACGAGATGCAGCGCGATCGCTAGGATAGAGTGTGGCAAGTCGCTGTTAGGCAAGATTATGAGTCTCAAAGATCGCATCACCGACGATATCAAAGCCGCTATGAAAGCGAAGGATAAGGTGCGGCTTGAAACGGTTCGCAGTATCAAAAAGGTCATTATTGAGAAAGAAAGTACCGTACGCGCCAGCGGTCAAGATGCCCTGACGGAAGAACAAGATCTCGAAGTCTTGACTCAGCTAGCCAAGCAGCGCAAAGACGCCATTACGCAATACACCAATGCAGGGCGTGAAGATCTGGCGGCGCAAGAAGCGGCTGAGCTAGCCATCATTGAGGAATATCTGCCCAGTCAGCTTGCGGATGAGGAAATCGAAGCGGTTGTTGATAGACTGATTGCGAAAACAGGCGCGTCCTCTGCGAAGGATATGGGTAAGGTCATGGGGCCTGCCATGAAGGAACTCAAAGGTCGTGCGGATGGTGGCAAAGTCCAAGCTCTGGTGAAGGCTAAGCTGGCAGGCTAGGACAAGCGAGCACAGGTTCTAAACCGATTATGGTGACCCTACAACTACGACAGCTGGATGTTCCTTCTGGTCAGCGTTTGCTGCTGCATGATGTCAGCTGGTCGGAATTTGAAGCCATTCTCGAAGAACTCGGCGAACATCGGGGCACTCGCATCGCTTATGACAATGGTCTGTTGGAAATTATGGCTCCGCTGCCCGAGCATGAAGATGATAAGGAGATTATTGGCGATCTGCTCAAAGCGCTGCTGGAAGAACTGGATATTGAATTCCGCACGTTAGGCTCAACCACGTTCAAACATCAGGGCAGGCTCAAGGGGATTGAGCCCGACCAGTGCTTTTACATTCAAAATGAAGCCGCAATTCGTGGGAAGAAGCGTCTCGATTTGACCGTTGACCCACCGCCCAATTTGGCTTTGGAAATTGACATCACGTCTCGCAGTCATCCTGAAACCTATGCAGCACTGGGCATCCCGGAACTATGGCGTCGTGTAGGGAGTGAAATTCGGATTTATCAACGGCAAGATGGCGGCTATGTGGAAGTGACGGAAAGCCCTTCATTTCCTGGATTGCAGTTACAGGTTGCAATACCCAAATATTTAGAACACAGCCGAGTTGAGGGACGGAACAAGGTCATGCGAGCCTTTCGCGAGACCGTCAGAACTTGGTTAGCAAGCGAATCATGAAAAGGCTAACAGTACGCTTCACGAACCTTGTCTGATGTAGGGATGGCTGGGTTGGCCTTTGATGTCAGTATGCAGGCAGAACAGATCACCGGCTTGAAAGCTTTTTTTAAGTTCGGCTTGGCTGAGGCCAGCTGATGCAGTGGTGATGTACAAGTCGGTCAAGTTCTTGCCGCCAAAGGTACAGGACGTCACAAGTGGTACCGGGAGCGCTACCCGCAGCATCTCCTGCCCCTTTGGATCGAAGCGAATCACACACCAGCCATGCCACATGGCTGACCAAATACAGCCTTCGGCGTCAATCGTGAGACCATCGGGATAAAAAGACTCGCCTAGAAGTTCAATCAAAGGACGGCGATCGCGAATCGTCCCTGCCTCTACATCAAAATCGTAGGCGTAGATGGTTTGGCGTGGCGTGTCAGTCAGATAAAAGGTGGTTTGGTCAGGACTCCATCCCAGCCCATTGGAGATAGACAGGTTAGTCTCCATCAGATGCAGTGAATTATCGGGGTCGCATCGATAGAGATTGGCATGGGGCTGTTCGTGATTGTTCATGGTGCCAATCCAGCGACGACCACGAGCATCTGCCCTGACATCGTTGAGGCGATTGTCCGGTCTGTCTACTTCGATCGCCACAATGGTTGTGGTTGTGCCGTTTTGCAAGTCGAGGCGTGTGATGGCATGTTCCTGAGCGAGGACGAGATGGGACTGGTCTTCTAGAAACAGTCCACTCACTACCGTATCCACCTCTATGTAGGTGTCTTCGCCGGAGTCTGGGTCAAAGGTATGCACGCGGCGGTTGTAGACATCGACCCAGTGCAAAACTTGTCGGGCGCTGTTCCAAATCGGGCCTTCGCCCAGTCGAGCGCGGACTGCGAGCACGTTTTCGGGGGTTAGTAATTCAGGCATTGCTTTGCAGGGTGGACTTCATGCTCTGATCATCCTCTCAAGGTAATGAGGGAAACTGTGGATGTGACAATTCCTTTATAGTTCGCGACCGAGTAATTGGGAGCTTGCCTATACTCGTGAAAATAGGCTTGTGAGGACATTGATCTTGAGTCTCAAGGAGCTAAAGATTCAAGATGACTATCGCAGCGATCGCGATGACCTCGTTCAAGACTTTTATATTCCCTGTTTAGAAAGGGCTAAGACCTATAGTCGCGCGGTCGGGTTTTTTTCCAGCTCAGCCTTGGCGCTAGTAGCCAGGGGATTGACGACCTTCATCCAATCCGGTGGACGGATGCGGTTGGTCACATCGCCCCAGTTGTCGGCAGCGGATGTAACCGCTATCGCTGAAGGGCTGGAGCAGCGGGATGCAGTGATTCAGCGGGCGCTACTGCGGAGTTTTGAGGCGGCAGCGGTGCCGGATTTAGTGCAGCAACGGCTAGCCGCATTGACCTGGCTATTGGCCCAGGGACTCCTGGAGATTAAGTTGGCGGTACCGCAGTCGCTGCGGGGGCTGTACCACGAGAAGTTGGGCATTTTCGCAGATGCTGAGGGGAACTTAGTCACCTTCAGCGGGTCAGCGAATGAGAGTGAAACCGGGCTCCAGCACAATTTTGAGGTGCTGGAGATTTTTACATCTTGGCAAGTGGGGGTAGAACAGCGTGCCTGGCGGCGAGCCCAAGCATTTGAGGCGTTATGGCAAAATCGCACCGCCAAGGTCGAAGTGATGCCGTTTCCAGAGGCGGTGCAGCGATCGCTCATTCAGAAATATTGCCCTGACACACCACCGACCCAGTCAACCGATGGCAATCTGCCCTCGACACCGGCACCTCGGGCCGCCAGCGCCCCGAGGGACTATGCCCCCAATTTGCTGGAAATGAACCACCAGGGAGTGCCGGTCAAACCCAGTGGAATTACCTTACGGGACTATCAGCAGCAGGCGGTAGAGAACTGGTTTAAGAACCAGGGTCGCGGCACACTGAAGATGGCGACCGGCAGCGGCAAGACGATCACGGCGCTAGCGATCGCGGCAGCGCTGTATAAAAAAATTCAGCTTCAAGCCCTGATCATCGTGTGTCCCTATCGGCATTTGGTTAACCAGTGGAGGCGGGAATGTCGCAAATTCGGTTTAGAGCCGATTTTAGCCTTTGCTCACGTGCAGTCTTGGCAGGGCGAACTGTCGCGACAGCTATACACCCTGCGCAGTTACGGAGAAGCCTTCCTCACGGTCATCACCACTAACGCGACGCTCACCGGCACGGCCTTTCAGTCCCAATTGCCTTACTTTCCAGAAAAGACGTTGATCATTGGCGACGAAGCGCACAATCTGGGCTCGCCCAAGCTAGCGGAGAGCTTGCCTCGGGCCATTGGCTTACGACTGGCGCTGTCAGCGACGCCCGAACGCTATTTTGACGATGTGGGGAGTCAGTTCCTGCTGGATTACTTTGGTCCTGTTTTAGAACCGGAGTTTACTCTGGCAGACGCTCTGAGGGCGGGCGCTTTGGTGCGCTATCGTTACTACCCCCTACTAATCGAGCTGACGGAGACGGAAACTCAACGCTACAGCGAGCTGACGACTAAAATCGGCCAGGCCCTGTCGATAGAGGAAGATACCGAATCGAATGCGGCGCTGGCGGCCTTATCTATGCGGCGAGCCAAGCTCATCGCCAATGCGGCCCATAAGTTGACCGCGCTGCGATCGCTGATGCAGCCTCGACTCCACACTGCCCATACGCTGCTTTACTGCGGTGATGGTAGCGTTGAGGATGCCGTTTCTGCAGAGACCACTCGCCATTTAGACGCCGTGACGTCTCTATTGGGTAAAGAGTTGGGCTATCGCGTCAACACCTACACCGCAGAAACGTCTCTGGAGGAGCGAGAAACGCTACGACAACAATTTGAGTCAGGGGAATTGCAGGGGCTGGTGGCGATTCGCTGTCTGGATGAAGGGGTGGATATTCCGGCCACGCGGACGGCGGTCATTCTCGCCAGCAGTAACAATCCCCGACAGTTTATTCAACGGCGCGGACGAGTGCTGCGCCCGGCGCCCGGCAAGGAGCGAGCGGAAATTTTTGACATGATTGTGCTGCCCCCCGATCTGGAGCGGAAAACGCTGGATGCTGAGCGATCGCTATTGCGCAAAGAACTCCAGCGCTTTCTAGAATTTGCTGACCTGGCCGACAACGGGGGCGAGGCCCGCTTGCAACTGCTCGACTTGCAAAAGCGCTATGGCCTGTTAGATATGTGAGCTTGCAGAGGTCATTCTGAGTCAGGGTCGAGGCCCATCTCTCTCAGTCGTGCGGCTAAGCGATCGGCTCGCTGCTGGGCTTGTTCGGTTTGTTGACGCGCTTGTTCGGCCTGCTGCTGAGCTTGTTCGGCCTGCTGCTGGGCTTGTTCCACCTGCTGCTGAGCTTGTTCAGCCTGCTGCTCTGCGGATTTAGCCGCTTCGGGGGGCGTTGGCACCAGCGTTCCGTCAGGGGTAAAGAACCGCAGCTGAGACTCGTGGAGGCCCAAATATAGGTCGAACTGACGGCTGTGCAGATGACCGTGGGCATTAGGTTCAATGGCCTCGTACTGCCCCGCCATCAGCACAAACCCTTCAAACGCTAGGGTGACGGGATCAACCCAAAAATATTCAGGCGTCCGAAAGATGTCTTGATATACCTGCTTTTTCGTGGTCTTGTCGGCCTTCGCGGTGGAGTCTGACAAAACCTCGATAATGACGTTGGGATATTTGCCACCCTCTTCCCAGACGACCCAGCTTTTGCGAGTGCGGCGCTCAGTATCGAGCACCACAAAGAAGTCGGGCCCCCGAAAGTCTTGAGACTTGATTTGTTTGGGGCTGAAGTAGATGGTCAGGTTACCCGAGGCGAAAAAGTCTTGTCGGTCTTGCCAGAGCCACTCTAGGCTGGTCAGCAAGGCCAAAATTTGCCGTAAGTGTAAGTCACTTTCCAATTGCGGTTCGTCGCTGTAAAGATCGCCGGGAGGGACAACAATCTCTGCGGCTGGTTCAGGGGTCACCTCGGCTGACTCAGAGGCGACCGTGGCTTGACTGTCTTTGGTGGTGACCATGGCGAACACATGTACGCGCTGGGATAATTCTATTCTACGCCACCGTCTACTGTTTCGTCGTATCGGTTGCGATCGCCCCCTTTCCAGCCTAAATTCAGCTCCCGATCGAGACAGCGCTTACTATAAAAGCATCGCTAGCAAGTCTATGGTGGCAGATGCGATCGCCCTTTCCAGGAATGAATCCCTATCTTGAAAACTCAGAGCTATGGTCGTCAGTCCATAGTCGATTGATTGTGGCGATCGCCGATGACCTGGTTGATCATCTCAGCGAGAAATACCGAGTCGAGATTGAAAAACGCACCTATTTCGCCAGTGATGAAGCATCGGTGCTGGTGGGAATTCCTGATGTGGCGATCGCGACGCAGCGTAGTAGTATCTCTGCGGCTTCAAATACCACCCTAACATTGCCGGTTCAGCCAGAAAAAGTGACCGTTCCGATAGCGGAGGAAGTCACAGAACGTTATCTGGAAATCCGTGAGGCTGCAACCGGGACTGTGGTGACTGTCATTGAATTACTGTCGCCCAAAAACAAACGACCCGGTGAGGGGCGGATTGCCTACTTACGCAAACGGAACCAGGTGTTAGCAAGCACTTCTCATCTAGTAGAAATCGATTTACTTCGAGGTGGTCAACCCTTACCCATGTCGGGTGAATCCCCGAGTCATTACCGAATTCTGATCTGTCGAGGTGATCATCGTCCTGTTGCAGAGCTTTATCGGTTTAACCTTCAGCAGCCGATTCCACCGATTCCGATTCCGCTGATGGCCAACGAACCAGAACCCGTTCTCTATCTTCAGCCATTGCTACAACGGGTTTATCAAAAAGGACGTTATCACTTAGCGATTGATTACGAACAACCGCTTGTGCCATCTTTAGCCGCAGACGATGCCGCTTGGCTGGCAGCCCAGATACCAGCAGCCAACGAAGAGGCCCATGAGTAAACTGACCGCCAAAGATGTGCAAGCCCCGATCGCCACTGCTGCCCCAGAGGTGCAGCGCATTATTCAGCAGGTGTTGGAAATTGAAAAAGATCGGCTCGATCGCAACGATCGCGGTCTGGTTAACGCCGACATTCTGCGAATTGTGAAGGAAGCGGTGCAATGAAGCTGTTGGGTTTGAGGCTGTACAATTTTCGTCCGTTTCATGGGGAGCATGCGCTGTCGTTTGCCAAGACCGCTGAACGCAACATCACCGTCATTCACGGCAATAATGGATCGGGCAAAACGGCGCTGCTGAATGCCTTTACCTGGGCGCTGTATGAACGTTTCACCGCAGCGTTGGCCTCACCCGAGCAGTTGGTCAATCGGCGGGCACTGGCAGAAGCCGCCGATCAGGAACGGGTGGACTGCTGGGTGGAAGTGGCCTTTGACCATGACGGCAAGCAGTATCGGGTGCGGCGATCGTGTCAGGCGTACAAGCAGGGCGCAGACGTGAGCCAGACCGCTAGCGATGTAGCGATGCAGTTCGTGGGGGATGATGGCCGCTGGTCAACCCTGCCCGCCTCAAAGAATCCCGATGATGTGATTGGGCGCATGTTGCCTAAGAGCCTGCACCAGTATTTCTTCTTCGACGGGGAACGGATTGAGCAATTGGTGCGGACGGACAACCGAGCCGAAATTGCCGAAGCCACCCAAAAGCTGCTGGGGGTAAAGGTGCTGGACAACGCCATCAAGCACCTGAACGCCGCGCGCAAAACGTTAGAGGATGAATACTCCAGCGTGGGCGATGCGGAAACGAAAAGCCTGCTAGCGGCCCGACGCGACCAAGAAACCACGCGGGAGGCACTGGAAACCCGCCAGGGAGACATCGATCGCGAACTCACCCACCAGGCCACGCTGAAGCAGGAAACGACCCTGCGGCTGCGAGAATCTGGCGAATTTGAATCCTTGCAGCGGCGGCGCGACCAGCTAGAGGAGCAGGAAAAAGAACTGCGCGATCGCCTCCAAGACGCCAAACAAATTCTCAAGCGAGCGATCTCAAATCGCGGTTATACGGTCTTTTTGCCGTCGGTGGTGGAGAAATTTCGGGCGATCGTGCGTGATAAGGAAGAGAAGGGCCAGCTACCCGCCGATGTGAAGCCTAAGTTTGTGCAAGAACTACTGGCGATGGAGCGCTGCATTTGCGGCATGGAGCTGCATCCCGGTACCGCTCATCGAGCAGCGGTGGAGTCCTGGCTGCAAAAAACGGGACTGGCAGATGTGCAGTCCACCGTGTATCGCCTGGCAGGCTGGGTCGATGAGCAGGCCGATCAGGAGGCTACCTTTTGGCAGGAGGTGGATCAGGAGCAGGCCACCATTAACCACTGCAAGCAAAAGCTCTCGCAAATTGAGATTGATCTGGAAGACATGCGCGACCAGCTCCGCGCCAGTCCGCGCGAAGAGGTGCGCCAGTTGCAGGAACGCCTGGATGAGATCGATCGCACCACCGAGCGGTTGATTTTAGAAAAAGGTCGGAACCAAGAACGCATCGGCATCCTCAGCGGCGAGATTACCCAACTGCGGAAACAAGTGCGCGATCGCCGTCAAAACCAGAGCAAACAAAAGCTCGCGCTAAAACGGATGGAAGCCGCCCAGGAAGCCATTGATCGCCTCAAGGAACTGAAGCAAAATCAGGACATCCTGTTTCGTCAGGAGCTGCAAGAAACCTTGAGCCACCTCTATGGTGAAATCTCGTTCAAAGCCTACATGCCCCGCCTTAGCGATAAGTATGAGCTGACCCTGGTAGAACGGGTGGGGGGCCAAGAGGTGCTGGTGGGAGCTTCCACGGGCGAAAACCAGATTCTCAGTCTGTCGTTTATCGGCAGCGTGGTGGAACGCATTCGCCAGTGGAGCCAAGACAAACTGGTGATGGGGCCAGACAGTAGCACGTTTCCGCTAGTGATGGACTCGCCCTTTGGCAGTTTGGATGAGATTTATCGGCGGCAGGTGGCCAAGCTGCTGCCCGCGCTGGCGGATCAGCTCATGGTGATGGCCAGTAAGACCCAGTGGCGCGGCGAGGTGGAGGAAGAAATGCGCGATCGCATCGGGCGGGAGTATGTGCTGGTCTACCATTCGCCCAAGGATGCGGTGCAGGTAGATTCGATGCGCATCGGCGGTGAAACGTATCCATTAATTCGACAAAGCCCCGATGAGTTTGAGTTCACCGAAATTGTGGAGGTGCAGCGGCATGGCTGAAATAGTGACCATGACCGATGAGTTGACTCGAAGGATGGTGCAGGCGGATTGGATGATTAACTTGAAGCGAATGAAGCGAGTGGTTTTTATGGAACCACAGGACGATCGCTATCAAAATGAGCAAATACTGACAACGGAGCAGTTAACGCCTGTCCAGTTTTCGCAAGTGAACTTTGCGGTTGATCCGTTTATTCGTCGTTGAGGATTTGTGATGCAACGCTCAAACCTAGAGCCATCTCAGGTGAATAATCAACTTGCTCAACTGAGGGCGCAAAAACCAAAGATCATGGCTATTGCCACCCAATATGGAGCTTCTAATATTCGGGTGTTTGGCTCGGTGGCGCGGGGCGAGGCAACTGAAAAGAGTGATGTTGATTTGCTGGTAGATCTGGAACCAGGGCGCAGTTTGCTAGAGCATATTGGCCTCATGCAAGCGCTGGAAGATTTATTGGGGCGATCGGTGGATGTCGTTGAAACAGATACTCTCCACGAACTCATCCGTGAGCAGGTCTTAAAGGACGCGATCGCTTTATGAAGCAAAAAGACAGGCTGTATTTGAGCAACATTTATGAGGCAATTCTCAAGATCGAAGACTATACCCAAAGTGGGCAGGAAGCGTTTATGTCAACCTCGATTATCCAAGATGCGGTGATTCGAAATTTCGAAATCATTGGGGAGGCGACGAAGCGGTTATCGGATGAAATTAGGCAGGAAAATACGGATATTCACTGGCGGCAAATGGCTGGTTTGAGGGATGTCTTGCTTCATGATTACATGCAGGTGAAACTGCCTAGAGTGTGGGAGATCATTGAACAAGCGCTGCCGACGTTGAAGCAACGAGTCAAGGCTTTGCTGGAAGAATGTGAATCTGGATAATGTGCGATTAAGGATGGCGGATAGTTGGGTTCGGATTGCGAAGGACAAAGTAGAACTGGTGTGATGGCCCAAGGCCACTCCGTAGGGAGTATCGCTACGGGATAGTAGTGACGTAAACGGGCCGTCCTGAAATTCTGTTTGTAAAATCAAGGGCAACTTTCACGGATTTGAAGAATGGCACTTACTAGGATTCATGTTGCCGAAGATAAGGCTGAATTAGTGAGAAGCCTTAGAGCATCAGAAGTCAATACGGGGCCATTTCGAACTTATGCTGACGTAGTCTCGTTTGCGGCAATCGTAGGTTTCCATCATTCTCGCAGGGCGTCTTTTGACAGTCACTCTCGCAAGGAGCCTGACCCAGTGCCCCAAGAGCAATTTCGAAATGCCAATATTATTGGCTTAGTAGCGCTGGCGGATAGCCAAGACCCAGCAATTTTGCGCGATGACGATGAGAGCGATCGCCGCCGCGTCGAGATTTTTCAGGAATACGTGAATGGCGGACTGGAAATTTTGGCAGCAGAACTCAGCGGCACGGTGGATTATGCCGAGCAGCTATTGCTGATGCTGAAGGTGCAGAAGGAAATGGGGCAGAGCGATCAAGAGTTTGACCTGTCTCGCTTTTTGTAGCGCTGTAGAGCAAGCCGTGCTCTTTGGGTAACTTTACGGATACGAGTGAACCGCGCTGCGGTCGAGCGTGCGATCGTAGCTGGTTTGGCATTGATGATGGTTATGCGCGATCGGTTGATGGAGAAAGCAGCAATTGATAGCCGCGAGATAATAGCTTTTCATGACGAGAGCATCAAATAACCCAAAGACTGTATTTGCCTTAACAGCAGGCGGCTGCCCGCCAGGGAATTGCCCACAACTAATTTGCCGTCAATGAGCGCTAGCTTATGTTCTGGATGATGGCGGGTGAAGTCTTCGAGCCGTTCCTTGGGGGTGGAATACATGGTGCGATCGCTAGAGAAACGGGTCCTACAGGATTCGAACCTGTGACCGACCGCTTAGAAGGCGGTTGCTCTATCCACTGAGCTAAGAACCCAAAAAGGTTACGCTGGACAGTCGAGTTTTCCAACAGTCATCTATATTATCTATGCTGATACTCAATCAGCAACTATCATAGCGACTTCGCTAAGGGCAGGTATCATACTTTCAAGTTGCCAGGATTCATGCTGGCGCTGTCACGCAATGGGCTAATGTAGGGTATCAGTATGGTCATTGCTGGTGGGCTTCCGTGAATTCGGGGTAACTCGCCTCCAGTACGGAAGCAGTCTACAGGTTAGAGCGATCGCGCCTGCATATATCTGCCCTCATCCCACAGACTCAACCCGCTGCCTCATGTTCATTCTCAAGCGTCAGGATGTTGACATCAAGAATTTCCAACATCCTAAGAAAGATCAGCCAATTCCCATCCTGCACTACCAAGGGCAAACCTTTCGCTTGCTGAGCGTCTTTAACGCAGCCCAAGAAGACGATGCACGGGCGCTCTGGCGTGACTTAACGGATAACCGGGGCAAAGCTTGCGTACTGTTGGAGGAGCCAGATCGCTTTAGCGTCTGGGGGAAGGTTCGTCTCGAGGCTTTGGGTGATGAAGGCGACGCAGGCCAGGCAGCAGGCGATGCCGCCGCTCAGTTTTTAATTCAGGGTTGCTTGCTACTGCTACAGGCGTTGTCTATTGATATTGAGGATTTGTTGGGTAACAAACAAGCTGAACTCTTTGAGAGAGATATTGCGCAAGCCCTGACTAAAGCCAACTTTCCCCAAATGAACTCAGATAAAGCGGTGAAAGCTGTGCTAACCATGGATCCACTGGCGACACAGGTGCCTGCTTGGGGAGAAACACACCTACAGCAGTTGTTGGCCGAAACTCATCGCCTCGGCAAGAACTATTTTGGCAACACCACCTTCACCGATCGCTCTTTAGAGGCGTTAGAAGATCTCCCCAGTGGTGAACGAACCCAGTTTGTCAGCTGGTTAGAACGGTCGGCAGCGGGCAAGCTCTGGCAATAGGCCAAATGAGATACAGGCTTAGACCTCAGAACTCAGTGCTTGCCCACTTGACTTCTATGCTGCCTTAGCTCAATTTCAGCCTTGACAGGCTGCGAGCTTTAAGTTTCATTGACCTATAGCGCTTTCGGAGCCCAGTGTGGCAACCTTTCTGAACAAGACCTTGTCCATTAAAGGTTGTCTCGAAATTGCATTGACTCCGACATGCCCTTACTTTTTAGCAGAAGGAGAGTTCTCTGGTGAGCAAGCAGTCTTCTACCGCCGCTTCTACCGTGTTCTCCACCAACACGCTGATCTTGCTTGGTTTAGGCTGGGCATTTATCTCGCTGCTCGTGTTTCTCTTTGGCAGCAGCGCTCAAAGCCCAGAAGGATACCGATATCCTCTCTATCTCAATAGCATCACCATCCTTGAAACAGGAGCCTTTGTTTTAGCGAGCATCGCATGCCTGCGAAACTGGAAGAGTAAACAAATTCTCAGTGGGCGTAACGTTTGGCTTTGGATCGGCGTAGGATTGCTGTTCTATGCAGCCGGCAATGTCTTTTTCTACCTTTGGAATAATCAATTTGGTCTTGATCCATCAGCCTCTCTGGGCGACTTCTTCTATTTCTTCTCCTATATCTTTCTGGCAGGCGGCATGCTGCAATCCGTTTTGAATAGGCAGCTGCATCTGGAATTCCGCCAGTGGTTGATCATAGGCGTGGTCGGTGTGTTGGGGGTTGCCATTGCCCTCTTCCCATTGATGCAATCGGAAGATGAAAGTGCCCTGTTACCAGAGAGCTTCCATGCTTCTCTTGCAAGTGTCGCTTTGGGGGCTCCCGCGATCGCTCAAGATACACCGCCCGTAGAAGCGCCTCCGCCCGAGGGCACCCCCGCGCCTGAAGTGACGCCTGCGCCCGCGAGTGAACCTGTTCCCGAGGGCACGCCTGCGCCTGAAGTGACGCCCGCACCGGAAGGGGCACCCACAGAAACCCCAGTGGAAGAGCCGGTCGCTGAAGAAGTTGCCGCACCAGGATGGGCCGTCAGTATTGACAATGCGCTCGAACCTTTCGAAGGGATAGTCGGCTTCATGTATGTCATTGGGGACTGCTTGCTGATTGTTGTGGCAACGACTTTGCTGGTCGCCTTCTGGGACGGGCGATCCTCGCAGTCGTGGAAAATGATCGCGATCGCTGCATTTTGCCTTTACATTGCCGATATGTTGTTCGCGTACCAAGACTATTACCAAGAAGGTAGCCTTTGGGAAGTCTTTTGGACGTTCTCAGCCGTATTTTTTGGTCTGGGGGCAGTGGTGGAATATGCCATCTCTAGCCGTTCGCGGAGCCGTTCGCGCCGCCGTCGCGCTTAGGTGGCAGTAATATAGGAAAGCACTAAATCTGAGCACCCGGCACCATCGAATGGCAAGCAAACTCTCCGAGCAAGAGAAGCAACAAGTCGCTGAATTGTACTGTCAGCCAGGCTCCACAACAGCTACTTTGGCAAATCAATTTGGCGTTAGCAGCAGCACCATTAGCCGTGTGTTGAGGCAACAGCTTTCGGCAGAAGACTATGCTGAAGTGACGCAATGGAAGCGCACAGGTGAAAAAGATCCTTTAGACCTCGCCGCTTCTGCGCCCAGTCGTGAGCAGGCTGAAGACACTCCAAGCACTCCCGTTGTTGAGGTCGCTGACGATGAGGAACCTAAGCCTGTCGCTGCCGCCGCAGTCCTGCCAGAACCGGCAGAAGCAGCGGATGCTGATGAGGTAACTGAATTGGCTGAGGTCAGTGAAACGCCAGCAGCGCCTCAAAAGTCGACGCCAGCAGCACCTGTGAAGCGGCGATCGCGACGGCGTTCTGTTTCGGTAGAGGCCGAAGACACAGCCGCTGAACAGCAGACTTCGTTAACGTCCGCAACGGTTGAAGAACCGGAATTGTCTACTCCGGATCGCAATCCTCCTGAGGATGACCTCGCCTCGTCCTCAGACGCCGATGATCTGGATGGCTCTGATATGGCAGCTCAATGGGATGCCGACGCATTAGATGATGATGCCGACGATTATGATGATGACTACGAAGACGAAGACGATGAGTTAGATGAAGAGGATGAGGAGAGTGATGAGTGGGAAGAGGGCTTAGCTACTCCCGAGTTTCATGCCCCGCGACGCGAGCAGTTAGAAATCTTGCCGTTAACTGATTTGACACTGCAAAAGCCTTGCTATCTGGTTGTTGATCGTCTCTCTGAACTGATTACCTGTCCCCTCAAGGAATTTGCCGAGCTAGGACTCATTCCTGAAGATGAGGAACAAGCGCGCACGCTGCCCGTGTTTGATAACCATCGGGTCGCACGGCGTTTTTCGCGACGCAATCAGCGCATCATCAAAGTACCCAATGGCGTGATGTTGACCAAGACACAGCCTTACCTCTCGGCCAAAGGCATTACTCGACTGTTATTTGATGGTCAGGTTTATGCCCTCAATTAATCAGGGGGAGGCTCATGCGAGCTTCAGAAGCTGAATCATTATCCCTCGCGTAATGCAGAACTTATTCAGTTCTGTTCCTGGGGATGCCGCGGGTGCCTTGCGAGAAGCGGTAAATAGGATGAGAGGCCAGCGAAGATACCTATCATTGGCCGTTCAAACTGCGCGAAGTTCGTTATCTTTATGGGCGGATAGTCTGGCAGTTGGCGATTAGGTGCTGATTGATACTGGCATGGCAATCCTGATCAGACCCAAGCTATGGTCTGCTGCTGTACTCAGCCGTTAGGCTTTGAAGCCTAGCTGAATCAGAACGCAGATGTTACAGCTTGGGTGGTATCATGCACATATAGTTTTTTTGAACTACCTATATATAGAGTTCTTTACTAATTTCCGAGAAGAAGTGCGCTATATTTAGCCTACTGAAATGCCCTGACTGCAGATATGGTTTCACAGCTCCAGGCTCCTCACACTGCGTTTGCTAACAAAGTCACTCGTCTTAAATCCCATCCCTGGCTTCAAGCGATTGAAGGGACTGTCCAGGTTTTCACTTCACCCCATCGCAGCTTCTTTACCAACGTGATGGTGCAGGCCATGCGTGTGGCAGGTCAAGGGAATGCCGTTCTCATTGCTCAATTCTTAAAAGGGGGAATTCAGCAAGGGGTTGATCAACCCATGCAGTTTGGTCAAGGGTTGGAATGGCTGCGTGCCGATATTTGTCGTTGCCTTCGCCAGGATGATGCGACGGTTGAAGAGAAAGACGCGATCGCGGCTCTCTGGCATCACACAGAAGATGTCGTCATGCAGGGACGCTACTCGATGGTGGTGCTAGATGAACTGAGTCTTGCGATGAAGTTTGGCTTAATTGCTGAAGACGACGTATTGCAGTTTCTTAAGCGTCGTCCTTCGCAAGTTGACGTGATTCTGACTGGGCCAGATATGCCCGAAGCGTTGTTAGCGATCGCCGATCAAGTCACTGAATTCCGCCGCAACTTTATGGGTTGAAACGATCTATCGAAGGGTGGATGAGATGGGGTCTTGAATTGTGAGTGCTCAATTCAATTCAAAACTTAGAACTCTAAACTTCATCCTGACTCCTTCCTACCCAAATCTCTAGCTTTAAGCAAATATCCTCTTTTCAAAACCCAAGGATTCAAAACCATGATCAAAAACGATGCCTGGATTGCGCAAATGGCTGAGGATGGGCTCATTCATCCCTTTGAACCGAAGCTGGTTCGTCATGTGGATATGGGGGAGTTGCAGCGCACTCGCCCGGTGATCAGCTATGGTCTCTCTTCCTATGGTTACGATATTCGTCTGTCGCCTTCCGAGTTTCGCATTTTCCGCCATGTGCCAGGTACAGTTATCGATCCCAAAAACTTTAATCCTGAAAATTTAGAACCGACTGCTCTGCGGACTGACACCAGCGGCAGTTATTTTATTCTGCCTGCTCACTCCTATGGGTTAGGGGTTGCCCTAGAGCGAATTCAAGTGCCGGACAACATCAGTGTTATCTGCATTGGCAAGTCTACCTATGCTCGTTGCGGCATTATCGCTAATCTGACGCCGGCTGAAGCGGGCTGGCGGGGGCACTTGACGCTAGAGTTTTCTAATTCTTCCAGTGCAGACTGTCGCATTTATGCGAATGAGGGGGTCGTGCAACTCCTGTTCTTGGAAGGAGAGCCCTGTGAGGTGAGCTATGAGACCCGTCGGGGTAAGTATCAGGATCAGCCGGAACAGGTTACTTTAGCCAGGGTTTAAGTGTCTTATCCAGCCTATAGCGAAAGGCAGAAGGCAAAAAGCAGAAGGCAGAACCGGAAGTCCTGACCTATCAAAGCTGCAGCGATCTATCCCATGCGAACCTAACTGCGGCTTGCTATAAATCCCAGGGTTCTCGTTGATTGTAGGCAATTATTTATTTCCCAATAGAACTCTGGGATCTGGAAAGCGAGCTCCCATCATTGGTTATCCCACCCTAAGATTGGCATGTCGCACGGATGTTCGACAGCATACTGGTATTGAATGTGCTGAGTTTCCTGAGGTTTGAGCTCAATCGACCACTGACAAAATCCAGGGTCGGAGGCTGTTGTGGAAGGGGTGGCTTCTACCAAGTTGACCTGTATTTTCTCGGTTTGGCTGAGGGGAATTTGCTCGATCACATTCAACGTAATCGTGTGTTCCAGGGGATTGTGCAGGGTTAATCGATAAGACTGTAGATCGCAGCAGTCGTCTGCTGTTTGGGTTTCCTTGGCAATCAGTTCGCGTCGTAGAGAGATCCGTTCATCCAGCCCCAGGCTGAGCTGAAAAGACTCCCCAGGGGCGACGTAGTCAATTGGTTCGCGTCCAATATAACCACCATCCTTGAAGATATGAGCAGTCCCTGCTAGCAGTGGCCAAGTTTCGAGTGGATTGGCCAATTGCGCTTGCAAATAAGGGGCGCTGCATAGCTGAGGCAGCGCCACATAGGATAACTGGGTGTCGATCTGAAGCTGACATAGCTTGACGCGCTCAGGGCGATCGCCACTAGGGACAACAGCGGGCTCTAGCGCCGGGAAGCAAACAATAGCGCTTTTCGTATAAGTGTTGAGTAAGCGGGTTGGGGCATCATTCTCATCAGCAGGGATTTCACTCCCTGGAACAGCTCCCAGCATCCGATAGGTGTCTTCTAGAATGTCACTCCGCGATCGACGGCTATCAGAATGATTGGCCGTGTGTTCAGGCGTGACAATGCGGGTATTGGATAAATCGACGTGCCACACACCCATCGGAGGTAAAGTAGGTTCTTTAAGATGGGCTGCTGTAGAAAACTTAAGCGCTACGTTCGACCAAGCTTCCCCAGTATTCTGATAGACCTGAGCCACGTAATCGATCTGAACATCGCGCAGAGCTTGATTTAAACGCACCTCGTACAGCGGTGCCCAATGAGCCTGGTCAACATCGTAAATAAGAGTCAGTTCCAGGGTGCCAGGTTCTTCTACGGTGAGCGGCAGCAAGATGCGGTAGCGGGGAATTGGTTCTGGCGCTTGACTATCCTGAAGCTGTTGACGTTCGGACTGTAATTGGTGGTCTAAATCCTGTTTGAGACGCTCTTGCTGGGCAATTTCTTGCGCGATCTGGGTGTAAGACTGCTCAAGAAACTGCAAAAGTCCGGCAACCTCTTCCAATCCCATGGCTCGTTGCGAGAGTCCCTTCGCAAAGCTAACGGCGGATTTTTCCTGTAGCGATTCCAGGAAGGTTCGCTGTAAATTCAGCACTGCCAGCTGATCTTTGCAGGCACGAAATGCGATTTCCAACTGTTGAACCTGCTGGCTAAGCTTTGTGGTGTGCTCCTCAGAACTCACCGCAGGCACAGCCGTTTGAATCTCAGGTTCTTGCAGAATTACTTTGGCAGACCCGGCGGGATACGCCTGGATGCTATCTGTTTGCAAGGTTGCCGGTAAATCTTGGATTTCCAGCACTAACATCTGTTTTTCTACCCGAACATGGCCCAGTCGAGTCACCCTAGCTTGGTGTGGGTAAACCGTTACCTCGACGATTTGGGTATTGACGGATACACAGGTCACGGGAGATGGAGAATCAGAGTTCGGCACAGTTTGACTGGGATGAATGTCTGTGAGGACAATAGAGGGAGGATGAATCGAACGGCACGTCAGTTTTGCAAGTAGCTAGGCTCTAAATCTAGCGAAATTTTGACTGAACTTTGCCTGTTCTGGATTAAGAAGCGCTACAAAGCAACCAAGTATGCTACTCACAGGCATTCGGTCGAGGGTATACATCTCTTCGATGTACATTCCCCTGTCGTGTCTGGAACTCATGCCTGACGTCAAGTGACATCCAGCGTGATGGGGATATCTTGTCTGAAAACATGGGTTTGGGTGCGTACCTGCCTCAAACAAGTTGAGATTTAAGAACTGGCAACAGGAATGGGAAGTTAAGGGGGAATCCCGGTATCTGTATACAAATGCTCTGTATATTCTCTATTACACGCAGAAAGCTGAAATACCCGAAAATTTTGCTACGAATTCTTGTCGTACACCGTAAAGGATTTTTGTTACACCCTGTTCCTGTAAGCGTAATACAGGATGTATCCGTGTTTTTCCGGTACTGATTAATGTGAAGTTTTTTTTGATGCTAATGCTTGTAAGGATAAAGTCGTAGCGGCAAAGTTGCCGCTAGGGTGATCTTTAGGGTAAGCGATCGCGATCGCTCATCCCTGTGCTGACTCAGCTATAAACAACAACTCTGCTTGCATAGCCTAGGGCGCGTCATCAATTAAACTCGAAAGCCTTTCGGTATAAGCATTGCCGCGCCCGCTTGATAAAACTAGCTAGGGGCTGAACCGATTTCAGCATGAGTACTCAGGCTCTAAATGATGACAGCCCCTAGATGGATCACTCAATCGCATTTCACGTCATCATAGAAGCGTGTAATCACCTCAAGCTATGGGTCGTCAGCGTTCTAAATCCAACCTTCCGACTAAAATTTGCCCCGTATGCGATCGCCCATTTGCGTGGCGTAAAAAATGGGCCGACTGTTGGGATGACGTGAAATATTGCTCAGAACGGTGTCGCCGTCGGCGATCACAAGTGGCTAATGAACCGAACCAGAACCCGACCTGAGGTTCGCGATCGCGGTAAACTCATGCAAACTCATAGCCTTGGTTAACCCAGTAGTGCCAATCAGCGATCGCCTCTTGCGTTTTCGCACTTGCTTCGGGAGCTTTGAGCTTAAGCAGAGGTACCGTAAATACATCCCCTTCAAACCCGATCGCAACTAGGATTGCCTGAGTGCACTCCTCTTCTTCAGCCATGCCAAGGACTTCTACGGCATCACCGTCTTTGCCCTCAGAACTCATCCAAATAGCGACAAAGGGAAACTGGAATGTGTTCTCCAGATAGTAATACCAGCCCATAGCGACCTCTTCTGAGGAATAGGCATCGACCACGATTTCATTAGCGATGCGCTGTTCTTGGTCAACGCTTCCCATGATGTCACCCTCGCTCAATTGACCACTTCAGCCTCGGCTCATTAGCTACGACGGCTGATGAGAGAAATGTAGTAGAGCAAGTTTAGCAGTGCGTAAAATGCCGTAGCGACATAGGTGAAGGCCGCAGCATTCAGAACAGCTCGGGCTCCTTTGTTTTCGTCTCCCTGGAGGATGCCAAACTCATCAATGAGCCGTAAGGCGCGTCGTGAGGCATCAAATTCTACAGGGAGTGTGACGACATGGAAGACTAACACGGCAGCAAAAAAGATGACGCCCAACCAAGCCAGTCCAAAAATTTGAAAAAATAGGCCTGCCATGATGAGGATTGGCCCTAAGCGCGAACCGAAGTTGACTGCGGGAACGAGGGCCGCGCGCAGATTCATGAATTGGTACCCTTCAACATCTTGCAGGACGTGGCCGCATTCATGGGCCGCGACTGCGGCTGCCGCCAGAGACGTGGAGTTATAAATGCCTTCTGAAAGTCTTACCGCCTTGGCCCTGGGGTCATAATGATCCGTTAGCTCACCCGCCACAGGTTCAACCTTGACATCCCGCACACCCATCTTGCTCAAAATGGTTTGGGCCACCTGTACCCCCGTCATCCCCAAGGTCGATCGCACTTCCGCATAACGACGATAGGTGCCTTTGACCTGACCCTGAGCCCACATTGTGATCAGAATCCCCGGCACCATAAACAAGAGATAGGTTGGATCAAAAAACATAGCTGTAGTGATAGAACGCTAACGGATGGAAGGTTATGCCTAAAGTTTCCTAGTCTGATCTTAGCGTCATCCCGCATGAGACGTGTTTACGCTGGACTTGCCATGGATTTTGTGAGTGCGATCGCGATATAAATCCTAAATACGGCTTTCCCACGATGGGCATGGTATTGAGAAATCACGATGCCACTAGGGCGCGTCATCAATTAAACTCGGAAGCCTTGCGGTATCAGCATTGCCGCGCCCGCTTGGTAAAACTAGCTAGGGGCTGAACCGCTTTCAGCATGAGGATTCAGGCTCTAAATGATGACAGCCCCTAGCAGGCCGAGCTTTTGGAGTCTGGGATCAGTAAACTCATCAATTACTAGACTTGCCCCATAGCTGTACAAAATCTCAGGTTTATGGGTCGAAGCGACACCCACTGTCGGGATCTTAGCTGCCACTGATGAGGTAATACCGGTCTTCGAGTCCTCGAAGACGATCGCAGCTTCTGCCGAGACCCCAAAATGATGTAACGCTGTTTGATAGGGCAAAGGATCGGGTTTACTGCGAGGGAGTTCACCTGCAATGATCACTAGCTCAAACGCACCTTGCAAATCCAACACCTCCAGCATAAATTCAGCATTGGCGCGGGGGGCATTTGTGACGGCAGCGGTTTTAAGACCCTGTTCTGTTATCCAGCTATACAGTTCCGTAAAACCTGGCATTCGTCCTAACTTAGATGCGGCCAGTTCACGAAATTGAGCTTCTTTATCAATGGCGAGTTGTTGTCCGGCTGCATCGGATAGGTGGGGGAGGAGCTCTTTAATGAGGTGTTCATTGAGTTGACCACTGATGTGCTGCGTAAAAAAGGCTTTGTCGACGGTGTAGCCTTCTGGTTCTAGGATTTCGCGCCATACTTCGAGGTGGATGGGGTCGGTGTTAGCCAGTGTGCCATCCATGTCAAAAAAAACGGCTTGCAGCATGATGAATCCTTCGTAATTGGAACTTTAGCCGTCAAATAGTTTAGAGATATTGTGCAGCGGCTTATGTTTGGGAGGCATCATCTGTTGCCGCATAGCGTTTGGGCCGCCATCCGGAAATGCTGGTTTGCTTAGCTCTTGCGACAACTAAGCAATCATCTTCCACATCCTTCGTAACGACTGAACCGGCACCGACAGTCACGTCAGCGCCAACTGTGACAGGTGCAACGAACACGCTGTTGGAACCCGTTTTGGTGCGATCGCCGATTACGGTGGGGTGCTTTTGCACGCCGTCATAATTAGCGGTAATGGTGCCTGCTCCCACATTTACCTGATTGCCAAGTGTGGCATCACCTAAATAAGAGAGGTGGGCTACATTCACGCGATCGCCCAAAGTCGATTTTTTGATCTCTACAAAGTTACCAATCCGGCACCCTTCGCCGGTGATGGCTTGCCCTCGCAGGTGGGCATAGGGGCCTACCCGCGTATTGTTACCGACCTGACTTTCGGCAATGGTTGAGTACAATACTGTGGCGTTTTGCCCAATGGTACTGTCTTCAATTAGACTCCCAGGGCCGATGCGGGCACCGGTATGAATGACGGTCTGCCCCCTAAGGTGTGTCTGTGGTTCAATCACCACATCGGGATCGATGTGAACAGAAACATCTACGGTGCTGCTACCAGGATCAATGAAGGTGACGCCCGCAGTCATCCACTCATCTTTAATGCGATCTTGCAGGATGTCGTAGGCCTGAGCGAGTTGTTTACGGTTGTTGATACCCAGAATCTCTTGAGGATCCACGACATCGACCGCCATCACGGGAGCCATTTCTTTAACAACGTCCGTGAGATAGTACTCTTGCTGATCATTGTCTGATTTGAGATGGGGCAGGATAGCCGCAAGGGCTAACCACTTAAAGCAGTAAACCCCTGCGTTAATGCGGCGATTTTGCCGCTGGGTTGCGGTGCAGTCGCGGTGTTCAATAATTTCGGTCACCACATTGTCGTCCTTGCAAAAGACACGACCATATCCCGTTGGATCGTCAAACTGAGCGGTGAGTAGCGTGGCTTCGTTCTGCTTGGCTTGGTGAACGTCCAGCATGTGGCGTAGGGTGGCTGGACGCAAAAGTGGGACATCCCCATTCAGGACGAGCAGATCCCCTTCAAAGTCCTGTAAATGCGGCAGCACTTGCTGGACGGCATGCCCGGTGCCCAGTTGCTCGGTTTGCTCGACGAAAGTGATGTCTGGCAGGTGACTTAACGCTGCTTGTACTTGATCGGCCCGATAGCCAACCACCACGAGACGATGGGTTGGTGCCACCTCACCCAAACTATTCAGGACACATTCCACTAGCGATCGCCCCCCCAGGGGATGCAGCACCTTGGGCAAAGCTGACTTCATGCGCGTCCCTTTGCCTGCTGCCAGCACCACGACCGCTAGCTCTGCTGCCATAGCTTTATCCCCCGTTTACTCTGTCCTGCACGCCACGGAGTATACCGCGCTTTGTGGCCGTCCATAGCCTGTGAAGGAAAAAAGGGGCTTTAACTGAAAAGAGGTAACTGCGGTAGTAGAAGTAGCCAGAAACCAGCTCTCAACGGACACCGCCAGCGTCCGTTAACAATAGAAGCAACACAATCGTCGTCTATTTGGCGGCCATTCTAGGTTTTGTAAGTCGATTAGATTGTGTTGCTTTGGAGGAGCTAGGAGAGCACTGGATTCCGACTCCTGACTCCTGATTCCCCACACCGGCAGAATTTCTCGTCTCAAATAGAGTCTCACCAACAGCATGCGTTCAGCATGCGTTCAGCATGCGTTCACTGCCATGACGCTATGTTCGGGTCACTCGTTGCTAAAGGGGGACGGTGGTGATGCCAGGGATGGGCGCGTTCTAGTTGAGCTGCCAAGGCGAGGACGGTTTCGTCAGCAGCAGGGCGTCCGACGAGCTGCACACCTAAGGGTAAGCCCGTTTTAGTAAAGCCTGTTGGAATTGCGATCGCGGGTTGGCCACTTGCATTAAAGGGCGGGCAAGGGGAAATCCACTGAATGATATTCTCCAGCGTTTTAGCGCACCGTAGTGATTTCCACTCGCCTATACGAATGGCAGGACTCATATAGACTGGCAGCAGCACAATGTCGTAGGGGTGAAGATGGGTAACAATCCGTCGGGCGACCAGCTCTAATTGCGAGACTGCCCGCAGGTAGGCCCCGCTACCAACTTGCCAGGCGCGCCAGAGGAGCCAACGATTCATTTTCTCCATCACGAAGAAGGGCACATTCGACTCCGCTACGATGCACTGCCAGGCGGTGGTAAAGGGTTCGATGAGGTCGGTGAGGTCAGGTGAGGGTGCTTCGATAACCGTGTGCCCCAGAGCTTCCAAATGTTTGGCGGTGTCCAGTACGGCTTGCTGACATTCCGATTCCGCCTCACCGATAGGCGGCAATCCTGTGAGGAAACCAACTTTCATGGGGGCTGGATCGGTTTTGGTCGCGTTTAAAAAGGATGTTGCAGGCGGGGGAAGCCAATAGGGATCCCCGAGAACATAGCCGCTCATCACGTCCAACAGGGCGGCTGTATCGGCTACCGTCCGTCCTAATGGCCCATTAGTTGCCATACCTTCTAAGCGCTCACCCACAGGGGCAAAGCTAATGCGTCCTCGTGAAGGTTTCATGCCTACTAATCCGCAGCAGAAGGCGGGGCCTCGGATCGAACCACCACCGTCTGAGCCTTGGGCGATCGCACACAAGCCTGCCGCTAAAGCAGAGGCCGCGCCCCCACTCGAACCGCCAGGTGTATGCTCAGGATTCCAGGGATTGCGGGCTGGGGGAAATCCTGGCGGTTCGGTATAAGGAAAGGAGCCTAGTTGTGATGTCGCTGTTTTCCCAAGCACTGTGAATCCAGCCTGACAAATCCGGGTTACTAACGCATCACTGTCTTTAGCAATGCGGTTGCGGGCAGCGGCAAGGCCATAGGAGCAAGGTACCCCAGCAATCGGATTCAAATCTTTAATAGAAATAGGAACGCCGAAAAATGCAGGTAGGTCTTCGGAATGGGTCGTTAGCTGCTCAGTTTTTTGTTTGGCATCAGCGATCGCCTGCTCAGCCATGACTGTGAAATAGCTCCCCAAACGAGGATTGAGCAGCTCAATCCGATCGAGATACAGTTCCGTCAGTTCTAACGGCGATATTTTCTTGGTTCGTATCCAATGAGCCTGCTCTAGAGCAGGAGTAAAGGCAAGGTCAACAGGATTCATTAATTCAATCGGGGCATCACCCGCATAGGATATCGTGAGCGTCCGGTTTCTCCGTAGCGAACAGCATTGTAAGCTACATCCTTCCCGTTAAGTTACGCAGGCAGCCGAACCGTGAATTGGCTAAATTTTTCAAGAATTTCCTTTAGCTACTGCAAAAATCGCCTCAGCCAGCCCCAAAATTATTTATAACAGAGGTAGCATTTTAGGTCTGTCCTGCTGGATTGTCATGACTGAGCTGACGACTGAATCGGTTTCTGCAAAAGAAAGTCCAGGTACCTATCAAACTGAGGACGCTCAGGCGATTCTCCAGCTTGCCATAGCCCGACACACTGAAGAGGGTGAAATGACTCGTCCTCAGCTTCTAGAGATTGCCTTAGAGTTAGGAATTTCTGAGCAGGTGATCGCCGAAGCTGAGCAGGAATGGCAGCTCCAGCGTGTAGAACAAAAGGATCTCGCTGACTTTGACCAGTTCTGCCGCGATCGCTTTCAAAGTCATGCATTGCGATTTGCTATTGGTAATGCTGTTTTGATGACTCTGAACGTGATGACAGCCAAAACGTTGTCATGGTCTCCATACATCTTGTTAGTTTGGAGTGCTGTCTTGGGATTGCAAGCTTGGCATACCTACAACCCTAACGATCAGCGCTATCGTCAAGCGTTTGAAAAATGGCGTCGTCGTCAGCAACTCAAACGTTCCTTTAATCGCTTTCTCGATTGGCTTTTGGGAACCAGATAATCCATAGTCGTTGGGGTAGCCCAACATGCGTCGGAGCGTCGTGGTCGATATGGGAAGAGCAGGGCAAGCCCTTAAAGAAACGCTAGAAACCTATGAAATTAGCCAGAATAAGCTAGCCGTTACCATGGGGATGGAACGGACGGTGGTTTATCGTTGGGTACACGAGCGAACTGATCCCACAGGGGAAAAGATTGTCGAAATTGTGCGATCGCTTAACCAATTAGATCCGAATGCGGCTAAGGCTTTTGTGGCGCTTTATCTAGTGCCTGTTCTCAACGAGCAATAGCCTTGCGTGTTACTTCCTGATGGGGCGCTCTGCGGAAAAGTCCAATTCTGACCTTTCCACTCCCTTCCGTTCCGGCCCCTTATCCCCTTCATTTAGTTGTTTGCATTCACTCAATAATATTGGACTCTAACGCGCCCGGATTCAAAACAATTCATTCACATAGCGATATAGGTCATCCTCAGAATCCCCTTTGAGGGAGCGCTGCTTCAGATCGACTAGGGCATGAGCCAGTTCTTCGGCTCGCTTTTTGTAGTCGCGATGACCCGCCAGAAAATCCAAGAAAGCAGTGTGTTCAATGTCCTCACGACTCGCTTCATCACTTGTCGGTGACTGAAACGCGACTTCCTCGACCTCATACTTCAGGAGAAATATCAGTGCTTGACTCAGGGTTTGCAGTGTTTGCTGCAGTGCTTTGGTGTCTATGGATAAGCGCTCAAAGCCAACCGATCCCTCAATCCGGAGTTCTACAATAGGATGCTCATTGGGAATTATCTTTGCCTGAGCGATCGCATCCTCAATCGCTGTCGTAGCTAGCTGTACGAGTTCCTCTTCGCTCTCTTCGCCTCGGGTTGTAACTTGCAGCCTGACAACGGGACGCTGTTGATAGTCTTGCTTGAGAGAGGCTTTCACTCCAGCGTCGGTGAACTCCGCCAAATAAGCGCCACGCGTGTAGTTGCTTTCTTCAATATTATTGGCTTCTAAGGAGCCAGGGTTAAAGATCCACCCCTCGACGCTGTAGCTTTTATGAATGTGCCCTAATGCCAGGTAATCGACGCCAGCTGTTTGGAGCGGTAGTAAGTCACCGTAGCGCAGAGCCCCGCTATACCGGGCAATTTGTCCCTCTAGCCCATGGTGAAACATTAGCAGCGTATGTTTTGGGCCTGGCGGTAGATTCGCGATCGCATCAGCAATTTGTGGAATCGCTTGCGGTGCGGCTGCCCCATACCAAGCGGAGCCTATGATACGGACATCACAGGGCAAGTCGATATACCCTCCTCGCTTTTGGGCTTCATTCCAGGGTGTGTATAGAGATTCCCCAGCTTTGAGGTCGCCGGGCTCCAATAGTTTTAGCAAGCCCCATTGGGATAGATACTTGAGCCAGCTGGTCGAGGTTCCGTAGGGCGTATTATCGTGGTTGCCCTCAATGGCGAGTACTGGAATCCCCGCTGCTTGCAAAGCTTGAAAACATAGTTGTGCCTGATTGAGAACCGCAGGCTGAATCACTCGATGCTCGAATAAATCGCCAACGATCAGCACAAAATCGACTTGTTCAGCGATCGCATAGCGCTGAATAGCATCAGACAAAGAATAGTAAAAATCTTTCGTTCGTTCGGGACTGTTGTACCGATCAAACCCTAAATGAATGTCTGCAATATGCAGAAAGCGAGCCATGCTTATTTTGCTGCGTATACGGAGTCTTCATTCTAGAAGCAGCCTGGAGTACTTAAACAGTCTGCTCAGAGGCGGCCAATTCTTCGAGCTGCTCTTGCTGATCCTGAGAGATGCAAGACTGAATCATGACGTCAATATCTCCCTCTAGGGCGGGTGCGAGGGAGAAGTTCTGACCCAGACGATGATCTGTCACTCGATTGTCTTTGTAGTTGTACGTTCTGATTTTCTCCGAACGAGAGCCCGTGCCCACCTGCGATCGCCGCATCGAGGTCACGGCCTCTTGCTGTTCACGTAGCTTCATCTCGTAGAGCTTGGCGCGCAGGATCTGCATCGCTCGTTCGCGGTTTTGCAGCTGCGATCGCTCTTCGGTACAGAAAATACGGATGCCTGTGGGCTTGTGGAATAAATCTACAGCGGTTTCCACTTTGTTGACGTTCTGCCCACCAGCACCACCGGAGCGTGCAGTCGACATTTCAATCTCTGTCGGATCGATATGGACTTCAACGTCATCAACTTCAGGCATGATGGCTACAGTCGCAGTAGAAGTATGAACCCGTCCTCCGGCTTCGGTTGCCGGTACCCGCTGCACCCGATGTACGCCTGCCTCATACTTCAGCTTGCTATAGACGCTGTCACCTTGGATTTCTAGAACTGCTTCCTTGAAGCCGCCCATATCGGCAACCGATTCACTTACCAGCTTGACGCGCCAACGTTGCGACTCTGCATAGCGGGAGTACATGCGAACCAGATCCCCAGCCCAGATGCCTGCTTCGTCACCCCCAGTGCCGGCGCGGATTTCTAGCATGATGTTCTTGTCATCATTCGGATCCTTAGGTAACAGCAAAACCTTAAGGCGCTGCTCTAAGCTATCCAAATTTTGTTCAAGATCATCTACTTCCTGCGACGCCATTTCTCGAAGATCAGGATCGCCACTGGATTCACGGTAGATCTCGCGAGCACCGACGAGCTCATCCTGCATTTGCTTCCAAGTGTCATAGGTATTGACAGTCTCTTCCAAGGATGAGCGGGCTTTAGCAATGCGCTGAAATTCGTCAGGATCTCTGGCGACGTCTGGATCAGCCAGACGCTTCGTTAGTTCTTGAAACGTCTGAGTGACAGAATTCAGCTTGTCCAGCAGGTATGCCTCAGCCATAGCTTAAAATCCAACCTTCCTGAACGTCATGCGATTAAGCTCGGTGCACTGGAGCATCTTCTATGAGTCTGCCTTGTCAGATTGACCCTTGTCGTCACCGGCACTAGACATTCCATACTTGCGTAAGAACCGCTCTACACGTCCCTCAGTGTCAATAATTTTCTGAGTACCTGTGTAGAAGGGATGATTCCCAGACCAGACGTCTACATGCAGTTCAGGTTTAGTCGAACCGACGGTCATGATGAGCTTACCGTCGCAGAAGACTTTAGCTTCGGGGTACCACTGTGGATGGATATCAGATTTTGGCATGATTAATTTACTGTCAGGATGCTGCTAATTCGGAACTCATGGAAACGCATGCTCGCGTCTCTATTATCCTAAAACCAATTCCATTAACGCTTGGAAAACTGAGGAGCCTTACGAGCCTTTTTCAATCCGTACTTCTTACGTTCTTTCTTGCGAGGATCGCGGGTTAAGTAGCCTTCGACCTTAAGAGGTTTGCGGTTTTCAGGATCTAGCTCACATAGTGCCCGAGCCACACCCATTTTGATGGCATCAGCATGACCCGTTAGGCCGCCACCCCGAACGTTAGCAAGGATGTCGTACTCTGACTCTAAGCCCAAGACTTCGAGAGGAGCTTTAACCGAAGTCAGGTAAGCTGCGTTGCCTTGTAGGTGCAGTTCGCCAGGATGACCATTGATGGTAACCTTCCCTTCGCCAGGAACGAGACGAACACGAGCGATCGCAGCTTTGCGGCGACCTGTGCCCCAATAAACAACACGGGTATTCGTTTCAGTAGCTTGCATTATTCCTTATCTCCGGAGGTGGTCGTAATTGCGAGGACTTCTGGTCTCTGAGCCTGGTGTGGATGCTCAGCACCAGCATAAACCTTGAGTTTGGTAAATAGCTGGCGACCCAGCGCATTCTTCGGAAGCATGCCTTTCACAGCCTTTTCAATAATGCGCTCAGGAATCCTTTCTTGTAACTCAGCGAAGGTTTCAGACTTCATGCCGCCTGGTCGTCCAGAGTGACGGCGATAAAGCTTGGTGTTTGCCTTATTGCCCGTAACGACCACCTTCTCCGCATTGACGATGATGACAAAATCACCTGTGTCCATATTTGGGGTGTAAGTCGGCTTGTTCTTCCCTCGAAGCACGCTCGCGACTGCTGTAGCCAACCGCCCCAAGCGTTGATCCGCCGCATCAACAACGTACCACTTGCGTTCCATGGTCGCCGCTGAGGGTATGTGAGTCTTAGTAGTCATGGAGTTCCTTTCGATACAGTGCAGAAGATGATGATTTGGTGCGGCTACTCAACTAAAGAACTAAACCGCCAAAGCGGGAGAGAGCTGAGATAAGTAAAACTGAGGTTGCGTATCGTACCAAACATTGGGGGGAAATGGGAAGTAGTCATAGCCAACCCGTAGGAGGCAAAGTCCACTCGCGGGAGCCGCATATTTGATGCGGTGGCGTTGCTTACTTTGCCATAGGTGCGTAAATTCTTCGACGCTCAAGAGACCTCTGCCAACCTGCACCAGAATCCCCATAATGAGCCTCACCATGCCATAGAGGAAGCCACTGGCTTGGAGCTCAACCGTCAAAAAAGCGTCGCGGCGGCAGCACTTGGCGTCTTGTAAATCAACCCAAGAATGAGCCCGCCCCGAACCGGCACGATGAAAAG
This sequence comes from Cyanobacteria bacterium J06638_28, assembly GCA_039819045.1. Taxonomy (GTDB): domain Bacteria; phylum Cyanobacteriota; class Cyanobacteriia; order Phormidesmidales; family Phormidesmidaceae; genus SIO1E4. Next base: position 90,543 of record JBCBSR010000012.1, read on the forward strand.
CCGTTAAATCGTGATGACCGATCAGTGGTGCCAGAGCTGCCTGAATTTGAGCCGCATCTAACGGCTCGTAATAATAATGCCAAGTGAAGGCGCGAGCGAATAGATTAGGAACCGCATCGGTATAGATGGTGTAGCGATACCGTCGCCAGCAAGCTGAAAACTGGGCATGCCAGTCATCGGGAACTTGGGCTGAAGCCCGAATCAAGATATCTTCTGGCAGGCGAGGGTTGAGGATACTGGCCCATCGAGGGGCAGGAATGGTCGCAGGAGCCTCGAAGTGAGCAACTTGTGCGGCGGCGTGGACGCCCGTATCAGTTCTACCGGCACCACAAAGCGTCACGGCGTTGCCGACAACACTAGCGATGGCCGCTTCGATATCGCCTTGAACAGTCCGTTCCTTGACTTGACGCTGCCACCCATGAAAATGAGTGCCAATGTACTGAACCACTAACGCTACTCGTTGGAACTGCTGCCAACGCCCCTTAGTATCGGCACGTAATTGCGTCTGCAAAGAATCTGACCGGTCGCTTCCCATGACTCTTTCCTAGGTCAGCTCGATGATAGCCATTTCAGCATTGTCACCACGGCGACTAACGGTTCTTAAAATCCGGGTGTAGCCTCCTTTGCGATCGCCATAACGATCAGCTGCGCCTTCAAATAAGGCATGCACTAGCTGCTTGTCATACATGTAGCCGATGGCGCGTCGACGCGCCCCTAACGAACCATCTTTGGCTAATGTAATCATCCGCTCTGCCTCCGAGCGCACGGCTTTAGCCCGAGCTTTTGTGGTTGTGATTCGCCCGTTACGAATCAGCTCAGTAGTCAGCGATCGCAACAAGGCACGACGTTGATCCGCTGGCTTTCCGAGTTTTGGAACTCGACAGCTATGACGCATGTATACTCCCCCAACTGAACGACTTGACAATAAAAATCCGAAGCAGATGCCTCGGAAATACTTTCCCAGCGAAAGCTGGAATATTGACGCTTAGGACGGCTTCGCAGATTTCTCCGCTGGTAGTGTGATCCCTAACCGCTGCTGTAAAGCTTCGATAACCTCTTCCGCTGATTTCTGACCGAAGTTTTTGATCTCGAGTAAGTCTTCTTGAGTGAAATCAAGCAAATCTGCTACGGAATTCACTTGAGCTCGCTTGAGGCAGTTATAAGCTCTGACAGAAAGCTGAAGCTCCTCAATCGGAATATGATTAGCCGGATCTTCTTCCTTCGTTTCGTCTTCTTGCTTCGGTTCTAAGGTGACATCCTTTAAAGGATTGAATAAGGAAACTAAAATAGCTGCTGCCTCACTCATGGCTTGTTGAGGCGTCAAACTACCATTCGTCGTCACCTCTAGAACCAAGCGATCCTTTTGCATCGAGCCACCTACAATGACATCTTCGACGGTGTAATTCACCTTTCTGACGGGCATAAAGATGGCGTCGATTTGCATGAAGTCCAAAGCTGCAGTTTCATCATGGGAACGGTCAATAGCGCGATAGCCGTGACCTTGTTCAATGCGAAACTCCATCTCTAACGTATGCCCCTCTGCAACCGAGGCGACATACTGCTCAGGGTCGATAACCTCTACCTCGGAAGGCAAGTCAAAATGTCCTGCGGTTACTTTTTCAGGCCCCTGCACTAGCAAGCGACCAATTTGTGGCTGCGAAGCATAACTCTTGAGGACAATCTCCTTCATATTCAGAAGAACGTCCAAAACATCTTCCCGAACGCCTGGAACCGTTGAAAACTCGTGAGTAGCACCAGCAATCCGTACAGCTGTAACGGCTGTTCCCTGTAGGTTAGACAACAGCACCCGCCGCATTGCATTACCCAACGTAATACCTTGGCTACGCTCTAAAGGCTCAATCACAAACCGACTATAGTGATTCTGATCCTCACTAATGGAGGATTCGACGCATTCAACCTGAAATTGTGCCACTGATGTGACCCTCCCTTGCCTTGCTTCGTCAGTGTTCTCGTGCCTTGGACTTACACCCGCCGTCTTTTCGGTGGACGGCACCCGTTATGAGGTATGGGCGTTACATCACGGATTAGCGTAATCTCCAACCCAGCTCCCTGTAGCGCTCGGATGGCTGTTTCGCGACCAGCGCCCGGCCCACTGACCATCACCTCAATTTGACGCATGCCTTGATCAGCAGCTCTTCTCGCAGCGCTATCAGCTGCTGTTTGAGCGGCAAACGGTGTGCCCTTCTTGGCTCCTTTGAACCCACTCGCTCCAGCAGAAGACCAAGATACGGTTTCGCCGTTAGTGTCAGTGATGGTCACAATCGTGTTGTTAAACGTAGAACGAATATGCGCTACGCCACTGGGAATATTCTTCTTTGTTTTGCGACCACTTGACTTTCTGGTTGGTTTAGCCATCTACCTGCCTGCTGTTTTTCCTACGCTAACGGTTGTAAATCTGAATGTTGCCCCTGAAAAAGCTGCATCATATTGAGGCGGCTAACCAAGGGAAGCATTGCGCTACTTCTTAGGAGCTTTCTTCTTACCTGCGATTGTGCGCTTGCCACCCCGACGTGTACGTCCGTTGGTTCTGGTACGTTGTCCACGGGATGGTAGACCGGCACGATGACGTCGACCTCGGTAGCAGCCAATATCCATCAACCGCTTGATGTTGAGGCCTTCCCAACGGCGTAAATCCCCTTCTACCTGGTAATCGCTTTCAACCGAGTCACGTAACTTAGAAACATCTGAGTCGGTCAAGTCCCGTACTCGAATATCTGGATTGACACCAGTTTTTTGAAGAATCGTTTGCGATCGCTTCAAGCCAATGCCATAAATATATGTCAGACCAATCTCTACCCGCTTATCTCTTGGCAGGTCAACGCCAGCTATCCGTGCCACTGCCTATCCTCTCCCTCTAAACCGCACAGTACCAAAACCAACCAGCTCACATAGAGCCATCGAGCAACTATCTAATCTAAAACTTTCAAGAAGCTTTTCCGCTTAAACCGCAATGAATCTCTAAAAGATTATCCTTGCCGTTGTTTATGCTTCGGATTTTCGCAAATCACCATTACTCGCCCCTTGCGGCGAATAACGCGACACTTGTCACACATTCTTCTGACAGACGCGCGGACTTTCATGCCCCTAATTTCATACTCCACTACAGAATTGCGATTCTAGCAAAGCTAATCAGCGCAAGTCAACAGCCATTGTCGAGTCTGGGTAGTATGCATCACGCTCGGTAGTCATCTGGCACATACTAAAAATGCCCACCCGCGAGATTCATCAGGGGTGGACATTCATCATATCTAAGTTGCTTGGCAATGAATCCGCAGGCTCTATTGCCTTTAGCTGTTGCGTTTCAAAGCGGCTTCAACCTGCTTGAATTCTTGTTCCAGACGCTGCTTCAGTTTTTCTGGAATGGGCCGATTGGGGTAAGAGCTGTAATGACCGGCTAAGGCATTGAGGGCAGTACGAATAGTCGTAAATGAGCTAAGTCCTTCGACCGAAGTATCGCGCCGATAGCGGGAAGCAAAGTCGTTAATCAGGTTGCGTGCCTCACTTTCTGCCTGTGCTTTGTCAGGCGCATCACTCGGTAAGTTAATGGCTGTTCGAAGGCTGTCAATCACGGTCATTGTATCCTGGCGATAATCACCAGTCATTTGACCGCTAACACCTGCATTGCTACAACCTGTAAGACCGATTACAGCTACCAGTGCGAGAGTGATCAGGCGTGTCAAGAACTGTTTCATAGGTACCTACATAGTCACGAATACTGCAGCCAAACTTACAGTTAGGCCCTTTGGTAATCTTACCCCGTTGTGGACTTCGTCAATAGGACACAGTCGGACTTAATCTGTGAGGTATCTCAATTCACAAATATTATTTCTTGCCAATGATCCCAGGGAGTGTTGGCATGCATGAATATGGGATAAAAGCTTTGCCATACCTTGGACGCATGGAGATTCCTGCGCTTATTTTAGAGAGAATCTCGGTTCCCAAATCAGATGGGACTTTAAGACGATTGATGCCATTTTTGACAAGAATCTCCTAAAAATCAATCGGAATACTGGAGATTTGGAGAGTGGGTGCCAGTATCTGATAGGATCCTGCGATAATACGACTCCAATATTCATCATGATTCGTCATGCCTCTGTCTCTGTTCAGTCCGAGGAGCCCAGTTTTTACTACTTTGCCTATGGCTCTTGTATGTGTCCGGTCGACTTGAAGCGATCGCTCGGCGAAAAGACTCATCAGTATGTAGTGGGTCCCGCTACGCTACCAGGTTACCGCTTAGGCTTCTTCCGAAAATCCGAGCGCCGTAACTGTGGTGTGCTCGATGTTGTGAGAGACATCAATTCGTTGGTGGAAGGTGTTCTGTATCAACTGCCGCTGCGTTTGAGTCCCCTGCTCGATGCTCGTGAAGTTGGCTACTGTCATGCCAAGGTTGCAGTGACTTGCCAAGGTCAACATTACGCGCAAACCCGCACCTACACGGTGCAAGAAAAGCTACAGCAGGAAATCGCGCCTAATGACTGGTACTTCAATGTTGTTTTGCGGGGAGCCTATACCTGTGGTTTGCCGGAACACTACTGCTGGCAGCTCTTTCACCACATGCACTATCTGCAACGGACTCAACTGGCTGCGGTTTATCCCAAAACTGCCTGAAGCCGAAACTGATGACCCTAACGGACTGGATGTTGACCATAGAAGGGCAAAACAGTTTGCCAGTTGGGGCGATCGCCAGCCAGCCACTGTGCTTGCGCCAAAGCTAAGATGCCGCTCACCGAGGCCGCTAGCCCACCTTCTGCTGCAATGAGATGACAGGGCTTTTCCCATGATTCCAGGACGTGATGCCAATCAGCTTGAGTGTAGATTTTTTCATCAAGGACACTGATCAGTTCATGTTCACTACATCGATAAATAGCGCCAAAGGTTTCGCCCCGCTGAGCCCGCATTTTGACAGCGATATCGTCTGAGGCAGTTCTGCTGTGCTGCTTGGGGTTGGCGTGATGAGTCTGATGTGCGATCGCAGCCAGGCTAGAGATACCAAACAGTGGAATGGCTAACTGTTGAGCGAGTGTGCGAGCAGCAACAACGCCAATCCGAGTCCCCGTGAAACCGCCTGGTCCTTGAGCAACGGCGAGAAAGGTAAGTTCAGTCCATTGGTGAGGGGGTAGGAAATGGATGAGGCGATCGTGCAAGTAGGATGACAAATCGCGACCTAACGGCCAAACTTCACTCCGTACATGGCCTGTGTTATCAACAATTGCCAACCCTAGTTCAGGGCTACTTGTATGGATAGCTAACCCAATCATTCCTCAGTGCGGACAGTGCCGTCAGGCATGATGGTGTCCTTGAAGGTTGCACCATCCAAAACGGTATTTTCCAAATCGGCATCCTGAAAGTTGGTTGCCGTGAGGTCAGCGCCACTGAGGTTAACATTAGCTAGTTGAGCACCCACCAGCGATGCAAATGACAAGTTAGTGCCTAATAGATTCGCATCCTTGAGATTTGCGTCCTTGAAGTTCGCCTTTGTCAGATTGGCACGGTTCAAACGAGCCCCATTGAGATTGCTACCTTCTAACTTAGCTCCACTCAAGTCAGCATTGAGAAGACGAGCATCCACAAGGTTCGTATCGGCTAGCTCGGCCTCTGCAAGATTCGCTCTTTGGAGTTCAGAACGTTTGAGGTTGGCTCCATTCAGGTTGGCCCCACTCAGATCGGTGCGACTCATCTCGACCCCAATTAAGCTGGCTTTGCTGAGGTTGCACTGGCTGAGATTGACATTACTCAGGTCAGAACGATTCAAATTGACGCCCACTAAAACAGCTTTGCTGAGGATGGTTTCGGCTAAGTCAGCTCCGAGTAAATTGGCACCGGTCAGGTTGGCACCGGTCAGATTGGCCTGATTAACATCAGCTCCACTTAGATCAGCCCGCTCCAAGTTCGCATCCGTTAAATCGGCTTGCGATAAGGAAGCACCAATAAAGTTGGTGCGAGAAAAATCAATACCCTTTAAGTTAGCTGCGTTGAGTGAAGCATTGCTCAAGTTAGCTCGACTAAGGTCAATCTCGATATCGGGATTCTCCGAACGCCATTGGTTCCAGCCTTCAACGCTGATTCTGAGCTTTGCGAGCTGCTCTTCATTCGCCATCTAGCTGCCTCACCCTTACTGCACAATCTTGTGGCTCTGCGTCGGCTTCGTCTCAAGGCTCTCTTAAGACTACTCAAACCCCTCCAGAAACCTGCACCTTTGTTGACTTGAAAACTAGTCGTTGTCAGCCTAATTCAGCGTTTATCATGACACAATTCTATTCTTTTTAGACTGTCTATTCTGCGACTCCTGGGGAAATGTGTTGCTTGAGTATCGTTGCTACTCTGATAGCTGCCTCATGCTGAGGTGTTCAGCTTGATCGATCGCGAAGAGTGTTGGGCCTCCTGTATGGCTGTCCTTGCAACAAATGAGGTCAAGGATAGGGGTGCTGCCTGTGGTTGTGATGGCAACTGGCTGCGTAACGTTAAGGCGTCCTTGCGACTTGGCATTTAAGGGCCAGTAAAGTAATTTGCCCTCTTGACTCCCTGCGATCGCATAGGAATGGTTTGGGTGAGCCAGCAGCCGTCTGATAGGTAAGAGGAAGCTCTGGGCTGTAACCGATTGTTGCAAGCTCCCAGTTGCAGGGCAACGCCAGTAAAGGGAAGCATCCCATCCTGCACTCACGAGCGATTGTTCTCTGGCTAGCCAGCAAAGTGCGGTAACCGCGCCTTGATGACGACTCAGCGTTTTCAAATATTCAGCTGTTGATAAGTGCCACAGTTTGACTTCACCCTGAGCATCACCACTGGCGAGCAGTGCACCATCATGGCTAATCGCTAAGCTCGTGATTGCCTGCGCGTGCTCTTGCCAGCGATGTTGGACAGTACGAGTTGACCAATCCAGGCAGAAAATCTCACCTCGATTGTTGGCAATGATGAGAGTGCTGCCATCAGGGGTGAAATGAAGCTGCGTGATGCCAGAAGTAACATGCGGTAAGAGATGGGATTGGGCCTTGGCATCACGAATCTCCCATAACCGTAGATTGCCTCGACGATCGCCCAGCACAACGGACGACGCCTGAGGATGGGCACACACGATAGTTGTTGGATCATAGAGATCGATGACATGGATATAGAGACAATGCTCTGGTTCCTGAAGCGATCGCACTTGAAGTTGTCCGGACGTGGTTAATACCAACAATCGGTCGTGTTGACATAGGGCCGCGATCGCTAACGGCTGGACTCCTAAATCAACTTGCTGATCGGCTGGCCAGGATTGCGTCGATTTTGCTGGAACTCTGGTAGGCGAAGATTGCCCGACGGGCTTCATCCCTAGATTTGCCATAACGGTTTCAACCGTAGCAATGCGATGTTCTAACCGAGGCTGAATGAGGCGCTCGATCAACACTGCCAGAGATGGCAACACATCAGGAACAATACTGTGCCAGCGCCAGCACCCATGTGTGGTGTCGAATAAGTCGAAAGGTCGGAGTCCTGTCAACAGGTGCAAACAAATTAGGCCGAGACTGTAGAGGTCGCTGGCGAAGGTGGCCTGTCCCCGTAGCTGTTCTGAAGCGGCATACTCAGCACTACCGATAACGGTTCCAGGTTGTGCGGCTTGGGGGGTTGTGAGAGGTTTGCTAGCCCCTAAGTCCACGAGCCACCAGTGAGGCTGTCCCAGCGCCCGCCGAAAGTTAGTGGGTTTAAGGTCTCGATGAATGATCTGATGACTGTGAAGATGGTGCAAAATCGGCAGTACATCCTGCAGAAACTCAACCACCTCATGACTGTCAAATGGGCCAGACTTCTCCGCCATCCATTGGTCTAAATGAGGCGCGATCAAGAAGTCTTGAATGACAAACTGTGTGTCTTCGCGCTCAAAATAACCTAGAAAATTCGGGATTTGGGGATGATAGCTGGCATTCGCTAACCGGGCGATAGTTTGACGCCAGCTTTCGGCTGCCGTTGCTTTCTCCAACCGATTCGCTCCGACAGGCAGGAAGCGTTTGATCAGGCATTGGGGGGTCACTAAGGTGCTGCGATCGCGCCCCCAAAAAGTACTACTATTCAGTCCATTGCCTAAAGGACGGACGGCTTCATAGCGATTGCCCAGCCGTAACCGCCACCCGCAATTCTGGCAAAAACGGTGGGTATCCGGATTCTGAGGCTGTGGGCAAACCGGGTTGAGGCAGTAGCTCATCGCAATCGAAATTGAGCCATCAATGGAAGATGATCGGAGGCTTGCTCAGCACTTGTCAGGACTTGGACATCCAAAAGTTCTAGGGTCTCCGGCGTGTAGAAAATGTAATCCAATTTGTACGCAGGTGTGTCGGATGGAAACGTCAGCTGTTCCGCGTTCGTAAAGTCTGAAACCGGAACGACAGAGGAAAATACAGCCGATTCCACCATTTGGGGAATGGTATATGTCCCCTCTTCTGGACGGTTCAAGGCACTGTTAAAGTCCCCAAGTAAAAGAACAGGATGCTCTTGAGCGTAGGTTTCCGCCAGTTGGCGGACAAAGGCTGTTTGATTGCCACGGGTTGCGGTGTCGAAAGCCTCTAAGTGAATGTTGATAACAATCAGCGTGCGATCCCCAATAGTCATTTCAGCAACTTGGGCAAGGCGATCCAGATACAGGGCGTTGTAATAGAAAGGATTGCTTTCAACTTTTTCTAATACCAACCGTTTGTGGGCCGTAATGGGAAAGTGGCTGAGAACAGCTTGCCCTGAGACAACTGCGCCAAAGTGAGCTGCGGGAGGCCAGAAAGGGAAAGGGACATACCGTTTATCCCAGTTGATCGCGATCGCCTGCTGTGGGTACGACAGCGTTTGACCAATGGTAGCTACCTGATTGATCTCAAATGATCGTCGAGCATCGATATCAACCTCTTGGAGGGCTAAGATATCAGGCTGCACTTCTTGAAGAGCGGCGATCGCGGTGGCTAAATTGTCGTCATATAGCTGCTGGGTACGCGTGATGGCTTGGTTGTTGGTGAGTCCCGAGAGATACCCGATATTGTAGGAAACAACCGTGATTTCCGCCTGCGATTCCAGAACTGGAAACTCATCCAGACTGACAAGTTCGGCGTAGCGCTCTGAGCCATATTGCCCAGAACTTGCCCATAGGAAAAAAAGGACTAGCGCCATGAGGCTACCACCGCCAAGGACGGCTAAAAGTAGTAATCCTCTTTGCATGTCTTAATAACCCTCCAGCCATAGAAATCTCCGTTATTCTGACACTGTTATTGATGAGTCACGGTTATTCAGTAAGGCGATGTTGGTCAAAAACCTAATTTTTTACGGTCTGCTTGTGTTTGTGCCCATCTCCATTGCCGCGCATTTTTTGGGTTGGGGCGAACTCACAGTGTTTGTGACAGCAGGGTTGGCCATCATTCCCTTGGCAGGTTGGATGGGAACAGCCACCGAAGAAATTGCTGTCGTATTAGGGCCATCTTGGGGGGGCTTGTTGAATGCAACCTTCGGCAACGCTACCGAGCTTATCATTGCGCTCATTGCCTTAAACCAAGGATTGATCAGTGTTGTGAAATCCAGCATTGTGGGCTCTATTATTGGCAACCTGCTGCTGGTATTGGGGTTCTCAATGCTGTTAGGTGGGCTTAAGTACAAAGAACAAACCTTTCAGTCAGTGGTCGCTCGGGTGAATGCCTCGGCAATGAATCTGGCGGTGATTGCGGTTTTACTGCCCACGGCTGTGAGCTGTACGTCTACTAATATTCCGGCTGAAACTATTCAAAAGCTGTCTAATGCAGTTGCGATTGTCCTCATTGGTGTTTATGCGCTGACGCTTCTGTTCTCGATGAAAACCCATGCGTATCTTTATGATGTAGGAACAGCGGAATTTGAAGAAGCTGAGGACAGCGAAGCACCCAACGCTATGGGCTCAGACGCTGCTCATACAGACGTGACAGAGCACCATATGCCTAACCTCAAACTTTGGGTTCCGGTACTGCTGGGAGCAACCCTAGTGGTTGCGGTGGAATCGGAACTGCTGGTGGAAGCGCTTGAAATCGCCACGGAGCAATTAGGGTTTACGGCTTTATTTACCGGTGTCATCGTTTTGCCCATCATTGGCAATGCAGCTGAGCATGCCACTGCTGTAACCGTGGCCATGAAAAACAAGATGGACTTGTCTGTGTCAGTCTCGGTCGGATCGAGTTTGCAAATTGCCCTGTTTGTTGCGCCTGTTCTTGTACTGGCCAGTTGGTTCTTGGGGCAACCCATGGATTTAAACTTTGATGCGTTTGAACTCGTGGCTGTGGCTGTAGCCGTATTGATTACCAACTCTATTAGCTCGGATGGTCGTTCTAATTGGTTAGAAGGGACGTTATTGCTGGCAACTTACACGATCCTGGGGTTTGCTTTCTACTTCCATCCAGCGCTAACAACGACCGTTTGAATTTGGCCTAGTGTAATCCCTGACTAGACTGTGAAATTTTTATGTGGCTCGTAGATTCGGTAAACCTGCGGTCATTATCCAGGTTACGCTGGGAAAGCTAGTCATGGCAGCGTCTTTGCGGTCGCGGCGATGTTTTCAGCTCTTTCGCCTCGTGATATGTTGCTTCGCTTCACAGTTTTGTCTATCGGCATAGCTTAATCAAGGTTGCCACAGTTTTAGGGAGTGTCGGGATAGTAGCCATGACAACCTTAATATGGCGACGCTGGTTAAGGATGTTGGCTCCTCCTTCAGTCCGTCATGAATCCCATCACTCGTCTGAAAAACAAGCTCCCGTACCCTCTCCGCCGCTTGGCTGACCTAGCGTATAACTACTGGTGGAGCTGGACGCCCGACCGCATTTCGCTGTTCAGCACGATAGAACCCACTATCTGGCAAAATTGCAACCATAATCCTGTGGCGCTGTTAGAGTCTGTCGCCCATGAACGACTCTCACAAATTGCGGAAAATCCCCAATATTTGGATCGTCTGCAAGTTCTGGCTCATCAGTTTGATCGCTACATGCGTGATCACTCCACTTGGGCCAGTGGAGTAGCGCCTCACCTGACACCGGAAGAGCCCGTTGCTTACTTCTGCCTCGAATACGGTCTCCATGAGTCTTTGCCTATCTACTGTGGTGGTTTAGGTGTGCTAGCGGGTGATCATCTGAAATCAGCATCAGATTTGGGCTTGCCTATGGTCGGAGTCGGTTTGCTCTATAAGCAGGGATATGTCCATCAACATCTCAATCGTAGCGGCTGGCAAGAAGACTTCTATCGTGACAACGACTTTGAACATATGCCGCTGGAGTTGGTCTGTGACGAATATGGTCAGCCAGTAACCGTGAAAATGGCGATCCGGCAGCGGACTGTGCGTCTACAGGTTTGGAAAGCTCGGATTGGTCGTGTCGATCTCTACCTTTTGGATGCTGACCGTACTGATAATGACTCCATTGATCGGCGCTTGACGGGGCAACTCTATGGCGGTAACCGTGAAACGCGTATTGCCCAGCAGATTTTGCTGGGTATTGGTGGAGTCCGCATGCTGCATGCGTTGGAAATTGAACCTGCGGTCTACCACATCAATGAAGGTCATTCTGCTTTTGCCCTGCTAGAGGTGGCTAGGCAAGCGATGGAGTTCTCGGGGCAATCTTTCTACGAAGTCGAAAATTGGGTACGCGATCGCGCTGTCTTTACAACACACACCCCCGTTCCCGATGGTAATGATGTCTTTTCTGCCGATATGATGGATTCATTCTTCGGCAATTATTGGCCCCGCTTAGGATTGACCCGTGAAGAGTTCTTGAACTTAGGTGCTCGACGTATGGGCGATCCCTGGGAGCCCTTTGGTACCAGTGTGTTGGCTTTACGGATGACGCGCCAGGCAAATGGGGTTAGCCATCGTCATGGCCAGGTTTCGCGCCAAATGTGGCAAGTGCTTTACCCTGACAAAGCTGAACCTGAAGTTCCTATTGGTCACATTACGAATGGGGTTCATGCCCGCAGCTGGATTGCTCCCCTCATGGCCGATTTGTATCGCCAATATCTTGGGGAAGACTGGTCTTCTAATCTTTTGGATGCGGAACGCTGGCGACAGATTGACGCCATTCCTGATCGTGAGCTGTGGCGGCGTCACTGCATTTTGAAGGAACGCTTGATTGCTTACACACGAGCTAAGGTTTTAGCCTCGCGATTAGCGCGGGGTGAAGCTGCCGATGACATTACAGCTGTCGAACATCTGCTCGATCCCAGAACCCTGACCCTGGGTTTTGCCCGACGCTTCAGTCCTTATAAACGAGGCGCTCTCTTATTTAAGGATTTGCAGCAAGCTATTCGTATTCTGTCCCATGCTCGCCGCCCCATTCAGGTGGTGTTTGCCGGTAAGGCAAGACCCGGTGATGACGAAGGGAAACGAATCATTCAACGCCTGATGGAGTGGTGTCGTCATCCCGCCCTCCGCGATCGCATTGCCTTCATCGAAGACTACGATATGTACACTGCCGAACTCATGGTCCATGGTGTGGATGTTTGGTTGAATACACCCCGCCGACCGACCGAAGCCTGTGGCACTAGTGGACAAAAGGCTGCTTTGAATGGGGTACTGCACTGTAGTGTGCTTGATGGCTGGTGGTGTGAAGCTTATAAGCCAGGTCGTGCAGGACAACCCAGTAATGGCTGGGTGGTTGGTGAAGAAGTTGATACCAGCGATCAGGAACTGCAAAATCAGGTCGATGCTGAATCGCTGTACACGCTCTTAGAGCGAGAGATCTCACCCCTATTTTATGACCGTGATCGTAGCGGCATTCCCCACAAGTGGGTTGCCATGATGAAGGCGGCGATTCGGACAAATTCGCCTCAATTCAATAGCGATCGCATGGTAAGTGAGTATGTTAGCCGTGTGTATTCTTCCGAAGCGGCGATGGAGCTACCGTCTGTTATCGCCAGTCAGGTTGCCTAGAATACTTTTGAGCAAAGGCAACTTCTTAACTGATTAACTGACAGCGAACCTAGATGCAGCAAGCGCATGACCGATAGATTGTGTCTAAATGCCAAGTGTTGCCGTGTCAGACTACACATAGTCCTAGTAGTCCCCTGATGATTGCTAGAGAAGCTAGCTTTCAAGTCTGTTCTTCTTCTCTAGGGCGCGTCATCAATTAAACTCGAAAGCCTTCCAGTATAAGCATTGCCGTGCCCGCTTTGTAAAACTAGCTAGGGGCTGAACCGCTTTCAGCATGAGGATTCAGGCTCTAAATGATGACAGCCCCTAGAATCTCTGGATAAAAAGTCATGACAATTTGGGAAGCTGATCTGTATCGCCGTCCCTTACTGAGTGAAAACAAGGAACCGCTTTGGGAATTGCTGGTGTGCGATATCAGTTTTCAATTTACCTACGCAGCCACGGTTCCTCAGAGTCAAGTCAATAGTCAATGGCTTGCGCAACACCTACAGACGGCATTACAAAAGGCCATACAGCAGCCGACTCAACTGCGTGTATTTCGTCCTCAGTCTTTATCCTTGTTGTCAACTGCGGCTGAGTCTTTAAGGATTCCGGTCGCTCCCTGGCGACACACTGCAACCTTGAAGCAGTGGCTGGTACAGCGAGCGCGTTGGTACCCTTCACAGCCTAATTATTCGGGTGAAGGCTATGAGCCGCTGTTGCTTGAACAACCCGCGCCAAATCCAGTGCCAGAGGAGTTATGGGGAGAACAATGGCGATTTGGTAGTCTATCGGCTCAGGACTTTCAAACCAGTCTGATCCATGAACCGATTCCGATTCAATCGGTGCCAGAAGATTGGTTACCACTGCAAATAGGGATTGCCAGCAACACGCTCATTCCAGGTGTGATTGTCGATGCCGGCCGACGTACCATGGCGTTAGCTGAGTGGTTACGAGCCCAGCAACCTGCTACCCTCACTTACATGGCAGGGCCGCCTGATGGTGTCATCCTAGAGGCCGGATTAGTAGATCGTTGGGTCCTTGTCACCTTTGAGGATGAGCAGGTACGCTCGGCTGCAAGAACTTTTGTGGTCCGTCAGCAGGAGGCTCAAGGACTGCATTTTCTGCTCCTGCGTCCGGATGACTCCGGCATGACGTTTACAGGCCTATGGTTGTTGCGATCGCCGCCTATATCCTAAAAACTTTCGCTTCAGACTCATGTAGAGCCCAGCCTCAACCGATACAATCAGCGGCGTTGAATTACTCCAGAGCAATGACAGCACAGGCAAAAATCGGCATCATCGGAGGCAGCGGTCTCTACAAAATGGATGCCCTGACTGATATCGAAGAAGTCCAAGTGGAGACGCCTTTCGGCAATCCTTCCGATGCGCTTATCATGGGTACCCTGGAAGGTGCAAGCGTTGCATTTTTAGCACGTCATGGACGTAATCACACGCTGATGCCATCTGAATTGCCGTTTCGAGCCAACATCTATGCCATGAAAAAGGTTGGTGTGGAATATCTCATTTCTGCGTCAGCCGTCGGTTCCTTAAAAGCAGAAGTTAAACCGCTTGACATTGTTATCCCTGATCAGTTTATTGATCGCACTAAAAATCGCATCGCTACATTTTTTGGCGATGGCCTAGTAGCTCATATTGCTTTTGGCGACCCCATCTGTCAAAACCTGTCACAAGTTCTTGCTAATGCAGTGAAAGAGTTAGCGCTGTCAGATGCGGATTTGCATGAAGGAGGGACATATGTCTGTATGGAAGGCCCCGCCTTCTCCACTCGTGCCGAATCCAATCTCTACCGTAGTTGGGATGCGACCATTATTGGGATGACAAACTTGCCTGAAGCCAAGCTCGCCAGAGAAGCAGAAATCGCCTATGCGACCTTAGCTCTCGTGACTGACTACGACTGTTGGCATCCAGACCATGACAGCGTCACGGTTGAGATGGTAATTGGCAATTTACAGAAGAATGCTAGGAATGCGCAGACAATTATTCAGCATGCCGTCCAACAGTTGAGTGTAGAACCACCTCCATCAGAAGCGCATTCAGCTCTCAAATATGCGGTCATTACACCGCTCGATCAAGCTCCACCTAAAGCTTTGGATAGACTAAAGCTACTGCTGCAAAAGTATTTATGATGGTTGATAAGTGATGGGCAAGTGTTTAGCGGCTGATTGCTAGTACTGCTACGGCTCATCTTATTGACATAACCTCCCGCTCTGGTTGTGCAGTTAAGTCTAAGGGGATGGTCGTTTGCAGCTTACAGTCATGCACTCAAGTGGGTGGTCAAAGCGTGATCATCCAATATCGTTAGTCCAGACTGGGAGCTAGATCATTTAAGTGACCTGGCAATAAATCAATTCCGGCAGCTGATTTCAAAAGATAAGCTGACATAAAAAGAGCACCTGTAACCGTTAAATTTAAGGCCAACAGGAGTAGGCAGGCCGTGACAAAATTGCCAACGCGGGCTAAGCGGGTGGGAGTATGACGCCGAGGCGACTTACGACGATCTTTGCCTACCCAAATCACGATGTAGTATCGCGTGACCAGTAAGTCCAAAACGATACGAAGATCAACAATTTTGGGCGATGGTTTGGGTATGGCTTCATGGAGTAGTTGCTTAAGCTCTTGCACCTGTTCCAGACTTAAGGCCGCGCGAGTTCCCGGTGACAAGCGTTGAAGATAGTCGTCCGGTTTTCGTTGCGCATAGTGCTTATCAGCCATAATGATGTCGCCAGTGACAAGCGGACTCGAATTGTCCAAAGGGTAAAACAAGTAAGTGAAACCCTAGAGACTGTCATCATTTAGAGCCTGAATCCTCATGCTGAGAGCGGTTCAGACCCTAGCTAGTTTTACAAAGCGGGCGCGGCAATGCTGATACCGCAAGGCTTTCGAGTTTAATTGATGACGCGCCCTAGGTCGTCAGAGCGATCGCCAGCAATCTACCGATAAACCAACCGCTGAGCCAGCTTATAAGAAAGCGCCGACAACGCTCACCCCACTTTTTTCCACCCAGGATGTATTCTTGCCCAAGAATGCCCAAGCCAATGATCAAAGCCGTGGTTGCTAGCCAAATCCCCAAAAGGCTGATGGCCCAGAGACGTGGCTGAAGTGTCGGATTAATGCTGCCATACCAAAGCTTGGGCCAAGGACGATAAACAGTACAGAAAAAGAAAAGTCCTGTTAGTCCAACGTTAATCATGAAAAGGGCTGCTGTGCCTGATAACGCTAGTTGCAACACCATCAGCACAAAAGCGCCCGTAATCCACCAAGGGACATCAAATAGTGTGAGTAAACAACCTGCGAAGGTACCCGCTGTAGACAGCAATAGAAAAGATAAAGAAGCATTCACAGGATTAGAGCTCTAATCATTCTCGCAAAGAGAAACTCTCAAATCCCCTGCTTAAAGGAGATCAGAAGATACTAAAGATTACAGCCAAATGTAGTTGACAGTGAATAGCGAGGTAGTTATATTGGTAAAGCGCTGAGGGAGGTTAGAGCTGCGGCGATGGCTCCCGAGGTGAGAACCTCGACAGTTAGATAGAATTGAGAGCCAAGTTTAGATTGGGTCTCGTCAAAGAATTAAATTGGCATCATGGTAGCACGTTTCAGCGTGATGTGATGGTGTTAATTGAATCTGGATACGAGAGTATTCAGGGTTTTACTTTTCGGTTTGATTGATAACATGGAGAGTTTGATCCTGGCTCAGGATGAACGCTG
>JBCBSR010000013.1:0-104039 GCA_039819045.1 Cyanobacteria bacterium J06638_28
ACCCATGCGGGCGTTGGGTTTCGTTCCTCAACCGCAACCTACGATTTCTTACATTTAATTGCAACTTCCTACTTAATTGAGAGACCGAATTTTCCCTTCAGTAAAAGTTAGGAAGCTTGATGTAGTCAAGATTGTGCTTGCTGGCTTAATACATGTGTGAGTACGGCTCGTAGTAATGATGTTTTAGAAGCGATAGTCTTGCTGAGAATGTAAGGCTATGAGAGGCATGCGATCTTACTTTCTAGAAGCTGCACGACAAGGACACAACCAGTTCTCTAAATACCTGATAACGCTTGGGCTTCTGGTTGTTTCTGTATTTGCAGGAACTGCTGTTGGTTTGCTTGGCGGCATTCTTTACCTGCAAGAATTGCCGAACCCTGACGCCATTGAGCTGTTTCTGGAAGTGCCTAGTGTATTTCTGTTCGTGAGCGGCTGGGTCTGGTTTTCAATCCTGATAGCCATCCTGTGGTCAGAGGAGAAAATTCATAGGCGCTCTGCCCGCGGTTTACTTAGCGTGGACGGTACCGTTCGGTTGCGACGGTTGGGATTAGCCGTCCTTGTCTGGTTTGGCCTACGAGCAATTTCAACGCTCGTTCTATACATCACCGCTCCGACTGCCTATCGTTGGCGTGGAACCATCCAAGAATGGCTGGCATTCTCGCCGTTCATTCTGTTTATCTGTCTGTTGATGGCGATCGCATTGCTAGTGTTTATCTGCTACGTGATGCGGGGAGCCAGCCTGATTCTGTCCAGACCTAGAGTACTCATCGGCGGGCTGGCTTTGGGCATCGGTATGCTGGTGGCGATTGGTCAAGATACCGCTCCTATGCTGGTTTTTTTGCAAAATGTATTCTTTGTCTTCTTCATACTTTTCCTTGTTTTTAAGGAGGAATGTATCGAATTAAGCGTAGGCTTAGTGGCTGCCGATTATTTCTATAACTTCATGTTTGTGGTGAATGAAACGTCCCCTTTGCCAGCATTATTTGATGTAGATATAGAGCTGACCAGCAGGACTTTATCTTTAGTGCTGCTGGTTGTCCGCTTGGGAAGCTTTTATTACTGGTTTAGAGGCCAGTCGCAGCACCTGCAGCGGTTTTTCTAAAGGATGAGGGTTATGGCTACGGAGCTAAGCGTGCTTTCTTAAGCCGATTATCTTCATACCAGGCCGCGATCGCGGGTACCCAGGCTTGAAAATGGGGCCAGATCACTTCACACATTTTTTGGGCTTCTAACTGCGCATCGGCTTTCCATCGCAGGTCTAACAGATGCATCATGGAGCGGACATTAGCGGACATCACCCAATGTTGCCGAACATCAAAGGGAATCAGACCGCGTGCGTGTTCTTCAGCAAAACCAGCCGCTATCTTAGCCTGATAGCGATGGCACGCTTCCAGGCACCATGCCACATCCTGTTCACGCTCGGTTGCTGTGTAGTCGTATTTTTTACCCTGGCGATCGCTGAAAGCTCCGACGGGACGCAGATAGAATACGTCTTCAACATCCCGTTTGCCGTTGACCACATCTAGGATACGACTGCCGGTATAACGAAAGCTCTGCACATCAAAACTGATCCCCACACGATGTGTCCGAATCTGCTGCATCGTGCTGTGGGGAAACCAACCCACATTCAGCACAATTTGCGGATGCTCTAAAGGCCCGTAATGCCCCCGGCCTCCTTTCAGGAGATTACTCACCACAACTTCGCCGCACTTGTCTTCGCTGGGCCATTGAGCACGCTCATGGGCGACAAAGCCCTCAGCATAGTCTTGGTGCATAGCAGCATAGATAGTCTGCTGGGGGTTAGGCGTTTGGGAAATGACCTCAACGGTGAAGCGATCCATAGAGCTAGAGAAATAAATAATTGAACCAGCCAGCAAAACACAATGGGTAGCGGCCCACTGCGAAGGGTAGTGCCTTGCTAGGCTACCGTGAACGTGTTGAAATCCAGACAGGATATCGGGAATTCCTTAAGGTTCCACGTATTCAACCGAATGTTCATGTTCCAGTTGTGGCGTTCGGGTTACTAGAGGCTGCATAGCCGGTTGGCCCGCCGTTAATTGAGGTTTGGGCTGGAGCGCTTTGAGGCCTTCAATTAAGGCTACTCGCACGAGTGGTTCCGTTTCGTGGGTCAGCATCACGCGAAAACAATCGATTAGGTGCGATCGCGCAGTCACTGCGGTTCCTGGCAAATAAATGGCCGCTCCGTCATCAGCACTAAGGTTCCAGTGCAGTAGCGATCGCACGGCCATCAAGCGTTTGAGCGAGTCCTGAGCCGTCAAATTGTGCCAATGGCTAGTCAACGGATCGGGGGTGACCGGCTCGGCGGATAAGGACGAACGCGGCGGCTCAGACGTTGTGCGACTCCAGGCCAGCAAGTTCATCAGCCCCAGCCCAACAAATGTGGTTCCGGCCCAGCCAGCGCCTAATTCGGCCCAAACCGCAATACAACCATAGGTGCTGGCAAACGCTAAAACACTTGCACCCAAAGGATTATAAACGACCTGAATTAGCTGATGGCGAAGCCGATCACAGAAAGGTTCTAGTCGTTCAAAACTGACTTGGTACCCACGGGTAACCAACCGATAGGTCAGCGTACTCGCCGCGATCGCAAGGAACAGCTTGCCATCAGCCAGCGCTGCTAACCAAGCCATCAGCAACCAGCGCCCATAGCGGTTAATGAAATAGGCGTTCTGCTGATACATCCGGGTAGCCGTTGTGCCGACTTGGTGGCCAAGCTGGACAGCTACTGGGGCTATGCGTTCCTCCGCTGGCCGTCGTGTCACTGTAGATATTGAAAATTATTGCCCTGCTATGCTCACACAGCCTTGAGTTTGCTGCAACCTAAGCAGATGTCAATTTGTAACATCCTGTCCGATGACTTTCGCTACAAGAACCCAATCACTTCGTCTCGTACCATAGGCGGCTCATGAAACGATCAACGACATCAGTGTCACTTCCCACACGAGTCGCGGCTGGACAAAGCGGCGGAGGTAAGAACGTGCCTTTTCTAAAGCTTGAATCAGAGTGGGCGATCGCTGCGTCTGCCAATAATAATGTTGAAGATAGTCCACCAGCCAAAATTGCGATTCCGTATCCAATTCCTTACTGATACGTCGCGCTAAGTCTAGAGCCTGGCGAAGATTGCTAGGAGGCTGTTGCAGCGCTGTCAAGAGATCTTCGGGTAAGGCTTGAAGCTGCTGCCAAGCTGTAATCGCTTGACCCGGACTTCCCTGAGCCATTGTTAAGATGTCTGGTTGCTGTAAAACCGTCGTTTCGCCCACCTGTTCTAAGACCTTCACCATATTTGTGTGGGAAAGTCGGCGGAAGGGAATATGCTGACAGCGCGACACAATGGTGGCAAGCAGGGCTGAAATATCAGGTGCCAGCAAGATCAAGGTGGCTTTGCCCGGTTCCTCTAGGGTTTTGAGCAAACCGTTAGCGGCCGCCTCGGCCATGGTTTCAGCACCTTCAATCAGCACGACGGCCTGGGTTGACTCTAAGGGAGGACGAGCCAAAAACTGAGTAATCTCGCGAACCTGTAGCAGACGAATTTGGGGTGGGCTTTTGCGCCTTACGCCTAATGTTTCGGCTTCCGTCACCGTGACGGGTTTGCCTTGATGGAGATACGTCGGTTCGACCCATAAAAAATCTGGATGGTTGCGGCTCATAATGCGCCGTCTTAGACTTTGGCGATCGCTGGCTGAGCGGTTCAGGAGAAGTTCGGTGAATCGTAGTGCTGCCATTCGCCGCCCCACGCCTGCTGGCCCGACAAACAGATAGGCCGGTGCAATCTGTTGCTGAGCGATCGCTGAACACAGCAGTTCAACAGCGGTAGCTTGGCCTAATAAATCTACAAATGCTTCCCGTACCATGCTTGTAAACGCTGCTCCATAACCGTTTGAATCGCCTCGGCAACTGCCGCTTCAGGCTGTGCGCCATCAATGGGCACAATGCGCTCGGGATGTTGTTGTGCCAAAGCTTCAAACCCCGCTTGTACGCGCTGGTGAAACTCGTTAGAAATTTGCTCCATCCGATCCAACTGGCCGCGGGCGCGACTGCGGGCCAATCCCTGCTCGGCACTGAGCTGTAGCCAGAGGGTAAGGTGATGGGGAATTCCCTGAGTTGCGATCTGATTCAACTGATGAATTACAGCCAAGTTTAAACCTCTGCCATAGCCCTGATAGGCCAGGGTGGAGTCAACGAAGCGATCGCACAATACCCAACTGCCTGCTTGCAAAGCCGGTCGAATCACCTCTTCAACATGCTGAGCGCGATCGGCAGCATAGAGAAGTAATTCCGCTGGGGCCGCTAACGCCGTCGATGATTCACCCTCAAGCAAAAGACTACGAAGATACTTGCCTAAATCCGTACCGCCAGGTTCGCGAGTTGTTAGCAAGGCGGGAATAATCTGCTGACGCTGCAACTTCTGAAACCCAGGATAAGCCGTTAACCAAGCTTGCAAGTGACGGAGTTGAGTACTCTTACCACTTCCCTCTACTCCCTCAAAAACAATCAGTTTTCCTTCCATTTATCGTGTGTTCCGAACGATAGTTCATCCTACAGGTCTGTCGCCTAAGCAAAGCACTGATGTCGCGAGTCCGGCGGTTTTGCGCAAAACTCACCGACCTTTGCGGAGTTGTGCGCACAAGAACAGTGTACGGACAGTAGGGTGATGCCGATGACGATGTCGTCGAAACCGATGGCAACACCGGCTTGAGAATCCGCGATCGCTTAAATCTTTCTAAACATTGCGTGAACATCTTGGGAACCTAGTTCCGAAGGAACAGAGTCTAATCCACGACATGCAGTCGCTTTGTCGGCATAACGCTTGACAAATTCAATGCCTAAACGGGATAAAGGACTCGTGGCAATATGTTCATAACCAAGCAACATTGCTGTATTGCAGGACTAAGGTAATTGCAGCCTTCGATAAAGTGCAACTAATGGATCGTATTAAATATTGCAGTTTTAGCCCGGATTCACGCAATATGCTAGAGCAAATTAATGCATAGCAAGGTCTTGCATCAACATTCTTTTTGTGATCGCATTTAGCAATTTGATTCAAGATTGAGTTGTGGTTCGGCTAGTTCGTTGAGTAATTTGTATCCCTAATCTGCTGGTTCCCTTTCCTAAAACCCATGGCACGCTATACCTCATTCTTTAGAGCGGTGAATTCCCTGACTCAGATCCGGCAGACGCTGTCAGATGCGCTTGCAGCTTGCGATTTGAACCTGATTTATGAAAACGAAGAATATCTGGTTGCCAAAGAAAAACCAGGCGGAGTGAAACTCGCTCAGCTAGCGACGGTAGAAGTTTTGATTGACCCCCCGACGGCAACCGAACCGGCTACTAAAGTGAATGTTGTCGTTAAGAATGAAGAACTACCTCTGCGGCAGGACAATCACTGTCATCGAATGTTTGAACGTGTCCATCAGACCATTCTTGACACAGCCCTGTAGGTCGGCAAGCAAAAGTTGCTTAAATGTGATGGATGGTTATCAGACGATTGATTGGTTGCCATCCTCAGGTAATCACAGCTAACCAGCCCTTCACCTGGGAGAAAGCAAACAGCCTGCAAATGCCACTCAAGCTTTTTTAGCAAGGCTTCTGAATTTAAGTATTTCAGACCACCGCCCGGCATGAGAGGTGAGTGCAGCACCAACATCAGGAGACTACCTGCTCCGAAGCTTTTTGGTTTTTGCTCAGCCCTAGATTCAATGCTTGACAGACCGCTAGGGCGCGTCATCAATTCAACTCGAAAGCCTTTTGGTATCAGCATTGCCGCGCCCGCTTGGTAAAACTAGCTAGGGGCTGAACCGCTTTCAGCATGAGGATTCAAGCTCTAAATGATGACAGCCCCTAGCCTGCGGCTGTATCGCTACCCTCATCTTCTAGCTCATCTACCATATTGGGACTGATTAGGGTAATGTCAAACTCGTCAGGAGGGAGGGGGGAGCTGGCATCACGGCGCAGCTGATAATAGATGGCCCTAGCCTGAGGCCCGAAAACGATTTCGTCTTCGTTTTTCAAGTCATGGGCTTGTAGCTTACGCCCGTTGATCAACATGCCGTTGGCACTGGGTTTACCCTTCAGGTTGCCATCGACAATGCGGTAGTAGAAAGTATTATCGTCCGTCGGCAGTTGCACAAGCGTTGCGTGGTGCCGGGAAACAAATTGCGAAGACAGGCGAATGTCGCATTTTGGATCGCGCCCAATTGAATAGACGGAACCATCGAGAATGATTTCCCGCCGTCCTTTGCTGTCCTCAACAATTAAGATGCTGCTGAGCTGAGAATTTGCAGGCATGCTCAACGCCTCTTCCTATGAACTACCAGTACATTATTTGCCACGCCCAATCGCATGACTAATCGGGCTTAGTAACTCTACCATTACATCCTGCAATCTGTTCAAATCCTCAGGAACTTCTGCTCGTCGAGGAAAGAATCCTTTACCCATCGGTAATTTGCAAAATGTGAGTACTCATCCGTCAGACCCTGTGTAGACTATCCGTCAAAATTTGAGCGGACATCCGAACTCTTGTTCGGCACCTTGATTCAGGTTTCCCAATTGTGCACGTCGATATCACGTAAGCGTCGCATTAGCC
This sequence comes from Cyanobacteria bacterium J06638_28, assembly GCA_039819045.1. Taxonomy (GTDB): domain Bacteria; phylum Cyanobacteriota; class Cyanobacteriia; order Phormidesmidales; family Phormidesmidaceae; genus SIO1E4. The sequence goes on from JBCBSR010000013.1 coordinate 6,605, forward strand.
AGTCAAATCGAATTTCACCCAATCTCATATTGTCCGCCATCTCAGGGGCAAATCGCTCTGCTTCAGGCGAAGCAGACCGCTGACGTGGCCCTTCTAGATGACGCACAGTATCCCGCAGGCGGGTCGAAAGCAGCATTGCGAGTGCGTGATACCAGCGATAGGCAAAGCCCAAATCTTGGGAAAGCTTTTGTTCTAAAACCCCTCGATTGATGGCTAACACAACTGACGCTTCTGTCGCTGTAACGGTTGCCGAAGGCGGAAGATGATCAATGAAAGACATTTCGCCCACAACCTCTCCTCTGAGCAGCCGAGCAATTTCGATTGGCGAGGCTCCGGAAGAGGAAACCACAAAGCAGCCAGACAAGATGAGGTAGATAGCAGCATTGGGCTCTCCTTCCTGAATCAGGATTTCCTCACGGTCAACTTCCTGACGGTACCCAGCGCTGACCAGCCAATCAATGTCTTCATCCTCTAGAATACCTAGGACGAATAGAACTCGCTCCATTCTCTAATTTTCCTGGATAGGTTGCCTATGAAGTCCCATCATACGTGTGGGTAGCCTGTGTGGTTGTGTCATATTCAAAGCAATTCGTTTAGTTCCTGCTTAATACCTAGACCGCACGATGTCTGTTCTTTTCCCCGAAAGAGAGGTTGTTTCGGTTCATGCCTATTTCTTAGGGCAGCAAATAGACCTCCAGTCGTTTACTCAAAAGAGCCCTTTGGCACTTGATCCCTTGATCGTGGCGAGCGGTGAACATAGCTGCATTGCTCTATTCGATTATGGTGCGGCTGTGTTGTTCGGGCTTTCTGAAGCGCAGGAGGCCAAGTTTATGCAAGATATTCAGAAAGTCATTGTGGATCCGTTTGCTGCACCGGAAACAGAGGATGTGTCCTTACAGCTTGCCCCGGTCAATGTTGGCAAAGTGGAAGGTGACATTATCTTGCTAGCTGAGTTTGATGTTCCCAGCCTGCAGTTAGTTGCCGATGTCTTAGCCAAGAGTGTCGTTCTGGCTAAGTATGAGATGGAATCAGCTCAAGTTTTTGAACAAATTGAGCCGTTTGCCAGCAGCCTCCAGGAACGTAATTTCAATCCTCGACGCGGCAAGGAGTTGCTTGGGCAAATTGGTAACTCTTTGATGATTCAAAACAAGATTGTGGGACGAGTCGAAATTATTGATAAGCCCGAGTTGCTGTGGGAATATCCAGAGTTAGATCGCTTCTATGCTCGGTTAGAGGACGAATATGAGATTCGTGAACGGCACACAGCCTTGGAACGTAAGCTGGATTTAGTTTCGCGTACAGCGGAAACGGCCTTAGAAATTCTGCAACAGAATACCAGCCTACGCCTGGAATGGTACGTCGTGATTCTGATTGTGATTGAAGTATTGTTATCGCTGTATGACCTCATAATGAGGCGTTAAGCAGCAAGGAGTGTGTAATGGGTTCAGTGGTCGACGTAACACCCCCAACCTTTGAGGAGGAAGTCCTTGAGCAATCTTTCCAAACGCCTGTCCTAATTGACTTCTATGCTCAATGGTGTGGCCCCTGTCAGATGCTGAAGCCAATGCTGGAGAAGCTGGCTCAGGAGTACGATTTTGTGCTTGCCAAGGTCGATATTGATCAACATCCTGAACTCGCAAAAATTTTTCAGGTGGAGGGTGTTCCTGATGTCAAAGTGGCGATGCAGGGACAGGTTCGCAATGGCTTTGTCGGCATGCTAACGGAGCCACAACTGCGGGAGTTTCTGACTGAGCTCAACCTTACGTCTAAGTTTGATGAGGCGATCGCGACGCTCACGGCAGCGCGCCAAGCCGGTGACTGGGCCCAAGTAGAACGAGGCTATGCTGACCTCCTGGAACGCTATCCCGAACGCTCAGAAATCGTGCTGGAAGCGGCTCAATTCAAGCTGAATCAGGGCGATCGCGCTGGGGCCGAAGCGCTGCTGGATCGGATTGATCCCCATCAGCGCCCCTTTGGCGATCAGGCTCAAGCGATGCGATCGCTCATGGTTTTTCAAGATATTGCGGCCAACCTGAATCCCACGATAGAGGCTGAACAGTTCTATGTTGCGGGGGCTAAAGCTGCGATAGAAGCGGCCTATGAAAGTGCCTTAGAAAGCTTTTTAGCCTTGGTAAAGTGTGATCGTCGTTATCGCGAAGACGGTGGGCGCAAAGCGATGCTGACCTTATTTACCATCCTGGGTGATGACCACCCATTGACGCAAACCTACCGCAAACGACTGATGCAGACGCTTTACTAGGGACTGTCGGCCGGGAATGAAATTTGTAGTTACCGCCCTAGCCCTAGCCGTACCTGCGTACTTTTACACGCAGTTTGTGTGGAGCATTGACCGTTACGAAAAAGAACCCCCGCTCTATCTGCTGTATGCCTTTGTTTGGGGAGCGGCACCGGCCATTGTGGCAGCTGTGGTGCTCCAAGGGTTGCTCTCAGTCCCTATCGAATGGCTGTTTGGGCAGGATAATTTTGTGGGTGACTTCACCCAGGTCACGGTAGGTGCTCCTGTGACCGAAGAGGTGCTGAAGGGAATGGCGATCGCTCTGATATTCATCACCCGACGACAGGAATTTGACGGTTGGGTCGATGGCATTGTGTATGGGGCCACCGCTGGGTTTGGGTTTGCCTATGTGGAAAATATCTTTTACTTGATGCAGACCCCCACCTGGGAAGATTGGTTCGTGCTCTTCGTGTTGCGGGCTCTAGTGTTTGGGGGACTTCATGGCTTTTGGACAGCCCTCACAGGCATTGGGTTTGGCCTAGCGCGCTATACGCGCGATCGCCTGATGCAAGTGTTTATCATTGCTGGGGGGTTGTTACTAGCCATTGTGGGACACCTGGTGCACAATGCAGCAGCAACTTTGGTTGAGGTAACGAATGGCCAATCCTTTAGTTTGGCCATGTTGAACTACAGCGTGCTCACAGCGCTGATGGTGGCGCTGTGGTGGATTGCTGGCGTCATTGATCGGGCGCGTCTCAAGCAATACCTTCAGGATGAAGTCCCAACCATTATCCCGGAAGGTATGTATTGGGCGATTTGCGATCGCGGTTACACGGCTAAGCTGGCAGCGATCGGGGTACCAGAAGCGCGCCAAGCACAACTGCTTCAACTAGCGGGTGAGCTTGCCCAAAAGAAACTACAACTTGCCAAAATGGGCAATGAAGGGGGCAATACCTCAGAAATCACGCAGTTGCGGATGGCGCTAGTCGAGTTTATTAGCCGTATTGGCTAGATGGTGCAAGATCCGTCAAGTGAGTTCGGAAAACCCGCCTACAGCCGTGGCGTTACGGCCAACGAACCTGAATTACGAGTTTCTATACTGGGAGTATGTTCGGGGGTTATCCCAGCGATACTGGCTCTAGGAGCTATATCAATCCCAGCTTTTTCGCTATTTGTCCCTAACCCTTGGAACCCTGTGGATGAACCTCAAGGAGTGTAAATGAGCCAAAATTCTGCTGTTATGCAAGCTGTTGAGGCTTTAGACTATCGCGTCACGGTCGGTGATGTGGCGGCTCAAGCTGGCTTAGATCTGAACGTGGCCCAGCAAGGCGTGATTGCCTTAGCTGCCGATACCCAAGCTCACTTGCAGGTGTCTGAGACGGGGGAGATTGCCTATGAATTTCCGAATAACTTTCGAGCCGTCCTACGCAACAAGTATTTGCGGCTGCAACTGCAAGAAACCTGGTCGCGCATTTGGCGGGTTCTGTTTTATCTCATCCGTATTTCATTCGGCATCTTGCTGGTGTTGTCCATCTTGGTGATTGTGGCAGCCATCACCATTCTGGTCATTGCGGCTTCCGCCTCACGGCAAGATGACGATCGCGATGGCGGTTCATTCGGTGGCATGATGTTCATTCCCCGATTTTGGATTGGGGATTTGTTCTGGTTTTTTCACTATGACTACGGTTACGGATCCCGTCCCCGGCGCTCGCGAACCAACTCACGTCGAGGCAGCAATGACGGTGGGATGAATTTTCTCGAATCAATCTTCTCCTTTCTCTTTGGCGATGGCGATCCCAACAATAATTTGGAAGAACGGCGCTGGCGATCGATTGGATCCGTGATTCAAAACAACGGCGGCGCGATCGCCGCCGAGCAGGCGCTCCCCTATTTGGAGGCTCCGATTGAAGATCGGGCTCAAGATGCTGACGACTACGTTCTACCAGTGCTAACCCGCTTTAATGGCATCCCCGAAGTGAGCCCTCAAGGGGATATCATCTATCATTTCCCAGAACTGCAGGTGACTGCCAGCGATCGCGCTCGGGTGCCTGTTTCAGCCTATTTGAAGGAAAATCCTGAACCCTTCAGCAAAGCCAAGAGTGGGCAAATTACCGCTGCCATTGCCTTGGGCGCTGTGAACTTTGTGGGGGCCATCATCCTGGGAGGACTGTTACAGGATCAGGCTTTAGTGCAGCAAATCGGTGGTTTCGTCGCCTTTGTGAACGGTATTTACTGGCTTCTATTAGGCTATGGCACGGCGTTTTTAGCGGTCCCAGCCATTCGCTATCTGTGGTTGAAGCGCAAAAACAGTCAGATCACAGGCCGCAATGAAGCTCGTCAGGAGCGGGCGATCGCACTCAACGATGCTGGATCAGCGATCCAGGCAAAAATTGCCTTTGCTCAGCAGTTTGCAGCGGCAACGGTGGTGTCAAAGGAAAACCTCGCTTACACCACAGAAACGGATCTCACTGAGCAGGAATACGAGCAGCGCGAAAAACTGGATGCGGAATGGCAACAGCGCCTTGATGCCGCTGATTCCTAAGGGTAGAATAAAAGCCCCCAATCCGAAGACCGGGGGCTGAAAATCAGGGTGCATCTACCACTTCATTCTTCTCGTTACCATCCGGTCATCAGGAAGAAATGGTTGGCGGGAGCAAATATTTTGCAGCCTCAACGCTCGCCACCACCATCTGGCCCTGTAAAACCACCTGGCTGAAGCTGTTGCACTTGCTCACGAATCGACTGAGCCGTGAACGAATCACCTGCAGCTTCGTAGAGGGTTGCTGCCTGTTCAAAGTCAGCGATGATGGCATCCCGTGTCGCTGGGGCTAAGTCATCGGGTGAACCTAAAACCAAGCCTTGCGCTTGTAGTTGGGCTTGCGCTTGGCCGAAATAAGCATCCGCCCGTCCTAGATACGCTTCAGGAATATCCGGTTCCAGCGAAATGACCTCGGAATAATCGGCGATCGCGGCCTCGTAATCGCCCTCTTGAGCATGAATTTGAGCTTCATAGAAGGCAACCTCGTAGGTTTCGGCGGCACGAACCTGTAAGTCATAGACGCCCCCTTGTTCATCGAACGACTTCGCGATAATCGTATACTCACCTGACGTCGGAACGTTGTAGACGATGCGTGCATTCAATGTGCCACCAAAGTCGTCATTGAAAGCCACTTCTTCACCATTCGGCCCCAACAAACGCAGCCAAGGGTCAAAGTCATCGCTGGTCATGGCGATGGCGACAAATTCGCCAGCTGTCATTTCTACGGTGTAGCTTTGCACAGGCTCCAGGGTATCCTGACGCTCAAAAATACTCTGAGCCTGGGCTTGAGTGGTCAATCCCACCCCTCCACCCACTACAACCGATAGTGCTGTCGTTAGGGACAGGGCCATTTTGAAAGCTAGGTGCTCCATTTTTTAGGATCCTTATTGGGGTTATTGTCAGGGTATCGAAAATTGTTAATACCCATCCCTTGAATTCGCGATCGCGATTGGGGGCTAAGCAGCGCCCAGTTAGGCATGACGCAGCCCCTCCTCAATCTCCCAACAGGGGACTTTTGCAAGCCAGTCTCAGATGGCTGCCATCGCGCTCGCCGCTAGGGTTCTCAAGCAAGCCTAATTCTCAGTCATGTTCCGTGCCAGTTTATTCAACAGACTCAGGATCATTGACGTCGGAGGTGGGGGCAAGTTTCCCCGCCACCCACCAGCCTCCCAACCCGGCCAGGAGCAGAATGGCGATCGCCACTACCGCTACCCACCAGCGCGCGATGGTGATACCAGAGGATTCAGCCACAGGCTGACGCGGTGGCGGTGGCGGATTAAAGTCTTCTTCGCCCTCGCCGTAGAGTAAGGCTTTGGACGCATCCGTCAGATTGTCGACAGGCGCTTCCTCCGAGGGAACCGCTTCCTCAGGGGGTTCGTAGGTGGCTCCGGCAAAAGACTTCGCCTGCAACAGCACGACCGAAACATTGTCATGCCCATTTTTCTGGTTGGCTAATTGAATCCAAGACTCCACCGCTGAGGGCAAGGTGATGATGTCCTTTGTAATCAAGCCAATGTAGTTAGCCCAGGCTCCTTCAATCCGGTAATGATCACTCAGGCCATCGGAACACAGTAGCAGCAGACCCGCTTCATCCAAGACAAAGCGTTGGATATGAGGCTTGAGGTAACTGCTGTTGCGGGTTCCCAGCGCCTGCGTTAAAGCACCCGCTTCGGGACGATCGCGCAGGGCTGTGTAAAAGGCCTGTCCAGCGCGAGTGTTGCGCCCGGCAATGTCGTCGTCAATCGTGAGTTGATGGCAATAGTCGGGGGTAATCCAATAGGCACGACTATCCCCCACATGGGCAACATATAGTTCATCCACCTGTAGCCAGCCCTGGGGTGTCCGTAACCGCTGAGGCACAATCAAAACCATAGCCAGGGTCGTCCCCATGCGCTGGCGATCGCTGCGCCCCTGAAGATCATTCTGAGCATTTACCAGATCATTCACAACGCGCAGCGCCGCTTCAATTTGCTGCGCAATGACGCTGGGCGGTACGGCATTTTCTTCCTGCCCAGACTCTGCCAGCAGACCCTGGAGCTGGAGTTGGAGCGATCGCACTGCCGTTTGACTGGCGACTTCCCCCGCTTCATGTCCGCCAACGCCGTCACACACTAGGGCAATCCGAGGGGTGGGAATTTCGCGAAGTTCGCCTTCGGGATAGCAAGCATCCTCGTTGCGCGAATGTTGGGGGCCGGGATGGGTCGCGCCAGCCATCCGAAAGTGATAGCGGGATTGGCTCGCCTCTTTGAGCAATAGGTAGTTGAGGTCAACGGTTAGCTGCTCAGCATCCATTTCCCCCGTCACCAGCGTGTTGCACACATTGTTGAGCGGTGAGGCGATCGCGGGTGATGCTTGGGCTACTAACGGCTGCCAGCATTCGGCCAAATCAGCCAAACTAGGCGGACGTGTATCCGTCTTCAATTCCAAAATACGGACACGCCAACCTTCGACCCGCACGTTAGCTAGATCCAACAGGCTACTGGCAACGCCTAAGGATTGCAGCGGTTCCCATAATTGCCACATCTGCCACATCCAGGACATTTGACGCGTTGAGGTCACTGCTGCCCAAGCTGACGCCAGGGCTGGGTATAACTCACCAGAGCGTGGATTGACCGGAGCGTTTTCGAGGAGTATCCACGGTGCCTGGCCCCGTTGCGAAACCACGTCGTAGACGCCTGGCACATGGAGGCGATGGGGATGGGCGTGTAGGTAAGGCAGAACCGTGTCGGGAATCGTATCGGGTGTTGGCGGCGGAGCTGCTGGGGCCAAGTCACGCCAAATCTGCGGCGCTATGACTTCGTAGCGATCGCCGACCTGTTCTCCTGCGGGAACAGCGGCCGCCCCTGGGCCGACCACCCAAAGACATACCCTCGTTTGAGACGTTACTGGTTCGGCACTCGTCATCGCGGTCACGATCTTGATAGACCCTTAAAACAACCTAATTAAAGCCTTTGGACGCTCCGGCAAAAGGATAGATTAATCCTAGTGGATATTTAGAAAATCGCTCGGTTTCTCTTTGGTTTCATTAACTCAATACCTCCGCCCCTAGGGCGCGTCATCAATTAAACTCGAAAGCCTTGCAGTATAAGCATTGCCGCGCCCGCTTAGTAAAATTAGCTAGGGGCTGAACCGCTTTCAGCATGAGGATTCAGGCTCTAAATGATGACAGCCCCTAGGCATTGAGAAGGCCACTCAGATAACACCGACCGTCCCTTCCTGTAGCGCTTGTGTAGTTCATCATCCTCAATCCTTGGTAGCAAATTGTAATCACTGTGTTGTTATCCCGCTTCCTTTGCTAAGAAATTAGATTGAGATAACACGTCTAATGCTACTGGGTTGCCTCTACCTTGCTCTGCCTTGCGGAAAACCCACTTTAACTGTTGAAGCTCCTTTACAAGTGACGGGTCAATCCCATTGCTCTTCTAGCTATGAGTTTTCCTCTGTTTTGGTTGATTGTCGGTGCTGTGCTCTGCTTGATGGAGCTGTTTCTACCGACGGCATTTATTGAAGCAACATTGGGCGTGAGTGCATTGCTGGTTGCCGCGATCGCACTGCTCATGCCACAACAGTTTGTGATTCAAGCCATTATCTGGCTGGTGTTGTCGGTGCTAACGACGTTGGGCTTGAAACGGTTTGTGCCCAAACGAACGCCCTATACGCTAGCGGACTCGGTTGAAGCACGGACGCTAACAGCCATTCCGGCTGGCAAGACGGGGCGGGTGCTATACGAGGGTAATTCCTGGCAGGCACGTTGCGAAGATACCGAGTTAACCATTGGCGCGGATGAGCAGGTTATTGTGCTCCAGCGGCAAGGCAACACGCTGCTGATCATGCCAGAACGCTCAATTCTTCCCTAAATCCTACCGGCACGCATTCCTGATCACCTTTAATTCTTTGATTTTGAGGCTATTCCTATGAACCCTATCGTGTTTTTGTTTATTTTGGCGATGGGCGGCGGTGTCGCTGCCAGTTCGGTCAAAATTGTGAATCAAAATGACGAGGCTCTCGTTGAAACCCTAGGCCGCTACAACGGTAAAAAACTAACGGCGGGCCTGAACTTCATTGCGCCTGTCCTCGATAAAGTGGTGTACAAGCAAACCATCCGAGAGCGGGTGCTGGATGTGCCACCTCAATCCTGCATCACACGGGATAACGTCTCAATTTCAGTGGATGCGGTGGTGTACTGGCGCATTGTGGACATGGAGAAGGCTTACTACAAAGTCGAAAACCTCCAATCAGCGATGGTGAACATGGTGCTTACCCAAATTCGCTCGGAGATGGGTAAGTTAGAACTCGATGAAACCTTTACCGCTCGCTCTGAAATCAACGAGACGCTGCTGAGAGAATTAGATATTGCAACTGATCCTTGGGGCGTCAAAGTCACACGGGTAGAGCTGCGCGACATCGTACCTTCTAAAGCAGTGCAAGATTCGATGGAACTCCAAATGGCGGCTGAGCGACGCAAGCGGGCGTCGATTCTGACTTCCGAAGGGGAACGGGAGTCTGCTGTTAACACCGCGCGGGGTCGGGCTGAATCCGAAGTGTTAGCTGCCGAATCCGGTAAAAAAGCGGCGATTCTGGAAGCGGAAGCGCAACAAAAGGCGATCGTCCTCAAAGCTCAAGCCTACCGACAAGAGGCCGTACTCCGAGCCCAAGCAACATCGGAAGCGATGCAAATTATCGCCGATAAATTAAGCTCTGATTCCCAAGCCAAAGATGCCCTACAATTCCTCCTCGCACAGCACTACCTGGAAATGGGGCAGCAAATTGGTGCTAGCGACAGTAGCAAAATCATGTTTATGGATCCCCGCAATATTCCAGCCACCTTGGAGGGTATGAAAGCGATCGTGAGCGACAATGGCGTGAACACTGCGATGTCATGATCTTTAGCTTGAGCCATTGACTCTAGACCCCCTAGGCTCCTTCTGCTGATCAGCACATAACCAAACGACTTCGCCGTCGTGTCCTAGCGAAATTGGCGACGGCTGTAACGTGTCCAGAACCCCGACTTCTTGAAACCGCTGAGCGATAACCCTCAAGCTTTAGACGAGAAACCGGGGCTCGCGCGCGATTTTTTTCGATTAGAGCACTCTTAATTCCCTGAATTCAAGGCATCCATTGATTGATTCCAGCACTAATATCAATGACCTGTCAGTCTCGCTACCCAGTGAGACTGACGATGCAGCGCTATCGCCTCAAATTCGCGTCTGTCACAATACAGCCTGCAAAAAAGCTGGATCGGCACAGGTGCTCAGCCGATTACAGTCCTTAAACTTGTCTGATATTGAGGTACGGTCCGTCGGCTGCTTAGGGGCTTGCGGCCAAGGGCCTAACATTATCGTGTTGCCAGAGCAAGCTTGGTATCACGATGTTCAGGTTGAAGCGGTTGAAGCGATCGCGACCCGACACTTTGTCCCTACATCAACCAAAGATCAGCAGGCAAACGGTGCGGCGGACAGGGTTGATAGGAGGATTGATGAGCCCTCGCCATTGTGGGCTTATCTCTTTCTAGGCTTAGCCATTCTGCTGGCATTGGGTACCTGTGTCTGGGCCGTTTATCAGTAAGGGACTTGTTCCCCTGCCCCCGATGCTTGCACTGGTTTACCCAACCTTGAATTTAAGGCTTGACGGATGGCTGCTCGGCAAAGCCTGAATTTTCAGTGCCTGAGCCAAGAAACAGCAAGATAACCCATCCACCCCTCACTCATCCAATCGTGTCTTGGGAGCTAGCTGTCGAGCAATCGCACCGCCCTCTGACAAAGGGGTGATTTGTTTGTCATAGGAGGGTTTGACTGACGGCGACAGGCGCGTCAGCAGAATCAAAGTGCCGAGGCAGATGAGGGCAGTTAACAGGCGATTGAGATGCATAGTGAGTGACGCAGGAGGGGTTGCAATAATTGAATCATCCCTCGCGGGAGGGAAATCTCCCGTGAGAGGCGTCCAAAGCTAGGGTGATGTTATCCGTAGAATCACTTGATCACGATCACGCATTGAGGCGGGAACCTAATTGCCCGTAACTCCAGTCACACCTGTTTTCTACTTCACAGGCTGCTGGATAATATCAGGAGCATTATTAAAAGGCAAAATTTCCGCAACTACTTCGCTTTCAATCACCTGCCCTGGCTGAATGGTCACGACTTGAGGTGAGCCTGCAAAAGCTGATGCGGCACCTAACGCAGCGCCGCCCAACAACCCAACCCCAGAGAAACTGGTTAAGGCCGTCACGGCCACAGCGCCAATTCCTGAATTTCTGGCGACATGTCTACCTTCAGGACGAGATGATCCCAATAGCCAAGTCGATTCAGTCAATAGCGGATAGCGATCGCTGCCAGCCACAATGGCCTGACTTACAAAGCGCCGTCCGCTGTCATCGAATCCTTCAAAACGACCCAACACTTGCGTTCCTGGTGCTAGCAAAACCGCTTGCGTTTCAGGATGTCGCACCGCTTCAGCCACAACCAAAACCTCATACCAAGGTTCCTGATCGGCCAGGGTTAGAGGCTCAGTCCCGAGATACTGCAACACAATCGGCGTCCCAACGGGAATCTTTACCCCAGGGTTGCCGTCGAAGGCCGCAGGGGGCGAACTACTCACTGCCTTAGCTTGTGCAACGGTCAACGGCGCACCAAAGGGCACAGGTTCCTGCTCGGGGCTAATGGTGGGTGGCGGTGGTATTGTCGGTTGCTCGGCTGAGGGAGCCGCTTCGGTTCCCGACAAAAACGGAGGAGGCTGGGAACCGGCGGCTGTGGGTGCCGGACTGCTGTTGGGCGATGTCACGCCAGGCACAGGCGGCTGCGGCGTGACGCTTGCCGAATTGGTCGGAGGCGTTGGGGCCGCTGTCGGGGCTGGCTCAATCGGAATCGCTACGGCCTGTGGCGTTGCGTCTTCAATTGAAGGCGAGCTAGCGGAGGAAGGTTCTGTCGGGGGCGAGGCTTCGGTCAAGTCACTATTCTGGGAACTCGGTGCTGTGGGTGGCGGCGGAACTCTGTTATCCGGTACAGCGGCGATCGCCGTCGCATCGTCCGATGACGTATCGGGGCGCCACACATCAGGCGCAGGCGGCAGATCAGGCACACTCATCGGGGCAATCGCGATCGCCTCCGTTGGCGCGGTGCGATTAGGGGGGACAGCCTCCTCTTCGGGAACCGCATTGCTGCGAGCGGCAGGGACGGTCGGTACCGTTGCGATCGAGGGCACCGCAACTTGAGGCGTCCTGGCATTTGCAACGTCTGCCAAGGGCGGCACCGCAATTTCAGACTGCGGTGAACGGGCAAACGGAGCCGTCGCAATCTGCTCTGGCGGCAAATCTGATTGAATCTCAGACCCCACACCCGCCAGGGCGGCGGCATCTGTCCTCACCCCAGCAAACGGATCAGTGATGCCTGACAGCACCTGGACAACCCCTGATGTCGCAGGCTGGATCGTCTCAGGAGCCTGGGGGAGGACTGTGGATCCAGGCAGAAACGGTGGCTCGACCGCAATGGGAACGCCTGTATCCGGTGCCTCAGTATCTGGTAAAGACACCGCCTCGGGCAAGGGCTCCGCTGCGGGCATCACGGCTAACGCAACCGGTGTCGAATCTTCTAACAGCGGCTGAAGTGTCCACTGAATACGACCATCCCCCAGTTCTTCAGCCATGAGTTCAGCATGACGAGGATCCAGAAGTGTTTGAGGGGCCAACTCCACCACGATTCGGGTGGCATCCGGAAGTTCCGACAGCCGAATACTTTTCACTGTGCCCACGTACTGCTGCTCCCAAAGGGCTTCGCCAACAGCCGTGTTGGGCAGATTCAAGACGATCCGGGCAGGCTCTGCCAGGATAAAGTAACTAGGCTGAATACCTGCTGGCAGGACAATTGTCAGTTGGCGCGTATCCAGATCAAATGACCAATCGTTTAAGGTTGTGGCTCGCGCCGGTGCCACGATCGCTGCGACCGCCATCATACCGGCGACCGCGATCGCTGATTGTCCGTACCATGGCCCCAAACTAGATTTAGGTTTGTGATTGCTTCGGGGTTTCATCACACCTGCCCCCACGTATATCCTTTGCCCTCAAGGATATGCAGAATTTAAACAAATGCAAGCCTAATGTCATCAGACGCTACATTTAGCGTTGGCACAATGCCCCCTGCGGCACAACCTGGCCTGCGGGCCATAGCAGAATTCGGAATGTTGAAGTCAGAAATCGGAACCGAAGAGTCTATCAGATAGCCATTACAGGCTCCAGAATGACCTAACCAAACTGTGGCTTACCCTAACTTCAGCGTGAGGTTTTCTAAGCGAGTTAGGGGTAAGCATCTGGCGGTCTCCTGACGCCTGACGCCTGGATTCTTTCTTACCCCTACTTCCTAGGGCGCGTCATCAATTAAACTCGAAAGCCTTGCGGTATCAGCATTGCCGCGCCCGCTTTGGCAAACTAGCTAGGGGCTGAACCGCTTTCAGCATGAGGATTCAGGCTCTAATTGATGACAGCCCCTAGCGAACATCACATGCCCTGAAATACATAGTAGGGTAGGGCTGCAGACTTAAAGAGGGATTGCGACATGGTGATGGTTGAATCGACGATGCTGAAACTCGGTACACCGGCCCCTGCCTTTGCGCTACCCGATGTAGTGACCGGCGAAATTGTCTCCTTAGACACCTTTGCGGGCAAATCAGCTTTGTTGTTCATGTTTATCTGTGAGCACTGTCCTTTCGTTAAACATGTACAGGACGAGTTAGCTCGCCTTGGCAAAGACTACACCCCCAAAAATGTGGGGATTGTGGCTATTAGTGCCAACAATGTGGCAACGCACCCGCAGGATGGGCCAGAGCATCTCAAAGCCATGGCTGAAACCTTGGAATTTACCTTTCCCTACTGCTACGACGAAACCCAGGCCATCGCCAAAACCTATACAGCGGCCTGTACCCCTGATTTCTTTTTATTCGATGCCGACTTGAAGCTGGTTTATCGCGGTCAGCTCGACGACAGTCGGCCTGGCAATGGACGCCCCGTTAATGGACAAGATTTACGCGCTGCCCTGGATACTGTCCTGGCGGGACAAACCGTTCCACCTGAGCAGAAGCCGAGCATTGGCTGCAATATCAAGTGGAAGCCTGGCAATGAGCCCGCCTACTTTGGGGCGTGAACATAGCAAAAGGTTTCGATATTGCAGCTATCTCGTATCTGGATTTACAGTACGACGGGGGCAATCAGCGCATGATCCTTGAGAGTTAGCCACGAATCTGTCTCCCCTGGATTAGGGTCACCGCCATTCAGGGGAGCCTCCCTCCAATAGTTGACTCCAGTTGAGTTTTCAATAGCCGAGATAACAGCGTGCCGATGTTGGGCCTCATAACATCGACATAAACTTCATCCAAGCTCAGAACGAGAGTTTTCGGTGTCGGGAAACCTCACCGCCTGCGGCACCTCTCCTTCCAAAGGAGAGGCCTATGGGGTGTTCCGGTTCCTCTCCTTGGTAAGGAGAGGCTAGGTGAGGTTGCTTAGCAACCACATAAAACTACAGCTCTCAAAGTGGATGGGGTTTAGTGTATTCGTTGCGAGAAAGTTCTCGTCATTGCGAAAAATTCCCTAAGCGTGCTCCAGAAATCAACGTGTCCAGAACCCTGGTTGCTTGAAGCTACCAAAGCGATAACAATCAATCTTTAGAGTAAGAACCGGGGTTCTCTCGCAGGATATTTTTAGGATTGGAGTCCGCTTAGTTTGTGGCTTAGCCAAACTGTTTTTTAGCCGCTTCATACACCGTTTCGGTAATTTGAGTGATGCCTTGCTCACGGGCCAGTTTTTCGATCTTTTTGCGGGCAGCGGGTCTCACAAAGAAGGGAATTTCTTTCAGCCTGGCTTCAGCCGCCGCTGTCCATTCAATAGAATTGGCCATGGTTGATGGGATAAGGTTCATACCCAATTATTATTTCATCGATTTCTAACTGTTGTGAATGCTGCTAGAGGGTCGATTGATTGCGCTGAAATGCAGTCAGTCAGCTATCCTTAAACACGCAGGCTGTGAGGGTAGACGATGATTCCAACACAACGCTCAAGCATCCATCGCCCCCAATTGATTGCGGGTATGCTTCTCCTCGGCGTTTCTTTAGGCGTCGCTCGCCCGGCGATCGCCGATGGTATTCCAGGGGTTGTTTTTGGGGATGAGACGGGAACTGCAGGCCCCCGATCGCCTCAGTCAACCACGGTTGAAACCCCCTCTCAGGATGGCCTTTACAGTCAAGCCATGGAAGCTGGTTACGAGGCCGCCGATGCGGGCCGATATCGAACGGCGCTGTTCTACTTTGAACAAGCTTTGGAATTTCGCTCAGGCGATCGAGAAGCACTGTCTCAGATCGCGCGCATGAATGCCTTGATTGCTCGCCAAACCAGAATTTTAGAGTTGCGGACGGAGCTGAGTGCTGCCGTCGACCTGCGGGATTGGGCCTGTGCCGCTAGGGTTGTGGATCAACTGGTCACCTTCTCGGCACCGGCTTCGCTGGAGCGGGCTCGTCTCGTGGCCTACCGAGGCGAACTTTCAGAGCTTTTAGATGCCCGAGTAGACATTGAAAATTGGTCAGCGGTGTGCCCTGGTTAGCGTTTGCTGTAGTGACATTAAATGATTTGCGCTGTTCAGGGCGAATTGATCTGAAATCGGTAGGATGCATATAGTCAAAAGGTGAAACCTGCAAGCTTTTCGGGGTGCTAACTGTGGAATTGGAGTCGAAGGAACCTGATCAAACCGTCACGGATGATTCTGAACATCTTGCCAGGCTGCGATCGCTGGTTCAGCGGGTTATGGAAGATGGCAAGATTTCTTCTGAGGAAGCTCTTGAGCTGCGTGCGGCCCTCATGGCCGATGGCAAGATTACTCCTGACGAGCTCGATATCATCCGGACTGTAATGCGTGAACAGCTAGGAGATCAGCCTTTAGAATTTGAATAGGATTTACCCTATGGCTCCTCGGTTTACACCCGGCAACAGCCATCCCCTCGGCGCAACGGTTGAACCCAATGGCGTCAATTTTTGCGTCTACTCGCAAAATGCGACTGGTATCGACTTGCTTCTGTATGAGTCGCCTGAAGCGCCCTACCCAGAGCACACCATTTACCTCGATCCTGTCTATCATCGTTCCTTCAACTATTGGCACGTTTTTATCTACGGGATTAAGGCGGGGCAGGTCTATGCGTACCGAGCAACAGGTCCCTATCTCCCTCAGTATGGGCATCGCTTCGACCCTTCTAAAGTTTTGCTCGATCCCTACGGCTATGCCGTTGTGGGGCAGGCGCTTTACGATCGCCAGGCGGCCTGCTATCCCGGTGAGAATTCGCCACAAGCGCTGCGGAATGTGGTTGTCGATCTCCAGGCCTACGACTGGGAGGGTGATACGCCCCTAGCCATTCCCTACTCTCGCACGGTCATCTATGAGATGCATGTAGGCGGCTTTACCCGTCATCCCAATTCCCAGATTGCATCGGCAAAGCAGGGGACGTTTGCGGGTGTGATTGAGAAAATTCCCTATCTCAAATCCCTGGGCATTACAGCCGTAGAGCTTCTGCCGGTGCATCAGTTCGATGAGCGCGATTCTCCTTTAGGGCTCAGCAACTACTGGGGCTACAGCACCATTGCCTTCTTTGCGCCCCACCATGCCTACAGTTCGCGTCGCGATCGCTTTGGCCCGGTTGACGAATTCCGGGATATGGTCAAAGCGCTGCACAAGGCCAATATTGAAGTGATCTTGGATGTGGTCTTTAACCACACGGCTGAAGGGGATCATCGGGGGCCCACCCTCTCTTTTCGCGGCTTGGATAACCGCACTTATTACATTTTGGAAGAAGAGGATGCGTCACTTTACGCTAACTACAGCGGCTGTGGTAACTCGGTCAAAGCGGATCACACGGTCGTGGGGCGCTTTATCACAGACTGTCTGCGCTACTGGGTTTCCGAGATGCATGTGGATGGCTTTCGATTTGATCTAGCCTCCGTCATGGCGCGCGATAAGGATGGGAAGCCCCAGGATGATCCCCCGATTCTCTGGTCGATTGAATCTGATCCGGTGCTGGCTCGAACTAAGCTCATTGCCGAGGCTTGGGATGCAGCAGGACTGTATCAAGTCGGTTCCTTTATTGGCGATCGCTTTGCCGAATGGAATGGCCCCTTCCGCGATGATGTCCGTCGTTTTGTGCGGGGCGACAACGATACCGTTGGGCTATTAGCGGCGCGTCTACTCGGGAGCCCCGATCTCTTTGTGGATGATCCCGAGCGCGAGACCAACCGCAGTATCAACTTCATTACCTGTCACGATGGCTTCACCCTGAATGATGTCGTGTCTTACAACACGAAACACAACGAGGCTAATGGCGAACAAAATCGCGATGGTAGCGACAGCAACTTTAGCTGGAACTGTGGTATCGAAGGGGGCAGCGACGACGATGAGGTGACAGCCTTGCGCATTCGTCAGATGAAAAATCTCCTGACGATTTTGCTCGTTTCTCAAGGGACACCCATGCTGTTGATGGGAGACGAGGTCTGCCGCTCCCAGAAAGGGAATAACAATGCGTACTGTCAGGACAATCCCCTCAGTTGGTTTGACTGGGCCGGGATTGAGGCCGATGAGGAAATCTGGCGATTTGCCCAACGCACGATCGATTTAATCCAAAACTTGCAGCTATTTCAGCAAACCCATTGGCTCCAGGTCGCCGAGCGTTTTATTGAGGCTCCTCACCTCATTTGGCATGGGGTCAAGCTATATGAACCTGACTGGTCGTCTCACTCTCATAGTTTGGCGTTTACGCTCCATGATCCGGCTGATGAGGAGGAAATCCATGTAATGCTCAATGCCTATTGGGAACCGTTGACGTTTGAACTCCCCCAACCGCATCCTCACAGTCACTGGTTCCGCATCATCAACACCGCTTGTCCTGCGCCTAAAGATATTGTTGACGGCACAACCGAACCTGTTTTCAGGAATACCTATACGGTGGCGGCCCGTGCCTGTGCTGTCCTCATGGCGCTCTAGCCATGCAGCGATCGCTAGCCCTTGGTCATACTGGGGAAACTCGCGTCCAGCGACGGTTACATGCTAGAAAGGTCTCTAAGGAATCGTAACTGAATTGGACTCAAAATTTTTCCAATGCAGGTTGAGTACATAGCTTCGATAGGTTCTGTCGCATCCTTCCACTCACCTGCACGCTGTGTGGAATTTTTGTGTCTCGCGTTCCAACTGATGGTGTAGGGGTAAAACAGAACTGTGACGACAATTCGGCGAAAAGGAGTATTGACCGGCATGGTGACGACCGTGCTGGGAATTGCGATCGCGTTGCCCTTCACGATTATTCACCCAGCGGTTCCCTTTGCCGTCTTGTTTATTGGCTTTGGCGTTATCCTGCTTCTCTGTCAGTGGCGATGGCTCCCCAAATATCCCATGTCTTATTTTGCTGGATGCTTAGCAGCGCTCGTGATCCTGCTACCATCTGTCTCCCTCATCAAGTTTATGGAACAGGGATTTGCCAGTGGGCCTTTCCACGGCGTGGTCTATGAACGGGGAGTGACGGGACTCGACGTGAGCGATCGCCTTGATTATCGCCAAGGTGAATTAGTCATCTACAATCGCCAACCCAGCAACCCACCCGTGATTACTTACCAAATCGGCGACACCATTCAATGGGCGCGCGAACTCGACATTACCAAACGCAGGCGGTATGAAGATTTTCACCTTTCAGCCATTAGCGATTTCAGTCTCGCCTACGGTATTGTGCGCGATCGCCTGGAATTCAAAGGCGTATGGGAGCCCGGTATTGAACAAGGACGAGCTTATTTGTGGAAATGGGGTGGGCTTCACCGCTTTTACCTCAGTTGGTGAGCCTGTAGACACCTGAAATTTAGGCTTGCGCCTATTCGATCGGCTCAACTTGACCCAGGAAGGCCAAACCGCGATAGAGTATCGCAGCCACTTCGGCTCGGGTTGCCGATTCATTCGGTCGCAGCTGATCGCCACTATCAGGTGCGGCAATAATCAACCCCGCTTCGGCTGCCATCGCAACTTGCCCTCGCGCCCAAGCAGGAATATCAGCCTGATCAGGAAACTGCGCTAGAACCTTATCCGGCGCAGCCGAAGGCGGCAAGTCAAGCCCCGAGACTAGCGTTACCAGTACCTGAACCCGAGGAACGTTTTGCGTCGGTCGGAACACTTGGTCAGGATAACCACTCATAAAGCCTGTGGTGACGGACTCCTCGATTTTGCTGAGCGCCCAATAATCTTCGGGAATATCCGTAAATGTCTCAGCCGCTTGCTTCGGTTCTGTCTCAAAGGCTTGGGCAACTTGAGCCGCAAGTTCGGCACGGGTGACCGGACGGTTAGGCGCGTAGGAGCCATCGGGCAAACCATCCAATACTTCCCGAGCGGTGAGGGCATCAATGTAAGGCTTAGCCCAAAAATCATCCTCAACATCGCTGAAGGTTAGAGCCTCACGGACAGCTGGCAAGGTATCCGGGGTCACATTCTCAGGAACCACCGGATCCGGCACTATGACCGTGTCCTCCAAATCTTCCTCGGCTTCCTCGACACTAACCTCTTCATCGCTGGTAGCGTCCGAGGTTAAGCCATCGGCCTCGGCATCTTCATCAAAGCGAAAGGTGCCAGTGTCAGAAGCACTGTGCAGGCGATCGCTGCTCTGATCGGGTTCTTCAGCAACCGCCATCAAGGGTTGCGATCGCGTTGTGTCGGCTTCTGTCTCTAAATCTGAGTCTTCTAGCGTCGTCAGCTCGTCTTCTGGAGAATCACTAATCAACGGGACTCGAAGCCGGTTGATCCCTTCCGACAGATCGGCACGAACGTCTCCGGCTCGTAAGAAAAGAGAATTCCCAAAAATCAACCACCCTGCTAAGCCCCCCAGAATACCGAGGGCAAGCAAAATCGCAATCCAGTCCTCATCATCACGGGGAGGTCGGGGCGTCGGTGTATTTTGACTAGGAGGCGTAGACACGATATTGTTCCTGCTTTGAGCTTAGGGATAGATGATTTTGACGATATTCTTGCAGAAATTGTCTAATTCAAACTGGAATTTACGCCCACATCGATCACAAATCTAAAGGTAATTTCCTTAATAGACCCGTAGTTGAAGCGGCAATAGGATCCGGCAAAGTCTGTGGGTAGCTTCCGGTTTGAAAACGTCCAAACACTTGACACGCTTTTTCCACACTCCCGCTTTAATTTGGTGATTGGAGGCCCCTACCTAATCACTCACTAGGGCAGCAGCGATTATGTTCCCCAGCCAGAAAGGTGTCGAGCATGCCATGCTCCAGGTAATTCTATCGGACGATGCATTGTATCCCTGGTCTTTGAGCACATCTGCTATGAATGATTACTGCGATCGCTTAGAGCAGGCTTTAGACACTGACGAAACATTTGAGGATGGTTTCATCTCTCAATGGGGTCGCCTTTCGCAACAGGCTCAGGAACTGTGGAGCCATCAGGCCGTGACCGTGGCTGCTTGGTAAGTGTGGCCTATCAAAAACTATCTTCTGTAGCCCACAGGTTAAAAGCGTCATCAAAATTAGCCTTCGACTGATTTGTCTTCGCGAGTCTACAAGGAAACATCATGAAAAGTAACGACTGGTTTATCGGATTTCTCATTGGCATCGGCCTGTTGATGGCTCAAGCAGGCTATCTGGCACATCGCACAGGCATCAGTCATCCTCTCTATCGCTGGGCTCAGGATGTGGGAGCAACGGCCTTAGTTAAATAAGCTACTCCAGTGGCTGCTCATTCGTTGAAGCGGTCATTCAACTGGACTGGCATCGTCTGTATACGTATCGCCCTCTGCTCTGCCTCGCAGATACTCGCGAGCTTCGTGAGCCCATCGATCTTCTTGGGCGTTGAGGGTATTGGCGCGACTCGTGCAGGTTTCAGCGGCCTGCACAGCGGTTGAGGTTTCTGCCAGTTGCTGGGCTGCCTGAAACAGTAAGCAGTAGGGTTGAGCACTCGTTGCTGCGATAGATTGACTGCTGCTGTCCTGTTGCAGGGTGATGCTTTCTTTCAGAACGCTTTCAGCTTCAACGTAGCGCTCCTGTTGAATCCTTGCCCAGCCCAGACTGCTCAACAATTCAGCTCGGACTGGCTGTGTTTCTGGGGTATCGTCAATGCTGTTAAGGGCTGCTGTTAGGATTTCCACGGCATCGCTCGATTCTGCATTTTCCAGATACACCGTGGCCAAACTGTTAAAGGCCGGTAAGTAGCCCTCTTTGACCGCGAGCAACAGCTGTTCTTGGGCATCGTTGTCCCGGTTCCAATCGGCGTAGAGTTGTCCCAGGCCATGATAAGCCTGAGCATTACTGGTATCAAGGTTGGTGGCTCGCTGGTAAGCGGCTTCTGCTGCGCGGAAGTTGCCCTCCGCGGCCAAGGTTTGCCCCTGCATTGCAGTCTGTTCGGAAAGCCAAGGGAGTGCCGCATGAAATCCCGTCAGGGCTGCTAATAAAGCAAGGGAAAGTCCTAATTTGGTTTCCTGCCACCAGTGACGACCAATGCCAGAATTATCCAGCATTTGCTCAATGAGTTGCCGTCCACTATCGGTCAGAACGCCACCTGCAGTCGCTAAGGTCAGCACCCCTTGCGAAATCACTGCAAAGGAGCCGAAGACTCCAGGTGCTCCAGCGGTTAAAAACCGCCCGCAAATATCTACGACAATACTGGCGGAGGCCGTTAGCGCTGTGACGTTTAACGCACTCCACAGCCAATCGTAGCGATCGCGGACATCAATCGGCTTCGCTAAAAACCACCACCAAGCGGTTTCCGGTGGGTTCAGGCTTTGCTGCCAGCTAGCTAAATCAACGGCAGCGTGAATGAGTTTGGTTTGATCAAGCAACCGCTCATCCAAGGTGATGAGCTGAATCAACAGGTCTGTCGCGGGTGATGCAGTCGCAGCCCTAGCGGATTCAGCTTGATCCCGTGCTCGCAGCACAGCGAGTACAGTACTGACGTCAGCTCTCTTTTCCAACGCTGCAATTGTTTGAGCGTACTCCTGAAGTGCCGTAGCTAGATCCATATTGGCAACGATGTTTCTCTCTTCAAGATGCTCTATTGTGTCACCCTGTTCCATCATTCAAGAACAATTGATGAATTAAAGCTAACAAAGGGTTCACGACACAGTTGAAGGCAGTTCGAGAGTCATCCTGTTTCTCATTGAGCCACAGATGGAGCAAAGGAAAGCGGCAGCACGGAAGCAGGACTGTATCGTAATTTAGAGGATGGGTACAGCCGTATTTCATATTGACCCGAGGCAATATTCGCGCTTCGCTCAAACACATCTCCCCAGATCCCTTGCTCCCCTACTGTCTCTCAAGCTAATCCCTGACACTGCTTGGAACGATCGCGCCTCCTTTACTTTCCAGATTCACACCTCAGTTCGCCGCCATGTCCGAGCCAGATCCTCAGCCATTTATCTTTAAGCACTCGATACCGCTCGACTTAACTGCTTTGGCTATTGAGGGAGAGCGGGTGATTTTGCGATCGCTGAACGACACCTACGCCACAGCAATATTCACTGAGTTCACTGCTGACATTACGCGCTACATGTTGCCGAAACCGGCTGAAACAATTCAGGATACATTGGCGTTCATTACTGAGTCAGTGGCGAGTATGCAGGCGCAGACTGATTTGGTGCTTGCCATCACCCACAGCGAGGGCGAATTTTTAGGCTGCTGTGGTCTGCACCTGACCCAAGGGCCACGCACCCCTGAACTCGGCATTTGGTTGAAGCAGGCGGCGCATGGTAACGGCTATGGCCGCGAAGCGATCGCGACGCTAATGGCCTGGGCGGTCAGAAACATCGATTTTGACTACGCTATCTATCCGGTTGATAAGGCTAATATTGCCAGCCGCAAAATCCCCGAATCGCTGGGCGGATTTGTGTTTTCTGAGAAAAAGGTCAAGGCAATGACGGGCAATATTTTGGATGAGGTTGTCTACAAAATTCCGTCCGCAACGCTTAGTTCACGGCAGCAGGCGTAAATTGAGCTGATAAGTAGGTAGGCGTAATTAAACGATGTCCAAGATGCTCAGAAGCCCAATCACCTCCATGGGCATGACATCAAAAACTTTGAGCCACCTACTTGTATAACTCGACTCTTACGCTGAATAGAATCAACTGCACACTTATGCAGATGCAGTCTAGGGAATCCGCATAGTCTATGGGATCAGGATGCCTGGCGGATTCCCCCCGCATATTAGGGCAGCTCGGTGGTGCCCATGAGGAAGCGATCGCACTCGCGAGCAACGCCGCGTCCTTCATTGAAGGCCCACACCACTAGGCTCTGACCCCGACGACAATCCCCCGCAGCAAACACGCCAGGAATGCTGGTGGTGTACTGTTCATGCTCAGCTTTGATGTTGCTGCGACCATCCTGTTCTAGGCCCAGGGCATCAATGATGGGTTGTTCGGGGCCAAGGAAGCCCATGGCTAACAACACCAGTTGAGCAGGCAACACCTTCTCTGTGTCAGGGACATGTTGAGGAGTGAAGCGGCCGTTTTCGTCGCGCATCCACTGGACTTGAACCGTGTGGACAGCGCTGACCTGGCCGTTTTCGTCGCTCTCGAACTTCGTTGCGGTGGTGGTGTAGGTACGGGGGTCGCTGCCAAACATGGCCGCAGCCTCTTCCTGGCCGTAGTCCATGCGGTAGACTTTGGGCCATTCGGGCCAGGGGTTGCTGGGAGCCCGAGTCTCGGGAGGTTTGGGCATGATCTCTAGCTGGGTCACGCTCTTGCAGCCGTGACGAATGGAGGTGCCCACACAGTCGGTGCCGGTATCGCCGCCGCCGATGATGACCACATCCTTACCGGCGGCGGAGATGTAGTTTGCGCCCGGCGTTTCGTTCAGGACGGCTTGGGTGTTGGCCGTCAGGAATTCCATCGCAAAGTGAATGCCCTTCAGGTCGCGACCTTCAATGGGCAGGTCACGGGGACGAGTGGAGCCGGTACAGAGAACCACTGCATCAAAGTCATTCATCAACTGTTCGGTCGGGATGTCTTTGCCAATTTCCGTGTCGCACACAAAGGTGACGCCTTCGGCTTCCAGCACATCCAGGCGTCGCATCACCACTTTTTGCTTATCCAGCTTCATGTTGGGGATGCCATACATGAGAAGACCACCGGGGCGATCGCTCCGTTCGTAGACGGTGACCCAGTGCCCTGCTGAATTGAGTTGCGCCGCCGCCGACAGGCCCGCAGGGCCAGAACCCACGATCGCCACCTTCTTGCCGGTACGCTTGCTCGGAGGCGTCGGGGTAATCCACCCTTCCTCCCAGCCTTTCTCCGCAATGGAGTACTCGATGTTCTTAATGGTAACGGGAGGCTCAATAATGCCCAGGACACAGGCTCCTTCGCAGGGGGCAGGGCACACCCGTCCGGTGAATTCAGGAAAATTATTGGTTTTGTGGAGCCGATCCAGCGCTTCCTGCCAGCGGCCCCGATAAATCAGGTCGTTCCACTCGGGAATGAGGTTGTTGATGGGGCAACCGCTGGCTGCCCGGTTCATTTCCATGCCGGTGTGGCAGAAGGGAGTGCCGCAGTCCATGCAGCGTGCCCCTTGGGTTTGCAGGCTCGCCTCGGGCATGTGCAGGTGAAATTCATCCCAGTTGCGGATGCGATCAACGGGCGCGACTTCGCTGGCGACCTCGCGCAGAAATTCCATAAAGCCAGTTGGTTTTCCCATGGGTTTGTTGGTGGTAAAGGGACTGAGTTTCTGAAGGGGTTGTTTGAGGCGAATTGAGGGTTAGGCGTGATGTTTTGATGGTTGGAAGAACCTCACCTAGCCTCTCCTTAGTCAGGAGAGGTAAGAGGAACTAGCGTGTTTCTAAACCTTTCCTTTGCAAGGAGAGGTGCCGCAGGCGGTGAGGTTCCGGAACACATGACCCTCGATCAACTACCGCTGATGCGGGCGATGTCGCGAGCGTTTTCTTCAAAGGCAGCGGAGAGGGCATCGTCGCCGTCGAGGCCATCAGCCAAAGCCTTTTGAATGTGCTGAAGGACGCGCTTGTAGTCGCGGGGCATGACTTTAACGAACTTGGGCTCCATTTCGCTCCAATGGGTCAGGATGCGATCGCCCTTATCGCTGCCGGTGAACTGTACATGATTTTGAATCATGTCCTGCAACTCGCGGATTTCTTCAGGATCTTCCAGTTGCTCTAGATCCACCATGTCGGTGTTGCAGCGGGTCGCGAAGTCCCCCGCTTCATCTAGCACATAGGCAACCCCGCCGCTCATGCCGGCGGCAAAGTTACGGCCCGTGAGCCCCAGAACGACCGTCTTGCCGCCAGTCATGTATTCACAAGCGTGATCGCCGACGCCTTCTACAACGGCCCGGACACCGGAGTTCCGTACGCAGAAGCGTTCCCCTGCCAGACCACGAATGTAAGCTTCACCCCCAGTCGCTCCGTAGAACGCGACGTTGCCGGTAATGATGTTCTCCTCCGGCACAAAGGTAGACTGCTTCGACGGGTAGAGAACCAACTTGCCGCCGCTCAGGCCTTTACCCAAATAATCGTTGGCATCCCCTTCTAGTTCGAGGGTGACGCCTTTAGGCACGAACGCGCCAAAGCTCTGACCGGCGCTGCCCTGGAAATGGAGATGTACCGTGTCTTCTGGCAGTCCTTCCCAGTGGCGCTTGGTGATTTCGTTCCCGAGGATAGTGCCCACGACGCGGTGCGTATTTTGAATCGGCAGCGTTGCGGCTACCTTTTGACCCTGCTCAATAGCTGGCTGACACAGCGCTAACAGGGTCGTCATATCGAGGGACTTATCAAGACCATGATCCTGAGGAATCTGGCCATAGCGTCCGATTTCTGGCCCCATCTCTGGCTGATGCAGAATGGGCGAGAGATCCAGACCTTTCGCCTTCCAATGGGCGATCGCCTGCTTCGGTTCCAGAGCATCGGTGCGGCCAATCATTTCATCCAGCGTGCGGAAGCCCAGTTGGGCCATCCACTCGCGCATTTCCTGGGCAATGAACTGCATAAAGTTCACCACATGACTGGGGTCGCCCATGAAGTGTTTCCGCAGGTCAGGATTCTGGGTCGCTACGCCGACGGGACAGGTGTTCAGGTGGCAAACCCGCATCATGATGCAGCCCATGCTGACGAGGGGAGCTGTTGAGAAGCCGAACTCCTCAGCGCCTAACAGAGCCGCGATGATAACGTCCCGACCGGTCTTCATTTGGCCGTCCGTTTCCACCACCACGCGACTGCGCAGATTGTTCATCACCAGGGTTTGGTGGGTTTCGGCTAGGCCTAGTTCCCAGGGTAGACCCGCGTGTTTGATGGAGGTTTGGGGGGAGGCTCCGGTGCCGCCGTCAAATCCAGAAATGAGAATCACATCGGCGTGGGCTTTCGCGACCCCTGCGGCGATGGTACCGACGCCAACTTCCGAGACCAGCTTGACGTTGATCCGTGCCTCACGGTTGGCATTTTTTAAGTCGTGGATGAGTTCTGCTAGATCCTCAATAGAGTAGATGTCGTGGTGGGGTGGGGGCGAAATGAGACCGACGCCCGGCGTGGAGTGGCGCACTTTCGCAATCCAGGGATACACCTTTCGACCGGGGAGCTGACCGCCTTCACCGGGCTTTGCTCCCTGCGCCATCTTGATCTGGATTTCCTTTGCCTGGGATAGGTAGAGGCTGGTGACGCCGAAACGACCGGACGCAACCTGCTTAATGGCGCTATTCTTGGAATCTCCTTTCTCATTCGTCCAGGTGTATCGTTCGGGATCTTCGCCACCCTCGCCCGTGTTGGACTTGCCGCCAATGCGGTTCATGGCGATCGCCAACGACTCATGGGCTTCCTTCGAGATGGATCCATAGCTCATCGCCCCCGTTTTGAACCGTCGGGTGATGGCTTCAATCGGCTCTACCTCTTCCAGCGGGATGGGTTCCCGCTCTTGAAACTGCAACAGATCGCGGAGACGGAAGTGCTGCTTTTCCTGCTCGTTGACCAGCTTGGCGTACTGTTTATAGGCCTCGTAATCCCCAGTACGCACGGCCTTTTGGAGCGTATGAATCACTTCGGGGCTGAAGAGATGGGCTTCCCCTTCCTTCCGCCACTGGTAATCCCCACCGACATCCAGAGTGACGTGCTCCTGAGGGCGAGTGGGGAAAGCTTCACGATGCCGCTGAGCCGCTTCTTCAGCCAGCACATCAAGGCCAACGCCTTGAATGCGAGACGCCGTCCAGGTGAAGTATTTGTCAATAACCGATTGATTTAGCCCCAGTGCCTCAAAAATCTGGGCACCTCGATAGCTCTGAATCGTGGAGATCCCGATCTTGGAAGCAATCTTGATGACGCCTTTTACTACCGCTTTGGCGTAGTTTTGGTAGGCTTTCGTCGCATCAATGTTGGTTAGAACCCCCTCTTGCACCATGCTGTCGATGGTTTCATACACCAGGTAGGGATTGATCGCTCCACAGCCGTAGCCGATCAGCACGGCATAGTGATGGACTTCACGGGGTTCGCCAGATTCCAGCACAATCCCTACGCGGGTACGGCTACCGTTGCGAATCAGATGGTGATGCAGCCCTCCGACGGCTAGCAAGGCTGGAATAGCCGCGTGTTCGGCATCAATGCCGCGATCGCTCAGAATAATCAGACTCTTACCCGCCGCGATCGCTTGATCAGCAGCCTTACAGATCGCCTCCAGCGCCAACTCCAGTCCCTCAGCTCCCTGCTGAGGATCAAATAGAATCGGCAGGGTAACCGATGGAAATTCGGTGCTGTGCTGAAGCTTAGCTAATTCCTCATTCGTGAGAATCGGTGTCTTGAGATTGACCAGGTGACAACTTTCCGGCTCTGGCTTCAGCAAATTACGCTCGCTGCCGATGGTGGTTGCGGCTGAGGTGATAATGGCCTCGCGAATAGAGTCGATAGGCGGATTGGTAACCTGAGCGAACAGCTGATGGAAATAGTCATACAGCAAGCGGGGCCGATTTGACAGCACTGGCAGGGGCGTATCTGTCCCCATCGCACCAATGGCCTCCACACCATTCTGCGCCATGGGTTTCAGCAACATGCGCAGTTCTTCAAAGGTGTAGCCAAAAGCCTGCTGCCGTACGGGTAAAGGGTGGATGGGTGGATGGGTGGATGAGGCATTCTCTGATGGGGGCAAATCGGCCAAATCCACTCGATGCTGATTCAACCATTCCCGGTAAGGATGTGCCGATGTAATCTGATCCTTGATTTCTTCATCCGCAACGATGCGCCCTTCTTCCATATTCACGAGGAACATCCGACCGGGTTCCAGACGTCCTTTGTAAGCGACTCGCTCCGGTTCAATGGGCAAAACGCCCGCTTCGGAAGCCATGATCACCAGGTCATCTTTGGTGACGGTGTAACGTGAAGGTCGCAGACCGTTCCGATCTAGAACAGCGCCCATCATCGTGCCGTCTGTGAAGGCGATAGAAGCAGGGCCATCCCACGGCTCCATGAGACAAGCGTGATACTCGTAAAATGCCTTCTTCGCATCACTCATGGACTCATGGGCCGTCCAAGGCTCGGGAATCATCATCATCACGGCATGGGGCAAAGAACGACCAGCCAGGGCCATGAGTTCCAAGGTGTTGTCAAAGATGCCGGAATCGCTGCCATCCTTATTGATCAGAGGTTGAGCTCGCTGGAGATCGTCGCCAAACAGCTCGGACTCAAACATAGACTGCCGCGCATACATCCAGTTGATATTGCCGCGCAGAGTGTTGATTTCCCCGTTGTGGGCGACATAGCGATAGGGGTGCGAGCGTTCCCAGCTGGGGAAGGTATTGGTGCTGAAGCGAGAATGCACCAGTGCCAGAGCACTGGCAATATCGGGGTCAGCCAAATCCAGGAAGTACAGTCCTACCTGCTCGGGCGTGAGCATGCCTTTATAAACAATGGTGCGGCAGGAAATGCTAGTGGCATACCAGTAGGGATCGATGCCGGTAGAGCGAATGGCGGAGTGCGATCGCTTCCGGATGATATACAACTTGCGTTCAAAGGCTAAGTCATCCGCTAAATTTTCAGCTCGCTGGATAAAGGCTTGCTGGATAAAGGGTTCGCTAGCTTGAGCGGTTACCCCCAGCGAAGTGTTGTCCGTCGGCACATCACGCCAACCAATAACGGTTTGACCTTCCTCGGCAACAATTTGCTCGAAGACTTGGCGACTCTTTTCGCGTTCGGCGGGATTTGGGGAAGCAAAGAAAAAACCGACGCCATAGTGCCCTGGCTGAGGCAGGGTCATTCCTGCCGCTGTCGCCACCTTAGCCATGAATTGATGGGGCAACTGCAACAAAATCCCAGCACCATCGCCAGTATTCGCTTCAGCACCCACCGCACCCCGATGCGACAGATTTAGCAAGATGGTCAGTCCCTGTTCCACAATCGTGTGGGACTGTGCACCTTTCATGTGAACGACAAAGCCGACACCACAGGCGTCATGCTCAAACTGGGGGTCATAAAGGCCTTGCTTTGAGGGCGAAAACGTATGAGTCATCCTTTACGATGGCCTGAAAACCACCTAAAACGTCAAAAACTCACCCACTCAAGGCTTAAACCAAATTTCCTCAGTAGCGGGTGTGAGGTATTTACTCCGATTGGTGGCAATTCTCCAACACGAACCCGGAATACCCGAACGGCCTTAATAAAATCGTCAGATCTGCTTCCAGAGAATGACCCATTTCTTATCGATTTGAAAACATATGGAAACATGGTCATGAAAGCTGGTTAATCAACCCTGCAATGGGTTGACGGGGCAAGCATGTGTTTCCTTGACAGCAGATTTTATGTAGCGAATGCTTTCTCAATGCCTGTTTGGCCAAACAGGGGCAATCTGTACGTCTTTTTGGCAGTTGACAATCAGATTGATAGGGAAGTTTTTATACCATTGATGATGGAGCTGGCATCGCAAGTGGTCTGGATTCGCTCATTAAATGCTTCCTGGGTAGGGGCTTCAGTCTGAGCGAAGAATGTGGGTAGTGCAGAATGGCAATGCAGCTAGGAGTCTTCTTCGGTGGCGACTGTTTCAATAATGCGCTCCAGATAGGCTGCATCCACGAGCAAAGCGCCGCGTTCAAATTTGACTCCCCAGTATCCGCCTGGACGCTGATCCACCACTACACCCACTTCCCCCACTGGAATCAGATCCGGTGGACGCAGCATGGGCATGGGGTCTGCGGTTTTAAAGTAGGGCGGTTGAGACGTAAGACGAACGCGATCGCCCACAGTGAAAATGGCAACCATAACAACCAACGGTAAAAAACTTGGGTCGTGCTGACCAACACATTACCCCAAATATAGCTTTAGCCCTTCAGGCGAGGATACGGAGTATTCTTCTGATGCTCGGTGCACAGCTAAATGGCTTCGCCGTCGTGTCCTAACAGAACTAACGACGGCTATCCTCGCGAACTTAGGGAACTTGCCAGATGCGCTCATGGTATTGGGCTGGGTCGGCGTACGGATCAACGACAGGATGATCGTGATTGTGCCCATGATCGTGATGATGGTGGCCATGATCGTGAGCGTGTCCAGCCTCAGCTACCGTACCTTTGAGGGCTGCCAGCCGAAACTTGCACATCTCGCAGTTCATCGCGACTGCGCCTTCTAAGGTTTCAATCTCCCGCTGTCGCATAACCGTCAACAGTTGAGCATGCAGCCCCATTTCGGGTAAGCACACCACTTCTGTTGCTGGGAATAAAGCTTGCTGCTGGACTGCCATGTCTTGAATCTTCTTGACCAGCACACCCGTAAAGAGGAAGTAGGGCAGTACGATGATGCGCTTTGGCTGATAGAGGCGGGCGCGACGAAAGCCTTCTTCTAAGCGAGGATGGGTAATCCCAATAAAGCAGGTTTCCACCGTGTTGTAGCCACTGCCTTCCCACATCATTCGCGCCAGCTTGTAAACGTCGCCATTTGCGTCCGGATCACTGGCTCCACGCCCGACAAACAACAGAACAGTGTCTTGGCGTTGAATGCCGTAAGGATTCTGAGCGGGTTTATCGAGGTTGGCGAGGCGATCGCGCCAGAGCGTCAAGATTTCTGGGGTGATGCCAAAGTGGCGACCATAGTGAAACTGGACTTGAGGATGTCGTTGGCGGGCTCGATCCAGCTCGTTTGTCACGTCAAATTTATTGTGACGTGCGGCAAATAGCAGTATTGGTAAAACGGAAATATCACTGTATCCCTCGGCTACGCAGCGCTCGACGCCCTCTTGAATTGAGGGTTCCGTGAGTTCTAGAAAACAGGGAATGACGGGGCGCGACGTATCCAATGCCTGATAAGCTGCCGCAAAGTCGAGGACACTCTGGCGACCTTGAGGATCGCGGCTACCGTGACCCACAAGCAACAGCGGGCGCTTGTTAGGTAAAGGCAAGAAACCTGAAATAAGCCCAGCATTCAAGCTGCTGGACTCTTTGGCAATCGGGGTAATTGTCATAGTGGTGATCTACTCCAGACCTGTGCATCGCAGGTATAGCGAGAGACACAAAACCACCTGCGGGCATTCTGACTTAGAGCAATGCTTATCCCAGCATCTCTCATCACAGTTGCGAGACAGTGTTGGACTTGGCAGCTAGAGTTTTCCCTCGCTGCACACACCAAGCTTTCCCCTCAGGTGTCGGTATCAAATTGGCTCTGCCATCTTATCCCAGTCTTGAGTGGGTTGTGGGGCTGTCAGCATAATCGTCATAACCTATTTGCGATGATGTGGCCTATGGCTGACACCGGCATTACGCACTTGAATCCTGGGGCGTTTCCCTAAAACAAAAGCGTCAGGTAGAACTCCTCTTCTGCCTGACGCTCATACACCCTAGAGCTTGATAGTGGTAGTTCCTGCTGGCCCTATATTTCTCTAGCCGATGGTCTGAGACGCTTTACGCTTAAGACCCAAACCGGCACCTGCGATCGCAAACAAACCTAACAAGGTTGCAGGCTCAGGAACGCTGGCAGGCTCTACAGGAGTGCCTGTGATGCGGAAGTCCACACCATCCCCTGTCCCAGTCTCACGGTCAAAGCCGAACTTCACTGTAGCCGATTTGATATTGGTGAAGGTTTGAGCCACGATATTGCCATCAGGGCCTTTTTTAACATACTCAGGCTCAGCAACTGCCTCGCCGTTGATAGAAAGGACACCGGTTGAGTTCTTAGACTCAGTATCAAAGAAGTAGAAGGTCATCTCAGCCATTTCTTGGGCAAAGTTGAAGAGGTAAGTGCCGACCTCTAATTGACCTTGCTCCTCAGTAGAACCATCGCTCTCGTTATATTCTGAGGGACGGAACCAAAAACCATCGCTATTCGTGCCTGCGTCGCGGGTTTTGAGGCGAACTTTGCTATCCCCTGTGCCAAAGGTTTGCTCAACGTCACCTTCGCCAAAGTAATCAACAAACAGACGGCTACGGCTACCGGTTGTCTCATCCGTTAAGGAGACAATGCTATCGAAAAGAGATCCTAATTCAATACAATCTTCTAAACATCCCAAGCCAACGTTGATTTCGCCTTGCTCTTGAGGGACTAGGTCTAACGCAGAGGCGGAAGCAGAGCCTGTGAAAGCACTGAATACTGCAGTAGATGCCAATAATGATGCAATTGAAAGCTGGATCTGACGTTTCATGGATGGATTAATCTCTGTTTTTCATGACACTTTTAGACTAGATCCTGCGTCATTAAAAACGAATAAAGACAGCCATTAATAAGGTGAAGATAACAGCATCTTTTGATGAATTTGAGTTTGTAAGAGAAGAGCCGAATTATTACGGATAGAGCCTCATTGAAAGGCGATATGCCTTGTCTCTGTCTGCTTTGTTACTTAATTGATGTGTCCTGTTTCTCCGCAAGAATAACGACTTTTATTTCTAAGAGCCGGACAAAGGGAGGGCGAAATCCAATTTCCATAGGGCTAGCTCAGCATGATCTTTGACAGCAAGATTACAGAGGCACCTAAGTAAGTTGCTTTGTATTAGCTTGCTGTAGAGCTGAGAGAGGGCGTCCAGCAATCACTTCGTCAATCTGAAAAGATTGATGCTGGCTAGCGCTCATCGCCAAGAACGTCCTCATTACGTCCGCAATCGTTCCAGCAACAGCATGGTTTCGTTGGCATGTTGCACCAAACGTTGCCGATACTGCATGTGCTCCGAGGCATCCTCGCAGAAAATGAAAATGTGTTGAGCGGAAGTATTTTGTTTGTCCGCGATCGCGTACAGGTTGATGTACTCAGGTCGCTGTGGGTTTTGGGCTCTGGCGATACCCTTGAGATCAAAGCCTTCTCGCTTTTGAGCCAGGATTTCAGCAAACACAGTCTCTAACCCCAGCAGTTCGGGAAAGCTGTCGTTAACTGAATTCCCAACCTTGAGCTCGTGGGGATAGTCAGAGTATTGGCTAACGCCAGGGGACTGGTAGAGAATCACCTGACGATCATTGACGACTAAATATTCGATAGACTTGACCTGAAAAAAGCGTTGCAGCACAGCTTGGGATGGACGAATAATAGTGGCCTCTGCTGTCGGCAAAGGCTTGAGTCGATATCCTAGACTATGGACATTCTCAACAATTTCATTAGGGTATTGGGCAGCTTTAAATGCCTGCCGTAAACGCTTGATATGGGTTCTGATTGAGCTGTAAGTAGGAATATTATCCCCTTCCCAAACCCCGTCGATAATAGCGTCGTAGCTTAAAACGTGATTGGGATAGCTGAGAAAGAGTTTGAGCAGCGCATATTCCTTGGGATTCAGGGTCACCTCGCAGCCGTCGTAAGTTGCCACACAAGACCGCGTATCCAGTATGACGCTCCCATAGGTCAGCTTTGAGGGCTCCTGATCAAGAGAACTTTGGAAAAAATCTTTCATGAAACTTAGCGGCTTCTATGCTTGTAACCGATTAAGGGGTGGCAGTGCTTGTCGGTTGTCTAAAGCTACCATTTCCTACAGGGATGAATGGGAATCTTTTGACACCAGAACTTAGTTGAGAAAATCCGTTCTGCACATTTTGGGTCTGTCAGCCTTATATGCTTAACAAGAGGGCAGAGATTTCAGCAGGAAAGGTGTCGTGCCAAATTCACAAGTCTTTGAACAATCGGTGTTGATTAGGGCCAGCGCGACGACTGTTGAGCGATGCATCACCGACAGAGCCCTCATGCATCAATGGCTCAACCCGGCACTGCGGTGTGAACCTCTAGGAGAGACCTGGAACACTCAGCTGGGTGGGCAAAGTAAATTTGTAATTCAAGTACCTGGGATTAAGCCAGCATTGCTCAGTACGGTGGTTGAGCGAGAGCCAGGGCTTGTTGTATGGGCCTTTGAAGGCTTTTTTCAAGGGCGCGATCGCTGGGAATGTCAGCCAGCCGATAGCGGTACTCGGTTATTGAATCGATTTGAATTCAGTATTCCTAATCCTATTGTTGCATTCGGTTTCCAGACCTTTGCCGCTGGTTGGACAAAGCAAGACATGGAAGCTCAACTGAAACGAATTAAAGGACTAGCAGAGCGTCAAACAGTACTATCCGGCAGTCAGTAACCTTAACTTTATCTGGCGTCTCCGTTTTTGCCGATGAAATTTTTGGATTCTGAATTGGTAGCGGTTTAGAAACGATTAATAATCACCGCTTAGAACGTTCGCTTCTCTATTTTCTTGTTGATAACTTGTTATAAACCTCATGTTTCCTTCATTGAGACAGGGAACTGTTGTGATGAGTAGAAAGACTAATAAAGTACTTCCATCTAAATTCAGAATTTGAGGTTTCTGACGTTGGTCAAAACTACAGATCCCGAACGACCTCTAGATGGGATATGACTAAGTTGTGCAATTAGCGTGTGATCTTGATCGCTCTCATTTGATGATCTGAAATACGTTGCCTCCCGTTATCGCTCACACAGAACACCGAGCTATCTCACAATTGACTGCTGCCCTCCATCACGGAAATAACCTCACCTGTGAACCAGAATAAGGTATCGAAACGAACAGAAACGACAATAGTACAATGACCTCTCAAAATCTTTCTCTGGCAATCTCGGATGTGTACGCGCGCTCTATCTCTACAGGCAAGCTAACCAACAGTCACAGGCAAGTTTTGATGCAAGCCCTCTGCTCCCCATTGCTGGGCGAAGAAGAGCGGTGTGCCATCGACCGACTCCTATGGTCAGTTAGCCGAGGCCGTTTCCAGCTAGTAGACGAATAAGGTCTGTTGTCAACCGCCAACATTCGTTTACGGTCGCGATTATGAGTCGCTTGGCTTCCAAACCAGGTGCAAACTACGGTTGGGTGTCTAGGCAAAGTGACCAAAGCTGCTTTACTACAGGTTTTCTACAGCGCATTTCAGGCAAAGCCTATCGACCGCAAGATAGGGCAACATCTTTGTACTAGATACTACGCTGCCGCCCAAAGTAACCTCGCCAAACGGCAGACTGCTGCTCTCTTCATCACGCAAGTCTGCCATTAACGTTGATTACAAGGTTCAAGAATTTTATTAAATGCCGAGACGCTGATAGACTTCATCGAGATTTTGGAGATGGTGTCCTGGATCAAAGCAGGCTTCAATTTCAGCGGGTGAAAGGTGTTCTTGCACGCGATCGCTGGATGTTACCAGTGCTTTGAAATCACCGCCCTCCACATTCCAGGCGGTATGCGCCAGGGATTGGACAACCTCGTAAGCCTGTTCACGCGTAAGCCCCTTACCTACCAGCGACAGCAGCACGCGCTGACTGAAAATGACACCGCCGTAGGTGTTCATGTTGCGCTTCATGTTTTCAGGATAGACCAGGAGGTTTTTGATCAGGTTGGTGGTTTCGACCAACATGAAATGAATCAGAATGCAGGAATCAGGCAGAATGACGCGCTCCACTGAACTATGGGAGATATCGCGCTCATGCCACAGAGCTACGTTTTCCAATGCAGCCATCGCATTCCCGCGAAGAATGCGCGCACACCCTGTCAACCGCTCGGATCGAATCGGGTTGCGCTTATGGGGCATCGCTGAAGACCCCTTTTGTCCCTTGGAAAAAAATTCTTCGACTTCCAAAACGTCAGTGCGCTGGAGGTTACGAATTTCCACTGCGAAGCGCTCAATCGAAGCGGCCAGGAGTGCCAGCGCGTTCATGAATTCCCCATGAATATCACGCGAGATGACTTGGGTGGAGGCGGTGTCAGGTCGCAGCCCTAACTTCTGGCAAGCCAAGGACTCAACTTTGGGGTCAATGTTGGCATAAGTTCCGACGGCACCGGAGATTTTGCCCACAGCGATCTTGTCAGCTAAGTGGGTGAGGCGATCGCGGTGTCGCAGCACTTCCGCTAACCAACCAGCTAGCTTAAATCCAAAGGTCATCGGTTCGGCATGAATGCCG
This sequence comes from Cyanobacteria bacterium J06638_28, assembly GCA_039819045.1. Classification (GTDB taxonomy): domain Bacteria; phylum Cyanobacteriota; class Cyanobacteriia; order Phormidesmidales; family Phormidesmidaceae; genus SIO1E4. The sequence goes on from JBCBSR010000013.1 coordinate 42,695, forward strand.
TGAGATCGACCAACCATCACCGTATCCCGATGTTCCTGTGCCTTGTAGCGAATTGCCTGAATCAGGTTTTCGACATGGGTCATAATGACGTTGAGACTATCCACCAACTGTAGTGATAGGGCGGTGTCTAACATGTCAGAGCTGGTCATCCCCAAGTGGATATAGCGCCCTGCCTCACCCACATACTCGTTCACGCTTGTCAAAAAGGCGATGACATCGTGGCGAACTTCGGCTTCGATTTCTAAAATGCGCTGGGGGTCAAAGTTAGCCTTCGCTTTGATTTCGTCCACTGCCTCCGAGGGAATATTTCCCAACTCTGCTTGGGCCTCGCAGACAGCGATCTCGACGCGCAGCCAGGTTTTGTACTTATGAAGGTCGTTCCAGAGTTCGCCCATTTCGGGCAGGGTGTAACGTTCAATCAAGGCGTGGTGTAGAATACAACTGTTCCATTCTACCTACCTGTCTGAGTCAAACAAGAAATATCTCGAAATCTTGCATCTTTAGGTCTGCGCCTCCCTTGGCCGCGATCGCGATAGCCTAGGGGCGTTGCAGTCAAGGGCATTGAGTGACACAGCCAGAGGCGCTACAGCAGTTACTGGGAGCAGTGGCTGCCGGGCAGGTAAGCCCCGAAAATGCATTTGAGAAACTGAAATATCTGGAATTTGAACCCGTTGAAGACTTTGCCAAGGTAGATCATCATCGAACGCTGCGCACGGGATTCCCCGAAGTCATTTGGGGGCCGGGTAAAACCGTAGAGCAAATCGTGCAGATCATGCAGACGATGCGCGATCGCACACCGGTCGTGATGGCAACGCGTATTGAGCCTGCTGTGGCACAGCAGATTCGTGCCGCTCTACCAGCGGTGATGTACTACGAAGCGGCCCGCATCTGTGCGATCGTACCCATGAATCTAACGCCTCGCTTTGCTGGGAGGATTGGCATTCTCACGGCGGGCACGGCTGATTTGCCTGTGGCTGAGGAGGCAGCTGTTACCGCTACGCTGTCAGGCTTTCAAGTTTTACGGTTATGGGATGTGGGGGTTGCAGGGATTCACCGTCTGCTACGCCATCGGGAAGTGCTGCACCAAGCCGATGTCCTGATTGTGGTGGCGGGGATGGAGGGTGCTTTGCCGAGTGTCGTCGCGGGTTTTTCTGACTGCCCCATTGTGGCTGTTCCGACTAGCATTGGCTACGGTGCCAGTTTTGGTGGGGTGTCCGCGCTCCTGACGATGCTTAATTCCTGTGCCACTGGAATTGGTGTCGTCAATATCGACAACGGTTTTGGCGCGGCGATGCTGGCAGGGCAAATCCTACGTGTTGCCAATCGCCTCGAAAAGGGTGGTCAGGACGGCTAGTGATCTGACAAACCCACAATTTAGGTTAGGCCAACCAGACAAAGCGGCAAAGGCAGGGAGCGGGCATAACTATCCTTAGGTCTGAAGCTGACGCTGCAATTTGAGAAACGCCTCTATCTCAGGGCTGAATACGATGTAGCTAACTTAAGCGATGATGTCAGGGGATATTTAGGAAACTTATATGGCGACTGCTTCTAACCGACTGCCCTGGCGGTTTTGGATTATTACGCTGGTGGCGTTCATCAATGCGGTCAGCTTCACCATCATCATTCCGGTTCTGTATCCCTATGCGAAGCAGTTTGGTCTGAGCGATTTTCAGGCCAGCCTCTTGACGACAGCCTATGCCGCTTCACAGTTCTTAGGGACGCCCATTTTGGGGCGGCTGTCCGATCGGATGGGTCGGAAACCGTTGCTCATCGTAAGTTTGTTAGGGACGGTTGTTGCCAATGTCATTGCAGGACTGGCCCCATTCGCGTGGCTATTGTTTTTGGCGCGCATCTTTGACGGGGTAACGGGAGGCAATAATTCCATCGCGCAGGCCATCATCAGCGACATTACCCATCCTGAACAACGTACCCAAGCCTTTGGCATCTTTGGTGCGACCTTTCGCTTGGGTTTCGTGGCGGGGCCGCCCTTGAGTTATCTAGCCCAAATCATGCCGTCCTTGCCCGGTGTTTCTTCCTTGGGTATGAGCTTTATGGTGTCTGCTGCGATCGCGTTAATCGCGACCGTTCTCTGTGCCATTTGCCTGCCAGAAACCCACGAAGTCTGTGAAAAATTCGAGCTTGCTTGGGCTGATTTTAAGTTTGGGCGCATTTTACGCGCAATGCAGCGTCCTCGAGTGGGGCGAGTCTTTCTGTTGACCTTTCTGAGTGGATTCACCTTCACCATTTTCACGTTTGCGTTTCAGCCCTTTTTTCTGAATGTGCTGAATCAAACGCCGGGTCGCCTCGCTCTCATGTTTGCCGTATTTGGCATTATTGGCTTCATTAGCCAGATTTTTGGGTTGGAACCGCTGCGCAAACGATTCAACTTAGTCGCCATTTTGGCTTTTATGCTGGCTGCCCGAGGACTGCTGTTTCTGCTGATTCCAACCTTTCCAAATATTGTGGCTTTTGCGGGGATTACAGTGATTTTCAGCGCGGTAAACTCTTTTCCCCTGCCGCTGATCGAGTCAATCTTGTCCCTCCGAACCGGAGCTCAGGAGCAAGGCGAGATGTTGGGCACCAATGCCTCTTTCCTCAGCCTGTCTAATGCCATTGGCCCCGCCACAGCAGGGTTGCTGGTGACCTTTGGCTATCGGTTGCCATTTTGGGTGACAGGTTGTCTAACGCTTTTAGTCGCAGGATTTGCCCTAACGCTACGACAATCAAAATCAGCTGCCAACGTATAAAACACTTTGGAGCTTGGGGCTCAATCATGACAAGCCCTGTTTCCCTAGCGTTACCTGTCGCCATGGCAAAGATAGCCAAACTGATCATAGTTACTTGTGGATCACGCTGACCAGTGGCAAAAACTGAGGGAGCAAGTCAGCCCGGCTGAGAGCCAATGTGGGGAAGGCGCGATCGCGATAGTTGACACCAGCGGTAAGAGGGAAGGGTGGCTTATCATCCAAGGCTGTCCATGTGACGCCAGCTGCGTGCAGGATAGGCCATACCCCTGCAATATCCCAAACCTTAGGGGTGGCCTCTACCGCTCCTAAAGCGTAACCAGCGGCCACAATCAGCAAGTTGTAAGTGGCAACGCCGAGCATCCGCACCTTACAAGGAAAAGGCTGCTTGAGCACCTCCGTGCTACGAGCGCAGAAGCTAAAAAACTGATTTTTGCCCGGTTCGTCCTGGCGGGTCTGAATGGGTTGACCGTTTAAGAAAGCGCCCTGCGGCATGTCTAAGCTACTGTTACCGGCCCAATAGCCATGAAAGCGATTACCTAAAGTCGGGAGGTAGATGTATCCATAGACTGGGGTGCCCTGATAGAGCAAACCAAGGGAAATTCCCCAGAGGGGAACCCCTCGCGTGAAGTTCGTAGTGCCATCAATGGGGTCGATAATCCAGCACCAGTCAGCTTCGGGGAAAACATGGGACGTCTCTTCACTCAGCAGACCGTGAGTTGGGAAGGTTTGAGCGATCGCCGCCCGCAACTCGGCATCGGCCCACTGATCCGACTGGGTTACCAAGCTCCCATCTGCTTTCTCGACTGCCTGAACTTGACCAAAATCTTGCCGTAACTGAGCCCCGACTCTTTGGGTCGTTGTTTCGCTAAACGCCAGCACATCCGTCCAGAAGTCACTCATCAGGCTTGTCCTTCACCTACTACCAATTCTCGCTCCCTCGCTCCCTTACCCCATCACTCCCTTCTCCCTTGTTCCTTAGCTTCCTTACTCCCTTGCCCCATTCACAGCTCTAATCAGAAGAAACGTGAGCCATCCTGAAGACAGGTCTAGTCCAGTTCACTTTCCAGGACTTTAGTGATGGCGGCTTGAGCGGTGGTCTGAAATTCCTGCACATTAACGCGCCCCAACATCCACACGGCAACTAACATACCCACTGCCTGGAGCAAGAACACAAGACCATAGGCCATAACCGGCAAGGTAAAAAGGGCCTTCCCGACATTGAGAACCGTCCCGCCCAAAACCGTGGCGAGGCCCCTAGCCATGGCCTGCGACAGCCCCCACGCACCAATGAAGGTACCAGCCGTTTCCGCTGCGGTGAGGTCTAACATCAGGCTCGTAGCCCCAGCTGTAATGACTCCAGATGACAACCCAAAGCAGAACAACCCGGTCATTAATAGTCCGCGATTGGCACTGAAGCCAGAAAGAATGATGAGGCCAAAGCAGACGGCAGCACAAAAGCACCCCAGGCGAGTCGTGCTGCGCTTACCCAGCCGAGGCAGGAGCAAAAAGCCTGTACTACCGATGCCGATCAGCGTACCAACCCCAAAGGGCACATTCAGCCTTGTCGTGTCAGCGATACACATGCCAAACACCTCACCGCCATAGGGCTCTAGCACCGTATCTTGCATAAAGATGCTGATGGTCAACACCAGCAGAAAGCTGAAAAATAAACCTGTTTGGCGATTAGCGGTCAGGACTTGGAGCGCTTGACCTAGGGTAATTTTGTCTTCACCGTTAGCGGTTCGGGAACGACTAGCAAACCGTGAATATTTTTTTTCGACGCCGAAGATAGCCAGAATCGACAATCCAAATACCACCAGCGGCATGATGATGAAGACAGGTGTGACCGTTGCGCGTAGCTGATTGATGTCTACAACCTTGTCTTGAGACGGCGTGTAGGTGGCGATCGCTGCACCACAGACATCTGGCTGTTCCAGCAATCGTGAGCTCACGATCGCGCCGATGACAATCCCGATCATCAGCATGGACCATACCACGCCCACCAGTTTGGAACGGTTGTCGTCATCGGTCACGTCCACCAGCATGGCAGCAAAGGGCGTCGAGCTAGAACTCAGGGCTAAACCATACAGCGCAAACATCAACGCTAAGACACCTGCCCAGAGGGAGGTTTGCACACTCCAGCCCGTGGCTTGCAAGCTTTCTCCCAACTGCCAGATTACCTGTAGGGCTAGAAATGCCACGGTGGTAAACAACGCGGCACCCAGCCAAACATAGCCGGTACGATGAAGCCCCAAAATCGGCTTGGAATCAGACATTTGCCCAAACCAGACCCGTGCTGGGCTCACGAATTGATGCATCGCGATCGCCCCTGCCGCAATAAAGGGCAGCACGTTCAGCTCATCAATCATGATCCGGTTCAAGACCCCTAATGTCAGCAGGGACATAATGCCCAACCCCATTTGAAAGAGGCCTAGGCGAAACATGGTGAATAGGTTGATGCGCGGGAAGGCCTCTGGAGTAGTTGATTCTGGAGAAGGACGGGGAAGATTGCGAGTCGCCATCGTGTTTGCAATGCTGAAATTAAATAATCAGCAAAGGCCAAGCGACCTATGCTAGAGCTGCCGCGACTGCGTCAAAATAGCAAGCCCCGACAGTTAACAGCATAAAGCTTGAGGTCATCAGCCGGTCTAATTTAGACGGTTTCAGCAGGCACCCGATTTAAGGCAACCATCATGGCGACTGCCGTCGGTGCCGAGGAAGGCGGATTTTGTCCGGTGACTAAAGTGCCATCCGTGACCACATAGGGTTCAAATACATCGGCTTTGCTAAACTCGCCTCCGAGTTCCTTTAAACGAGTTTCTAATGGGAAGGGAACCACCGTATCCAACTTCACAGCGGCTTCCTCCGCATTGGTGAAAGCCGTCAGCTTTTTACCCTTGAGGATCGATTCACCGGTGGATGTTTTGGCCTGCACCAAGGCAGCTGGGCCGTGGCAAACGGCACCAATAACCTTGTCCTGGGCGTAAAAGGCTTCTACCAGTTTGGCAGTGGCCTCGCTAGCTGACAGATCCCACATGGGGCCGTGGCCACCGGGAAAGAAAATGGCGTCTAGCTCATCCACGTTAACCTGATCCAGAGTGAGAGGATTAGCTAACCTCGCTTTACCCTCCTCATCTTGCTCGAAGCGACGGGTAGCTGCCGTTTGATTCTCAGGTTCAGTACTACGAGGATCCACCGGGGGATGCCCGGCTTGGGGGGCTGCAATCACCACGTCTGCGTCAGCATCGACGAAGCTATAGTAAGGAGCCGTAAATTCTTCCAGCCAAAATCCGGTTTTTTCGCCGGTATCGCCGAGTTCGCTGTGGGAAGTCAGCACCATCAGAATCCGCATACGCATGGAAATCGCCTCAATCTGCGTCAGTTGTCTTGACAATTGTGCTCCATCTTATAGAGAAACTGAGGCGATCGCCTTCTACCTAAGGGTAGTTGTGTGATTCGCCACCGACAGCCGCTACATCGTGCAGCACCGCAACGACATCACTAAGATTTTGCTATCGTCAGCATTTCTCAGAGGAGAAAACGAGGTTCTATGTAGAGGATTAAATCTCGCTTGAAATGTAAAGAGATATGTATTGACTCGTGTGGATTGCATAAAAGTCATTTCTTTCAATGCAGTAAGTGTTGTAAGGAAAAATTGCTGCTGTCTCTACTGCTGCCTCACAGGAGCCCCATGCAACTCTCTGGTCATCTTTCTGAACTCTCCTGGTCAAATATTCTCCGTTTCCTAGATCGGACTCAGCAAACTGGTTGCCTCACGATCGAATTGGCGTCATCTACGGCACAGGCTCCTCGACGCAAGGCTCAGCATCTTTACTTCTGGGTGAGTCAGGGCTATGTTTTAGGCGCGACCCAAAGACTCAGCGATCGCGGTTTACTCAGCGTAATTCACCAACACGGTTGGTTGTCCTACAAGGCGGGTGAACGTTTAGCCAAGACCTTGCCTCAAGGGATGCCTCTGGGAACTTATCTCAAGCAGCAGGGCGCTTTAACCACCAAGCAAGTTCATGAGTTGTTCAGTCGTCAGGTGCTGACGCTGAGTCAGAAAGCAGCTAGCTTGCAAGACGCTACCTTTGCCTTTGAGACGCTGGCGACCTTACCTCAAATGGAATTAACGGGGCTACAGGTTCCCTTACACGAGGTTCAAAAGTATCTCATGCCGCAAGTGGCCTGAAAGCATTCCGCTTCAGTATTGATGAAAGGCACTATCCGTTATGAGTTCCTGTATTCCTCTACCAAGGAGCAGTCCCATGAATCTTCCACTGAGCAAAGAGAATGGCACAATGGGGCAGTTATGGACTTGATTAATGGGGATTTCTATGACCATGCAAACCAAGCTTCAAGAGGCGTTTGCGCAGGGCCAAGCCTTGAAGATCATCAGTGGATTGACCAACTTTGACCGCGATCGCGTCGCTGCTGTTGTTCGTGCTGCTGATCAGGGCGGAGCCACCTTCCTTGATATCGCTGCCGATGCTGAGTTAGTGGCCTTAGCGAAAAGCCTAACCAACCGACCCATTTGTGTTTCTGCGGTCGAAGCCGAAGCTTTCCTGGCACCCGTTGCGGCTGGAGCTGACTTGATTGAAATTGGTAATTTTGATGCTTTCTATGCTCAAGGCATTCGCTTTGAGGCTGCCGAGGTTCTAGCGCTAACCCAACGTACTCGCGAGCTTTTGCCAACCATTACGCTATCCGTAACGGTTCCTCACATTCTGGCGTTGAATGAGCAGGTGCAACTCGCCGAGGCTTTAGTTGCTGCCGGAGCTGACATCATTCAAACCGAAGGTGGAACCAGTAGTGTCCCAACCCACGCCGGTACCCTAGGCCTCATTGAAAAAGCTGCGCCCACTCTAGCTGCTGCCCGTGAAATTTCCCGCGTCGTTGCGGTTCCTGTCCTCTGTGCGTCGGGTCTGTCAGATGTGACTGCACCTATGGCGATCGCAGCCGGTGCAGCCGGCATTGGCGTCGGTTCGGCTGTCAATAAGCTCAACAATGAGCTGGCGATGGTCGCCGCTGTCCGTAGCCTCGCAGAAGCCCTGCAAACCGTTCGGAAACAAGCCTTGATTGGGTAAAGCCATCGGTTTTGATATCCGATCACCATCTTTAAGCTCAGGTGACGGGCTCAGGGAGTATTCATGCTATTCCCTGAGTCAAAAACTGTCTCTCCCTTGACGACATCGCGATTCCCGTTGCCTGTGTGATGGGAAAGTTCAGTTAACCAATTGAATCGAGTTTAAGGAAACTACCGCTTTGCCAACAGAGCATGGTGGCAAGCCACAGTTAACGACTAGCCCTTGAGGCTAATCACGCTCGTAGATGTCTTGGGGATACACTCGGCGAGGTTGATTCGAGGGTGGTAATAGTTCTTGTGGATAGTAAGTGTAGGGATTCGGCGGCACCGGCATCCCGCTGGAATAAACGATATGACTCGAAGGCGATGTGCGGTTGCGCGACTGAAATGCCACCAACACCACCAAAATCACCAGCACCAGCGCACCACCAATCAACACCACCATCACTAGACCTGCGCCCACCCACAGCAAAGAAGATTGGGCTTTATCTGTATCGCGCTGGATTTGAGACAGGTGTTGCTGCTGCGTTGTCAGCGTACCGACAGAAGATTCAAACGTACTCAGGCGAGTATTCAGGGACTGGGTCTCTTGCTGCTGTTGTTCTAGCTGAGCTTCTAAATCGCGAATCAGCAGATCCTGCTGGGAGAGCAGGGCTTCCAAACGCTCGACAAGTGCTTGCTGATCCTGAACTTCAGACAGTAATTTTTCTTCGGCAAGGGTATCACTGGGCGATTCCAGGGGGGGCGGGGCTGGCACAGGCATGATTGACTCCTGCACAGTCGAGGGCTCCAAATTCTCTACCGTCGCAGTCGACTCATGCATGCTCATACGAGCTATCAGCAACATAAGTGCTGCAGCACCAGTACTAGCACAGCCTGCAATAAACGCCGACGTATCGCTCATAGAGACGCAATCATCCAGTAGACAAAGCTATCGCATACAGTTTCTTCTAAACCGAGAAGGACTCAGGAACTTTGTACTGAGGATAACGCAGGGCTGCTTTGATCAACACTTTATTTTGCGAGCTATGGCCTCAACCGACGAAATAGTTGTCAAATCCTGACAAGTACTACCAAGTTTGTCCCTTAGCCCCAAAGAGCGATCGCATTGAAAGCCCATACCCCGGAAACCACTCCTTACGCCTAGAACAGAGGTACCATTCCAGGTGAAGCGCCTGGAGGACATATCGGCAAAAAAAAACCCGACAAATGCCGGGTTAAAAAGATTAAAAAAGAGTTCAAATGCTGGATTTATCGTTTTGATTTATCAACAGCTATAGTACTCCCTACTGTAATTAATACCGTTTGTAAAGCAACCCTTTTGAACCGATCTGATACATTTTTTTACACCTTTGTGCAGAGGAGGCATTATTGATCGTGAATAAGCTGCGGCTTTACGACGAAGACTAAAGTTAGGGAACTGCGCAACAACAACGTCCCCTCTACCCTTCTAATCATCCACCCATCCACCCTTTTGTACGGGTGGATGAGTCAAATGCAGATCCCTTAGCCCTCAATCAGGACACGACATCATCTGTTGGCAATTAGAACTGCGTCCAAATTGAAAACTGGAGTTGTGCTGGCTTGGGAAAACCTCACCTAACCAAGGAGAGGAACCAGAGTCTAGCTGAGCCTCTCCTTGGTTAGGTGAGGTGCCGCAGGCGGTGAGGTTGCACCCGATGCCAAACCTCCATTTCTGAATCTGGATGAGGTTTAGAACTGCGTTAGCCAGTCATCTGTGATAAATGACTAGCTAAGCGTGACTGATGCATCCGACGCCAAGCAATTCGCTAGGCGGCTGTTTTCAGGCCACGATGACGCAGCAAGGCTGCTGTGCTGGGTTGGCGGCCCCGGAAAGCCTGAAAAACCTCCATTGGATGCTGGCTACCGCCTAAGGCCAATACCGTATCGCGGAACCGATGCCCCGTTTTGGTAATGGCCTCAGCATCATTCAAGCCTGCATCCTCAAAGGCTGCAAAAGCGTCTGCACTCAACACCTCTGCCCAGAAGTAGCTGTAGTAGCCTGCAGCATAGCCCCCAGCAAAAATATGACCAAAGGCACAGAGAAAGGCATCTTCAGGCAACGGTTTCAGAACCGTGGTCTTTGCCGCCAGGCGATCGCGCACATCCCAAATCGTCTCATCGCCACCGGGCTGATAGCGATGATGCAGTTCAATGTCTAGCCAACCAAAGTTAACCTGTCGCAAAATTGCACTGCCCGTCATGAAGTTGCGAGCGGCCAGGATTTTTTGGAACAGGTCTTCCGGCAATGGCTCGCCCGTTTCATAATGACGGGCCAGCTTCCACACGGTTTCGTGGTGATAGCACCAGTTCTCCATGAACTGACTAGGGAGTTCAACCGCATCCCATTCCACATTGTTGATGCCAGCAGCTCCCGGAAAGTCTACTTGGGTCAGCATATGCTGTAGGCCATGGCCAAATTCGTGGAAGAGGGTTTCGACTTCACGGAAGGTCATGAGGCTGGGTTGGTCACCCACTGGTGGCGATTGATTGCAAGTTAAGTAGGCAACCGGCAAGCGGATGTCATCATCGAAACGACCTCGATTGATACACTCATCCATCCAGGCCCCGCCGCGCTTTTCAGCAGAACGACTGTAGGGGTCGAGATAAAACTGGGCGATCGCTTCGCCTGATTCGTTCGCCACTTGAAAATAGCGCACATCAGAATGCCAGACTGGAGCTTGGCCATCGGCAGGGCTAATTACGACACCAAACAGTCGATTAGCCAGGGCAAAGAGCCCATCCAGTACCTGTGTCAAAGGGAAGTAAGGACGGAGTTCTTCATCATTTAAGCCGTACAGCTCCTCGCGCATACGCTCTGACCAGAAGGGGATATCCCATTGCTTGATAGCTGCCGTTTCCCCATGGTCACGAGCAAACGCTTCCAACTCATCGAGTTCCTTAACAGCCGCGTCATAGCTAGCACTTCGCAGCTCTTCCATGAGCTGCTCAACAGCCGCAACTGACGGGGCCATTTTGCGGGCGATGCTGAGGTCAGCGTAGGTTTCGTAACCCAAAATCTGGGCCATTTCCTGACGGAGCGCTAAAGTCTGCTCAATGATGGGTTGATTATCGAGTTCACCACTAGCCGCGCGAGTAATGAAGGCTCGATAAACCTTTTCCCGCAAATCACGTCGCTGACTGTGCTGCAAAAATGGAATGTAGCTGGGATAGTCCAACGTAATGCGCCAGGGACCTTGCTCAGCGGTCGCATGCTCGGCCCCCGCTTCTTTCGCCGCTTGAGCCGCTAAAGCTCGTAAGCTGGCTGGTAACCCCACGACTTCTTCAGCCGTCGTTAACGTCAACTCAAACGCTTTGGTTGCATCTAGAACATGGTTAGAAAACTTGGTTGCAAGCTCCGCCAGTTCCTGCTGAATCTCATTGAAGCGTTCTTTGGTAGTGCCTTCTAGGCCTACCCCAGCAAGCTCGGCATCCCGAATCGCAGCTTCCACAATCCGCTGTTGGGCAGGCTCGAGCATGGCCCATTCAGCATCTTCATGAATCTGCTTGAAAGCTTGGTAAAGCGCTTTGCTTTGCCCCAGTTGATTGGCAAACTGGACAAGCTCTGGCTGTACGACTTCATAGGCATCACGCAGTTCGGGGCTGTTTTTGACGCCCATCAAATGGCCCATGACGCCCCAGCTCCAGCGCAAACGCTCTTCAATAGCTGTGAGAGGCTCTACCAGGCCAGCCCAAGTCGGCTGTACAGAGGCTTCTAAAGCAGCTAAATCATCCGTCAAGTCTTGCAGCAATTGGGTAATCCCTGGAATCACATGCTCCGGACTAATTGCCTCAAAAGGAGGCAAACCTTCACCAATGAGGAGGGGATTCATTTGGACAGTTCCACTCATAGCGTTTCCTGTGATGACAAAGTAGAGGTGAGAAATCAGCAATAAAATTTAGATACAATCGCGCGGGGCGATCGCTCAATACTTCTAGTAGTAGATACTCAAGTGATACATTGCCTAATTAATCAGCATTCTTTTTTCTTGACTTAAGCGAAATCATTATGAGTTCATCTTAGCTTATCTTGACGGGACGATGCATCGGCTTTGCCACCCTCTAGCACGACTTCTTTGATAGACAGACACCCATGGTGCCCACGACAATGACATCACTCAGCTGCCCAATCACAATGGCCGAGGCTATATAAAATAACATCACTGCAACAATCGTTAACCGCTATGACATTAAGTGCTGGTGACCTTGCTCCAAGCTTCGAAATGCCCGATGCCGGAGGCACGCTTTGCCGCCTCAGTGACCTACGGGGTAAATGGGTTGTGCTTTACTTCTATCCTCGCGACAACACACCTGGCTGTACAAAAGAAGCCTGCGGCTTTCGCGATGCCTATCATGATTACGAGGCAAAGGAGGTGGTCATTCTGGGCGTTAGTACCGATGACGCGAAGGCACATGCGAAATTTGCCACAAAGTACAACTTGCCGTTTCCACTCTTGATTGATGAGGGCGGCACCGTTGCCAGTACCTACGAGAGCTATGGGCTGAAGAAATTTATGGGTAAAGAGTATATGGGGATTATCCGCCGTACGTTTATCATTGCTCCAGATGGAATTCTGGCTAAGATTTATCCCAAAGTCAAACCTGAGCCCCATGCCCAAGAGGTTTTAGCCGATTTGGCGGAACTCATGGCTGCTGCATAGCCACATCGGAGGTAAACCTGTGCAGGTATTATGGCGTCCGATGCGTGTTTTGTTGGGACTGCTGCTAAGACGCCCTCTGGTTGGCGCTTGCATCATCCCAGTACTACCCAATGGCCAAATAGTCTTAATTCGACGACGAGATACTGGGCTATGGGCATTACCTGGAGGATTAGTGGACTGGGGCGAAGATATTGCCACTGCGGCTCAGCGTGAACTCGCCGAGGAAACGGGCTTAAAGGCGACACGGGTAGGTCGATTGGTAGGCGTGTACTCTCAACCTGGCAGAGATCCCCGCTTTCACTCCGTCTGTGTCTTGATTGAGTTGTACGTAGCGGGACAACCCACCATCCATGATCCTGCTGAAGTTATGGAAATCCAAGCATTTCCTCTCACTGAAGCGAGCCAGTTACCTTTGGACCATGACCATATAAGTCATATCAAAGATTATTTAGCCGATAGAACTGTGCTGGCATAATTTGGATGCAGTATTGCTGATCCGCACAATGTTTTCATTGGGAACGTTTAATCTAGTTACCCTGCTTTCGGCTCGGCTCATTGTCCCAATCAGCAATCCCTGTGAACCCGTCCAAGCATCTGGCATATTTGAGGATGACGCTTCCTATTCGCAACGGTAGAATTCGCATTGGCCAGAGTAGCGTGTTTTGGCGCGAAACGGGTCACGGCCCAACAGTTATTTTTTTACACGGCAACTGGCAAGGGGGAGAGCAGTGGATCCCTTTGATGCAAGTATTGGGACAGCACCTGCATTGTCTTGCACCTGACTTACTGGGGTTTGGTGAGTCAAGTCGATTGATGGTCAAACACTATTCCATTCAATCGGAACTGGACTGCTTCACAAAATATCTTGCAAGTCTACGGATTCGCCCTCAAGTACTCATTGCCGAAGAGATTGGAGCTTGGGTTGCGATTCAGTATTGTTTACAAAATCCCGAGCACATTAAAGGGTTAATCTTGATGGCACCGGAGGGGCTCACACATCCTCGCTTAGCCCGTCGATGGCAGGGAATCCGTTGGTTGAGCGATCGCTGGGCTCTGCGATTTTGGACACTACAGTTTTTAAGCCCCTTGATCAAACTATTGGGCAAAGGTCATTGGCTGCAATCAATCCGGCGACGTCGGCAACAATTACGTCGCTATGCTGCCACCTGTCGGCTACTCTTTCAGCGACGTAAACCTGAAATCCAGGCTGAAATCCTCAACGCCGATCTCCCTCACCTAAGCCTACCAATCCTAATACTGTCGCCTGAGGGCGCTACTCACGACGCTCAGTTGGCGAACACTTTGTGCCACCAAATGACGCCTAATGCTGAGCTAGTCACGCTCCCCGATCATGATTCCGAGCAAGCAGCAGCCACTGTTAAGGCTATGCGAACGTTTATAGCGAGTGTTAGTAGGGGCGATCGCCCCGCCGATGCCTCGGGCGGGCACCGCAAAACCCACTCGCAACCCAACAGTTGAAGCCTTTTAACTCAATGGGAACATATTTTAAGCTTGTTGACTTTACAGAGAAATTTTAGAGATCTCCCTGATTCAGACAGTTAGACTCTGCTTAAGCAACGTGAGGCAAAAGTCTAATGGCAGTGCCTGCCGATTTCAGCTACTGTTGGCGACATGTGTTGGCCAAACAAGAATTGCTGAGACAGTTTAAGGATCGTCTTCCCGAATCCGTGAGGGTATGGCTAGATTCATGCGAATGGACTCTGATTGCAAAAGCAGGTCATCAGCGGATGCCGCTGCTGATTTTACGATGTCCAGGTAGAGTTCGCTTGCGGCACCCCTTGCTTTTCGAGCTTGCGAAGAGCGCCCATACGCATTGGGAGCCTCTAGACTTATCACTATTTTCCGCTGAGACCCAGGAACCCGTTCGCGTATTGAGCACAACGCTCTTGGAAATTAATCGTCGTCATAGCTAAGGCCAACTAGTCAACCTCATCTGATGTCAGTCAATCAGCCGCCTACTTAGTAGCTCAGCTTGAGGGCACTGACTGGCACCTCATCCCAGGATGTCACTGTGCGCATGCGGGCCGTCCAACCAGCTTGCTTTTGTTGCTCACTAAGATTCGCTTCAAAAGCAGCATGGCAGGCCTGGGCTTGCTCTTCACTACAGCAAGCAATACATGAGTACAGAATGCCACAGGGATCAATTTGCTCATTCACCCAAATTACAGTCGGGGACATTGTGTTCAAAGGGGAGTCACGAAGTTTTCGTTCAGAGCTTAACATCTCAGCATTCCCCCTGCTAACGCCTATTGCAAAGGATTCATTGCAGCTTCTATGGCCGTCTGGGCAAAGCATGAGCTGCCCTATATTTGCGAGTAGGTTTGTAAGTGGTCTTAAGCCACATCCTTGGCAGAGCCCTGCTAACACCTAGCAAGCGATTACGAAGCTGATACGGCTGGTGATGAGCCATCGGCGGCCAGACTGGAGGCCAGTTGACGCATCTCAGCGATCGCTTGTAGCTGATAATCGCTCGACTCCTGTAGTTTGGAGAGCGACTCAGCTGTATCCTCCAATTTCTGCTTCAATCCCTCTATCCCTTCTTGTAAGGGTTGGGTTAACTCCGTTAATAGCTGTGTCCGTCCCTCAATAGCACCCAGTTCGGTTTGTTGCTCATTCAAAGCCACTTCGAGCTGCTGTAACTCTTCGCGAGTGGCAGCCTGCTCACCCGACTTCTGTTCAATTTCCTGTTTGATTGATTCGACAGTTTCTTGAACTTCCTTGATCTCAGCCTCTATTTTCTGCAACTCCTCAGTTGTGGCCTGGCGCAAACCATCTACTTGCTTCAAGATAGGTTCAAGATCGATAACACTAACGGTAGCCTCTTCCGTTGCTAAGCCTTGACGACGTCGGAGAACCGCCTGATGCTGACTCATCACCTCTTCCCGTTCCAGTAGGTTACGGCGCTGTCCTACCAAGGTTTCGTTCAGCATTTGATAGCGATCTTGCTCATCCGTTAATTCAGCTTCGAGCTGCAAACGTTCAAACTCGTTGGCATTGGCAATTTTTTGTTTGATTTCTTCAAGTGCCTGCTTCTCAAGGTTCAGTTCTTCTTCTTGATCACTGACAAACCGCGAAACTTTTTCTAAGTCTTTCTCAAGATCACTGACTACTTTCTGTAGCTCATCGAGTGGCATAGCTTCTAGGGCCGCCACATCAACCTTGTCACTCAACCGCACTTTGTCAGAAGCATCGAGTAATTCGTAAACCTGCTGGTATAAATTGCTTTGACTCTGTAGTTGCTGGGACAATTCTTGAACCGTCGTCTGCTTGAACACTAAAAGCTGCTGCTGATATTTCAATTCTCCCTTACGAAAATTCAGAGACGCTTCACTGTCGTACCAGCTCTGCCACCGTCCCTTAAGCGTTTCACGTTCTTGATGAAGCTGTCCCTGGCGATCAACTAAAGCATTTTGCTGATCGGTCAAATCATTTTGCTGCTCAGCTAACGTTGCTTGCTGCTGGTCAACGGCGGCAAACGCTAAGTTGAGCTGCTCTCTCATTCCTTCTGTCGGTGTCGCTGCATTCGTCAAACGCTCGATCGCCTCTTGCAGTTGCTGCATTTGGCCTTCATCTAAACCCACATTCTGGGTAGCATCGGCTTGACGTTCTTCAAAACGACGAATTTCACCATTGAGGTGCGCCCAAGCGCCCTCTAGTTCTTGATTTTTGCGTTCCTGCTCCTGTTTGAGCTGCTCTAACTCTTGTTGCGCTGTCTCAACTTCCTGCCGCTGGGCTTCTAACTGCTCTAAATCAGCTTCTGCCTGATCAACCTGCTCTTGACGGGTTTCCAACTCCAACTCGCGTCGGTTTAACTCCTGACTTTGAAAAGTCAGGGACTGCTTCCACTGCTCAATTTCTTCTTCTTGAGCCTTGGACTTTTTGCTTTGGTTAGAGAAATTTTGCAGAATGCCAACTAGCGGTCTTCCAGCATCGTAATGGCGCTGAATCTGGCGATTGTTTGACAATTCCAGCATGACAAGGGCACCGGCACTATAACTGGCATCGTCCGGAGCCGGAACCACCTCATCATTGGGAACAGCTGTCCAGGTTTCACCCCGTTGGCAAGCAAGCAGCTTAAAATCCGCCTTGCCACCGCCCATGAATCCGGACTTTTTTTGAACTTCAGCCAGATAAAGCACGCTAGTTTCCCCTTCCTGCGCTATTGCTACTGGGTTTTCACAAAGATCATCAAACGACTAGCTAATCAATGGAAACAGTTAGTTGTGATACAAACCACACTTCAACACAGCTAGTTCGCCATCCCGTCCTAACATTGAATTCCCAGTTAGCAAAACAAAATCTTCAGCATTGCCTCCTGTCAGGCTAGCCTATCCTGCCAAGGATATGAACAAATACGATAGCCATTTGTCACCTGTCGATAATTGTAATGCTTACCCTTGAAATCGAGGGTACCTCTGCTGTCTGCACCTGAAATCACGGCTGTGGGGTTTCCCATGACATAAGATACACATACTGGAGCTAGCGAATAACGTAGCCTGATGCTCAGGTTATGGTCACTATCAACGCTTCATTAGAGACTGTGCATTCAACCGAGAACTGTTTGGGTCTTGTCGTGTTCCTCAGAAAAAGTCGTCAATTCACGCTGAGAGTTAGCTAAACATCGCATATGCAGGGGCAACTGGCTGAAATTGATATTCGTAGCATTCTGCAGCTGATTGAACTGGGGCAGCGGACAGGCGAGTTATATGTGGAGTTTCATCCGACGCCAGCAACCGTCGGCATGGGTGCGGAAGCACGGACGGAGACTGTTACACCACCTCAGTCATGGCTAGTATTTTTCATTAATGGGCAGATCGTTTACGCAGGTACGACGGATGGGCAACTCAATCGTCTTAAAAGCTATCTACACCGTTATCAGCTTGAAGATGCGTTAGGTGACTTAGATGTTCCCGCGATCGCCACCCTCAATTCCCCTGAATATGGTTACCTGTGGGCACTGCTAGAAAACCATACCCTAACCCCGCAACAGGGCCGGACGATTCTGAGTGGTATGGTGCACGAAACCTTGTTTGACCTCCTGAGTTTGCATCAAGGCACCTTTGTCTTCAAGCTCGCTGCGGGATTGAGCCCTCAACTCATGACGTTTGAAATCAGCTCTCTCGTAGCCACCCTAACCACGCAGATTCAGGCTTGGAAACAGTTTTATCCCCATATTCAGTCCCCTCATCAATGCCCAACGATTACTGACCCGCTACTGCACCACGAAGACTGGGATCAAGCCAAAGCTGGACGCTTGTTGGCTTGGATGGATGGTCACACCTCCATTCAGCAGATTGCGCGTCATCTCAATCGCAATGTGGTCACCGTCGCCAAAAGCCTCTACCCTTATGTTCGTCGTGGGTTCATTCAATTGCCACCCCCTCTGTACGCGATCGCAGTCGAAACCCATCCTTCGGAAGAATGGGATGCTACCAGAGTGCCTCGGATTGTCTGCGTAGACGATGGCGCTACCATTCGCCAAACCGTCGAGCAAATCCTCGACGACTATGGCTACGAGGCCACCTCTATTGGTAACCCTTTGCGGGCATTAAGTTTACTCTTTCAGCTCCGACCTGACTTGATTCTCTGTGATATCGCCATGCCAGAACTGGAAGGGTATCAGCTCTGTGCCATGTTGCGGCAATCCACGATTTTCAGGCAGACTCCGATCGTTATGTTGACGGGGAAAGATGGCTTTATTGACCGAGTCAAAGCACGGATGGCAGGAGCCACTGACTATTTAACCAAACCTTTCGGCCCTCAGGAGTTGCTCACACTTGTTGAGAAATATGTCGGCCCTGGCAATCCCCATAGACCCCAACCTGATCGCTTATTGGCCGAAGCAATTAAAGATGACCTAGAGCTTGAAGCGGGTTCCATGCCACCGCTGTAAGAGCCCGTCTATCTAGCCAATGCACGTTTCATCTGGGCAGTTGGGTAAGCTTTTGTTAACAGTCAGTTCACCCCATACTGAGGAGGGCTTCAACCCAGGCTAGCTATAGACCAAATCACTAGAGAACAGGCTGTCAAAGCGAATGAAGCAGCGAGCATTTCTGAGTATCGGGGCAGATTAGGCTTCTAACTTTCCGAAACTGGCAAATCAATTTACCCGAACTTTAAGCATTTTGTTGGTTTAGAGGTACCTTAGTATGCACAGGAAATACCTTTGAAAACATTCGAAAACTCTCAGGGTGCTCCACCAAATCAACTGCGTTCTCGAATACTTGCATCAGGGGAGTCAATCGGCGAGTCATTGAACACTATGAGCATGGTTTTAGTGGTAGAAGATAGCGTTCCACAGCGGGAAATGATTACTGAATTGCTGCGGGGTAGTGGCTTAGACGTGACTGCCGCCAGCGACGGGGTAGAGGCTTTGGAGCATATTCAGTCAGGCCATCCACCTGACCTCGTCGTTTTGGATATCGTGATGCCGCGAATGAACGGCTATGAAGTCTGCCGCCGCTTGAAGGCCGATCCCTCGACGCAGGATGTCCCTGTTGTTCTTTGCTCATCCAAAGGAGAAGAGTTCGATCGCTACTGGGGAATGAAGCAAGGCGCTGACGCCTACATTGCTAAGCCATTCCAACCAACCGAATTGGTGGGCACTGTTAAGCAATTGCTACGGGGATAGTTATTGAAGGAAAGAAGTCATGCTCGGAAATCCCGATTTTTTAGCTGGCAAAGGGCAAGATCAGGAACCAGAATTACAACAATTAGAGACGCCCGAAGGTGAGCTTTACCTTCGCTTTTTTGTGGTATCCGGGGATGAGTTTGCATTACCGGCCACCGGAATTCGGCGCATTATTGAACAGCCTCCCGACAGAATTACGGCTGTTCCTAACGTATCGCCATTACTATTAGGTACCCTTAACGAACAAGGGCGCGTCATTTGGGTTGCTGATCTCGGTCAATTCCTGGGCTATCCTACACAGCTCAACACCGACCGACCAGAAATTCCAGTAATTGCGGTTGAAGACCAGGGAACTATGCTAGGGTTAGCCGTCAACCAAATTGTTGGAACTGACTGGATGGATTTGGAGGAGCTCTCCCTTACACAGGGCATCCCAGACACCATGGCTCCTTTTCTCAAAGGAGAGTGGGTGGTAGATGAGAGTGCAAGTAGAGCGCTTCGTCTACTTGACCATATCGCTGTTCTCAGGTCGGCTCGATGGGCCGCCTAATCAGCCGCAGTTGCTTCAGGTAAATGGCAGGAGATAGGAAATGGCATCAAGTACTGATTACACTCAAGCCTATCAGAAAGCTGAGAAAGCTTATATGCAGGGTAGCTATGAAGACGCTGCCGCTGTCATTGATCAGCTTGCTGCTGAATATCCTTCTGATCCCAGTGTGCTGCTGCTGCGAGGGCACATATATTGCTACGGGTTACAGCAATACAGAGAGGCCAGGGATCAGTATCAAGCCGTTCTCAGCGTTACCGCCGATCCCGAGTTTGTTGATTTTGCCAACAACGGCTTAGCCTATGCCGAAGAGCAGTTTACGGCGGAGCAATCTGATTCCGGCGACGGTTTTATCAGTAGCAACGCCACACTAGCCGATGGATCCCCTGAATTAGAGCAGTGGGCTGATCCATTAGATGGTGATGGTGTCGACTTATCCACCATGAACGGGGATGATGAACTCACTGACTTCAGCTTCAATGAGCCAGAAGTAGCGCTGGGTCAGCCTGATGATTATGCTGTCGGTGCTGAGGCAGATCCATTTACGAGCCCCTTTGAAGATATTGATGCTGCTGACGCATTAGAGTCTTCTGGGAACAATCCTTTTGCAGCCGATCCCTTTGCCGCTCCCAGCATTTCGGAGCCTGAAGCGACTGAATTCATGGATGCTGCCGACAGTAATCCGTTTGCCTCAGATGCGGATATCGCTGACCTAGACCTGCCAGATTCTTCCATCGCGGAAGGCGACCCTTTTGCCGGTTTTGAAAACCTCGAAACGGCTGAAACAGACCCGATGATGGGGTCGGATGCCGAGGCTTATGGCTATGCCGACTATTCGTCTGATAGCGCAGCGAGTGAACCTCTTGAAGACCAAACTCTATTCATGGGTGAGCCAGAGGACGCACCAGCCGATGAATTTGGCTATGCTTCTGATGCGGGTGAGTCGGCCGACTATGGCTACGATGTTCAAGACGTTGGGAATACCTACGACGATTACACCTATGTCGATAATGGAGCAGCGATCGCGGACAGCACCACTGAAGAAGAAGGCAATGTCGACTTCTTGGATGACTTCGATGAGTTTGATGATTTAGGTAGCCTCCCAAACTTCGAGCTAACGGATAGCTCTGCGGGTTTTACGAGTCCGTCAGTCGGTTCCTCGGGTATGGGTTCAACCGATGATTCTGACAACGGGTTTGGCGAGTCGGACTTTGCGATTTCAGGGGTTGACGACCAATCTGCCATCAGCGACGAAGAGATTTTTAGTATTTCTGGTACCGCTGAGCAGTTGCCGGCTTTTGCTCAAGTTGATGACGAAGAGGCTGAGCCGGTTCAGGTGGAACAGGGGTGGCTATCAGTTTTAGAGAATGCCACTATCCGTAACAAGCAGCTCATGGTAGCTGGGGCAACTGGCGTCATCTCGTTCCTAGCGGTTGCGGTTGTTTATAACGGGGCAGCGCGGCTGATGCCACAGCAAAAACTACCCTGGCGTATCCCCCTAGCGATGGGGGTCACCAGCGGTCTGGTTGGCTTTGGTGCCGCTGCTGGCATTGGTCACATTGCTTATCGCCGCACCCAGCAATCCATCGGCGATCTGCAAGACCAGTTCACGGCTGTTTCGCAGGGCAACTTGAGTGCGCGAGCAACCGTTTACGCTGAAGATGAAATGGGGCAGCTATCGACTAGCTTTAACCAAATGTCGCGGGTTATTCTGACCACCACCAGTGAAGCTCAACGCAAAGCCCAAGAGCAGGAGCAGGCCAAGGAAGACTTGCAGCGTCAGGTAATTCGCTTGCTGGATGATGTGGAAGGAGCTGCTAGAGGCGATTTGACGGTTCAAGCAGAAGTAACCGCAGACGTTTTAGGTGCAGTTGCTGACTCATTTAACTTAACGATTCAAAACCTGCAAGAAATTGTGCAACAGGTGAGTGTTGCCGCCCGTCAAGTGAGTAAAGCCTCCACCGAAAATGAGATGTTTGCTCGTGGGTTATCAGCCGACGCCCTCAGACAGGCAGAGGAGCTTGCCGTTACCCTGAATTCGGTGCAGGTGATGACCGACTCCATTCAACGGGTAGCTGAGAGCGCCCGTGAAGCTGAAGAGGTGGCGCGCTCGGCATCGACTACCGCTCTGCGGGGTGGCGAATCAGTAGAACGAACAGTGGCCGGTATTCTCGAAATTCGCGAAACGGTGGCCGAAACCACCCGCAAAGTCAAGCGTCTAGCCGAGTCTTCGCAGGAAATTTCCAAGATTGTGGCGTTGATTTCTCAGATCGCTTCGCGAACTAACTTGCTGGCGTTGAACGCTAGTATTGAGGCGGCTAGGGCGGGCGAAGCCGGTCGTGGGTTTGCCATTGTAGCCGACGAGGTGAGGCAGCTGGCGGATCGAGCCGCTAAAGCATCGAAGGAAATTGAGCAGATCGTGTTGCAAATTCAGAGTGAAACTAGCGGTGTAATGACCGCCATGGAAGAAGGGACTCAGCAGGTTATTGAAGGTACCCGATTGGCTGAACAAGCGAAGCGATCGCTAGAAGATATTATTCAGGTCTCTAATCGTATTGATGTCCTGGTACGCTCCATTACTGCCGATACCGTTGAACAAACTGAGACCTCGCGAGCGGTCGCACAGGTTATGCAGTCGGTGGAATTAACCGCGCAAGAAACTTCGCAAGAGTCGCAGCGCGTGTCTGGTTCACTACAGAACCTGGTGGGAGTTGCGCGCGATCTACTGACTTCTGTGGAACGATTTAAGGTCGATTCAGGGGAGAAAAAAGGCCGATAAGGGGAACTACTATAGGGTGAAGCCTGTAGATTTTTTCATCAAACGTTAAGTGCTGTTAAGGCACCTGACATAAAACACTAAGATGTCTGGATGAACGGTGCATAGCCATGTCGGCTAGTGGGCTACCAAGTTAGAGACCTCTAACTTTGCTCTTACACCAGCCACGGACGCCACAACCGAGTACGAGGGGAATTGTCCGCCATGATGCCTGAACAGCAGCAACGAATCCTAGGATACTTCATTGAAGAAGCGAAGGATCACCTTGCCACGCTTGAGCAGGGACTGCTGAATCTGCAAGCCACCATTGAAGATTCAGAAATGGTGAATGAGGTCTTTCGGGCAGCCCACTCAGTTAAAGGGGGGGCGGCCATGTTGGGCATTAGCAGCATGCAGCGTACAGCCCACCGACTCGAAGATTACTTTAAGGTTCTGAAGGAATCGCCAATCAAGGTCGATCGCAAGTTGGAGTCCATGTTCCTTCAGGTGTTTGACGGACTGCAAGCGCTCCTGGAGGAATTGCAAGGCCCTTTTGGCCTTACGGAAGATAAGGCTCAGGAGGTCATGACGGATCTGGAGCCTGTCTTCGAACAACTCGAACAGCATTTAAATGCCCTGTCAGCAGGCACCTCGAAGGCTGCTGGTGAGGTCGCCGCTGCGGCTCAGCCGAGTACATCTAAGCGTAAGGCGAAGAAGTCATCCGTAGCCAGTGAAGACAGTGCTCTAAAACTTGTTTTTAAGAGTGATGTACCTGGTCATTTGCGCGAAATGTTAGCGCTATTCAAGCAGCCCGATACGGATGCGAGTCGGGCGGCGCTTCAATCCTGTTGCGAGGCATTAGAGCGTATCGGTGCCCAGTTTGATTTGCAAGGCTGGGAGGAATTAGCGATCGCCACCCGCTTGGTAGCGGGCAACCCAGACAACACTTATCGAACGCTCGCCCCCATTGTTATCAAAGAGCTTAAAAAAGCTCAAGAGCAGGTACTGAAAGGACAGGCGGAGGCGGTCACGGTTTGTTCTGAACTGGAAATAATGCTGCCGCCAGTTGAGACGATGGACTCGGATGACGCAATGGCTTCGTTGCTAGATGATGCCCTTACGGAGACTGAAGAACCTGACTTAGCCGATCTGTTTGAGAGTGAATCGCAGCCGGTTGCGGTGGACGCGTCAGATGATTTGGCCTGGATGGGAGACTTGGCTGCAAATCCAGATGATGCATCTTCTCAAAGTGAAGTTGACCTATTTGGCTCCTCGTTGGATGACTTCGTATCACCAAGCGAGGGCTCAGGGGAAGGAACTGCTAATGCTCCTCAAGAACCATCGGTAGGCGTCTCCGAACTCAATAGCTTAGCCGATTTGTTTGAAGGTGAAATGGCCAATTTGGATTCACCTTGGGAGGAAGTGGCTGACGGCGAAGCGGCGATCGCCGATGGTAGCAATGGGCCTGATATCGACATTGCCGGCGACTTCGCCGATCTCCTTGAAAATGGCCTTGAGGAAGCTGCGGCAGCTTCACCTGAACAGGATTTAGCTGACTTATTTGGTGAAACATCTAGCCAGGATGCCTCTCCAGACAGTGACAATGCTCCGTTGATAGACGCTTCTGCGGCAGAGCCAGCAGAGGACTTTACCGATCTATTTGATCTTTCACCGGAGACGGCTACGAGCTCGTCGGCATCGATGAGTTCAGAGCAAGATCTCGATAGCTTGCTAGACAGTGTGAACGCGGAGCCTGCGCTCGATGATATGGCTTCCCCAGCTATGCTTGCCTCTGAGGCCGCTGCGTCTGAGGACGAAACAGCCGCTAATTTTGATGCGGTATTCAACGATTTGGGTGATTTCTTTGAGGCCGATAATGGCCCCGATGTGACGATCGATCTGGAGTCAGCCTCCCTGTCGTCTACACCAGAAAGCTCTGATGCGATCGCGGCCGAGCCTACTGTAGCGACGCCCTCCCCGGATCTGTCCGATGCTGAGGTTGCCGACGATTTATGGGCGGACACGGATACCCCGCCTGATGCAGCGGTTGTACCGGATTCTGAGCCTGGCAGGCCAGACCCTACTTTCGGTGATATTGATGATCCCTGGAGTATGGAATCAGTTGAGGCAGCTGCTGACGACGGGACTGCCCTCGATGCCTTGGATGAACTCTGGTCTGAATCTCATGATGAGGAAGACGTGGATGGCGGTGAAGCTCAACCTTCTACTGCAGGAGCAGATGAATTTGCGGACTTCGCTGATTTAGGTGTAGAAGAGCCTGTTTCTAGTAGTGATAGTATCGATCTGGCAGCTGATATATGGTCAGATACACCCGCTTCGTCTAGTGATCACGCCGATCTGGCCGATCTGTTTGATGAGGAAACCGCAGCTTCTGAAGCCTCACCCCAGGCTTTCCCAGATCGCGCCGGGGCTAATGATGACAACGAGGCCGAATCGAGCGACTTGGACAGCTTGCTCGAAGAAGCTACAGAAGATTTCTCCGACGCTGCTAACGAAATTGAAATTGACCTCAATGAGTGGTCAGACAGTGCCCCTGAAGCTGAAGCAGCAGCGCTTGACTTTGACCTAGAGCCAGCTTTACCTAGCACCGAGGTTGAGGATACAGCTGCGTTAGACATGACAGCTGCCTTTGAAGCCGATGATGCGCTTGTATCCGGCGATGCTGATGTCCCTCTCAATGACTTTGATGCTACGTTCAATGACCTGCAAATCGATGAAGATGTGTCATCATCTTCATCCGATGTGGATTTTGACGCTGCGTTTGATGACCTACAGATCGGTGAAGATGTAGCATCCTCATCCGATGTAGATCTTGACTTGGATGAGGATTTGCTGGGGATGGATGAGGATGCTAGTGCCATCCCATCAGAGGGTGTGGAATTGGGGGGACTTGATCTGTCTGGCGACAATGACACTTCGCTGTTTGACGATCGCACAACCGAAGCTGCCAACTCATTAGAGCTTTCTGAGACACCTGAAGCAGCTCTCGAAGGCACTGAAGCAGTTACGGCCCTGGACGTTGAAGAAGAAGATTTCTTCGCTTCCGTGGAGAGCACCGCGTCTGCCCCTGTTGATAGTGAGTTTGATGACTTCTTCAGTCCTTCCGAGGAAACCTCAGCCAGCAGCACCGTGGAGACAACGGATGCTTTTGAAGCAGCCTTTGCCGATGAACCCCCACAAACCGATGCTGCCTTTACCGATAGCAATACCCCTGAGAGTGATTGGAATGCCCTCCTCAGTGACGAAAACGATTCAGAAGGAAATGGTCATTCGCCTGACGTGGCTATCACGGATGCCGCAGACATATTTACCGAGGACTTTGCCGCCCTCTCCGCCGAAGATGACGCAACTCCCCTGTCCGAAGACGTGAATTTTGAGCTGG
Source organism: Cyanobacteria bacterium J06638_28 (assembly GCA_039819045.1). Classification (GTDB taxonomy): domain Bacteria; phylum Cyanobacteriota; class Cyanobacteriia; order Phormidesmidales; family Phormidesmidaceae; genus SIO1E4. The sequence continues at coordinate 68,567 of JBCBSR010000013.1, forward strand.
GGACGGATCGGAGCGAGACTGACGAGACCAGCGTCGGCAATTCAGATTTTGATGCTTTTTTAGAACGTGAAGCTCAAGATTCAGGCAATCTGCTCGACGAATCTTCGGATGCCGATGACGCCTTAGACGATCTTTTTGAGGCCCCTCTAGTTTCTGATGAATCAGCCGATGTTTTGGACCTAGCTGACTTGTCAACGACGACCCCAGAGGCAACGCCTGACTTTGACTTTTTGGATGAAATGGTTAGCGCTGAGGACAGTGAGGCGAATCATTCAGACGATCGCCTAACACCCACGGACACTGCAACATCTACTGATGACCTGGCTGGACTGCCTGACCCATTGTTTGAAGCTTCAGAAGATGAAATCGATGACTTGGCTGGGCTTTTAGACAGCAATTCTGATAGTGCTAGCACTATCGAGGCGTCAGCTGGTTTGGATGATTTGGATGCGCTATTGACCGATGAAACGGAGGCTGTTCCAGAGGCTGCCGATGAGCTGAATGACCTTGATGACCTACTGAACGATGATGCCGATGAGGATGATAGCAGTGCCGATTTCAACGATCTAGATGCTTTGCTGGATGCGCCCTTGGAAGCAGCAGCAGTCGCGGACGAAGAAGAAACTGACTTCGATGAACTGGATGCACTGCTCGAAGATGAACCTGATTCTGCAGGGATTCCTGAAGATGGCAGTGAAACGGTTGATTTTGATGATTTAGAAGCCTTACTGGAAACGGATGACAGTGAAGCACCTGCATCAGTAGACTCATCGCCAGACACCAGTGAGCCGGATGAGTTCAGTGATTTAGAAAAATTGCTCGAAGAAGCGGATAAAACCCTAGGCGGTTCCTCGCCAACGATTCGCTCTAGCAGTGGTGGTCGCTCGTCGCGACGAGTCGGAGCCATGGTTGACCAAACCATGCGAGTTTCAGTCAAACATCTGGACAACCTCAACAATTTGGTTGGGGAACTCGTGGTGAACCGAAACTCCCTGGAGCAAGACCAGGAGCGTCTGCGGCAGTTCCTTGATAATTTGTTGTTTCAGGTGCAACAACTGAACGATGTTGGGCAACGGATGCGTGACCTCTACGAGCGATCGCTGTTAGAAAGTTCGCTGATATCCAGCAGTCGTTCGGTAACGCACAGTGTCAGCACCGCTATGGATAGTAGCGAAAATGGGGGAAATGGCGGTAGCCATGCCACCGGTGCTACGTTTGATGCCTTAGAAATGGATCGCTTTACAGGATTCCATACGTTATCGCAGGAGATGATCGAACTCATTGTGCGAGTTCGCGAGTCGGCTTCTGACATCGGCTATACGGTTGAATCGGCTGACCAAACAACCCGCCAGTTTCGTCAAGTGACCACTCAGCTCCAAGAGGGCCTCAACAAGGCTCGCATGGTGCCCTTTGCGCAAACAGCCGATCGCCTCCCGAGAGCTGTACGCGATATTTCATTGAAGTGTGGGAAAGAAGCACGGCTGATTGTTGAAGGACGCGACACGCTCATCGACAAGATGATTTTGGAGCGACTCTATGATCCCATGACGCACTTGGTCAACAATGCCATTACTCACGGTATTGAGCTGCCTGAGGAGCGCGCAGCGGTGAACAAACCTCGGGAAGGCACCATTACGGTACGAGCCTTCTATCAAGGCAATCAGACCGTCATCTACATTGCCGATGATGGCGGCGGCATTAATCCCAATGTCGTCAAGCAGAAAGCGATTAAGAAAGGGTTGATTACCCAAGCCGAAGCCAATGCGATGACGGTGCTAGAAACCTATGAGTTGCTTTTCCGCCCTGGTTTCAGTACCCGTGACAAAGCAGATGACTTTGCCGGTCGGGGGGTCGGCATGGATGTGGTTCGCACGGCCCTTTCCGAAATTCGAGGCTCCATCACCATCGACTCGGAGATGGGTAAAGGCACGAGCTTTACCATCCGTCTGCCGCTCACGCTGAGTATTTCCAAGGCGCTCAGCTGTCTCAATAACCAAGCTCGCATCGCCTTTCCCATGGATGGTGTGGAAGACATGTTTGATGTGCCCCAGGAGCGAATTCAAGTTGACGAAAATAGTCAATCCAGTATTCAGTGGCGTGACTCTCGGCTAGTTTTCCAACCGCTGTCGGAACTGTTGCACTTCAACCGCTCGCTTGGTCGAGGTCGAGTTTACGGCGGTAACCAAGACGACGATACCGTTTCTATCGTTGTCCTGCGTAGTGCCAATACGTACATTGGCCTCCAGGTTGATCGGGTCTTGGGTGAGCAAGAAATTGTTATTAAGCAGTTGGAAGGACCTGTGCCTAAACCCATGGGAATCGCCGGTGCGACCGTTCTTGGGGACGGTCGAGTTATGCCCATTGCCGATGTCTTGGAATTGATTGACATTGCTCAGGGCCGCGTTCGACGTGAGGCCAGTTCCTCCATCTGGACACAGACCGAGGAACCGCCAGCAGCCGAAGTCCCGGCAGCGAAGGCAGAACCTACGGTTCTGATCGTGGACGACTCGATTACGGTTCGCGAGTTGTTGTCTATGAGCTTCAACAAAGTAGGCTATCGTGTGGAGCAAGCCCGTGACGGCCAAGAAGCTTGGGAAAAATTACGCTCTGGCCTTCCCTGCGACTTAGTGTTCTGTGATATTGAGATGCCGCGCATGGATGGACTGGAACTCCTATCGCGGATGCAGAAGGATGGGTTGCTGAAGCGGGTACCGATCGCGATGCTGACCTCACGGGGTGCCGATCGCCACCGTCAGATGGCACTTGATCTGGGCGCTAGCGGCTATTTCACGAAGCCCTACCTGGAAGAAGCCCTGTTGGATGCCGCACAGCGCATGTTGAATGGGGAAGTTCTCTTGACGAAGGCTGGCACTGAAGAGTAATCAGTCTTTACCTAGGTGGTTCTGGCCCCAAAACCACAGTATGGGGATTACCCAGGTACTGTTGGGCAACCGCTTGGAGGCTATCGACCGTAATTGCCTTCACTTTTTCCTGGAACGTTTCATCAAAGTCGATCCCCAGACCCAATGCCTCATACCAGCCTAAAAGCTGGCCAATTTGGGCATTTGTTTGTTTGCCCAAAGCATATTGGCCCAAAATTTTGCTTTTAGCCGCATCCAGTTCCTCTTCAGTGAGCAGGTCTTGGCATAGGCGCTCGGCTTCGTGGCGGAGACCTTCTAGCGCGATCGCCGCATTGCTGGGCGCTGTCCCCATATACGTGACAAATTGTGAGGTGCTGAGACGAGTTGGGTAAAATGCCGAAACATCGTAAGCCAGTCCCCGTTTTTCACGCAGTTCGACAAACAGACGACTGGAGAGACCACTCCCCAGATAAGTACTAATTAGCTTCAGCGTGCTATAAGCTTCGTCCTTAACGGAAGGGGCAACATAGCCAACGATGACAATCGCCTGATTCGTTGCTTGGGCAATGGTTTGTTGCTGACTCATGGTTGGCAGCGCTGGATACACTAACGATGGAATTGGCTGGTCTGGTGCCGTCCAGTGACCCAAGTGCTGTTCGACTAAGTCGGCAGCTTGATCCGGCGTAATGCGGCCGGCAATTACCATCACACAATTATCGGGCCGGAAATAGGTGGCGTGGGCAGCTTGCAAATCTTCCCGCGTAATTGCTTGAATACTCGCCTCGCTACCAATACCTGGGAACCCATAGGGATGATCGCCATACATTGCTGCACGTAATGCGTTGTAGGCAACGGTAAACGGCTGTTCCTGCATTGAGCGAATGCTATCCAAGGTCAATCGCCGTTCTAAACTTAATTCGTTCTCCGGGAAATTAGAACACAGCAATAATTCAGCTGCCAGGGCCAGCATGTCCGCGAAATCAGCAGAGACTGTTTTCAAACTAAGGAGACTGTAATCCGCTGAGGCATCGCTGCCCAAACTGGCGCCAATGGACTCCACTTGCTCTGCAATGGCCATTGAGGAAAGCCGCTCCGTACCCTTCGTCAAAAGCGAGGTTAGCAGGGCAAACAATCCCGACTGCGATCGCGACTCATGTCCGGTGCCCACTCGAATTAGCATCCGAGCCGACACAATATCAGCTACTGGATTTTCAACCACAATGACAACCAGCCCATTTTTCAGAACCGTGCGATGAACTAGGGGTCGCGTCAGCGAAAGGGAAGAAGTCATAATTTGCGTCGCAGGGGATAAGGGTTGAGAATTGTCAATCAGAACGCACGGTGCCGCCAAAAGCATACAATTCCTTCACCAAGATGCCCCAAAAATGCCCCTTCCGTCGCTATTTGTTAAACAGTTGGCAGCAAAACCGTTGCGGCGTAGGTATTGGTGGAAAGGAAAGTTTTTGCCAGGCAGGCGAGGGACTGCGGTGTATGCGCCTCAATCCGGCGTGGATAGGCATAGCTAGCCTCCGGCGAAGATACCACACTGTAGTACCCGTACAATCCAGCTAGCTGACCAGGGGTTTCGGTTGAGAAGGCAAAATCATTAATTAAAAGGCGCTTCGCCCGCTCTAATTCCGGCGCTGCAATGGGTTGCTCAGTCAGCGCTGCGAGACGTTCGCAAATCAACGCCTCCACTGCATCTACTTTTTGCGGCTCTAACCAGGCTTGAATCGTGAACAAACTACAGTCGCGCTGCAGCGAAAACCCACTCGCAATATCTAATACCCACTGGCGTTCCTCTCGCAGTTCTCGCACGAGGCGGGCACTCCGGCCTTCAGCTAATAGGGCTGATAGAATATCCATCCCACAAGCATCATCCAGCGCCTCGACCCCAGGGCCAAGCCAGGCCATCATGAGGCGAGCATGTTCCATCCGAGGCACCCTCAAGACCTGGTGTCTTACTCCCCACCAGGGCCTGATTTGGCCAACGTCGCTGGGTGGACAATCGAGGGGAGCCGGAAAAGCACGGAAAGCATGACGCACCTTTTCTAGCGTCGGTTCTAGCGCCATCCCGCCGGTCACAACCACCGTCATATTATGAGGTTGGTAGTGAGCCTGGTGAAAACAGCGCATTTCTTCCGGCGATCGCTCATTCAAAATAGCTTCTGTTCCCAGAACTGGGCGACCATAGGCATGACTAGGAAAAAGTTGGTTCGATAATGCCTGCAGCCCGATCCAGTCCGGGTCATCTTGAGCTTGACGAATTTCCTCTAGGACAACCTGGCGCTCCCGCACAAACTCATCAGCGGGAATCGCTGCATGGAGGACTAAATCGGCCAGATAAGGCAGTGCCTCCGGAAAAGCTTCATGGGCTACCGTCATGTAGAAATGAGCGTAGTCATGACTCGTGGCGGCATTACTCAATCCGCCGCGCGTTTCAATCGCATAGTCAAACATGCCAGGGGCGAGATGATCTGTCCCCTTAAAAACCATATGCTCCAAAAAATGCGCCATGCCTGACCATCCAGCCGGTTCAAAGGCTGCGCCTGCCTGACTCCAGACATCGGCGACAACCACTGGAGTTGCGGGCATGTATTGGTGAACAAGCGTCAGTCCATTCTCTAAGCGATGAACGGTAGCGGGGAACGCAGACGAGGTGACAACAGTCAAATCCAAACTCTACTCATCACTGTGGACTCGGGGTTAAGTTAAGTACGGTTTAAACTGCACTCAGCATAAGTGCTAGCTTGGTTCAATTTTAGACAAAAACCTCTTAAAAGAGAGAAAAGCACGTTCCCAAAGACGGTTTTCCACATACTTTCTTCAAAAATGCGCCTGCCTGCCTGCACACAGGGTAAAACGAGGATTCTTTACCTTAAAGTTACATTAAGGTTTAAGACGATCTGAGTCTGTGATGGGTGGCAAAACACACCTCAAAGAGGTCAAGAGGGCCACGATTATCTTTCTCCAAGTTGATTGTTTCATCTTGGATAATGGAAAGTGGCGGTTGCTGATTTAAGGAATAAACTCATCGGTCAGAAGCACTGTCTAGGGGCTGTCATCATTTAGAGCCTGAATCCTCATGCTGAAAGCGGTTCAGCCCCTAGTTGGTTTTACCAAGCGGGCGCGGCAATGCTGATACCGCAAGGCTTTCGAGTTTAATTGATGACGCGCCCTAGGAGCCGCTTGCCGATAACGTTGTGCTGCGAATTAGCCGCGCGAGAATGTATTGTTTCTGAGCCTGCGATGTCTTTACCAGCCGTTATTATTCCAGGGTATCTTGCCGGAGCAGCTCCCTATCAAGGCTTAGAAGCTGATTTAAAGCAGCGGGGCGTCTACGCGCAAACAGTACCGCTAACGTCTTGGAGCTGGTTGCCAACAATTGGGGGGCGATCAGTACGACCGGTATTGCAAGCGATCGCGGACACCGTCACTCAGGTACAGCACGTGACTGGGAGCGAGCAGGTGAATCTGATTGGGCATTCCGCTGGGGGATGGTTGGCGCGAATTTATCTAGGCGATCGCCCCTACGACATCCATACAGCTGATCAGGCCTATCTAAACTGCTGGGACGGGCATAAGCAGATCAATACATTGGTGACTTTAGGAACGCCTCACCTCAGCCAGGAACGTTGGACACGGCGTAATTTAGATTTTGTGAACCAGACCTATCCAGGGGCTTATCACAGTCATGTCAACTATGTGTGTATAGCGGGTAAAGCCGTATTTGGGCAACGCTGGCGTACCTGGTTTACCTACAACAGCTATGAATTGACCTGTGGCTTGGGCGCCTGTTGGGGGGATGGCATTACGCCCATTACCGCAGCCCATCTCACCGATGCACACAATATCGTGCTGGAAAATGTCTACCATTCCCCAAAGCCCAAGGTGGCATGGTACGGTTCCCCCCATATCGTGGATCAGTGGGTGCCTTATTGCCAGTCTTAAAAATGCTGGGTGACAGTCTCAATCAAACTTGATACGACCAACGTGGCCAACCCTAATAAATCAACGGCCAGACTGATTGCAGCAGCTTTATGCTTAAAGCATGGTTAGACAACGTGTGAATCGGTGGCGTCGTTCGCTCCATCAGCGATGGCACAATCTTCAAGCCTCGCTAAGTATTTATCGCTACTGTGGGCAGGCGATTCGGCTAGTCTGGGCGACGGATTGGCGGTTAACAATTGCTCTGGCTGTGCTCACCCTAGTGGCGGGACTATTACCCGGTGCCGTAGCCTACTTCGGCAAGCTGATTGTGGACTCGGTGGTGAGCGCATCGCAGTCGGGGGCGATCGCCGATCGCAACTTAGCCTTTACCTATTTAGCCATTGAGGCGGTTTTGGTTGCGATATTGGCTGGGGCACGTCAAGGACTTAGTCTTTGCCGTTCGCTGCTGCGTGTATTACTCGGGCAAAAGGTTAACCTCCTCATTCTGGAGAAGGCGCAGACATTGCCGCTGGTCTACTTTGAGGACTCAGAGTTTTACGACAAAATGAGCCGTGCCCGCCGTGAAGCCTCTAGCCGACCGCTGAGCATGGTGAACCGCACGTTTGGGCTGATGCAAAATAGCCTTTCACTGCTTACCTATGGTGGTTTACTGCTGCAATTTTCAGGCTGGATTGTGGTGATCCTGATGGGGGCGACGATTCCCGCTTTCATTACGGAGACCCGGTTTGCCGGACAGGCTTTTCGCCTGTTTACCTGGCGATCGCCCGAAAGTCGCCAACAAAACTACCTGGAAGTTTTACTCGGTCGCGAAGATTACGCCAAGGAAGTGAAGCTTTTTCAGCTCGGGTCCATGCTGTTACAGCGGTACCAGGGAATTTTTGATCGCCTGTATGCCGAGGATCGTGACCTCAGTATCCGTCGGAGTGCGTGGGGCTATGGTCTGGGACTACTAAGTACCGCTGCCTTCTATGGGGCTTATGGCTGGATTATGGTAGCTGCGATCGCTCAACGGATTTCCCTCGGCGATTTGACGATGTACTTGACAGTTTTTCGTCAGGGACAAAACGCTTTCGCCGCAATTCTGACATCCATTGGCGGCATGTATGAAGATGGCCTCTATCTCTCCAATCTGTACGAGTTCTTAGACCAATCTGTCCCTGATCAAGTGGGGTATGCTCGTTCCGGCATCTTGCCAGAAGATGGTCTCCGGTTTGAACAGGTATCTTTTAGCTATCCGGGCTCTCAACGTCCCGCATTGTCGGCCATATCCTTCCACTTGCAGCCGGGCCGCAAACTCGCGATCGTGGGGGAAAACGGCTCGGGCAAAACGACCCTCATCAAGCTGTTAACGCGTCTCTACAAGCCGACAACCGGACGCATCCTGCTAGATGGTCGTGATTTACAGGAGTGGGATATTGCGGTTCTAAGACAGCGGATTGGCGTCATCTTTCAGGACTTTGTTCGCTACCAATTCAAAGTCGGTGAGAATATTGGTGTCGGGGATGTCCGCCATCTTGAAGCCGTTGACCAGTGGGAACAGGCCGCTGCCAAGGGGACTGCCAAATCCTTTATTCAGACCTTGCCAGAAGGCTTTGACACGCAGTTAGGCCGATGGTTTCGGGGAGGGCAAGAACTGTCGGGCGGCCAATGGCAAAAGGTAGCGCTTTCCCGAGCCTTTATGCGATCAGATGCCGATATTCTAGTTCTCGATGAACCCACCTCGGCGATGGATGCAGAAGCTGAAACCCAAATTTTTGACCAGTTTCGAACCGCTACCGAAAATCAAATGGCTATCTTAATTTCCCATCGATTTTCTACTGTACGGCGAGCGGATGAAATTCTGGTGTTGTCTGGAGGCAAGTTGGTTGAATATGGCACCCATGAAGCTCTTTTGGCACAGCAGGGCCGATATGCGCACCTTTTCCATATGCAAGCTGCTGGGTATCGCTAGCGATAATGGCTATTGAGCCTTATCACAAATCTTCCTCTTCTTGCTGTGGGCAATATAGCTATTCTTAGTGACCTTAGGATACGACGGTGAAGTCATTTGGCTACGTGCCAAGCAACCGAATATTCAATAACTCGCAGAGAACTCCCATCGATCGCTAACGAGCAGTGAATATAGGGCGCGTCATCAATTAAACTCGAAAGCCTTGCGGTATCAGCACTGCCGCGCCCGCTTTGGAAAGCTATCTAGGGGCTGAGAATTCGGGCTCTAAATGATGACAGCCCCTAGGGCGGTTTACAGCAAGTTAGGGATTGGTGTTATCCTGATAACTGACTCGGACCCATGCGGTCACAACGCCCAAACTATGTCAGGACCGGAAGGTAGCAGCATTACGGGATGCTTGTGACAGGCGTGGACTCCGGGTCTCTTTTTTGTTAACAGGCTTCTCTGGCTGCGCTTAACGCGATGTGGGTCATAGTCGGTTAACCCCCGTGGTCGAACACGCGACTGACTACCTATGCTGTTGCAAGATAGAGAGGAAAGCTGACATGGCAGGCTTCGGTAATCTTGTACAAAAGGCTTTTTACTTAGGAATTGGTGCTGCTTCCTATGCTGGAGAAAAGGCAACCAATACTTTTAAGGACTTACAAGGACAAGCCCAGAAAATTGTTAACGAATTAGTTGAACGGGGCGAATTGACGGCTGAAGAAGGCCAGCAATTGTTTAACAAGATGATGCAGCAGGCGCAGGCTCCCGTTGAAGATGTGGTTGAGTCGCCTCGTCCCACTGAGCCCAGGCGCATTGAGATTTTAGATGCCGATGAGGATACGCCTTCCCCAGAGTCGCAGGAAGCAGAGGCTTTGCGTGAGCAAGTGGATGCCTTAAGAGAAAAACTTGAAGATCTCAAGCGTAAGAGTGATTAATGAACAATTTTAACGACTGGACGCAGGAGTTGAATCAGTTTCTCGAAGGTACAGCGAGAAAAACTGAGCAGTGGGCTGAGCAAACACTGCAGCAGGCAGCGGATGCCGCTGACACCTTGACGAATGAGTTAGAAAGTCATCTGGGCCCCACATTGGAGCAATGGGCGGATGAATGGGCCGAGGCGATGGCTCCCATTGAAACAGCCCTGGATGAAGAGGTTGAGCGCCTCTCAGAAGAATTTTCTGAGCTTGTAACACCTTTGGTGACGCCTGTCGCGGATGCCATGGAGGCATGGGTGGCCGCAATTACCGATCCACTTAATAAAACGCTTGATCCGCTCATCAACGATCACAGTGCCTGCGTGGGATGTCGTCACTACTATGGTCAGGCCTTCGGAGGGAACATGCTAGTGTGCGCCATGTATCCCTATGGCCCTGATGAGGAAAAATGCCCCGATTGGGATTCCGCTTGGGAGCATCAATCGGCTAGCAATGAATAGAAATGACCCACAGGCCCTTGTCCTTTGCCAATGCGCAGAGAATGCTTCAATGCCTGCGTAACATACGCTTTCCCATGGCGGACGGCAGTTAAGGGGTCTTGCCCAAGGGCCAGATTAGCCGCGATCGCGGCTGACAAGGTGCAACCTGTGCCGTGAGTATCGTTAGTCTCGACCGTTTCAGTTGTTAGCGTCCGTACCTGCTCGCCATCAAACCAAACATCAACGCCGCGCAGTTCATGGGGCATACCGCCGCCTTTGACGATGACGCTTCGGGCACCCAAGGTATGAATGTGACGGGCGGCATTCTCCATATCAGCGAGCGTGTCAATTTGCTGACCGCTCAGGATTTGCGCCTCATAGCGATTGGGCGTCAGCACCGTTGCTAAAGGTAGGAGTTCGGCCTTCAGGGTTGCGATCGCCGCATCGTCAATGAGCTGTGCTCCGGTGCGGGAAACCATCACTGGATCAATGACCCAGCTCGGTACAGGCGATTGGGTAATTGTTGTTGCAACGGCTTGCATGATGTCAGCATTCAGCAGCATCCCTAGCTTGGCGCTCTGCACCCCAATATCCTGCACTACGGCATCAATTTGGGCGACGACAGCAGCGGCTGGCAGAGCATCAACGCGAGTGACACCACAGGTATTTTGCGCCGTAACGCAGGTTAAAGCACTGGTGCCATGTACTTGATGAAAGGCAAACGTGCGCAAGTCGGCCTGAATGCCAGCACCCCCGCCACTGTCCGAGCCCGCAATGGTAAGGGCCACTGGTGGTGTTAAAGAACGGATTGCTTCCTTTCCCTGCACGACACTAACGATTAGGCCGCCGCCGCTGGAGAAACTCGGGAATATCCAACTCGCTAGTTGAACCGCTGTTGATACCCGGTTTAGAGGAAAGGTTGAGATTGGTTGGGCGCTTTAGAGGCTTGATTCGAGCATCCGTTGTTTGTGATGACGGCTGTGATTCGAGATTAAAGCCTGTCGCAATGACGGTTACTTGCACTTCGCCTTGCAAACGTTCGTCAATCACAGCCCCAAAGATGATATTGGCGTTGGGATCGACAGCCTCATAAATAATTTCGGCAGCGGCATTCACTTCATGCAGCGTCAAATCATTCCCACCTGTAATGTTGAAGACGGCACCCGATGCACCATCAATGGAAGATTCCAACAGAGGCGAGGAAATAGCTGCGATCGCAGCCTCACGAGCTCGGGATTTCCCAGACCCTAAGCCAATGCCCATCAGCGCTGAACCGGCATCAGCCATCACGGCGCGCACATCAGCAAAGTCAACATTGACTAAACCGGGAATCGTAATGATATCGGAAATTCCTTGGACGCCCTGTCTCAGGATGTCGTCAGCGGCTTGAAAAGCTTCTTGAACCGGCGTCTGCTCTGAAATCACTGAGAGCAGCTTGTCATTGGGAATCACGATGAGGGTATCGACCCGTGTCTGAAGGGCGGCAATTCCTTCCTCTGCCTGCGCCGTTCGTCGCCGGCCCTCAAATGTAAACGGACGGGTTACGACTCCCACGGTTAAGGCTCCGGCCTCTTTGGCAACCTCTGCCACAACAGGGGCTGCACCCGTACCCGTACCGCCACCCATGCCAGCCGTAATGAAAACTAAATCAGCTTCTTCGAGGGCTGCGGCGACTTCGTCACGCGATTCCTCGGCAGCCTTTTGCCCAATAGCTGGGTTGCCCCCGGCTCCAAGCCCCCGTGTCAACTTTTGACCTAGCTGTAGGCGATTGTCTGTCGACGCGCTGTCAAGTGCCTGTGCGTCAGTGTTGACCGTCCAAAACTCAATACCCGCAACGCCGCTGTGAATCATGCGGTTTACTGCATTACAACCGCCGCCACCAACGCCGATTACTTTGATTTTTGCAATATTACTGGGCACAGTCTCACCGTTTAGAAGCATTTCTGCAGGCACCACTTGGGAACCACTATCAGCACTTTCTATAGCACTAGGGTTATTGCCAACCTGCGAGTGATAAGTACTTAACCTACCATTGCCTTCCAATGACGATGCATATTCCACCGGAATCGTTGAACCATTCATCACGAAAGCGCCGGAATGAGCGTCAGAGGGCGTTGAATTAGCAGTCATAAACCTTGATCCTACGCAAAACTCAATTCCGAGTAAGCAGAACCCCAGACAATCTAGACAACTATAAAGTACTTCGGGTGAAAAACCAAACTATTTAATAGCTACCTAAAACCTTGAGCATTCAACGGTTTTGCCCCAAATGCTCATATTTGCCTTAGCTCACTCAGACTAGCTCCCAAAAACTAACTTACGAAAGCTGATTTTTCTCCATAAACATCATTTATTTACCTTTTCTTAAAGTGCTTTTGGGATTTTCTAGATGGATTAAGGCGTTTAGGGATCGGCAATGATTTTGACCGTTGGACTTTGAGGATTGCTCAAGTCAATGTATTCAACATCTGGTGCCCCATTGGTTGTGGCCAGCGATCGCAACCGCTCCAGCGTCGCAAGTTGAGCTTCAAAGGTTGGAGGGGTATACACGCCTAAATGAACGATCCCCAGCTCTGTCTGGAGAATCATATTGCTCGGAGTGCGCCAATCGATCTCTGATACGGTGATTGGACTTGCAACCAAGCTGGCATAAAGGCTCTGCCATTGCGCTTGATATTGATGCTGAAAGCCTCTAACTTGCAAGGCTGGCAACTCAAATTGAGGCTCAACCTCAACAAAGCGAGCTTGAGGCAGCCAAAACCCTTGCGCATCTAAAAGCCCAGGATTTTGGGCGGGCGTATAAGGTCGTGACGGGGCGCTGTCAGAGGGGGGATGAGTGGGTACGGTGAGGGCAATCGGGCGACGTTCTTGTAAACGGACTTGAAGGCGTGGCGGGAACAGCTCACGCGTGACCACTACCTCTATAACAGGTGCCTGCTCCTGGAGAGCCTCGGCTAACTGTTCGGTTTCCACTTCTAACAAAGGCTGAGGATAGTTTAGGGGCAATAGCGCGCGGATGGCGGCATCAGAGAGCAACTCATTGCCTTCAACCGTGATTTGCTCACTACTGTGCAAAATCCCAAAAGGATGAGTTAGCCACCAAAGGGTGCCAACGGCCATGCCAGAAACCGCAATGATGCGCCAAAGACTCTGTAAGTTGCGAACCCGACGCTGACGGCGCAGAGTACGGCGTCGCTCAGCCAGTTCTTGGACAGAGGGAGAAACTAGATCAACCATGGGCGATCGCACGAATCGGACGAACAACCCTCGTCAAGACTATGCAAACGTTGGCATCAAGAAACATTGGGGAGCAAATTCAAGGTTGTGGCGTTGATTCTAGCGCTTGAAGCAGCGACTGCAACTGTTTTTGCCAGCGAGTAGCTAAATCAACATCAGTAAAGGGAATCAACCATGTTTGCCCGGTACCAGAAACCAGGCCTAAAGCCACCTGACACCCTTTGGGTACGGTAGCTTTTACAGGGAAGGACGCCCTCTCTTCGTAAAGCACGATCGTTTGTACCGCACTCAAAGTCACTTGCTGTATTTGCACTGGGCCTTGGCGCGTCGGGATTCCCCAAACCAATTGATCGGCAGTTTGACCCAAGACGGCATAGATATCGTACTTGGCTCGCTCAAAGTTAGCTGCCCACAGCTTATAGGCTTCTAACTTGCGATACTCGTTCCAACCGGCCCAGGCTAATCCACTAAAAAAAACGAGTAAAGGTAGCCACAACAATCCTCTTTCCATAAAATCAGGAGACTCAGAATTTCCGTTAGCTCCTGTATTCTAGGCTTTTACGATACGAGCTGAATGCGCCAAACTTGCCGGTGTTAGCAAACACCCTAGAAGCCTTCATGCTTGATCAGTAGAGCTATTCAGACGTTTGTGAGTGAAAATCTGATTATCCGCGTCAACCCCACTTGCACCGCCCCGCAGCAATTTTTCACTCAACAATAATGACTCGTATGAATTGGTCGCTGCGATGAGTGTCTGACAGTTTGATGAGTGTTTGACAGGTTGATGAACGATCTCCGTCTTGGTATGGCTAGCGGGGTGCCAAGGTGTTGTTCTAATGGGGGCGTCCAGCAGCGTTCTGTAAATTCTTGCAAAGAGACTTTGATGATCCTTCACAACGTCATGAAAAATCTTGGCTAAGGGTTACTAGCTGCTGCAACAGGTTCTCTTGTTATACAGGGCTTATCCCTCATTTCGGTGATGCCATTTGTTTTTAGGAGACAGAACTTTGTCCTATTTATCTTTGCTGGCAATTACGCCTGCGACCCTGGAGTGGAGCCCTAAAGTTGCCATTGTGATGATAGTTTGCAACATTCTAGCGATCGCCTTTGGTAAGGCAACCATCAAGTACCCGAGCGAAGGCCCCGCCCTTCCGGCTGACAACTTCTTCGGTGGTATGGGCTTGCCTGCCCTTTTGGGTACAACCAGTTTTGGGCACCTTCTCGGAGCGGGCGCTATTTTAGGGCTGGCTAACTTGGGCGTCCTCTAGAGGGTGACCTTTCGCATCAAAAGCGTTTAGGGTGATGGCCTGGGATAGATTCCTTGTGGAATGTTGACCCCAGGCCAGGTCTATAGATAGCAAAATCATTGCTGCATGGCCTATCAACCCGTCGCTTACGCTCACTGAGGAACCGTTTCGGTACGTTCTGTGCGCTCAGTTGCTACCGCCTCGCTCGCTGCCCGTCCCTCCGTTTGGTTCCCAAAGCGCCAGAGCATTGCCATGGCTTCGGCGCGGCTGACGGCTTTCGCAGGGCGGAAAAGCGTTGTATAGCCAAAAGCTCGGCGAATGTTCGAGAAATCACCGAGCTGAAAATCGGCGGCGACGGCTCTGAGAGCAAGCGGTTCAATTTTGCCGATGTCTTGGAAACCCCAGGTTTCGGAAACTGCTTGCGGGGTTGTATTGGGGAGCGCCGCGCGGATATCGAGAGGCACTTTCCAAAGAACGGCTGATTCCCGTGTTAAGGGGGCATCAGGGCGGAAGTTGACGGCAGTACTGCTGCCTGTCAAAGTGCTGGGAATAATGCCCGCTTCGACCAGTCCTTGAATCTCGCTAAAGGCTGGATCGGTGGTAGGCACATCTTGAAAGGCTGGTTCGTCGCCAGTGGCAGCGGCTCGCAAGCGATCGCCAGGTTGATCGGCATAGAGCGCGTTGTGTACTTGAAACAGCCAACGGGCATACTCACGCCGCGTAACCGTTTGAGTGAAAGGCGACGGGGCTGCTGAAGTATTTGCATCGTCAGTCGCTTCAGTTTGGGAAGTCGCGACATCAATAACCTGCAAGGCTTGCAAGTCTTCAAGATAGGGGTGTAATTCCGCTGGAACCCCTTCTAAATTCAGGTCGGGTTCGCTGAAACGACTCGCCGTCGTTGGTGTTGGTGTCGTTGTGCGACTAGGATACTGGGGCGGCGTTAGTGGTGCTCGATTGCTTTCAGCATTGGTATTGGTTTCTGAAGGTCGGGGTGTGGTGTCGCCTGCTTCCGTCTCAGAACGCGAGTCGGCCACCTCATCAGGTGTTTCTGTTTCATCTGTGGTTGAGGCGCTGTCGAGGTTAGAACCTTCTTCCAGCTGAGGATCGGCTTCTAGGGAGCGTTCAACAACGTCGCCGAATGGGCTACCGACACAACCGGTCAATAGGCTCAAGGCAACCACACTGACAACGGCAACTTTGGCTCTCCCAATAACCATGACGCGCTTTAATCTCAACAACATCGTTTAGCACCTAGACCGCATCCGATTAGGGCCCTAGCGGTTTTCCCTGAGCTAAACATTCAAGTTAGCTATCGGACGTGGTCTAGCTTAACGCGCTCTTCAAGTGGAACCGTTCTTCTTGTGGCAGGTTATCCCAGCGGTCATCAAAACTGGCTCTGTCCATTTAGGCTAGGGCGCGTCATCAATTAAACTCGAAAGCCTTGCGGTATAAGCATTGCCGCGCCCGCTTGGTGAAACCAGCTAGGGGCTGAACCGCTTTCAGTATGAGGATTCAGGCTCTAAATGATGACAGCCCCTAGAACAGCGCGTATCCTTCTGATACGGAGCACATCAACAAATAGCGTAGCCGTCGAGTTCTCATGCGACTGACGATAGCTCTATTGCCTTTACTCAGAGTCGCCTATGTCAGTTAAGTCCATCCTTATTGACTGTGATCCAGGCGTCGATGATGCGATCGCCCTTATGCTAGCCCTGCGCTCACCTGAGTTATCGGTTGAGGGGATTACCGTGGTCGCGGGCAATGTTCCATTGGCTTTGACCCAACGCAATGCCAGACAAATTTGCGAATTGATGGGACGTCCGGATATGCCTGTGTATGGGGGGTGTCCGCGTCCGCTGGTACGATCGCTGATCACCGCTGAGGATATCCATGGTCGAACGGGGTTGGACGGGGCAACGTTGCCGGAGCCTACCATGCCTTTGCAAGAGGCCCATGCCGTCAGCTATCTCATCGATACCCTGAGAGCAACACCTGAACCGCTGACCCTAGCCACGTTGGGGCCTCTGACCAATATTGCTACAGCCATCATCCAAGCGCCTGATATTTGCCAGAAAATCGCTACCTTGGTCATGATGGGTGGGGGCATTGCCCATGGCAATATTACGCCCGTGGCCGAATTTAATATCTATGTGGATCCCCATGCAGCGCACGTGGTCTTTGACGCTGAAATTCCCATTACCTTTATCAGTCTGGATGTCACGCATCAAGTTCTGACAACGCCTCAACGTTTGAGTGCCCTGGCGGCCCTCGGTTCACCCGTTAGTCAGGTGGCTGTCGATGTTTTGAGTCACTATGGCAAAGCGGATCAGGAAAAGCTGGGAACCCTCGGTGCGCCGCTCCATGACCCTTGTGTGATGGCGTATCTGCTAAACCCAGCCCTGTTCACCACCTATCCTGGATGCGTACAGGTAGAAATCAATAGTCCACTAACATTAGGGCAGACAGTGGTCACTCGTCTTCAGGAGGCCAGCAATGCAGCGGTACAGATCGCTGCGACTGTCGATGCAGCGGGTATTTATGATCTCTTAATTGAAAGACTAGCGTAATCTCAATTCTCGAAGCCTGCTAAGAACAGTCTCGCTTCAGCAGGGTTGATAGAATTGAGGCGATATTTCCCATCATGCCCATGAGTTACAGTACCCAAGAACTCCTTGACATTCTGGATCAGGAACTACGGGCAGCTTGGCGCGGCGAGCGAGTTGTACTCTCTTCGAATCAGCGCCTGAATCCTGTTGTGGCGAAAGCGTTGGGCACAGAGAAGCTGAGTAAGGTCTTTGCTGTTCAGGATTTTCGCGATCAGATTCATCAGTATCAGCGTGAACACAATGTTTCAGGGCTGGTGTGGCATACCTGTCGCTTCAATGGGCGATCACTTCAATTTCCGGAAGTACATCCCCAACTGACGGCGATTCCGGCGGATAAAGCAATGCTCCTAGCCGCCAAACCGGCTGTCATTGATTTTTGGCGGTCTTCGCTTGACGGTTTACGTTTGTGGCAATCGGGAACGCCCCCCCAACCTCTATCTGGAGCCCAGGTCGATCAATGGATTACTGAGACCGAATGGGCCGAAGTGGATGCTACCCGTTCTGAACTCTATCTCATCCTCTGTTGGGGTGATCCAAAGGAGTGCCATTACGAATGGGCTAAGCCGACATCAGGGTGTGAACGAATCATTGCAGCGATCGCCGAGCCGAGTTCAATCAAGGTATGATCCTAAAGCTGAAGTATTTCAGTCCTTCTAACTTGGGACTATTTGCTTGATTAACGTTTGGGGTTGACAGATAGGTCTATGCCGTTTGCTGTTGGTGTGATCGAAACTTATGGATTTCCAGCTATGTTGGCAGTGGCAGATGCCATGGTCAAGGCAGGCCGAGTCACAATTGTGAAATACGAACAAGCCGACAGTGGACGCCAGTTTGTCTGTATCCGAGGGCCTGTGTCGGAAGTCAATCGCGCCGTGAAGGCAGGACTGGTTGTCGGTAGCGATTTGCCCAATGAAGGGTGCGTGACGACCCACTACATTGTGCCTAACCCTCCCGAAAACCTGGAAGCGGTCTTGCCGATTGATTTTACTGAAGCGTCGGAAGAATTTTGGATTGAAGAAATCCAGGGGAATCGTTTACCGGGCTTTTAGGGCGCGACATCAATTAATTTTGGAAACCTTGTGGGATAAGCATTACCGTGCCCGTCCCTATAAAACTACTAGGGGCTGAAATCGCATCTAGGCAAAGGATCTAGCTCTAATGGATGACATACCCTAATTCTGTAACCGAACCTTGACAAAAGTAAAGAATGTATCAGTGTAGGAAAAAGCCTCCTCCGCGATTACCCTAGAGTCCATGAGACTCGTACAATGTTTTTTTAAGTACAGGCTTAATTTTTAGGAGAATGGCGATGCCTCAGGCAGTTGGCTCCCTTGAGACGAAAGGCTTCCCGCCTGTTTTAGCGGCGGCAGATGCAATGGTCAAAGCAGGGCGAGTAACCTTGGTGAACTACATTCGCGCGGGCAGTGCTCGGTTTTGCATCAACATTCGGGGTGATATTTCTGAGGTCAAAGCTGCCATGGAAGCAGGCGTCGCGGCAGCTGAGAACTCCCCTGGAGGCGTACTTGAAACTTGGGTCATTATTCCCCGACCCCACGAAAACGTCGTTGCTGTTCTACCCATTGACTTTACTGAAAGCGTTCAGGGCTTCCGGCAAGCGGTAGAGCAGCCCATTCTGCCAGGCTCTAACGGTAGAACGTAGTAAGCGAAGCAACTTGGCTGTTAATCGACCGTAATCTAGAAAATATGCTTGGAAGAAATAGGGACGTGGGCAATCGCGTCCCTATTTAACTCTGTGTTTCACGCTCAGCTAAGAACCGTCGCCGTCGATTCATAAATGCAGATAACATAGCCAGAAGTACCCACTACAACCACCACCTCATCGCCCCTTTGACATAAGCGTGTGGCTAATTTGATCGCAGCTTCGGAGCTTTGCTCGCGGCGGTAGAGACTGTAGAGCTTTTGTCCGTTGGTAATGCCCTGAACCGTCTTCGCTAAATCAGGCAGCCTAAGAGAGCAGATGCGGTAGCCGGGTTGACGATCGCTAACAATCCAGCAATCAGCTGGGCCAAAGGTTGTTGCCAAGGTGCGTCGTCTGCCCCTACTGTTGGATGCGAGTGTAGCGTCCGCTTCGTATACCCAGAGGGCATAACCGCGGCTGGTTGGCGTCATAACCACCTGGTTGCCACGGTTAGATAACTTCAGAAGGATTCCTAAAGTCTTTTGTGAATCTTTGAGCGAACGAAAGAAGCTATAGAATCTGTCACCCACCGCGATCGCAGGCATTCGCTGAGGCTCGCCGGGGATATGAATATGACAGGTGGCATAATCCTCACGCTGCGATAGCAGCTTGACGGCCTGAGACGTTAGCCTGCTGGGATTACTAATGGTGATTACAGAAGTAGAAGTGTACACAGATCGCCCTATGAATATGGAAACTCACGCTAGATAAAGAAATAAAGCACACTCCAAAAGGGCATCCACTCAAGCCAGTGTGCTCTTTCTATTAACACAATGCCCTAATTGTAAACTTTTTTAACTTGTATGAGTACTGGGATCAGAGCAGTCACGTGCATTTTATGAAAAAGGTGCTGTTTTCAGAGGTCGAAAACAGCACCTAATAGCAAACTAGCCGTACTTGTCAGACATTAGCCTTGTAACGTAGGCGAATCGTCCAAACCCTAGCCCAATAAGGTCTCAGCACGAGTCAAAACGTTGTCAACAGTGAAGCCAAACTTTTGAAGGATGGTTTTGCCAGGTGCTGAAGCACCAAACCGCTCAACGCTAATAACATCGCCTTCAGCCCCAACATAACGACACCAACCCATCGAAATACCGGCTTCTACCGCCAATCGCTTGGTAACCGCTTTGGGCAATACAGACTCTTGATAGGCTGCATCCTGAGCGTCGAACAGTTCCCAAGAAGGCATGGATACAACGCGGACGTTTTTGCCATCAGCGCGCAACTGGTCAGCGGCCTCAGCGCAGAGTTGAAGTTCGCTACCGGTACCGATCAGGATTAGATCGGGAGTGCCGTCGCTGTCCGAGATGATGTAAGCGCCCTTGCTCACCCCTTCAATTGAAGTACCCGCGAGATTGGGCAGTCCCTGACGCGAAAATGCCATCAAAGTTGGCGTTTTACGGCTCTCAATGGCAACTTTATAGGCTCCGGAAGTCTCATTTCCATCAGCGGGGCGAATGACATAGAGGTTGGGAATCGCCCGGAGAGACGCAATGGTTTCGACCGGTTGGTGGGTGGGGCCGTCTTCACCCAAACCAATCGAGTCATGGGTCATGACGTAGAGAACCCCTGCTTGGGAGAGCGCCGATAGACGAATGGCGGCTCTCATGTAATCGGCAAATACCAGGAAGGTTGCGCAGTAGGGAATCAGGCCCGAACCGTGGAGAGCAATGCCATTACAAATTGCCCCCATGCCATGCTCGCGCACCCCAAACCGCAGGTTGCGATTCTCATAGGCACCCTTCTGGAAATCACCGGAAATTTTCATCAAGGTGTTGTTGGATTTGGCCAAGTCAGCCGACCCACCAATCAGTTCAGGGAGGGCTGGTGCCAGCGCATTTAAGGTGGCTTCAGAAGTTTTCCGAGTGGCCAGGGCTTTATCTTCGGTTGAGTAGGTGGGCAGAGCATCGACCCAACCATCCGGCAACTTGCCCGATATCATGCGCTCCAATAGAGCGGCCTCTTCAGCGTACTTGGTACGGTAGGTGGCTAAGGTTTCTTCCCACTCGGCCTGGTAGCTGGCTCCCCGTTCGATGGCTTTGCGCATGTGGCTCAGCGCGTCTTCTGGGACTTCAAAGTCACCATAGGTCCATCCTAGGGAATCACGCGTTAACTTGATCTCATCGTTACCTAAGGCTGCACCATGGACACCGGAGGTGCCCGCCATGTTGGGTGAACCGTAGCCGATAGTTGTCGTGACCTTAATCATGGTCGGCTTGTCGGTGACCTGCTTAGCCTCTTCAATGGCTTTGGCGATCGCATCCAAGTCGCTATTGCCGTCCTCGACGTGGAGTACATGCCAGCCATAGGCTTCAAAACGCTTCGAGACATCTTCCGTGAAGGCAATATCGGTCGAACCATCAATTGAGATCTGGTTGTCGTCATAGAGGGCAATCAGCTTGCCGAGGCCTAAATGGCCAGCTAAGGAGCAGGCTTCACCAGAAACCCCTTCCATATTGCAGCCGTCACCCAGAATGGCGTAAGTGTAATGATCGACAACAGCGCAGTCGGGCTTATTGAAGCGAGCTGCCAAGTGCGCCTCAGCCATCGCAAGGCCTACTGCATTACAAATGCCTTGGCCGAGCGGGCCGGTCGTAACCTCAACGCCAGGCGTTTCAAAGTTTTCAGGGTGACCCGGAGTCGTTGACTCCCACTGACGAAATTGCTTGATGTCGTCTAAAGTGACGCTGTCATATCCAGCCAGGTAGAGGAGCGCGTACTGCAACATGCAGCCGTGACCCGCCGACAAAACGAAGCGATCGCGGTTAAACCAGCTCGGATTTTTGGGGTTAAACCGCATGAATTGATCCCACAGGACAAAGGCCATGGGAGCTGCCCCCATGGGTAGACCGGGGTGACCAGATTTTGCTTTCTCAACAGCATCAATTGCCAGGAAACGAATCGAATTGACGCAAAGCGCCTCTAAGGATTGGGATGCGACAGCCATAGACTTAATAACTCAAAGACGGTACAGCAGGAACCTGACACGCGAATCTACTCAAGGCAACGGCAGACATCAACGCAGCCTACTGCCCTCATCATCCCACCGGAGTGACCAATGGACAAACGATTCAACGCCTTGCAAGAGTCCCTTACAAGGGAAGTAATGGCTCAAGCAAAAGCACTCGCATCAAGCTTGAAGTATAACAACTCTTAATAGGTTATTATACCTATTGATATGGCCTTAGCCATTTAGGTTTAGGCATTGGGTGTCCTCCTGATGCCTGGTACACAGCCCAATGGTTTTGCCATCCTGTTCTAGCGGAACTGGCGACGGCCATGGGTATCGCCTTAGTCACGGTACTTTTTGAACACAAGTGTGACATTATGCCCACCGAAACCAAAGGAGTTCGATAGCGCAACCTCTACGGGCATTTGGCGGTGCTGATTAGGCACGTAGTCCAGGTCACAGGCTGGATCAGGATTATTGAGGTTGATGGTCGGTGGGACACAGTCATTGGCCACAGCCATGGCCAATGCGACCCCCTCAATCCCACCCGACCCGCCCAGCAAGTGACCCGTCATTGACTTGGTGGAACTAATGGCAACCTGACGAGCGGCGCTGCCTAAGGCTGTTTTGATGGCCTGGGTTTCGGTCGAATCGTTGGCGGGTGTACTGGTGCCATGGGCATTGATATAGCTCACCTGTTCAGGGGTGACCTTGGCATCCTTGAGGGCTAGCTGGATGCAGCGAGCAGCACCCTCGCCTCCGGGAACAGGCGCTGTCATGTGGTAAGCATCACAGGTCATGCCGTAGCCCACAATCTCAGCATAAATGCGAGCACCACGGCTGACGGCGTGTTCGAGGGACTCCAGAATTAGGATGCCGCATCCTTCCCCAATGACAAATCCGTCGCGATCGCGATCGAACGGACGACTGGCCAATTCTGGAGCATCATTGCGCGTGGATAGTGCTCGCGCAGAGCCAAAGCCAGCGACAGACAATGGGGTCACCGCAGCTTCAGTGCCGCCGCAAATCATAGCCTGAGCATACCCTTGCTGGACTAATCGAAAAGCATCACCAATGCCATTAGAGCCTGCGGCACAGGCGGTTACGGGCGAAACGTTAGGCCCCTTGGCACCGGTGTGGATTGCCGTCAATCCAGCGGCCATATTGGCAATCATCATCGGCACCATGAATGGGCTACAGCGACTGGGCCCCCGATCCAAGTAAATGGCCTGCTGCTCCTCCATGACCTTAAGGCCGCCGACGCCCGTGCCAATCATGACACCCACCTGCTCAGCATTGAGGGCGGTAATTTCCAACTGCGCATCCGCTAACGCCTGCTTGCTCGTCGCGACGGCGAATTGAGCAAAGCGATCCATCCGCTTGGCATCTTTGCGCTCCATGTGGTTGTGGGGGTCAAAACCTTTGACTTCACCCGCGATGCGAGTTGTGTGCTTAGCGGCATCGAAAAGGGTAATTGGACCAATTCCCGATTGACCATCAATTAACCCTTGCCAATAACGCTCAAGATCCTTACCAAGCGGAGTAATAGCCCCCAAGCCGGTAATAACAACTCGCTTTTTTTCCGACTCTGTCATAGCTCACCTACATCGCAGACGTTCAGGCAATTTGCCTCAAGCCCGCATTGACAACACTGCAGCGACATCGCGACGGACTATGCCGCCTTCTTCTCGTTGATAAAGTCAACAGCAGCCTGAACCGTCCCAATGCCTTCAGCTGCCTCATCGGGAATTTCAATATCAAACTCTTCCTCAAGGGCCATGACTAGCTCAACAGTATCGAGGGAATCAGCACCCAGATCGTTCGCAAAGCTAGCTTCAGGCTTAACCTCTGACTCCTCAACGCCCAATTGTTCAGCAACAATTTTCTGAACTTTTGCAAAAACCTCACTCATCGGTTCAACCTCTTTCCAGCAATCGCATTAAACACCTCTAAAACCTAAACCACGAGACCGCCTCAAAATCAAGACAACCTTGTTCGTAAGGTTAAGTCTCCTGGGTTTAGGCATTCCTAAATCTTATCGGAAAGCGTGACGCCCCCAATGTCGTGATTTGGAAATCTGTCCAGCAGGCTTGCCCTCTTTGGGCTGGTTCGATGTGAGGGGAGATTACTCAGCCTTGTTTAGCGGACTCCGCGCACATATCGAGGGAACATTACGGTACTTGCGTTCGTGCATCGGTCTAAGCTAGCGATCGCCCCATCATTGGTATAGATATCGACCAGCTCAACATTACATTCCATAAACTTTTGTAGGGTTACTCTTAGACCCTGAGAACTGACCCTATAAACTATTCACCAATGATTGGAGAACCCTTGCTGTTTGCTTGGCTGAAGCCTGCCCTTTGCGGCAACGCCCCTATCAAGCACTTGTCAATGTCCTGTTAACATTGGAGCCTTCATTTCAATGTCTCATTCCGTTAAGATTTACGATACTTGTATCGGCTGTACCCAGTGTGTCCGTGCATGTCCTCTGGACGTCCTGGAAATGGTGCCCTGGGATGGTTGTAAAGCGGGTCAAATTGCCGCTTCACCCCGTACCGAAGACTGTGTTGGGTGCAAGCGTTGTGAAACTGCATGCCCTACTGATTTCTTGAGCATCCGCGTCTATCTCGGTGCGGAGACCACTCGTAGCATGGGCTTAGCCTACTAAGCTGCCGCTTTCCTCTCTGGGAAGTGATTGACGATGCTGACTGTTCATTCATGAGCAGTCAGTTTTTTTATGTATTAACTTATTTGGCTTTTTATTTCAGTTGAAGGCGTTAGCGAACCCTATCTGAATAGTTAAATCTAAGATCACAACCTTATATCTGAGTAATGTGTTTTAGACCTGTGCTGTAACCGGATGCAATTTCTAAACGTTAGCCGCCTGGTGTCTTGATTTTTGTGTCGATATCTAGCGGCGATCGCGTTCTTTCTTGCTCAATTGATAAGAGTCCATAGAAGCGATAGATCCACTCTCAAAAAATCTTGGCGAGAGAATTAAATCTGGGATTTAAGGCATTCATGCTCGGTGTTCTGCACGAGGGAATTTTGTGTTGTTGGCGTTAAGACTGCTTCAAGTGGCTGTGGATCAAATTCTGAGGTTGATACAACCGATTTTGGTTCCAGTCTGCTTTGTTTTGGCCTGGATGGTGGTTGGCTTGTGTCTGTGGAGTATCTGGTCGGCGCTACGCGATGGCCTGTTGCGCGCTCGACGGATGCATCAGATCCCCTGCTCCCAATGCCGTTATTTTTCAGGGAACTACGCCCTGAAATGCCCGGTGCGTCCCTACGAAGCTTTATCCGAGGCGGCGATTGGTTGTCCTGATTACGAACCCACAGGCATTGGGCTATCAACGCAAGCACGGGTGTAGAGGCGCTCAAAAATGCTGATCAGAAAGCTTATGGATTGCGAACTGTTTACGGCGGGAGATAACACTCAACTGCGTGAGTTGCTGCATCCCGACAAGCAGTCGATCGATCTGCGCTATAGTTTGGCCCAGGCTGTCGTCCCCGCTGGTAAATCTTCCCTCGACCATGCCCTGACGACCTCTGAGGTTTACTTTATCCTCAGTGGTGAGGGCGAGATGCATATTGACAATGAATGTCAACCGGTTGGGGTTGGGGATGCCATTTACATTCCGCCTAAGGCTCGTCAGTTCATCCGCAATAGCGGCCAAGAACCGCTTATTTTTATCTGTATTGTGGATCCGGCTTGGCAAGCGGCAAATGAAATCGTTTATGACGCTGAATAGCGTAGCGAGGCTTAGGGCGCGTCATCAATTAAACTCGGAAGCCTTGCGGTATAAGCATTGTCGCGCCCGCTTTGGAAAACTAGCTAGGGGCTGAACCGCTTTCAGCATGAGGATTCAGGCTCTAAATAATGACAGCCCCTCAGGCTCTACTGAGAATGGCCTTGCCAACGATTAAGGATCACGCAGTCTAGATCGAATTGGTCTAAGGCTCGCGCTACAACAAAATCAACCAAGTCCAGGATGGTTTGAGGGGTATGATACCAGGCTGGAATGGCCGGTACGATTCGGGCTCCGGCTTCGGCTAGCGTCACCAAATTCCGCAGGTGAATCAAACTCAGGGGCGTCTCGCGGGGAACAAGAACGAGGGGTTTATTTTCCTTTAACTGCACATCGGCAGCGCGTTCCAGTAAATCAGAACTGAGCCCTGCCGCCAGTTTGCCAACCGTACTCATGCTGCAGGGGATGATGACCATTCCTCGCGTTCGGTAAGAGCCACTCGCAATATTGGCCCCAACGTCACTCCAAGGATGACAGCGTAATTGCCCCGCCTGAGGGACACCCGCTTGTTCACGCCAAAACTTTTCCTGTGCATGCATGTCAGCCGGCATTTGCAACCCTTGCTCGGCTTTCCAAACTTGATAGGTTGCTTTGGAGGCAACGAGCTCAACAGGAATATCTGCTTCCAGAAGATATTTGATGGCTCGTACCCCATAGATTAGCCCTGAGGCACCGGTAATACCCAAGGTTAAGGGACGCGAATTCGTCAACGTAGCCATAAAGATAATCGAGCCTATGCCTTATTCTGACTCGTCACTGATGGGGTCACGATCGCCCATCTCATCATTCATTGTGTAATCTTCGTCGTCAGCGAGATCCTCGTCACTGGCTTCACTGCCGCCACCGACCGCCACCAAATCGATCTGTTGGCGATAGTAATCAACGCTTTTAACCTGGACTTCGACACGATCGCCTAAACGGAACTGGCTCCGATTTTTACGCCCGACGAGCTTTTGCTGGCGGGAGCGATACTCGTACCAGTCATCCTTGAGGGAGCTGACATGCACGAGCCCTTCCACTAATAGCTCCTCAATTTCGACAAAGAAGCCGTAGGACTGAACGCCGGTAATCAAACCATGGAAGACAGAACCCGTGTGATCGCGCATGAATTCGGCTTTTTTGAGCCCTTCCAAGTCAGATTCAGCATCCTGGGCTAGCTGTTCGCGCTCACTCAGTGGCCCCACAATGCGGTTGATGTAGTCCTCAAGTTCATTGTTGAGCTCTGGGGGCAGCACATTCCAGTTAATGTTGCCGTGGCTGCTGCTGTGGTGGAGATTAACGCGGTCTTTGGAACGGGTTGACCGGCGATCGCGGCCTTGTTCAAAAACAGCATGGAGGACTCGATGCACCATCAAATCAGGATAACGGCGAGTGGGCGATGAAAAGTGCGTGTAGCCATCGGTTAAAGCCAGCCCAAAGTGCATATCTGGATGGGCACTATAGAACGCTGGCTTGAAGGTCGATAGGAGTAAGTAAGTGAGGATTTTTTCTGACTGAGAGGTCGCAAACTGCTGGGTAAACCGCTGATAGTCAACGGGTTCAATGGCTTCTTCGGAAGCGAGTTCCAGCTGGATGTCCATGTTTTCAGCCAGTTTCATCAGTTCCTGCACATCGGAGCCATTGGGCGTTCGATGCAGCCGATAGACAGCGGGTACACCCAATGCCTTGAGGTGGGAAGCCACCAGCTGATTTGCCAGCAGCATAAACTCAGTCACAATCATCCGAGCGGGCAACGCTGAAGAGACGACAATGACCCCCAGCAACCCTTCGTCATCGTATTGAAATTTGGAAGAAGCGTAGCTAGCCAAGGCTTCTTCAGCGTCTTCCGGAAATTCGTGCTCGGGCAAATTTAGCTCGAAGGAACCCCTCGCCATGCGTTGCTGGCGAACCACTTGGCTAAGTGCGACTAAGTTCTCAACCAAACCAAAAACGGGCTCTAGCTTCTCAATACTCTTGGGTTTAACGCCCAGTTTGTCCAACTGTTCCTTGTCATCGCGGACGCTAATGGCCTGAGCTTCGGAGTAGTTGATGGCATGGTCAACAGCGATGACGCTAGGACGCACCTCAAATTCGAGAACTTTGCCTTCAGCATCAATAGTGGCAATAACCGACATCGCTAACCGATCTTTGCCTGCCGCTAAGGAACACAAGGAACTGGATAGGGGCGGCGGCAACATGGGCACCACTTCTTTGCCTAGATAAACTGAAGATCCGCGCTTTAGGGCCTCTCGGTCAATGTTGGAATAAAGCGGAACGTAATAGGCCACATCCGAGATATGAACGCCCAACTGCCAATTATCGTTCTCATCTTTGTTGAGGGTGAGGGCGTCATCAAAGCTACTCGCCGTGGGGGCATTGATGGTGACGGTGAGCTGATCCCGCAGGTCAAGACGTCCTTTGGTGTCAGCCTTGCGCACACGCGAAGGGAGGGCTTGAGCGGCTGCCAGAACCTCTTCCGCGAAGGCGCGGGGTAAATCATGTTTGCAGTAGACGATGTCTAAATCGGAGGCTGCTTCGGCATCACTCCCTAAGATTTGAGCCACTTGGCCATGGGGAGGTTGCTGCGCCAGTGGGTAACGCACAACCTCAACGTGAGCCAGCTGGTCAACGGCCTTTTCAAGGGTTTCTGTTTGGCCGTCTAAGGTCAACTCAAACAGGAGGCGATCGTCTAACGGGACGGCTTGATAATTCCCTTTTTCCTGTTTGACGCGGGCCAGCACCGATGCATTGGCTCGTTCCAGAATGAGCTTGACTTCCCCCTCGGGGCTGCGACGACGGCTGCCATCCTTCGTCACTTTAACCAAAACGCGATCGCCATTCCAGGCGGTGTTCAACTGGCTCTCACGCACGTAGATATCGTCAGCGGCTTCATCATCCTGAATAGCGAAGCAAAATCCCTTACTCGAACACCGTAACTTACCTTCAATCACGCCTTCTTCAGCCACGCGAGTGTATTTGCCTTTATCTTTGGTCAGTACACCAATACGCTCTAAAGCATCCAGCGCGATCTGTAACTCGTGAACCGTTTCCTCTGTCTGGCAATGCAGCTTTTTTTGCAGTGTCTTGGGGGCAACCCCTTTTTCATCGGTGAAGTTTGCTAGTAGCGCAGCAATTGAGAAGTTCATGAAGCGATTAATCCTTGTCTGGTGCGAGTAAGCGACGGTCGTGTCAGCAGGTAAAGCCCCTTCCTGTCATCAAAAGACACAGCAATCCCTGGTCAGCAACGGAAAAAACTAGCTGGGTATAGATGTAAGCGCTCGATGCTTGCCCTTAATCAATCAACCGTAGGCAAATACAGCACAGACGCTAATTAAACCCATCCAGCTCTCTGCAACCAAACACCCCGTAAAGGTACGCTGGCAACCGTCACCGTTAAATGCCTTCTCAGAACCAAGTCAGGTAATTAACCTGTCAGAATAGCTGAACTCCTCGATAGGAATTGGATCGGGGGATGCCGGTAGCCTACAACAGGGCCGGTCAGCCTCAAATCGATATAACTATAACTTAATCTGAGAATGTGTAATCAAACAGACTCAGATTTACAGCCTGCAATCAGCTGCCGTCAGCATGCCAACCCAAAATTTAATTGTGTTGAGCTAGGGGCTGTCATCATTCAACGCTCAAGTCCTCGTGCAGAGAGCGGTTCAGCCCCTAGCTAGTTTTACCAAGCGGGTGCGGCAATGCTTATACCGCAAGGCTTTCGAGTTTAAATGATGACGCGCCCTAGCGCCGCTCACCCGTCACCACATAAGCGATGCGACGGCCAACATTCGTTGCATGGTCAGCGATTCTTTCTAAATAACGAATGGCTAACACCAGCAATACAATGGTCTCGATGCTGGTAGCGCCTGGCGCTACATTGACTAAACAGTTATAGATGTCGTCATAATCATCATCGACGGCATCGTCCTTCACCCGCAGCTCAATGCCAATATCAGCATTTAAATCGGCGACGGCTTGCAAGCACAGGGCAACCATGGAGCGGCCACGGTCGAACATCAATTGAATGGGTTCGGCACAGGGATAAGCGGGAGCCGGGAATAGTTTGATGGCAACTTCACCAAGATCCGTCGCGTAATCCCCAATTCGTTCTAAGTCACGAATGAGCTGCATAAAAGCACTGACATGGCGCAGATCCTGCATGCCTTGAGGAGGATGAATGAGCAACTGGACACAGTCCACTTCGATTTGGCGATAGAGCCGATCAATTTGCTTATCGTGAGCTTTGAGCTGCTGAGCTGCCTCTAAATTGCGATTGCACAAGGCTTCGTAAGCTAGCTGGCAAGATTGCTCAACTAGAGCCCCCATCCTGAGGACATCTCGTTGTAGACGCCTGAGATGATGACCAAAAGGGGGCTGCGCTGAGCTATCGGAAATAGTCAAGGTAGGCTCGGTCACGATGACAATAAGTGAAGAATTGGCAATAGAAGCTCATATCTACAGGTTGCCTCATTATGCCGACAGGTGTGGTGTGGGGGAGTGCTTTAGACCACCAAAGTTAGGATTACTTTTGTAAAGGCATTGACATGAGGCATTTGTTGCTATGCCTGAAGATTACGCTCTGTAACAGATGTTGTGCAAAGCGCGATTAATCTCAACAAGATGGTCAAAAATGATTTCAGCTTCCCAGTGAAGTCATCATTGCGTCTTTATTTTGAGGAACTTATAGCAATGTCAGATACTCAAGTTTTCATCGCGCTGGCGATCGCACTTATTCCCGGTTTTCTGGCTCTCCGTCTGTCTACAGAACTTTATAAGTAGGCCCGCTTGAGGGCATCGCGACCTGCCAGCAGCTAGCGATCAAGAGAACCCCCACTGCCTTAATAGCGGTGGGGGTTCTCTTGAGCAGAAGGGAATGGTTTTCTGGAAAGTAGCGTCCTCTGCTATTGGGCGATCGCAGGTGCAGATAACTTGAGCGATCGCAGGATTTAAGGCGATGACAACTGTTTAGCCTCTTGCACCCAACGGACAATCTGATCGGGGGTTGGACATAAGTCGGAGCGGCGCAAAGTAGCCGTGTGTAGACGTCGTACTTGATTGTGAAGATTGCCAGGGGCACTGGATGCCAGTTGTGCGACTGACGCAACACCACTGTGCAGTAGCAACCCACAATACTGACAGCCCACACTAGGAAGCTGCGATAGCTCCGCCAAGGCCTTCCACTTGTGGATATAGCGGAGCGGGATGCTGAGGCGTTTAGCCATTGTTTGAGATGACTGGAGCGATCGCGCCTGGTATAGCAGATCCTGCGTGGTTTCAACACCAAGACTTTGCAGTTGAGCAATCTGCTCATGGGATAGCCCAGGCAATTGCCCCAGCGGTTCAACATTGGCTCGGAAGGACATGGTGGTGTCTGGGTGGGTAGGTAACAGCAACAGCATACTTCGCTTGAAGCAGGCTATACTCTAGAGTGTTTGTAGCTACGGGATGTAGCGCAGCTTGGTAGCGCGCCTGCTTTGGGAGCAGGATGTCGCAGGTTCGAATCCTGTCATCCCGATTCTAAGTATTTCCTCGATAAAGGCCTGTGCATCAATTGGCTTCGTGCATTTTGAGGGCACAGTGCTTGTCGATTACATTCGTCAATGCTGGTCTAACATAGGGGCGACTGATGCCTCCGCATCTGATATGAGACCTGCTAGGATGCTTTCTAGGATTTGTGAAACCTGATGTTCTTTTGTTTCGAGCAGGTCGCTAACTCATTGCATCAGGGAACATCTGAACCCTGGAGCCGAGTCCTATTATTGAGTTGGATTTTCAGACACCTATGAAAGGCATGATTGGCAAGTTAAGAACGTTGGGGCTCGCAAGCGCTGCTGTCGCCTCGACCTTGGTATTGATGCTGCCGAAAAGTGCCTTGGCACTCACCCGACAGCAAATAGTTGAAAAGCTAAACAACGTTCCCGTTTTCATGATCGTGAACGCTGAAGGCCAATCTTTGACAGCAAGTGTTGGAGAAAATGGGTCGGGGGCTCAGGTTCCGATCGTCTTTATTGATTCTGCTGAAGCGCAAGCTTTTTTGAATCAGGCCGAAGCTGAGGAAGCTGAATTTGCTGGGGATGCTCAAGTGGCCATTTTGCCCTTAAGCGAAATCTATAATGAAGCTTCAGAACAGCTTGAAAGTGCCAACTCTCTGGTCTACATTCCAAGTACCGAATCGGTCAACGTTGCCTCACAGCTTGTCAATGCTGATATTCAAGGGGTGCCCTTATATGCAGCTGTTGATTTAGAGAACGAGCAATATCTGTTGACGGCAGAGAATAAGCTGCCCATGTTTTTCTCGATCCAGGATTTGCAGTCACAGCTAACTCAATTGGTGGCTAGTAATCCTGATGTGGAAGGTTCCCTCGGTGTTGAGGTGGTGACTTTTGAGAGCATCTTAGGGAATATGGCTGAGAATGATCCTGAGCTGGATCAATTTTTGGAGCTGATTCAGTTTGTGCCAGCATCGCAGACGCTACAGTACTTGGAATCGCTAACTCAAGGTGCTCAGTAAAACTTAAAATTCAACTGCTCTGAAGCGGCTCACAGAGGTTCCTATTGAGCATCGTTGGCATGCTCAATGATGGGACAGATATGAGCGTCTAACTTTTCTTTGGCATCAGCTTCAGCCATCAAGGCTCGAAGCTGAGTTTTGAGGTTTTGCAGTTCAACCATGCGTTCTTCAATCTCAATAATTTTAGATTGAAATTTGTGCCGCACTTTCTGACAGGGACGTTCGCCACTGTCAGAAATGTTGAGAATGTCTTGAATATCATTCAAACTCAACCCTAGGGCTTGCGATCGCCGAATAAAGCTCAGTCGCGTCAATACCGATGGGTAAAACAAGCGAAAGCCACCGGTTGTTCGCTGAGCGGCTTGAATTAAGCCCCGGTCTTCATAAAAACGAATAGTTTTTACAGGCAGGTTGCTCAGGGTACTGACCTGCCCAATGCGAAGTAAGTCTGCTTCGGTTTTTGCCATTGGAAAGCCCTGTTGCGAGTTTCCCTAGGTTACCTCATCTCTCCAGTAAAGAAGAGAATTTGCAACTAAACCACATCCGCTTTCAGGATTGTGTCGATGCTTGGCGTTGCTTTTTGCAGTTAGCTCTCAAAGGCTGTGGTTGTCTGCTCAAGCTCTGCCTCTAACACCTGGGTGGCTTGCTCATCAACGGCTTCGGGTTCTGTCTCAATGGCAGCTGGTAGCGTTGGGGAAGATTGCGCCAAGTTTGCTTCAGTTACATCAGTGTCAGCCATATCCGCTTCCTCAACGACCGCTTCTGGCTTCTCCATGACCTCTATTGCTGTAGGCTCTACGGCAGCTTGTTCAAGAACTTCTCCAGTTAGGACTTCCTCCCGTTGAGTCGCTTCTGGGATGGCTTCTGTCTCAACTATGATGTCTGGCGATTCAGGACTTGCCTCAGGTGTCGGTTCGGGACTTGCTTGAGGAGTGGGTTCAACACTTGCTGATGCTGAGGAAGCCTCAGCTTCTAGCTCGGTAGATGGGTAAATCGCTTCAATGTCAGGCTCAGTCGCTACAGGTTCTGATACTTCCGTGACGGTATCATCTGTAGCGGCATCGAGGGTTTCCTCATCCGTTGTGATTTCAGCCTCCGTCTCCGTGTCTACTGATGGGTTCTCCTTAAGCGGCTCAACTGCTTCCGATTCCGGTTCTGATTGTGCTGAAGTGGTTGGTGCCGCTTCGGGTGGCGTAGTGACCACGGGAATGTCTTTAGGAAGGGCGCGATCGCTGGCCTCTGATGGCTGAATCGTTTCGGTCTGCTGGGGAGACGGCTGTAGCGGCGATTCAGTCGCTGACTGGCTACAGGCGTTTCCCGTTAACAACAAGGCTATTGTCATCGCCAGGGCAATAAATTGACGACCTAAGCGAAATTGCATTTGAGTATTCATACAAAGATCGTTGATAGAATGACGGCTTGACTGCGATCCTAGGTAGTGAACACTAGCAGCAGGTTAAGAATAGATTTTATTCGATTCAAAAAAAATAATTTCATGGGTTGTGTGACTTGTCATCCTGGGAATAAAACACGTTGATTTGTGTTTTTTGCTCATAGAGGCGATTCATCCATTGAGGATCCACGTTGAAGTGATATAAGGTTTTCAGCATTTGGTTGAGGAAGGCTTGTCGATATACGCCGCGACTACGGAAGCGTCGAGCGGAAGTCACCACATTGCCAGGAACAATAATGGGGGGGCCGTACTGGCTCAGGCGCTGACTAAGCACGGTGTCCTCGAAGATATCCATGTCGGGCAAACCCTGGATTGTTGTCAGGAGCGATCGCCGGGCAAAGATGCAGTGATCCAGGTACAAAATCTGGCTCCATCGAGGGCGGACCGTGTTGGAATACCAGGACGTAAACTTCAACAGCCAATGATCCCAGTCAAATTGATGGCGAAAACCACCCCAGGCCACAGCAGGATCTTGCAGGGATTGGTCTACCAGCATCAGTGCTTTTTCAGGGGGCAGGAGAGTGGCTGGGTGATGCAGGATAACGATGTCGCCTTGGCTGGCCTCAATTCCAACATTGAGCCGTTGCGCCCGATTTTGCACAGTGGCTTCAATTACCTGGATTGCTGGGGTTTGGCGTAACAGCTCGAGGGTGCCGTCTTGACTCGGACTCACGACAGCGATGAGCTGTTTTTCACCCTGTTGGGCGAGTAAGTTCTCGATAATGTGGGGCAAGTAGCCGTGGCGCAGTTCGTTTAAGCACGGTAAAACCACTGAAATCACAATTCACCTGTGGGCGACAACCTCTCTTTAGAAGTAAAGCTTAAGCAATCCCAACCCCTTCGTAAAAATCGGATACGCTTCAACCGAACATATCGATCTTGCTACTGATTTTCTCAATGAAGGCGACAACGCTTGCCCCCAGCCTCGGTGCTCCCCGGCTGCATTTGCCGCTCAAACTAGAAGAAACGGTAGTCTGTCCTCGGTGCTCTTCTCTCAGGTTTTATGACTGATCTCAAAATTGAAATTTATCCCGATCGCGCTGCTCTGATCGCGCGATCGCTCAACCTCGTGGTGGACTGCATGAACCGGGCGATCGCTGAACGGGGCACGTGTTCCATAGCGCTGGCCGGAGGCAGTACGCCCAAACCGCTTTACGAAGCGCTGGCCAAGGCCAATTTGCCCTGGTCACAGGTGCAGATCTTTTGGGGCGATGAGCGCTATGTTCCGGCTGATCATGCTGACAGTAATGCTGGCATGGCGAAGGCGGCCTGGCTTGATCGCATCCCGATTCCCGCCGACAACGTTCATATGGTGCCAACTGACTATGAGCAGCCTGCTGAGGCAGCTAGCCAGTATGAGCAAACGCTGCGTCAGGTGTTGGGTGATGCAACTTGGCCGGTCATGGATATTTCCCTATTGGGGATGGGAGACGATGGTCATACGGCGTCCCTCTTTCCTCACACGGCAGCGTTAAGTGTTAGCGATCGCCTCGTCACGGTAGGAGACAAAGGCGAAACGCCTCGTATTACCTTTACGGCTCCCTTCATTAACAAAAGTCGCCATGTCGTTTTTGTTGTGGCCGGGCAGAACAAGCAGACTGCTTTAGCGCAGGTGTTTGCAGCTGAGGCCAACGAGGCCGCATATCCGTCGCGTAAAATCCAACCTGAGGGTGAACTGTGGTGGTTGTTAGATGCGGCAGCTGGGGAGCCTCTGAAGGAACATCCGCAGGCTAGCTGCTTCTAGGGGCTGTCATTATTTAGAGCCTGAATCCTCATGCTGAAAGCGGTTCAGCCCCTAGCTAGTTTTACCAAGCGGG
>JBCBSR010000014.1:0-82719 GCA_039819045.1 Cyanobacteria bacterium J06638_28
GAGGAACGAAACCCAACGCCCGCATGGGTTACGCTACCGCTAACCCATCCTACATTTGAATCGGCCTAGCTACTTAGATATCAATGACTCAAATTCCCTCTACAGCGACTCAGATCCTGACTTTCTGGTTTGATGATCCGGCGAATCCCAACAGTGAATATGGTCAGGAACGCCGCATTTGGTTTCATAAAGATCTGGCGTTTGACCAGCAAGTCCGCGAGAATTTCCTGTCTGTCTATGAGCAAGCCCGTCGCCGAGCCCATGACGACTGGCTCCAGACACCACAGGGAACTTTGGCGCTATTGGTGTTGCTGGATCAGTTTCCGCGCAATATGTTTCGGGGAACGCCCAGAAGTTTTGAGGCAGGGGAGCAGGCTTTGGCCGTAGCTGCATGGGCGATCGCCCATCAAGTTGACCGCGCACTCATCCCTGTCGAGCGAGTGTTTCTGTATTTACCCTTTGAGCACAGCGAAGATTTAGCGCATCAGAATCAAGCGGTTGCTCTCTTTGAAGCTTTAGTTCAGGACGCACCAGCATTGCAGTCCACCCTCAACTACGCCTATCGCCATCGAGACGTGATCGCTCAATTTGGGCGCTTTCCCCATCGCAACTCAATTTTAGCGAGAACCAGTACCCCTGAAGAGATAACGTTTTTGCAACAACCGGGTTCTCGTTTCTAAACCCCGTCCACTTGGAGAACTGTAGTTTTATGTGGCTGCTGAGGCACCTCTCCTAGCCTCTCCTTACCAAAAAGAAGAACCGGAAAGCCCCCATAAGCCTTTTCTTGCCTTTGGTGAAGCCTGCCCAGAGGGCATCGGAGAGGTGCCGTAGGCGGTGAGGTTTCAGAACTAGAAAACTCTAGGGCGCGTCATCAATTAGAGCCAGAATACTTGCGGTATAAACATTACTGCGCCCGCTCCGCAAAATCAGCTAGGGGCTGAAAGTCTCGCTGAACAAGGACTTGCCCGTTAAATGATGACAGCTCCTAGTTCTGAACCTGGATAAGGTTTAGAAACCAGATTGCCCCGTACACACATGACGACCTGCTACCCGTTTTCTCGATCACGACTACAGATCCTGCTCTCTGGCTCATTCATTGCTTCACGAAAGAAACCGACAGCATCTCAGAATTCGCGGTTAGAAATTCTCATCAAGTCTCTTGTGAGAACGACTATGATGAGCCTACATCATTACTTGGAGTAGACACCCAGATGGGAATTAGTCCTGCGGTTGCTTTTACAACAATCTTGCTAGCACTGATGGTTGGAGCAGGTGTCGTGAGTGCTTCTTGGGGGTACGCGTTGGGGCGTCAGGCGCTTATGGGGGTGCGCCAGCCGGATACTCGGCCGGCCAGTAGTGCTGCATCTAATCAAACTGCACCGAATGCCGGGCATGGCAATGTGCTGCGGAGTGAGGAGGAAATTATTGCTGATGTAGAAGTCCGGATATCAGGAGGTTCCCTCGCAGCTCCTGAGTAAGTTTGAAATGGATGGATGCTGCCTTGAGAGTCAAGCAACATCCATCCATTTCGTGGTTTGAGCTGAAACCCTATTTAGAACCTCAATTTAGCGGCAAACTTAGCCCAGACATCCTTCGCTAAGGATGCGTTCTTGTCATTCATTAGTGGGTTGTAGTAAGTTCGAGTTTACCGATTTGGCAAAGAGGAGATTTAGCTTGATTCCAACAGAGAGAGAGGGCTGCAATTGTCGTTTCGTCCATTGATGCATACCCCTATCGTGCTAACTTTCGTTACGACCGTTCGCTTACGCTTCATTTGTTCTAGTTTGGCCCTCCTTTCCTTTCAAACACTGCCCCACCCACAATGCTCGCCCAAACGGATGTGCCGCTGTCAGTGACTTCCCTTGGCCTCACTGGTGTTGATATTGCAGTACGGTTGCTGTCGGTATTGGTTCTGATACTGATTAACGCCTTTTTTGTCGCCGCTGAGTTTGCCATCGTATCGGTACGGCGATCGCGCATCAACCAACTGGCCGAAGCTGGCGATATTCAAGCGAAAACGGTTCAAAGTTTCCAACGTAGCCTTGATCGCCTACTGTCCACGACTCAAATTGGAATTACGCTGTCGAGCTTGGCCTTGGGCTGGATTGGAGAGTCCACCATTGCGGCTGTTCTGATTCAGTTCGTGGCTGAACTGTCAGTGAAGGTTCGCTTTGTTGGCGCGATCGCCCATTCGCTAGCTATTCCCTCAGCCTTTGTTCTGATCGCCTATCTCCAGATTGTCCTGGGGGAACTGTGTCCCAAAGCTGTTGCGATGCTTTATCCGGAACAGTTGGCACGATTGTTAGGGCCATCCAGCTTCACCATTTCGAAGCTGTTTATGCCGCTAATCTGGGTGCTCAATCAGTCTACACGCTTGCTTTTACGGCTGGTAGGTATTCGCTATGCCGGTCGTCAAACTTGGTATAGTCACGTCACGCCGGAAGAACTTCAGCTCATCATTAGCACTTCCACCGAATCCCCAGGATTAGACAAAGAAGAGCGTGAACTCCTCAATAATGTGTTTGAGTTTCGGGATGTTACCGCCGAGGAGGTGATGGTTCCGCGCACTCGGATTACCGCCCTATCGCAAGTCGCGACCCTGCAGCAAGCACTCGACACGATTATCGCGACGGGCTACTCTCAGTTTCCTGTGATTGATGAATCCCTCGATGACGTTTTAGGGCGGATTTCGCTCAAGGATTTGGTGGAGCCCCTCGCGAGCCCCGAAGTGACTCGCGAGAGCAGTATCGCGCCGTGGGTGCGCCCACCTCGCTTTGTCCCTGAGTACACGCAGCTCCATGACTTACTCCAAATCATGCAGAAGTCGGGCAACTCTATGGTGATGGTGGTCGATGAGTTTGGGGGCACAGCGGGCCTCGTGACCCTTGCCGATGTTACAGCCGAAATTATTGGCAATAACCATGAGCCGGAAGAGGATGTCGAAGTATTGGTTCGCACGCTGGATGAACAGTCCTACCGGGTCAAAGCGCAAATTCATATCGAAGAAGTCAACGAGCTATTGAATGTGGAACTCCCTGTAGAGGAGGATTATCAGACGCTGGCGGGCTTTTTAATCCATCAGTTACAAAAGATTCCTACGATTGGCGATCGCGTTCACTATGCCAATGTGGAATGGACTGTGACAACTGTTGATGGGCCCAAAGTCATTGAAGTTGAAGCTAGAAAACAGCCTTGATGTAGAGGTTTGAGTTGGAGTTAGAGATAGATCGGGTGAGTAATGGAGTGGATGGGTGGATGGGTGGATGAATGCTTGGGATCGTGCCGACACCGAGGGAGCGCTGTTGCCAGACAAGTAATAATTGGAACACGCTATAAAGAAAAACTAAGGGCAAGCTTAAATGCTTGAGGCCATGGGAAGCTTACGTTCAAAGCGATAACGTGCAGACTTTGTTCTGCTTTGACCCTACTGCATAAAATCACATGGCAGCCTCCTACATCATGGCCCTGGATTTGGGCACCACAGGTAATCGGGCAATTCTGTTTGACCAATCGGGGCAAATTGTTGCTCAGTCCTACAAAGAATTAACGCAGTATTACCCTGAACCGGGCTGGTTAGAGCATGATCCCCGCGAAATTTGGGAGGATATTTCCTGGGCCGCACGCGGTGCTTTGGAGAAAGGCAAAATTCAGGCTACCGATGTGGCGGCTATTGGCCTAACCGTCCAGCGCGAGACCTGTCTGCTCTGGGATAAGGAAACTGGGCGGCCCCACCACAACGCTATCGTCTGGCAGGATCGCCGCACGGCTCCCCTCTGCAATGAGCTCCGGGCCGCCGGTAAGGCTGAGGAAATTTACGATCGTACGGGCCTGGTTCTGGATGCATACTTTTCAGCATCAAAGCTGGCCTGGTTGCTGGAGCATGTGAAAACCTACACTGATCCCCCTCTTTACCTCGAACGAACACTCGCAGGTACCGTTGATACCTGGGTGTTGTGGAACATGACGGGCGGCAAGGTTCACGCCACTGACCACAGCAATGCCAGCCGCACCATGCTGCTCAATCTTGAAGGACATGGTTGGGATCCTGCACTGTTGGACCTCTTTGACATTCCAGCCCACATCATGCCGGAGGTCAAACCGAGTTTAGGATTATTTGGCTACACCGACCCCAGCTTTTTAGGCGCGGCGATTCCGGTGATGGCCGTATTGGGCGATCAGCAGGCAGCTCTGTTTGGTCATGGTTGCGATCGCCCCGGTGCCCTCAAGTGTACGTACGGCACTGGAGCGTTCTTAGTGGCGCATACGGGGAATGAGATTGCTCGCACCAACCACGAATTGCTGTCCACCGTGGCTTGGTCAGAAGCAACTGACGGGCAGCCCCAAGTCGGGTATGCCATTGAAGGGGCAATGTTTACCGCTGGAGCCTGCATTCAGTGGCTCCGCGATGGTATTCGGGTGATCAACCACGCTGCGGATACAGAACCTTTGGCTGAGCGCATCGGAACCAACGGGGGCGTTTACTTCGTCCCTGCGCTTAGTGGTCTTGGTGCTCCCCACTGGGATATGACTGCACGGGGCTCGTTTATGGGCATCACGGGCGGGGTTCGTCGTGAGCATATGGTGCGGGCAGTGTTGGAGGCGATCGCCTACGAAGTCAAAGAGGTGGTAGAGGTCGTTAACGCGAGTAGCGAAACCCCGATTGGCCAACTCAAAGTCGATGGCGGTGCCTGCCAAAATGACTTTCTGATGCAGTTTCAGGCAGACGTGTTGGGCATTCCCATCGAGCGTCCGGCTATTCTCGATACCACGGCCCAAGGTGCGGCTTTTGCCGCGGGTCTTGCCAGTGGTTTCTGGTCAGACTATCGAGCGCTGGTCGAAGGCCGAGGCATTGATCGCGTGTTTGAACCCGGCAATGGCAAAACGTCTGCCCAAGAAAATTATGTGTTATGGAAAAAGGCGGTAGAGCGCTCTAAGCACTGGATTGAATAGGTTTGTTATGGCTATGTAGATGCAATCCTATCCATCAGCATAGCTATGTTCCTCATGTCACCATGAGCTAATACCAGTTCAGTCGGTGAAGAGCCCCTTTTTATAAGGGGGCGGCGACAGCGGGGATGCTCGATCGGTAGAGCCACCACATGGAATTGGTATGAATGGGGTATCCAATGCTCTAAAACGACCATATATTCTGCCCCCCAGCCCCCTTACTCTCATATCCCCCTGCTCCATCAGGAGAAACCGTACGCCTCGGGCAGCTCACTAGAGCGGACGATAGACGCGGTAATTGATGTTGGGAAAGATGTTGTCGATCGCTTCTACCTTAGACAACCAGCCAGAATCGATTTTGCCTTGAGGAATGTCTTCCCAAAGTTTATTAAAGCGGACTAAGTGCGATCGAGTGCGGCGTACCGCATAGGGCACCATCGTTCCCGTCCGCATGATGAAGGCCCAGTCAGAGGATTGCGCTAGCAGCAGCTCACGGGCAGCTTGATTTAACGCGCGCCATTCCAACTCATCGGCAGGTTCACGCTTCGATAGTTCAATCATGCGTTCTGCCGCTTTATGAAGGTGAGGGTAAATCCAGGAGTTGGTTTCATTCAGCCAATATTCATGGAAGCCCTTGTATCCCCAACTAGATTGCGAAGGGCGTGATACCTGCTGGTTGGGGTTATCGCGCAAGTAGTCGGCGAGATGGGTCATGTCATAGGTGTTTTGGTCAAACCAGCTCTTCCGGAACAGGTAGTCCACAAACCAGGGACCTTCGTACCACCAGTGACCAAACAGCTCGGCATCATAGGGCGAGACGATAATCGGCGGACGCTTCATAATGCCGTGCAAATGCTCAACCTGACGTTCGCGGTTAAACATAAAGTTTTCGGCATGTTCAGCGGCCTTTTCCTTAGCCCAGTAGGGGTCGTACCAATCCTTATCGGACAAGCCTAGTCCCTTGCCCGTAATCTTGTGGTACTTAATACCCACATTTTTCCGTTGACCGTTGGGCATGACATAGGGCTTGATGTACTCATACTCGGCATCCCAACCCAAGTCGCGATAGAACTCGCGGTACTCGGACGCACCGGGATACCCTACCTGAGAAGACCAAACCTGCTGGGAGGATTCGTGATCCCGCCCGAAAGCTGCGACCCCTGTTTCGGTGTAGATGGGTGCGTAGGAACCAAAGCGGGGGCGCGGACGAGCGTAGAGAATCCCGTGGCCGTCAGTCAGGAAATAGCGGAGACCGGCATCCGCCAACATGCGCTCGACGCCCTCGTAGTAGGCACATTCTGGTAGCCAAATACCATTTGGAGGGCGATCAAAATGTTCTTCATAGCTTTCACAGGCCACTTGAATTTGCGCCCAAACCGCCTCGGGGTACATCTTCATCAGCGGGAGGTAACCGTGAGTCGCACCGCAGGTAATGATCTCGAGGTTGTTTGTGTCCTGAAATTGCTTGAACGCTTTAACCAAGTCGCCATCGTACTTTGTCCAAATTTGCCGCACATGGCTGAACTCTTTGGCATAGGTTTCAGCCAAATAGCGCAAGTGACCGTTGTGGGTGTTGCGATCGACTTCTAGCTCAATGAGTTCTTCGAGTTTGGTCAGGTGCTCGTCGTAGCGTTCTTGGAGCAGTGGATCCCGTAACATCGACACCAGTGGCGGCGTCATGCTCATGGTCATTTTGAAATCGACGCCATCGCGCTTGAGACCCTCAAACATCGTAATGAGGGGGACGTAAGTTTCGGTAATTGCCTCAAACAGCCACTCTTCTTCTAAAACAAAGTCGCTTTCCGGGTGTCGAACGAAGGGGAGGTGGGCATGTAAAACAAGGGCAAGATATCCAATACTCATAAGAACTACGTCTTCTTGAAGGGCGGCGAGAAAAATGCTCAAGCCTGAGCAGCTAAAGCGCTGCCAAAATTGTAAAGCAAACCTAAACCTTTATTTGCGACCAGACTACTGACCTCAAAGAAAAAGATCAGCGCTCCGGGGATCGCAAAGTTTTGCGACATTCAGTCCGTTTTTGAACAAAAAATGTATACGGCTACCCGTCTTTTTATCTTTGCCTGGTTCAGGCTTTAAACTGCTGACTGAGTTTACGCAGGGCTTGTTGCATCTCAGGAAGACGACGAATGATGGCCGATGCCTTGAGGTAGACCTTGTGGGGCAAAGCTGGGTTGCCACTGACAATTTCGCCGGGTTTGACCGTGCCATGGACACCGGTTTTGGCGGTGGCGATCGCCCCGTCGCCCACTTTGGACTGGTTAGCAATGCCGACTTGCCCTGCGAGAATGACGCGATTGCCGACGGTGACGCCACCCGCCACCCCGACTTGAGCGGCCATCACAACCGCCTCACCCACTTCACAGCCATGGGCGATATGAACCAGATTATCTAGTTTCGTGCCCTGTTTGATGCGCGTTTCGCCTACAGCGGGCCGATCCACGGTGGAATTGCAGCCAATTTCGACGCCATCCTCCAGTACAGTTATGCCCGACTGTTCCATTTTTTCCCAGCCGCTGGGTGTGGGGACAAACCCAAACCCCTCAGAGCCGATCGCGGCACCGCTATGAATCACGCAGTTAGCACCGATATGCGCCCGTTCATGCACCACACAATTGGCATGCAGAACCGTGCGATCGCCCACAACGGCATCGGGATACACCACCACGTTGGGATGAATACAAACGCCATTCCCAATTTTGGCCCCAGCTTGAATGACGGCATGGGCACCCACGGCCACCGCTTCCCCCAACTGCGCCGTGGCATCGATCACGGCAGTAGGGTGAACGCCGGGCGCAAGCTGAAAGGGTTGATAAAATAGAGCGATCGCGCGAGCAAAGCCTAAGCGCGGTTCCGCCAGACTGACCCAGGTAATACCGCGCTCATTGGCCTTAGCCTGCATCGTTTCGCAGTTCGGCAAAATCAAAGCACTGGCCTGGGTGGTTTCAACATACTGACTAAATTTTTCCCCTTCCACATAGCTTAGAGCCGCGACCGGGGCTGACTGGATCGCAGCTACTGCAACAATATCAGGATCGCGATCCGGGTATGCCACTAAGCTGGATTGCTCAGTTAGGCCAAGGCTTTGAGCGATGACGCTGAACTTCATTACAGTACTTCTAGGAGAGGGATTTTTCTACGCTACCAGAAACGCAACACACTCAACATGAGCGGTTTGGGGGAAGAAGTCAGCGGGTTGCACACGAAGCAATTGATAAGATCCCTCGGCAACCAACCGTTTGAGATCCCGTGCCAGGGTGGCTGGGTTACAACTCATGTAGACGATGCGCTGTGGTCGAAGTTCTATTAATGCGGTCAATACGGCCTCACCACAGCCTTTACGGGGGGGATCCAGGAGCACAATATCAGGGGGATTTCCTTTGAGAGCCTCGGTGACGGTCGGGAGAAGTTTGGCAACGGTACCCGTCTGGAAGCGGACATTGCGAATGTCATTGAGTTGAGCGTTTGCGATCGCGTTTTCCACGGCTTCTGCCTGCACTTCGAGCCCCACACAGTAGGCAGCACGCTGAGCTATCGGTAGCGTCAAGGTCCCAATACCGCAGTAGGCATCCACCACCGTCTCTGTACCTTGGAGCTGGAGCTCATCCAAAATCACTCGTAACAACCGCTCTGCCTGCTCGGTGCAAATTTGGAAGAAAGTGGCTGGATAAATCTGAAAGGTCAGCTGGGCAAATCGTTCTTCAAGATAGGGCTGCCCGAGCACGTAGCGCGTGTCTTGCCCCCAGATAGCATTGCCAGGTTTACGGTTGCGATTAATGCAAACTCCGGCCAGATCGGGATAGCGCTCTTTCCACTCGCTGGCTTGATCTTCTAAGTCTGGTAAGTCCCAGGTGGTACTCACCAGGGTCAACAGCATGTGTCCTGTCCGCCGACCAATACGCAGCGCTAGATGCCGCAAGGCTCCTTGGCGTGTGGTTTCGTCATAGATGGACCAGTCCCGTTGCTGTATGTCTTGCTTCACTTCTGCAAGTAAAGGATTCAAGCGATCGTCTTGAACGGGACACTGGTTCAGGTTCACGATTTGGTGAGTGCCCTTACGAAAGTAC
Source organism: Cyanobacteria bacterium J06638_28 (assembly GCA_039819045.1). GTDB lineage: Bacteria > Cyanobacteriota > Cyanobacteriia > Phormidesmidales > Phormidesmidaceae > SIO1E4. Next base: position 9,030 of record JBCBSR010000014.1, read on the forward strand.
CCTGCCTTCACCGAGCCTTCCGCCGACACTCCTAATGGATAGGTGGCTTTGTTGCGGTAGCCCAAAGGCTGTTCGGCGCTCAAAATTGGATCGACCTGGACGTTTGTAAATCCACCAATACGCTCCAGGGCATCAACAATCTGCTGTTCTTTGGCGGCTAACTGGGCTTGGTAAGCCACCGTTTGCCACTGACAGCCGCCACATTTGTCCGCCACGATGCAGGCGGGGCGAATGCGATCGCGCCCCGGTTCCAAAACCTGCATTAACTTGCCTCGCCCAAAGCTAGCCTTCGCCTGGACTAAGCGTGCTTCAATGCGATCGCCAGGTACCGTATCTGGCACAAACACCACCCGATTATCCCAACGCCCGAGTCCATCCCCCTCGCTGGTGAGATCCGTAATGTCAAGCTCTAGGACTTGCCCTTGCTGCCAGTGGGTCATGGTGGGATTGGGAGAGAAGAGGTGGAAGAGGAAAGAGAACAGGGAAGATGGAAGAATCCAGGCCAGTCGTCAGGAGAGAACTGGATTTTGGCTACTGGCTCCTGACTCCTGACTCCTGACTACGGTCCTACCCGCTAAAGGATCCCCTTTCAGGACAGAACCATCGGGAGCTTCCAGAACAAACCCGGCATCGCGAATCATTTCAAAATCAGCGTGGGCGGCTTGGCCGGGGGTTGTGAGGTAATCGCCCACAAAAATGGAATTAGCGGGATACAGTCCTAACGGTTGAAGCGATCGCAAGTGAACTTCGCGGCCACCGGCGATACGAATCTCTTGACTGGGCAACAGGAAGCGGAACAAACACAGCGTCCGCAAACACTGCCGGGGATTGAGAGACTGTATGTCCTGAAATGGGGTACCCGGAATTGGGATCAAGAAGTTAACGGGGACACTGGTCACCTTCAGTTGTCTTAGAGAGAGTGCCAAGTTAATCACATCATCAGCGGATTCCCCCATGCCTAAAATGCCGCCTGAACAGGTCGTTAATCCCGCCGCTTTAACCGCTTCGACAGTGGCCGTTCGGTCTTGAAAGGTGTGGGTCGTACAGATGTTGTCATGGTTCTGCTCAGCAGTATTGAGGTTATGATTCACTCGATCCACACCGGCTGCGGCCAGTCGCTGGGTCTGCTCCTCATTCAGCAGCCCTAGACAGGCACAAATTTTCATGGGGTACTGGGCCTTAACGGACTGAACCAAGTCCAGTACGCGATTGAAAGTAGATTCCGCAGGCGATCGCCCCGAAATCACCATACAAAAGGTTCCCGCTTGCAGTGTATGGGCTCGTTCTGCGGCTGCCAGCACCTTTTCCTGGGTCATCAGTGGGTACTTATCAATATCCGCAGTGGATATTTTCGATTGTGAGCAATAGTGGCAATCTTCAGGACACAGACCGCTCTGAGCGTTCAACAAGAAGTGGAGCCGTACCCGATTGTCCCAGTAGTGGCGGCGGACGCGGTAGGCAGCATGAAGTTGCGCGAGCAGTTCTGTATCAGGAGCAGCCAAAACTCGACGAGCGTCTTCACGACTGATCACCTCACCCTCAAGTGCCTGATCAGCCAGGGCGTTCCAATCAATAGCAGACAGCAGTTGAGTCATGAGACAGACGAGAATAAAAAGCCATGCTTCAGCCTAATACGGGAATGGTCTGTGGCTAACTCCCGTGAGGAGATTGGTAATCAACAGCAATAACCAGTAATATCCCAGGGGTATGGTTAGCCTGAATCTCAAAGAATTCTCGTCCATGAGGAGAGGGATAGGGCATAATCAGCCGTAAACAATGTGGCAGCTTCGCTGATTCAGGTTTTGCTACTAGCGGCGGTCTCAGAGCGGCGATGTTGCTTTTAGCCCTGAGCTATTGTGGCAGTCGGTTCGGGACTGGGCATCCCCATTGCAGAACCGTGGAGCCATTGCGTTTTCGTGCTTCTGGGGAATGGTGTAATGAAGGTCAAAGTCAAGAGTGACACCCTGTTTAAGCTTCAGCCGAAGTTATCGAGGGACCTAGCGGACTCTGAGAAGGTCTTCGTGAAGAACAAGACAGAGTATGAAATCGAGTTCTACACCGAGGCCGGTAATGATCACGTGCGTCTGGAACTCGCCAACGTTGCTCTCGGCGATCAAAAAACGTTCACCTGGTACGCCTACAAACCTGATATTGAAATTGTGGGCTCTGGTATTACGGCCAAAGTGGTGAGTGACACGCTCTTTAAAGCGGCACCGGTGCTGTCCACCGAACTCTCTGATCGGGACAAAGTATTTGTTAGAAACGGAACTGAATTTGAGCTCCAGTCCTACGCACCAGCCGCCGCCAATCATACTCGCATCGCGATCGCGAATGCCTTTCTTGGCCCTGATAATCGCAACACTTGGTACGCTTACAATCCAGACCTGAAAATTGAAGGCCAGAAGATCAATCTGCGGGTCATTAGCGACACCTTGTTTAAGGCTAAACCTGTGATGTCTAGCCAATTGCCCGATGCGGAAAAAGTCTTTGTCCCCAACCGGACAACCTTTGAGCTACACTCCTATGCCGATGCGGAGGCGAGTCATATTAAGGTTGCGCTAGCCGGTGCATTCTTAGGGCCACAGAATCGAACGACCTGGTATGCTTTCGCGCCCGATATTGAAATTGAAGGGAACGATCCCAGGAATCGGCCCAATGATTCCAACCCAGCTACCCTGAATCCACCGACACCTAATGATCGCGGCCAACCTTTGCGGTTCCCAGGATTCCGAGGCGTTTACTACACCAACGACTCCATTCTGACGGGGGGGAATTTTACCTGGGGCGAAGCGACCCATGGCGGGACACGGATTCCCGTGAGTGCAGATGTGGTCTATGGCATGATTCGCATTGCCGAAGTGCTGGAAGATATCCGCAACATGTTTGGCAATCGTCCGATTCAAATCAATTCCTGGTATCGCGACCCAGCTACGAACTTAGCGGTTGGCGGAGCCTCAATGTCCCAGCATTTGACGGGCAGCGCGGTTGATTTTGTGGTGCCGGGTTACCACCCCTACGATGTCTTTGCCATTTTAGATCCCTGGTGGGGCTCCCGTGGTGGACTGGCTAGCTCCACAGTGTTTACCCACATCGATGCCCGTGGTTACCGCGCTCGTTGGGATTACGGCTATTGATTCGGCATTAATTTGGTAGGTTTGGGCCACTATGGAGCAAACAGTTCTGACATCGTCCTCAGGTCGTTTTCAGGTAACCCGCGATCGCCTTACGGACACGACTTACCAGTTCCAGGCCCAACAACAAGAAGCCGGACAGTTAACAGTTCTTACCTGGCAACAGGCGATCGCCCTCTGGCAACAGAGCGAAGAATTTCGTGCTCTCTTTACCCAAGCTCTATCACAAGTCCCTTTCCCAGCCTTCTTTTGGGAAACACCCCCGATCACGCCGAGCAGTCTGAATGCGCCTTGGAAATGGGTGACGGTTGCAGCACCATCGCTTGTGCAAGTAGCGCCTGATCCGAGGCCGTTTAATCGGTATCTCAGCGCGGCAAGCCAGGAAACGATCACGACCTTTCTTAATTTAGGCGGCGATGCTCGATTAGTCGTGCCTTGCCAACAGAGCGAGTTTCAGACCTATACCCACCTGGCAACCTTTCTGCGCTCTGCCCCAACAGCTCAGATCCATCGTCTCTGGCAGGTGCTAGGACAAACCATTCAACAGCACCTAATTACGCGCGGCGATCGCCCCCTTTGGGTGAGTACCTCTGGGCTAGGAGTGTACTGGCTACATATTCGATTAGACGATCGCCCCAAATACTACACCCATCTCCCTTATCGCCTGGTTAATTGACGTTCCAAACATGCTCTTGAGTTGAAGCCGTTTGTAGTGATGAGTTTTGTCTTTCACAGGTAGCTTTAAAGCTCAAAGCTCTAACTTAATCTGAATATCTTATTTTTGTCTCAGCTTCTAGTCCACACCAACTTAGTCGTACCGATTCTCAAAGACAATTCATTATGGGGATCGCGATGTGTGCATCAATGCGAAGGTTGCCAATATAGATAGTGAAACACTACGAAAAGACTCTAAAAACCGAATCCTATTTGGCCCAGCTGACTTAAGTCTTCACGAATATTCTCAGCGATGCAATGGATGCAATGGAGGAACATGTTGTTGAACACCCTATGATTAAAACAATCTTGCAGCCACACAACTATGACATTGAGATAGTCATTTCCAATAATGGTTTCAGATTAAAAGCTGTTACATAACAAAATATTTTAGAGCGTGAATTGTGGGCACTCTGTCTTTGGATGACCCATGAACTCAACACCTTCCTGATTATGTTGCAGCAAATTCGACAGCTAGTCTTGGACGCCGATGGGCGATACGCTACCGATGCGGAATTAAGCTTCTTCTCGGATTATCTTAAGACTGCGCGGTTAAGGTTTACGCTCTATCAGAAAATCCAGAAGCTGGAGCCCCAGTTAGTTCAGCAGACAATTGAAAGATTCAAACTGACTAGGCCAGACCTACTGAGAGCGAAGGGCTATGACCGAACCGCAAAATGTGCGCGGGACATCACACTAATTTTACGCAATACTGCCGCTGCCTTACTCTCTGATGACATAGAAATCCTTCAAGATGGGACGTTTGTTTGGTTTCAAGTCATGATGCGATCTTTAAAGACTCAAGATGCTTTCGATGTAGGCAATCGGATTATACAGACCGTCGTGAAACAAACGCTAACCCCTGAAGAAGCAGCTCTATTTTGTCCCTTATTAGAGACAGCTCGTCTTGTCGTGGGCGAAGCGATCTAGCAACGCTAAAGAACACCGATCTTGATAGTAAAAAATGCTGAAAAGCGACGATATTTCAAGACATTCAACCAATTTAATCGTCAAGAAAATTGCTTATGCCTCACCTTAAATCAAGGTTTAACCACAGGCCAAATGAGAATTATTCTCGTTTTCAAGGTCTGAATGGTAACCGATGCAGCTGGCTGCAAGATCGGAAGCCCCTTTGAAATCCTTGATATCCTGCGGCATTCTGTGAAGATCCCGCAGTGAGCGGCCTCAACCCCTTGCCTTGGACGCATCGTAACCATAAGATAACCAGCGGCTCATCACACTCATCACCATGACCGCTTCGCTATTCGTAATCAACGACTTGCCGCCTCACCAGCAACTGACAATCACGCCACCGAGCCGTGGATGGATGCTCCAGGGCAATATCACTGTTCCAGGGGATAAATCCATATCCCACCGGGCACTCATGTTAGGTGCGATCGCAACGGGCGAAACGCGGATCAAAGGACTGTTGTTGGGGGAAGATCCCCGCAGTACGGCTCACTGTTTTCAGGCGATGGGGGTCACGATATCGGCGCTGGAAGATGAGTGGGTTGTGGTCAATGGTGTAGGGTTGGGCAATTTGCAGGAACCTACCGCTGTTTTAGATGCGGGTAATTCGGGAACAACCCTGCGCTTGATGTTGGGCCTGTTAGCATCCCATCGCGATCGCGTTTTTACCGTCACAGGGGATGCCTCCCTGCGCTCACGTCCAATGGGTCGGGTGATTAACCCGCTGAGTCAAATGGGAGCCACTATTTGGGGCCGTCAGAACCACACCCTGGCACCGTTGGCCGTGCATGGGCAAACGCTCAAGCCAACTCACTATCAGTCGCCGATTGCCTCGGCTCAAGTCAAGTCCTGTGTATTACTAGCGGGGCTCTTGACCGATGGCGCTACCACTGTGACCGAACCTAGCCTCTCCCGTGATCACAGTGAACGGATGCTGCAAGCGTTTGGTGCCAATCTTACGGTCGATCAGGTAGCTTGCACCGTTACCGTCCATGGCCCTGCTACTTTGACCGGGCAGACGGTCATTGTGCCGGGGGATATCAGCTCAGCTGCTTTTTGGTTAGTAGGAGCAGCCATTACGCCGGGTTCCGAACTTGTCATTAAAAATGTCGGCGTTAATCCCACCCGTATCGGAATTTTAGAAGCATTATGGGCGATGAATGCTGATATCACGTTAGAGAATGAACAACTGGTCACAGGTGAACCCGTCGCTGATTTACGGGTGCGTTATGGGCCGCTAAAGGCTGCAACGTTCGGTGGGGAGCTGATTCCGCGCATGATTGATGAAATTCCTGTACTTGCAGTGGCAGCCCTATTTGCGGAAGGCACCACCGTCATTCAAGATGCGGCCGAACTTCGGGTCAAAGAGAGCGATCGCATTACCGCGATGGCAACTGAGTTGAATCGCATGGGTGCCAACGTGACCGAGCTAGCGGATGGGCTTGAGATAACGGGCGGTTTATCAACCTTGCAGGGAACAGCTGTGGATAGCTACACCGATCACCGTATCGGTATGAGTTTAGCGATCGCCGCTCTCCGAGCCAACGGAGCCACCGTGCTAAACCGAGCCGAAGCAGCTGCAATTTCTTATCCAACCTTTATAAATACCCTGGAACAAGTTTGTCAGACTTTATAAAGCGCCGATTGTGTGAAATTTAGCAGGAAATTGGTAATTTCCTGGTTTACATAGTCTATGTGTAAAACCATACGGATGTTCTGAATACTGGAGTAGCCAAAGCTCTATCTGGGCAATCTAAAAATCGTCATTAGCCCTGTGCTGACGATTCGCCAAGTTAGCGGCCTCATCCACACCAGAATTTTCAGAGCAGTGATACGGAAGGTCCGAACCAGACGGGCCAGCCTGATCGTCACGCTACGCTTCGACCGACAAACTTTCATTTCACTGCTTTAGCACACACATTTCAACCAATTATGCGGAAACTACTGGTCATTGAAGAAGAGGGCGAGCAGCGTGAAGCGCATCTTTCCATCTTGACCAAGGAAGACTATACGCTCATTGCAGTAGAGACTGTTGAGTCTGCGCTTGTAACGGCTCGTCAGCAACATCCAGACCTCATTCTCTGTGGTCTGGATTTGACGGGAGGCGATAACTACAAACTCTTGCAATCATTACAGAACAAGCAAGATCTTCTCGCTATCCCAATTGTGTTGCTGACAGCCTCTAGCGACATCGCTCGCTGGCGTCGATGTGCCGCTTTAGGCGCCGATGATTTTCTGATTGCGCCCTTTTCTGATCAAAGTCTAGTGGAAGCGATCGCCGGACGGTTGCAAAAGCAAGATGCACTCACTCAGCGCTACAACACGCTGATGCGGCATACCGCCGAACGCCTTAACCGCTTGGCCCACTATGATAGTTTGACGGATCTCCCCAACCACCAGCTGTTACGACAGCGATTGATGCAGGCAATTCAGCGAGCTGCTTCAGGACATCAACCCGTTGCTCTATTATCCGTGAGCTTAGATCGTCTGCGTCAGGTCAACAATACGTTAGGGTATCCAGCTGGGGATACCTTACTCCGGGCGACAGCACGTCGTCTGACCGGCAGCCTATCGCGCTCAACCGCCGTTGCGCGTTTGACGGGTAATCAATTTGCAATTATTCTCCCTGCGCCTAAGGATCGTTCGACGATTTTAAAAGTTGTCGAAGAGATTTTCGACAGTTTGTCGCGTTCTTTTTCCTTACCTGGCCAGGATGTCTTTATCACCACAAGTATTGGCATTGCTATTTTTCCGGACGACACAGAGGACATCAGCACCCTATTGCGCCAGGCAGACGCAGCCCTCGACTGGGCCAAGTTGCAAAAAAGCAATTCCTACCGCTTCTATCGAGCTGATATGCCCGTAGTATCTGGTGATGAGCTACAGCTAGAGACCTGGCTCCGTTATGCGCTGGAACGGCAAGAATTTGAAGTCTGCTATCAACCGAAGCAAAGCCTCAAAACAGACCGCATTGCTGGAGCTGAAGCTTTGATTCGTTGGCGGCATCCTGAACATGGCTACATTTCGCCAGCCCAGTTTGTCCCCCTCGCCGAAGAAACAGGACTCATCGTGCAAATTGGTGAGTGGGTTTTGCGGACTGTCTGCAAACAGGTTGCAACCTGGTTCCATAGTGGTCAACATACGTGTTCGGTTGCTGTCAACCTCTCGAGCGTGCAGCTCAATCAACCGAAACTTTGTCAGGTCGTAGCAGACATTTTGGCAGAAACTCAGCTACCTGCCGAGTACTTGGAACTTGAGGTAACTGAAACGGCCCTAATGCGGGATATTGAGCCGGCTCTGGCACTGCTGCACCGACTCAAAAAGCTGGGGGTTCGTGTTGCAATTGATGATTTCGGGACTGGCTATGCTTCGCTGGGATATTTGCGTCAATTACCGATTGACATCCTGAAGATTGATACCTGTTTTGTCAGAGGCGCTCCCCAAGAACCGAAGAACCAGATTATTTTGAGACACATCATTGCCATGGCCCATAACTTAAATCTAAAAGTGGTCGCTGAAGGCGTTGAGACACCGGAAGAAAGGGCTCTCCTAAAAGAGTATGGGTGTGACTTAATTCAGGGATATTGGGTGGGTGCTCCTATGATTGCCAACGATCTAGCTGCGCAGTTGGAATCTTCGCCTCGTGAGGTTTAGACGATTCGCGAGCGACCTTCCCCTTGCGGACAAGTTTCGTTGTGGGCTGCGGGGATCGGTTGAGCGCCCCCTCGTGAAATCGGCCTCTTTGGAACGGCTACTGGCCTTTAGGATAGCCCTCAGGAAAATACGGAATCGCCCCCTCTCATTGATGCCTCACAGGCTTTCTGGGAATACTGAACTCAGCAAGCCGACAGGCTAAACCTCCATGTGGCAATCAGTAATCAACTATGTTCAGGGTCTAGTAGCTTACCGCGACATGAGCCCTGATATGGGGATTCGACGGCAAGTAAATCGTCGTTTGCAAGAGCGTTCCAGATTGTCTGTAGAGGACTGGGCCGAACTCTTTATTAAAGCAATTGATGGCTCTCTCTATGCTCCCCTTCTAACTTTTTTATACCAGCAGTTGCAAGATTATTCCGGCTTAGATGTCGGGCGTATCCGACCTGAGGATCGGTTAATTGAAGATTTACAGATTCCCCTTGTGTGCTGGTTTGACTGGCCGCATCAGCTTTGTGATGATTTCTTTCAGGCCTTTGAGGTGGATATCAGCGAAGAGTTCGATGAATCCCAGCTAGATACAGTGAAAGAGCTCGTTTATTTTTTGAATCGTCGGCTCTCGTCTATGGATTCTGTTTCGCCTGGGTAGTTGCGATCGCTCCAGTGAACGCTACAGTAGTGGAAAACTCGTTTACTGACTTGCTGTTCCCATGCCCAGAACCCAGCGTAACGATAACTTTATTGACAAGACCTTCACCGTCATGGCGGACATGATCTTAAAGATGATGCCCACCAAGCAAAGTCAGAAGGAAGCCTTTGCCTACTATCGCGACGGCATGTCGGCTCAAGCCGACGGTGAGTATGCTGAAGCCATGCAGAACTATGAAGAAGCCCTCTTATTGGAAGAAGATCCCTACGACAAGAGTTTCATTCTTTACAATATTGGGCTCATCCATGCGAGCAATGGCGAACACGAAATAGCACTGGGTAAATACCGCGAAGCCCTAGCCTTGAATCCCCGTATGTGCCAGGCCTTGAACAATATGGCTGTTATTTATCACTACAAGGGCGAGCAAGCGGAAGCTTCTGGTGATGAGCAAGTTGCCAGCGAACTGTTTGACCAGGCTGCAACCTACTGGATGGAAGCGATTCAAATTGCGCCAAATAACTACATTGAGGCGCAAAACTGGCTGAAAAATACTGGCCGGATGAAGGTTGACACGTTTTTCTAACCCACATCCGATGGGCAAGCTGTGTTTTCCCCTTAGACCAAACCGGAGCTCTGAATGTGAGCTGAATCGAGCCATTTGACCTGATAAAATTCAGTCGCAACACCGCTGTACACCATGATTGATCACGAACAAGTCCGTAAAGTGGCCCATTTGGCCCGTTTAGAACTGGATCCTGAGGAGGAAGGCCAGTTTACAACTCAGCTCAACAGCATTCTGGAATACGTTGAACAACTGAGCGAGTTGGATACGACTGAGGTGCAACCCACAACCCGCGCGATTGAAGTGAGCAACATTACGCGCACGGATCAGTTGGAGTCCCTGAGCGATCGCAAGAGCCTATTGGATAATGCGCCTGATCGCGAAGATGACTTCATCAAGGTGCCTAAAATTCTCTAGGCGTTACGCATCCTCAGTTGTTCATGCCGGTATGAATCAAGGTTGGACCTACCGCGATCGCGTAGCGACGGCAGCCGTAGGACAAACTCTTTTGGACTATTACGTCCAGCGATATCGACACTCTAGTCGTGATGACTGGCAACAGCGGATTATGGCTGGGCTTATCACGGTTGATGGTCAACCTGGCAAATTAAATCAGCAGCTGCATTTGGGGCAACAACTCGCCTATTCTCGTCCTCCCTGGGAAGAACCCCGTGTCCCCTTAGATTTTGCGGTGCTCTATGAGGATGAGGATCTACTGGCGATTGCCAAACCATCAGGGTTACCCGTTTTACCAGGTGGGGGCTTTCTGGAACACACCCTATTGCATCAACTCCAGGTTCGTTATCCCCAAAGCCCCCCGATCCCCATCCATCGTCTGGGCAGGGGGACGTCTGGCGTGATGCTGCTGGCGCGATCGCCCTTGGCTAAGTCGGAATTAAGTCGCCAGATGCGCAACTCAACCCAAGGAGAAAGGAGCGCCTCGACACTACACAAAACCTATCGAGCGCTTGTTGGTGCGAGTCATCTGCCTCCATCCTTTGTGGTGACGACACCCATTGGTCTAGTGCCTTATCCAGTCTTAGGCAGCGTGTATGCGGCTACATCTACAGGCAAGTCAGCTCGTAGTGCGATACAGGTACTCCGGCGCGACGCAACCTGTACGCTCCTGGAAGTGAAGATTCAAACCGGACGTCCCCACCAAATTCGGATTCATCTAGCAGCGGCTGGTTATCCCTTGCTAGGCGATCCCCTCTATGGCCCGGGCGGACTCCCCTATCCCGTCGCCAATGCTGAAGGGGAAGTGCCTGTCCCAGGTGATTGCGGCTATTGGCTCCATGCCTGTGAACTCAGATTTACCCATCCCCGAACCCAGGAAATTCTGGAAATTCAGTGTTCACCCCCGGCAAGGCTCCAAACCTAGCCCTACGAGAACATGTTCAAAATTGACTCGATCAGCCTTAAATCGAAGCAGGAGAGTTATGTCTCCCCTAATACCCATTCTCTAAACTTGGACTACACATCCACATATTGGTATAGATCCGCCCTCACCCCCTTGAGCAAAGGGGGCATGCCAATTCGGCTGGTGAAGAGCCCCTTTTTTAAGGGGGCGGCGACAGCAGGGGATGCTCGATCGGTAGCGCTATCACACAGAATTTGTACAACTCCCTACTCCCTTTGGCTTGCTTTAAGCTGACCCAATCCTGAATTTTTCAGCTTGACCGATTACCCATCACCCAGACGTTCACGATACAGGTTGACAATGGCATCCACCACTTCGGCAATGGCGAGGCCATCGGTTACCAGTTCGATCGCATCGTTGGCTTGACGTAAAGGGGCAACACGGCGGGTACTATCCTTGCGATCGCGCTCATCGATCGCCTTTTCAAGGGATTCTAGACTTACAGCGGGTTGATTTTGAGCCGCTAGATCTCGCTGCCGCCGCCGCGCGCGCTCCTGTACCGATGCCGTCAAAAACACCTTCAGTTCGGCAAAGGGGAACACATGGGTCCCAATGTCCCGCCCTTCCATGACGACACCACCGTTATCACCGTAGGTTTGCTGCTGCTGGAGCAGCACCTGACGGACGGCTGGTTGGGCCGCCACGGTCGAGACTTGAGCTGTGACCTTGGGACTCCGAATCGCCTGGGTGACTTCGTGATCATTTACCCAGACCCGCGTTAAGCCGATATCGCTAGCTGCTTGAGGCTCCGAAACGAGATGGATTTGACAGTTAGCCAAAATCTCGGCCACCGCAATTTCATCTTGCGGATCGATCCCAGACTGTAGCACTTGCCAGGTCACGGCCCGATACATGGCACCGCTATCGAGATAGAGTAAATCCAATTTTGCGGCCACGAGTCTGGCCACGGTCGATTTACCAGCACCTGCTGGACCATCAATTGCGATAATCGGTTGACGAGAGCGCAGCAGAATATTGTCAATGAGGCGAGTTTTGCCGAGGTAAGCAGCGATCGCTAAAAGGCCCACAGTTTCTATCGTCTCCAAAGGTTGTAGCGTGTCTGGATGCACTAACTCCACATACTGAGGGGAGATTGACGACACCCGCTTTAGGGTAGCTTCAACCAATGCAACCAGAACATTACTCTGATGTTCCCCTTGGTTAAAGGCCGTTTGAGCCGCTTGGAGCCCCTGGGAAAGCGCGACGGCCCTTCGTCGCTCTTCCTCCGTCAGATATTGATTACGAGAGCTATAGGCCAAGCCATCAGCCTCCCGCACAGTTGGACAACTCACCACTTCACCCGGCAGGTTCAAATCGCGAACCATGCGTCTAATAATGGCTAGCTGCTGAGCATCTTTACGCCCAAAGTAGGCACGGGTAGGCTGCACTAGATTCAACAATTTCGTGACGACCGTCGTCACACCAGGGAAATGGCCCGCCCGATGTGGGCCACACAGATGCGACATCATGCTAGCGGGCGGGATCACTTGCGTGAGCGCTGTCGCATCCGGTTGTGCTTGTCCATACAACGTGGTCGGCAACGGACAAAAGACAGCATCGACTTGAGCCGTGCGGCAATGGGTCAAATCCTGCTCTAGGATACGCGGGTAAGCATTGAGATCTTCGTTAGGGGCAAACTGAAGCGGATTGACGAAAATCGTCACCACGACGCGATCGTTTTCGCGTCGAGCGCGATGAATGAGGCTCATGTGACCCGGATGTAGGGCTCCCATAGTGGGGACGAGGCCAATGGTCGCGATCGCGGGATATTCTTCGGCTGAGGGCTGTCGCCAAGCCGCTAGGCAACTCCTTAATCCTTCCACAGTTTTGAGGAATCTCACCGAATGTCCACCCCTGATCACTTATGAAACACCGTACTGCACAACAGCGATACCCCATGCCCAATCGGTGGCCGCAACACACCTCGTCAGTTAGGTTGGGGATCTGGCCAACCTACAAAGCCACATCTATTACTCAAGATTGCGAGCGTTTAAGCACAACAGGCGATAGTTGCGCTCCTCGTCACAGCAATATTTGTTTACATGGGCAGCTACAAGTTATATAGGCTATCAGACTCCGCTCAGAAAAACGCTTTTCTAAAACACAGAAATTACCGGCAGCAAAAAGCCCCGGCACCTTCAGTAAACAAAGTGCTGGGGCTTGGCGAAATGTCCAAACCGACATTAGAGTGCGGCTGGCATTGTTCAAAAGTTGCTGGTCGTAACAATACGCTCAGCGCAGCGATTATCGGTCAGAAGTCACTGCCTCAACCACGTCCGATTAGCAAACTAGAGTTCTCGAGGTAAGAACTGTGCCATGGACGCAGTTAGACCTAATTAGCAAGAACCTCAATACGAACAGGGCCAACGCCAGCGCGATCAAGGCCAATTGCGCGAGCCGACCCAGCGGAAAGATCCAGGATACGACCACCGGTAAAGGGGCCGCGGTCGTTGACTCGTACGATTACCTGACGATTGTTTCGCAAGTTTGTGACTCGTATTTGAGTCCCGAATGGCAAAGTGCGATGGGCTGCAGTCATCGCATTCTGATTAAACACCTCACCATTGGCTGTCCGGCGACCATGGAAACCAGGGCCATACCAAGAGGCTTGCCCGGTGTATACAGACGTCACCGACCAGTTATCGGCAGTAGTAGCAGCAGGTGCCTCTGGCTCAGGCTCAGGCTTGCCTGCGACCTCAGATTGGGGTTCAGCGCCCCCCAGAAGACGCCGCAAGCGATTAGTTGCCTGCAACGCGTCCTGCTCAAAATTAGCCGTTGTGTCAGGCAGGATTGTTGCGTCGTTGATTTGCACCAATACCGTGTCGTCGAGGGTAATAGCATAGCCCTCAAGCTCAGCATCCCACTGAGCTAAGATGGCTTCGGGTGAGCCGTTTGTTTGTTGAAACTGACCCAGCTGTTGGCCCACTACCGCTGCGCGATCAGCGGGATCGGGTTCCGAATTAGCCTGTACGGTGCTCTCAACACCCTTGTCAGACAAGGCAAATAGCTCGCTACCGACAAAAGTCAACACGGGAATGTCGTTGACATAGAGGGTTGCAGCGCGCTTAGTGTCGAGCGAATGAGAAATGATCTGAACAAAATCTGGGAGTTCCTCGCCAGAATTTTCGGTCTCGAAAGATGCTTTTGCTTCGTCAGTTTGAACCTTCGATACAGACCCCTGAGCATCAATAACCTCAGGGCTAGTCTCTAAGTTGCTGCTAGCTTGCAACGCGGCCTCTAGCTCAGATATCTGTTGGGCACTGACCCCTATGGGAGTCGCGACTACAGACACAAATAAAGCGGTCGCAAAGCTACGACAAAGACATTGATTCATATAATTAATAGGAGCTCAACAATTTCGGGATCAATGTGCCAGTAAACCAGCCAAAAACCAAAAACTGTGAAAACAGATGGCTTTCACTTGATCCCATTTCGAAATCACTCTGCGTAACTTTTGAACGAACTGTAAGTTAGCACGAAGCTTCGAGTTGGCAATCCGAGGAAAGATGCCGAACAAACTTGCTCAAGAATTGTCAACACTTCCTGGAATTCCAATCAAATTCCAGGAAGCCTGATAGGTCAACTTTTCTAGCCGCTTTGATAGCCATACTCATCAGTTAAGAAAACTTATCTTTCATCATTTGAATCTTTTGGAAAAGCAATATTTGGGCGGTGAAGATTCCCCTTGTTTTGTGGACTCAACACAACTTAAGTGCAACTTTTTGCAGTGACAACCAAATAGACTGTCAAAGAAAATCTAAAGGTGACTAATAAGTAGATAGCTATTAGTTCGATAAGTAATGGTTAATTACCCTGCTGCCTGCTATCCGTAATAGGGGTAAAGACAGTCGTGATGTTTCTACTCCACGTGCAGCAAACTCTGAATCTGTGTCGTTGCCCGCGGCTTGAAAAAAGGGGATCATCGACGACTAACTATTTACTTGTAGGCTTTATCCATTAGTTGAACTGAGCTTACGAACAAAACCATTTAGAATGTGATTTTTCAAGGCTGCTGTCGGGATTTTCTTCGGCAGCGTCGATATACCACGTTGTCTGAAGGGTAAGGGCTGAATGGACTATCGCGAAGCCGGGGTGGACATCACTGCGGGCAAAGTATTTGTGGAGCAGATCCGTCAAAGTGTGGCCAGTACTCATCGAGCCGGGGTACTAGGCGGCTTAGGTAATTTTGGTGGTTTTTTTCAATTACCGACAGGCTATGAAGAGCCGGTGTTGGTATCAGGGGCTGATGGGGTCGGCACTAAGTTGAAAATTGCCCATGCCCTGAATCAGCACAGCAGCGTTGGGGTTGACCTTGTGGCGATGTGTGTGAACGATGTGTTGACCAGTGGTGCTGAACCGCTGTTTTTTTTGGACTACATTGCCACAGGCCAGCTAGAACCTGAGCAGTTAGCGGCTGTTGTCGAAGGAATTGCAGCGGGTTGTCGTCAAGCTGGCTGTGCTCTATTGGGCGGTGAAACTGCTGAAATGCCTGGCTTTTACAAGGCTGGCGAATACGACTTAGCTGGCTTTGGTGTGGGCATTGTGGAGAAGGCCAAACTGATAGACGGTTCTCAGGTGCGAACTGGAGATGCTGTGATTGGCCTGGCTAGCCAGGGGGTTCATAGCAATGGCTACAGTCTGGTTCGTAAGATTATGGCTGAAGCAGCGCATGCTGACGGATGTGGTTACGGTTGGGATGAATGTCCGGAACTGCTTGAGGGTCAGTCTCTAGGGGATATCCTGCTAACGCCAACTTACATCTATGTGCAGCCCGTGCTGTCTGCCCTCAAAGGGGGCTTACCGATTCATGGTATGGCCCATATCACGGGCGGTGGTTTACCAGAAAATCTACCGCGTAGTCTGCAAGCTGGACAGGCGATTCAAATTCAACCGATGAGTTGGCCAGTCTTGCCCATCTTTGAGTGGTTGGCGCAGGCTGGGCGCGTGTCTGCGGTGGATATGTTCAGTACCTTCAATATGGGGATTGGTTTTGCTTTGATAGTGGATCCTGAATCAACTGCTGATGCGATCGCCCATTTTCAAGCGCAGAGCATCAAGGCTTATGAAATTGGCACCATCATTGCAGGCAATGGGGAAGTTCGCGGGATTCCTACGCTTTCCGATTGATTGTTGAGTTAGCTACATCAACCGTAAAAACACTGTATGACTGGGATCTCAGCCGTGCTCTCGCTAAACCACGTCGTTGTTGGGCTGCGGTTGGCGTCCTAATATGACACCCGTGGTTGTGATCAGGCTCACTCTGAAAAAGTGACGAGTTTTACCGAATAGAGCTTAGTTAGTCACCGAAGTAAGGTTTCGTCATCACGCTTGGATGCGGTTATCATCACGGATAAACCTCTGTGTAATCACGGAAAAAAATTTCCCTCATCGCCATAATAAAACTCGTAGAGTTCAGTTCCTTAGCGATGACGACGACCACGCTTGCTCCCGTGTCTGCTGCCCCCGTGTCTGCGCTTGATCTTACGCCGGCTGATTATTTTCAGAAGATCGCACTGGCTTATTGGCAGAAGCTTGTCAGAGAGGGCGTACCGAAGCAGGAGGCGCAGGCAATTGCGGCCGCGATCGCCAAGTTTGACCTATTTGAGCGCCGTCCTTCTCATCCGCAACAGCAAATCATTTCACAATTTAGCGCCTTAATCTGCCGCGCTCAGCTTTGGCGGAGTGAACTATTGATGTAGTAGCTATTTCTCCCCTGGAACCTCATTCCGTCCCTGCTGCTATCGAAGCACTCCAGAGCCGATGTTCTCAGGTTGAGGTAAGCGAGCTCTTTCTAGCTGCGCTTTAGCCATATGACAGTTCTTGAGATTAGCTCCCGTCAAGACAGCCCCGGTAAGGTCAGCATTGCTCAAGTCAGCGCCTTCCAGATCACACTCGGAGAGATTGGCATAACAAAGGAGGGCATCGCGTAAATTGGCACCAACCAATTGAGCCCCTTGTAAGTCAGCAAGACGGAGATCAGCGCCTTGCAAAGAGCAGCCTTCTAGGTTGCTATCGCGTAGACAGCAGCGAATCAAGTTAGCTTTTGCTAAGGAGGTTTGGCACAGCTGGGCCTGGGCCAGGTTAGCCCGCCACAGCATGGCACCCTTACAGTCTGCCTGAAGCAGCATGCCTTGACTCAGATTGCTGCCAGTCAGGTCAGCCCCACGCAAATTAACCTGGTTCAAACGAACGCCGGGCATCCAGGCTTCCTTAAAATCGACCCTCCGAAAATCGCGTCGACCCGCCGCATAACTCTGCAGTAGTTGAATTACTTGCATACACTCCGTCAAGACAAAAAGCCAAAGCTCTACAAACGCTTTCTTGCGGCGTAGATAACTTGCTCAGGAAAGCAATCAAACCACACCTGTTACAGATTGTAACAATTCTTCGCGATCGCAGCCAGCCATGAATGGATGGTTATCTAGCTTCAGGTAGTGAGATTGCTACTTGAATGGGGCAGATGTTTGGCTACCGACCCGCTCAGGTATTGCTTAAAATCGGGGTGTGTCACGAAGTCGGAGCCCCTGGGTATGACAGCCTCATCGGAAAACCATAAGCAATTGATGACGTCCTATGCTCTCTGGTTGGTGGGGTTCTTTGGTTTTGCGGGTTTACATCGCATCTACAATCGTAAATTCGTGACCGGCTTTTTGTGGCTATTTACTTGGGGACTGTTTGGGGTGGGACAATTCGTCGATGTTTTCCTTGTCCCAGGCATGGCCGAAGAGCGTCAGCTGAAGCGACTGAAGGCAAAGTACGGTAATGACATCTACGACTTCATTAACACCCACGCAACGCCAGCGCAGACGATCCAGATGCCGACGCGGGAAGAGAAAATGGTCAATCTCTTGAAGGCGGCCCAGAAACGCAAAGGGCAACTCTCTGTCACTCAGGCTGTGATGGACACAGGATTCAGTTTTGCCGAAACCGAATCACTTTTGCAGGATATGGTGAAGTCTGGTTATGTCGGTGTGGATAATCATCCCCAGACTGGTATTGTCGTCTATCGCTTTGAGGAACTGGCTAGCTAGTGCCCGGCGCCAGCATTTCATTGCGGATAGCTACCGGTTTTTCCCAAATAATCAGAACCAGGCACCCTTCTGGACTCCTGACGGCGTGATCGGAGCCAGGTGGGTTAACCACAAACGTACCGGCTGGATAAACCCCTCGCTCATCTTCCTGAGAGCCTGAAAGTACCAGGATGTTTTCATAGCCCGTGTGATCATGGTGCGGCACCTGTGCCCCCGGCTGATAGCGTAGCAGGGCAGCGGCAGCCCCTTCTTCAGTCCCATACAATCGATAGATGTCGACACCGGGGCGAAAGGTCTGCCAGGGTAGTTCACTAGCCCGCTCTGCTAATGTCCAAACATCTTTCAATAAATAAGTACTCATGAGGGTTAATGACCCGCCATGCGCTGACCAATTAAGGTGAGGTCGACTCCAGCGATCGCGCTTTCGTACACAAAGTCCCCTTCACTCATGACGATAATGCGATCGGCCAAGGCTAACAACTCATCCAGGTCTTCACTCACCAAGAGTACAGCCACCCCGCGATTGCGAGCTTCCACAATTTTGTCGTGAATGAAGTCCACCGCTGCAAAGTCCAAACCGAAGCTAGGGTTGGCGGCAATCAGCAGTCGGACTTCATGGGATGCCAGTTCTCGCGCTAGCACGGTGCGCTGCACGTTTCCCCCCGAAAGATGACTGACTGGGGTTTCAACCGACGGTGTTTTGACTGAAAACGTGTTGACTAGATTCACCGCAGATGTGCGGATGGCCTTCAGAATGAGCAGCCAGTTCCATTTAGCCTGAGGTGGGCGATCGAAGGTTCGCAGGGCCATGTTTTCGGCCACACTCATGGTGGGTACACAGGCATTACGCAGCGGTTCCTCGGGTAACGAATATACGCTGTGCTTGAACATTTCGGCACGAGTCGCCGTGTAGGGCTCACCATTGACTTTGAGATGACCTGCAATGGGTGATCGCTGCCCTGCCAATACCTCCACCAACTCTCGTTGTCCATTCCCCGAAACACCGGCAATGCCGACAATTTCCCCACTATGGACATTCAAGCTGACGTCTTTAACGGCAGGTAAACCGTTATCGCGATTCGCAGTAATACCCTGTATCTGGAGTACGGGTACGGTTGCCTCTAACGCGGCCTTGATGACTGATTTGGACTGACGGGCCTTACCTAGCATCATCTCCGCCATGCCTTGAATGGTGAGATTGCTGACCTGTCCCTGCCCCGCCAACTGGCCCCGGCGCAAAATCGTGACCTCATCGGCAAAAGCTTGGACTTCCCGAAACTTGTGGGTAATCAGCAATACGCTCAACTGGCCCTGCTGTACGGCTTCACGTAAGAGTCCCAACACTTCATCGGCTTCTCCCGGCGTCAGGACTGAAGTCGGTTCATCTAAAATCAGCAGTTTGCTCTTGAGATAGAGCTGTTTCAGAATCTCTAACTTTTGTTTCTGGCCAGCCGCAAGTTGACTGACGGGCGTTTCTAGTTCGACGTGGAAGGGGGCATTATCCATGAACGTCTGGAGTTCGTCCCGCTCATGCTTCCAGTTAATGAGGGTCTTGTTGTCATAACGGGACAGCACTAGATTTTCAGCCACGGTCATGGCGGGGACTGAGGTGAAGTGCTGATACACCATGCCAATGCCACAGCTATGGGCATCTTTGGGGCTATGAATCACTTGCGGCTGTTCATTAATCAAGATTTGTCCGGCAGTGGGGCGATAAAACCCCATCACACACTTCACCAGGGTGCTTTTGCCAGCCCCGTTTTCGCCTAAAAGCGCGTGCAGTGTTCCCGGTTGCAGCGTCATTGAAACGCTATCCAGAGCCGTAAAGCTTCCAAATCGTTTCGTCATATTGACGACATCAAGCTTGGGCGGTTGCTCTGTGGGTATTACTTGAGCGAGGGTCGCAGTGTCCATAGCGTTAGTGTTGGATGGCCTCAATCAAGTCGGTGGAGGTCGCAACAGCGCCGAAGACGCCCCCCTGCATTTTGATCATTTTGAGTGCTGCGAGGTAGTTGCCATAATCGGTGGCTCCGGTGCAGTCCGACAGCATCAGACATTCATAACCGCGATCGTTGGCTTCGCGCATGGTGGTATGGACACAGACATCCGTCGTAATCCCTGTGAGGAGGATGTTTTGAATCCCCAAACGACGCAGTAGTAAATCCAAATCGGTGGCATAAAACGCCCCTTTACCCGGCTTGTCAATCACAACTTCGCCTGGGAGCGGCGCAAGCTCGGGAATGATGTCCCATCCCGGTTCACCGCGGACTAAAATCTTGCCGCAGGGGCCAGGATCGCCAATACCCGCACCAATTTGCCGCGATCGCCACTGCTTGTTTTCCGGTAAATCCGACAGGTCAGGACGATGCCCTTCGCGGGTGTGCATGATGGTGTAACCCAGCGATCGCATGACGTCCAGCAGCTTTTGCAAGGGTGCGATCGGCGCACGAGTGAGGGACAGGTCATATCCCATCTTGTCTACGTATCCCCCCTGACCGCAGAAGTCTGTCTGCATATCGATTACGATGAGCGCGGTGTTGTCGGGGCGTAAATCACCATTGTAAGGATAGGGGTAGGGGTCGGCGTTGACGTAGCATCCCATAGGGTTGACGGCAGTAGAAGGAACCATAGCAGAAGTATCATTTCGATGCGGCGTTAGGAGTTCATAACGAACGGATCCCCGGTGGATTCATGATTCTTGATGGGGGAGAGGGGTGTTTAATTCTCTACTGGAAGAATTTTGAATTCACGGCTGGAAAATAACAGCAGGCTTGCATCGAGAGAAACGGGTAAGGTGTTGTTAGCGGTGCTGGGGACATTTCGCTGTCTCCAGACCCCAGCTTCGCGCGTCCTTCGGCCTACGACCAAGACGCACCACCGTCCTGGATCGCGTGGATCAGGTTCGGGATGAGTCATGCGAGTTCAAGTTAAATCAGTCTTTGGGATAAGAACCTCTGTATATTGCACTGAATACGAGACTGGTATTCCATCGATCGGTTTTCCTTAGCGTAAGGAATCAGTCTTAGGGGAGCAGGGGTAGGCCATTTAGAGAGTTGGGATTAACGACATCGACGATATTGCTGGGGTAGGGGTATGCATATTCTCTTAGTGGATGATGAAGCTGAACTGGCTGATCCCCTCAGTCGCGTCCTGAGTCGTGAGGGCTATCAGGTCGATGTTGTTTACGATGGGCAGTCGGGGAGTGAATTGGCGACCCAGGGCAACTATGATTTGCTGATTTTGGACTGGATGCTGCCCGTGCAGAGTGGCATAGAGATTTGCCAGCAGGTGCGATCGCGGGGTGACGCCACGCCTGTCCTCTTCTTAACCGCGAAAGATACGCTGGATGATCG
Organism: Cyanobacteria bacterium J06638_28; assembly: GCA_039819045.1. Lineage (GTDB taxonomy): Bacteria > Cyanobacteriota > Cyanobacteriia > Phormidesmidales > Phormidesmidaceae > SIO1E4. The sequence goes on from JBCBSR010000014.1 coordinate 30,513, forward strand.
CGTGGATGGGCTCGATGCGGGGGCGGATGACTACCTGGTTAAACCCTTTGAGCTGCGGGAGTTGTTGGCGCGGGTGCGGGCTTTGCTCCGGCGATCGCCCCGAGCGGATACTCCCAGTCGCTCCCGTTTGGCCTACGAAGATATTGAACTGGATGAAGCGAATCAGCTGGCCTATCGACAAGGACAGACCATTGAACTTTCGGAGAAAGAAACCCAGTTGTTGGCTTACCTGCTCCGTCATCCTGATCAGGTGCTGACCCGCAGCCAAATCTATCAGGCCGTTTGGGATGAAGCTGAAGAACCGACGAGCAATGTATTGGCAGCGCAGATGCGCTTGCTCCGCCGCAAAATAGAACCGCGTGGAACGCTGCCGCTGATTCATACGGTGTATGGCAAGGGATACCGCCTTGGAGGGTGATCTCGGTAAATCGGTATACTGAAAATCTGGATGTATTGAGACCCGTTATGACTGCTGAGACCCCCACGGTCGAGTTTTACGATGGTATCCCCGAGGAAATTAGCAATGTGAGTTTGCGGCGCGATCGCCAAACCGGCGATCGCTTAGTGTTGCTAACCTTCGAGCGGCTTCAGGCGATTGAGCAGTTCCAAAGCTTTCGGAGTCGGTTTTCCAAAGCGCTCAAACTGACGGATAGCGAGGGCATCATCACCATTGAACCTTCTGGCGTCAAGTTCATTTTTGCGGGGCCGGAAGGGGATGACCTCAAGCAGGTGGAATGTACGCTGGCCATTGATCAGGAAGATCATTGGGAACGGTTCATGCGGTTTATGTATCGCTATGCCGATGCCAATGGCATGTCCTACGGTGAATCGAACGGGCAACCCTCAGCGTGAAGGGCGTCATTGGGAAGCCAATTAGAGGTTAGACGGTAAGGGAGCGGGGGAGAAGTTATTGACATAGGGCGTCCGTAAGAGCCCCCTAAATCCCCCAATTCTGGGGGACTTTGAATCCAGGCTCCCCCAGAATTGGGGGTTGGGGGGCCATAGCCGGATTCAACTGCGCAAGTCCTGTCACACTTGCAAGTCAGCAACGCCTCATTCATTATTCATGCAGGAAGGAGCCAGGGTTCATGAAAGTTGCCATTACCGGCGGAACAGGGTTTGTGGGGAGTCATTTGGTGCAGCGCCTGCATCAAGAAGGCCATGAAATTCTCGTTTTGACGCGTGATCCTGATCGCGCACGCCGCGTTTTTCCAGCTTCAGCGTTTCCTAAAGTCACAACCGTTGCTTACACGCCTTTAGCCTCCGGTGATTGGCAGGCTGCGATTGCTGGCTGTGATGGGGTGGTGAACCTCGCCGGAGCCCCCATTTCCGAGCGCTGGACGCCCGCCCACAAGCAAGCGATTTTGGACAGCCGCAAAATCGGAACCGAAAAGTTGGTGGAAGCGATCGCCCAAGCGGAGCAGAAGCCTAGTGTATTGGTCAGTGCTTCGGCGGTTGGTTTCTACGGCACCAGCGACACGGCAGTCTTTGATGAAACGAGTTCGCCTGCTAAAGATGACTTTTTGGCTCAGGTGTGCCAGGCATGGGAGGCAGCGGCTCACCAAGTGGATGCTGTAGAGGGTGTCCGGCTGGTGATTCCCCGCATTGGCATTGTGTTGGGCAATGGGGGTGCTCTGGGGAAAATGCTCACCCCCTTTCAACTGTTTGCCGGTGGCCCGATTGGGAGCGGCCGCCAGTGGTTTTCCTGGATTCATATTGATGATTTGGTGTCGATATTCGTGAAGGCACTGACGGATGGTACAATGCAGGGCGTTTACAACGCGACGGCCCCACAACCCGTCCGCATGTCAGAAACCTGTGAGGCGCTGGGACGGGCCTTAAATCGCCCTTCCTGGCTTCCCGTGCCTGACTTTGTGATTGAGGCGCTGTTGGGGGATGGGGCGATCGTGGTGCTGGAGGGGCAACAGGTTCTCCCGAAGCATTTGCAGTCAGCTGGATTTTCTTTTCAGTACGCGACGGTGGATGCGGCGATGAAGACGGTGGTGGCGAGTCTTTGAAGGAGTCAGGAGCAAGGAGTCAGGAGTCGAGAAATAGTAGCCGGGAAGTAGGCGTCGCGGCCCCTGATGGTAGTGACGTTGCTTGTTAGCGGAATAATCTGGCCCCCTTGCCCCCCAATTCTGGGCTATCTATTACACATGAGTTGCTCTATCATCTGTCAGTCAAGGACTTTAGCCTCAGGCTGCACTCTCAAAATAAGACGACAAGGGTTTTGAGCAAGCTTTGAGCGGCTGAACAACCTCACCTAGCCTCTCCTTCCGAAGGAGAGGAACTGGAACCCTAGCTAAACCTCTCCTTGCGAAGGAGAGGTGCCGCAGGCGGTGAGGTTCATAGTCCTGCAAGGGAAAGCCCGAAGTCTCCTCTCATAATTCATTCGATGACCCGCAAGCTCTGGTACAGAGGATGGCTGACATCGCCATTCTCAGCAGCTAGGATTCGGGTATCTGAAACCGGAATTGCCTGAAGGAAAGTGAGGATGGCGTTGCTGGAAAGTGCGATTGGTGCGGTTGCTGGAACCGTTATTGAAACGGCTCTCAAAGGAACTAGTGAAGCGGCCAAGCAAATTAGGGGTGCCTACACCGAAGTCCAGGCTAAGCAGAGAGCCATTATAGCTGCCCAAGAATATGCAGAGCGCTACGACAAGCGTCATTGCCAGGTCAAGATCATGCCGGGGTTGATGAAGGAACCCTTACCTCTGGAAGATATCTACACTGCAGTCAAAACCCTGGACGACAAAAGTATTCGCCACTTCTCTGGACTGGACGACTTAGAAGAAACCTACCGTGCCAAAGGACGGCGCAGTTTTGATGCAGAAGGTGAACGGCTTGACGGCATGGTAGTTGCCAATGCTGAGCAGTTTCTGACGGTGTTGGGTAGCCCAGGCATTGGGAAATCTACCTTTTTGCGGAAGGTAGGGTTGGAGGCATTAAAGCAGAACGGCCAAATTCAACGGGACTGCATTCCCGTGCTGATTGAGCTGAAGGAACTGCGGAATGAAACCATTAACCTAAAACAGAAAATCTCTGCCGAGTTCGCGACCTGCGGCTTTCCAGAATCAGTGGCATTTACAGACGCTTCACTGGCTCAAGGAAAATTGTTGCTGCTACTGGACGGGCTCGATGAGGTGCCCACCCAAAATCTCAATCGGGTTATCAAGCACATTGAAAACTTTGTTGATGCCCACCACACAAACACCTTTATTGCTTCCTGCCGAACTGCTGCCTATCGTAGCTTCTTTCAACGGTTCACGGATGTCACATTGGCCGAGTTTGATGACGAGCAAATTGAGCAGTTCATCCGTCGCTGGTTCAGTGCTCAGCCAGACCTAGATGCTAGTACTGCCGATAAATATTGGGAACTGCTGCAAAAGGACGAGAACAAGGCTACTAAAGAACTGGCTCAGACGCCCCTCCTGCTCACCTTTCTCTGCTTAGTGTATGACCGCCAACAAATACTGCCTACCCAGCGCAGCATTCTGTACGGTAAAGCTTTAGATATTCTGCTATCTGACTGGGCAGCTCAGAAGCGATTGGAGCAAGACCCGATCTATGAGGGCTTTCATGCTGATTTAGAGAAGGTACTCCTGGCTCAAATTGCCTACAACAGCTTTGAGCAAGACCAGCTGTTCTTTTTGAAAGACGACATCATTGACCGTATCAGTGAGTTTTTGGCTGAGACCTTGGAGGCATCCAGGTACTTAAATGGGGCAGCGGTCTTACAGGCCATTGAAAAACAGCAGGGGATCTTGGTGGAACGGGCCACTGACATCTATTCCTTTTCCCATCTGACGCTGCAAGAATACTTGACAGCGTTTCATGTTAAAGAGCTGGGATTGGAAGGTGAACTTATCAAACACCTGACGGACAAACGTTGGCGGGAAGTTTTCTTGCTGACTTCAGGACTGACTGGAAGCAGGGCTATCAACTTACTAGAATCAATTGAAGCTGCTTCTCGTCACTACCTAGCGAGGCATCCGAAGCTGATTGCGCTAATTCGGTGGGCAGAGAGAAGTACGACAAATTCAGAAGGAGAAGTTAACCTCACAGCTAGACGAGCAGCAGCCAGCGCCCGCGCCAGCGCCATCGCCAGCGCCAGCGCCATCGCCCGCGCCATCGCCATCGCCAGCGACATCGCCAGCGCCAGCGCCATCAACATCGCCAGCGCCATCGCCAGCGACATCGCCATCGCCAGCGACATCGACATCGACAGCGCCAGCTTGAGGGACATATTTAACACGCCCAAGATCACGGAATTGCCGGATCATCTTCAGCGGATGGCAGAGACAATCCCGAGTAAAGATTCCTCCAGTCCTGACTGGAGGAATTGGGCGAATGAGCTTGAAGCCCTATGGCTCAATACCCTGGACTTGAGCAAAGAGGAACTGACCTTGACTCTGAAAGAAGTTGAAGCTTTGCGGGACTATCTCTATGCAACAGAACTCCTGTTTAGCTGCAAAGATGCTGCTATCCACATTAGAAAACAAGACTGGACAAACCTCGAAGCTCGCTTGCTGACTTGGCCGGAGTGAGCGACAGGGATTCTGGTGACGGTAAGTTGCGGCTCCTTAAAGGAGACAATAGCCAGTAGCCAGAATCCAATTCTCTCCTGACTCCCGGCTACTGACTACTGTCTCCTTACCCAATCAGCATTTCCCTCAAACACTCCGCCAGACCTGTTCATCCCAAAAACAAGCGATAGGCAAGATTCTGGCTTTCATCCCAATAACGGTACCCCACCGTTTCTAAAAACGCCTGCCAATCCTCCATTTCAGCAGGCGGCACCTGCATACCCACCACAATGCGACCGTAATCAGCACCATTGTTCCGATAGTGGAACAGGCTGATATTCCAATTAGGGCTCATGCAGTTGAGGAACTTCATGAGAGCGCCGGGATATTCAGGAAATTCAAACCGATACAGTAATTCATTCTGCGCCAGGGGCGATCGCCCGCCCACCATATGGCGCAGGTGCATTTTGGTCAGCTCATCATCCGTGAGGTCGATCGCTTGGAAGCCACTGGCATCAAACAAAGCGGCCATCTGACTGGCATCTTCACGATTTTTGACCTGTAAGCCGACAAAGATATGAGCTTCGGTATTGTCCGCGATGCGGTAATTGAATTCCGTCAGGTTCCGTTTGCCGATACATTCACAGAACCGCCGCAGAGTGCCGGGACTTTCAGGAATATTGACGGCAAAAATCGCCTCGCGGCATTCCCCCATTTCCGCCCGTTCCGCCACAAACCGAAGGCGATCGAAATTCATGTTCGCCCCGCAGGCCACGGCCACCAGCGTCTCATCCGCTAGCTGCTCCCGCTCCACATAGGCTTTCATGCCCGCGATCGCCAGTGCCCCTGCCGGTTCCAAAATAGAGCGCGTATCTTCAAACACGTCCTTGATGGCGGCACAGATGTTATCCGTGTTGACCAGCAAAATCTCATCCACATATTGTTGGCAGAGGCGAAAGGTCTCTTCTCCCACCTGCTTGACCGCCACGCCATCGGCAAATCGACCAACCTCGGTTAGTCCCACCCGGCTGCCAGCCTGTAGGGATTGATACATACCATCGGCATCCACCGGTTCCACACCAATGATGCGAATCTCAGGACGAAGTCGCTTGACATAGGCCGCAATCCCCGAAATAAGTCCTCCCCCACCAATGGCGACAAAGATGGCATGAATGGGCTTTTGATGCTGGCGTAAAATTTCCATCCCAATCGTGCCTTGCCCAGCAATCACCTCGGGATCATCAAAGGGGTGAATAAAGGTCATGCCCTTTGCTTCAGCAAGTTGACAGGCATGGGCATAGGCATCGTCGAAGGTATCGCCATGTAAAACCGCAATTCCCCCGCGCGATTTCACCGCTTTGACTTTGAGTTCGGGGGTCGTGGTGGGCATCACAATAATGGCCGTTGTGCCCAGGTACTTTGCGCCTAACGCGACGCCCTGAGCATGGTTGCCAGCAGAGGCCGCAATCACGCCCTGCTGCAATAGATGGGCCGGGAGCTGGGCCATCTTGTTGTAAGCTCCCCGCAGCTTAAAGGAGAAGACCGACTGCATGTCTTCGCGTTTGAGGTAAACGGTGTTGCGTAATCGTTCTGACAGTCGGGGGGCGAGTTCCAGCGCGGTCTCCTGAGCTACATCATAGACACGGGCGGTCAGAATTTTTTCGAGGTAATCGGTAGCCATAGCCAGGAATGCCCACTGAAGTTATCGCTGTGGCCATCTAGATTAAGCACCGTCGGTTATCCGATGTTCAGCGCCTAACCCGATGGCTTGCCGTCTTGGTGCAGCAAAACTGGCGACGGCTATCTAGATGGATAAAGGCTATCTTCACCCCTTGAGGTATAAGAAGACAACTAGCCATACCGTTATTTCGACCAATAGATAACCCCAGGTCAACCGCTGGTTAACCTGGGGCGATCGCTGGCAATCTTGACTTTGGCTTAAGGGTTCTTACGGCGTTCTTCCCGAGCTTCCCGCCAGGAACCCACCATCCGGCCAAAGTTAACTCTGAACTGCTCAACTCCGAGTAGACCACCGGTCGCCTCTTCTTCCCAAGATGCAGACAGCGCCCCGTAGCTCAGCCCCACAACGCTCAACCCAAAGCAGGCAAGCGTCGTGAGCAAAACAACGACATTGGGTAGCTCGGCAAGGCCTTGAATGATGACCACATAACTGGCAAAGAAAATAAGGACGCCCAGGCTAACGGGAATCCCTGAGAAGAAAAACATGCGACGCAACATCCGACGGCTGACCGCTTCGGGAATTTCAGTTTCCTCTTTGCTGTAGCGCTGCTTGCTTTTTGAAGCTGGCGCATCCTTTTTTTTAGCGACAGAACCCTTCGCGCTCTTAGGGGGCGGCGATGATTTGGGAGGCTTTGGGCGCTTACTGGTGGGCTCAAAGGGTAGAGGCGAGCGGTCGTCGTCGGCAGGCATACCTAGCTCTCATTGAAAGGCAACAGTTATATTCGCGGGGTACTAACGACGTAAACCCAGGCGAGCAATCAGCGCTTTATACTGATTCGTGTTCTTCTTGGCGATGTAGGATAACAAGCGCTTACGACGACCAATCATTTTCAGCAGACCACGACGGGAGGAATAATCCTTCTTGTTGCTTTGCAGATGAGTGCTGAGCTTATTGATGCGCTCCGTCAGCATGGCTACCTGAACTTCAGCGGAGCCAGTGTCTGTTTCGTGGACTTGGTACTCTGAGATGAGTTCTTGTTTACGCTCTTGTAGCAATGCCATAGGTCAAAGGAGTCGCTCAGGAAAATTGGGTATTAGTTGACAAGGTATTCAAGCATATCACACGTCTATCCTTGAGTGGACTTCGCATTTTAAGCGGTTTGGCTTAACCAGGCGATCGCCTCGCGAATCCAGGCTTCGGTGTCTGAGGTTTTCGACAAAGGGCTGCTGCGCCCAACAGCCTGCAAGGCTTTCACGATTTCGCCATTGGTATAGCCTAGAGCTAGCAGCGTCATTTCCACATCTTCCTGCACGGTAGCAACCGGACTCGCCCCAGGAACCACTTCTAACCCCGACTGTTGACGCCATTCAGCAAGTTTCGTTTTTAGTTCTAGCACCAAACGTTCGGCGGTCTTCTTGCCCACCCCTGGTGTCCGCGAAAGCAGTCGCGTATTACTAGAAACCACGGCCTGAATCAGCTCTTGAAAGCCCAGCGTATCGAGTAGCGCCATTGCCATTTGAGGGCCAATGCCGCTAACGCTCACCAATTGACGAAACACATCCCGCTCGGGTCGATTGCTAAATCCGAAGACAACCGGCTGATCGTCACGCACTTGGAGGTGACAGTAAATCTGCACAGGTTCACCAAACGGGGGAAGTTCTCCCAACAAACGGCTCGTAATTTGAATTTCGTACCCGACTTGATGAACTTCAACGGTAATCGTGACTCGATGCCCCCCCTGCTTTTGAACGTCTGTGAGGGTGCCCTTGAGATAAGTCAGCATGGATGACGGTCAACGAGTTAGTGTGCTTAGGCGTGTACGAGTTTTAAGTGCTCAGTTTTTAAGTGTGAGTTGTGCCGTCAACGGGTATCTGTCTGAGGCGGAAATTGTGGCTGGTTAAGAGTCAGAATCCAGGAGTCTTCTGCCTTCTGCCTTCTGCCTTCTGCCTTCTGCCTTCTGCCTTCTGCCTTCTGCCTTTTAATTCCCAGGCTGCTGTCGCGATCGCCCTGAGCGGGCATCTCTGGGTTGAGGCAAGGCTTTAGGCTGTCGGGAAGTGGCCTGTTCCTGATGGGTACTACCTGCCCCAGGCAGCATGTCCGTTATCGGTAACGCCTGACGGCCATTGTGAACCACTGTCAACATTTCGGCTAGCTGTTGCTCAATCCGTTGCAGCACTTGAGCTGCGTAAAGATCCGCATCCTGCTTCATGGCTTGGCATTCGGCTTCGGTTTGCGTTTTGATTTGCTCCCAGTGCTGCTGAGCGGCCTGCTGCCATTGTTCAATTTCAGCTTTAGTCTGCGATCGCACCGTTTCACAATCCGCCTGCAATTGCTGCCTAACTTGTTGCGCTTCTGCCTCCGCCTGCCGCACAATGCCCAAGTCATCTAACCGGCGAGTGGCTTCTTGCGCTGCCGCATTCACCATTTCCTGCGCATATTGCTCTGCCTCACCCAACAGCTGGTCACGCTGCTGGATAATCTGAATCGCTTCTTGAAAAACGCTGGGCAGATTCAAACGAATGCGATCCAGTTGTTCCAGCAGCTTGTCTTCGTCAATCAACGTACGACGGGAAAAAGGAACCCGAGGGCTGGCTAAAATCAGCTCCTCCAATACATTGAGCGACTGCTGAATGTCTAGACGACGCACCGCCTCAGTTGGCTGAACCGTATAGTCAGCCGACTGAGTACCCTTTGAGTTGTTGTCGGACGAGTCAGGAAACGTCAGGTCGTGGCGTAGCATTGGTATATGTCCAGGGCAACATGCTGAGGAACCAAGTGATCAATCGGCCCTCCAAACTTAGCAATTTCTTTCACTAGGCTACTGCTTAAGAAACCATACTCCGTAGAAGTCGCCAAGAATAAAGTTTCTAAATCATGGGCCAGCGTCTTGTTGGTATGGGCCATCTGGAGTTCCTTCTCGAAGTCGGAAAGAACCCTGAGACCGCGCAAAATCACTTGGGCTTGCTTCATTTTGGCGTATGTAACTGTTAAACCGTCAAAACAGTCTATTTCGACATTCTTAAGCTGATGCGCCGACTGCCGAATCTGGGCCATCCGCTTCTCAGCCGTAAACAACGGCATTTTGTTGGGGTTACTGGAAACAACAACGATGACTTTCTCAAACAGACGGCTGGCGCGGGTAATAATGTCCAGATGTCCTAGGGTAATGGGGTCGAAACTGCCGGGGTAGATTGCTAACACGGAATCAGGTCATCTCACTCGGGGCTGGGTGGTTTAGCTGATGGGGCATCAGCACAGTGCCATTGTGCCTGAAACTGTGTCGCGCCGTGTTCGCGGTTAAAAATGTCGCTCCACAAAGGTTCGACCGGCAGTGAGTGCGGCGCTACTGGTTCGATATAAAGTACCGTCATTCAGAACGTCCAGCGTGGGATTGATGATCCAACACTGATAGCCGCGACCTTGGGTATGGCTAATGCCAATAATCCAACCCGGCATCGCTGCCAGCTGGATGACCTGACTGTGTTCCATGAGCACTGCCCAAGTATTTAACCTAATCCTAAGCGATGCACCGGGCAAATAATATGTAGCTTGGCTCAGAAGAGCAATAGCTTATGCCAACGGCCTTGGTGGCAGCTATATCCTTTGCAGGAAACTAGAAATTCAAGATAGGGGACGCAATGTCGAACCGGACACTGGGACTAGACGCAGAGCTATACAACTACCTATTAAGGGTCTCGTTACGGGAACATCCCGCACTGGCTGCACTGCGCGATCGCACGGCGACTTATCCCATGGGTCAAATGCAAATTGCCCCTGAGCAGGGACAGTTCATGGCGTTGCTGATCAAGGTATTACAGGTCAAAAAAGCCCTAGAGCTAGGTGTTTTCACGGGCTATAGTGCGCTTGCTGTGGCGCTCGCTTTACCCCCCGACGGACGGCTAGTGGCCTGTGATATCAGCGAGGAACATACGACGATCGCGCGTGAGTTTTGGGAAGAGGCAGGGGTTCAGGACAAGATTGATCTCCGTATCGGGCCAGCCTTAGAAACGCTCGACGCATTGATAGCTGAGGGTGCTGCCGATAGCTTTGATTTTGTGTTTATCGATGCTGATAAACGCAACTACGACGCTTATTACGAAAAGTCACTGGTTCTAGTTAGAACTGGAGGGGTAGTTGCGATCGATAATGTGCTTTGGTATGGACGCGTCGCTGATCCCACCGTAACTAATCAACGAACGGAAAGAATACGCGACTTCAACCAAAAACTCCACAAAGACGAACGCATAGACCTTAGCCTTGTGCCGATTGGCGATGGCTTAACGCTGGCGGTTAAACGGTAGTCATGATGAGTAGACAGAAGGTGGAATTCAGAAGGCGGAATTAGAGGGACTAGCTAGCCGCCGCCCATCGCCGCCTGCTGGCTACTGTACATAGCTCGTAAAACAAGGGCTGGATCAACCCAATTACCGCTGTACTTTAGGCCCCAGTGCAAATGTGGGCCGGTTGTTCGTCCCGTCATGCCCACTCGCCCAATACGGGCACCCGTTCCAATTTGTTGTCCTTCACGGATACGCAATCCACCCGTACTGTCGACGAGGACACGTCCCTGAGCGTCTTGCGTGACGTGGCCATGCATATGACAGTAGATATGCTGCCAGCTACCGGATTGCACAACGACCGAAGTACCACAGGCGCTATCATCCGAGACTTCAATGACCTGACCTTGCCACCAGTTACGGATGTAGCTGCCGGATGGAGCGGCCAAATCTAATCCGTAATGGAAACGCTGTCCCCCGCTATAGGGATCCTGTCGATAGCCAAAGGGTGAGGTGTAGGCTTGAAAGTTCTCAACGGGAAAAGACGCCTGGCTCCAGACACCGCCCACCGCAACAGCACTCGCGTTCACGGGCTCCGCTGATTCCCCAACGGCCTGGGAGAAGAAGTCGACAGTGCTCCACATGGCGATCGCGCCACCAAGTAAGATACCTATTGGCAACAGCCACGGCGCGCGCCGCCGTGCGTACCGAATGGTGGGTGATAGGTTTTCTGGACGGCGTAAAGATTTTTGAAACGGGCGCTTCATAAACGCACTTTCCCCCGACAAAACAAGCTGGAGATGAGTGAATTGGCTTGCTAAAAGCCCTGTAGCAATCAACGAGCAAGCATAGCGCAGTTTCAGCTTATTTCATCACATAAACTGCGGTAAAAATACGCCCCTAGATTTGTCACACTTAGGGTTACAAGTAGGAAGTTGCAATTAAATGTAAGATATCGCAGGTTGCGGTTGAGGAACGAAACCCAGCGTCCGCATGGGTTTCGCTACCGCTAACCCATCCTACATTTGAATCGGCCTAGCTACTTAGAAACGCCCCAAACGTGGTTCAGTTGTTCGCATGATGACTACAGTAGCGGGCCGTCTTTGATGTTTTAGCCCTTGAAGCATGATGAACTCTAGCATTGCGGGACGAGATGGGCCTGTTGTATTCGTAGTATTTAGACTAAGAGAGCAGCGGCATCCCGATTGACTTAGTGAGGCTCAACCGAAATTAGTCTGGATGGGTCTGTAGATAGCGTTTGTGGCGTGAGCAAAAACAATGCGGCAGTCTCTATCGCTGGGATCAATACTGTTCAGTCTGTTTTTAGGTGGCTCGACCTTGGTACCTGCTGGGCCACCGTTTAATTTCAACGCACCTGTCGAGATTTTGAACCAGTCGGCAGACGTGCGATCGCTGCCTGGACAATTGGACATGGTGCCGATGTTCAACAGCAATAGCCCGGAATGGGTTAAGACAGAAGGTATTTTGCTTTCGACCCTACCACCTGATGGCAAAGCTCATCCTGAGGCCCACTTAAACTCTGCCTTTCAAGGTCACTTCAATCTCTTCGCGCACCATTTCAGTCATACGCCGCCAGACTCTAAAACGCTTTATGTGGGCATTCTGCTGCGGAATGCCAGCTCAGAAACCGCCACGGTGGATATCGGGCCAGCGGCCAGCTACGAATTACGCGAAGCCCCCTTTCAAGAACAACCGCCGCAAGCTGACAACCCAACAGGGGCAATTCACGCTGGCCCTGGCAGTCGAGCGGTGGACTGGGTGATGCGGGGGCAGCATCAGACCGATATCCCTGAGCAACTGGTGATTCCACCGGGCGAGGAGGTGATGCTCCTAAACCACTCTATGCCAGTACGCAACTTAGCCCGTCCCGTGAATGGACGCTCGACGTTTATTCAGGCGCATAGCGATCAGCCAGTGTATGCAGCGAGTCTGGCCATGTATGCACCCATCGACCATGAGGGAAAAGAACGCCAACCGACTCTGGCCGAATGGCGCACACTCTTGCACACGGGTAGCTTGGCGGGGCCACGGGATAAGGTGCCGACGCCTCCCGAGCAGCAGAGTGGTGAGCTTATTTACGGACGGGTCGCTGGGGTACAAATGGGCTCTACTTGGTCAGGGATTCTAGCTGATGACGGTTCCCCGGTGTTGACGATTCCTCCGGTTGGTGAGGCGATCGCCTATGGCATCAGCACCCTACGAGGTGGGCGTTTAGGCACCGATCAGGTGCAAACTGCTCCGCTGATTGCCCGTTATCCCGACACAGCCTATGCAGCCCATGGCAACTATGGCGTTCATTACGATCTGACGCTACCGCTGTTCAACCCTACGCAAGCGACTAAGACAGTCACACTGAGTCTGGAAACCCCACTTAAAGAAGATAGTTTGTCCACAGGGGCACTACGTTTTCGCACACCGCCCCTCACCCATCCGTTTTTTCGAGGCACTGTACGGTTGCAGTACGCTGATGCCCAAGGCGAGCCAGTTGATCGGTATATCCATCTCTGGCATCGTGCAGGGCAAGTGGTAGAACCGCTGCTGACGTTAGACCTGGCTCCTGGCAGTCAGCAGGTCATCCAAGCGAGTTTCATATATCCGCCCGATTCGACTCCCCCGCAAGTACTCACCATTCGTACCCTTGAGTAACTCCAAATCGCCCAATTACCACTACAAATCTTGCTCCCCAGCTCCCCTACGCTCCATCTTCATTGACAGGGCTAACCAAGAGAATCGATACTCCAACGCCCCCCCTCTCTATCCCAAAGCAATATCTAGAAACATCATGACGACGAAGCCAAGCATCACACCCAACGTGCCGCGCTGATCCATATTCTTTTGGTCAATATCAGGAATAATTTCGTCCACAATGACGAACAACATAGCCCCTGCCGCCACTGCCATGCCCCACGGTAGAGCCTCTTGCGCGATGGTGGCGATGCCTGCGCCGACAATGCCACCAATCGGTTCAACTAACCCGGTCAAGGTGGAAATGCCGAGGGCGTATAGGGGCGAGTATTCCAGATTGCGCAAGGCCCAGGCGACGACTAAGCCTTCGGGCATATTCTGGAGCGCAATACCCAGGGTCAGGGCGATCGCGCTACTCGGTTCACTCCCGCCAAAGCCAACGCCTACCGCTAAGCCTTCAGGAAAGTTGTGGAGCGTGATAGCTGCAACGAACAGCCAGACCCGAGTCAAGTTTTCCACCTTCGGGCCTTCTTGCCCCTTAAAGATGTGCTCATGGGGAAAGCGGTTATGGACAGTCCACAGCAGTATGCCACCCAGCAACACCCCAACCACCATAATGGCCGCAGCAATCACGGAAGAATACCCCAGGGCAAGGGCCGCCTCGGTTCCTGGCAAGATGAGGGAAAAAGAAGTCGCCGCCAGCATAATGCCACCGCCAATACCCAGGAGGATACCCTCGGTTTCGCGGGATGGGGTTAGGGGCAGAAGCACAGGAAGTGCCCCAATGCCTGTGCCTAGGCCCGCGACTAAACTCGCGATCGCTCCCAGCGTGAATGTGTTCATGATTTCCGGCTCATTGGCGTATCTTCATTCGCTTTTGGAGCTAGGGATTCCTGCCACTTTGCGCTAGAATCCTGCCACGCTTAAAGATGCTACCCAGCTAAGCTCCGTGGCCTCTTCAAAATTCTGAGCGTCGTTGCATTTGCACGGTATTGTCCTATGAACCCTGCCCTGACTCAATTTGGTGACCAGATGTCGCACCTGACAGGGGTTCGCGCCATCATGAAGGACATTGTTGAAACCTTGCGGGCAGGCAACGGGAAAACCTTTATTAATCTCAGTGCAGGCAACCCAGTCATCCTACCTGAAGTTGAGCAGCTGTGGCGTGACTGTACTGCTGACCTTCTGGCCAGTCCAGAATACGGCGAAGTGGTGTGTCGGTACGGCTCCAGTCAGGGCTATGCACCTTTGATTCAAGCGGTCTTAACCGACTTCAATCAACGCTATGGAACATCGCTAAGCGATCGCAATATTTTGATTACCCCAGGGAGTCAAGCGCTCTATTTCTTTGCGGCGAATGCTTTTGGGGGCTACACCCGTGACGGGCACCTAAAGGAAATTGTGTTGCCCTTAAGCCCTGATTACACAGGATATGGCGGTATTTCTCTGTTTCCAGAAGCGGTCAAAGCCTACAAACCGACAATTCAAATCGATGCAAGTCCCCATCGCTTCAAATATCGTCCGGACTTTAGCCAACTGGAAATTACGGCTACCAGTGGCTTTATTCTCTTTTCGCGCCCCTGCAACCCAACCGGCAATGTTTTGACCGATGAAGAGGTTCATCGAATTGCCGATCTGGCAGTACCTCAAAACGTACCTGTTTTTGTGGACTCGGCCTATGCCTGTCCCTATCCGGCCCTGAACTTTACGGCCATGACGCCCATCTTTCGCACGAATATGGTGCACTGTATGAGCCTGTCGAAGGCGGGTCTACCGGGCGAGCGCATCGGCATTGCCCTGGGCGATGAAGCGATTATTCAGGTTCTACAATCCTTTCAAACCAATCTTTGTATTCACTCATCGCGATATGGGCAGGCGATCGCTGCACGCGCCATTCAGTCGGGTGCCCTCGCGCAAATTTCAGAAGCGGTCATTCGGCCCCACTATCAAAACAAATTCGCGGTATTAGAGGATAGCTTAAGACAGTACATGCCTGATGCTGTGCCCTGGTATCTACATCGGGGAGAAGGCGCTATTTTTGCCTGGCTGTGGTTTGATGCAATGCCCGTACAGGATACCGAGCTCTATCAGCGTCTGAAAGCGTATGGCGTCATAGTCGTGCCAGGTAATCCGTTCTTCCCTGGGCTACAGGAGGAATGGACGCACACCCAGCAATGTATCCGCATCAGCCTAACCGCCACTGATGCCGAAATCGTTACTGGGGTCCGTCATCTAGCAACTGTTGTGGATGCCATCTATACTCAAGTACCTATACTCACCAGTCCTTGATGACAAGAATTGAAGAATGGCTATTGATACAGAAAATCAGGACTGGCTGGAAATTGGGCAAATTGTAGCGCCCCAGGGATTGGATGGTTCCGTGCGCGTTTACCCGCGTAGTGATTTTCCGGCAAGATTTCTCGATCCAGGCGATCGCTGGTTATGCCGGCCACAGCAGGTAGAACCCGAACTTATCCAATTGCTGTCCGGACGCTATCTGGAAGGGAAAGGGCTCTATGTTCTCAAGCTTGCAGGTGTAAGTGATCGCAACCAGGCGGAGTCCTTAAAAGATGCAAAACTCTATGTGCCGCGTAGCGATCGGCTTCCTATTGACCCCGATGAATTTCATGTTGCTGATCTACTAGGGTTACAGGTACGACTGCAAGCAAACGGCACGACGATTGGCACGATTGTTGACTTATATTCGGCAGGCAACGATTTGCTGGCGATCGAGCTGCTAGCAACTAACAATGACGACTCAGAGCAGATGCAGCGGCATCAAGAATCACATGAGAAGAAGCGAATACAACGTTCACGGCCAGTTCTCGTACCCTTTGTGAAAGAAATTGTTCCTGTCGTCAACCTCAAAGCTGGCTACGTAGAAATCAATCCGCCTCAAGGTCTATTACCTAATACACTAGATGCTTGAAACCATTAGAGCTTTACTAGGGCGCGTCATCAATTAAACTCGAAAGCCTTTTAGTATAAGCATTGCCGCGCCCGCTTGGTAAAACTAGCTAGAGGCTGAACCGCTTTCAGCATGAGGATTCAGGCTCTAAATGATGACAGTCCCTAAGCCAGCGACGTACCACCTGGAGTCTGCACATTGGCTTGCTTAAGTAACAGCTGCCGCATTCGCTCAAGCGCAATCTCGTCGGGGAGCAATCGTTCTTGATAGCTGCGCTGCCAAACAGGGCTCCCTGGGGCGTTTCGCAGCAAGTTGATTCTTTTAGCCGCCGCCGCCTTGTAGCCTGCAATAAACGAAGATAGTAGACGAGGCTTGCGATTCCGAATGCCGTAGCTCGGCGAAGTGGGAGCATCTAGGATACTGACAATTGCCTGCAAGTGATCTGGCATAACCAGCCACACATCTACATCAATGTTCTTGTAAGCATGCGTTGAGCGTATCCACTCATCAGCCGCTATTTGACCGATGCCACCCAATGCGAACAATCCATCTGTCATCGCCCCAAACAGTTCCTGATTCTCAAATGCATAGATTTTGAGATGATAGGTTGCTGGTTGACCTCGCCATAGGACGGGCGACGAGACTCTTTTAGCTAGCCCAGGACGATATTGTGTCAATGTACTTCCCAAAGTTAGTGCCGAATTCTATACCGCTGGCTTATGGTGCCCTCAGAAAATAGACAAGAAACTGAAGGAATCGCCTAAACTGAAACACTTGATATTTAATTCAAGATCATCAGAAAAAGTTGCCCCTACAAAAAGAATAAGCTTGTAAGCCACCCTGACTTGTCTGTCACTTCATTGTCCTACTTGCACTCAGGAAGTGCCTGCGTAATTACTTTGAAATGCACCGCATTCTATCTAGACTTAAGCAGAAGACTGCAAGTCTATAAGCAAGCATGAGCAAGACAGGCTTTGCGGTGGGTCAACTATCCGCAACACTTGTGGTTAAAACACGAGCTTAAAGCAATTGTTCCAATCGACTGAGAGTTAGCAAAGAAGATAGCGATGTAGAGTTCTAAAATAACCGCCAGCAAAGCTTTTGCCAGAACCAGTGTTCCTTGAGGTCATCCTGAACAACCTTTGCCGGTATGGCGATTGCCGTCTTGAGAACTCCTACCTTTCTAGAGATGCAGCTTTGATACACTTTAGATAAAAACTTCTATGCTTGTTGGGCGCAATAAACATAAAGTTTTCATGAATAAAGTTTATGTTTCTATCGTCATTCAGGGCGTGACTTTGTGAGTGGCTAAGAATACGCAAGTGCAGCACAGTCTAAGGCTCGACACAGGCAATCTTTAAAGGACAACAATCAACTACAGCAAAAATGTCATCAAAAGGTTGACTGCGAGTTTGCAAGACTATCGAGAACAGTGCAATTTTTTGAGCCTGTCGAAGACGCCGAATCAATCCAGTATTCATACGTAAATAAGCTGAATCACGATTAAAAAGATGCGAGTGTCACCATAGATAGCCAAAATCCTACTTGAGTGAATATGTGAGAGATACAACAGATTCGGTAGCGTGCGATCAACGGTAGATTTACAAACACGCTACAACAGGAAAACAGTGAAATACTGGCTTAGGGCGCGTCATGAATTAAACTCGAAAGCCTTTCGGTATCAGCATTGCCGCGCCCGCTTTGTCAAACTAGCTAGGGGCTGAACTGCTTTCAGCATGAGGATTCAGGCTCTAAATATGACAGCCTCTAGAACGTCTTGTATGGTTTTGGCATGAATATAGATTGCCGCTGTTGCCGCAAAACACGCTGTTGTACGCTTGGGAACTTTATTCTGAACTTACAGATGGGTAAACTTAGCAGTAAGGATTACCGTTGTTAAAGTTTCCAACCCCCCTTCAAACCACAACGACACCATAGTGCCCCTGAGCCACGCTGGCTTTTGGCATACAATCGCACATCCTCCTGTCAGAGCTGATCGACAAATTGTTGGATGATTGAGAATCGCTAAAGGATGGTAAACGCCTGCCTTAGTAGTAAATACATGATCAGAGCGTCATCATGTCCCTCCTGCGTGTTTGTGCAAGCGGGTTGCATACTTCAGCTAAGCCGGTAAACCGTAGAGCAAATTGCTTGTTTGTTCGTCAATAGACATCGGCATAGCTTGATAACAAATTCCCAGTGTAAAGGTCTACTTATGATCCCAAATTCTCAGCTTGACTTCACAGTTGCAATTTGTACCTATAACGGTGAACACCGTATTCCCGAAGTTTTAGCGTGCTTAAGTTGGCAGTTGCACACCCAAGATGTTCGCTGGGAAGTTCTCGTAGTAGATAACAACAGCAACGATAATACAGCTGATGTTGTTCGTCAGCATCAACAAAGCTGGCCCGGCTCCCAGAAGCTACATTACGTATTTGAGGCGAACCAAGGAGCGGGTTATGCCCGACAAAAGGCTATCAGTGTTGCGCGTAGCCCTTGGATAGGCTTTTTGGATGACGACAACTTACCTGCACTCACATGGGTACATGAAGCTGTTAAGTTCGCGCAAACTCATCCGAAGGTCGGTGTTTTTGGAAGTCGCATCCGAGGCGTTTTTGACGGCGAAACGCCCGCAAATTTTGATCGGGTTGCTCAGTTCCTAGCTCTGATTGATAGGGGCAATTCGCCCCTTCTCTACGATCCTGACAAGAAAGTTTTACCGCCAGGAGCGGGTATGGTCATCCGGCGGGAGGCATGGCAAGAAAACGTCCCCAGCACCCCTTTACTGACCGGGCGTACAGCCAAGAGCATGCTTACTGGTGAAGACTTGGAAGCTGTGCTTCATATCCAGCAATCGGGCTGGGAAGTTTGGTACAACCCAGCCATGTATGTGGAACACAAAATTCCTCAAAGCCGCTTGACTCAAAAATATCTGACGAGTTTAATGCGCGGTATTGGACTAAGTCGCCATCGCACACGCATGCTTAGTGTGCACCCTTGGCAACGGCCATTCATGTTTTGGGCCTATTCCTTAAATGATGTTCGCAAAATTGCGGTTCACTTCGCCAAGCATCAATCCAAGGTTTGGACAGATGCCGTAACTGCCAGTGAGATGACGCTCTATTGCTACAGCCTCATTAGCCCCTATTATCTTTGGTGGCAACTTTTGAAGCGAACGTGGAGCCGCGATCGCGCACCTGCTACTTAAAGATTATCCGTTACCCAAAAGCCCTATTCCGCTCACAGTAGGGCTTTTAGATAACGGATTGAACAGCTTCAGGACTCAAGAGCGTTGATTTTGAGGTTGGTCCCATGGCTAGGGGCTGTCATCATTGAGAGCCTGAATCCTCATGCTGAAAGCGGTTCAGCCCCTAGCTAGTTTTACCAAGCGGGCGCGGCAATGCTGATACCGCAAGGCTTTCGAGTTCAATTGATGACGCGCCCTAGGGAACTATTGCTCTTGCATGAGACGCTGGTAGTTCTGACGGAGTTGTAGATGATTCTCTGTGATGCGTTCAGAGAGGTGCTTCTCCACTTGGCACAGTTCTTGCCAAAACGTGACTGACCGCTGAGACGCCACGTACTCACGCCAGAGCATTTGCAGCATAGCTGCCATAGAAGGGTTTTCGGAGCGAACACTTTCGTAAAGCTCATTAAATGCAGCGTGAGCTTCAGTCTGAGTATCAACATCTTGAGCCAACTTCATGGCTGCCGCCAAAGTGTCAGTTGGACTTTGCGTAAAAATTTTACTCATGGGGCTATTAAACTCTCGACAACAAAAAAACTTGGAATTTGTAAACGGTTTTAATGCGCTTAAAACAGAATAGAGTTTGTAAACTTCCATAACTCTACCGCGCCATTATTGCACTAATTGTTTCCTCAAGTTGCTTCTAGGATGACAACTTCGAAATCGTACGTTGCGCGCAAGGCGAGCGTTTGGGATCCAACTGACTCGTTGCTCCGAGTAAAGTAGCCAGCTCAAATGAACTCAGCGTTCCAGCAGGTGCATGAATGCCATCACATCAAACAATTTCATCTTGAGTCGAACCGCATCAAATAAGTCGAAAGTCATGACTTTCGCCGCTGGCGAGCAGGAAATGCAGTTACAAATTGGGCGATTGGCTGAGAGGCAAGACCGGATGAAGTTCAAAGGGCGCTCTAAACCCGAGCGTATTCACCCGTGAGCTTCGTGAGCTGATTCACCAACAGACTGAGGAATAGCCCCACATCGGTGACCACCCCGATAGATTCCAGCGAACCGCGATCGCTGAGCTTCGTTACCACTGCCGGGTTGATGTCCACACACACCATCTTCACGCCCGCAGGAGTCATGTTCCCCACGCCGATGGAGTGCAACATGGTCGAAAGCATCAAAACCAGATCAGCGCCTTCAATCAGGCGGGCATAATCCGCCTGGGCCTGGATCAAATCCATCTGGGTATCGGGCAGAGGGCCATCATCACGAATGGAGCCTGCAAGGGAAAACGGCACGTTGTTTTTGATGCATTCGTACATTACGCCACTTTGGAGCACGCCTTGCTCCACGGCATTGGCAATGCTGCCGCAGCGACGAATGGTGTTAATGGCTTTCAGGTGATGGCGGTGCCCCCCATGGACGGAAACGCCGCGCTTCATATCCATCCCGAGGGAAGTGCCCATCAGTGACTGCTCAATATCGTGGACGGCGATCGCGTTCCCCCCGAGGAGACCATGTACATAGCCTTCACGAATCAGATGCCGCAGATGTTCGCTACCGCCGGTATGGATGACCACTGGCCCCGCCGTCACCACAGCTTTACCCCCCTGGTCGCGAATACGACGCAAATCCCAGGCAATTTGTTCGACCACCAGCTCCACGCGGCGTTCGCTGGAGACACCAGCCCCCATAAAGCTGAACTCTTCGGTGGATTTCTTCTTCAGTGTGGTGGCAGTGCGCTTGGTGCGAATGCCCTCACTGCCGATGACAACGGATTCGCCCAGTTGTAGATCCCGCAGGAGCTTACAGCGAGCAACTGGCCCATCGGGCGTTTGCGTGATGGCGATCGCCCCGTCCATCCGCTGCGCTTGTACCCGAATCCACTGACCACCGACTAAAACCTCGGTGGGATAGATAGCAGTGACATAGAAATCATCCGGAGCAACCCCTGCCTGAACCACGGGTTCCAGGTGGGCATTGGCGGCAGCTTCGTCTGAGGCCACCACTGCACCCAGATCCACCAGCTGCCCCATGATGTCTTCAATGACTGCCCCATCGGGCGCGGAAACCTTCACCTCCGCTGTGGAGACATCCTGACGCTGCGCTCCCAAGTCAAAGCGGAGTACCTGAAAGCTGCCGCCCCCCGAGACAATGGTGTCCAAAGCTTGGTTCACGAGCCCCGAGTCCAGCAAATGTCCTTCTAGCTGAATCACTCGACTTTGAATTGAGGATGCCTGCGGCGAATCCTGACGCGGTTCCGTTACCCGCAGGGTTAAGCACTTAGCGGCTCCACCCGCCTTCAAAAATTCGGTGAGGGGCGTTTCAATTACGGTAAAGCCCCGTGCAGCCAGCGTTTTCTGGAGACTATCGCTGGCGCTATTCATTACGACAGTCTGGTCAATATTCACCGCGTTACAGGCAAAGTTAACGGCGTCTACCTCATCCACCGCAATCCTTTTTTCAGCGGGAATGCGTCGCTCAATCAAGTGGTTGGAATAGGTGTCAAAGGCGGGTGGATAGTAAAGCAAGTCCCCATTGGTGAGTGGACAAAAGCAGGTATCCAGGTGATAGAACCGACGGTCAATCAGCCGGAGAGAAAGCACTTCCACATCCAGCCACTGAGCCAGGTATGGATGGGAATCGAGTTCGGAACGAAAACCATATCCGGCCCAGAGCCATCCTCCGGCGCGATCCAAGAGGGCATCTCCGGCTCCCTCAAAGGGGAAACTTGGGGGCAGCGTATGGACGGTAAAGCCCTGGTCTTCAAACCACTGTTGAAAATGGGGTTCTTCTCCCTGTCGTTCTGGATGGAAAAAGCGGCTGAGCACCACCGTGTCACCCAGCACTAGGCCAGCATTGGCGGTAAACACCATATCAGGCCATCCTGGCTGGGGCTTCACCAACTCTACTATTGCGTGATCCTTGAGAATCCGATGGAGCTCACTCCACTGTTCTTGAGCGCGATCGCGGGACGAGCGATGGATATTGCCCTCCATCCACGGATTAATTACGTAATCAACATCGTAGTGCTCCGGAGCACACATTAAAATTCGCACGGGTTCTGTCATGATCAACTCAAGCGCACATCTCTGCGGAACAAACTTACAGCGGTTGTTAGTCCAACAAAGGACAAAACAGTGAACTCAACAGCGTCAGTCGTAACATGATGCGTAAGCACGTCAACGCCACAGCCTTCCATTATTAACCGAGAAGGCACAACCAACCTGCTTGACATCTAAAGACTGTACTAAAAGTCATCGTCTGTTGACTTCTGGCGGCGTTTTTGGCGCACTCTCAACCGCGAACGACAAGTGTAGGGACAGCGCAAACTGCGAACGTTTAATGAACAGGAGAGGTGCTGTGCGATCGCGGCTAAGCCCATATGTTACAGGACTTCAATGCCGTCGTTGTCCATCGCCAGGCAACTTTCCGAATGATCCGCGAAACCTATTCTTTCGTATTGGGTAAGGGTTTATTGAGGTTCGCTTCACCCACATTGAATGAAATGGCGTACGGGTTATCGGTTTTAATCGAGGCTTTCCTGATTTCGAAACCAATTACCTGTCCGTCTTCGTCATAGTCAAGCACTAATCCAGGGGCAATTTGCGCCGTTTCTTCAATCACCGTTGAGACGAGTGCAATTTGAAGGATATCTTTGTCTGGATCGTAAACGACTTTCATGGGCAAGGATTTTCTTGATTCCAGTGACGGGCTGTTTACCAGGATAAACTGGCGAGGTCTAAAACACTTAGCAGACCCGCTTTTTTGCGCTCCCCTATACGCAGAGGTGTAGTCACACCTCTGTGATACATAGGATTAGCAACGAATTCTGGGTTTATCCATCTAAAGGGCTAGTTACACATCTAGCTGCCAACCACAGAACTCAGTCGCTTCAACCCTTTCAAGATGCCACAGAGTTCCTGGTCTGATACGAATGCAGCGAACGATCGCGAAAAATTGTAGAGGCCGCTGCCGGTTTGGGACACTTTGACAAATACCGAATCATCACCATTCGTCATCAGCGCAAAACTCGGCTGCTCTCGCTGCGGATTGGCCGCCAAGTAAGCCAGAGTTTGGGGCAGGGCCGCCCATACAGAAAGGGCCGTCTTTTTCGACTCCAGCACCACGACCCAAAGCTGATCCTTCAGTACCAACACATCCAGACGTCCCTGTAGAATCTCTTCTGAATCGGCCAATACCAGCTGCACCGATTCCTCCGCCCTTAAGGTAAACGGTGGATCATAGAATCCAGCTAGCGTGAGTAATGGCGATGCAAACAACAACATGACCGTGCTTTCCAGCAAATGCCCCTGCGATCGCTGATAAAGGTAGCGACGGCGCAACTCGGCTAGACCTGTCTTTTCTGCATCCGTAAGCAGGGGTAAGTTAGAACACCATTCTGGGAAGAACTGCTCATCTTCAGTACGCCTAAAATTGAACTGCGCTTCTGCTTCTGCCAGCGTCGTAATGGCCTCTGTAACTGCGACTGACATTTCAACTTACCTGTTCTCTGGCTCTATCGTAGGCCAGTGGCCTAAAAATCAGTCCTATCAACTGTTTAATTCAGGACTTACGCAACTGCACTCAAGTATCGAGAGAGCTATCAGCCACAATTGGCCCACTGAAGCGATAATCCTCCGGATCCTCACCAATTTCTCCCACAAAAGAGAAGGAACGAATCAGGTTGAAGATTTCATGAGTCATGGCTTTTAGGGTCAGGCTGGGAGGCAGAATGCCCGTCTCTAAAGCATCATGCTGTAGTTTGTCGAACTCACGCTGGAGATAGCGATCGCTCGCGGGTAAAGAGTACTGACGGAAAAAGGCGACGAGAGGACTATCCAGATGGAGCAGTCGCCCTTGTTTTTCAGCCCAGGCTCTTTTCTGAGGATCTTCCATGAGCGCATCTACTTCAGCTTGGGTGCGGGCTTCTTCATAGCAGACTTCAATAATGTCGAAGATGCTGCGCATGAGGTCGGGGTAGCGACCCGACAGGGCCAGGAGTCCTAAAATTGCCTGCTGTACTTGGGGACTAGGTTTTGTACCTCGGGTACGACACACCACTTTGAAGAGCTTGTAGACATTGGTGAGACGTTTGAGCGTGCGCGGCGACAAATGGGTTTGGCGACAGCATCGCAACAGCATGTCAAATTCTTGACGACTGAATTCACTGAATTTGCTCCCGCTGGTGCCACTGTCTTGGAGAACAACCTGAGCCTTGAGGTAGGTTTCCAGAGCACTAGGCGTGATGGGGCGCACACGATAAGGCAGCTGGATAATCTTTTCCAGATAGTCAGTGCCGGAGGGCCGACCCCGCCGAGAAAGCACGCCGTCGTAATATTTTTCTAGCGCACGGGTGATGTAGCGCTCGTCGATCGCCAGAACAGCAATAAAGAGCGGGGTTTTGACCAGGAGCTGAACCGCTTCCAGGACTTCAACTACGCGTTTGGGGGGACAGCGATCCAGATCGTCAATATAGACCACCACCCGAGCCGGACCACGGGGGAAGATTTTCTGAAGCTGCCCCAGTTTGGCCTGAAATTCCTGACTGGTGGCAGGGGGTGGCAAAAGACGTCGGCTCAGGTCGGTAAGGTCGTCTTTAACCTGATGCATGATGCCTAAGTGCCTGTTGTAGCTGTCTGACTGGAGGCGATCGCTGACAAACTCCTCTAGAGAGGCATAGACATTGTGCGGGATACGCTGCGCTTGCTCGGCAATCTTTTGCTGCAAGGTCTGGATAGCGGCTTCCAGCTCTAAAGCTTGAGGATCCTGCTCAATCGTGGTTTGAATTCGCTCGTTTTGGCGCGCTTCAAGTTGCTCCGGAATCGCCTGTAATTGAGTTTCGTATTCCTTGACGGCAAGATGGGTTTCATCCAACCACTTGCGGGCTCCCTGAAGTAGATTTTGAGCGGTGGCAATCCCTGGCGTTAGGGGCACGAGAAATGCGATCGCCCTGGCAATCAGCGCATCAACGGAGGGCAGCACCCACCCTAAGAGCTGCTCTACCGCAATCGGTAAGAGTAGTGCCAGCAGTAAAAAGAAGAAGAGTAGCCCAAACAAGCGTAGATTTCGCTTGAACCAAGTCAAAAAGCTGGTGAAATCCAGTTGCCCTGCTCGGCGTTCAATCACCCGAATCGTAATCGCTTTGACAATCGCCTTGAGCTGTTCAGTATCGGTGGTGGCGATCGCCTGTTGGGCATGCTCATCGCGCTTAATTTGTTCTGCGATCGCCTCTTTAATCTCGGTGGTTAGATGCTTAAAGGACTTTTCACTGATACGCCTCGATAGGATGGCCGCAACGGGCGCGATCGCAGGGGACTGCAAAACCTGGTTAATGAGCGCATCCTCAACGGATTCTGTAATGGTCTGTTTGCGTTCAATGAGTTCTTGCGTTTTGGCCGCTAGCGCTTGTTGTAGATCCGCTAGTTTTTGGGATTCATCGCGATAGGTGTCACCGAACTGTTGCCATAGTTCATCCTCAAACTTGCCCTGATTTTGAATTGCTTTAAGCTGCTCTAAGCGAGCTGGGAGGACGCGTTCAAGAAAGTTTTGGCGATCGGCCTCATCCGTTTTGTATAGCACCGCCCAGTAATTACCTGACTCACACAAGGCTTGGCGGCGATCGTCTTCATTGTCAGGGTCATTTGCCAACACATAGCTGAGCTGCTGTTCTAGGGAAATCTGCCGATTCAGCTCGAAGAAGATGGTCTGCATCAAGCTGGCCCAAAGATTGGACTTGGCAAAGGTCCAAGCGTCGAACTTGATCTGGTAAATGTGACCGACGTAGGGGGAGAGTTTTTCGGAATTAGAATCCGGGTTCCAGGTTTCAACAGCCTCAACTTTGCGACTGCGCACATGGGTCATCGCCGTCTGCATCAAATGCATGATGTAGGACTTGCCCCCACCCCAGCCACCCAAGATGCCCACGGTCATAGGAGGCTCTAGATCCCGCATGAGGAGCATATCCGCCAACGCATCCACCTCGTCTTTAAGGTTGAGCAGGTCATCGGCTTGGGTGGATTCGCTCCGGAGGCTACCGCCTTTGAGGGCGTCGCGATAGTTACGGGCTAAAAGGTAAAGGGCACGCTGCCAGAGATCTTCAGAACAATCAGCAGAGCGGTTACGGTTGACTTCGTTATCAATCCGTATGGGTAAATGAGGGGCTAGGGCTTCCAGGATCCATTTACGTTTCGCCGATTCTTTCACCCCTTCCGCAATAGTGATGATCTCTGGCAACAGTTCAGGTACTTCGACTGCCAGTAGGCTGAGTTGCTTCACTTTCTGAACTGTGTCTGACAGTGCCTGGGCAGTCGTTTTAGCTTCAGGGCGAAAGATAGGAAATTTGCAGGCAAGAGCAACAAGAACCTCAGCACAGTAATAATCTTGCTTGATTTCCTTGGCAACGCGGGCAGCTTCAAATCGTTGGGGAGAACGGAGGTGAGGTACTAAACGCAGCAGATACTTGCTCTGATGATAGTCGTCATTCGAGAGACTATTAATCAATTGCAGTGCCTGGTATTGATGTGAGTCTTGCTCTGAATGACAGGCAATTTCGACCCAGGCTTCTGCTCGCTCACGTGGGAAGGAAATCTGTTTAACCCGTTTTATCGCTTCATTACCCGGTAGCAGACTGAGAACTTTGACCTGTCCCAAAAAATCGTTGGCAATAAGTTCTTGACTGTTCAGGACTTTCACGTTAGCAGCAGGATCATTCTTGAAATCAGGCAACCGACGCTGGGCAATGGTAAACAGAACTTGGGTTATGTGGCCTGTATCCTCTGTGTAGGGATGTTTAGGATCTTGAGTTTGATAGCGAAACAAAGACTTGAGATTGGGCAAGACCTGGTCATCAATTTGGGTAATCGGCATGGCCGGTATCAACCGACAAAGGATGTCGGCTCGGTGGCACATCTGTTGATCGCCTTCTAGTCCTTGAAGCATGTTCCATATTTGGTCGACTAATGTGGTGAGTCGCTCAGTGGGAGTAGTTGAGGTATTTACTTTACTGAGATTGATCTTCTGGGGGGTATTTGCCACTAAACGAGCCACGCGGTCAGTAGCGAGGGCCGTAGCGAGGATTGTGAGAACTGCAGCACGATAAGCAGATTTGGGAATAGCTGTTTCAATGAGGCTACAAGCGGTTTCATATTGATCTAGAGAAACAAGATCGGGTAGCAATTGAGTGAGCGCTTTTGCCCGATACGCTTGATGAATAAAAGCTTGGTAGTTGTTAGTCTCTAAAGTGTCTGAAGGGATCTGGCAAAGGTCTAAGGCAATGGTGAGTTGTTCGGCGGGTAAATAGGGAACTAGGTTACTCAGAGCTTCAACCCGTAAAGCCTCATGTTTAATAACGCCTTGGGCAATAATTTGTAGCGCCGCTGGTAAAAGCCCTACTGATAAATGGGGAGCCGCAGCACTGAGGAGCCGTACTTTCAGAGCGTCGTTTGCCTGCACCCTGACCAAGCCAAGTACCCGCGAGAACTGATCTCTCGGAAATTGCAGCACTAGGATTTCAGCATCAGGCAATTTTGGCGCGATCGCATGTAAGACTTTCGCCTTCAAGTCGGTATCTGTAATTGATTCAGCAGCAGCAAGAGCACGTTCCAGCAGTGTTTGGTCTGATTCATGCAAGGAAGACGCGATTTGACACAAGGCAGGCAATCTAGAGCAGGTGTCCGCCATCGCTTCAGCAAGGGTGAGCGCCTGTTCCAGCACCCTAGTTCTGCGTGGTTCAGGCAAGTGAGGCGCAATTGCATTCAAAGCGGAAGCTTTAGTATCACCCGTAATTGTTTCAGTCGCAGCGAGAGCACGTTCCAGTAGTTCTTGGTCTGATTCATGCATGCGCGATGCAATTGCCCTCAAGGCAAAACCCTTGCTGCTGTCATTCGTAATTGCTTCAGCAGCGGAAATCCTTTCAGCGATAGTAAGTGCCTGATCCAGTACCTTCGTTCGTTCGGGTGCAGGCAAATGAGCGGCGATCGCACTTAAGGTCTTAGCTTTAGTATGGTCGTACCTAATTTCTTCAGTAACGGTGAAGGCTCGCTCCAACACTACCTTTTGGTTCGATTCAGAGAAGTAAGGTGCAATCTCTAGTAAGGCAAGAACTTTCCACTCGTCATTGATAATCGCCTCACTAGCAGTCAGAGCGGACTCCAACACTCTGTCTCGTTCGGGTTCAGGTACATGGGGGGCGATCGCCCCTAAAACCTCAGCTTTACTGCGATCATCCTTAATTGATTGAGTGGCGACGAGGGCACGTTCCAGTAACGTTCGGTCTGATTTTGGCAATTGAGGCGCGATCGCCTTTAATGCAAAAACCTTGTTTTCGTCACTCTTGATGGCATCGATAACGTCGAAAGCTCGTCGCAGCAGAGCTGTATCAAAAGTAGGTAGATGAGGCGCGATCGTCCTTAAGGCAAAAGCTTTACTACCTTCATCTGTAAGTGTTTCAGTGACAGTGAGAGCCTGCTGGAAGGCTTTTGATATTGGTAACGGAGACTCAGAAGCCACATTCACCAACGCCTCAATCTTGCGCTGAGGATCTTGAATCGCCGCTTCAATCGCCGCTAACCGCTCCTCAATCCACTCCTGCCCTGTTACATGCAATGGCGATTCCCCCATCTCCTTATTCTCGTGTCAAAAATATTCCAACTTCAGCGTCATTCCATTGCTGTATGAGCTTTTCATTGATTACAGCAAGCGTCGACCCATCCGCATGAGATCATTAATGAAACGGTTGATGTTCTCGTGACGATACAGCGGACTCGTAATTTCTAAAGTGCCCTGAAAATATGCCAAGCGAGGGCGACGAGCCTCACCAGCTTCTGTCAAGAGGTTTTTGAAGGTTTGCCAGAAGATGTGATGCAGCAGAACACCCTGTTCAGCAGGGGGTTGAACCAGAGCTTGAGTCATAAAGTTCTATTCCTCCTCACACGCTCCGATACTCACCCAAGTGCTGGAGCCATCTTCCCAGTGCTCTTTCTTCCAAATAGGGGCATTGTGCTTCAGCGTATCGATCGCGAACTGACAGGCTTCAAAGGCTTCACGGCGATGGGGACAGCCTACAGCAACCAACACGCTAATTTCGCCCACTACAAGTTTGCCGGTACGGTGTTGAATGACCACACGGGTCACATCCGTCCACTGCTGGCGAATTTGTGTGGCGATTTGCTTGAACACCTCCAAAGCCATCGGTTCATAGGCCTGGTACTCCAAGGATTCCACCGATCGCCCCTCCGTGTTATCCCGCACCATGCCGCTCATCACCACGATCGCCCCATTGCGCGGATGATTCGCGAGTCGATATACCTCATCCAGAGCCAGAGGGGCAAAGGTAATGGCAAAGTGGTCGCTCTTAGCTGTTGGAGTAGAAGTAGCAGGAGGGAAAGGAGAATTGAGAACCACAGATCAATTATTCAGCAACAGCAGCATCCCGACTGCGGGTGCCTAATAAATATAGTAGAGCCATCCTCACAGCAACGCCGCTAGTGACCTGTTGGCCAATGAGGCTGCGCTCCGGATCATCCATTAAGTCCGAGCTAATCTCCACCCCTCGGTTTACTGGGGCCGGATGCAGTACTTTCACCTCGGGACGACAAATCTGCAAACGCTTCGCGGTGAGACCATACTGCTGGTGATATTCGCGGGTGCTGGGCAGGAGGTGTTGCGTCATGCGCTCCCGCTGTAAACGCAGAGTCATGACGAAATCGGCATCAACCAAAGCGGCATCCAAATCCGTGTGCTGCACTAACTGACGGGTGAGCGGGGGGGGATCAGTGGGCGATCGCTCAAAGCCTGCAATGAATCCAGAGGGGAGCAATGTCGGTGGCCCCGCCAAATGAACCGCCGCGCCACAGGCCGCCAAACTCCAAAGGTTAGACCGAGCCACGCGAGAGTGCACAATGTCCCCCACAATGGCAATCTTTTTGCCTGCTAAGGATGCCGTTGTCGGATTGTCCGGATTCAGTACTCGACAGAGCGTGAAAAGATCCAGTAGCGCTTGCGACGGATGCTCATGTTGCCCGTCCCCCGCATTCAGGACACCGACCCCTGTTTGCAAGCGATCCAGTTCCGCTGCGATCGCATGGGGAACGCCGGTAGCCGCATGACGAATAATCATCATGTCGGCCCCCATCGCCAAATAGGTTTTGGCCGTATCCAAAATGGTTTCTCCCTTGGTTAGGGAAGAACTGCCGGGGGCAAAATTGAGCACATCCGCTGATAGGCGTTTAGCTGCCAGTTCAAAGCTGCTGCGCGTCCGGGTGGAGGGTTCAAAAAACAGATTAACCACCACCCGTCCCTGCAATGTCGGTACTTTTTTGTTCCGTCGTGAAAGGACATCCTGGAAACTTACGGCTGTGCGCATGACCGTTTCATAGTCTATCGGGGTAAACCGCGACAGCGACAGAATATGGCGATGGTTCCAGGCATTCTCGGCCACGTAGCAGGTTCCCGTTAACGCATTGATCAGAAGGGCACACGAAGATGACCAAAGCTAGCTTACACTGCATCGCTAGACTGCCCCAGCGATTTCTCATAGCGCTGGGGATCAGCTTGGGAATGCTGACAGCAGGGGCGCTAGCCCCCCCGCCTTCGGCTCAAGAAGAGGAGCCTTTGCCGGTTGCCCAAACGGTTGTCCCCAGCTATGCTGCGTTCTCCCAGACCCTGGCGACGACCGATGTTCTCTGGGATGCTGCGGCAACAACCGCTCCCGAAATGTTGAATATCACTCTATACACCCTGGACAACACCTGTGATGGCTTTACGACGGAGTCGAAAGCGATCGCTGCCGATAAGGCTATTCCGCAGATTGTGCACTTTTTACTCACGGATCAGGCCTCTAACCTCCTGGATTTTGCATTAGCCGGTTATCGTGTTTATCCCACAGCCAAAGGCAACAGCCTAACCATTGATTTCCGCCGCACGGCCAATGCCAAGCGTCAATTTATTTCGCTGTCTATCTGTGAGCAACGGGTTCTATTCGGCAGCCTTAGAAAGACGCTGTTGGAGAACGCCAATCTCAATATTGATAATGTTTACTTCTCGGAGCGAGGCCGCTTGATCGAGCTGTGATGCTTCAACCGACTGCGCAAGTCAGGCGTGAAGACGATTGCTCTAAAACTGACCTATATTGGCTGTAATCTTCTTCCTTAAAAGCAAGAATTCACTATCATCAGTGCCTATGAAGTCTTTTTCTGCATCCATTGAAATTGCACGTCCGCCAGAAGCGATTTGGGCTGTGCTAACAGATGCATCCAGCTATGCCGAGTGGGCGACGGGGGTTCATCGGCTCGAAGGTGAGATTAAAGAGGGCGCAATATTGCAATTGTATACAAGTTCCAAACCTGATCGCCCCATGCCTCTCAGAGTCAGTAACCTAGTCCGTCCCCAAACGTTTACGCTGAGTGGTGGCTTGCCATTCAATTTATTTAGAGGCGATCGCACCCTTACCCTCACCCCACAACCTGATGGCACAACTGAATTTAGTATGTGCGAAGTTTTTGGTGGCCTATTATCACCTTTGATGAGCCGCATGATTCCTGACCTGACTGAATCCTTTGAGTCATATGTTGCTGGTTTGAAGCAAAAATGTGAGCGCTAAATCGCGATTATTGATGTGCTGAATCTAACCCAAAAAGATAGGCTCTTTTGCCTGCGCTGGACATTAGCGATCGCCAGCACGCTTACGGTTTGTAGCCTTTTGGGGCCAGTTGGCATCTTACTCGGGCCGATCGCGATCGCCGTCGCTCAGGGGATAGCGTTACGGCACTACTGGCATCAAGCTATTTTGTGGAGCTTTGCCACGGTGATCGGAGGGTATGTCATGTTGGTGGCCTTTACGGGCCTCTTTTTTTGGCCCATTATGCCGCTGTCAGCCATGGTGCTGACCTGTGGCATGCTTTGGGGATTGGCGCAGTCGTTTGTGCTGCGGGTAGAGACCCCGCAATGGTGGCAATGGCCGCTGATCAGTGGTGGAGCGCTGTTGCTTAGTAGCGGCTGGTTGGTACCGATGACCGTCAATGCCGTTACCTATGGAAGCCTAAGACCGGGTTGGCACTGGACAGGATTGGTTGCCATCACGGGCCTCATCAAGGGGTCTTTAACGGGACTAGCCCTGGCTTGGATGTTGCCGCAACGCTAGCGTGATGAACGTGGAACTTGAGTTTATTCCTCATAGTGGCCCCTTTGCCTTCACTTGCTCGTAGAGCGTTTCCATCGCTGCAATGAAAGAATTGTCGCGTTCCCAAAAGGCTGGGAAATCGCCTTGCTTCTTGACTAAAATACCGGATACGCCATTCTTGGCAATCGCCTCCATCGTTTGAGGTAGACGTTTAGTACCGTGCCAAAATTCCCGTAGGTCTGTCTTGGAACTCGCAGGCATCGTTTTTAGAGGCGCATAGTAGGACTCAACGGCTTGAGGCGGCTGGTGTTCGAGTTGGAGTTCGGCTGCCAGCGCTTGTCCCAGTGGCGACTTGGCCAGTTCTTTACGCAGATCCTCACGGGACAACCCCCGCAATTCAAATAATAGAAAAGGATCCTGGTCGAGTTCAGCGGCAACCAAATAGTAGACCCCAGCAATATGTTTGCAGGGGTTACTCCAATCGGGGCAGGAACAGGTGCTGGTAAAGTCCTCGGCGTTTCCCGGCAATAGGTTGAGATTCAACTGCTGAAACGTGTCTTCAATATTGTCGGGAATTTCATTGAGTAGCAGACGTGAAATCAGGCTGGCTTTGGAGGCAATCAGGGCGATCGCCGCTGACCACTTGGCTTTACTTAGGGGCTGAAACTCAATGGTGGTGATGTACAGAGGTTCCTTATGCACGCCAAAATAAGGATTGATAGAACCCCGCACTTCAGCTGTGACTAACCCATCTTTAATCTCAAAGTGCTTGACCTTATTGCCCTTGGCGTAGGAGCGTCCTCGACTGAGACGTCCAGCATCCGTCAGATTCTCGATCGCTTCAATGAACTTTTGTCCCCACCAGGTACGACTAAACTGAGCCATAAGCAAAACTCCGCGAGATTTTCCGATTCTGGCTAGGGCGCGTCATCAATTAAACTCGAAAGCCTTGCGGTATCAGCATTGCCACGCCCGCTTTGCAAAACTAGCTAGGGGCTGAACCGCTTTCAGCATGAGGATTCAGGCTCTAAATGATAACAGCCCCTAGCAGGCTAAATTTAAGGCCATGGTTTAACTAAATAGAGCAACACTGAAAACGACATAAATCTAGCGTTGCTCACGCAGCGCCTGACGAAATTCTAAGACAGCATCCAAAGGTTCAGGATTTTGGACATACTGGGCCAAAAGATGCAAGTCCAAATCTGGCAAGATTTGACTATGGTTTCTCTGCTCATAGCCATCTGCTTGCCAACAATAGACCGAAAATGCTTCCTGTCGCCAAAACCAAACCTTCCTGACACCTAAGCCCTGGTAGATTTCCAGTTTGTTAATACCACCACTGGTTTGAACAACTTCAATCGCAATAAGTAGGAAGGCTCAATTAAATATAAGAAGCTGTAGGTTGTGGTTGAGGAACGAAACCCAACGCCCGCATGGGTTACGCTATCGCTAACCCATCCTATGTTTGAATTGGCCTGGCTACTTATCAGGAAAATCCTTATCCGTGCCGATGCAAAATGAGACATCGGGTTCAGCCCCCCGCCGTTTTACTTCAGCCTTAAAAGTAGTGAGCCCAGTCCATAAAAGCGGGTACGGGTTTCTTCAAAATATGCTCGCAGCAGCCCTCCAATATTGTCTTTCAAGACTTCATGCTTGCGCCCTGGCATGGTGATTTCTAACGTTCCTTCCAGATAGTAAACCCGTAATCCTGGGAAATCATTGCCAAGGTCAGCTAGTAATGCTTCGTAGGCAGACCAACTCACATCCATCAGGGTGTACTGCTGATCGGTCTGATCAGAGAGCAATTCAGGATGGGCGTTCAGTTTTTCCACAAGTAGCGGATTCATAAGTCCCTGGGTTTAATAGCTATTGTCAGAGCTGAATCAGCTCCATTTTGAAGTGACTTTAATGTCCTATTCCATGATGGCACTCTTGTTTAGGGAAATGAGCTGTCGGAAGGCGTCGTTATCCAGCTCCGTTAACCACGATTCATCGGCTCCCACGATCGCCCCTGCCAGTTTCTTTTTATCCTCGATCATTTCGTCAATACGTTCTTCCAGAGTCCCGATCGCCACGAATTTATGGACAAACACATTCTTCTTTTGGCCGATGCGGAAGGCGCGGTCGGTGGCCTGATCTTCCACCGACGGGTTCCACCAGCGATCAAAATGGAAGACATGGTTAGCTTTGGTCAAGGTAATGCCCACGCCACCGGCTTTTAGGGACAAGACGAACACCGATGGACCCGTTTCCGGATCTTGAAACTCGGTAATTATAGCCTCACGCTTCTTGCGGGAGGTGCCTCCGTGGAGATAGTAGGTGTTGTAGTGACCGGTTTGGCGCAGGTATTTTTCCAGAGCCGCTCCCAGTTCGGTGAACTGGGTGAAGATCAAGAGGCTGTCCTGTTCCGCCATCGCTTCTTCCACCATTTCTGTGAGGCGGGTCAGCTTGTGCGATCGCACGGCTGTGAAGTCGCTCCCATCCTGAAGAAACTGCATGGGGTGATTGCATACTTGCTTCAGCTTAGTCAGTGTTGCCAAAATCAAGCCCTTGCGGTGAATGCCTTCAACGGTTTTGAGTTTCTCCTCCACATCTTTCACCACGGCTTCGTAGAGGGAAGCCTGCTCCTTGGTTAAGTTGCAGAAGAGTTTTTGCTCTACCTTATCCGGCAGGTCTTTGATGATGGACTGATCCGTTTTAACCCGACGCAGAATGAAGGGTTCTACTAGCTTTTTCAGGGTAGTGGAGCGACGCGGATCGTTGTTTTTCTGAATAGGCAGTTCAAAGCTACGACGAAACTGGGTCTGGGTTCCCAAATAGCCGGGATTGAGAAAGTTAAAGATCGACCACAAATCCATCAAGCGGTTTTCAATGGGGGTTCCTGTCAGGGCCAGTCGATGGGGGGCAGATAGCTTACAAATGGCTTTAGTGAGGGCAGCTTTCGGGTTCTTAATATTTTGAGCCTCATCCAGCACAATGCGGTGCCACTGGATGTCATTGAAAAGCTTGGCGTCCTTACGAGCTAAGGCGAAGGAAGTGATGAGAATATCGTGTTCGCGGCAGGCTTGCTTAAAGTCCTTCGCGTCTTTTGCGCGATCGCTACCATGGTGGACGGCCGCCGTGATGTGGGGGGCAAACTTGTGGATTTCGCGGTACCAATTGCCCACCACAGACGTGGGGGCAACGAGTAGGGTGGGTGGAATTTGAGTGTTTTGCTCACGGGCTAACTCCCGCTCTTGCACCAGGCGGGCAATCACCTGGACAGTTTTGCCCAGGCCCATATCATCGGCAAGACAGCCATTCAGCCCCAGTTGCTCCAGGTATTGCAGCCAGGAAACACCACGTTTCTGATAGGCCCGCAGCTTGCCCTGAAACGTTGCGGGATCTTCGACTGCCTGGAAGTGACTTTTGTCACTGAGTTGGGTGAGCATCTCGGCCAGGGTATCCTGGCGATCGCACTCCACTTCCAAGTCTTCTTCTCCCTCAGCGGTCAGTTTCATGAAATCCAGCAGCGACAGTTCCGGATTTTCTGCCTGATGAGTCTTCCAGAATTCCAGCATTTGCTGCATCTTTTCCTGATCCAGCTCCAGCCACTGACCGCGAAACTTTACCAGGGGCGTTTTGGCATGCACCAACTGGTTCCATTCTTGCTCGGAAACCGTTTCGCCTCCGATCGCTAATTCATACTGGTACTCCACCAGTCGTTCAAATGAGAAATAGCTTTTGGATTTGTCTTCGCCCCCGGATAGCGATTTGCCCTTTGCCCGGAGACGCACTTTAGCTCGCTGCCGTCCTTGGGGTGTCCACCAGGCAGGCACAATCACCTTATAGCCCGCATTTTCTAGAACCCAAGCGGATTCCTTCAGAAAGTCAAAGGCTGCATCTAGATTCAAAACAATGCCCACAGGCTGATCGGTTTCCAGGCCGCGCCAAAGATCGGGATAAATGCGTGCAGCGTACCCCAAATTCATCAACAGGGATTGCTCAAACTCGCCCCCTAGCTGATCTTTGACCTGTTGCTGCGGTTCCGGTCGCATGCGCCAGTAGTCATCCAGGGACACCTTTAGCGAGGGATCCTGTTTGGGCGCAACTTGAAACTGAAGCTGCCAAGGATCCTCCGACTTCAAGGGGTCTTGCAGGTGAAAATAAAGGTGAAAGGGCTGGTTGGTTTGGGTGCGAATAATGCGATCGCGCCACGCTTGCCATTGCTGGTAAGTCCCTAACCCAACTGACTGAATCCAGGGAACTGGCTCCTGCAAGCAACTTGCGAGGATGGAATTGGCAATTGTTTTCTCAAAGGCTTTGGTAACAGAGGT
This sequence comes from Cyanobacteria bacterium J06638_28, assembly GCA_039819045.1. Taxonomy (GTDB): domain Bacteria; phylum Cyanobacteriota; class Cyanobacteriia; order Phormidesmidales; family Phormidesmidaceae; genus SIO1E4. Next base: position 67,239 of record JBCBSR010000014.1, read on the forward strand.
GTGGGTAAGGATGTCCGTAAGTAAACACTCAGCAAAATGACGGAGCAGAGTCGCGCGGTCATAGAATTCTGATCCATCAAGCGGTTCTGCAAATCCAGCCGCACACATCAGAGGCATGTAGTCCACATATTCTGCGAGGATGCTTTCGTAGTCTTCACCGACAAATTCCCAGCCCGGATAAATCTGAAATTTACCCACATCGGTTCTGACTTGATTCTTCGAGGTCGTATTCTTCGCAGCGGATTTCTTCGAGGTCGATTGGCGTTTAGCTTTAGTTTTTTTAGGCGGTTCAAGCTCGCGATACTTCAGGGCAGGAATATATTGATCCTTGAAAATAATCCGCTTCAGCGCCTGAGTGAAGTGAAACCAAAACAGCAAATCAGCGCCTAACTGAATCTCCGTCAAATTGTGCAGCGCGATAAAGTGCAAATCATTCAGCAGCGGCACAACCGCATTGACCGCCGCTCGACTGTAAGGACTTGTTTTAGCAGCTGTAATAGTTGGATAACAATCCACTTCCCAATACTGCAACTCAAACGTGTCAGGTAAGGCCTCTTCCAGATACCGAGATAGTTCAAGGGAGGGTAAAGGCTGATCGTCAACTGTCGGGAGCAGAAAGTAGCGTGGCTCGATGAGGTCTTCCATCTGGCGGTAGGTGGGCTTGATACCGAGTTCCTTTGTCAATAGCGCAGCAAAATCAGGCGCGACTAGCTGGCGGGGATGACGCTGTGTACGCTTTCGAGTCTGTTTCTTTGCAGTGGTTTCAACCCACAGGCAGAATAAGCCCGATTGAATAAAGTCTTTCCCTGATTGGGGGATCCAGGTGCCGTGAAGAATTTGCATAGCCAGTCACGGGATGCACTACGGAGCATTCGCTCCAATTTAGTGCTAATGCTACCTGAATTCCCTTTAAGAGTGTTCCCAAAGTTAACGCGCCCAAAATCCCAGATGCTTGCAACCGCCAAGCGATGGCAAGTAATCTTGAGAGCCGAAACCGAGGTTCTCTCGCAGGATGTTTTTTAAGGTTCGAGCACTCCAGCTGGATGGATCGATGAGCGACAAAGGCGATCGCACTACCAGGCAAGGACCCAACCCCGCTGTTCCCATAGCATCAACACGCCGCTGAACGCCACAAAGGCAAACACGAGTTGACGAAACTGGTCGTTAGTCATTCGTTCCAGCACCCATTTACCGAGCCAGTTGGCCGGCATTGCCGCCACCCCAATGACTAAGCCATAGCCAATATGAGCGGGTTCAAGCATTCCCAAAACGCCATAGCTCAAGATCTTGATGATATGTAGCAGCACCTTATTCGAAGACTTGGTGGCGATCATGACTTCCTTTTCCAAGCCATAGGAAAAGTACATCGGATTCATAATGGGGCCGGTGCTGCCAATCAGGGCAGAACCGATCGCATTGAAAAAGGCCGCCGGGAAAAAGTGCCAAGCCTTCACTTTAAATGTGTAGTCAGCAAACTTGAGCCAGCGGCTAAGCCAATAATTCAGCACCATCCCCAGCAGCGCCAGCCCAATCAGCAACTGTAGCCAATCGAGCTGCACTTTGGTCAGCGCATAGGCCCCGAGAATAGCCCCACCCACACAACCCGGCAGATACCAAGCGGTCACCCGCCAGTCAATTTCCTGCCAAAAAAACAAGCTGCGTTGAGCATTGCCCACCAATAAGCCGGTCGTGATTACTGGGGCAACGGCTTGCGTCCCGAGCAGTAAGGTGAGAAGCGGAATCAGCACTAAGGGACTCCCGCCTCCCGCCAACATGCTGAAAAACCATGCAACAAAGCTCGTGCTAGCAATCAGCACAATAACTAAAGTGGTTGACAATTCGGGCACGATGGTCTTCCTTCCCTAAGGCTCTGTAACCCTGTCCAAAAGACTTGGCGATTGGACTCCAGGTATTGAACTAGCCAGGAACTCGCTACTCGAAAGCACTCAAAGTCACTCCGCAAGCGCCGTTTACTTTAAGCTAATTCAACAATGCTTTACATATCTTAGGATACCCTCTTGGGGGGATTGGTTAATAACGAACAACGGATGAGGTGAGTGATGATTAAATTGCCGTTTATCCCAATGATTCCCGATATTCGGCTAACAGCTTGGGCAAATAGTCAAAACCATCCACGCCGATTTCCCGCAGAAAAGCAGGACGGTGATTCGCTAAAATTTGCTGAAACCGATCCGGGCCGATCTGACCAACCAGGATACTAAGGGTACCTGCGGGCTGTTGCCACTGGCTTGAGTTGATTTGCCACAGCCGATACATCCCTAATGCGCCATGGAGTACAGCGCTTTCGTTATTGTCCAGGTTCTGATAGGCGATCGCTAAGTAGCTATCATTCATCCCTTGAAGAAATTGATCACCAATAGCCTGAGCAATTTGAAGCCCTTGGGTCAGTATCGGGATGGCTGGCTCATAACGCTGTAGCATCACTAGCGCTATCCCTAGGCTATTGGCACACAGGGCTTGGCTGGGGCGATCCTGGGTTTGCTGGGAAAGGGCCAGTCCCTGTTCTAGATAGGTGAGGGTAGACGCCACCTGATCGGGATCGAGGGCTTGTTCCTGGGCGCGACACACTTCGCTGTAGCCAAAGCTAGCCAGGGCGTTGGCCTCCCCTAAGCGATCGCCTGCCTGTCGGGATAGAATCAGGGCTCGCTGGCTTTGGGCGATCGCTGCCTCAAAATCTTGCTGCATCACAGCGGTGCGACTCAGGTGATTCAAGTTGGCAATTTCACAGCGCTGATCTTTAACCGCCCGAGCACTTTCGAGGGCTTGCTCGTGAAATTGTCGAGCTAAGTCATAACGTCCAAAAGCCCGCTGAGAATAGCCTAAAAGTGTCAGAATGCGGGCCTTCGTGTCTGTATTGGGCACTTGCTGGAGGGGCTGTTCTAGATAGTCCAAGAGGGTGCGCAGGGATTCTCCTGATAGGGCCGTAAACAGCCCGCCGTAGAGCGGGAAGTAGTCCTGCTGGGCAAATTGCCGCAATACCTGGAAAGACATTTGGAATCCCCCGGCTGCCAGGGTGGTCTGTCCGAGTTGGTTGCAGCGGTTGGCTACCTGACTCCACACCACAGCAAACGTCAGGAAGGTTGCAATCGATAGGCGTTTGCCTGCTTTCGGGTCGTAGGGCTGCTGGTCAAACCAAGTGACTAAGCCCAGCTGCAGACGCTGCCACGCGATCGCCAATTCCAGCCAGGTGATGATGCTGAGGGGGGAAGCAACCCCGGCGGCTGTAATGCTTTGATGCTCGGCCAAATCCTTGAAGATGGCCTGTAGGGTTGGATTTTCCAGTTGCTTGGCCCAGTAGCCCCAGGGTCCTTGGGTGGTCGGGCTGCCACCGAATCCCAGCGATCGCTGTCCTTGCTCATAGACCCAGCTGATGATGTGTCCTTCGAGCTGTTGCCAGGTACTCAATCCTTGCAATAGTCCTGCCGCTAAATCACCCAGTCTGGGCTCAGCTGTGGAAGCTGCGGTTTCAAGCTGTCGCAGCTGCTGAGCTAACGTTTGAATCTGTTCACGGGTCAAACGGCTGGCCTGATTTTGATCCAGGGCTTGCAACAAAACACTCAATCGCTCCTGGTCAGTCGTTTGCATCAGGGACGCTAGCGTTCCCGACAGCACCGCCGTACTCTGATTTTCCTTTTGCCAATGCTCAAACTCGCCCTGTAACGTTTTCAATGCCCGCTGTTGGCGCGTAGCTTTAGCTTGCTTTAGCTCATCGGTTTCGTTTTGCAGGATGGCGTCTACAGACTGAGTTCGTGCCTGTAGACAGCCATCAAAAATTTCACCTTCGCCGGGCTCAATCTCCGCTTGCAGCAGCCGATACACTTGTGCCTTCGAGCGAATTTGCCCCTTCAGCGTCAGTTTGACGACACGATCAATCAGGTCAAAGTAGCGATCGGCAGGGACAGGATTTGAATCAACCATGGCAGAACTCAAGCGGGACGAAGGATCTTAACCTAAATATCTAAAGCCTAAACACAATCAGAGGCTGGGTCGTGGCATTAGCACGACCCAGCCTCTGATTATCAATATATGCTTGGATACTAGCGAGAAACCGTTATTGCACCACAAACTCGCGACGGATGGGTTGTGAGGTGTCAGTTTCTAGATACACCAGCACTTCATAGGTACCCGCGGGATATCCCCCATCCGGGCCGGTCAGGGTGTAAACAAAGGTGCTGAGATCGGGCTCTAGGGGAATCGTTTTAGTGTGTAACTCTTGCTCACCGCCCCCAGGCCCTTGCAGGTAACGCCACACAAAGGTCAGATCAATGATTTCCTCACGGGCGAAATCAGCGCCAATGCCGACATCGACTGCCAAGGTCTGAACGCCACTGGCAAAGGTCGTGTTATCCGCCGGGCAGCGATCGCTATCGTCAATGTCAGTAATTTCGTCATTATCGGGATCGGCTTCAATTTCGGTCAATTCTTCCGACGATAACTCCTGTTCACAGAGCTTGAAGTCAGAAATTTGGGTCGTGGCATCGGATAGGGTGCCTTCAGCCCGTTCACTAATCGCCTCATTGTTGTGCCAAACCGTGAAGGTTTCGGTCTGGGTTAGGAAGTCCTTAGCTTTGGGCGAAGTGATCGTGACGTCGTACGTCCCCACCTTAAAGCTGGGCAGCGGCACTTCAGTGATGAAGGCGCTATCGCCTGCCTGAACCACCCCCGAGACCGTATTGAGAAGTTCGGTTACGCCAGGATGGGGACTGTAATTAACGGCTACTTCAATCGGCGTTTCGGAGCGAACGTGTTGGGGCTGAGCACTGACGTAAACCTTATTAAATACATCCGCCAGGTAAAGCGTGTAGTTGGTCGCGCAGGTTGACTGATCTAACTCGCCACACAGCGCCAACTCATTCAAGCGAGGGGGATCCCCTGTGAGCTCAAAATCCTCTTCGGTGCTAGTGTCGCCAGCTGACATCTTGGCTGTGTACTTGCCAATGGGTAGATCATTCAGGGGAAGTTCAAACTGCACGGTTTCCCCGACTGCCTGTGAAGCCGTATAAACGACTTCCGATTCGCCCCCCTCAGAGGTATAGTTCAGTTCTAAGACAGCCTCAGACGCATCGACATCGCTGGGTAGTTCGGCAACCGCATAGGCCGTTTGCAATTGACCGGCATCCAGCGTGGACTCATGGTCGGCACACTGACCATCAACGGGTGATTGACAGACGGCCACGCTGGCACCAGACCCCAAACCACAACCAACCATGAAAAGCGTTAGACCGACCATTAACACAGGGGTTCTAAAGCGTAATCGTTGCTGAGGAACAAACTGGGCTCCTAGCGAACGAGGATAAAGGGCTAAAAAAATTAAACTTGCCGCGATCGCCAGCAGTACGGCACCTTGAGTCACAGCCAGGAAAAAAGCCCCGCCTGTGACCACTAAAGCTGTCCACTGCAATAGTCTTAAGGGAAAGCTGACTCGCTTGTTGAGAAATTCCATAGGGTTTTCAATGAGGATGAATACGGTTATCGACAGAACTGGCTAAGCACCCGGTTCAGATAAATTACCCCAGTTTAACGAGTCGATATTCCGTAAGCCGTTAAGCATTGTTTCGTTTTACGACTCTGGTAGTTAACTACACAGAGCATTTCCTAATTGGGCTGCGCACAATCCCTGTTCGTCTGGGGTGAGATCCTCGGGTTCAACATCACGACGCAGTACAACACCGTTATGCCCCATTAGAAAACGCGGTAACGTTTCGTCCTCAATCAACTCCAGGGTTTGGATGTCATAGGTGGTGTAGCGGGTGAGATCGGGGGTATCAAAGTCAATATCCAGCACCGTAATGGCTTTCCAGGGCGGTAAACTGCCTGCAATCAGCGGCCGTGGGCCGGAGCCGAGAATGCCCATGTGGAGCAGTTGCAAGTCGCCTCGATGGCCGGGGTAATAGGCGTGGTGATGACCGCTGATATAGGTATGGACATCGTACTTTTCTAGCAGGGCACGTAACTCATCGGCATTGTCCATGACTTCGCCAGGGTCATTCCGTCCGATCGCCACGGCGTAGAGCGGTAAGTGACCTAACAATATGCGCATGCGAGCGTTTTGAGCAGCCTCACTGGCGAGCGCTTTTTCGACCCAAGCCAACTTGTCGGCGGGGATACGGCTGGAGGAACCATCCCACGAAAGGAAAAAGACATCGTCGTGCTGAAAGGTGTAGTAAAACGGAAATTCAAAGCGATCCACAAAGGTAATGCCCGGATCATGCTGTGGCGCTTGCCAATAGGCTGAAGCCAAATCTCGCTCTTGTTGAAATAAAGCCTTATCGTTGATACCTAAGGCACCGGATGCATCGTGATTACCGATAGTAAAGCCATAGGGAAGATTAGCCTGCCGCAAGGGTGCCGCTACATGCTCATCGAAGGCGGCCCACATGGCCTTAATTTGCTCGGGGGTCAGGGTTAAGTCTTGCCCAGCCACCATATCCCCACTACAAACAACGATATCTGGATCCCAAAAGGGAATGAGGGCCATCCCCTTATCCACCTCGGGATCGTAGTCAGTGGACCCATAGACGCCATTCAGGTCGCTCATGACGACCAGCCGTAAGTCGCCCTTAGGAGGATTGAAGGGGGGTGCGCCCAAACTTGCCAGTAGCGACTGAGTGGCCGACGGCAGTTCACGCGCCTCATCAGGCGATTCATCCGTCGGTGCCGGTGCGGCCAATTCGGCAGGCGATGGGCTGCCTGCCTCGGGTGATGGCTGCTCTAACACCGTCTGCGTACAAGCCACACAAAGGCTCACCACAAAACCCAAAGTGAGCCCGAACAGAAACCGTTTCCACTGCATATCTCTGCTGCCAATCCCACCACAATCTACGGCTTACTTTACCGCAGACAGGAATCGACGGCTCATCGGCATCAAAGTAGGCTCGTCAAAGTAGACTGGTGCGATCGCGATAGGTGAGCAAGCCGTGAGTCAGACCTGTTATCACCTGACTGCAGGCTAGGACGCGGCTGAAGCCTCGGACTCAAACTTATGAGCGTAGTCTTGGAGGAGGTTGCTTACTTGTCCTAGGACATCATCGGCAGCGACTGGCTTGCGAAGGGTTTGACGCTCGGGGAAGAATTCAGGTTGATTCAAGTTACGCGCGATCGCTTCTTTAACTTGATCCGTGATCAGGGCTGTCAGACCCGATTTAGCATTATCTCGTTGAAAGTTAGCTCCCTCTTCCGTGGTGGCATAGAGGGGCGGCAAGCGATTCAGCGCATAAGCCGCAATATCCCCTAAATCGAGAGTAGCGTCCGTACTGGCCTCGATTTCGGCTACGAGTGAGATGGCTTCCGTCAACACCAACTCTTCCATCACATTGATGAATTGCTTGCGCGGAACAGCGACCACTTCGCCAGTTAGCAGGGCACCCATGAGGCGATCAAGCGACATGTACTCTTCAATCGAGAGTTCAGAGGCAGTATCGCAAATGCGCCCTACCTCTGCTTCCATCGCTGGGGTCAAGTAGCCATCCTGAAGCGCCTGTTCAACAATTTTTTCAATGCTCATGAGTTCAGTTCCAACGCTCCGTTTTTGTCATCAGCACAGCTTTACAAAATTAGCAAGTGGCATTTTGCCGTGCCGTGTGTTTTTTTATCTTCTAGGACTGAGCCTAGTGTGCCCTGAGGACCTTGAAAGCTGACACAGATACCCGAACATTCATGGTTCGGTAGCAATGCAGCTGAATCGAGGGATCTATCACTATTTCCGTGAGGCTAAGACAGTCAGTCAGCCATGGTATTCATCGAGTATCAGGAAGAGCCAGATCGTCTGCTTTCTGTCCCTCATGCCTCGTATTGATCGACCACTAAACATGAGCGATTGCTTCCCTACTCCCCTTACTCCTTCTGCTTTCCCTGATTGACTCAACCCTAGGGCGCGTCATCAATCAAACTCGAAAGCCTCACGATACAAGCATTGCCGCGCCCGCTTGGTAAAATTAGCTAGGGGCTGAACCGCTTTCAGCATGAGGATTCAGGGTCTAAATGATGACAGCCCCTAGAATTTAAGACTTAACAGATCACTATCGCTTATCTATTCGAGCGAGCCAGATCGCCAGGGTGCTGGATCGACGGCGACACCATTGACATACAGTCCCCAATGGAGGTGTGGGCCGGTAGAAGCGCCTGTCGTGCCGATAGTGCCGATGGTGTCGCCTGCCTCCACCGTCTGACCTTCCTGCACATCAATGCTGTTGAGATGGATGAAGATACTGGCAACGCCTTGGCCATGATCAATGCCGATGGTATTGCCGTGGAGCTCAAACCCGTCGGCAACACGCCCCACTAGCACAACCTTACCGGCGGCCGGACTGATGACCGGCGATCCTATCGGTGCAGCATAATCGATCCCACGGTGATAATAATTCTGGGCAAAGACACCATTGTAATAGCGGCGAAAACCATATTCGGAGCTGACATAGCCTTGGCTCGGACGCCGAAAAGCACCGCTCCAAAGTTTCTCAGGGCTAATGATGCGCTTGAACGCATCGACGCGATCAAATTCGTGATCCGTGCCTAGATTGCGGCGTCCCGGTGGCAAGTTGATGTACTGGGTGGCGAAATCGCGATCGCCTAACCAAAACGCTGGATTTCGCGGCTCCTCGGTTCCGGTTACCTGAATTACATAGCGGCCAACCGCATGAAGCGGACTACTGGGTACGAACGTCCGATAGCGATCGTTCCCAATCGCAAAGGTGGGATAAGGCGTGCCATTCACCGTCACAGTCGGGGAGGTGCCGGTGCCGTGCCGTGCGGTCACCAGGATCGAGACCGTATCCCCTTGACGGGGACTGGCCGGGTCAATCACCACATCGTAAGCATGGGCGGCAGGCTGAATCAGGGTAACGATGATGGTTACAAAGCAGGCCAAGGCCATAAAGACCCCAGCACGCCAAAAAAATTGACACTTGCCTAGGAGTCCATTGAGGCCAGGTAATCGGTAAAAGGTGACTATTTGCTTCATGGGGTCAACCGCTCAAAGTGTTGCCATCGGATGGAACTCAGCCACTAAACCAGGTAATTGCTGGGCCAATGGGACAGGGCTAAGCGCCTTTGACATAGGCCAATGCGGAACGCCAAATTAACACCTGTTGATCGTTATCGCTCACACAGATGCAATTTGAATCCTGCCAGATGATTTTGCCCGTAACTGTATCGCCTGTAATAAGCTTCATCTCGACCGGACGTTTATCGCGCAGATAGGTTTGCAGCAGCCGAGTGCTGGGTAATCCCGTTTCAAGTTCTAAAGACATAGATAGCGGAGGTGCATGAGGGTCTGCGTGAAAGTACGCTGGCTTTAAGTTACCCGCTTGACGGCTGTTTTGAGCAAGGGGACGTCCTAAAGTTCTAGGATATTAGCGATTCGCCCAGTTGAGTGCTTATCGCAGCGATAAATCGCAACGGTTTTTGAGCATGGGCTGAAACTTGGGCCAATCTTCGCATAATCTTATCGCTGGCACATGACGTTAGGAGCAACGATGGCGATCGCATTCAGTAAATATCACGGTTTAGGGAATGACTTTGTCCTGGTCGACAATCGGCATCAGTCGAATTTAGTCCTAACGCCAGAACAGGCCATCAAATGGTGCGATCGCAATTTTGGCATTGGGGGCGATGGGGTGATTTTTGTTCTGCCGGGGCAGAACGGCACCGACTACACCATGCGCATTTTGAACTCCGATGGTTCAGAGCCCGAAATGTGTGGAAATGGTATTCGCTGTTTAGCTAAGTTCATTGCTCATTTAGAGACCGCCGATGGTTCGCCTGCCGCCCCCCCTAAGGCTTATACCATTCACACGCTGGCGGGGGTGATTACCCCAACCCTACAGCCAGACGGACAAGTAACGGTTGACATGGGGACGCCGTTGTTAAAAGCGGGTGAAATTCCCACTACGCTCGTGCCAGCGGACAAGCGCGTGATCAGTCAGCCGTTGACGGTGGCTGGGGAGGACTGGATCGTCACCTGTGTCAGCATGGGGAATCCCCACTGCATCACGTTTGTGGAAGATGCGGCGGCCATTGAGTTAGCTGAACTAGGCCCTCAGTTTGAGCATCACACGGCGTTCCCCCAGCGCATTAATACAGAATTCATTGAGGTCATGAGTCGCGACTATCTCAAAATGCGGGTTTGGGAGCGGGGAGCGGGAGCGACGTTGGCCTGTGGGACAGGGGCCTGCGCGGCTTTAGTTGCCGGGGTGCTCACGGAACGGTGCGATCGCATTGCAACGGTGGAACTTCCCGGTGGCCCCCTCCGCATTGAATGGTCCGCCACTGAAAATCGAGTCTATATGACGGGGCCAGCTGAACCGGTCTTTACGGGCTCCATGGGCTGAGACACTGGTTCAGACTCATATGGATCGTTCTCATGGCAGGGGTGCAGAGGGGCAGGGGGGCAGCCTCTGTCGTCGTGATTTATCTGTTACTGCTTATTTTCTCAACATGACGCTTATTCTGACCAACGACGATGGGATTGACGCACCAGGAATTCGGGCTTTGCAGGCGGCACTACCGGATCACACAACGGCCATTGTGGCTCCGGATCAGCCCCTTTCTGGCTGTAGTCATCAGCTAAATCGCGGCGGGGCGATCGCGATTCAGCCGCGTGCTGAAGGTGAGTATGCCATTGGGGGCACGCCAGCGGACTGTACGCGCGTGGGGGTGAGCTATTTGTACCCCCAGGTTCGTTGGGTTATTTCGGGCATCAATGCAGGGGGCAATATGGGAGCGGATATCTACGTCTCAGGAACCGTGGCTGCCGCTCGGGAAGCGACACTGCTGCGGGTGCCTGGAGTCGCCATTTCCCACTACATCAAGGACAGACGCCCCATTGACTGGGACGTGGCCAGTCGGTTAGCCCGTAAGGTTTTGGCGCAGCTCATGGAGCAGCCTCCTAGCGCGGGACAATTTTGGAATGTGAATTTGCCTCATTTGCAGGCCGATGATCCGGATCCAGAAATCGTGGAGTGCCCTGTTTGTACCCAACCGTTACCGACAGCATTTGAAGTGCAAGACCATCAATTTCGCTACACCGGCAAATATGGGGAGCGATCGCGGGATCCCGGTGCAGACGTGGAAATTTGTTTTGCTGGCAAGATTGCCATTAGCAAGATTTATCTATGGTAGGAGACCACCTTACGGTCGAAATGGATAGCACGCATTAGTATGAGGAGATGCCTGCAAAAGGGTGGGGCAAAACTGTGACTGGTTTGCCTTGAATCAAGAGGCGTGTTCCAGGTAATCGATTATCTACGGCTCCAAAAAGTGGAGGCACAAGGTCAAGGGTAAGCGTCATGTCCCAATTCAACCAAGGACTCACCCTGTTTCTCAGCTTGCTAGTGGAAGCTACCCCCTTTCTGCTTCTGGGCGTGGCGTTTTCCAGCTCACTCGCTGTCCTGGTCGATGAACGGAAGCTCATTGCCTGGTTGCCCTCCAATCCTGTATTTGCTGCTCTGGCTGGCAGTTTGTTTGGCTGTGTTTTCCCCGTTTGTGAGTGTGGCAACGTTCCCGTGGCCCGCCGCCTGTTGATGCAGGGAGCGCCTTCATCTTTAGCGATTGGCTTTTTGTTAGCGGCACCGACCGTTAATCCGATTGTGTTTTGGGCCACATGGGTGGCCTTTCGCGATCAGCCAGCCATGGTATTTTGGCGGGTCGGCTTAACGGTTATCATTGCCGTCATCATTGCCTGCGTGTTTAGCCTGCAAAAAGATTTACGTCCCTTTTTACAGCCGACGCTGGCGCGTTATTTGCCGAATCCTGCCCCCCAGTCAGGCTCAAAAGAGACTGGCAGTAATTCGCTGTTGACTGGCGGCACTTACCTGCTGCAATCGGAAGGGGCTCTCAAGCTCGATATGCCAGTCGCAGCCGCGCTATCCGTTTCCCCATCGTGGTCGCAGCCTTGGCCCATCAAAATGCGGACCCTGCTAGAGATGATGTTGCAGGAGTTTCGCGAACTGGGGGCGGTGCTGGTGTTGGGGAGTGCGATCGCGGCCACGGTGCAGGTCGCCATTCCCCGTGAATGGATTTTGGCCTTGGGGCAAGGGCCAATTACATCGATTGCGGCCATGATGCTGCTGGCCTGGGTCGTTTCCATTTGTTCTACCGTCGATTCTTTTTTTGCCTTGTCCTTTGCCTCGGTCTTTACCAGTGGCTCCTTGCTAGCGTTTCTGGTATTCGGCCCCATGATTGACTTGAAAAATATTTCGCTGTTGCTCACCACCTTTCGCGCCCGAGCCGTCATCTATCTGTTCGTGTTAGCCGCGCAGTTGACCTTCGTCTGTACCTTAGCTGTCAACCTTTACACTAGCTGGTGATAGGATTCCTCCATGAAACGCACCCTGTACTGGCCAATTGTGTTGGATGCCCTGGCATTGCTGCTGTGGGGATTGATGATTTTGCGTTACTGGTGGACGGGACTGTTGGCCGTTCTCCTCCATCCGGACTATCACTGGCTCGCTATTGGAGGCGGCTGGTTTCTGTTGTTGCTGGCCGCAGCACGGGGCTTCGCCTTGCTGCGATCGTCGGGGAAGGAAATACAGACCGCCCATATCGCATTGTTGCCGCGTCAGTGGAGTCTTGCGATGCTGCTTGCCGTAGCGGTGTTTGGTCTGATCTACGTGCCTCGGCCCTTTGCCAGTGATACGGCGCTGGCGCGGGGCATTGCTGAGCCCGTTGCCCTGACGCGATCGCAGCCCCAGCGCTTCGGTCGGAATACGCCTCCGGCGGAACGTAGCCTCATTGGTTGGATTCGGACGCTGAATGTGTATCCCGAACCTGACGCCTATACCGGGGATCCGGTTAATATCACGGGGTTCGTGATTCATCCGCCTAATTGGCCTGATACCTATCTGATGGTGGCTCGATTTGTCTTGACCTGTTGTGCGGCGGATGCCTACCCAGTCGGTATTCCCGTTAAGTTGGCGGGCGATCGCAGTGAGTTTGAATCCGATAGTTGGATTACGATCCAAGGTGAGATGATGACCGAAACCTTGGATGGCCAACGCCGTTTGGTGATTCAGGCGGGGGACATCGTGACGGTGCCGGAGCCCGATAATCCCTATGAGTTCTAGCCGTTTGCGTCCCTCGCGTTCCCGTCCGCGTCCCCTTGACCAAGTGGCTGGCGTCTTGATGGTGATTCTGGCAACAGCCGCTATTTTGTTGGTCTTTCTAGGGGATCATGCGACGGCACGGGTCCAAAATTTTTCCTGGGATAGGCACACGATTGGCGGCGAGGATATCGCCTTCTCTTTAACCTTCAATCGCCCGATGAATACAGACAGCGTAGAGGCCAATCTGGCAATCACACCGGATTTGCCGGGCCGTATTAGCTGGGCAGGACGACGATTAGCCTACACGCTAGACGGGCCTGTCCCCTATGGTGGAACCTTTGAAGTGAAGCTCACAGCCGCCCACGATCGCTTCACTGACGTGGGAACGAGTCCTCAGTTTGAAGCCTTTACCGGCATTTTCCAAAGCCGTGATCGGGCCATGGCTTATATCGGCACCGAAGGGGATGAAACCGGACGCTTAGTCTTCATCAATTTCACCCAGGGGGGTGAACCGGTCGTGCTCACCCCCCCGGATCTGACCGTCCTGGATTTTGAGCCATATCCGCTGGGCGATCGCCTGCTATTTACAGCCGTTGAAACCGCCACAATGGCCACAGGTATTCTGGAGCCCACGCTATATGCAGTTGCCACAGGGCTCATGCCGAATCCGCCCGCAACACAACCCGGTGTGTTTACAGTTCCGGCGAGTGTCCCTGCCCCTGCGGGGACGCTAACCCCGCTACTCAACAGCGACGGCTATCAAAACTTAGCGTTTGATTTGTCATCGGATGGACGAGCGATCGTAGTGCAGCGCCTTAACCAGGCTGACCCGGCTGATCTTGGCCTGTGGCTCGTACCAGAAGATGAAGATCCGCGCCCTTTAGCAACAGAACCTGGCGGCGAGTTTTTAATTGCCCCTGACAATCAAACCCTATTAATGTTGCAGGGCCAGGGAACGGCAGTCATTCCCCTTAATGCAGCGGATGATCCAGAGGATGTAATCAGTGGCGAACCTCTGGACTTTTTGCCTGAATTTGGTCGGGTGTTTAGTGTCAGTAGTGATGGGCGAGCGGCGGCCATGGTGAATTTCAACCAAGATGACCCCGAGCGTCGCTTTACAGAAAGCTTGGTGCTTGTAACGAATCAGGGCGAAGACGTTGAGTTATTGAATGTCACGGGTTCAATCTTGGATGCTCAATTTGATCCGACAAACCGAATTGTGTATGTTCTTGCGAGTGAACTCCTTCCGGGTGAAGCCTACCAGGAACAACCTTTTTTAGCCGCTATTAATATCGAAGCCCAGGAACCGCTGCCCTTGCTAACCTTACCGCCTCAGTCGCGACCTTCCTTAAGCATTGCCCCCGATGGACTCGCGGCGCTGATGGAAATTGCGGTTCCGAGTCCTGATGATCCGACGGCTGAGACCCTACAGATGGTTCTGTTACCTCTGTTCTCAACAACGGAAGAGCGTCTGAACGGAATGCCTTCGCAAACGACCCCGCAGGTACTGCCCTATGTGGGGAGTACACCTCAATGGTTGCCGTAAAGGAGTGGGGCTGATTCTCTAGTGGGAGAATTTTTGAGCTGGCAGCGGGAAAATAACAGACGGTTTGCCCCGAGAGAAACGAGTAAGGTGTTGTTAGCGGTACTGGGGCCATATCGTTCCAGACCCCAGCTTCGCGCATCCTTCGGCCTACGACCAAGACGCACCACCGTCCTGAACCGCGTGGATCAGGTTCGAGACAAGCGATCCGAGTGCAAGTTGAACTAGGGGCTGTCATTATTTAGAGCCTGAATCCTCATGCTGAAAGCGGTTCAGCCCCTAGCTAGTTTTACCAAGCGGGCGCGGCAATGCTTATGCCGCAAGGCTTTCGAGTTTAATTGATGACGCGCCCTAGGGTTTGACATGAGAGCATCTAGATATTGCACTGGATACGGGCTTAGTGTTCGATGGATCGATTCTTCTTTGAGTAAAGAATCAGCTCTATTGCAAGCGAAAGGTACATTAGGACACTTTCTGGATAGCTAGGCCACGATACCTTCTCTCGCTCGCTGATCAGGACTGTCAGAATTCAATCTCGTTCGAGCGATCGCGGCTTCCCACCGAAGCTCCAGCATCTAAGTTTATCCTGCGAGGGGGGTGGGGAAGTCGAGTTCCCCACATCGGGGGGCCCCCAAGGGTTCGGCACTTGCCTAAATTGTCCTGACCGTTTCATCAGATGCAATAGGAGTAAAGGGGGAAATTAGGCTCTGCCTTCAAGCATTCAATTCCAGGCAGCAGTTGAACTTTCAACTTTGAACCGTTCTATGGAGACGGCACGGTCAAAATACGGGACTCGATGCCGGGAGCATGTCACTTTCGAACCCTCACCCTAAATCCCTCTCCCAAGCTTGGGAGAGGGACTTCAAAATGCTTGCTC
>JBCBSR010000015.1:0-72318 GCA_039819045.1 Cyanobacteria bacterium J06638_28
CGAGCGGTAAGCTTTGGAGAGTTCACCCCTCACTGGTTACCGCTCGTGCCATCATCCCAAGGTGAGCATGATTACTCATTGCATAACTGGGATGCACTCCACTAGAAGATGGCGATTGGTATCGACCAGAGCTTAATGATGAACTACCAGAGCCAGGCGAAGTAACGTTAGATTCACGTGATGTCATCATTTTAAGTGTTAAGTGGAAACAGATAAAAGGTCGTAAGGCTGCAATTCCGAAGGGTTCGTATTCACAGCTCGAAGAACAGGTGGCGCGCGCCCAGGTTTTCGGGCAATCTTAAGGCTATTACCAATCACAAATCGGGTATTCTGAAGCACATATCTTTCGCGATGCCCCAATAGGGTTCTATTTATCTTCATACACACCTGTTTAACTAAAGCTTGACAACATTTCCCCCTACGTCCGGTCATCTTTGTCATATGAGTCGATAACCCTATGGGCCAGCAATCCCATGGCAATTTGATTTTGGTTGGGGTACAGTCAGCGTAGGGTGCGTGAGTTTGACATCAACAATTTCCGTGCTTCTCCTCTCCTTAAAACACACCATCTCCTAATCAGGATTTATTCTTTTCCCTTCATAAAGACGTCATTGCGCCTGATGAAACCGTTGCCACGGTGGATTGGACTCAACTCATCTATCCCGATGCGATCCCGACTTATCTCACCGATAACCCTGCGGTGACCACTGAATACACCCGCGATAGTCGCGTTCAAGCGAGTATCGACGAGCGCGGTAACCGCACCGCGTATCGCTACGATGCTCTGGGGCGGCTCACGGAAACGATTTACGCCGACGATACCCCCAATGACCTGAGCGATAATCCTCGGATGACCGTCACCTACGATGCAGCCGGTCGTCGTACAGCTGAAACTGATGCCCTGGGCTACACCACCCGCTACATCTACGATGACTTGGGTCGCGTGACCGAAACGATCTTCCAGGACGGCCCGCGGACGCAGGTGGATGACGATGATGCGGATTGCTGTGATTACTGTGGTAGAAGCATTACTTTGCCGAGAAGACGTGGAAATGAAAGCGATCGCCCAATCGGCAATGATGGAACTAGACGGTTTATTCGGTGGAATGCTCCTTGCACCTATTGGGCAGCTCTGGCTAAATCAGCACAAAGCCCTTTTGGAAGAGGCTCTGGGAATAGAGCCACCACCATCGAACTAGCAGCTCCATCAACCTTGAGCTGGTTCTGGCGTTTGCTCAGCATCAGCCGCAACGCCTTGTTCACGCTCTTTATCAAGGCGACGTTTCCGCGCATAGAGCTGAATCGTTGCCGCCATCACCAGGACTAACCCCGCAACCAACCAAGTTGTCGCATCGGTTGGCAGGCTGTCTTTGAAAATCACCAGCATCACAATGACAACGAGTAGCAGCGTGGGAGCTTCATTCAAGGCGCGAAGCTGCTTGCTATTCCACTTGCATTCGCCGCGCCACAGCTGTTTCATCAACCGCGCACAGTAGTGGTGATAGCCCAGTAACAGAACGACGAAACCGAGCTTGGCGTGCATCCAACCCTGCTTCAACCATTCGGGATTAATGACCAACAACCCAATGGCCATGGCAACTGTCACAATCATTCCCGGCGTGGTAATGATGCGATAGAGTCGCTTTTCCATCAATTCGTATTGAGTTTTGAGAATGCTTGCAGCAGGCTCAGGCTCAGCTTCTGCTTCGACGTGATAAATGAACAGGCGTACCAGATAGAACAAGCCTGCGAACCAGACCACGACGCCAATGATGTGAAATGATTTTAACCAGTAATATGCCATGACTTAATTTATTAAAGTTGAACTCTGCGCCGGCCAGTCCTGCCAAGCGAAACAGTAGAGGAATGAGCAATCTGACATTATTTTTATGCAGGCGATCGCCCTTGGGAAGCGAAAGCGATCGCATCTTAACCTTTCGAGAAAAACTATCGATACTGAGCAGAGCCAACAACAAAACAGGTAGAGAACCTCCCTACCTGCAAACCTCACAATCGATATTGCTTATGCCGATACAGCTATCGCATCAGCAAATTTAGTCGTGTCGCCAGCTAGGGGCTGTCATCATTTAGAGCTTGAATCCTCACGCTGAAAGCGGTTCAGCCCCTAGCCAGTTTCACAAAGCGGGCGCGGCAATGCTGATACCGCAAGGCTTTCAAGTTGAATTGATGACGCGCCCTAGAACTGATAGCCTACACCACCCTGGATCGAAACCGCCGTCCCGCCACCTTCACGAAAGGCATCAAAGGCAATCACAGCATTCCCGAAGAGAACCAGTGGCGTCGTGGGGAAAGCGTAATCAACACCAGGCTGCAAGACAAAAGAGGTTTTATCTCCCACCGGCGAAACAT
This sequence comes from Cyanobacteria bacterium J06638_28, assembly GCA_039819045.1. Classification (GTDB taxonomy): domain Bacteria; phylum Cyanobacteriota; class Cyanobacteriia; order Phormidesmidales; family Phormidesmidaceae; genus SIO1E4. The sequence continues at coordinate 2,371 of JBCBSR010000015.1, forward strand.
CATCACCGGGGGTAAAAGCAATCCCAGCGCCGATATAGATGTCGGTATTCCAGTTGAGCGGATAGTCATAAGACACGGTAGGAACAAGCGCAAAGCCATCGCCAAAGAAGGCTTGGGCTCGGAGGGAGATCGGCATTTTCAGGAACCGATAGCGCCCCGAAACGACACCCGAGAGACCATCCCCATCACCATTATCGTCGGAGGTAAAGCCCACTGCCGCGCCGATTCCGACATAACTGCCATAGGCCGCTTGAGCATTTGCAGGCGTCGCTGATAACAGCATTGACAGCCCAGCGATCGCGCCCGCTAGGGTCGATCCTAAGACTACCTGCAAATATTGATACCCTCTACCTTTCATGAACCGGCTCCTCAGGCAGTTAACTTGCCACACAAGTAATAGCGTTTTGGCTTCAGCCCTGCACAAACAACATCAGCTCATTATGACTGACGCCAGCAGACAGGCAAACCCTTTTCCACAAAGGATTCGAGGCCAAAAGACCCTTACATCTCGCGTTAATTCAAGCAAACAACCCCAAAAGCGCCAGACTTTTGTTACAAAATTAAACAATTTCCCGATGTCAGCCTGTATTCCGCATACCGGCAGCGATCCCGTTGATCGTTAGGAGGGCTCCCCGGAGCAATTCTTCGCGGCTATATCTTGATTTGATGACTCCAGATGTAGCGTTGCGATACTGTCGTAACCGCTTCAATAACGCCACCTGAATGAAGCCCAAAGGTACGATGGTGCCGTTGCGGAGATGAACCGAGCGCTGTAACGCGGGATCGCCATCAAGTAGGCGCTCATGCCCCGTAATTGTCAGCACCAAATCCGAGGTCATGAAGAATTCTTGGGTAATGGTTTCAAAGAGCGTGTGAAAACGCTCTTGGTTTTCGGCTTGGGTCAGCTCGCTGACATAGTGTTCCGCAATTTGGAGATCCACCTTCGCTAGCGTCATTTCAACTTTGGAAATGACCATTTTGAAAAAGGGCCACTTTTGGTAGAAGTAGCGCAGCAAGCGCAGACGCTCTTCCGGATCCTCGCTCAAAAACTCTTTTAAGGCTGTGCCCACACCGTACCAGGAGGGTAAGAGGAAACGAGCCTGAGTCCAGCTAAAGACCCAAGGAATCGCCCTTAGGCCATCGAGGGTTTTCTTGCCGCCGCGACGGGCTGGGCGGGAGCTAATTTGGAGCTGACTAATTTCCTGAATGGGTGTCACCTGATGGAAAAAGTCCACCAGATCAGGCTGCTCGTAGATCAGTTCACGATAGTGCTTGCGGGAACGGGCAGCAAGACCCTCCATAATCTCATTCCAGGGCTCGATTTCATCGACGCTACTGTGAAGCAAACTGCCTTGAATCACAGCCGTGGCAACCGTTTCCAAATTGTAGAGGGCTAAGTCTGGCAAGTTATATTTGGACGCCAAGACTTCCCCTTGTTCCGTAATTTTGATCCGGCCATTCAGGCTGGCACCAGGTTGCGCCAAAATGGCCTCGTAGGCAGGACCGCCCCCTCTGCCGACAGAACCACCCCGTCCGTGAAAAATGCGTAGGGCAATGCCAAAGTCATCGGCGGTCACCTGCAAAGCCTGCTGGGCTTTATGAATTTCCCAGTTACTGCTGAGGAATCCCGAATCCTTATTGCTATCGGAGTAACCCAGCATGACCTCTTGAATCGGTGGTCTGGGGTTGGGTTCGGTAGCCGCCGCCTGCGCCTCTACCTGCGATCGCCCCCCTTGCAGCACCGTGCGATACAGGGGTAGCTCAAAGATCTGGCGCATCACCGAAGGTGCCCGTTTCAAGTCCTCAACGGTTTCAAAGAGGGGGACAGGCTGGATACTCGCCTGCCAAGAAGCCGGATCGTACAGCCCTGCTTCCTTAGCGAGCAGCAATACCTCCAGCAAGTCGGTCACATCATGGCTCATGCTAATGATGTAGCTGTGGCAGATGTTGGCACCAAACTCTTGATGCAGGCGACGCACCATCCGAAAGGTTTCCACTGTTTCGCGGGTCTTATCCGAGAAGGCCAGTAACTCCCCTGGAATCAGCGGACGACGGGTTTGTAATTCTTGCGTGAGCCAGGCTGTTTTCTCGGCCTCCGTCATCTCGTTGTAGGGCTGCGGCAACACTTGCAAGTAAGCGGTGATTTCATTCAGGGTGTCTGAGTGGCGTGAGCTTTCTTGGCGTAAATCGAGCTGCGCCAAAATAAAGCCATAAATCTCCACTTGGGAAATCAGCAAATCCAAATCAGCGCAGACCACATGGCTCGCCTGTAAATCGCGCTGAATCAGTCGTAGATCTTCGAGAAACTCTTCCCCAGAGGTATAAAACGGGGGTACCTGTTCATTCTCGTCATCCTCCCGAATCAGCTCTCCCTGATAGAGTTTCTGGCTGCGCAGCAAGGTATTTTCCAGACGCTTCTCCATGTAAGCCATCTTCAGGCGGTAGGGTTCCTGTCGATAGCGAATCGCCCAACGCTCATACACATCGGGCATCAACCGCTGATCTTGGTCCAAAGAGTCCAGCAGTTCCGGCTGCACCTCACTCCAATGCAGGGAAAGACTTAAGAGCTTGGTCAGATGCTCGATCGAACCAATGTACTTGCTCAACACCAAGTTACGTTGGTAGCTCGCTGTCTTCCAGGTCACATCGGGTGTCACCGAGGGGTTGCCATCACGATCTGCCCCAACCCAAGAGCCAAAGCGACAGAAACTGGTATCGGGTGGACGCAACGAGGGAAAGGTGCCTTTGAGCGATCGCTTAAATCGTTGATGTAGTTGAGGCAGAGCCTCGAACAGCACAACTTCAAAGTAGTGGAGCGTATAGTCCACTTCATCGAGCACGGAGGGCTTGAACTGGTGCAGCTCATCGGTATGCCACCAGAGACGAATCTCCTCCGTAAGCTGATCCGCCAGGGACTCAATTTCCCAAGAAGAGGCCACACCGACCGCCCGGGCACTATCTTCCGCTCGATCTAAATGCCGCAAAACAGACGCAATCCGTCGCTGTTTGTCGCGAATCGTATGACGGACAATTTCAGTCGGGTGAGCCGTAAAGACGAGGCGAATGTCAAGCTGATCAATCAGTCGCTGAATCAGTTGAGGAGGGACATTCAGCCGCTTGAGGGCCGGCAACAACCAGTGAAAGGTGCCCGCATCTTGACTGCTCCCCGGAAAATCATTGAAGTTGAAGCGATCGTTCCCGTTGGTTGCCGGTACCTGAGCCGGTGAGACAGTCTCAGCCGTGTAGTGAGGTCTAAGCGCCGATACGCCAGAGATTGCTGCTGCCGCAGGCTCGACCTCATCATAAGCAACCCGATACTGACGCTGCTGCCCCTGTTGCTCATAGTGCTGCTCAACACTGTTAATTAGTTGAAAGTAGAGGGCAAAGGCCCGTGCCACCCGAATGGCATCTTCTAATTTCAAATCTTCAACTACTTGCACCACAGTCTGAACACTCGCAGCTCGCGCCGCCGGAGCCTGTCCCTCTTCAGAACACAAACGACGGAGCTGCTGCAAGAGCGTCAACAGGTCTTGCCCACACTCATTGCATAGAACGGTTTCCCAGATTTCCTCCACCATTTTGATGCGATGCTGCACCCTGAGGTCGTAAGCCGACCCAGGGGGCGTAATTACGACCTCAGAAACAGCCTCAAGGGCTGCTTCGCTCGCTGGCTGTAGGTTGTCAGAAGTCGGCAATGTAGATTTCATGGGCGTGAGTGTAATCGCTATTAACGGGAATAGGTTCTAGCTATCGATTTACCAGCAGCACTAACTATCAGCCAAGTCAGTATCAGCAGCCGCTTCATGAGTGGGGGTCTGGAGAACAGGCAACCGTTCGCCTCGGAAGAACTCTTCACTGGCTAAGCCTATTTGGGTAAACCCCTCGGCGATCGCCTGAGCACCAATCAGGCCCAACAAAAACGGGCCTGTCATCATGCTTAGTATCATATTGAGGGACTCATGTCTGTTTGACTGATCGGAAACTGAGTTCAAGGGTGAAGAAGACTGGGAAGACATTGTGATTAAGCCAGATTAAGACGATTTTGAGGGAAGCGTGCAATATCCATACGTAGTTTAAAGACCTAGGGAAATCCGATCGCAAAATCTTCAGCAAGCCTCATGGAAGTGGGCCTCAATCACGAGTTTTCTCATGTTTTGTTAAGCGCTGGGAGTGCTTGAGCCAGTATGTCGCCAAGCATCCAGCCTATCGACGACCCCTGCCAGCACTGGAGGAAAAACAGGGATCCCTTGGCCTCCGGCACATCGACGCGAAAACAGACGCTATAAATGGAGAAGCAATTCCTGCGCTGATTGAGCCTGCACTCACCCAAAGGTACCAAGATTTCGATTGTTAACTAACTGGTGGTATCCAGCAGTCTGCGATATGCTTCACAGCTATATTTGGGGTTGCTATCCGATGTGACTACTAGCCCTAGCTTCAGATCTCAGTTTATGACTGCGACGCCGTCTACTCGCCGATCAGAAAAAAATGCTGCTGTGCGGCCTCTGGATGAGTGGATGGCCCAGCATCTCGCTCCGGCTGCGCAAGTTCAGATGCGGCTGCGGGGCAACATCCTGCATGTGTTGTGCGAAACGCCCAATACGCTTCACAAGGCAGGGGCGATCGCCCGGTTGGTTGAAGGTTTGTTGCAGGACACGGCTGAAGTTAACCGTATCCATCAAGCCTATCCTCAGGTTTATCAGCTCTATCTTTACAATCGTCGCCAGGGGCAAGCGAAACCTGATTGGGCCGCCCCGATTTATCTCAATCGGCTCGAACGACACCAATCACAGTTACAAGCCCAATCAGCCGAATCTCTGCGAATTGCCACGGCACACGTTGTCAAGCCATCGCCAGAATCGGATCCGCAACAGACTGCCAGTTGGTATCAGGATGAAAACACGACCGCGCTGGTGGTGTCGCAAATGAGTTTGGCGAAGCGCGGCGATCCTAATGCGATCGCCTGGTACCTCAGCGAGGTTCTGAGCACCCTGGATGTCGGCGTATGGGTCAGTGTGCGAGCTGTACCGGGTAAGGCTAAGGCGATGTCGGCAGCCTCTAGCGACACTCGCCAGCAGGAGGTAACGGCTCCCTCTGATAGCTCAACCGCCACACGTCTATGGATTTTGTGTGAAGCCGCTTACAGTCCTGATCCGCTGCTGATTGCCGAACCGGTGGCTGAGCGTTTACGCCAGCTATCCCTTACCTGCTTCAAAGATGCGGTCATCATTATTCAAGTCCAAGGTGAAACGACCCCCGACTGGAGTCTTCGGATTGATCTCACCCCGCCGGATGCCATGCTGCGGGAATGGGCGCGGTGGGGTGATGAGGGGGCCATTAGCCGGCTTGTTTCCCAAACTCTACAGCCTCTCAAGCTGAAGGCAACGGTTGAGCGTAAAGACGCCAGCCTCCATTTCATTGTGCGCTGCTCGGATCAAGCGAGTGCCGCAGTTCCAGAAGCGGCAGCCGTTATCAATAGCGTTGCGCCACTGCTAGAACAACTGGCTCCCCAGGGCATTCATCGAGCCATGATTTATGGACAGGGCCCGCAAGCCACCAGTCCAGCTTGGGTTCGTTGTCTGAACTTACCGGCTCAAGAGCATCCAGACCTCATTGCACCGCCTCGGGAACTGGCTCAACAAGGGGACATTCCGGCCTTAACTTACTTGCTGACTCGTCTCCTGAATCCCGATATTGATGCACAGCTCGCCACAGGCGGCATCCGCTTACAGGTCAAGCAACGTGACACCCTGCTCCATGTGATGGCGGATGCGCCCGTGTGTCCCACGCGCCGCCAAGTAGTTGCGCCCATTCTCGATTTCCTCAAGGCATTACAACTCAACGCAGTACAAGGCCTCCGAATCTATGGACGACGATCAGGACAGCTCCGTCCAACATGGAGCCATGGTAGTGACTTCCAAGAGCGTCCCCGTCTTGTCCCTAAAGCCGAACCCGAGTTTGCGGCCTCAGACACCTATGTTCGGGATTTGCTCACAGCGCCTCAGGAAGATCCACTCCGGACTGACCTGACGCCTCATGCCCTCAACACAGCCGTTGCCAAATGGAGACAACGCCTGGTTGACACTGTGCGACGACGACTGGTGCGCACCCAGTTGTTTGTGCATCAGAGCGAGCTGCCTCGCACGCCACCGCCCATGCCCACCAGCGATCGCCGGGATGCCTTGCGCATCAGTGTGGTTTGGGGGTTAGTAGGACTCCTGCTCACCCTGCAAGGCGATTGGCTCCTCGGACAAATTCTGAATCCTCAGCCGACTGTCCCTACGGCTGGCGCCACAGCCACGCCTGAAACAGCTCCTCCAGAAGCAAACCCAAGCCTCACGGGTGATCTGGCCGAGTTACCGTGGGGGCAATCGGAAACGCAGACAGCAGACGCTGAATTTTCAGATGAGGGGTTTACACAAAATGCGGTAACGGCGAACCTACCGCCGATGGGCGAAAACTCGCAACCCGCCTCTGAGCGCCCCTTAATTTCCACAACCGATTTGTTATCGGCCTCACCCTATCCTTCTTTTAGAAGTCAACAGCTCGACGAAAAGCTTGCCCTATATCACCAAAGGTTAGCCACATCAGGCCCTCCCGACATTTTGATTATTGGGAGTTCGCGGGCCTTGCGCGGTGTTGACCCAGCAGCCCTCAAGCGCGAACTGACGGCTTTAGGATTCGGGGAGCTAGACATTTTCAACTTTGGGGTCAATGGTTCGACGGCCCAAGTCGTCGATCTAACCCTGCGGCGGATTTTGACCGAAGAACAGCTCCCTAGTCTGATTGTGTGGGCGGATGGGGCGCGGGCATTCAACAGTGGCCGCGTTGATGTGACCTACAACGCCATCACCACCTCCGAAGGCTACCTAGACCTGGGCGAACGGCAAGTCGACTGGCTGGATGAGGCAGGTGATGACTCGGCAACTGATGCCGAAGCAGACACGAGTGCGCAAGCGTCTGTGAGTGAATCGCTCCAAGACAGCTATCAAGTCCTGGATGAAACCTTGAGTGACCAGCTAGGGCAATGGTCTGCCATTCATGGCGATCGCGACCAACTCAAAGCGATCGTGCGCGATCAGGTACTCGCTCCCATCGTTTCACCCATTGCATCCTTAGGAAACGTCGCTGAGGAAAGCCAAAACACTTCAGATATGCCCATTCCAGAAGATAGCCGCATCGACTTTGACGGCTTTTTGGCGCTGGATATGCGGTTTAATCCTGCCACCTACTATCAGCTCTACGCACGCGTCTCCGGTCTCTACGACAGCGACTACAAAGCCTTTGAGCTGGAGGGAACGCAATCGCAAACCTTCCAGCGCCTGCTGCAACATACTCAAGCTCTGGACATTCCAGTGGTGTTTGTCAATACGCCACTGACCGATGAATATTTGGACGATTACCGGATGGACGCTGAACGCGAATTCCAGCGTTTGATGTTGCAGCTCTCAGCCACCGAAGACCAGTTCATTTTCCGCGACTTAGGGCAGCTATGGCCCCGCCAATATAATTATTTCTCCGATCCCAGTCACCTGAATCGCTACGGTGCCGCACAGGTTGCCGCGCGCCTAGCTCAAGACATTATGATCCCCTGGCCACGGGAAGTCGCTCCGGCCCCGACGACTAATTCGGAGGCTCAGCCATGACGTTACCGTCCATCCTTTACAGCGTTTTTCTGCTAAGTGTCGTAGGGCTGTATTGGGCACTGGAGCGGCGATCGCTGCGCATTTGGCTCCTGCTCATTGCGAGCATCGCCTTCTACACATCGCTACAGGTGCATTATCTGCCGCTGATGCTAGTCATCGTGGGGATTAACTTTTGGCTGGGGCGAGTCCTGACCGTCCCCGTCGACTGGCGTATCTCGAATGAGCAATGGCAAGTCGCCGAACAGGCATGGCATCGTCGCCGTCGCCACTGGCTCATTTTCGGTATCAGCCTCAATGTATTGCTGCTGCTATGTTTCAAATATATTGATACCTGGCTCCAGTGGTTACTCCCGCTCGGCGTCGATCAGACGCTACTCCAGGAAAGTTGGTTAGCGATCGCCTTTCCCCTCGGCCTCAGTTTCTTCACCTTTGAATGCATTGCCTACTTGGTGGATGTTTATCGAGGCGCGCCAGCAACGGGCAGCTTACCGGAGTTTGCCGCCTACAAATTGTTCTTTCCCAAGCTTATTTCCGGCCCGATTACGCGCTTTCATGCATTCACCACACAACTCACCAACAAACCCAACCTGGATTGGAACTGGGTGGTGGAAGGCCTTTGGCTCATTGGGGTCGGTGCAGTCAAAAAGCTACTCTTAGCTGACCACATTGCCATCATGGTGAATCTCAGCCTGGATAATCTGGCCCGCGCGGGTAGCGGCGATTTGTGGTTGGCTACCTTTGGCTATGGTCTCCAGCTCTATCTGGATTTCAGTGGCTATGTGGATATCGCCCGAGGCAGTGCCCTGCTCATTGGTATCAACTTGCCCCAGAATTTCAACTTTCCCTACTTCACGACGAGCATTGCCGATTTTTGGCGGCGCTGGCACATCACCTTGGGGGATTGGCTCCGTAACTATCTGTATTTCCCGCTGGGAGGCTCCCGTCAGGGATTAGTGCGGACAGTCATTAATCTCATGTTGGTCATGGCGATCGCCGGTATCTGGCATGGCGACACGTGGGGATTCTTGATTTGGGGCAGTATTCATGGTTTAGCCCTATCAATTCATCGCGTGAATGGTGCGATCGCCCAAGGGTGGCAACCCCTCGCCGCCTTTTGGCAGCATCCCATCGGCATCTTCATCGCCTGGGGGCTGACCCAGTTTCTGGTGTTCTTTAGCTGGATCTTTTTCCGCTTGCCTGAGCCGCAGCAATTCACCTTAGCCATGCAAAAGCTTTTGGGTGCCAGTAGCGATGCTCAGTTTGCTCAAAAGGTCTATGTAGAGTCTTTAGGGCTGTCTGCATCGGAACTTTGGGGCTTATTGTGGCTCATTGTCGGGGGGATGGCGATCGCCTGCTTCATTCAACAAAATCTGAAGCTACAGCTCAACTGGCCGCTGAAACTCTTGCTAGTTCCCATTTGCTTCTTTGCCGCCTGGCAGTTAGCGCCTTTGGAATCCCTGTCTTACATCTACTTCGACTTTTAACCAAAGCCATTAACCCGCTCAGCATCCAACTCCAAGAATGGGTGTAATTCCCCCTTACGCCTCCACTCCTTCCTCCCCGACCACCCTCAATGTAACGAGACTGCCAAACCCAGAACCCGACTGTACTATGATCGCCGCTAGGATGCTCTGACTAGCGGTATCGCGCAAGCGTCGTCGGTTTGGCGACCCCTACAGATTCCGCCAGCCTGTGTGCTGTGACTTGTGATGACATCCGAACCTGGCTGACCCCAACTTACTTGCTGTTCCCTGTGCTGCTTTGCTATGACTGTTCAACCCCTCGCCCCCGCACTTGAGACTCAACGTCGCAAGGCAGATCATATTCGTGTTTGTTTAGAGCAAGATGTCCAATGCCGGACGTTAACCACTGGCTTGGAGAACTATCATTTCCAACATTGCTGTCTGCCAGACCTGGATTGGGCTGACCTCGACATCACAACGACTTTCCTAGGGAAAGCCTTGAGGGCACCCCTCCTGATCTCTTCAATGACGGGCGGTACGGAGCAGGCTCAACTTATCAACACGCGCTTGGCTATCGTGGCGCAAACGTATGGTTTGGCTATGGGAGTCGGCTCACAACGGGTTGCCGTAGAAGTTCCGGACACCATGACAACCTTCTCAATTCGCCGCCACGCTCCCGATTGCCTCCTCTTTGCTAACCTCGGAGCCGTCCAATTGAACTATGGCTATGGCGTGGCTGAGGGTCAGCGCGCAGTGGATGCGCTGGAAGCGGATGCCTTGATTCTGCACCTGAATCCGCTCCAAGAAAGTGTGCAAACAAGCGGCGATCGCAATTTCAAAGGACTACTCAACAAAATTGAGCAGTTGTGTGAACGTTTGCCCGTTCCAGTCATTGCCAAGGAAGTAGGAAACGGAATTTCTGCCGCCATGGCCCAGAAACTCATCGCCGCCGGAGTGACCGCCATTGATGTCGCCGGGGCAGGGGGAACTTCGTGGGCTAAGGTCGAAGGGGGACGAGCTCAAGATTTACGACAGCGGCGCTTAGGGCAAACCTTTGGCGAATGGGGCATTCCCACAGCAGACTGTATTGCGCAAATTCGAGCGATCGCGCCAACGTTGCCCCTCATTGCCTCAGGCGGCATCCGCAACGGCTTAGACGTTGCCAAAGCGATCGCGCTAGGTGCCAACCTGGTAGGTTTAGCCCATCCTTTTCTGTTAGCCGCGAATGAATCTGAAGACAGCTTAATGGATTTAGCTGATTGGTTAACCGAAGAACTCAAGACCGTCCTGCTTTGTACTGGCATTGACACAGTTGCCGCCTTGCAGGACACAGACAAGTTACAGCGGGTAGCATAGAAACAGTCTGCTCTGTACGTCTTCAGAATATCAACAGTAGGAAACTCCATCCCCATGCGCGAATTTCTCAAGTGGATGGCTGCTAGTGCCATCGGAACCGTTGTTGGCCTCATTGCCTTTGTGGCACTCGTAGGGATTGGCGCTGGAGGCGTTCTCATTACCATCCTGGCCACGGCCTCGCAGGATGTGGAACCAGAAGTGGAATCTGGCTCGCTTTTGGTGCTGGATCTCGCCACGGATATTCGCGATGCGGTACCGCTATCCGGTGCCAGCATCGTTCTGGAAGAAACCCTTTCAGGAAGCAGTTTTCAACAAATTTCAATTTATCAAGCTATCCAAGCCATTCGTCGAGCAGCAGAGGATGAGGATATTGCTGGATTGTATATTTACGGCAATTCTGGGGAGGGCTTGGCGACCCTCCGGGAACTGCGAGAGGCTATCACCGCTTTCAAGGAAGCCGATAAACCGATCATCACCTACGAAGTTGGCTTGTCCGAACGCGACTATTACATCACCTCACTGGCCGATACCTTGATCCTGGATCAAACTGGCCTGATTGAGGTCAATGGCTTTCGGGCTGAAACTCAGTTTTTAGCAGGCACCTTCGAGAAATACGGCGTAGGTGTACAGATACTCCAGGCAGGACGCTATAAGTCGGCAGTAGAACCCTTTATTCGCAGCGAAAACAGTCCCGAGTCAGCGGAGCAAACGCAGGCTCTCTTGGACGATTTATGGACCGACTTTTTAGATACGGTCGGGACAGCGCGATCGCTCTCCCCCAATCAGGTTCAGCAACTGGCCGATAATGGTGGGCTGTTGTTAGCCAACGACGCCCAAACATCTGGCTTAATCGACCAAGTCAGCTATTACGATGATGTGCTGACTGAGTTACAGTCCCTTACCGGCGATGAGCCAGCGGTCGGCGAGGACATTACGTCGATTGATCTAGTTGCTTACAGCAAAATCGCTGGCCAGGAGCCAAACAGCCGTAATGAAATTGCCCTTGTGTATGCCGAAGGGGAAATTTTACTGGGCGAAGGCGGCGATGGTTTGATTGGTGCCGAGAGCCTGTCCCGTACCCTGAGAGACCTCCGCTATGACGACGACGTCAAAGCCGTCATTCTACGCATTAACAGTCCTGGAGGAGGGGCCAGTGCCTCGGAAATCATTGCGGATGCAGTGGCACGGCTGCAAACCGATAAACCCGTGATTGTTTCAATGGGCAACGTGGCCGCATCGGGCGGTTATATGATTGCCGCTAAGGGCGATCGCATTTTTGCCTCACCGAACACGATTACAGGCTCTATCGGCGTCTTTGGTCTATTGCTTAACTTCCAGGACATTGCCAATCGCAACGGTATTACTTGGGATGTCGAAAAAACTGCTCGCTATGCAGACATGAATACGGTGAGTCGTCCTCAAACGGATGAGGAATTAGCCTTACAGCAAGCTGTCGTTGATGAACTGTACGAGCGCTTTGTGGGTCTGGTGGCCGAAGCCCGCGACTTAACAACGAATGCCGTTGATGACGTGGCTCAAGGGCGAGTGTGGTCGGGTGAAGATGCCCTTGAGGTGGGGCTAGTCGATGAAATGGGGGGCTTAGAAGCCGCGATCGCCTACGCGGCTGCCCAAGCTGATATCGAAGACTGGGACGTGCAAGAATACCCCCGTCCGCGATCCCTAGAATCACAAATTTTTGACACGCTATTTGGTCAATTTGCCACTCGCTTCGGCCCTCAAGATTTTCCTCTAAGCGAGGAATTAACGGAACTCCAGGGAACCTTCAGACATTTACAAAAGTTAGATGATCCCCATGGAGCCTACACCCGCTTGCCATATACCACTCGTATCGAGTAACGACATAGCCTGCAACAGAGTGATGACAGTTTTATCTGAGGGCTATCCCCTTAGAACTCGTCATCAGCATAGTTGTTAGCCATCGGGGCTTCATTATCGCGACGCGAGCCCAGCAATTCGAGGCGATCGACACGAATGACGGGCGAAGTTCGCAATGCTCCTGTCGCGCGATCGTTCCACTGGTCAAATTTCAGCGACCCATTCACGCCGACCAAGCTCCCTTTACGCACATAATTGGCCGCAACTTCTGCTGTGCGTCCCCACATTTCCAAGTTAAACCAGTCTGGCTGATCAGCGTTGCGACTTCGCCGATTCACCGCCAAGGTAAACTTGCAGACAACACTGCCAGACTCAAAGTAACGAACATCAGGGTCACGCCCTGCGCGGCCAACTAAAGTAACCGTATTAATGCTCATGGCCTCACTTTCTCCGGATTGACTCAGCATCATGCTGAAAAAAGGCATAGCTTCAATATTAATCAACTTCCGAGTCAGTCATGGCATAATTGCTTGGCTAGTTTGTGGACTAGGTTGCTGGAGTCATAGGAATCACTAAGCTAAGCTCTTCACCTTTGAGAGGTATACAGTCGCATATCAGCGTCTATTTTCTAGAAACACCTGAAATCTTCAGAATTTATTCTTCCAACTCTGGCAAAGGAACGTTGGCTAGACGCATTGATACGAAACGTAATAGAATCCACCTCGTCTAGATCATTGAATCAAGGCTTTTCATCCATTGTCGGGGAATAGATCCCTGAAATTCCGATAGGGGTCTTCTTGATGTGAGTTCTATGGCTTAGCATTAATCCCGATAGCTTTTTAACTAATCGACCGTTTTATTCGTTTTGGGGGCGTAGGCTCGTGGGTCTTTTTGATCGGTTTTCCTTATCCCGAGACATGGGCATTGACTTAGGAACTGCCAATACATTGGTGTACGTTTCAGGCAAAGGCGTTGTCCTTCAAGAGCCATCTGTTGTGGCGATTGATCAATCGGAGAAAAAGCCCCTAGCTGTCGGTGAAGACGCTAAGCGCATGCTGGGCCGCACGCCCGGTAACGTTGCGGCTCTACGCCCACTCCGCGATGGTGTCATTGCTGACTTTGACACTGCCGAACTCATGCTGAAGCATTTCATTAAGCAAGTGCATGGCGGCAGTACACTCGTCTCACCACGTATTGTGATTGGCATTCCCAGTGGTGTTACCGGCGTCGAGCGCCGCGCTGTTATGGATGCCGCCCAACAAGCAGGTGCTGGTCAGGTATATCTCATTGATGAGCCTGTCGCAGCCGCGATCGGAGCCGGCTTACCCGTGGCCGAACCGACAGGCAATATGGTCATCGATATCGGTGGCGGTACCACTGAAGTGGCAGTCTTAAGCTTACAGGGTACCGTTTTGAGTGAGTCCGTCCGGGTCGCTGGCGATGAGCTGAGTGACTCAATTTCGCAGTATCTGAAAAAAGTTCACAACCTGGTGATTGGTGAGCGAACTTCTGAGGAAATCAAAATTCACATTGGCTCTGCCTACCCCACGCCTGATGACAGCGAAATCATCATGGATGTTCGTGGTTTACATCTCTTATCAGGATTGCCCCGGACAGTGACAGTTAAGGCCGGGGAAATTCGCGAAAGTATGGCCGAGCCCTTATCGGTGATTGTGGAAGCGGTAAAACGCACCCTGGAGAGGACGCCCCCTGAACTCGCTGCTGACATTATCGACCGGGGTATTATGCTGGCAGGTGGAGGCGCTTTGCTGAAGGGCTTAGATACGCTGCTAAGTCATGAGACTGGTATTGTCGTTCATGTTGCGGCCGATCCGCTCAGCTGTGTGGTTTTGGGGACTGGAAGAGTTCTTGAGAACTTCAGCCAAATGGGCCGCGTCTTTAGTGGTAGTTCTGGTGTTTAGGGGTGAGTAGGGATGTTTGCCCTCCGGCGATGGTGGAATCAATACGCACTGAAAGCAGGTTTAACGGTTCTTGCTTTAGTTGCAGCTCTAGGATTGCGCGATGTTGGGGGCGTGCCCATTTATGAGGTGTATCGCTGGGTTACGCGGCCTTTTTACCCGGGTCCCTCGCGTTCGACAATGTTGCAGTCGAGCTACACTCAAGGGCTACAGCAACGGTTAATTGAATTAGAAAGTCAAAATCGCTCTCTTAGGCGCATTGTCGAGGGAGACACCCGTGAAGCATCGGCACATATTTCGGCTGCGGTGATTGGTCGCAGCGCTGGGGATTGGTGGCAGCAAATCATCATTAGCCAAGGTAGTAGCCGTGGCGTTAGCAAGGATGACATCGTTATTGGCCCAGGGGGGCTGGTGGGTCGTGTTGTCGGCGTCTCGCCCAATAGCAGTCGCGTCCTCTTGGTTAGTGATTCCACGAGTCGGGTGGGTGCCCGTGTCAGTCGCAGTCGGGCTACGGGCTACATTCGCGGCATGATGGATCGCCAGGTGGTTATGGAATTTTTTGATAAGATGCCCGATGTCGAAGTGGGTGATGTGGTCGTTACCTCGGCCTACAGTCAGCTTTTTCCTCGTGATGTTCCCATCGGTCGCGTGGTAGAGGTCAATCTTGCCAAAAGCCCAGCCCCAGAGGTGACCCTTGAACTCACTGCTGCTTTAGACATTCTGGAGTGGGTTGAAGTCATTCCCTTTGACCCCAAAGCGACGGATCTCCCCAAGTTAGAAGAACCTCAGCCAACGCCTTCTTTAAACAGTGAAGGCTCGACGAGCGATCGCCCACAATGACGTCTTCATCCCCAACGAGCCTAGCCCAACGACGACGCTATCGCTGGTTAAACTTTGGTGTGATTGTAGGCTCGGTGCTGATATGCACGCTGCTCTTGCCTGCACGTTCACTGGGAACTGAACTGCTGGGGGTATCGCCTAGCTGGCTATTGATTTGGCTGGTTGCCTGGAGTGTGCAGCGCACCGGCCAGGAAGGCGCGATCGCGGGTGCCGTGCTGGGCGTCATCCATGACAGCTTGACGGGTTATTTTCCAACACACATGCTTGGGCTGATTCTGGTGGGCTTTCTCACGGGACGCATTCAAAAGCAGCGGTTTATTCAAGAAGATTTTGTTTCTATCGCCATCATTGTGTTTGGTATGACCGTCATTGCCCAAACAATGATGGCCCTCCAAATCAGTCTCCATCAGCTTCTTTGGCCCGCCTCACCCTATCCTCGGTTAGCGGAAATTTGGTTTCAACATCAGCGGATTGCTCTGAGTTCAGCGATTCTCAGTAGCCTTTGGGCACCAGCGGTTTATTATCCTTTGAGTCGCTGGTGGAGCCACTATGAGCGCACAATGACACCGCCGGGTGGTCAGTAGTCGACTGACGACTTTACCGATTGGGCTGGTGCAGGTTTAGAACAGTTAGATACATCGACGTGCAAGCAAGATACATAGCGTTGACCCTTTCAGTCACCAGACAACCCACCGATCTTCCAGTTACTTAGGGATGAATTTGCCCCCTGTAGGAGAGTGGCTGAACGTTGAGAGCCCTGCAATGCTGAGACGCTCTACTCTGATTTTGCTCAATGAGCTTTCAACGGAATTTCTATGATCATTCACCGATTAATCTTATTGATAGCCTTTACAAACGTCTAATGACGCCTCTACGCTTAGCCGTGAGTGGATAGCCCGATGCGCCTTCAGCAGGTGGTCTTCAAACTTTAAAGTCTGCGGAATTGTGCAGTTCATGCTGTAGATAAGCGTGACCTGGTGCAATGCCCACCTCAGCAAGGGTGCTTCCAGGGTTTTTGTTAGGTGTGAGGATCAGCTGAATCATGAAATATCAATACTCTTGGGCAGCGCTAGCGCTGGTGTGGTCTGCAGGTTTTCCGGTTCTACCTGCGATCGCGGCGTCTCTGCCGCTTCAAGCGGAGCCTGCTTCGACCAAGACAAACAGTGTGCCTGTAGATACCTCTGTTGCAACAAACTTGCTGGATGCCGCTGAAGCCGAGGCCAATTTGCCTAAAGCCATCGACCTTGATAACCCACAAACGGTAGAAACTGAAACAACGCTTGCGGGAATTCCCTTCACTGATTTTGAGCGTGAGGAAACGACCGTTGACAATACAGGGGGCACCGTCGATCCATGGTCACCGATAGGGACCCCTTCAGAGGAATCGGATACTCCGACCCGTACCACCGAAACTGACTCGGAAGCCGAAGTTGAAGTTGAGCCGCCCCTAGAATGGCGCGATATTTCTGAGGTCTCGCAGACAACTACGATCGACGGCTTATCGGATGTCACGCCGGATGATTGGGCCTTTGAAGCGGTGCGATCGCTCGCTGAGGACTATGGTTGTTTAAGTGGATTTCCCAATGGGACTTTCCAGGGCGATCGTCCGCTAACTCGCTTTGAATTTGCGGCAGCTCTCAACGCCTGTCTGGAAGCTATTTTGAGTTCTGAGGGTTTATTACCAGAAGACCGGGAAACAGTTAGCCAACTACAGCAAACCTTTGCAGCCGAGCTTTCAGGCCGAGTGGATGAGCTTGAGGCCCAGGTTGAAGAACTCAGTGAAAACCAATTCTCGACCACAACTCGCTTGTTTGGTCAGGTTATTTTCGGACTTCAGGGTCGTAATGATAATGATGCTGATTTCTTCCCAGTTGATGGCATTGCCGAGACAGAGGATCCCGGTGGTGGCGATATCACTTTTTACAGTAGTGCTCAACTATCGCTGCTCACACGCTTCAGTCGTCGCGATCTGTTGCTGATGAGCCTTCAGGCAGGGGAAGGAAACAGCCTATTTGACTCCAACACAAATACCGCGTTGGGATTAACCAACAACATCCGTCTGGCTTACGAGAGCGATACTGACTTCGATGTCACCTTGGGTGATTTAACGTATCGTCGCTTGATTGGTAATCGCGTTGCTGTGATTGTGGGCGCTTCTGGCCTCAACCCGATTAGTGTGTTTAGAGGCCCCAATGAGGAGGAAGGTGCGGGTTCTGGCCCCCTCTCGTTATTTGCTCAGCGCAATCCCATCTTAAGTATTGGGAACGGTGATAAAGGGATTGGTTTTGACTGGCAGATTATTGACCGCTTGAGTTTACAAGCCGTTTATGCGGTTGCCGAAGGCAGCGATGCATCGGCGGATGGACTGTTTGGTGGCGATCGCACCGTTGGTTTACAGCTAACAGCTTCGCCAACAGACACCTTGAATTTGTCGTTCAACTACCTCAACGATTACTCCGAAAATGGCAGCTTAGGTACGGGTATCGGTGACAGTCAGTTGACGGCAGGCGATGCCATTACCACCAATGCTTTTGGTGGCACCCTGGCCTGGGATGTCACGCCATCCGTCACCTGGGGTGGTTGGGTTGGCTATACCACCTCCGTCACACCGGACGAAACTGGTTCCGTTGAAACCTGGAACTGGATGACCTTTTTGAATTTCCCTGACCTTTTTGGTGAGGGCAACTTAGGGGGTCTATACGTGGGTCAGCCACCAAGGATTACCAGTAGTGATTTGCGACAGGGTCAGAATATCCCTGACCTGCTCACGGGCAATTTGGGTGATCCGGGTGGGCAATCGGATGCCACCCTGCATATCGAAGCCTTCTATCGCTATCAGCTGACGGATTATCTCAGTTTGACACCTGGATTCATCGTTATTTTGGATCCTGCCAACACGTCAGGTAGCGACACGATTACCATTGGCGCGTTACGAACCACCTTCCGGTTCTAAATTTCGGCGCTTTTCAACACTTTCGATGGAAAGCGCATTGGCCTGTTTGTATTCTTCTTCGTTGCTGTCTACTCATTGGCTCAAGCTTGGCTTGAGAAGGAGCTCACTTTATGAATCGCTGTCTACGCTTCCCCCATTCTTTAACAGGAATCGCCACTGGCTTAGCACTTACCATCCCTGCCACTCCTAGCTTGGCGCAAATTGAAGTCACTGGTGGTGGCGTCACAATCAATGATGTTGAATTATTCGTTCCCAACACTGACGCGATTACCGGCACCGATCCAAATGGATTGCCCTTGGCTAATCCGACCGATCCCCGTTCTTTTATCCCCGGTCGTGTGCTGGATGAAACAACCTTGATGATCGAGACCAATCAAGGTAATGTCCCATCTGATGCCATGTTCCGGACATCAACGATGCCTGAAATTGGGAGCATTAATGCACCTTTCACGGATGCCGAATTTATGGGAGGAGCTGGACTCGTAGGTGCAATGGGTACCGTGAATGGAACCTTATCTTTTCGCTCCATTGGTCCCACGGGTGCAACCTTTGCCAATATTCCGACGACCCTTAACTTCCAAATCGACCCAACTAGCGTAACAGCACCCATCAACTCGACCGCCTCTACTGAGTTTCGCTCCGAGGGCTGGATTTTGTCGGAAGTCGGCTTTGTCTCAGATGTCAATGCCTCTGGTGTTGTCCAGCGCAACACACCTGTCTTTCTGACGCAATATCAAGACAACAGCATGGGCATGGCGATGCCAGAAAATCAGATTGTGCTTAATAATTTTGTTCCGGCGACAGCCTATGCGGCCCAAAGAGAAGGGACTCTCCACGAAATCGCCACCCTGGATCTGAGTTTTACTGGCGGCACCTTGGAAACACCCCCTGGATTTAACTTGACAGGGGTAAGCACCGACATTGACTCAGGTTTCCTAATTACTAGCACAATCCTTGACAACTCACGGATCGAAGCATTGCCTGTCTTTGACCGCCCAATCATCATTAACCTGCCTAGCCCCGCAGGCAATATTGTTCAGCCCACTTTGTTTAATGGAACTGTACAAGTTTTTCCCGTTCTGCCTCGGTTTACCTTTGTCGGCATTTTTATCTTCACCAATGTGCCGTCGGGAGTTTGGTTTGACCCCCCTTTAGCCGATGGCTTCGAGTATGAAATGCAGCCCCGTGATATTCCCATTGGGGTTGCCAGTCGTGTTTTTCCTGGCATGGGTGGCGTTGACCAAGCTGACGATGCTGTTTTTACCAGTATCAGTGGCTTTCCTACCAATGTTGATGCGGATGATACTTTTGTGGTTTCGGTTGAAGGTACCGTACTTGGTGAGTTTCAACCAGGGGATACCCTTCGCTTTAGTGACTTTGAATCGGCAATTGGCGACCACATTGTGGATGGAGGAGTCCGAAAATTTACGATTAGTGGGATTGAGCCCGCTGTTGACTCTAGCGATCCGCTGGCCTTTCCACTCAAGTTAGATTTCAACACACCCACCGCTAGCTTTGAAATGCGTGCTTTAGAAGCAGTTGCCGATAGCGAAACGGTTGAGGTTGCGGAAGGGACTACCGCAGAGTAGGGCATCTCCTTGCACTGCTGCATCTTTTGCCGATTATTGGCAAGTCAAATTTGATAACAGAAGCCACGAGCCTCAGCTGCTGGTGGCTTTTTTGTCGGAACCAATGCGATCGCGGCACCGTCTTTCATCACAAATGTTGTTTAAACCATCATTCAGCCTATTGGGAGAGTCTCAGGATTAGACGATGTGATGAATTTGCTCACTATAAACGCACGTTCGCAAGTCTTTACACAATTTCCTACTTTTAGGCAGTTTTCTCTCTGTAACAGCTGTTGATCTGTCTGGTTTCATTTACTGCAAACACGTTAAACCCATAAGGAGCCACACCTATGAAACCGAATTCTTCTCGCTACTACGCTTGGTTTGGGCTAGTCAGCGGCCTCACCCTCACCTTTGCCGCAGCGCCAGGTTTGGCACAACTAGAAGTTACTGGCGGAGGTGCCACCCTAAACGATGTTGATGTGTTTGTACCCACAGATGGCGTACTCAACGGCAGCAACAACCCCGACGACACACGGGCTGTTCTCTACAACAACACCCTTGACCAAGAAACCCTAACCATCGAAACCAACCAGGGCAATATCCCAGCCGATGCGATTTTTAGAATCAACACCCTACCGACTATTGACATGGCGGGTGATGGTTCTGCACCTATCAATGCTAATCTGCCCAACAACTTTTTTGATGCTCAAGGTCAAATCCTAGGTACCCTCTCATTTCGATCCGTTGGGCCTAGCGGGGCGTTATTTTCCAATATTCCAACAACTCTGAACTTCCAAGTTGTTAGCCCTAACACGCTCGCAGGTGGCGTTGACTTCACGGAATATCGAGCCGAAGGCTTCATTCTTCAAGAAACAGGGTTTGTAACTGGAGCCGCAGGCGTTGGTGCCGTTGTTCGTCAAACCCCTGTCACGCTGGTGCAATACCAGGATGGTGACAGCATGAACGCCGCTGCTGCTGATACCCAGGTTTTGGGTAATGATGTTCCGGCCGGTGCCTACACCGTTTTTCGTGAAGGCAGCAGCTACGACGTTGGTGACGTTGAACTGAGTTTTGACAGTGGCGATATTTTTACCCCACCTGGGTTTAACCTGGGGGGCACTGTAACAGATGACGCTAGCGACACGAGTATCCTTATCAGTCGGGCATTTACCGATACCTCGCGTGTAGAAGCTGTCAGCTTTTTCAACAACGTTGCCATCATCAACCTACCGTCCTTTGATGACATCATTTTTGATGATGATGTCGTTACTGACGATGGCGACGATAGTGACGACGTTGTCGATGATGACTCTGACTCTGGGGATGGCGTCGTTGCTGATGGCAGCGACGACGGCCAAGATAGCGACGACAGCGACGACGATGGCGACGACGACGATGGCGATGACGACGACGATGGCGATGACGACGACGATGACGATGGCAGTGATGTTGGCGATAACTCTGACTCTGGGGATGGCTTAATTGCTGATGGCGGCGATGCTGATCAAGACAGCGGCGACAGCGATGGCGATGATGACGACAGTGATGGCGATGATGACGACGATGGCGATGACGACGACGATGATGATGGCGGTGTTGTTGTAAACCCCAACGACGGTTCTACTCAGTTCGTTGCCGTCCTGCCTCGGTTCGTTTTCGTAGGTGTCTTCGTCTTCAATAACGTGCCTTCTGGACGTTGGGTTGATCCCCCTTCTGCGGATGGATTTACTTACGAGATGACACCTCGCGAAGTCCCAGTTGGCGTTGCTAGCCGTGTCTTCCCTGGCATGACGGGCATTGGTGAAGCCGATGACGCTGTCTTCACGCGCATTAGTGGGTTCCCTATCGCTGTTGATGCCGACGATACGTTTGTAGTGTCGGTTGACGGAACCGTACTTGGCGAATTTAGCCCTGGCGATACCCTGAGCTTCAGCGATTATGAGGACGTCTTGGGCGATCGCTTCGTGGATGGCGGTGTCAGAAAGTTCACCGTAAGTGACATCAATCCTGCAGTTGATGCTGCTAACCCGATTGCGTTCCCTCTGCAGCTTGACTTCAACACACCCACTGCCAGCTTTGAAATGCGGGCACTAGAAGCTTCGGCTTCGGGTGAGTACACCGAAGTTTCCAGCAACACAGCAGAGTAACTGATTGGTTCATAGCCCTTAGTTCACTGCATTGATTTACGCGCATAAGCCAAACCCCATTGAGCTGAAGCTCAATGGGGTTTTCTGAATTGAATGCAGACTTTGCAACGATTAAAACCTGGGTAAAGATAAACAGGTATAGCGTTGGCCATTAAGGATAAGTAATCTGGCATTCTCCGAATGTTCAGTGCATAGCCCAAAAGCTTGCCGTCTTGTCTTCATAGAACTGGCAACAGCTATATCTGTCTACCCTGAAAACTTTTCAAGTCCTTTGACCGGTTTACCTGTTGTTTATCACCCTGACTATGTGGCACCTTTGCCCGCAGCCCATCGTTTTCCCATGCCTAAGTTTGGGCTCTTAAAGGACTTGCTAGTACGGGATGGTGTGATTACATCGGATCAAATTTATCTCCCTGGGACGCCCCCTCAAAGTTGGCTCGAGCAAGTCCACACAACCGCATATGTAACCGCCTATCAAACCGGAACGCTGACACCCAAAGCACAACGACGGATTGGCCTGCCCTGGAGCCCGAATCTAGTCAAGCGAACCTGTACGGCTGTCGGAGGCACCATCTTGACCGCGAAGTTAGCGCTGAGTTACGGCATTGCCTGTAATACGGCTGGGGGAACCCATCATGCCTTTCCTGACTACGGCGCTGGTTTTTGCATTTTTAACGATCTGGCGATCGCGGCTCAGATCCTCTTGCAGCAAAACCTCGTACAGCGCTTACTAATTTTTGACTTGGATGTTCATCAGGGCGACGGTACGGCCTGGATCTTTCGTCAGGATCCCAGAGTATTTACATTTTCCATGCACTGCGACATCAACTTTCCGCGCCAAAAACAGACGAGCGACCTGGATATTCCCTTACCTGAGGGGACGACTGACGATGTCTATTTACGCCAGGTGAATATGTATCTTCCCCATCTGCTTGAGCAGATACGCCCTGATCTAGTGCTCTATGACGCCGGAGCCGATACCCATCAGCAAGATCGCCTCGGCAAATTAGCCTTGACCGATACGGGTCTATATCAGCGCGATCGCCTGGTACTCGCAACCTGTGCTCAGCAGGGTTATCCCGTCGCCTGTGTGATCGGAGGAGGCTATGACGACAACATGGCGGCGTTAGTCTACCGCCATTCACTCTTGCACCGCGCCGCGACGGATGTGTATCGTCACTATCGTTTGTAGTCGGTAAAATGAGGATTGCTTGAGCCATGATTGCCCAGACATTTTCCGAAGTGCGCCATGTCTGTTGTTATTGCCACTTTCTACAAATTTGTATCGCTTCAGGACTGTGGCGACCTTCAGCGATCGCTGCAAGCCCTCTGTCACGCTAAAGGGCTACGAGGCACGATTCTGCTCGCCGAAGAGGGCATCAACGCCACCGTCTCTGGGACTGAAACCGGCATTACACAACTGATTACAGCTCTTCAAGCGGATCCTCGGTTCACTGATTTGACGATCAAACAGGCGATCGCCAACGAACAGCCGTTTGCTCGCATGAAAGTCAAAATCAAACGCGAAATTGTCACGTTTGGTCAACCCCGTACCAACCCTACGCAACAAGTGGGCACCTATGTCAGCCCTCACGATTGGAATCAAATCATTGCCGATCCAGACGTTCTCTTAATTGACACACGCAACGATTATGAAGTGAACATCGGGACGTTTAAAGGAGCCACCAATCCTCACACAGAATCCTTTAGGGATTTTCCAACCTATGTTCAGAACAACCTAGATCCTACTCGCCACAAAAAAGTAGCGATGTTTTGCACAGGTGGCATTCGCTGTGAAAAAGCGACCGCTTACTTATTGGATCAAGGCTTTGAATCGGTCTATCACCTACAAGGTGGCATTCTCAAGTACCTCGAAGAAGTTCCCTCAGCCGACAGCTTGTGGGAAGGAGAATGCTTTGTATTTGATGAGCGCGTAACCGTTCAGCAGGGTTTAGAACCCGGCAACTATGATCTCTGCCGTGCTTGTGGCCACCCCATCAGCGAAGCCGATCAGCGATCGCCCCATTACGAACCCTGCATTTCCTGCCCTCACTGTCATTCCACAATGACGCCTGAAAAGCACGCGAAACAGGTGATGCGGAAGCTGCAATATGAACAAAAGCAGAGAGCGACGGCTCGCCCAAAGCTCACTGGCGAAAATCTTTACCTGACGGACTCAACGCCCACACCATAAGAAGCGTAGATTGTCTCATGGGATTGAGAACAGTGTCCATCAACAATGCAGTAGCGTCTCCAACAGATTTATCCCAGAAATCTCCCTATGATGTGGACGCTATCTATTGAGGAACTCACCTGGTGGACTACAAGCAGGATCTCATTACCACAATTCATGATCTTGGTTGTGACGTTGACCGTTTAGACGATCGCTTAACAGAGCTCAGTCAATCACACCCAACGGCTATTCTGATTCCCTCTCTTTATGAGGAGCTAGAGCGCCCT
Source organism: Cyanobacteria bacterium J06638_28 (assembly GCA_039819045.1). Taxonomy (GTDB): domain Bacteria; phylum Cyanobacteriota; class Cyanobacteriia; order Phormidesmidales; family Phormidesmidaceae; genus SIO1E4. The sequence goes on from JBCBSR010000015.1 coordinate 26,562, forward strand.
GCGCTGACTCAGATTCGTGATGAGCTAGCCTGCTGTCGCTTCGTCAACTCAGTCGTAATCAGCCTTTATGCGCAGACTGAGCAGCAGTATCAGCAAGCGGTCGAATTTTTTCAGCCCCTGCCCCAACCGACCTATGTCCTGTGGGAGAATGGCCCTCGCTTGACACGCATTCTCACCGCTTTACAACAGAAAGGCCTCGATCTCACCCAACATGAGGGTAAAGGACGCGCCGTTTGGCTCGGACTCGGCTTAGCCTCACTCGAAGCCAGCGCGATCGCCTTACACGATGCCGACATCGTGACTTACGACAAAACCTATCCCCTCAAACTTCTCTTTCCTTTGTTGGAAAAGGAATTTGGCATCGCCTTCAGCAAGGCCTACTACACGCGCTTGAGTGATGCGCCCAGACGCATGCATGGACGTGTGACTCGACTCTTCGTTATGCCGCTGATTACATCCCTGATGGAGTTGTTTGGCCATAGCGATTATTTGCGCTATCTAGATACCTATCGTTATCCCCTCTCGGGGGAGTTTGCCTTAACAAGTGACCTGGCGCTCAACACACGGATTCCAGCGGATTGGGGGTTAGAAGTCGGTTTACTCGCTGAGGTTTACCGCAATGTCGCTATGAAGCGTATTGCTCAGGTGGATTTGGGAATTTTTGAACATAAGCATCAGACTGTAGGCGCAGCCCCTAATCAGGGACTTCAGAAAATGTGCCGCGACATCTTCAAGTCAACCCTGCGCACGCTGACCGAAACTGAGCAAGTCGTTATTACGCTGGATCATATCCGAGCTCTACGAGTCAAATTCCGTCGCGAAGCTCAAAACTTGACCCGACAATATTTTGTGGATGCTCGGTTCAATCAAATTGAATACGATCGCCATAAGGAAGAAGCGACGTTAGAGCAATTTGAGCAGGTGATTATGGAGGCTGGGCAGGAGTACTTAAATGATGTCACCAATACTCAAATTCCCGATTGGACACGGGCCTTAGCTGTGATGCCGGATCTGCGGGAGCAACTACGGGACGCAACAATCGCGGACATGGCTGACGCGCGCGACAAAACCATTCCAGTTCCTGCACCCGTATCCTCACCGGCGCTGAGCATGGTGACCCAGTAGTGATCAGATTCATCCGTAACATTCGGAATCTTAACCAGCGACAATTTTGACCTGCGCAAGCGCTGCTATTAAGTAGCTAGCATCGCTTGCATAGTTCAGCAGTTGAATGTCAAGGTCATCAATTGAGAAGTTCCGCTTCAGGACGGTACCCGAATATGGCCTAATAGAGGGAAGCACGACATGAAACTCGCAGCGAACTTATGATCAAGTATCCGCAACGTTGGCACTGGCAAACTTGGCTCCTGTGTGGCCTGATGGTAATCATCGCCTGCTTCAGCTTTCCCCATAGCGCATGGGCAGGCTTACAGGACGATCGCTACGAAGGCAACATCTTTGCCCTGTATGCGGGCAATGGTTCTCTGGTACCCCCTCGCATGAACTTAGCCCAGTCCCTCAAGCAAGATAAACCCACCTTGCTTGTGTTGTACGTGGATGATAGTGCTGATTGTAAACAGTTCGCAACGGTTGTCTCGCAACTACAAGCACCCTACGGTCGCGTAGCTAATTTCATCCCTGTCATGGCCGACTCGATTCCCATGCAGGAAACCTATGAACCCAATGAAGCGGGATACTATTTTACGGGCTACGTACCTCAAACCGTTGTCCTGGATCAGGAAGGGACTGTACGCTTCAACGAGAACGGTTACGTCAGCTATGAAGCCATTGATGACGTCATGCGTGAAGTCTTCAACCTACTGCCGCGCTCAGAATCCGTTGAGCTACGCCGCCGTTCTTTCAATGAGTTGAATAGTGAATTAGTCCCAGAACAATGAGTAATACTGTTTGGCTTGCCTAAACTCGTGAGCGTTGCCGCATTCTGAGGGATACACTGGGGCAGTGTGCTCGTTGTCTTCCAACGGCGCTGGCAACGACAAGTCATTTAGCCGTGTACTCGGCAATTTACGATTCCAGGTGCCTAAGCCTCAATGGCTGAAGCAATCAATTGCAAGGGTGTAGCTGTGTCTGAGACTCCGGTAAAACTCCTCATTGCGGCCAGTGGAACAGGCGGACATTTGTTTCCTGCGATCGCAACCGCTGAGCATTTAACGGACTACACCATTGAATGGCTGGGTGTACCTGATCGCCTAGAAACGGAGCTAGTGCCAGAGCGTTATCCTTTGCATACAGTGCGCTTGGGGGGATTTCAAGGCCGTTTCGGTCTCGGCACAGTCCGCTTACTCTGGCAACTGTTGCAGGCAACATGGCAACTGCGCCAGCGACTGCAACAGGGCCAGTTTACGGGTGTCTTTACGACTGGCGGCTACATTGCGGCTCCAGCCATCCTAGCGGCTCGGAGTCTAGGATTGCCCACAGTCCTCCATGAGTCAAATGCACTGCCGGGTAAAGTCACACGGTGGTTAAGCCCGTGGTGCTCTTTAGTCGCTTTGGGGTTTGAAGCGGCCATTCGTCATTTGCCCCAAGCTCAGACTGCCGTTGTAGGCACACCTGTGCGATCGCAATTCCTTCAAAGTGCCACGAGTCAAGTGATCCAACTGCCCGACGATGTCCCTGTCATTGTGGTAGTTGGGGGTAGTCAGGGGGCTGTGGCGGTTAACCAACTGGTGCGGGCAGCGGCTCCGGCTTGGCTAGAAGCGGGGGCATGGCTCATTCATCAAACCGGAACCCAAGATCCAGAAGCTGATAGCTTTAATCATCCTCACTATATTCATCGCCCCTTCTTTGATGCGATGGCAAGTTTATTTCGACGAGCGGATCTGGTAATTAGTCGAGCTGGGGCTGGCACCCTCACAGAACTTGCCTTTACCCACACACCGTCCCTTCTCATCCCCTATCCGTTTGCCGCCGAGGATCACCAGACTTTTAATGCTGAGGCATTTGTTGATGTCGGTGCGGCTCAGGTGTATCGGCAGTCAGACCTGACACCCACACTGCTCCAAGAGACTGTGCTTGAATTACTTAATCATCCAGAACAGCTGCAGGCGATGTCCAAGGCAGCGGCTAGCCTTGCCGTTCCGGATAGTGCCGAGCAATTGGCTACGAAAGTACGTCAGATATTGAACCCATAGAAGCAAACAGGTGAATTGACCAATCCAATCAGGTCGAAGCTGTCATTGGTCACCCCAGCAGCCTGGCAACCACGACCCATTACTCGGTTACAGAATCCGCTTCAACGGTGAAGGTTGAGATATCCACTGGCAGAATCGTGGGAGCCTCAGTTGCGATCGGCAACACTCGCCTTGAGGTAGCCAGGTCAAAGTCTACCGTCGTAAGATCCAGAGAGCGCAATGTCATATCTTGCTCTGTCCGCCAGTACAAAACTTTGTTTGTATGATCACGGAAAACACTCCATTGAGTGTAATCGCCTTCAATCACACCATTAGACGTCATATACTGCACTAAGCCACGGGGAATTTCTAAGCGATTGATGAGCGTTTGGGCCATCACCAAAGCATCAACTGCGTCCGTAGGAGCGGGCAGTGCGGCTAACGTCATAGCCGTTGCGACAAACCGTGAAGTGGAGGTTGGGTCCCCTGGTAATCCCGTCCACCCTGATCCCTGACCAGTCATGCCGACGCTCGTAGTCCCCGTCTCAGAGGAAACTGTACTCACAGGCGAAAGCTGCTGGTAGTTCTGAAGATTGGTCAAATGCCAGTCATAACTAGGAGCATTTGTCAAAACCCCCACTTCGTTTTCATAAACACGTGGGTTCCCTTCTACAAACTCCACGATAAGACTGCTACCATTGGCATCATGAATGACATATCGTAACGGCATAAACGCATCGTTAAAAACAGGAACAGGTTCACCCCAGACCTTTACTGTCGAGAGTGCTAGCCTTACCTCTTCGACAGTCGCAAATTGAGAAAGAATCCACGCCCCAAACTGTAGATTAGAGAGCGCAATCGGACTATCGTTCGGCCCAATCGCTACGTATTCTGTATATCCCGGTAGCAGCAAAGCCCCCATCCCCAAACCGACTTCGTTCAAACCGTCCATCGGTACGGCTAAGTCAAAGCCATCTAAATAAACAAAGCCATATTTCCCCATCCACGCTAAGCCCGCCTTATCATTAGGGGCAGGAGAAATAAATTGAGCCTTGCGGGGCTGAATAATCACACGGGAATTCACGCCTGACTGGGCATCCATCGTTCGCGCCGTCAATGCCGACTCGTCTTCAGCTATCAGCCGCACGTCTGTACTAGCATCAACCGGGTTACTCCCTATCACGGCGACAACCAGCGCCACCATCCATAATTTGAGCCCGCCCATCTGCATCCTCACAGCCTTGTATCACCAGATTTCTCCTAACAAGACGACTATTTTTGTAAAAAGTCCCTAAAGTCTTGATCTGGTGACGATGAACACATTGTGAACTTTACCGGTAATGGGTGACTAACGCTATTATGAGTGTTGGATTAGGTATCGGTGGCTGAGTGTTGGCTGGTTTTTGGGAAATATCGTCTCCTTTGTCTCTGGTTTGCAAGCTTACCTCCGGATTCCAAATCTCGATTTGTTTTACACTCCAGTGAGGTAAGCTATGACGGTTTATGTAGGAAATCTTTCCTACAACGCAACTGAAGACGATCTCAGTGAGGTCTTCAAGGAGTATGGCTCTGTGAAGCGCATTCAAATGCCTGTTGATCGAGAGACAGGTCGGATGCGCGGTTTTGCGTTTGTAGAAATGTCCCAGGACTCTGAAGAGGACGCAGCTATCGAAGATCTTGACGGGGCGGAATGGATGGGACGTACCTTGAAAGTGAACAAGGCACGCCCACGGGAAAACCGTAGACCAGGTGGCGGCGGCGGTGGACGTGGCGGCTGGGGCGGCAGCGATCGCGATCGCAGCTTCTCAGATCGTTACTAAACCTTTACTCAGCTTCAGTCCTGAGATTCCCAGACCTAGTGAGGACAAGGGATTCACCTTTCTCTTCACTAGGTTTTTTAGTCGATATACGCTGATAAAAACAAAACATTCTGAACAAACTGAGGAGCAAACTGCATGGCCCAAGTGGTAATTGGCGAAAATGAACACCTCGAATCAGCGCTACGACGCTTCAAACGCAAGGTGTCTAGTGCAGGCATCTTTGCTGACATGAAAAAGAATCGCCATTTTGAAACACCGGCTGAGAAGCGTAAACGCAAGGAAGTGGCGCGTCGGCGTCAAAGACGACGTTTCCGCCGTCAAAGTTCTTAGGTACGAGCCTTGGTAGGTTTGAGACGCCTACAGCCAGCCCCTACGTACTCATGAGCTTGCCTGTGAGCTTGCCTGGATCAGAGCCGGTTATGAACATTTATTGTCTGAGCCATTGCAATTAAGACACGATGTGTCATCCCATACTCAGCGCCTGATTCGAGGGTTTGCTGTCTTGTCCTCATGGAACGGCAACAGTTAGGCTCTCGGCTCTCTGACACCCCTCTGCCCTAGCGCCCTATTCTGCACGCTGCCTAGATCAGTCAGGTTAAGTAGCCTTTGCAACAGCTAAGCTATCGGCAATAGCTGCAAAGGCTGCTGCTGGATCATTTGCCTGTGTAATGGGTCTGCCAATCACTAGGTAATTGGCTCCAGCATTGACGGCTTGCTCAGGGGTCAAAACGCGTTGCTGATCGCCTTTTTGGCTACCAGCAGGACGGACACCTGGACAAACAAGTAACCAATCCAAACCGCAGCAGCGTCTCAGCAGTGCCGCTTCATGGGGCGAACAAACACTACCGGCTAGACCGCTTTGCTGGGCTAATAAAGCCATCTGGAGTGCATAGTCAGAAAGTTCTAGCGGGATTTTGAGATCCACCGCAAGCGATCGCGTCGTCAGACTGGTCAGCACCGTCACAGCAATTAAGCTGGGGACACGTTGATCCGCTGCTGATGCCCCTTCTTGGGCTGCCGTCAAGGCAGCCTTCAAGGCATCAGGGCCAGCAGATGCATGCACGGTCAACAGATCAACCCCATACCGCCCTGCCACTCGACAAGCCCCAGCCATGGTATTGGGTATATCGTGGAACTTCAAATCCAAGAAAACCCGCTTATTCTCTGCTTTCAGAAATTCCAGAATCGCTGGCCCAGCACTAACAAAAAGCTCTAAACCGACTTTCCAGAAGGCAACTTGGGAAATTTGCCGGATTAGCCTGCGTGCAGCCGCCTCGCTCGGCACATCCAAAGGCACGATAATCCGGTCGGCTGGCGCTAGAATCTGCTTGCTCATTGAGTAAAACGCCCCAAGTGTTTATCCTCATCCTGCCGCGCGACCATTAGTCCACTCTCAAACGGACAAATTTCTTTTTGCCAATTTGGAGGACTTTACCGTCGAGTTCTGCAGATGAGGCAAAAGTCAAATTGGGGTCACTAATTCGTTCGCCCTCCAGTTTCACAGCCCCTCCTTGGATATGCCGACGCGCTTCACTACTGCTGCTACATAAAGGCGTGGAACCTAGCAGATAGAAGACCTTAGCTGGAAAATTAATCGCTTTGAGGGAGAACTCAGGCACAGCCTCTGCATTACCGCCCCCCTGAACAAGGTTGACAGCGTCTTGCTGGGCTTGTTGGGCTGCATCCTCACTATGGAATTGCCGGGTCACCTCTAATGCGAGAAGCTTTTGGCGATCGCGAGGCAACTCTGGCAGGCTATCCAGAGGCAACCGAGTCAGCAATTCAAAATATTGCTCAATGAGGGCATCGGGTGTTTTCTCTAGTTTGGAATACATCGTCAACGGATCTTCCTGAAGCCCTACATAGTTACCGAGCGACTTAGACATTTTTTGCGTTCCGTCTGTCCCCAACAGCAACGGCAGCAGCATGCCAAATTGGGGCTCCAGGCCAAAGTGTCGTTGCAAATCGCGGCCGACGGCAATATTAAACTTTTGATCCGTTCCTCCCAGTTCAATATCCGCCTGCACAGCGACAGAGTCATAGCCTTGCATTAGGGGATATAAAAACTCATGCAGAAAAACTGGCGTCCCTTTTTCATAGCGTTCGGCAAAGCCTTCCTTCGCTAGCATTTGTCCCACTGTCATCGTGGCAAAGAGTTCCAGGATTTTGCTCAGATCGAGAGCCGATAGCCATTCCGAGTTATATCGAATTTCCAGGCGTCCTGGGGTATCGAAGTCCAAGATAGGACGCACTTGCTCTAAATAGGTTTGGGCATTCGCCTTCACCTCATTTTCCGTCAACTGCTTACGCACTTCGGATTTGCCCGTAGGGTCACCAATCCGAGCTGTAAAGTCGCCAATAATCAAAATCGCTGTATGCCCTGCATCCTGAAAAGCGCGCAATTTACGGACAGGAATACTGTGGCCAACGTGAATCTCGGCACCGGTAGGATCAATTCCGAGCTTGATTCTAAGCGGGCGATCGCAGGTACGCAGACGCACCAACAAATTCTGCTGCCCATCGTCAGCATCTGGCTGATCGGGAAAAACTTCGGCAACACCCCGGTAGATCCATTGAAACTCTTCTGAAATACGCGTCATGCAGGTCAAAACTCGCTATACATCTCAATTTCAGGGGGAACGACCAGTACTCAGGAGCTTTCCTTACGGGGAGATATCCCCAAATCAGTAGCAGGTTCCAGGAAAGTTGCTTTATCCTGTTGCCAAACGGCATCGACGTTCCGTTTGTGGGTCAGGCCTCTATAATTGCAAAACCTTGAGCCACATAAAACCCCTCAACGAAAGCAATTGGTAAAAGTGTCCACTAATACCGTCTCCAAGCAGCGGCTATCCCGCTCGCATCACTCCACAGCTGACATCGTTAAGTTTATTCAGGATGTTGGGCAGGTGACTGTGGCAACCCTGTTGGGTTCCACTATGCTGTTGAGTTCCATTGCTGCGGGGGGATTGGTGGGGTTAGCCATCAGCTTCCGCAACTTACCTGACGTCCGTGTCCTCAGAAACTATCTGCCCAGCGAGACGAGTTATATCTACGATATCAATGGGACATTACTAGACAGCCTCCACGACGAGGCCAATCGTGAGGTACTCGATCTCAATGAGATTTCCCCCCACCTGAAGCGGTCTGTCTTAGCGATTGAGGACAGCTACTTCTATTCTCACCAGGGGATCAATCCAACGAGTGTTGGACGAGCCATGCTGGCTAACTTCCAGGCAGGATCCACGGTAGAAGGAGGGTCTACCATCACCATGCAGTTGGTGAAAAATCTCTTTCTGACGCCAGAGCGAGCAATTAGCCGCAAAGTTGCCGAGGCCATCCTTTCGCTTAGGCTTGAGCAAATCTTCCAGAAAGACCAGATTCTCGAAATGTATTTGAATCAGGTCTATTGGGGCCACAACACCTATGGAGCGGAAACGGCGTCACAAAGCTACTTTAACAAAGCAGCAGCCGATTTAACGTTAGCAGAAGCCGCAATGATGGCTGGCCTCATTCAAGCCCCTGAAGAGTACAGCCCTTTTGTTGATTATGCGGTAGCCAAATCACGCCAGAGTACGGTGCTCGGGCGAATGCGGCAGTTGGGGTGGATTACGCCCGAGGAAGAAGCTGAGGCTAAAGCCCAACCCTTGTTAATTGGCGAGGTCACGTCCTTTCGAACCAGCGTGTCGCCCTACGTAACAGAAGCGGTGGTGCAAGAACTGAAGGAAATTTTCGGCAATGAGGCCGTTCTGAAGGGCGGTATGCGGGTACAGACCACCGTCGATCTTGCCATGCAAACAATGGCGGAAGAAACGGTTACCCGTAACCATGCACAGTTACGTCAACGAGGCTTTGCGGCAGACCAAATGGCTTTGGTGGCGATCGACCCCAGAACCCACTTTGTCAAGGCGATGGTTGGGGGTGTTGACTATACGACGAGTCAATACAATCGAGCTGTTCAAGCGCAACGTCAACCAGGTTCAGCCTTCAAGCCCTTTGTCTACTACGCAGCCTTTGCCTCAGGTCGGTACACGCCAGATAGCATCATTCAAGACACGCCTGCAAGCTATCCAGATGGCTATGAATACTACGCGCCCAAAAATTACGACGGGAGCTTCATGGGCAACATTCCGATTCGGAAGGCGCTGGAGTTATCCCGCAATGTACCTGCCGTTAGACTCGGACAAGCCGTTGGCGTTGATCGCATCATTGAAATCTCCCGCATGTTGGGAATCGAAAGCCCAATGGATCCGGTTGTGTCTCTGCCGTTGGGATCCGTCGATTTAACACCCATGGAAATGGCGGGAGCCTATGCAACTTTTGCCAGCAATGGTTGGCATTCTGATCCGACTTTTATCGTACAAGTTACGGATAGTACAGGTAACATATTGCTCGACAACACGCCAAAACCTCAGCTCATTTTGGATCCTTGGGCAGTTGCAGCTTTAACCGATGTGTTGCAAGGTGTCATCGCCCGGGGCACCGGAACCAGAGCTCAGATTGGACGACCCGCTGCAGGTAAAACAGGGACAACGGATTCCCAAAGAGATGTTTGGTTTGCCGGGTATGTGCCGCAGTTGGCAACTGCCATCTGGGTCGGTAATGATGACTACTCGCCGATGGGTGCCGGTGCGACGGGAGGCGGAGTAGTTGCTCCAGTTTGGAGTGACTTTATGCAGCGTGCTTTGACCGATGTCCCTGTAGAAGATTTCCGTCGACCCACTGACTTCGCGAAGCCCTAACTGAGAGAGCATACAAGTTGCGGCCACCTGACATCAAAGCAGATGACCGCGACTCAGTACCTTACCTAAAAGATGCTGCGTTTGCTTGCACCATCATTGCGCTTAGCCCACCACAGCAGACTATACACAATCACGAGGTAGCCAATTGCTAAAGCAAGAATCCATCCGGTAACGGGAAGAGAGAGGGTCATGGCAGGGAGTGAGGTACACGGCTGGGATACACCTAAAACTGACAAATGCTTTGACAGCTACGATCTTTACCCAGACAACTCATCCGCCTCACGCGACACAAGCCCACCTCAGATATACACAGCCCCAAGTTCTAAGCCCTAAGACTGTCGATCTCACTTTGCCTTTGCTTGCGTCGCGATAACTCGTCGAACCTCTAGCTAAAACTAACGGCATTGATCTACTTGGTGCTTCAAAATTCCGCAACTAAGGATCAATGCATCTGCACAGCAATATTCAATTTCGGTAAATCTTAATATTTAAGATAGCACAGCTTACGTGCCTCAACAGCCCTTGAGCTAAGAGCTTGACACAAATTTTTGTTTCGACAAAAAGTTTGAAATCCTGCGATTATGAAATCTCAATAGCCAAGCCCATAGTGAATCGCTCAGTTCTGAATAGTCAGGCTGTAGTAAGAACGCTCTTGATTGTGATCAAGTTATTAAATCTTCATTCCTAAGGCTCTAACGGTAGCCTAAAGATTTGCGGGCTTGTCTCATTACTGCCGTAGCGGATGAAGCCGCCAGAAACATAGACATAGCCGTCTTGAGCAAAAGCTGCATGGGCATAGCGGGGTTTAGGTAGAGGGGATAATTCCGTCCAGTCGCCTAAATTGCCCTCAGCATCTACTTCTGCTGCAACGACATCCGACAGGACACCCTGGCTACCGCCGCCAGCTAATACGATAAGCGTTCTATCAGCCAGTACTGTGGCATGACGTTGGCGCGGCCCTACTTGACTTATGACTTCAAACGAGGAAAGCCGCTGGTCATCCCCGATATTGGCGACCCAGACATTTTCTGTGAGCTGGAGAGGGCGAAATTGTTCGTTCCCAGATACGGCAAAAATACGGTTATCGATGATGGTTGTCGTCGTCCAACCAATGACGGTAGGGAACGGGGCTAGCGTTTCAAAGGGTGCGAACTCGCCCTCGGAATTGATCACAGCGGTGAACATTCGGTCGATCATATTGGTATCACCGGGACGAAAGGTGTTGCTGCCCCCGACAACGTAGACGCGATCGCCCCTCATTGCGACCGCATGAATTGTCAGCGGCTCCGGCAGTTGGCCTACCTCTGTCCACTCGGTGATATTGCCATCCTCGTTAGGAACGGCACGCAGAACCCGATCGGACACACTGCTGCCGTCCCAAAAGCCGTTATCCCCACCCAGTACATAAATAGCGTCGTTATGGGCGATCGCCATATGGTGCTGGAGCTTCATCGGGAGGGGGGCCGTCGTGGGTTGCCAGTCCTCCAGAGTTCCGGCTGCATTCTGGCGGGTAAACCAGGCATCTTCATGGATACCTTTGGTCTCATTCCATCCGCCGATAATGTAGACGAAGTCCTCGAAGGGCAACATTTGGTGGGATTCCAACGGAGTCGGAAGCTGCCCCACTTCCTGCCACTGACTGTCGGTTTGAGCTTTGGGTTGCGCTGTACAAGCCGTCGTCGCGGTGATCCCCGTGAGTAGAGTGAGGCTAGCAAGGAGAGCTGGGAGGCGTTTGAGCATCTTTAGCGGGCGATCGCGTGAACTTTAGATCCCTGGTTTCTCGATAAGGTTTTAAGCATTATGGGTAACCCGGCAGAAACCAGGGCTTTGGGAGGGTTGGGCGATCGCGCGAGGTAGAGACCCCTGGTTTCTTAATGGCGTCCTACCGGTTATGGGTAAGCCGACAGAAACCAGGGATCTGGGACAGGATCGCTAAAACAAATCCATATCCGTCACTGCGCCGCGACTGCTGGTGGATACCAACTTCGCGTACTTACCCAAAATGCCCCGCGTGTAATTGGGCTTCCGAGGCTGCCACGCCGCACGCCGTTGGGCCAGTTCCTCCTCAGACACATTTAACTGCAGCAGATTCTGATCTGCATCAATGGTGATGGGATCTCCTTCCTGAACCAGCGCAATGTTGCCCCCGACTGCTGCTTCCGGAGCCACATGGCCTACAACCATCCCGTAGGTACCGCCGGAGAAGCGACCGTCCGTGATGAGACCCACCGAGTCACCCAGACCCGCCCCAATAATGGCTGAAGTTGGGGCGAGCATTTCGCGCATGCCGGGGCCACCCTTCGGCCCTTCGTACCGCACGACCACCACATCACCCGCATTAATTTCTTTCGCCAGAATCGCCTTGAGGCAGTCCTCCTCCGATTCAAAAACCCTCGCCGGGCCAGTGATTTGACGCTTTTTGATCCCCGTGAGTTTGGATACCGCGCCTTCTTCTGCCAAGTTACCCTTCAGGATGCCGAGGTGTCCTTGGGGATACATGGGATTGTCAAAGGGACGAATCACATCCTGATCGGCGCGGGGTTCGGTAGGAATATCGGCGAGCAGTTCGGCAATCGTTTTGCCAGTCACGGTCAGAGCATCCCCGTGGAGTAAACCTTTGCTGAGGAGCATTTTCATCACCTGAGGTACGCCACCTGCTTGATGGAAGTCAGTAGCCACATAGCGCCCAGAGGGTTTTAAGTCACAGAGGACGGGGACCCGACGACGAATCGCCTCAAAGTCATCAATCGTCAGCGGCACGTCGATCGCATTGGCAATAGCTAAAAAATGCAGCACTGAATTTGTGGAGCCGCCCACTGCCATAATCACCGCGATCGCATTTTCAAAAGCTTCACGAGTCATAATCTGGCTGGGTAGAATTTGCTGGCGGATGGCTTCTACCAAAGCAAAGGCTGATTTCTCTGTACTGTCGGCTTTTTCGGCATCCTCAGCGGCCATGGTGGAGGAATACATTAAACTCATGCCCATGGCCTCAAAGGCCGAAGACATGGTGTTGGCTGTGAACATGCCGCCACAGGAACCGGCCCCTGGACAAGCATTCCGCTCAACTGCGATGAGCTTTTCATCGCTAATTTTGCCTGCGCTATACTGGCCCACCGCCTCAAAGGCACTCACGACCGTGAGATCCTCGCCATCGTAGTGACCCGGCTTAATGGTGCCGCCGTAGACAAAGATCGCTGGAATATTCATGCGGGCGATCGCAATCATGGCCCCCGGCATATTTTTATCGCAGCCGCCAATGGCGATCACGCCATCCAGACTCTGCCCGTTGCAGACCGTCTCAATGGAATCGGCAATCACTTCACGTGAGACGAGAGAATATTTCATCCCCTCCGTTCCCATCGAAATACCGTCGCTGATGGTAATCGTACCGAAGAGCTGCGGCATCCCCCCAGCCTGTCGAACGCCTGCCTCAGCGCGTTCCGCTAAAGTGCCCAGCCCCATGTTGCAGGGGGTAATGGTACTAAACCCGTTCGCGACCCCTACAATTGGCTTCGAAAAATCATCATCGCCAAAACCGACCGCTCGCAACATGGCTCGGTTCGGTGTGCGCTGTACTCCCTGGGTAACGACCTGACTTCTGCGGTTGTCCGACATGGTTGTGTTAATCACGTAGTGAGAATGACTCACCCAATCCTATCGAATTGGTTGAATCCTTCGCTCAATGTGTGATTGAAGCTGAAAAAACTTTGCACGATCAGCAGAAAAATCTACCAGAGCATTCAGGTCTCTGGTGGGTAGGTTGGAAGTCGGAATGCGGAAGTCGGAATGCGGAAGTCGGAATGCGGAAGTCGGAATTAGAAAAGTATTGTCCAAGGCTGGCAGCGAGTTGAATAGGCCCAACCCAACCGCTTGGAATCATCCAAACTCACAGGCGTAAACTGCTACACCGCTCAGAATTGGATGACCGTATTGGTGCTTGACGTGATGCAGAATTCTGCGTGAGTTCATGTAAAGCGTGTAAAGTTGGAGGAACTTTTAACTTACCCAGAACATTGGATGCCTGATCAGCCGCACAGGTAATGAAATACTTTTTAAACAAGGGGTAGTATGACCTAATGTTTGTTTGTTCGCTCAATCGGAAATCGCTAACCCGTTCATGCTGCTGATTCTCAAGAATTTTGAATTGCCGCGATAGGTTGTAGACACCAACCGCTGCCGTACGAGCACGATAAGAAGTTCCTGGGAAGGTTTCACAATATGGATGCTGATGAACTGATTGCGCGATACGCGACGGGAGAACGTGACTTCAGAGGCGCGAATCTCAGAGGTGCGAATTTAGTCAATGAAAATCTGAGAGAACTGAATCTCCGGCAGGCAAATCTAAGCGGAGCTAACCTCTCAGGCGCTGATCTAAAAGGCACGAATTTTCGCGAAGCTACTCTGCGTAAGGCTGTCTTCACTGGCGCGCATATGGAGTTCAGCAACCTGATTGGGGCCGATTTGACCGAGGCCAATTTAACCCAGGCGGATCTGTCCGAATCCGGGATCCGGGGTGCCAATTTGACGTCAGCGATGCTGGATGGGGCGAATATTCAAAGCGCTAATTTGAATGAGGCTACGCTTGATAAGGCCCGATTACGGCAGACCAACCTAGCGGAAGCGGCGCTGAATCGCTGTCACCTGATTGAGACTGATCTTTCCCATGCCAAGTTAGAAGGGGCGAGCCTGGCTAATGCTTTGCTGACGGGGGCTGTTCTCACCGGAGCCAACCTAGCTTCAGCGCTGCTCAGTGGAGCGAATTTAGACAATGCTGATCTTCGTGAAGTTGATCTCAGTCGTGCGAAGCTCCAGGGCTGTACTTTGGTCAATGCCTGCCTATCACAAGCGAATTTGCGCGGAGCCAACTTGAGCTGGAGTTCGCTGCGGGGGGCCAAGCTCCAGGGAGCAACGCTCTATCGGGCTAAGCTGAACTGGTCTAATCTAAGCGGCGCGATGTTAGCGGAAGCGGTCATGATCAGTGCCAGCATGGAGTATGTGAATCTCCGGAATGCTGATTTAACCGGAACTATTTTGCCGGATGGGGTAACTCACGGTTAACCCGCTGGTTGACCGCACTGTAAAGCACAGACGATCGCGGTACCCGAGCTGATAACGCTAGGGGCTGGAGCGGAATGGAAGCCATGCCCCGCTGACGGATCGCGGTAATCCGGTAGTGAGCCGCAATTAGCTCTAAATGTACCAGTGAGGCTAAACGCTTGAATAGGGGAGTGACTCGCTGGTTGAGGCTTTCACTATGCGCTAACCAACGGCTCACGCTAGTGGGCAAGCGATCGCTATAGCGGATAGGTAGTTCCGGCGTGGAAAATAGCTCAGCATAATCGGCACTCAGGAATTCTCGATACTTGCGCGCTTCGTTCGTATGCTGCATCACAAAGCTCAGAACCGTTCCCTTCAGGTAGCGACGTAAGCGAGCCGTGGTTGCTTGGGAGTGCTCCGGCATAAAAGGAACTTGTGTCAGGGCTGGATTGATATTGCTGGGATCGCCCACACTCAGGTGGGTGCCCCCAATGACGGCAATCAGCGATCGCGGCCCTGAGAGTTGGTTAAACGCCTGCAACTGCTGATCCGAAACGGAGGCAATCCCGTCACTGGTTCCTGTTAAAAAGAGTGTGGGTACGCGCACACGCCGAAGCCCAGCTTCCCCAAAGATCTTACCGGTTAGGGGGTTCATGACCACCAGCTGTGTGATGCGATCGTCCTGAAGATTGCCCACGGGCAGGTCTGTTTCTGTTGCTGCACATTGCAGCCAATCAGCTGGCGAAGAGGCCCCAACAGCCAAGTCAGCACAGGCGGTTTCCAGTGCGACTGGATTCAGCTGTCCGCCAGCCAAAACTAACCCCGTATACCCCCCTAGTGAATGTCCGACCAGGGTGACTTTTTCTAGGTTGAGACGTCCCTGAAGGAAAACAGAGCGCTCATTGAGATCTTCGAGACGATCCAGAATAAAGCTGACATCTCGAGGTCGCTCGACGAATTCTTCCGTGGGTAGCAGGGAGCCTTCCTGCTGTACAAGGGCATCGACGTTACTACCGGGATGTTCTAAGGCCGCTACGGTGAGGCCATGGGATGCCAAGTGTCGAGCTAGATAGGCAAAGAAGTGCCGATCAGCGCCTAAACCATGGGACAGCAGCACCAAAGGACCTTGCGCATGGGGGTTCCAGTACAAATCGATCGGGATAATGCGATCGCGCTCAGGGTCACGAAATGAGACGGACCATCTTTCAACGCTGTAATTTCCAGGGGTAGAGGGGTCAAGTTTTTGGGATAAGAAACCTTGCGCTCGGCTGTTAGCAATGAGTTCGTAATCTAAAACATTGCTGAGGGCTGTCTGCTCTAGGTTCGTTAAGCCCCAATTCGACAACAGATTGAGGAGAGCAATCCCTTCTAACTCCAAACTATCCCCCGGCAAGGCTCTTAAAAGGCTCGTGATTGTCACGCCTGATTCATCCTCAGCAGCAGTTTGCAACGCTAACTGAATCGTTTCTAACGACAAAGAAGGGGCAACCTCAACCAAAGAATTGAGAAGGGGCTGCGCATCTTTATAGTCTGTGAGGTCGGCAATGATGCGATCGCGAATAGCTGGATCCAAGTTAAGATGATTGGCCAGGGTGGTTTGTACCTGAGGCGTGAGCAGATGCCGATACCGCTCTAATCGCGGCGGGATTTCGCCAGTTTCCGAAAACAGTTCTAAGTCGTCAATTTGCAGCGTGGGCTGGACTGGCCCTAAGTTGATAGTCACCGTCTCTACCGCACTCACCGACATTGGACTCATCAAGGCCACAGCACCGCTACTCAGCAGGCCCCAGCCTAGGTATTGCATCTGTGTGACCCAAGACTGAAAACCGGGAGGTAAGCAACGACGCTGCATTTTAATACCGACGCTGAAGGAGAGAGAAAAGAAACCAATCGAAGATAGAACTTGTGAGTACTGCCACTCACTCAGAAAAGGGACACTTCAGAGATTTAGGTTGGGTGCAGTTCATCAGCTTCACTCAACGGCTGCCTCCATTTGGCGTGAGTCATGGCTCCAAGTTGCCCTTGGCTAGTAGCTTTGAGAAAATACGTGAAACGCTTACCCAAGAGTTTCACTGATGGCTGTCAGACAGGTAAGGTCGCAGCCCTTCTCCAGCATATGCGGGGAGTATTTCAAGATGAGTAGCGTACTGCACGCTTTGCTGAGGAACACTGAGCAGTGCAGTGTGATAACAGTCAGAAGTGACTTTTCCTCTGAATGTTCACTTAATCTAATGGATACAACTCGTGTTTGAGAGGGGACAAGTCATCAAGATTTATTGCCAACTTTGAAGTCCTATGAGGCAAACCCCACAAACGGTTGACTGTCGTGTATTGCTAAAATTCGATTCCTCACGAGTGCCCTGTTGAACGCTAGGGGCTGTCATCATTTAGAGCCTGAATCCTCATGCTGAAAGCGGTTCAGCTCCTAGCTAGTTTTACAAAGCGGGCGCGGCAATGCCCATACCGCAAGGCTTTCGAGGTTAATTGATGACGCGCCCTAGAAAAACAGACCCTTAGTTTCCATTGGAAAGCTAGACAGCAAAACCTCTCTAACTCATGGAAATTCAGGATCTGAACACTCACTATTTTGGGTTTCAGTCACACGTCACATCTGCTGTCAGAGAAGCTAGCTATGCACAGCTGATTCTCACAATCAGAGGATTTGTGGACTTCGAGTTCAATATAGGGAGGAGTTGTGTCAAAACAGTGACAAGTTCACCTGCCGGGGGAAAAGTTGCGCTACGGGATATCTTTATCCTCTTTAGACCGATAGAAGGACAAAGGGAATGGGGGCGTAGGGGCGTGAGGCAGTGGATGAGTTGGTGGAGAGGAGCTGTAATTGTTATTTCAAGCATGGGTAGACTACAACCTCTTAGAGTTGTCTGAATATCCCAGGACTTGAGGGTGTATGGCGAAAGGCAGAAGGAAAAAGGCAGAAGGCAGAACCGGAAGTCCTGACCGATCAAAGCTTCAGCGATCGATCCCATGCAAACCTAACTGCGGCTTGCGATAGAAAGGCTGGAGGCTAAGACCGGGCCTTTGACTAAGGGTAGGCTTACTCTGGGGCGGTCTCGTTGTCTGAGGTGTCTAAAGAGAGCTGTTTGCGGATTTGTATGCCTAAATCCTCGAGTGATTTCTGTGGCAGGGGATCAATTAATTCACTGCCCTCTAAGGTTTGGAGATCGGCCATGAATGCCTGGGCGCGATCGCGTTCCGTGAGGACACCGGAGCGCAATTCCGCCACAAACATTTGCCTGACTGAGTGAGCCAGTCCATAGCTTTTACTCGCAAAGATACAGGTGATGTCGCTGCCATAGAGCGAGAACCAGGTTTGCCAATGGTGAGTGACGGGATGCCTGACGACCCCGCAGGCAATTTGATGGTCGGTTAGGGGTGACGCGATCGCCGAGAACTGCCACAGGGCATCACTCATTGGTATTACCCATGCCATGATTGCTTAGAGAATAACTAGAACTGATGGATCAAGCCAACCGACAAATGCTCTCGCCGCCGTGTTGAATAAAGCCGTAAATCATGCCTGAGGTTGAGTGCCCTACGGCGCAGCGCCCTTCTCGATCAATGACAATCACGCCGCCGAGGCCTTGGACTTTGTCCACCAGATATTGAATTCCCGCATTTGCGGCTTCCTGCGCCGTCATATTTTTGAAATACACAAAGTCAGAAATGGTTTTGCTCAAGACGGTGCGTTGAAACTGCTCGCCATAGCCAGTCGCTGACACCGCACAGGTAGTATTGTCGGCAAATACGCCCGCGCCAATGATGGGACTATCGCCGACCCGACCCCATCGTTTGTTGACAATTCCCCCGGTAGACGTGGCAGCGGCTAAATTTCCCTGACTGTCCCAAGCCGCTGCGCCAATCGTGCCAAATTTGCGCTGGGGCTCAGCATCTTCATGATCCAGCATCATGCCGCCCGCTTGTTGCGCCTGTCGCCATTGCTGAATACGGGAATCAATCACAAAGTAGTCATCGGTCATCAGCGTGCTACCGCACAGTTTGGCAAACTCCCGTGCCCCTTTGCCGATTAGCATGACGTGCTCGCTTTTATCTAAAACTTGCCGCGCCAATACGGTGGGGTTCTTGATGTTCGTAATACCAGCAACGGCTCCGGCTTCTAAGCTGGGGCCGTACATGATCGCCGCATCCATTTCCACCTCGCCATATTCATTCAGCACAGAGCCATGGCCGGCGTTGTAAAGGGGATCATCCTCCAGGCAAGCGGCACAGTGTTCGACCGCATCTAGGGCTGAGCCACCCATTTCTAAAATTTTTCGTCCGCTAGCCAAAATCTGACTAATACTCTGGGTGAAGTCAGCTTCATTGCCTTCGCGCTTAATGTGCTCTAATGCACCCGCGCCTCCATGAATCATCAGGGAAAAGTTATTGACCATCACGTTAAAGAAAAGTTCAGAAAATAAGTAATCGAGAATACCGCTTGTACAATGGTTATGCGCTAACAGCTTCACTGGATAGGCAAACCTGTTATGAACGTTATCACCCAGAAACGACCTTCAATGTTGCTACCACCAGAATTTGCGATCGCTGAAGCCGAAAACTTACAGATTCGCACAGAACTCATGTTGGCGCTACAACGCTACATTCAACAGCAAGAATGGACGCTCGAAGAAGCGGCCAAAAGTCTTCGTCAAACGCTACCGCGCATGCAGAATTTGATGAATGGAGAGATTCATCGTTTTAGTGTTGAGCAACTGATTCAGCTACTGACATTGGTCGGTCTTCATGTGCAAGTTGCAATCATCCACTAGCCTTTCAAGTGAGTCAAAGTGTTTAAATAATTTGATTTCTTTGCTGAAGCATCTGTTTGTGGGTGCTTCTTTATTTGGCCGTCTGGATTGTGGATAAGAACGCTCAAGGTTTTATCAGCTTCAAGTCTATTAGAATGACGGATTGTTACGCTCTTGAGTACATTTAATCTTGATTTAGCGATCGCATCTAGTGTGAGCTGTCTGGGCTCCGAGAAACCTTGAAATTTAGTGTTTTCATGACCTTTAGATAATGCTCTGCAACATCGCGATACTGTTTTGTTGAGGCTGACATCGCAATATCCCTTCCTGAAAGGTATTCGAGGTAACGATTTTGATTCATAAACTCTCGTTACCCTCAGCAGACGCATTGATAAGCTGCCCATGAAAATTTTCAATCATGATATTGCCCTCTACACCCATGATCAGTCTCCTGGCACTGATCTGTATTCTGGTAGGGCTTTAGGTTTGTCAAAACCAGAAGACAAAATCCAAATCCATGGGAGTTTACAGCCAGAGTGGGATGCCATCACTGAGCACTATGCTCAAGTTGGCATTCGTCATAGTCATGACGTGATCTGGGATGTTGCTCTGACACATATTGATCAGCACCCAGATTACGAACCCTGCTTCTACTTTTTCGGGGATGTTGTCAACAGTCACGCCACCTATCGACAATTCTTTGAACGATTAGACGCGCCCAGATGCCAAGTTATTGACTTTGTGAACTCGAAAAACAACTTTGTTCACTTAGCCGAAGAACTGGGTGTCCCTGTTCCGCGAACGCTACGGTTTCAAACTGTTAAAGAAGCGCAAGAATGTGATTCTCTGCCGTTTCCGTGCTACGTCAAACCAGCTGTTTCGGATCATGGTTTCGGCATTATGCGCTGTGAGGATCAGCCCGCATTGGCAAGGGCTTTAGCGCAATTGCATCCGAATGAGCCGCTACAGGTGCAGGCAGAGGTGCCAGCAGCGGCTTTTTTAAACCTGCAATATCGAGCGACTGCCGAGGGAGTGATGCCGCTACTGGCCTCGGAGCAAATCCTGGATGGCTGTGTCCATGGGGGCAATCGCTATCCGACCCCCTACGAACCTTGGGCGATCGTGCAACCTTTTGCTGATTGGATGCGCGATCACGGTATGCAAGGCATTTTTGCTGTGGACGTTGCGGTCGTGCCGGAAGGCGACCAGATTAGCTACTGTGCGATTGAATGCAATCCCCGCTTCAATGGTTCTTCCTATCCCACCTTGGTGGCTCAGCGATTGAGGATTCCAGCCTGGAGTAGTGCCACCTACACGACGCCGAAGCGATCGCTACGGGAAATTGAACTGCGCGATCTCGCTTTTGATCCCACAACCGGTGAGGGGGTCATTGTTATTAACTGGGGAACGATCCAAGTCGGCAAAATCAGCGTTTTGTTAGCCGGTTCACGGCAAGTACAAACGAAACTTGCCAGCGAGTTAAAAGCCATCCTTCAGCCTCAGATGGCGCTGGTTTGATCCGTTCACAACTATCAAGAGGGTGGTGATTAAACTCGTCTAAGCTGCCTCAAGCCAGTCATAAATTTTTTCAAGCTGTTCCAGGTTGATTAGGCCGTACTGCCAAAGCACCATGGGCAATGGGCCAGGATCTTGCTCACAATGGCGTAAAGCCATGTTGATTGAGTCCTGGGAAACTGCCAGGTCATCCTGCAAAAAGCGAATTAGGCCATTATTACGTCCCGTTGACATATCGATTACCATTCTTTGCCACCCCTTGGCTGTGCTTGCCACACGTGACTGGGAAGATTCTATCCAAGTGCTCTCGCTGGGTACGGGGCGGCAACCGACTGAGAAAATACCGCACATACCGTGAAAGCTACGGAGAAATACTTGGGCTGCAGACAGCCCAATTGACTGACTCAGATCGCTTGATCCTTCCCAGCCCTGATGATCCCCAGCACGTCTACGTGGATATCCGGAGATTATCATGAGGCTGCAATAGCGTATCAAATCTTTCTATGGTTTGCCTAGTATCCTGACTCAGAAAATCAAACTAAATTTAATAAAAGTCAAGAAAGTAATAAGCGATTGTGAACTACTGAGGCATTTCTGACGGGTCTTCTAGTACAAAAATATTGACGTCATCACCCACCTGTAGCCCTAATTCTTCCGCTAAGCCACCTCGCAGCTCAATGACGGACTCCACCAATTGCCGTTCTGGCCCGTAACTGGGACAGGGATCAGCTGCACAAGGAGGGACATCATTGGCGATCGCAACAATCTGTCCTTCGTAAATGAAGACCATATCGAGGGGAATCCTGACGTTTTTCATCCAAAAGTTCACGGGGCGAGCCGGTGCAAAGGGAAACAACATGCCTCGATCATCTGGCATGGCATCACGGTGCATGAGACCGATGGACTGTTGCTGACGCGTGCGGGCAACTTCTAAACCAATTTTCTGGCCGCCTAGTTCGACCTCAGCTGTGATGGGTAGCATTTGCCCCTGCATTTGTGCGAGTGGCTGTTCCTCGGTGGTAACAGAAGGTAATTCTACGGCTGGACTGGACGTCTGGGGTGGGGTGTCGGCCTCCACTTCAGGACTGACAGGTACACAGCTATACAGGCCGCAAAGCGTCAGTAAAACAACGCTGATGACTCCCCAACGCCACTTCTCGACAGTCAAATGGGATGTCTGAACCCAGGCGGGTAAAACAACAGGCTCCTGATTCGATTGGCTCACACTCACGATGCCCCTTACGTTCATCTCAACTCTCCCGCAGCACATAGCCGACGCCACGGACGGTTTGAATCAATCGTTTTTCGTGGTCGCTATCAATTTTGAGGCGAAGATACCGAATATAGACTTCAATCACATTCGACTCACCAATAAAGTCGTAACCCCAAACGTTTTCCAAAATTTGCTCCCGAGCCAGTACCTCGCGAGGATGTTCCATCAGATACCGTAAGAGTTCAAACTCCTTCATGGTGAGCTCAATCAAGCGTCCGTTGCGGCTAGCAACGCGTGAGCCGACGTCTAATGCCAGTTCGCCAAAGCGCAACTGCTCTGAAGTTGTTTCGCCAGGCTGCAAATAGATTTGAATAACTTGCAAGAAGATACTTGCCTGATAAGGTTTGAGGCAATAATCATCTGCTCCAGCCTCCAGGCAGGCAATGCGGTCTTCCAGCGTGTCGCGAGCCATGAGTAACAAAATCGGCACACAGAGATTAGCACTGCGCAATTTTTGGCAAACAGTGAGTCCTGTTTCGTTCCCTAAAAGACGATCCACGACAATCAGCGCAGGCTGCGATTGAACTGCCTTTTGCATCCCAATCGCCCCAGTTTTAGCTGCGTCTACTCGATAGCCTGCTTCCTCTAAATCATGTCGCATCAGGCTCACCAACTCGTCGTTGCTGATGATGACCAGTACCTGGGGAGCAGGGGGAATTACATTACTGTCCATGGTTGAGAAGACGATGTGCTCACGTAGGCGACTAAGTTCCACCGTCTATTCTGCACGATCCATGCAAATTCGGCGCTTACCCTGTTCACTTGAATGCGTGTTCAACCCTAGGGCAGCTCTACCGAAGTCGGTTTGGCGATATGTGGCAGTCCCCAGCCCAACTTCTCGCGCAATACTTTGAAAAATTCTGGCGATCGCAAGCGAATAAACTTAGCGGTGTAGGGCGCTCTTTGCGTCTGTACGATATCGCCAGGCATCACGTAGCAACCGGCATTGCCATCCACGACCATCACCAGGGCTTCAGGATTAGCAGAGGTAACCTGAACGAGTTCGGCATCGGGAAAAACGAGGCCGCGCGAGGCTAACGAGTGAGGGCAAATTGGGATGAGCTGCATCACCGAGACCCCCGGCGTAATCACGGGCCCCCCGGCGGAAAGGGAATAAGCGGTTGATCCGGTGGGTGTTGAAATAATAATCCCATCGGCCGCAATATCGACGGGGGCATGGTGACCAACGGCGACCTCAAAGTGGCACATACTCGTGAGCGGTTCCCGATGCAGCACCATTTCGTTGAGGCACAGTGCCTCCCAGACTAAGTGCTTTTTGTGCAACAGCGTTACCGCCATCATGGAGCGTTCTTCAATGCGATATTCGCCAGCCAGTACTTGATCAATCACTTTGGGCAGCTGGTTCAAATAAGCTTCGGTTAAGAAACCCATATGTCCAGTATTCACTGTCAAGAGCGGAATCCCCGCAGGGGCTACCTGGCGAAAGGCTGATAAAACGGTGCCATCGCCTCCCAACACAATGGCAAAACTCATGTCGGCATCAAAATGGCGTGGAACGAGACTATCAATGGGTGTATGGCAAAGTGGACGCTCGGGGCTGGAATAACCCAGTAAGCCCCCCATCCCAGTTGTGGTAAGAACCTCAAAGCCATTGGCAGAAAGCTTTTCCTGCCAAGCCTCAGCAGCCTGACTGGCTGCTGGTTTTGTATCGTTGAAAATGATGCCAACCTTGGGCACGCGTCGCTTCCAATAAACCGGATAAAACTTTATCAGACAAAATGCTGAATCGTAATGTAAGCTAGCCAGCTTTCAGGACTAGCCATATTTGCCTACAGCGGCTCGCATTTGTCTATTTCAATAGGCTACCGTTCTTGAGGGAATGTTTGCAAATTCATAGATCTTCATCAGCTAGGCCGCTATGTTAGCTAATAAGCGCGATCGCGTGAGTACTGTGACCGTTGCCTGTTTATCCTGTGAGTCGAAAGTCCCTACCCGAAACGACTGCTTATGTCCGCATTACCCACCAGTCCTGGGAACAGGGCAGACTTGAAGGCGAAGTACGAGCGAGCACCTACGCCTGGCAGTTTCAATGGCAGTTTCCGAAAGGTGGTCTGAAGATTGAGCCTTCGCTGGGTCGTGCGCTAATCCGTGAGCCGTTAGGTCGTTTTTTGGAACGATTCGATTATCAACTGGAGGCCGGTGGCGACTATTCCTTTACGATTCGCGCCAAGCTTTGAGCGTGTGGCAGGCTGAGTGGCTGAGTCAATAGGTGGATGGGTCGGGGAGTGGATGGGCAGAGTAAGGTCTCTCGTTGAGAGGCGTGACTGTTTTCACAGTTCCTCTGATTTGCCTATGCCGGGTGATTGCCGATGCTGTGTAAGTATAAAAAAGCCCCTGATGGTAACATCGGGGGCTTCATGTGCTGTCTGTTTGCTTGAGGAGAAACTTGAGAGTCTAGCAAGCAAAGGCTCTGAAGCAAGCATCGGTTGCGTGCAAGGTTCAAGTATTTCCTTAATGACTATGATCCTCAATCTCCCTTATGGCATGGGTGATTAACGCCACAGCGCCACTGTGATATTGGGGGTCTATCATCGTGATTCAGGTATGACACGGTTCGACTGATGGTGATGCTCACGGTTGTTGCTTCATAAAGTCACTACCTCAGGACTCTGTTGCGTCTCACTAAGAAACTAAGTCTTTCTCAGATTTCATCGCTAAACTACCCCCAACAGTCTCAGGGTAGGCGTGTGTTCTAATGAGCCAGCAAGCCAAACTCATTGAATTTCTGAAACAGGAATTGTCAATTCCATCCGAGGCGATCGCCCTGGGACTGAAGCATTCAGAAGCTTCGCCCAGTCTGCTGCCGATGGTGTTGTGGCAATACGGCCTGGTTTCTACTTATCAGCTCAGTCAAATTTTTGATTGGTTGGAAGCTAGCGTTTAGAGACGCTAACGAGTGAGCGACGGTAGCTACGTAACCAGTGGTGGGCAAGCAATCATCAAGATTAGGACTGCCAGCTAGAGCAGGATGAAAGGAGTTACCCCTCGCTAAATGTACCCAATTGTGATGGTATGGGGTGCCACGTCTCGCAGATCAAACAAGGCAAACCCAAACGGTGGCATTTTTGTCACCCGAATGTAAACCCATGCCCTCGCGATCGCCTGCCCACTGCCCTCCTCGTCATGCCTTGATTCTGTGTGCCAGTTTGGTCGAAAATTCCATGAATTTGGGTGCCCTCTGTCGAACAGCGGAGGTGTTAGGGCTGCAAGAACTGGTGTTACCGACACTGGCCGTAATTGACGATAACGACTTTCGGAAGCTGGCCGTTTCATCCCAAAAATGGCAAGCGCTGTCTGCCTGTGCTCCCCAGCAACTGCCTGTGTGGATCAGCCAACAGCGGGCACAAGGACATACGGTGATCGCTTTGACTCTTTACCCACAAGCGGTTCAACTTCCTGATTATCAGTTTCCTCGGGATGCGGTACTGATTTTGGGACGGGAATTAACAGGTATTCCAGAAACCGTCGTGCAGCAATGTGATGACGTTGTCGCAATTCCGCAGTTTGGCTTGGTGGAGTCCCTCAATGTCCACACAGCCGCCGCGATCGCTGCCTATGCATATCTCTGTCAGCATGAGCCCACAGAACATAGGGCACCTTAATCATTGGCTCTTAACTCAATATTCTAAAAAAGCTAGACCGTATTGGGATCAACGCCTAATTGCCTAGGTCGTTCTGACAATCGCTGAGCTTGTTCCTGGGCCTGCTGAGCTTGTTCTTCGGCTGCAAGATATCGCTGCCCTTGCCGATCAAACCAAGACAGAATTTCTCGCTCAATGCCCCCCCAAGCCCTTGACTGCGCCCAATCGCCAGACCAATTTCAGGCATCCAATAGGGCTCACCCAGCTGTAGCTCATATTGGCCATCAATCAGTTTGTAGAGCTCAAAGGGCTGATGCCGATCCCGCCGCCAGTATTCAGGGGTGTAGATGACATAGTAAAGCACGCCAAGTTTTTGATAAATAGCTAGCTTGTTGTCATACTCACCCCCTGGCATCCAGGAGACCATCTCTAAGATCCAGAGGGGAACAATGTCAGCTTCTTCCCAAACTACATAACTTTTGCGAGATTTGTTACCTGGCTTACGACGTGGCACGTCAAGACTAAGGCAGCCATCTGGGACAACAGGCACTTTGGGGCTCACGCCAGTCGTGTGATAGATACCCATGTCCACACCGAAATACCAAATCTTTGCGTTCTTTCCAAATCAGCTCAAGCAGAAAGAGTAGGTAGTTGGGCAAAAAATTCTGATCTTCATTATCCACGGGCGTATCGTCAGAACAAGGTAGCTCGTCACTGGTGGGCAGGATGGTGTAGCGATTGGTGTCAACCATGGGTCAAACCCAATACAAAAGTGGTTTGATCACAGTCTAAGAATAACCATGACACTAAAGGCTTTGAGCTGCCAGGTTCGGATTTCATCTGACCATAGGTTCGCGTTCAAGGCAGCACTGCATCACTGCAGGGTAATCGACATCGTGGATCAGAGAACCCACACAAACTCAGACTGCAACCGTTGGATCAGGTAATCGCAAGTGGCCTTGAACTGTCAAAGGGACTGGAACAGGCGTGAGTTTTTTAAGTAATAACAAGGGGAACGAAACTCTTCCCTAAGATGTCTCACTCCTCTTCTGAAGGCCATTTAATCTAGAACATTATTGCCTTCCTTGCTCCACCCGACACTATTTAATATTGGCTATGCGTTTCCCTCTTTGGCAGTACCTCAATCAACATCTGTGGGATAAGCAGAATCCTGCTGTGCTCAATCCCCATCAGTATTGGATACGCTGGCAGACTTGGCATTTTGATCGCTGCCTCCATAACGATTTTCTAGAGGAATGTTGGCAAGTTCACTATTCCGATTTTGTTTTGCGTCATCAAGACCTTTGTAGCCGCAATGCTCTGGAAGAGGATCCTCGTTGGTTGATCGAACGCTGCTGGGACTTAAAACGACAGGATGGTCTGAGCCCCCACCCTGAAAATCAAATCTCGGAACGAGAAGTGTAAGGCACCTATCATCAGGTCAAAATTGCACCGCCCATCAGCTTGTCATAGCGGCGTTTGAGTTCGCGGCGCAGTATTGGAAATTGCGTCAGTTCAGGATCTTCATTCACCAGTGTCTCAGCGGCCTGGCGGGCGATGGTGAGTGCATCTTGATCAGCTACGAGACTCGCCAGGGCAAAATCTGGGAGGCCCGACTGTCGTGTCCCCAACACTTCACCGGGACCTCGGAAGCGCATGTCCATCTCCGAGATGAAAAAGCCGTCCTGGGAATCTTCTAAGACTTTCAAGCGCTGTAGTGCAATGTCACTGCGAGTACTGCTCATTAACAGGCAAAAGGACTGCGCTGCTCCGCGACCGACCCGACCCCGAAGTTGATGGAGCTGCGATAACCCGAAGCGCTCGGCATGCTCAATCAGCATAACTGTGGCGTTCGGTACATCGACGCCAACTTCCACAACGGTTGTGGATACCAGGATGTGGGTCTGCCGATCGCGAAACTGGCGGATGGCCTTGTCTTTGTCTGTCGATGACAGCCGCCCATGGAGGAGTCCCACCTGAAACTCAGGAAAAATGGTCGCTTGCAAGCGCTGATGCTCCTCAATCGCGGAGCGTAAATCTAACTTTTCTGACTCTTCAACTAAGGGCAACACGATGTACACTTGCCGCCCCTGAGCAATTTCGCGGCGGATGAGGTCATAGGCATGGGTGCGATCGCGTCCCTTTAGCAAGGTAGTTTGAATAGCTTTGCGTCCCGGAGGCAGCTCATCAATCTGGCTCACGTCCAAGTCGCCGTGGAGGGTCAGCGCTAAGGTGCGGGGAATTGGGGTCGCCGTTAGCGTCAGCACATGGGGATTATCGCCCTTCCGCTGGAGGCGGGCGCGCTGCTGTACGCCAAACCGATGTTGTTCATCAATCGCGACCAGTCCCAACCGCTGAAACTGGACGGGATCTTCGATCAGGGCATGGGTACCCACAAGCAGCGGCAGTTCTCCCGTCGCTAACTCCCCTAGTAGTTGACGGCGTTTGGCAGCACGCGTTGATCCGGTGAGCAACTCCACCGGCAAATTCAGAGCATTAAACCAGCCCACTAGCTTACGATAGTGCTGCTCGGCAAGAACCTCGGTGGGTGCCATCAAGGCTCCCTGATAGCCCGCTTGGATCGCTGCCAGGATACCCACCACGGCAACGACTGTTTTACCGGAGCCCACATCCCCTTGCACTAAGCGGTTCATCGGTGTGGACTGTTGCAGGTCATGAAGAATTTCGTTCACCACCCGCTGCTGGGCACCCGTTAAAGAAAATGGAAGGTTTTGATAAAACTGCTCGATGAGGGACCCAGTGGGTGGCAAAATAACGGATGTGGCTTGCTGCCGACGTTCCTGCCGTCGTCGCAGCAGGCCCAACTGTAAGTAGAAGAATTCATCAAAAACAAGTCGTTTGCGGGCCTGCTGTAGCGTTTCATCATCGGCGGGAAAGTGAATGTGGGCGATCGCAACCGCTAGATCAACCAACCCAAACTCGGCTCGAATCGCAGCAGGTAACGGATCTTCCAGTTCAATGGCAGCCGGTAAAGCGGAGGCGATCGCGCGTCGCACTAATGCAGCACCCACCCCTTCAGTGAGCGGATAGACCGGAACAATTCGGCCTACCGTCAGGGATTCAGCTTCACCCTCGGGGCCGCTGAGCACTTCTAAATCGGGACTTTCGAGCGTAATACCGTACTGGTTTTTTTTCACCAAACCGGATGCTGCTACCAGCGCACCCACGGGATATTGTCGCTTTTGGCTTTGTTGCCAAGCAGGTGTCCGGAAGCGCTTGCCCGGCCAGAATTTGGTCAGCCGAATCTGTCCGGTCGCGTCTTTCAGCACGAGTTCCTGAATCGTCAGATTGGGATTCTTGGGACTACTAAAACACCCAGAACGTTTCACCGTCGCCACCAGCGTCACCGTTTCCCCAGGCTGCAACTCCCGTACGGCAACCTGCTTGGCGTAGTTCAGATAATCACGGGGATAGTAGTGCAGCAAATCCAGCACCGTCAAAATTCCCAGCTTGGCTAACCGCTCTGAGTTTTTTGGCCCCACCCCTTTGAGATAGGTCACGGCTTGTTCCAGCGGTGGCGTTTTGTCAGGCTGTCCGGCGGTGGGAGTGACGTGGGGCGATCGCGCGGTTGAAGCATCTTGCTGACTCGAACGACTGGACCAATCGCGATTGGCGTTGCGCGATGCCGCTACAGGAGTCTTAACTACTGTGGATTGCTCTAGCGTCTTCCGGGTTTCGTAAATCGTACGACGGGTTTCGGCAACTAAGTGCTGTCGTGCCGCAAAGGACATATCCCCGTATCGTCCATAATCCGCCGCGAGCGCTCGCCACTGTCCTTGCTTCTCGGCTGATAACGGTGCTGGCGGTGACGACAGTTCCCCTTGCAAAAATTCACTGAACCGTTGCTGATGCCCTTCTAGGTCATTAAAGCCGCGATCGGCCTCTACCATCAGTGCCCTCTGCAAGCGCATCCAGTCAGGCCGTGTCTTGTCACTGGTGGTCAAATCGCTCATACGGTTGGATCGGCAGCCTGGCAAAGGCGTCTAAGCAATTGCATCAATAACGCTTAGGATTCTAGCCTAAGGGCTTCTGTGCTATCGAGAGAATCTGCTACACGTCCGGAAATCATATATTGACTGCATCAAGCAATTGATCGACTGAGCCATGTTAGATTCCTGATTGGCTTTCGAAGCAAACCAATGGTTGACATGCTAAGTTCCCTCACCCTGGATATGGTCAGAGCGGCACGATTGCAGATTGCATCGCATGTTCGTCATACGCCTATCCTGCAAGTCAAAAATATTAAGCAGCCCATTCCTCAAGGCAAAGCCCTCTGGCTGAAGCTGGATTGCCTGCAAGTCACGGGTTCGTTCAAAGCGCGGGGGGCGGTGAATAAACTACTATCCTTGCCGCCTGAAACCTTGCAACGCGGGATTATCACGGCCTCTGGCGGTAACCATGGGCTAGCGGTGGCCTATGCGGGATGGATGGCCCAAGTGCCGGTCACCATCTACCTGCCTCACAATACGCCCCCGGCTAAAGCTGCGAAGCTGCACCAGTGGGGAGCCAAAGTGGTGATGGAAGGTGCCGTTTGGGATGACGCCAACCGGGCGGCGCTGATGCAAGCAGAACAAGCTCAGCTTGCCTACTTACATCCGTTTGCGGATCCTTTTGTGATGGCAGGGCAAGGAACCCTCACCCTGGAGATTTTAGAAGATTTGTCGGAAGTGGATACTCTGTTGGTGGCGATCGGTGGCGGTGGCCTGATCAGCGGTATTAGCCTGGCGGCGAAGGCACTGCGTCCCGACCTCAAAGTGATTGGGGTTGAGGCGACTGGAGCACCCACCCTTCATGCCAGTCTAAAAGCGGGTCAGGTCATTGAACTGGCAGATGTGAACACAAAAGCTAACACCCTAGCGCCTCGCAAAACGGAGGCGATGAACTTCGATATTATTCGCCAGTGTGTAGATGAGGGGGTGCTCGTTACCGACGAACAAATGCAAGCGGCGGCTCGCTGGCTGTGGTTTGAAATGGGCGTGGCAGCGGAGCTGAGTGGTGCAGCCGCAGTAGCAGCACCCCAGGCTGGTGCCTATGAACCCAAATCTAGTTCGGTTGTTTGTGCGTTGGTCTGTGGTGCAGGTACTGACGGGATGAATAATACTTGGTAACTACAGTCAACTATCCCCAGACCACCCTTAAGTCCAAAGTGAATCCTGGCAGTACAGGTTCTCCTGACAGTGATGTAGGTGCTTGCAAGCTTTCTAGCACCTGTTGAGGGCGATAAACTTCAACCCGTCGAGTTTCAGGATTTAAAAGCCAACCCAGTTGAGCACCATTGTCTAGATATTCCCGCAATTTCCTCTGGAGTTCAGCCCATTCATCGCTAGGCGACTTTAGCTCTACGACAAAGTCAGGGCATATGGGAGCAAACTTACGACGCTGTGAGAGTGGCACAGTAGCCCATCGTGTTTTCAGAATCCAGGAGGCATCGGGCGAGCGAATTGCTCCGTTGGGTAACGTAAATCCTGCTGATGAATCAAAAGTGATGCCCAACTGAGTCCGACGGTTCCACAGGGTAAGTTCAGTCGAGAGTTCAGCATTGTAGTGACCAGTTTCACTGCCTGCCGGTGACATTACAACCAGGTTTCCTGTCGCTGTTCGCTCTAACCGCAACTCTGGGTTGCTGTGACAAAGCTGCTCAAATTCAACATCTGTGAGTTGTAGGGTAGGCCTGAGGTTGATGGCAATCATAAGTCGGACATGGAGATATCAGGCAAGAGCTGTGCTTGTTGATCCTAGCTTGAAGATGGCGCTCCATTCTGGTTGTCCATGATTCAGGCAACGATCGCGCTCAACTTTTGGAAGGCTAGACGGGCTGCACCGGCAACACCCGCTTGATTGCCCAACTCAGCCACGAGAATTTGCAATCCTTCACGGGAGCTGGGCAGCACGCGCTTTTCCAGTTCTTCCCACACCGTCGGGAGGAACAGGTCGGCTCCAGCGCTGATACCGCCGCCGAGGATGATCGCTTCGGGCGTCAGCACGTAAATGAGGCTGGCAAGTCCAGCACCTAAGTGGCGACCGTATTTTTGCCAGTAGGCGATCGCCGCTGCATCTCCCATCAAGGCTTGGGCAGCTAATTTGCTGGGTTCACATCCCATGTCTCGCTGCACAGCTCGCACCGAACAGTGCTGCTCTAGCGACCCTTGATTACCGCTATTGCATGGTGGCCCCTTAGGATTCAGGGTGATCAATCCGAGTTCACCCGCTGCGCCGCTGCGACCCACAAATAGCTCACCATTCAAAATAATGGCTCCGCCGACGCCCGTACCCAGGGTTAACACAATCAAATCTTGGTAGGTGCGCCCGGCTCCTTGCCAAGCCTCACCCAGACCGGCGCAGTTCGCATCATTGGCGAGGATAGTCGGCAATCCCGTCTGTTTTTCGACCCAATCGGCGAGGGGAACATCCTGCCAGCCGTCGAGGTTGATGGCAACGCGAGCAACCCGACCTGCCGCATCCGCAGGCCCAGGGGTGCCAATCCCGATCGCTTTAGCCGTGCGATCAGGATCCAACTCATTAATCGTGCTGACCATAGCAGCCACCACCGCTTCGGGAGTTGACGGTTTTGGCGTGGGTACTTGCAGCAATTGAACGCAGGAACCATCTGAAGTGAACCGCCCTAATTTAATTGCCGTACCACCTAAATCGAGCCCGATTACCTGCAAAGAGTCTGTCACTGCTAGCCGCCTAATCCACTACCACAGCTATTGTCCCAGATTGACGGATGACCTTTCCCTGGCATTGATGGATTCTCGAATTGCCCCAAGGATTGGGAGCGCAGAGGGGCAATTCGAGCAATCACTCGCAATTTCAACCTTGACACTGCGATAGGACTCTCACGCATCGACTCGGAGACGATAGCCCATGCCTCGCACTGTTTCGATGCAGTTGCTTCCCAGTTTCTTGCGCAGATGGCGGATGTAGACCTCAATGATGTTGGAACCAGGATCGTAGTCATACCCCCAAACGCGGTTGAGGAGTTGTTCTTTACTCATGACCTGCATGGGATGCCTGAGGAGCACTTCCGCCAAAACAAACTCGCGAGCTGAGAGTTCGACAATCCGCTCGCCGACGCGTACCTGTCGTGCGATCAAATCCAGTGTTAAATGGCCGACCCGTAGCAGCGTTTCTGATTGCAAGGATTGATTGCCATGGCGATCGCGGAGCTGTACTTTGATACGAGCCAGCAGTTCCTCAAAGCGGAAAGGCTTGGTCATGTAATCGTTCGCGCCACCCTCTAAAGCGGCCACGGTATCGTCAATGCCATCGCGGGCCGTAAGCACAATGACGGGCAGAGAATCACCCTGGCCTCGCAGCTCCCGCAAAACGGCAAGACCATCCTTACCGGGCAAACCCAGATCCAAAATCATCAGGTCAAAGTCGTCACTGTGGGCCAGTTCTGAGGCTTGGTGACCGTCCCCCACAATGAACGGAGTAAACCCATGTGCCTTCAAACCAGCTCTGAGAAAATCAGTGATGTGAGGGTTGTCTTCGGCGATGAGAATACGATTCACGCTCGTCGGTCTCCAAACTTTGCATAGGGGGTTCTAGGGGAATTACCAACGTAAAGGTTGCGCCTTTGCCAAGTTCGCTTGCAAGTTCAATCCGACCCTGATGCGCTTGCACAATTGCCGTCACGATAGAGAGCCCTAAGCCAGCCCCTTCAAACTGTCGGTTGTTATTGGTAGCGCGGGTAAATCGCTCAAAAATGCGCGCCTGATCTGCTGGGGCAATGCCTTCGCCGGTATCCCTGACCCAAAAGCGAAAATCACCATCCGTCACGGCAGAGCCCAAGGCGATACTATCGCCCGGTTGCGTATGGCGAACAGCATTTTGTACCAGGTTCATCACAGCCTGGGAAAATCGCTGACGGTCAATCGTGGCAGGATAAAGCCCCTTCGCTTCCAACCGCCAGTTGCGATCGCTGGTCAAGCTACGCGCCTTGAAGTACAGCTCCTCGGTGAGCCAGTCGAGATCCTCCGGTTTTAGGATGAGGAAGTTGGGGCATTCTGCTTTCGTCAGCAACAACAAATCATTCACTAGACGATTCATCTGCGCCAGCTCGTTCATCATGAGCGCGATCGTTTCCGGCTGCTTATCCGGTCGATAGGACAGCAACTCTAGCTGTCCGTGGATCACAGTAATCGGGGTGCGCAATTCATGGCTGACATCTTTCACAAACTCCTTTTGGCTGTCAAAAGCCACCTGGAGCCGATCTAGCATTTCGTTAAACGTGGTGGCAACCTCCGTGATTTCGCCAGAGCCGCCAGTCGGAATTCGCTGGGTCATGTCCGATTCGGTAATCTGACGTGCCGTTTGATTCATCAGGCGGAGTGGAATCAGAATGCGTCCGGCTGTAATCCATGCCACGATGAAGAACACGCCCAGCACCGCGACCGAGACTTTGAGGACTAGGGTAATAATCGCCGTCCCGGATTGATAAGCGAGCGTTTTGTCTTGAAGGACAACGAAGACTCCCTGGACATCGCCGCCGCTCACTAGCGGTTCCACCCCATAGAGCAGGCGTGTATTAGTGTTAGCAATGCGTTGAATCTGTTTTTCTTGAGTGTCAGACCACTCGTCAATCAACTGAGGATAGCGGCGGGCAAAGTCGGCTGTGGAACCACTGGTTCGATAGAGATTGCCACGGGTGAAGGCAAAAATGAGTTCATGCTCAGTGGGCACGTAGTTTTCGAGGAACTGGTCAAACAACTCAGTCACATCTTGGGTTGAGGGCTGTCTCTCGCTCAACGGGATGGCCGATCGCCGGAACCGCTCGACCTCCTCCATTAAAGAAGCGGTGGCCTGATCATCCAGGCGGTTGCAGTAAATCTGGCGTGTGACCCAAACGGCAATCCCCGTGGTGCAAACAGCTAGCAGAAAGTACCAAATTAAGAGTCGGGCACGCAGAGTACGAAAAGGCATGAGCCACTCCGGCGATCGCTGCATGATGCTTACTCCCTTATTATCGAGCGGTTTCAGCGGATTGAGTGGAGCTCTCCAGGCTAATGGGGCCAGAGCCGTAGGCCACAACCATCAGAAGCCCGCCGATGATGGCCAGATTCTTCAAAAACTGAATCATCTGACTGGGATCCGCAATGGGGTTGTGGAATACGAGTGTAGCTGGAACCAAGAAGAGCAGTAGCAGAATGCCACCAATGCGGGCTTTGTAGCCCAGAATTAGCGCCAGCCCCCCGGCAATCTCAAACAAGATGGTGAATACGGTCACCAGCGGGGCGAGTGGAATGCCGACGCTCGCGATCTGTTCCTGGGTACCGACAAAGCCTGTGATCTTGGCAATGCCCGTTTGAATAAAAATGATCGCTAGGAAGGTTCGCGCGATCAGAGGAATGAATTTTTGAACGTTCATGATGAATATCTCCTGAAGTAATCGGACAAGTGGATTCAGCGATCGTGGGTTTCTAGAGGTGTGATGAATGGGGCATGGAGGGGTTGAGGGAGGAGTAGCGAGGAAAGGGAGTAGGGAATAGGGAATAGGGAGCAGGAAGAAAGTTTTAGAAAGAGGACTGGATGAGGCGTGAGGCAGCGGTTGCTAAAGCCGTCGGTGGTGCGACAGTTGCTGTATGCCCAAGGATGAGTCGCACGGCGCGATCGCCGAGCCCGTAACCGTGCAGCCAGTTCAGTAGGATGAGGAGACGATTACGGAACCCCGGCAGATAAACCAGGTGAACGCTCAGCCACATCAGCCATGGCAAAAACCCTGTGATCGGGAAAGGGCCGATTTTGCCGACCCCGGCATAGCAACCAATAATGGCGAGCCGCCCTTTATTGAGATAGCTAAACGGCTGGGGAACCTTGCCCTGGAGCTGGCGGCAAATGTTGCGTGCGACTGCGACGCCTTGCTGTAATGCCTCTGGGGCCACGCCCGTGAGTGATTTGCCGTTCTGCTCAAAGCTAGCTAAATCACCAATGGCATAAACGTTGTCGGAACCGATGAGCTGGAGGGTTGGCCCGACCTGTAGTTTACGCTTGCGTGTCGTGGGTGGAGAGGTGGCTGTTTCCGGCAGGGCTGCTTCCAGTCCTGCGGCCCAAACGACGGTACCGGCGGGGACAGTCATCCCCTCTTGAAACTCCACCTGATCAGGGGTAACGCGGCTCACGCGGGTTTGCAGGTGAACTTTCACACCGAGCTGGCGTAATTTACGGGTGGTGTAGCGACCCAACCGTTCCGGTAAATTCACCAACAGGTTGTCGCCGGATTGCACCAGGAAAATGCGCATCGCTTCCAAATCGAGGCCCGAGTAGTCTTTCCGGAGGGCGCGCTTGAGTTCTACTAGCGTTCCTGCCATTTCTACACCCGTCGGCCCACCGCCAACGATGACAAACGTCAGTAACTGTTGACGCCGCTGGGGATCGGGTTCGAGGGCTGCCTGTTCCAAGCGCTGCAGAATATGATTGCGCAGGGCAATGGATTGCTCTAGGGTGCGCAGTGAAAAGGCATATTCAGCGGCACCCGGTACCCCCAAAAACTGGGTCTGGCTACCTGTCGCCAGTACTAGGTAGTCGTAAGCAAAGGTGTCGTCGCTGGTTGCGACCGTTTGCTCAGCAAAGTTGATGTGCTTGACATCAGCCCGGAGAAAACGAGTATGGGGCGATCGCCGCAGAATGGTTCTGACTGGGTAAGCAATCAGTTCTGGTTCAATTTGAGCCGCAGCCACTTGATACAGCAAAGGGACAAACGTGTTGTAGCTGTTGCGGTCAATGAGGAGTATCTGGGCTCCACTACGGGCAAGCGATTGAGCTGTCTGCATACCGCCAAAGCCTGCCCCAATAACGATGACTTTTGGACGTTTTTGCATGATATCTAGGCGCTAAGTTGCTTGAGGGCTATGGGTATTAGCATCGCAATATTGCTAAGTACTTGCCTGAATCTAACCTGAAAAAGAATTCATCAAGCGACTGAAGCCATTCATCATAAGCATTGTTGCGGAGTCGGCCTCACTACAACACGAACCCGCATTTTTCCGGAAACTGTGCGGATAGTGCTTAGCTCGTGCGGATAACTAGGCAGGTTTCTAGTAAGATTTCATATTGTCTTAAACATTACCGCTAAGACACGTTGCTCACTCACACTCACGGCACGGAGATACAGGTATGACATTGCTCAAATGGCACCCCTCAGCTTGGTTGCGGGATTTAACCGCGATCGCCAGTACGGTTCTGATTGCTAGCGTCCCGACGGCGGCTATCGGTGCCAATTCAGGGAGTGAAACCGTCTCCTCATCCGCGACCACGGCTGTCAATACCGTGAGCCAGGTGCCAGTCGCCAATCTTTGCCCCAGCGATTTGACCCATACGGTCGATGCCATTATCAATCGGTCTCAGTTTGCGTCGGCCCAATGGGGGGTTTTGATTGAGCCCATGTCTGAGGAGGATGCCATCTATACCCATGCAGCTGGGAATATGCTGATTCCAGCATCTAATATCAAGCTGTTAACAACTGCCGCTGCCCTACGCATCATTGCTGACCGCAGCCCTCAAGCGCTGCCGGATTTTCGCGCAAAGCTGGATGTCATTAACCGTTACAGCAATAACGCTCAGGCTGATCAACTGTTGCAAACGATTGGTGGACAGCATGCGGTTCAAACGGCGTTGAGTCCTTTAGGCGTTCAGACAGACGGCTATCGACAAGTGGATGGCTCTGGTCTATCGCGGGGGAACAAAGCGAAACCCTCTACCTTTGTAGCGCTCCTGAAAGCGATGCACACGACTGATGAGAGTGAACTGTTCTACAACTCCCTCCCCGTCAGTGGCATCAATGGCACATTGCGTAACCGCTTTAAGGGCACGCCTTTGCAGGGCCAAGTACATGCCAAAACAGGTACTCTACGTGGGGTTCGAGCGCTATCAGGCTATGTCGAAACGCCCGCTTACGGCACCGTCGTATTCAGTATTGTGGTGAACCAACCGGGGCAATCGGGTGGCGTCATGCTGGCGGCGATTGATGAAGTCGTAGCCGCGATCGCGCGGGTGCATCCTTGTCGTTAAGGCGGGAATTGAGGAGTCAGGAGACGGGAGTTAGGAGTCAGGAGTCAGGAGTAAAGTTTTGAATTTTGAGGTATAGGTTCTCAGTTGAACTCAAAACTCAAAACTTCATCCACTCATCTACGCCTCTGGCGACGCTCCGCGAACACCCCATCCCCCCCCTCTACTCATCCACGCTCTTGCCAGGTACTGTGTTTAGACCCAGATTCCTAGGTGGATAAACCTCTGTCGCTGGCCAGACTCCAGTTGAGCTAACTGCATACCTTATTCCGATATCGTCTCGGGCGGTAGAAGCTTGAGGCGCACTATCTGGGAGAGTGGGCTATCGGGATCGCCGAGCTGCACTTCAATGTTCTCATTGGTCAGAGGCTCCAGAAATGCCAGTAGGTTGCGCAGGTGAGGGGTACTGGAGCCACTGTCGACATAGACGCGCTCCGCGAGCTTGTTGAGGCGGTTCCAGGCGTTGTAGAGCTTGGCGGTGGCTTGTTCTAGCTGAGCAGCCTGGTTCACTAAATCGGCAGTGGCATTCAAGCAGCCAATCCGCAGGGCTTCCTCCAGTGCCTGTTCTAGATCCAGATTTTCGCTGTTGAGGGCTTGTACCTGCACAGCTGCATCCAAATACTTTGCCAGATAGCGGGCTTCCGCCGTGACTTGCTTTAAGGTGTCAATGTCGGGGTTCAGCGTGACCTCTGTCTTCAGCGTTGCTTGATGGGGAGCCGGCAGTTTTTCCATTTCCCGCACGAGTGGTGCCAGGTAGCGAGTGGGGATGGTGTTGTTCGCGGCTTTTTCTTTAATTTCCGTCGGCAACAGGTCAGAGGTCATGGCTGTCCACTCGTCTGCGATTTGCTTCACTTCCCGCCGCGTAATCTGTTCGCCCCGCTGGGCCGCATCACTCACCAACTGCTGAATTTCAGGAGCGGCTTGAGCCGTTTCCACAAAGGCGCGCTTACTGAAGTTATTGACGGCAGTGGGTTCTAGCAATCCTTCTTGCAAGAGTGTGTCGGCGCTATCGGCTAGCTCAATCAAAGAATAGGCTTGGCTTTTGGTGATTTCCCGATCGCGCAGCCAATTCAAAAACCCCGTCCCGCGACCATCGCCTCCGCGCTTTTCGCGATCGCGCACTGTGCGCATAATCCGTCCGCGCCAGATATCGGTTTGGAGGTCGAAGCGATCGCAGACTTGCCAGGCGAGCTGAATTTGTTGCTGAAACTCCGCCTCTGAAATTCTTTCGTCCTCAGGATCAGGCAGTTGAAAGGTCAGGTCAGTGGCCGGATCGAGCGCAGCCGGTAGATCATTCGCCGAAAAGCGAGCAGGAGTCATGGGGCATCCATTAACAGCACAGATGGATTATTCTCGCACAGACTTTTAAGTTCATCGGCTAGATGCGATCGCTCCCTCTGTCTACAGGTTAGACAGGTATAGGTGAAGCCAAGCCTGGAGAAGTTTTGAGTACCCCAGATGACACCCTTTCCTCTGAGCCTGTAGCACTACATCAACAAGTATTTGAGTGTACTCGCCAAGAACCCCTTAGGCGTAGGGAAGGAAATCATTCAGCAAATCACCTCAAGCGACCTGCGTAGGAGCACTCATCGTGACGCCTAGCAGAATGGACAGCACATGAGCCAAATCAGTGGGCACGGCATAGGTGTTGATGTCTTTTTGGACTTCTTTAGTCTCACGATCAAATAGACCGAACTTCCATGTATCGCCTGTCGTAACCGCGCCGTAGAGAATCGGTGTGACGACATTCGTCCACTGATCAAGGGCAATGAGTTCCACGGCTAATTGCGTAAATCCTCTAGCGAGATCAGCATTTTTGGCTTCTATCACAACAAGATTTTGAGCCGTTGGTAAGAAATAGTCAAAGTTGCCCCTGAGCTGTGAGTTCACTCGAATGATTCCACCTCATCTCAATGCTGGAAATAAATTCGACCTGTTCGTTATGTGCTCGTTATGCCTGATTGAGCCCATAAAGCGTTTTGACCGAGCTTCTGGACAATACAACCAGTGTAAATACGCCTAGGATCGTGCCGAGTGGCAAGGATAAACAGGCAAAGCACGCCACGATAAAGCTAAACCAGTATCGTTTTCTCTGAGCTAGGCAGCGACCAGACACAATTAGGCAAACCGCAAACGTTAAGCCTAAAACGAGAGCAATTAACCCAATCACCACAAACATCCAGCCAAAGAAGGCGAAGGGGAAAGCCTCTTCCACCGCTGGTGATAAGGGTTCTGGTGAGGGAAACGCATTGGGTGAGCTAATAAATGAGATGCCCATCGCCAGATGCGTGACGGAAAATAGTGATAGCGCTCCGGCAATACCCCCGTAGATGTAGTGAAAGATCGAGAGGAGTTTCAAATGCTCGCGGCTCTTGTCATCAGTTGATTGCATCTTTCTGGGTACCTCTGAACTCAGGACACACTTGGCTTGGTCGGCGGGACAGCAATCTTGCTCTACTGGAGAGCTACATCGCAGTTCCTTTCTTTTCCGTAGTGCCTCATGTGCTTGTTGAGCTGCTCTGTGCGGCAGTAGCCAGACAAACAGATCGCGTCTTGCGCAGATGCCACGGCATATCCTAAAGACAGTAGCGGCAACTCGGGAGTGGTGGGATGACGGATACAGTTTGGCTCACGATTGATTGGCGTGATGCGGATGTAGAGGTTCCCGAAGATCAGCAGGAAGGCTTCACGGAAATTCTTGGGTTTACATGATCTGCATGGCAACGTGTGAGAGTGGTGTCAGGATGTATGGCACAGCAACTATGAGGATGCATCCATGGATGGCTCTGCCTGGATGCAGAGGGGTGACCAAAGTCGGCAAGTCATTCGCGGCGGTGCATGGTACCGTCATCCACGTCATTGCCGTTCCGCTGCTCGGAGTAAGATTACGCGCGACAGCTACAACATAAATGTCGGTCTTCGCGTGGTGTGTGCATCCGTGAAGGAAAAGTAGCCAGCCAGCCAGGAATCAGGAGAAGTCTTGTTACCTATCAGCAAGGCACCTGAGAAACCGGGGTTCTTAACGAATTGAACCAGCATGTGGTTTGCCAACCAAAGAACCCCGGTTTCTAGCGCGAGATTACCGCCCGATCGCTAACGCATAAAGAATATCCTTCTCAGTACCCACAAACGTCTTGGTTTCCTCATCATAGTAGGCACCAATACCCGTGCAAGCCACGCCATAATACTGACTAGCCAAATAGAGTCGCTGCCCCAGTAGCCCAGCCAACTGAGAGACGGTTTGATAATTCTGACCCTTCGCGGCTAGAAACCAGGTAACGGCTCCGTCTCCCGCGACCCGCTGATCCACACAGAGATAGGCAACTTTGGCGGCAAAATCGCCAGCTTTGAGTAATTCCACGCCCCGGTAAATACCAGGTGTCATATCAGTCACTCGCAACACAACAGCGTATAACTCAATCGATTCCTGGCTACAGCTCGCAATCGGTTGGTTGACCGCCGCCAGAACCATCTGAAACTCGGCCTCGGTGATGAACCCTTTCCGAAAGCAGCGAGCTGATCGCCGTTGCCCTATCGCCTGCAAAAAAGCTGCGCGATCGTACTGCCATTGGGGAGAACGGATAGATTGATGGACGCTCGGGGGCTGTAGGGTTGCGGCGTAGGCTTGCTCAATAAAGGGATTGGGGACGAAATAGTCAGTGCCGCACACAAAGGGAATTGGTAGTCGAAACGTGCGACAGGCCCGCTCACGGTATTCTCCCGCGATCGCGGCTGCAGTGACCCATTCTTGATTTTCAAAGCCGAGAGCCCGATTCAGATCCGCTTTGTTGAAGTCAAACATCAACTCAAGCTGACGATTGAAGGCATAGGCTGCGGCCTCAATTGCACCTAAATGATGGCCACTGTCTAAAAAGCAGTATCGAAGGCTGCGTTCTTCATACTTCCAACTGGATCGGAAATAGACGCAGCTAATCAGAAAAATCAATCCAGAAACGACGTTGCCTGGGCAAAGGTAAGCCTCCAGACCATCATCAATCAGCTCGTATATCAACGTGAGTCGTTCATCGGCAACTTCCAAATGGTAGAGACCATTGATCATGCCTTCGACATCACGAACTTGTACATATAGCTCAGTGGGATAAAGTCCACCCGCTGATGGATTGACCCGCAGTTGTGCCGTGAAGTTGCGATACTGCTTTTCAAAGGTGATGGCGCTGGTCGCTTTAATCAATTCATGGAGCGCATTGCCCTCTGCCAAAGGGTATCTTCGATAGAAGTGAGGATATCGTTTGAAAGCAGTCGGTTGAGTCGAGGCATCCACATAGTTGGGATTAATTTTGACCGACTCGTAGGAATGATGGGTGCGATCGTGATAGGTCTGTACTTTAGGCTTACTTGACAGCATGCTTCAAGACTCTCCATACCTCTGGAGTGCTAGCAAAGTCGAGGGCGGTAAAGTCATCTAAATTGCCAAGATTGACGTTCGCGCCATGGCTCAAAAGCTGCTGTAAAATCTCAATTTTGCCTGCGGAGGCCGTATACATTAAAGCTGTCGCACCATTGTCATTTTGGTTATCGATATCAATACCAGCCGCCACGAGCAAATCAATGGCGGCTTTGAAGTTGCCAAAGCAAGCAAACCAAAGCGCATTGTTGCCGTCATTGTTTCGATGGTTAATCGCTACTTCAGCGGCGATCAGTTCCTGCATCCAATCTAGGTTGCCTTCCCGCGTGACTCGCATCAGCGCGGAGTCCCCATTTTCGCCAGGCCGATTTAGATCCTCATTAGCATAACCGTGCGCCTCTAACCAGGTTGTTAGGGCAGAACTGAGGGGCTTTTTAACGAAAGGCATGTCGTTATTTCTCCTTTTCTGAGGCTCTATTGAAGTTGAATCAGGTAATAAGTTTTATGGAGCAGGAAGCATCCATTTCAGAAGCCTAGGTTTGTAGCTAAGTAGGTGGAAAAAGCTGCTGGTTTCGACTCCGCTCAACCAGCCAGAATCATTAAAATCATTGAGGTGAGGGTTGAGCGAAGTCGAAGCCCGAATGAGTCAACAAATAGGTTCATGTACTTACTCAGCCGATATCAAAACGGATTGCATGGCAGGATTCTCGCCAGTTGC
Source organism: Cyanobacteria bacterium J06638_28 (assembly GCA_039819045.1). Classification (GTDB taxonomy): domain Bacteria; phylum Cyanobacteriota; class Cyanobacteriia; order Phormidesmidales; family Phormidesmidaceae; genus SIO1E4. The sequence continues at coordinate 69,562 of JBCBSR010000015.1, forward strand.
GATCGCCTGATTAAGCACCAAGGTCGCTTCTTCGAGGGTGAGCTGGGGTTGAGTCCACAGGATGGTGTAGGTATCGTTGCTGCCTAGGATTTCCAGATCGTTATCTACCGTTGGTCGCCCTAAGATATCAATCATGCGTCGCGACAGTAGGCAAGGACTGATGACCTCACTGACGACAGCCATCGTGATGATCTGATCGGTATCGGCGATCGCTTCTTGGTGAATCGATTCAAGTTTCATAAAACAACCCCTAAGCAGGTATTTCAAGTTGACAGCCTGCTGCCTTTTGGAAAGAGACTTTACAAGTGATTAGATTTCGACACGCTTGCCTGCAAGAGCGTGAAAAAATTATAGGCCAACCAAGATTTCAGAATGTTTTGTGTATGACGATCAAAGCAGCTTCCAGATGTCTGACTTTCAATACCTGGAGCAAATGTTCAGCACGATATGTTTTGGCCAATTTTTAGTTGTCTAAATTACGCTTTACCTTCAATATCGACTCATTTCGCGACACTCAAAGAATAAAAATTAAAGGTCTTTAAATATTAGCTTGGTTTATGTCTCTAACTGAACTGTATGGATGATGTTAAAAGAAGCTGATCACACTGTTTTTTGCAGCCAATCATACAGAACATTCATGTTTAATCTTTCCTAATGGCATTGAAGCCATATCGAAAGAAAAACCAGTTTCCAGAAAGTGGCAAAAGCTGACGACACACAGCGTCATGCTCAATCATTTTTCAAGCAGTCTTGATTCAGCAACATGACCAAGTGATGTTGCTATGTGCTTTGGTCATCTATTGAGGGGATTTCAATCGTGCAAGTATTAGGATTACTCAGCAAATTTGATCAGTGTGTGCTCAATATGGCGCTGATTCACATGTGCAACAGTGAAGGCCATGTGGGTCAGGAAATGCGCCAGCAATACAACCGCTGGAAGCAGACGACCGATGATCCTGTACATAATCCCTGGCTCGACGTTCACCAATTCACTATCTATGTGCCCCATCCTGATCAGGCGTATGAAGGGCTGACCCTTGAGGCCGGTTTGACCCAGGGATATAACGTTGAGGTTGAACCTGTGAAAGACCGTAGCAGCCTCATCTACCCGATTGCACAAGGGGGACACTTTGTGGCCGTGATGAAACAAAAGCAGGTGGATGGCGACTTCGCGATCGCAGCGACCGGTATCTTTGTGCGTTCCCTCGGGGTTTTGAGCCTTGATGTGGTGGTTGATATGATCGAGGGAGAAACGCAGCCTATTGTGGTCAAACACCCCATCATTCGCGACTATCCCCAGGATTGGGAAACAAAACTCCGGCTATTTTTGCAAGGCGACATCAGCGACGACGCTTTACCGCGCCTCGTTGGCTATGTGGATCGCAGCCTGAACCAAGACTACAGAACGCCTTCGTGGAACGATATTTATTACGCCGATAATGGGGTGTTAAACCTTTGATCAGGACTGTTCTATCGCGATCGCCCCTTCTTTTGCTTACCGCCTTTCTGCCCTTTACTCGAACGGTGCTGACTGCCAGGCGTGGTTCGATGGGCACCAAAATACTTTTCACTGCGATAGCGGAGCCAAACGCGCAGCACTTGCGGAATCTTTTCCTTCTCTGCTGTGGTGAGGGTATTGTAGAGCGCTAATGCCTTTTCGCGTTCCTTGCGACAAGCTGCATTATTGTGAGCATCCCAATAGCTGCGCGCTACACGAATGCGACGGCAAACTTCTTTGATGAGGGCGTCGCCTTGTAAGGGTGGCTCGAATGAGGACATGGGAAAGGAGAAGAGGGAGTCAAAAGCGCAGCTTATCAGCAATGCCTCGTTTCTTAAAACCTTCTGCGATATTGGCGGGCACTGAAACACTTGCCCGTCGTAACTGGGAAGTCAGCCCGTACGTTTCTGATTTCAGAAAGCTACTGCTGTATTGGTAGATTCCCAAAACCAATTGATGCGATCGCTGCCAGACCAGTAAATCTTCAAAACTGCGAGACGGATAGGGAGACATCGGAAGCAAAAGTAAGAGCGGAACGATTGTTCAGTATCCAGAAGATGTCCTACTGACTCCTGGATACTGACTCCTGACACCTTTCTACCCTTCCCCTTCTGTGCCACGATCGGGGAGGCCACTGTCACCTTTCTAGTCTTCATGCAGATTGCTACTTGGAACGTTAACTCTGTTCGTACTCGCCTCACCCACGTCACCGACTGGTTAGCGGCCCATCCCGTGGATGTCCTCTGTCTGCAAGAGACGAAAGTGGTGGATAAGGATTTTCCGTTAGAGCCGATTGAAGCGTTGGGCTATCAGGCTTATGTCAGTGGGCAAAAATCCTATAACGGGGTGGCGCTGCTCAGTCGTGTGCCTTTGGAGCAGGTGAGTATGGGGTTTGCGCCGATTGTCGGGGAGGCGATCGCGACTGACCTAGATGACCAAAAGCGAGTCATTACCGGCGTGCTGGATGGGATGCGGGTGGTGAATCTGTATGTGCCCAATGGCTCCTCAATTGGAAGTGACAAATATGCGTACAAACTGCGGTGGCTGTCAGTCCTGAAGACGTATCTTGAAAATTTGCTGGCGGATCATCCTGCGCTGCTGGTCTGTGGCGATTTCAACATTGCGCTGGAAGACAAGGACATCCACGATCCAACGGGCAAAGATAAACACATCATGGCCTCATCAGTGAATAGCCGAAATGCATCCTTGAGCCCCAGGGAAAGCACCGCTTTCAGGGCTTCGCGTTCTTGAGGTGAGGC
>JBCBSR010000016.1:0-65452 GCA_039819045.1 Cyanobacteria bacterium J06638_28
CTTTGGAAACCTCACTCTAAGTCCCTCTCCCAAGCTTGGGAGAGGGACTTCAAAATGCTTGCTCCCCTTCTCCCAATCTTGGGAGAAGGGGTTGGGGGATGAGGGCTATTCAGGAATCTGCAAACCTGACATGTTCCCCAGTGATATTCAACCTGGCTAGAACAGTTCGCAGTGATTTGCAGAAGAAATTTCATTTCAACAAATTTCTCGCAACATCCCCTTACGATCAGGGGATGAAAATTAGTGGGTGTGCCAGAATCCAGGTGCGATGTAGCGGTTAAAGCAGATAAAGTAACGCTAATACAGGGGAACTGCAATATGAAAACATTGCCATTTAGCATACAAAAGCTTGTTTTCAGAAATAACCCAGCGCTCAAATCCACCTCATTTAAGGACGATCATCCGGTTCAGTTGATAAACGTTGAAGACTGTCCTGAGACAAATGCGTCGATTCCAGGCTATTTCGTCATGAGCAGTGCACCGCCCAATATTGATGAAAAGTCAGACGATCCCGTCGCGGTGCAGAAATCAAAAATCCAGAACGAAACCCAGAATGCTCGCTTAGGCATCGACGAAATTACGCGCCACCTTTACAACGTTGTGGTTAACCGCGAAAGCAATCCAGCGGGGGCGAATCCAGAATTAGTTATTACCGTCCATGGTTACAACACGCGGCTGAGTGCAGTCCAAAACTGGTATCGCGACATCTTTCTATATATCAATCAATATGACAGCAAAATTGCGGCTCAGGGTTCGCAGGTCTTTGTGGGATACCGTTGGCCGTCAGAAAATATTGAACTTCAGCGAACCGGGGAAGCGATCGCGGCTTTGCCCCCGCTTCCCCGCGATATGCTCATTGTGGGATTGGTGGCTGCACTCGTCATCCTGATTCGTGAACTAATGAGTGCCCAGCAATCCATATCTGGGTTTTTCCTAACGGTGTTATTCACCCTATTGGTGTTTCTAGGCGTCATTATTGTGGCGCTTATTTTGCTGCGGCTGGCCGTCTATTTTCGCGATCGCTACCGTGCCAACAACTTCGGGGTGCTGGATCTGGTGGAGTTACTGCGACAGATCGATCGCGATATGGTGCGCTTGAAAATAGACGATATCAAGCAGCAGGAACCTGACTGCGATGATCTGTCAGCTCAGGAAAAAGCGATCGCCTTTTGGCAAAATGACCGCTGCAAAATTAAGCTTTCGTTTTTGGGCCACAGCATGGGTGCTTTTGTGGTGACCAATGCCATGCGGATTTTGTCCGATGTGTTTGATGCCGCCTCGATTGATAAACAGCCCACGTCAGCGGTCGGTTCTGTCTTTCAGTTAGAGCGTTTGCTACTAGCCTCGCCGGATATTCCCGTCTTAACCATTATTTCCAGTCGCGCCAATTTTTTGGCCTCTTCACTGCGGCGTTTTGCGGAATCCTATTTGTTCAGCAGTGAAGGCGACATTGCCCTCCGGATTGCCTCGACGGCAGCCAACTATATTGCTTTCCCTAGCCGCACCCAATCACGAGGCTATCGCTTAGGTAACGTAGCGCTTACGCATGATAAAAATACCCGCGACGGCATTATGAATTTAGAGTCATTGGCACAACAGTATGTCTCTGAAGGTTCTCTAGCCGAAGCGATCGTGGATACGCCAAGCAAGGTTTTAGAAAACCTTTTCGTCACTTCTAAGCGTATGGGCGTTGATGCGGATGCCTCGCTAGCGGATTTGTTTGCACAACAGATGGAACTCAGCGATGGTCAGGTGACCGTTGCGGACTTTTTTACCTTTTTTGACTGCACCAACTATAAGGATGTCAAATTTCAGGTCAGAACCAATCAACGAACGGAAAAGCCTGTATGTGTGCTAACCCATACTGAGAAAACGGATCGTTTTAATACGCTGGACTATATTATTCTCACACTGGAGTACATGACCGGTCGTCGCAATGTCCATGGGGGCTACTTTAACGGCGACTTTAGTCAGCAGATGGTGTATCGCATCCTGTTTCTGGGCTTTTCTGGCTATCTCAAAACCGTGTCGCCTGATACCTCGACGTTTAATCCGCGTGAGGCGCTAAAGGAACTCGATTCTACCTGCAAGGCAATGAAGATTCAGGGCTTTTTGTCACCGATTCGCTATTGGGTTGATGTTAGAGAACGTCCTGCACCTCAAACCATGCGTGAGTTGTTAGCCGCTATTGCTGAGAGATCAACATAGCGCTTTAGGGCGCGTTATCAATTAAACTCAAAAGCCTTGCGGTATAGGCATTGCCGCGCCCGCTCTGTAAAACTAGCTAAGGGCTGAACCGCTCTCACCATGAGGATTCAGGCTCTAAATGATGACAGCCCCTAGCATGACACTTAGGTTGAACCACAAAGGAACAATAATTAACAATACTTATTGTCTGGTGTGCTTATCTCCTCCACAGTGAAAACTTTGTTTGATAAGCACACTCTGTTTTTAAGTGTTACATTCCTCATTCGTCTCGGTTCAGTGTTTTGAGCCTTGCGATAAATCGACTGGGCATTCTAGATTGAAATAATAAAAAAAGTTTTCTTGGTAGGGCCTTTTGCTACCGGTATTAAACAGCGTTTAAGCATCCTATTGTGAATTTCACTATTCCCCTGATTTCTGACAATATCCATCAGAAGCGACTTAAACCCCTTATCTTGAAGCAATTTGCCGATTGGTCTTTAGGCCAGAAAATGCTAACCGTGTATGGGGTTGCGTTTGCTATTACCCTCAGCGGCATTGCAGTCGGTTTCCATGTTTCTCAACAAGCTGAACGTCGGGCGGCAGCTATTCAAGCTCAGGCGACTAGAGATATCGAAGCTATCAATAATTTTAAAGGTAGCCTGCTGGAAGTTGTTGTTCACGGACGAGCTATCTTAGACAGTCGTCAAGTTCTCACCGAACCTATCAACAGTGACTCTCAAAAAGATGTGGCTCTGTTTGTTCAAGCATTCAATAGCCTTAAATGGGATTGGCAAGCGTTTAGCGACCTTGATGAATTCGATGAATTGACGGCCACAGAAGCGGCTGTGACGGCTGCGATTCTGCAAGAGCATGAGGTCGCGATCGAAGAATATATTGATACGATTGATGCCTTGCTACGACGAATTTTTCCCTATGCAACGGCAACGGAGAAGTTCTCACTTTTACAGGGAAATCTCAGGCGGGCTAATCAAAGTCCCTTCATCGCTGACTTGGAAAGCTTCATTGAAAAACTCACCGACCTTGCCGAGGCTACCGAAGAGGAATATGAAGACGCTAATGAAATCCTTCGGCAAGCTTCTAAAACCCAGGTGAGAATCGCCTTTCTGAGCACGTTGTTGTCTGGAATTATGGGTCTACTGACTTTATTCTTTTTGAGTCGTCGCTTGCTACGACCGCTGCGCGATATGACAAAAGTCACCCGCAAATCGATTCAAACTCAAAACTTTGATTTACGCATCCCTACAACTGGTCGCGATGAGATAGGTATCTTAGGGGAAGCATTCAACAGCTATAGTGAGCTTGTTAAAGACAGCTTTAAACAGCAGGAAGCGACTAACCGACTCCTACAAAATATGTTGCAGGAGCTGCACCAAACTCAGTCGCAAATGCTGCAAGCGGAAAAAATGTCTAGTCTAGGACAACTGGTTGCTGGGGTGGCGCATGAAATTAATAATCCGGTCACTTTTGTTTATAGCAACCTAGGCTATGTTGAGAACTACACGCAAAATTTGCTGGATTTGCTACAGCTATACCAGCAGGTTTATCCTGAGCCCACGGATGAAATTCAGAACGCAATCGAAAACATCGAACTAGACTTTATTGAGGAAGATTTGCCTAAGATACTCGCTTCCATGAAAGTCGGTAGCGATCGCATTTCGCATATTGTGCGTTCTCTACGCAACTTTGCCCATAAGGATGAAGCTGAATTTAAGGCAGTTGATATTCATCAAGGACTCGATGACACCTTGGTGATTTTGCAACATCGCCTTCAAGGTTTCTCGGATTGCCCTGCCATTGAACTGGTTAGAAACTACACTGAGCTTCCCCTCATTGAGTGCTACGCCGGATTACTCAATCAGGTATTTATGAATATTATTGCCAATGCGATTGATGCTTTAGAAGACCGCATGAAAGGCGGCAAAGAGGCCACAGGTTCAGCGCGTCCTGGCAAAATCACGATACAAACGGCCCTACTTGAGAAGAACTGGGTTCAAATTGAGATTGCGGATAATGGCTCCGGTATTCCAGAAGCAATTCGGTCACGCATCTTTGAACCTTTCTTCACAACGAAATCTGTTGGTAAAGGCTCGGGGATGGGGTTATCGATCAGCTATCAAATTGTGGTCGATAAACATAACGGCAAACTAGAGTGCTTTTCCACCCCAGGTGAAGGCACTCAATTCGTGATTCAAATTCCCTCAAAGCATTCGTGAACCAATGCCGACAGGGTTCAAACACCGATAACGTACTTTTTCCATTCTTCGTGGGTGCCGCTACGAACCTGACGCGTCACTTCAAAGTACAGGCTGCTGTGAGGGCGGCGCGGAGGATTCCTGAGGGGCATGTTAGCCTCGCGGGGGGTTCGATTGCCTTTTTGCACATTGCAGCGGACGCAGGCTGTCACCATATTCTCCCAGGTATCGCCGCCACGGCGCGATCGCGGTAACACATGGTCGAGCGTTAGCCCTTCACCCGAATAGCCACAATACTGACAGGTATGACTATCACGCTGAAGAATATTGCGTCGAGTCAGGGGGATTTCCTTATAGGGGACGCGAACGTAGTGCCTTAACCGAATAACGGTTGGCAACGGTAAGTTGTGATAAATCAGCCTTCCATTGTGTTCAACCTGCTCAGCCTTACCTTTGATGACTAGCACAATCGCTCGACGCCAACTAGTGATGTTGAGCGGTTCATAGGAGGCATTAAGCACTAGAACCTTACTCATCAGGATTGATTCACAGGAGATTGCACCGATACTAGCACAGGTGTGCTGGTTGGCGCGTTTACGCCTGCATTCCAAGCAATCTAGGGGCTGTCCTCATTTAGAGCCTGAATCCTCATGCTGAAAGCGGTTCAGCCCCTAGCTAGTTTTACCAAGCGGGCGCGGCAATGCTGATACCGCAAGGCTTTCGAGTTTGATTGATGACGCGCTCTAGACTAAATGCGAAACCTTTTTTATCTAAAGTGCCGCTCGACCCAACTCAATCGCGGCAAAAGCCTATTCGTCATCGGTTTTAAGTCACTATTGGTGTTGGCTAAATTGAGATTGTTAGGCATGAATTGATCTGGCTGACAAAATATTTCTTCACATGAATAGGGGCATTTAGAAACGACATTGTGGTGATTCTTTCCCTGATTGACTGATATGCCTCAAACTGTGACTTAAGCAGTGAGCACTTGGCGTCAATGCCCCCTTTGCGTGATTCAATCGGCTTTCTATACTCTAAGCAGGACTTAGACACTCAACCTGAGAGGACTGTTATGCGACTCCTGCATACGATGCTACGCGTAGGGAACTTAGAGGCATCTCTGAAGTTCTACTGTGAAGTGCTGGGCATGAAGCTTCTGCGGCAAAAAGACTATCCCGGTGGTGAATTTACCCTGGCTTTTGTCGGCTACGGCGATGAGGCGGACAATACGGTTCTAGAGCTGACCTATAACTGGGGAACCGACACCTATGATCTGGGGGATGGTTACGGTCATATTGCGCTCGGGGTGGATGATATCTATGGCACTTGTGACGCGATCAAAGAATTGGGGGGAGAGGTCGTTCGGGAACCCGGCCCGATGAAGCACGGCTCTACCGTGATTGCTTTTGTAAAAGATCCCGATGGTTACAAGGTTGAGCTGATTCAATTGGGCACGCAAGGCTCGGCACAAGCGCAAGCGACTCCGGTTGCTCAAGCCGTCAGCTAGTTTCGCGTTAGGCATAGGGTTGTCTTTGCTTATCTTTTGATACTCGGCAACAGTCCCCTAAACTCCCTGATTCTGGACGTTAGGTTGTTTGCGTGACTATTTAGCCCTCATTCTCAATCCCTTTGCGAATACAGCTATTGCTCAGGCAGACGTTGCTGTTCGATCACTTCCAGCTTGGCGAGTCCCACAAATCCTCCAGAATTGGGGGATTTTGGACTGGGTTTCCCCCAAAAGCATGGGGCGGTGGAGAGGGCAAATGCAGAACTATGAAGTCAGAATTGAGCGATGTATAGCGAAATATCGCTCCCTGCTTACATGGGCTTGAGTTCGACATTTCTGGTATGGCAAGCCGCAGTTAGGTTCGTATGGGATAGATCGCTGAAGCTTTGATAGGTCAGGACTTCCGGTTCTGCCTTCTGCCTTTTTCCTTCTGCCTTTTGCTATACGACCCACGAAGACATTCGCAACTGGGGGGGGAGTAAGTAGCCTGATACACTTAACTACCTAAGTGTGTAGCCGAGAATTCAACCTTAAGTGGGTGCGTTCGACCGAACGTTTGCCGGACTGAGGCAACGATTACCCATGGGAATACCGCCTGCTTAAGTGCCGTATCGCGCTAACGTTTGTATCCTGAAATGACGCTGATTACCCGACAGCCGTTACAGCGGCGTTCCTTCATTACCTAACCATGCAGCCCACTGATCCAGATAAGTTCACGACCAAAGCTTGGGATGCCATCGTTGAAGCCCAAAATGTGACGCGTCGCTTCAAGCATCAGTACATGGAAGCGGAGCATGTCCTGATTGCGTTGCTCGAACAGGAAGAGGGCGTCGCTCATAACATCCTTAAGAAGGCCAAACTGGAACCCGAGTTGCTCTTAAAGGAGTTGGAGACTTTTTCCCAGCGTCAAGCCCGTGTGCGTGTCAAGGTAGACAGTAATCTTTATCTAGGCCAAAGCCTGGATCGCATGCTGGATAAAGCTGAAGCAGCTCGTCAAGACCTGGAAGATAAGTTCATTTCGGTTGAGCATTTGCTCTTAGGATTTGCGGATGATGAGCGGATTGGCCGTCGCTTGCTGCGGGGGTTTGAGATTGCTCAGCCCGAACTAACCGCTGCTATTAAGTCGGTTCGGGGACGGCAAACGGTTACGGATCAGAATCCTGAAAGTCGTTATCAGGCGCTAGAAAAATTCGGTCGCGACTTAACTGAATTGGCACGGGAAGGGCATCTCGATCCGGTGATTGGCCGAGATGAGGAAATTCGACGGGTGATTCAGGTGCTGTCGCGCCGCACCAAAAATAATCCTGTCCTGATTGGTGAACCCGGTGTGGGTAAAACCGCGATCGCGGAAGGCTTGGCCCAGCGCATTCTCAATGGTGACGTCCCGGAATCGCTGAAAAACCGTCAGTTGATTTCCTTAGACATCGGGGCGTTGATTGCCGGGGCGAAGTATCGAGGCGAGTTTGAAGACCGTCTGCGCACGGTGCTGCGTGAGGTGACGGAATCCGATGGGCAGATTGTCCTTTTTATTGACGAGCTACACACCGTTGTCGGTGCCGGGGCTGGGCAAGGCACGATGGATGCGGGGAACTTGCTCAAACCCATGCTGGCGCGGGGGGAGTTGCGCTGCATTGGGGCCACTACGCTAGACGAATATCGCAAGCATATTGAAAAAGATGCGGCTCTGGAGCGTCGGTTTCAGCAGGTTTATGTGGAACAGCCTACTGTTGACGATACGATCTCGATTCTGCGGGGCTTGAAGGATCGCTATGAAGTTCACCATAAGGTGAAGATTACCGATTCGGCTCTAGTGGCAGCGGCAATACTCTCCGATCGCTACATCAGCGATCGCTTTTTACCGGATAAAGCGATCGATTTGGTAGACGAAGCGGCGGCCCGACTGAAGATGGAGATCACTTCCAAACCCGAGGAACTAGAGACAATTGACCGTCGCCTCATGCAGCTTGAGATGGAAAAGCTGTCACTGGAAAGTGAAGATGCCTCCTCCGGGATCGCGTACCGGACAGCCCAGGAACGCTTAACGGGAATCACGGCAGAAATTGCGAACCTGTCCACGCGGCAACAGGGGCTGAACAGCCAGTGGCAAACCGAAAAGCAAACGCTGGATGCTATCAACACCCTGAAAGAAGAAGAAGACCAGCTACGGCTACAGGTGGATCAGGCTGAACGGGCCTATGACCTGAACAAAGCCGCTCAGCTGAAGTACGGCAAACTGGAAGCCGTGCAGCAAGAACGGGAAGCCCAGGAAGCTCAGCTCTTGGAAATTCAAGCCAAAGGTCAAACGCTGCTGCGCGAACAGGTGCTGGAGGGTGACATTGCTGAGGTGGTGGCGAAATGGACAGGGATTCCCGTCAATCGTCTGATGGAGTCAGAGCGCCAGAAGCTCTTAAAGTTAGAAGGCCATTTGCATAAGCAGGTGATCGGGCAGGATGAAGCTGTAGCGGCTGTAGCCGCTGCTATCCGTCGGGCCAGGGCTGGCATGAATGATCCGGGCCGACCCATTGGTTCTTTTCTGTTCATGGGGCCAACCGGTGTGGGTAAAACGGAGTTAGCCAGAGCCCTGGCGATGTTTCTTTTCGATACGGAAGAGTCCATCATTCGCGTTGACATGTCGGAGTACATGGAAAAACATGCGGTGGCGCGCTTAGTGGGGTCACCACCGGGCTACGTCGGCTATGAGGAAGGCGGCCAGCTCTCCGAAGCTGTGCGGCGACATCCCTACTCAGTGGTGTTGCTGGATGAAGTGGAAAAGGCGCATCCCGATGTCTTCAATATTCTGCTGCAAGTGCTGGATGACGGGCGCATTACGGATTCCCAAGGGCACGTTGTGGACTTCAGCAACACGATTGTGGTGATGACCAGCAATATTGGCAGCGACCACATCCTGGATATTGCGGGTGACGACAGCCGCTATGATGAAATGCGCGATCGCGTCCTGAAAGCCCTGCGCAGTCACTTCCGCCCCGAATTCCTTAATCGCGTTGACGACTTGATTCTTTTCCATCCCCTCCGCGAAGAGGAATTACGGCAAATTGTCTCGATCCAGGTTCGCCGCATTGAAAAGCGCCTGGCTGAGCAGAAACTCTCCCTCGCACTCTCGGAAGAGGCTGTTCATTATATTGCGCAAGTTGGCTACGACCCGGTGTACGGTGCGCGTCCTTTGAAGCGAGCCATTCAAAAGGAACTCGAAAACCCCATTGCCACCAAAATTTTGGAGGAGACGTTTGCGGAAGGCAGCACGATTCGCGTTAACTTGCGCGAAGGGGCACTAGTTTTTCAGGCTGTTTCAACTGAGGTAAGTACTGTCCCTGCATCAGCGGAAGAACCTTCTAAAGAAGCTCAAGCGGTTTAACAGTTATCTGCGATAGTGAGATCACAGCTTATAGAACTTACACAACGGCTCCCTAAATCCCCCAATTCTGGAGGACTTTGAATCCTAAGTGTCAGAACTGACTACTCAGGATCTGAACTTAATTGAAAACCCTTTAATACTTGAGCAAGGAGAAACTATCCGAGAACCCAATATTCTCTTAGCTGCGTGCGGTGCTGCTTTAGTTTTTTTACCGCTTGCTGCTCTAATTGCCGGATTCTTTCACGACTTAAACCCAGCAGATTGGCAATTTCGGTTAGAGATAGTGGCTTATCATTCTGGAAACCAAACCTGAGCATTAAGACTTCTCGCTGTCGAGGGGTTAGGTCATCCATTAACTGCTCCATCTCAGAGCGCAGTGAACATTGAGTTACAAACTCTTCGGGCGATTCGTCTTCAGATTGCAGTAAATCTGCCAGTTCTATATCGTTATCCTCGCCAAACCGAATTTCTAAGGAAAGCGTTTGGCGATTATGACTTAGGCATTCTCGCACACGCTCGGGTGTAAGGTTTAAATGCTCCCCGATTTCTTCAATCGAGGCTACGTGCCCTAGTTGCTGCGACAAATGACGTTGGGCTTTCTTGATCTTGTTGATAGTGTCGGTGACGTGAATAGGGAGGCGAACGACGCGGCTCTGCACTGCGATCGCTCGTGTAATTGCTTGGCGAATCCACCAATAAATATAAGTGCTTAGACGATATCCTTTGGTTGGATCAAACTTTTCCACACCCCGATCTAAGCCAATGCTCCCCTCTTGGATTAAATCTGGAAAATCAAGACCACGCTGATTATATTTTTTAGCGATAGAAACAACTAGTCGTAGGTTTGCCTCAATCATTTTGTGCTTTGCGTGCTTACCTGCATTCAGTATCCTTCTGAGTCCCGAAATATCAGCCTCCGCTGCATTAGCCCACTCACTCAAGGATGGCTCGTATCCTAATTCTTTTGCCAAGTCCTCCTGAATCTTGAGCAATCGCATCATGGCAGTCACCTGTTTGCCATAGGTGATTTCTTCTTCATGGCTTAATAAAGATACTCGACCAATCGATTTTAGGTAAGAACCTATCGAGTCAGAGATGTAGTCTTTCGGCATAGGATTAGTGACGAAGCCTCCTTTTTCTTTGCCTGTGCTTGGCAATTTCTTTACGCTTCCGCTTCTCACCAGGGGTTTCAAAGAAGCGATTCTTTTTCATATCAGGAAAAATACCTGCCTTAGAAACCTGGCGCTTAAAGCGACGAAGGATGGACTCAATATGCTCATTTTCTCCTGGAATTACTTGGGCCATCTAAATCCCCTCTAAACTACCCAAAAATATTGATTATTTTGTCTGAAAAAGATGCAGCCATCTGACGAGCATGGCTCAATGCTGACGCTTCAGAACAACAGCCTCATGCATTCCTTGCATGAGGACTAAACGCTATTAATAGCGGCGAGAGTTACGACCTCGACCATTAAGGCTCTCTCTGTTTGGCCTTTCTTCGCGAGGCTTCGCTCTGTTAACTTTAAGGATGCGACCCATCCACTCGGCACCATCTAATTCTTCAATGGCAGTGCTTTCTTCGGTGTCTGCCTGAATTTCAACAAACGCAAATCCGCGCATTCGACCGGTTTCGCGATCAGTCGGTAAGTGTACATTGGTGACAGTGCCATACTTGCTAAACACTTGTAAGAGCGTATCAGACGTAGCATCGTAGGATAAATTGCCAACATAAATAGACATGGGTGATTCTCCAAGGTTGAGAGGTGAAGAGAATTAAATTCAGAGAATCTGCTTGCCAAACAATTTCCACCCGAAAATAAGCCTTGTATGCCAATACTAGCAGTAGAAAACACTAAATCAGGTAAGTATTTCAAATTCAGCCCTATAGATAAGTCCTGAAGGCGGCTGAAGCCTGTCTATCCTCTGGTTTCGAGTTTCTTCATACAATTCAGAATATTGTGAACAAAATCAATCTGCTTGGAATCATCAATCCAGAATATTAGTAAGCAGTAGTACGATGCCGAAGCTGAATTGGCTGCATTTATTACCACGAATATAGATACTCAAAGGGACTAGCAAGATCAATTTCCTGGGAATTAGACTGAAAATTTTAAAATCATATAGCTAGGTATTTAGAATCTGAAGAATTGGCTATCTTAATCGCGTAACTATTACACAAAAGATAGTCGAGCCTTTGTGTACACGCAGCGAACTAATCTTGATAGTACAAGTCAATTGTGAATAGGATAACTGCTTTCACCTCAAGACATAGCGAATATATCACGCGCTACTAACGCCTACAATTTTACTGTGTTAGGATACAAGGAGAATAGTTTTCAGGCAATTTAATATCTTCTCACAAGGTGATACCTGTCGCCAAGGCTCTGTTAGGTAATTCGCCCTCGCTCTAAGCAATAGAGGATAAGATTTTTGAAAACTTTCAATGTCATGCTTTTGACATAGCTGCATAAGAATCGCTACGAGATCATAGCGCAGCTGTTAGTTCCATATTTGAGATGAGAGACTCAACCGCAAGATATCTATGAGATGTTTGTCGTGCGCTTTGTTCTCAAGAAAAGGCATCTTTCATTCCTGGTCTGTATTTCCTAAGTCTTACGAAAGTCCTCATTGCTTGCGTTGTTGGAGACTCAAATTGAATTCAGAGAATGAATTCTCTGAATTCTAATCAAGCAACTTTATCAGGTCTAACTATGAGCAACAAAAAAAGAAACAGTCGGGAAGCTAAAAAGCCTTCTAAGAAAACTAAGAAGGAGAAAAAAGATCCCAAAAGATATGATGGTCCTACAACTAAGTAAGAGGCTTGAAGCTGAGTTATAAGCTCATCACAAGCTACTTTTCAGTAGGCATGCTTGAGTGTATGTCTACCCATTTAAAGAAAACATGAGGCACTCATTAAATGCTATCTTCCGTTGCTACAAATTCAAACCTTATTTTTTCGCAACAGGCTTTTCTCTCACTTTGCGAAGTCGCACCATCTTTGAAGGGCAAGAATTTAACCAAACAATATATGAGCACTCAACAAACCTGTCCTTGCTGTTGTTCAACGCTGCTTCGCCATATTAATTCCGGGAACTTGTATTGGCGATGTAATCATTGCTGCATTTCAATCCCTCACTCCAGACAGCAGAATCTGTAAAATTGAGGTTTTCAACTAAGCTCTCGCTTCATGCATGCCATCAATTTGTGTTATGAACCATTCAGCAATTAAGCGCGTCAGCAGTACCGAGTTTCAAATGCTATATGCTGCTGGATACCGAGAGTTTTAAATGTCGATCTTAGCTCTACCAACCTTTCCTAAAAGAGTTTATCAGGCATCGATTTCTCGAGGGCTAGGTTGCGCCATGCCAATTGGCGTTGGGCTAATTTGAGCTTGTCGGATTTACGGTGGGCTGACTTAAGAGGTGCTGATCTGAGCTGGGCAAACATGGAAGGAGCTAACTTAAGTTTTGCCAATCTAAAGGGTGCGAAGATGCCTGATGGCAATATATATCTGTAAACAAGCTGGCGTTATTGCTAAAAGGCCACCTGTTAGTGTTAAGAGGTTATGGAAATTGTAAGGTATGAGTTTCAGATATTGGTTTTAAGAACTTTTTGATGATATTTTAAGTTGAACTTATTGATTGATTCTTTTTTGGGGCTGAGTTTGTCAAGCTTGATTTTTATTATTCAAGGGTTAACAGCCTTCACCCAAACCTGCATTTCAGTGAGCGTTAACAAGCTGAATTGGTTGGCCAGTGCGACATCAGCCGCATCGCGACCATAGGCGATCGCAATGCGGTTACCCCGAGGTTCTGACTGAGTAGCGTCAAAGGTATACCAGCGATCGCCCACAAACGCTTCAAACCAGGCGTGGAGATCCATCGGTTCAAGCTGGTAAAGGTAGCCCACCACCATGCGAGCGGGAATCGTCAGACTGCGACAGAGGGCCATTCCTAAATGGACAAAATCGCGACAGACGCCCTGACGGGTTTCTTGGGTATCAATTGCTGAGGTAGAGGTATCACTCGTATCGTACTGATAGTCGATGTGGTCATGAATCCAACGGCGAATCGCTTCGACCTGGTCATAGCCAGAGTCAATGCCTGCCACAATTTCATGGGCTAACTCTCCTAACAAGTCGGACTGGCAATAGCGACTGGGTAGGAGAAAGTGCAGCACCGTATCTGGCAAGGACTGGACAGGCACAAAGGCTGCATTTGAGTTGACGTCAATCGTATCAGAGGTATCGGCGATAACCTTGGCGGTGATCTGGAACTTCCCCGATGGAATGAGCAAACGGTGGCAGGCGTTGCCGTAGATATCAAAATATTCGACCGCGTTGAGATAGGGGTTAAATTGTAAGTCGGCTTCGATAACAGTTTGGCTCGCCCCACTCTGAGGTCGCAGCATGAGGATTAGCGGCGCAAGTGCTTGCGCTTCAAACTTTAGTTGGCACCCGGCGGTTAATCGCATACGTTCTCGCTGTGCAGGATTAGAGAGGACTGGTGGAGGGGGTCATCATCGGTTTGACGGTGGACTTCCGCTTCAATCTGGGTTTGAAACCGGTTGAGGCTATCAACGAGATTTTCCTCCAACCAGCGATCAAGCCCAATTTTTTCGAGCATGGTACCTACCCAACCACCGGGAAGGGCAAACTCTAGGGTGAGGCGCAGGCGACAGCCGCGATCGCTGGGAAAGACTTCGGCCTTGCCCTGATTGCGCAGTCCCGAAACTGACTTCCAGGCAATGAGTCGTCCTGGCATGCGCTGCTCAATATGAGACACCCATTCGACGATGAGGGGAAACCTCAATCCAAACTGCCAGCGCCAAAGGTCGGGCGCGTTGTGTAATGATTGACCACTTTTGATCAAGGGCATCCAGCAGGGGACATTTTCTAGTTTGCTCTCAAGGTCGTAAACTTGCTCTACTGAGCAGGCCACGTCAACCTCAACTTGGCGTTCGAGCATTAACGGCAGCATCCACAACCTCTATCCGAACGGTTGAGCAATCGTACAATTAGGATTTTGGCTACACTTGAATTTAGTTAACTCATTCAGCATGGCGGATTCTTTGAATATAAAGACGAGCTAGGCAATTGTACAGTGACTTTTTATTTGTCCTGGAGCCAACTTACTGTTCACCGACTTGGATATCTCGTGCTTGACAGATTTGCTCAACACTGCCGCGAGGGTGCGAGGGTCGTTGGTGTGACGGATGGTCACCACGCACAACTAACAAGGAAGCTTATCTAAAATATCGTGGTATCGCTTTTATGAATCCGGCAAGGTTTTCATATCAATGACAAAGCGGTACTTCACATTGGATTTTTGCATGCGTTTGTAGGCATTATTAATGTCCTGCATAGCAATAACTTCAATGTCAGAAGTGATGTTCTTCTCACCGCAAAAATCCAGCATTTCCTGGGTTTCTTGCATGCCGCCAACTAAGGATTCCGCCACTGCAGTGAAATTATTGCAACAGTTATGTAACCGAAGAAGACTTATATAGCGGTTCTAGAAAGTCAGCGTTTATGCCAAGAAGTCTTGGGTAATCTGCCAGACCTGATCGATTAAGTCAGGTGTTTCAGCATCAAACCATTGAATATTCCGTTTGCGGAACCAGGTGCGCTGGCGCTTAGCAAACTGGCGCGTATTTTTGACGATCAGGTGTTCGGCAGTGGTTAAGGAGTAGTCATCAGCCAGGTAGCCCAGGATTTCGGCATAGCCGAGGGTTTTGAGCAACGGCAAGTCGGCCCCGTAGCGATCGCACAGGGTTTCCACTTCCGCCACCAGTCCCCCCGCTAGCATGGCTGCTGTACGGTGTTCAATCCGGCGTTGGAGGGCAGCTCCTTCACAATCCAGCCCTATATATAGGATGGGGTACTGAGGTGGCTGCCGCTGCTGTTGACTCGAAAGTGGCCTGCCGGTGACATAGGCGACCTCCAGGGCCCGAACCGTTCTAACCGCATCGTTGGGGTGAATACGCTGAGTCGCTGCGGGATCAATTTGTTGGAGCATGCTGTAGCATTGCTGCTGACCTAACCGCTCTAGTTGCGATCGCAACGCTAGCTGTGGGGCTACGGGTGGAATTTGCAGACCGTCCACCACTGCGGAAATGTAAAGACCTGTGCCACCCACCTGCCAGGGAATAGATTCTCCGCTATCTTGGATCTGCCCAATCAGCCTCTGTGCCATGTGCTGATATTCAGCCACCGTCATGGTTTCAGTCGGCTGGCAGACATCGATCAAATGATGGGGTACATGGGCCTGCTCGACGGCTGACGGCTTGGCGGTGCCAATGTCGAATTCACAGTAGATCTGTCGGGAGTCAGCGCTCAGAACGGCTAAGTTCAGGCGTTCCGCCATCGCGAAAGTGAGTCCTGTTTTGCCGGTTGCGGTAGCGCCGCCTAAGGCGATTAGACAGGGTTTGTATGTACTGTTGTGACAAAGTGGCAGCGTGGCGGCATTATAGGTTGCGTGAATTGGTGGTTGCATCCCCTGTTCAAGTGTTTCTGGAAACTGCTCTAGAATCTGCTTTAGCAGGTTTGTGTTAGAATTTGAGGGCATTTTTGCTTCAATTCGGTTGAAGGCGCTCTAGCGCCCCTTTGGGAGTAATTAGTTTTATGGCAACCAATTACGGTGCTGAACAGATTCAGGTTCTGGAAGGGCTCGAACCAGTTCGCAAGCGACCTGGCATGTATATCGGCAGCACCGGGCCACGTGGATTGCACCACTTAGTGTATGAGGTGGTGGATAACTCTGTCGATGAAGCGTTGGCAGGGTATTGTCAGAGCATTGAAGTGGGTTTGAATGCAGATGGATCCGTTACGGTCAGAGACGATGGCCGGGGGATTCCGACCGATGTTCACCCCCAGACGGGAAAGTCGGCGTTAGAGACGGTGCTGACGGTACTGCACGCGGGCGGTAAATTTGGCGGCGGCGGTTACAAGGTCTCCGGTGGTTTGCACGGGGTGGGCGTCTCGGTTGTGAACGCCCTGTCTGAGTGGGTCGAAGTGACCGTTTGGCGCGATCGCAAAGTTCATGTTCAACGATTTGAACGGGGTAACCCCATTGGTGAATTACAAGTTGCTCCCAGCGATAGTGACCAGACCGGGACGGCGGTGAACTTTAAGCCCGATGACACGATTTTTACCACCGGCACCGAGTTTGACTACAGCACCTTAGCGGGGCGACTCCGCGAGCTAGCCTATCTCAATGCGGGGGTTAATATTACCTTTACCGATTATCGGCTTGAGTTACTCAAGACCGATGAGCCCAAGGTTTCACGTTTTTTCTACGAAGGGGGCATTAAAGAGTATGTCGCCTATATGAATAAAGAGAAGCAGCCCATTCACGAAGAAATCGTGTACGTGCAGGGGGAAAAGGAAGGCGTACATGTCGAGGTCGCCCTGCAATGGTGTGTCGATGCCTATTCCGACAATCTGCTGGGTTTTGCCAACAATATCCGCACGGTAGATGGGGGAACGCACCTGGAGGGTTTGAAAACAGTCCTCACGCGTACTTTGAATTCCTTAGCGCGCAAACGCAACAAGCGCAAGGACAACGAATCGAATCTCAGCGGCGAAAACATCCGTGAAGGCTTGACGGCGGTAATTTCGGTGAAGGTGCCTGAGCCTGAGTTTGAGGGCCAAACCAAGACGAAGCTAGGGAATACCGAGGTTCGCGGCATTGTTGATACCTTGGTCGGGGAAACCCTGATTGAGTATTTTGATTTTCAGCCCAGTGTTGTGGATGCGGTGCTGGAAAAAGCGATTCAAGCTTTTAATGCGGCTGAAGCGGCTCGCCGTGCCCGTGAACTGGTTCGCCGTAAGTCAGTGCTGGAGTCCTCCACGTTGCCAGGTAAGCTAGCTGACTGTAGCAGTCGCGATCCGGGTGAATCGGAGATCTTTATTGTGGAAGGGGATTCGGCGGGAGGTAGTGCTAAGCAAGGGCGCGATCGCCGCTTCCAAGCCATCCTGCCCCTGCGCGGCAAGATTCTGAATATTGAGAAAACCGACGACGCTAAAATCTACAAGAACACGGAGATTCAGTCCCTCATCACGGCGCTGGGACTGGGCATCAAGGGTGAAGAGTTTGATGAATCGCAGCTCCGCTATCACCGCATTTGCTTGATGACCGATGCAGACGTGGATGGTGCCCACATTCGCACGCTGCTGCTGACCTTCTTCTATCGCTATCAGCGGGCACTGATTGATCAGGGCTTTGTGTATATTGCCTGCCCGCCTCTATACAAAGTGGAGCGGGGCCGTAATCACTGGTACTGCTACAGCGATCGCGAACGGGATGGGGTAATCAACGGCTTCCCCGCGAATGCTAACTACACGATTCAGCGCTTCAAGGGCCTGGGTGAGATGATGCCCAAGCAGCTCTGGGAAACCACAATGGATCCCGAAACACGGACCCTCAAGCAGGTGGAAATTGAAGACGCCGCCGAAGCCGATCGCATCTTTACGGTATTGATGGGCGATCGGGTGGCCCCGCGTCGGGAGTTTATTGAAACCTACGGCTCGAAGCTCAATTTGGAAGATCTAGATATTTAGCGAAGTGCTTGTGAAGGTTGCTATTTGAAACTGTAAGCGATCGCAAGAGTAGGTGTCATGAGTCGCACAGAGATCCCAGGGTTCTTGGGATGAGTTGCTAGCGTTTTAAACTTGACGCACGGAACCCTGGCAACTTGAGGAGTCATGACCAGTGGCAGCAAAAACCACATTTCCTGTCTTATCGTAGAGCGCGAAGATAATGACGCAGTTGCTGAGTTGCTCACGATTCCTAGCTTCAGTACCGAACTAAAGATCGCCGAACAGGATGCTGTCCCGGTAGACCTTATCACTTGGCAGGTATTGCGCGACGATGTATACGGTCACGCTTACTAGGTGTATGCAAGCCACAAGGGATGAGTGTAGCCTGTTGGCTGAAATTGGGCTTAAATGGGAGCGGCGGGCACAGATCCCAGGGTTTTCTTGGGATGAGTAGCCAGTGCATTCAAACTTGACTCAGAGAGTCTTTAGTGTGGGATGAATCACTCAAACATATTATTTATTTTTGCTGAGAGTACTCGTCTCGCTGTATCACTTCCCTCCCTGTAGAGTTCTGAGTCCGAGCATAGAGTTGACGATTCGAAACCCTTATCAAAACAGGAAGTCTCACGATGGAAGCGCCCCCTATAATCATCGATATTACGGATCTCTCCCAAGAGGTTTTGGCAGCAAACCCCGGTGTTGGTAACGCGGTCGTTGATGATGGTCTCGACGATTCAGAGGCACTTCAGGCAGCTGTTGATTGGATTACAGCCCAGCGCACTGTAGGCTTTGAGGGCAAATCAACGATTTATCTAGCCGAAGGTGTATACGACTTAGCTGAAACCATTGAGGTCAACACCCCAGGCATTACCTTTGAAGGAGCGGGAACAGGTCTGACAACGCTGCGGAATGCAGACTCGTTTCAAGTTGGCATTTCAGGGCTTCCAGACTCAGGTGTTCAGGTTAACTCGGTCGATCAAGACGCTTACTTATTTGACCTAGACGAAGCTGCTGATACAGTCACTTTTACCGGAATGACTCTGTCTGGGCCAGCGATTCATGGAGCGATTTTTGGGTTTGGTGCTGATGAACTTGAGATTAAGGAAGTTGAGTTCAACACCTTCTTGTGGAGTTCGGTTCGACTCTTCAGCCTTAGCCAAGCCATGATTTACGACAACATTTTTATTGATGCGGGCGGGCAAGCTGAGAACGCCAACGGTCTGACCGTCACGGGGGGCTCAATTTATGCAAGCTTTTTGAGAGACTCTGAAATTTACAACAACCGTATTCTCAAAAGTGAGGAGAACGACAGCAACGTCTTTGGTATCAAAGGGCGACGATTTACCAATACCCGTATTTACAACAACACCATTGACACTAGCTTTGCCATCGAGCTTCCATTTGAGGATGATCAATTTGTCGAAATAGACCACAACTTCCTCGGTGGTACCGTGTCTATCCCAAAATTCGGGGGAGGAACTTTCCCTGAAGATGGCTTCAGCTTCCACATCCACCACAACTATTTCACACGCTCCTACTCATTCGAGTGGGCACGTAACGGTGCCGAAGTTGACCATAATGTTTTCGTCTTTGACACTGAGGATGATGTGGGTAACCTGATTACCAATTTTGGCCAGGAACCAGCCGAAGGCCCCAGCGAGTTTCATAACAACCTGATTCTGAATCCAGGAAGAGGTCTGTTTTGGAGTAATGGCGTGTACAACAATTTTTCGTTTTACAACAACGAAGTCATTGCAACTGCAACCGCTACCCCACGAACAGACGGACTCTTTGGCTTTAATAGCGAAACCGATTTCAGCACGATTGACATAAGGGACAACATCATTGAAGTCAGAGATTTGCCCCGACCACTCGTCCGCAATGACGCGAGCTACGGTGCAAACATACAGAACAACACGCTGATTAATATCGCTGATGTTGACGCGTTCAGTAACCCTGATACCGGTGCACCAAGAGGGGTGACAGAGCCTCTGCTCTTCCAAGTTGGTGTAGACGGTGAATTGACTGTTGATGGGTTTGATCTACGCCCAACGGGTGAAAATATCATGGGTGGCCCTGGTGACGACACCCTCTCCACAGGTGATGGTAATGATGTCTTAGAGGGCGGTGATGGCCATGACGTTCTGGATGCTGGGAGTGGTGATGACCAAGTTATAGGCAGCATGGGAAATGACATCATTGCGGGTGGTTTGGGGAACGATAGCGTGCTCGGGGGGGAGGGCAATGATATTCTGCGGGGCGATTTAAACGATCGTTCATCCCAAGGAAATATTGCCGGTGGGGATGACATTGTTCGCGGTGGAGCCGGTGACGATCGCATCGGGGGTAAATCAGGCGATGACCAGCTCTTTGGCGATGAGGGCGATGATCAAATCTGGGGTGACGATGGTAATGACATTATTCGCGGTGGCTTAGGCAACGACGTCCTTGTGGGGGATGATTTATCTGGTGGACAAGGCAGCGATGTCTTCGTGTTGGCTGTAGGCGAGGGAACTGACACTATCAAAGATTTCGAGATTGGCTTTGACACCATTGCACTGGCTGACGGATTAACGTTTGAAGCCCTGACGCTGGGTAGCGATCAGACCACAACCTTTGTTCAGTTTGAAGGGGATGTGCTGGCAGAGGTCAAAAATGTGACTGCCCTGGATGAAAGCAGTTTTGTTGCCTTCACATAAAAGTTCATCAACGCTTGGTCACAGGTCTAACCTTGCTTGAAATTTCGACGACACCAAGTTGAGTTCGGTATTTAACAGCAACGCGATCCACCACTGGTGGGGCTATGGCCTCTAATTTGGCCTTAGCCCATGATGCGTGGAAAGCGGAAATCCAATTGGTGCAGTTCCGGGTACTTCCTTTAGAGAATGTCAAAGGCGGTTACCCTCATGTTTAGTCGGCTCAAGCTTGCGCCTAAATTTACGATTGCGCTGTTGTTGGTGTTTGTCCTCGGCAGTTCCATCAGTGGCTTTATATTGTCCAAAGCCTTGCAATATCGAGCCGAGAAGCAAATTACCGCTCAAGGCGTGGTTCTCATGGAATCGATGCAGGCGGTACGGCGCTACACCGATCAAAAAATCCGTCCGCTGCTCGAAAATGAACTGGGTGCGGATGTCTTTCGTGCCGAGTTGATTCCAGCCTATTCAGCCAGTCAAGTTTTTGAGTTGCTGCGCGATGAAGGCAACTTGCAGGCGTTGAACTATTTCGAGGATGGCAGTGATGTGGGCGTCACCTACAAGCAGGCGGTGTTGAATCCCACTAATTTGAATGATTTGGCTGATGATTTTGAAGCTGCCCTCACCAACAACTTTATCAATAGTCCCAACACTCAGGAGCTTTCGGGTTTTCGCCAACGCCCCGAGCAGGGCTTGATGTTTTACAGTGCCCTACCGATCCGCATTCAAAAAGCCTCCTGTTTGGAATGTCACAGCCGACCGGAACAGGCTCCCCCAGCAATGATCGCGGAATATGGCGATCAGCATGGATTTGGCTGGAAGCTGAATGAGACTGTGGGTGTGCAAGTCGTCTATGTTCCTGCTGAAGAGGTCTTCCAAGATACACGTCAGGCTTTTGTTTTAGTGATGGGGGCGGTGTTCGGTGTCTTTGCGATCGCGCTCCTGTGTCTCAATAAGTTGCTTGGTCCTCTGGTACTGCGACCCATTCAACACCTGGCTCGAATTTCCCAGTCGCTGGCACAAAACGATATTGAATCGCCTCAAGACCTCAATCTAATTGCCGACCAAAAATTGTCTCCCTTAGTGAAGCGAGGGGATGAGCTGGGTCAGCTAGGCCGCATCTTTCAAGAAATGCTGAATGATGTCATCACGCGGCAGCAGTGGCTGCGAGAACAGATTCAGGCGCTGCAATCAGAAGTCGATGAAACGGAACAATTACAGGCGTTCAATGCAGCTGTTGGCGGTGGTTCGTTAGCCAGTATTCGGCAGCGGGTCAGCAGCATACGCAAGCGTCGCCATAATCTTGAGCTGCTAATGCTGAGAAGTCGCTTAGTGCGGCAAAAGACAGACTCTTAGAAGAACCTTATGAACATTGTGAGGGCGTTACACGCAATAATTCCACCCATCTACCCATCCACCTCTCCACATGTCTCACACCGGTACTTTTTTTTCACTCCGACCCTCAAGTCATCCTTGCTGTCAACAAACTATCTACGAGTTGAGCGGTGGCAGGGGCTAGCAGCACGCCATTGCGGTAGTGTCCTGTGGCTAGAATCACGTTTTCATAGCCAGCTAAGGGTTGTACGACCGGGGCTGCTTGGCCTTGGGGGCGGGGGCGGAGACCGTACCAGGTTTCCAGTCGTTCTGATCGGGCAAGGCTGGGGCAATAGGTCAGCGCCTGTTGCCAAACAGTCTCTAGCGCTTCGGCTTCCGGTAGGGGAATGATGCCTTGTTCTTGGGGAAACTCGACGGTGGCAGCGATCGCGTACTCGCAGTTCGCTAAGGGCACGAGATGTACGTCAGCCCCATTGATAACCGGCTGAAACGCTTCGGTTCCCAGTCCTTGGCGGACTTTGACCCGAAGTCCCTGTCCCAGTACGGGTATCAGCGGCAGCGGTTGTGCTAAATCGCGTGTCAGGTCCGCACTGCCCAATCCTGCCGTGAGGATCAGCCAGTCAGCTGCGTAGTCCCCTTGATCAGTCTGTACAGTCGCTACGCGTGCGCCCTCACGCTGAAACCCAGCTACCGTTGTGTGGCAATGAAACGTCACGCCGCGTTGTCGAGCGGCGGCCACGAGTGCCTCGGTCAAAGGCTGTGGGGCAATCTGCAAATCATGGGGCGAATACACACCTGCTGCGACAGTCGTAATATCGATATGCGGACAGGCATCCATAACCTGCCGTGGCGACCAAATGTCTAAGGGCCATCCTTGCTGTTGCCGAATGTCGCGCAGGGATTCCCAACGGGGCAGCTCTGCTGCATCAAAGCAGAGGCTAAGAACGCCCTGCCTGTTGTGGGGGACGGTCATCCCAGTGGCCGCTTCTAATTCGGGTAGCAGCGTGGTGTAGCGGCGGAGGCTGGCCTCGCGGAGTCGCCAGTTACGCCCTTTGACCTTTTGGCTAATCACCCCCATCAAAATGCCTAAGGCAGCCCCCGTGGCTCCTTGAGCTGGAAGCTGCCTTTCTAAAACGGTGATCTCAAAATGTGAGTGCTGGCTCAATTCATAGGCGATCGCAGCTCCAACCACGCCGCACCCGACCAGCACTACCCGCGTCATCGTGACCAACCTAAGCTTCAGGAATGAGCGAGACGAACGCATCAAAGTCATCTAAAGCAAGCCGATACTCTTTAGCGGCTTCGATTTGATTGAACTCCTCAGCGGCGACATCCAAACGCTCTAGGTGACTTGCAAGATCCTCTGCCAGGGCTTTGGCCTGAGCTTTGTCAGAGGGGAGCAGACGAGCGGCTAAGCGGGCTAGCTTAATCCGTAGTTCACCCATCGGCCCATGAATAAACGTGCGAATATCGACCCAGTTTTTATTGCGGACGTAGTCTTCCAATTCAGGGAATTGCTCCCGCAGTTCCAAGACGCTAGGGGCGTAGACTTGGACTTCAGCAATTTTGTCGACAGTATAGGTTGTGGGTTGAGCAACGTTAGCGCCCCCACAGCCGACAATCAGGACAGCGATCGCTGCCAATACGAAACTTAAAAGTGATCGAAAACGTGCCATGTGTTGATGCTCCTAATCCTGCTGTATAAAGGAAAATGCTGTGGAGCTACGAGTGCCCGTATCGTATTCTAATCGCTTGACCCCATCCAGATCCCCGATTTTTGTTGGAGAGAACGCACCCGTCATCAAAATTTATAGCCATAGCCATTGCGATCAACGCATTTAGGATTGCTGAAACGGTGTTGGCTAGAACAGTTAGAGGTGAATGCGCGAGCCCTTGGGGGCAGGCCCCCAAACCCCCGATGTGGGGAACTCGACTTCCCCACGCCCCTCGCAGGATTCGCTCAAGGTGCTAAAGCTTGGTGACGAGCCTTAATCTTTGGGAGGTGATTAGCGACTGAGAAATGCTGACAACACAAACCGGACGAGTGCAGCCAAGCCAATCTTTAAGGGGTATCGTAACTATCTACGTGCCATAGTCTCTCGATGCTGGGAACATGTCAGGTTTGCAAATTCCTGAATAGCCCTCATCCCCCAACCCCTTCTCCCAACATGGGGAGAAGGGGAGCAAGCGTTTTGAAGTCCTTCTCCCAAGCTTGGGAGAGGGATTTAGGGTGAGGGTTCGCAAGTGCCATGCTCTCTCGATGCTCAGCCAATAAATCAATGGCTTGCCATCTTATCCCCGTAGAACTGGCAACTGATAGTCCTGACGGGAGGAAAAGCGGTTTGCGGTTCAGGATGGCACAATGCTGAAATGGGAGCGCTTTCCCATGGATGTTTTCCCCTCATCTCCATGCTACCGAAGGAAGATCTGCTTAAGTCTGTTGAAAATCGTGAGGTATTGAGCCGGGTATTAGACCAGGCGGAACAGGCTATTCGCACTTGGGAAGTGGTTTTCACGGACTTCCTGTCGCCGCCGGAACTCATGGAGACCCAGGCTCTGTTTACCCGATTGACGGACGTGCAGTTTGTCGCGGGGGGTGGATATCCCCAAGCGGAGCGTCAGCGGGGTGCGATCGCCCGTACTGAAATTCCCCTAACGGTTGAGGAAATTCCCCTCGCCTTGCTCGATATTGCCGGTAACTTCTTGTTTGATACTGCAACTCATCGCGACTTTCTGGGGGCCTTGCTGGGAACCGGCCTCGTCCGCGAAAAAGTCGGCGACATCATTGTGCTAGGTGAACGGGGAGCCCAAGCCATTGTGGTGCCGGAGCTGGTAGAGTTTTTGGAAACAAGTCTGATGCAGGTGCGATCAGTGCCGGTCAAAACGCGCCGCATTGACTGGCAGGAGTTGCGCGTCCGAGAGCCTAAGAAAAAGGAACTAACGACTGTTGAAGCTTCATTGCGACTAGACGCTGTGGCTTCAGCTGGATTCGGCATGTCGCGCAGCAAAATGGTGGATCTCATCAACGCTGGCGATGTGCGGGTGAACTGGAAATCTATCACGCAGCCCAGCCATACCCTGCAAGCGGGTGACTTGGTGGCTATCCGAGGTAAGGGGCGATTGGCAATTGGCGATGTTGCCATCACCAAAAAGGAGCGCTACCGCGTCCATCTCACTCGGTATGTTTAGGCGCATCAGGCTTAATTCTTCGGCGTTAGGCGCTAGGTTGAGGACAACCGCTCCCCATCCAAATTGAGTCATATTACGAAAGGTCGAAAGTCAGTCTTAGCGTTACCGAGTCACCGTAGAATGTTGCCGACTGTGAGCAATTTAGCGGTTTCGCCGCTTGGCTGCTTCTACAGTGGCGACTATCGGATTCGTTCTTGAGATTGCTAAGGATTGCCCATGAGCTACCGCATGGATCGACGTGCCTATGCCGAAACCTATGGCCCCACAGTGGGCGATCGCATTCGGCTGGCAGATACCGAACTCATCATCGAAGTGGAGCAGGATTTCACGACCTATGGCGATGAAGTGAAGTTTGGTGGCGGTAAGGTGATTCGTGACGGCATGGGACAGTCTCCTATTTCGCGCGAAGACGGAGCCGTCGATACGGTCATTACGAATGCCCTGATCTTGGACTGGTGGGGCATCGTTAAAGCGGACGTCGGTATTAAAGACGGCAAGATCTTCAAAATTGGGAAGGCAGGCAACCCCTACATTCAGGACAATGTCGATATCATCATTGGCCCCAGCACGGAGGCGATCGCGGGGGAGGGTATGATCCTCACCGCTGGCGGCATTGATGCGCATATTCATTTCATCTGCCCTCAGCAAATTGAGACGGCGATCGCCTCGGGTGTTACCACCATGATTGGCGGGGGTACTGGCCCCGCTACCGGAACTAACGCCACGACCTGTACCCCTGGAGCCTGGCACATCTGGCGGATGCTGCAATCAATTGAGGCGTTTCCTTTAAACTTTGGCTTTTTAGGGAAAGGCAATAGTGCCCTGCAACCGGGTTTGATTGAACAGGTACAAGCGGGAGCTTTAGGGCTCAAGCTCCATGAGGATTGGGGCACTACGCCAGCCGCGATCGATACCTGTCTGAGTGTGGCTGATGACTATGACGTGCAGGTGGCCATCCATACGGACACCCTGAATGAGTCTGGTTTTGTTGAAGATACGGTAGCTGCCTTCAAAGGACGGGCCATTCACACTTATCACACGGAAGGTGCTGGTGGTGGCCATGCACCGGACATCATCAAGGTCTGTGGGGAAACCAACGTGTTGCCCTCTTCCACAAATCCCACCCGTCCCTACACCACCAATACGCTGGAAGAACACCTCGACATGCTGATGGTGTGTCACCACCTCAGCCGCAGCATTCCGGAAGATGTTGCCTTTGCTGAATCGCGGATTCGCCGGGAAACGATCGCGGCGGAAGATATTCTGCACGATTTGGGTGCCTTTAGCATGATTGCCTCAGACTCCCAGGCAATGGGCCGCATTGGGGAAGTCATTATTCGTACCTGGCAGACGGCCCACAAAATGAAGGTGCAGCGGGGGCCACTCCCAGAGGATTCCGATCGCAACGATAACTTCCGCGCCAAGCGCTACGTCGCCAAGTACACGATTAATCCCGCGTTGACCCATGGCATTTCTAATCACGTGGGTTCGATCGAAGCAGGCAAGCTAGCAGACTTATGTCTGTGGAAGCCTGCTTTCTTTGGTGTGAAGCCTGAAATTGTGGTGAAAGGCGGCGCGATCGCGTGGGCCCAAATGGGGGATCCCAATGCCAGTATTCCGACACCACAACCAGTCCACATGCGGCCCATGTTCGGCAGTTTCGGCAGTGCGATCGCGGCTACAAGTTTGACCTTTATGTCGCAGGCATCTGTCGAGGCTGGCATCCCCGAGCAGATTGGTCTTCAGAAAGGAGCCGCCGCCGTCGCTGGAACTCGTAATATCAACAAAGCGACCATGAAGCTGAATGCCTATCAGCCTCAGATGGAGGTGAATCCAGAAACCTATGAGGTAAGGGCGGATGGTGAACTCCTGACCTGCGAACCGGCAGAAGTGTTGCCCATGGCCCAACGCTATTTCCTGTTTTAACCACAGCCGACTTGAAACCTGAGTGGTTTCTTGGAACGCCACCCGCGTCGCTTAAGCTGGTTAATAAGTCGGGACGGGAGGCGACGTGGCTCAGTTTTTGGCCAAAAAGTTGAATGGCGGCATGGGGGCGATCGCAATTAGTCAGCAGGGATGGTTACAGCGACTAATCCTCGCGTTATGTCTCCTTGTCCCAATGCTCAGCGGCTTTTTTGACCCGGATCAGCAGAGCCTGATTGCCCATGATGAGGGGCTATACGCCACCCGCGCCCGTGAAATGCTGATTCAGGATGATTGGATTCATCCTTGGGATCGGCCTCATCACAAAACACCCGGAGCCTATTGGCTGTTAGCGGTTATGTTGCGTTTCTTGGGCACCACTGAAGTGGCGGTTCGGCTACCCAGCTTAATTGCCAGCTTAATCTGCGCCGTTCTACTCTACGAAGTTGCACGTGAGCTGTTGAACCCACGGGTAGCCCTGTGGAGTGTTCTCGTTCTCAACACCTCTTTTATCTGGATTCAGTACAGTCGCTTTGCAACGCCAGATATGGTTTTTGTTGGCCTCATGTTGGGCTGTTTACTGTGCTTGCTAAAGGCCGAAACAGTATCAAAACATCGGGAGTCCTTACGGTTTGCGGCAGGGGCTATCTTAAGTCTTGCCTTTCTGCTGAGAAGCTTTTTGGTGGTGCTGCCTATTGTCGCGATCCTGCCCTATTTACTTCTGGAGAATCGTCGTCATCGCCATCTCAACAGCCTACGACTTTATCTGGGGATGGGCTTAGGGCTTATCCCTACATTGCTCTGGGTCTGGGCCTGTTGGCAACGGGGCAATATTGAAATTGTTCAAACCCTGGCCGGTTTTCTAGTTCATAAAACCACTGAAGATGGGGGCTACCTCTCAAATGTCCTCTTCTATCCCACCAGTATTGCCATGAACAGCCTACCCTGGTGGCTCTTTTCACTTTTGGGTTTGGGTCTATTGCTCAAGCGGCCTCATAGCCGTCAGCAGCGTCTCTTACTTGGGGCCGCCACAGTCATCGTCTGTGTCCTCCTGAGTATGGCCTCCAATAAATACCATCACTATGCGCTGGTAATTTACCCTGGTCTGGCCGTGCTGGCCGGGATGGGCATTGAATGGCTTTGTCACTCGCGATCGCGGTGGTCACGACGAATGGTGGGGATGTTGGCTATGTTTGTCGGTGGGCTGGGCGGTCTTCTGATAATTGCAGGCGGTGTTTCGGTCATCCTAGCTCAACATGACCAGCCGCTAAAAGAGGTGGTTACGCTCTATCTGCCCAGTGCCATGACGCTAGGGTTAGCATGGTTCGTCGGCACTATTGTCTGGTTTCGCACTCAGCGGCGATCGCGCTGGTTTGTCGGGTTACTGGTCGCCAACTGGTTAGCCTTATCCGTAGCGGGTACTTCTGGCTTGCTGGGCAATGCCAACCCAGAATTAAAGGCTTTTTTACAACAGCGTGAAGTTCAGACCATTGTGGCGAATAACGTCATCTATTTCACGCCCTTACGAAGCAAGCTGAGCGTTCTCATGCGCTTCTACACCCCTAATCCAGGCCCCAAGGTCGAGGGCGTCGAGGCAGTTCCAAAGACTGAATATGCCTGGGTTTGGGAAGACGCAATGGGCGACATTCAAGTTCCTCACACGGTCATCGATCAGTTTGAGCAGGTTTATCTCATTCAAGTGAGTGATTGAAGGCCATGGGCGATCGCTTTCAATGATCTGCCATGCTTCCGACCCAATCCCTGATGACAGCCGTAACATAGAAACTACAAGGATTCACAGGCCACTCCCATGACCTTTGCTACTGGGCATTCCATTCCCCAAACTGACCCACCGCGTTCGCCCCGCAAAACCCTCCCCACGATGTACGACCTGCCCAGTGAGCAAGTAGGAGAGCCTGGTTTGCCTGACGAATTTCATGATTTACAGCCCCAACTCCTCAGCCGTTCCTTACAGTTGGCTGCTTATACGCGTGATGAGTGGTTCACAGGGGCTGATCTGAACCTTTATTACGACAATCAACATCCCAATTGGTATAAGCGCCCGGATTGGTTCTTGGCAGTGGGTGTACCCCGCCTGTACGACGGGTCTGATATGCGTCGCAGCTATGTCACCTGGCAAGAACCCCAAGCTCCCCACATCGTCATTGAGTTCCTGTCCCCCGGTACCCAAGCCGAAGATTTGGGTCGGTTTTATCAGACTCAGGAAACGGAAGGGCGAGGCGCGATCGCGACTGCGCCTAACGGCTCAGCACCGCCATCCAAAACAGAGGCCGAACCTCCCCCGAACAAGCTGGCCGTCTATGAGCGTTATCTGCGCGTACCTCACTACATGGTCTACAACCGCCAGAAGGGTCAGCTACGCTATTTCCAACTTATTGGCAGTCAATATCAAGAGCAAATACTGAGTGAGGCGGCACCGCCACTCTGGCTCCCCGACCTACAGGTGGGGCTAGGCATTTGGGATGGCCAGTTTGAAGGCATGCCAGGGCACTGGCTGCGCTGGTGCGACAATGAGGGACATTGGCTATTGACTGACACCGAGCTAGAACGTCAGGCCAAAGAAGCAGAACGTCAAGCCAAAGAAGCAGCCCAAGCACAGATCATGCAATCCGCACGCAACCTCTTGGCGACGGGTTTGTCGCTGGAGCAAGTAACAGACTTGCTAAATTTGACGATTGAGCAAGTAGCTGGGCTGAGTCAGTGAGCGGTTTGGGTCAAAGCTCGTCTGAGTAGTCGTATATGACAGGTGCGCTGAAGTCTACAGGCTGTCGAGTTGGCTGAGAGTGATAGAGCTGATACACCTCAATATCGTGATTTCGGGGAATCAGAACTTTGGCACTGTGTAAACAGATGTCCTCAGCAGCGGTGACCACACCATTCCTATAGCTGTAGGACACACATTCCCCGTCGTACAGAAAATCGACCCTGAGAGTTGACGCGCTCTCTGAACTAGCAACGTTCGGCCCCTCGATTGCCTCAAACAACTCAGGATCTTGGGTGTAGATATCAAAAATGACCTGAATCTCATGACCGTCGTGCCATTCGGCGACCACTGGAGTCCAAGCCGACAGATTCACTTCGACTTCGCGAATACCGACACTACTGGCCTGAATTTCTAAGGTCTGACCATAAACCTGAGACGCAGGGGCTTCGTTGGCGTGAGCTACGGGCAACCCAGTCAGGGATTGAACTGAAGCGTGATGAATCAGTTGCAAAGGAAAGGGGGCAGACATCATCCAGGCGCTACTGGTCAATGCACAAGCAGTCAGCATCACCACACGACGCAAACGCATGAACCCTAAGGCCGTAGTGGGTGTCTCATAATGATTCATAGGCAGACGGTAGAGCTGAGCTATGCCTTATTGTGCGGCACCGTATATTTTGCCAATGCTTAAATAGATGAACTGTAATACCTGAGGAAAGATAGTACCGATATATTATTGGGATGTTGCTAGCCTTGTGTGAGCGATCGCGCCCTCTGTATGTCTGCCCGTCCATCCAATCCATCGCAAGTGCCCAAGCTGCGTCCTTACCAGGTCAACTTGATCAACGACCTATATCGCAAGCTGAATGAAGGGCACACAAAAGTTGCCATCATTGCAGGAACAGGCGCAGGCAAAACCGTCATTAGTGGTCAAATTTGCGCCCATGCAGAGTCTGCCGGGAAGCGACTGATATTCCTAGTGCATTTGGACGTACTGGTCGGGCAAACCTACGAAAAAATGAAATCCTTTGGTTTGCACTGCGGGTTCATTAAAGCCGGATGGGAGGAAGATCGGGACGCACCGATTCAAATTGCCAGTGTGCAAACCATGGCTCAGCGCAAATGGTGGCGTAATTGGCCCGCTGATGTGGTCTTCTACGACGAAGCCCACACCACCTTATTCAGTCGGGTCGGCAAAGCGGTTCTGAACAAAACCCATCCCCACGCAGTACATCTGGCGATGACGGCGACTCCCGAGCGTCTGGGCAAAGATCAGTTGGGAGAGCATTTGGATACGCTGGTGGCCTCCCCGGTGCCCAACGAATTGCAGGCCATGGGTTTTTTGTCCCAGATGAAGTACTTCAGCATGCCGCCAGACGGCGTGGCTGATTTGAAAGGGGTCAAGACGGTACGAGGAGACTATGACGAAGCAGGTCTGAAAAATGCCTGCGATCGCCCCGAACTGGTATCAAAAATTGTGGCCGAATGGCAGCGTCTGACTCGGGGCAAACGCTCCATTGCCTTCTGTGTAGATATTGAGCATGCGCGTCACGTGGCCGATGCTTTCCGTCAGGCTGGCATTCCGGCCGATACGGTAGAGGGCGGCACCCCTATTAAAGAACGCAAACGCATGTATACAGACTTGCGGGAGGAGCGGATTCTGATGCTCACCTCCTGTAATGTCATCAGCATTGGGTTTGATGAACCTAGTGTGGAGGTGGGTCTCTTACTGCGTCCAACCCAGTCCAGCGCGCTGCACTTTCAGCAAATTGGGCGCGTGATGCGTATTTCGCCCCAGACGGGCAAAGCGTTTGGCATCATTCTGGATCAGGCCGGCAATTTGGAGCGCCTGGGTTTTCCCGAAGATATCGACGAATACCGCCTTCCCATGCGTAAGGAAGGGAGTGGTGGGAGTAGCCCGCCACCGATGAAAGCCTGTCCTCAATGTGGGCGGATGGTGCTGAGCTTTATTGTGAAATGTCCGGAATGCGAGCACCAGTGGATCGCTGAACGACCGGTGAATCTGGAAGATATGGTGCAAATCTATTCCCGCGATCAGGCCCACACGATTCGCGACATTCCCACCCTAATCGAAATCTTTCACGGGCACCGTCGCCGCATTTTCAAAAGCGGGTATGCGGTCACGCTGGCAGAACATCACTTTTTTGAACATACCGGGCGATCGCCCAAGGCAGGGTGGTGTCTGGGCTCTATTTTTGGTCGTCGTCCCACATGGGAACAGCAGCAGGCCTTTTTGGAATACCTCCACCGCAGTGCCCGTCGTCTAGGTAAACGAGGCGATTGGATTATGCAGGAATATGAGAAAGAGTTCGGCCCAGGGACTTGGGAGAAAATGGCTCGGATGAGTCCCCAGGCACGCTAAAGGACACCTTTTCTCTTCCTGACTTCTCTCGGGTTGAATTTCTGTTACAAGGAACAATTATCCTAAGTACATAGATTTGAA
This sequence comes from Cyanobacteria bacterium J06638_28, assembly GCA_039819045.1. Classification (GTDB taxonomy): domain Bacteria; phylum Cyanobacteriota; class Cyanobacteriia; order Phormidesmidales; family Phormidesmidaceae; genus SIO1E4. The sequence goes on from JBCBSR010000016.1 coordinate 32,149, forward strand.
AACCTTCGCCGAGGCAGATCCCGTGTTCCTTGCGGCAGGCTTTGAAAACCGATCCGTCGTTACTGAGTTGGGTGCAATTACATACGCGGCTAAGCAACCTGAGTTTTGGCCCGCGTCAGCTCAGTCGCAATCAACTTTGGTATTCATTCACGGTTTTGGCGGCGGCTCGTCCAGTTATGAATGGTCACAGGTTTATCCTGCATTTACAGCCGATTATCGGGTTCTCGCTCTTGATTTACCCGGATGGGGAAGTTCTGATCACCCCGCACGAACCTATTGTGTCGAAGACTATCGCACCGCGATCGCTCAGTTTTTGCAGACCCTTGCCCCTCAGGGAGCAAGGATTATAGCCTCTTCTTTGAGTGCCGCGATCGCCGTTCAGGTTGCTGTCAAACATCCGGAACTTTGCCAAGGCCTAGTTCTGATCGCTCCTGCTGGCCTGTCCGACTTTGGCAAAGATTTTCGGCAAGGCTTCTTGCCACAGCTATTGCGTGTACCGTTGCTTGATCAAGCCCTCTATCAAACGGCGATCGCCACTCCTTCAGGCATACGGAGTTTTCTGACTCAGCGTCAGTTTGCTAATGCAGATCGCGTTACTGATGAAATGGTCTCTGCCTACCTGGCATCAGCCACCCAACCCAATGCCGAATACGCGGCCCTTTCCTTTATCCGAGGCGATTTGTGTTTTGACCTAGCGGAATGGCTGCCGCAACTGACCACTCCCACAGCCATTCTGTGGGGACAAGCATCCCAGTTTACAAATGTTGCATTGGGCCAACAATTAGCTGCACTAAATCCAGAGGCCATCAAGCACTTTGAAATTATTGATGATACGGGCCTCACACCTCAGCTAGAGCAACCGGGCACGACTATCGCGATGATTCGTAAAGCCCTCAGAATATTGGCTCAGGATGCCTCTCTTGACTCGCCTGAAAGCTAATCACCTGGGCGATTCGGCCTTTGCCAACCGCAGAACTAACGCTAGCCATTCGTACTATGAAGCTCTCGAATCGCCAACATCATGGTTGCAGCGGCACTAATTGAACAGTCTGAGCAAAAATCGGCGATCGGGATATAAAAAAGCGAAAAATATATTTTTCCCAATGAGTAATATGTTTTACTTATCTAACCAGTGGATACACTACGCCTGAATTCTGTCGTAGGGCTGACATAACAACCCATCAGCACGATTGATTGTCTAGGTGCAATCAGGCTTGAACTCGTATGTCTGGTGTGGACGCGGTATAAATTAACGACGGACGGTCAGCCCATCCGTGAGGAGGAATGTCCCACTACACTTTGATTTAAGTCAATACCCCTCTACCATCGTAGGCAGTCGCTCATAATCAGGAGCTCTCGTTATGAAATCTTCTCTCGTTATTCTTTATCACCGGGAACCCTACGATGAGGTCGTCGTAGACGGCAAAACCGTCTATCGCGATAAGAAGAGTCCAAACGGGATTGTGCCGACCCTCAAGACATTCTTTGCGAATGCGGAGAGTAGTACCTGGATCGCTTGGAAACAGATAACCAGCAAACAGCAGGCTAATTTTGAAGCGCGTGTCGTCATGGAGGGAGGCAACGAAAGTTGCGAGGTGCGCCGCATTCCCCTGACGGCACAGCAAGTCAAAGATTTTTACCACATCACTGCTAAAGAGGCTTTTTGGCCCATCCTGCATTCCTTTCCCGAGCACTTCACCTACGAAAGCTCCGATTGGGAAAACTTTCAAACCATCAACCGCCTATTTGCCGATGCGGCCTGTGAGGATGCGGCTGAGGATGCCTTGATCTGGATTCATGACTACAACTTGTGGTTAACGCCTTACTACATCCGGCAAAAGATGCCGCATGTCAAAATTGCCTTTTTCCATCACACCCCCTTTCCTGCTGCCGACGTATTCAATATCCTCCACTGGCGTGAGGCCATTGTGGATAGCCTCCTTTGCTGCGATCTCTGTGGCTTCCATATTCCTCGCTATGTGGAAAATTTTGTGTCGGTTGCCCGGAGCTTACGGGAAGTTGAAATTGTCGAGCGGGAACCCGTGCGAGCGGCCTTTACGCCCTATGGTTTAGCCCTGGCCGAGCCAGAAATGACGAAAAAGCTAAGCTACAAGGGACGCACCGTCAATCTCGATGCATTCCCAGTGGGAACCAATCCTGGCTACATCGCGGACGTGGTGAACTCAGAACCCGTGCAGGAGCGCGTCGAGCAAATTCGCAATGACATTGGTGATAATAAGCTGATCGTGTCGGCTGGTCGGGTGGACTATGTCAAAGGCGCGAAGGAAATGCTCCTATGTTATGAACGCCTGCTGGAGCGTCGGCCCGAACTGCAAGGTAAGGTCAACCTGGTCATGACAGCCGTGAAAGCTGCCGCTGGCATGCGAGTTTACAAGATTGCTCAGAGTCAGATTGAGCAGTTGGTGGGTAAAATCAATGGTCGCTTCTCAAAGCTGAACTGGACACCCATTCTGCTGTTTACGGAACCGGTTCCTTTCCACGACCTGATGGCCTTCTATCGCACTGCCGACATTGCCTGGATTCCACCCTTACGGGATGGTCTGAATTTGGTGGCGAAGGAGTATATTTCGGCGCACCAAGGTCAAGATGGAGTGTTGATTTTGTCGGAGTTCACGGGATCGGCCGTCGAACTACCCGACGCGGTGCTCACGAATCCCTATTCGGATCAGCACATGGACGATTCCATTGACCAGGCGTTGGATATGCCACCAGAAGAACAAAAGGAACGGATGCAGAAGCTATTCCAAGCAGTCCAACAATATGATGTGCAGGAATGGGCCAATCATATGTTCCGTGAAGCAAATGCAAAGGCACTGGGTACAGAACCTGCGTTAGTCTAATGGCGACAAGGGCAGGGGCGATCGCCTCAGGATCTACGCAGTTGTATCTGATTGTGGCCCCCTAACCCCCAATTTTGGGGGAAATCGGATACAACATCCTCCCGGTTTGGGGGATGCCAGGGGCTTTTGCGTAAGGCCTATGCCTGATGGCCTGTTAGCTGTAGATAACAATGCTGACGGCTCTCACGGTTTCCACGGATGAGTCGCTAGGATTTGGAGTGAAATCGTCCCTCTGCCTGGGCGTTGCTTATGCTTAACGCCTCTGCTGCATTCAAGGAACTTCTATGCGAAATTACCAATCCCTTCAGCGCCGTGAGTACGACCTGATTGTCATTGGCGGAGGTATCAACGGTGCAGCCACTGCCCGTGATGCAGCCCTACGAGGATTATCCGTTCTATTGGTTGAAAAAAATGATTTTGCTGGAGGCACTACAAGCTGGTCCACACGACTTGTGCATGGGGGACTCCGCTACCTGGAATATTTTGAATTTAACTTGGTGCGTGAGTCTCTCCGGGAACGCGAAATTTTATTGAGTACGGCTCCTCATTTAGTGAAACCGATTCAAATGACGATTCCCATTTATGGGAGTGGGGCTCGGAGCTACTGGGAGATCCAAGCGGGAATGGTGCTGTACGACATTCTGAGCTACGACAAGACGCTGCCCAACCACCGCATGTTGTCCGCTGCAAAGCTGCGTCAGTTATTCCGCTCAGTAGATCATGACGATGCTAAAGGAGCCGCCCAATACTATGACGGGCAGGCGGAACATGCAGAGCGTCTTTGTCTGGAGATTCTATTAGATGCCCAAGTAGCAGGGGCGGATGTCCTCAACTACGCCACGGTTACAACGCTAGAGCGCACCGGCGATCGCGTCACGGCCCTCACAATTCATGACCAAATAACGGAGGAGACCTTCACGATTCAACTGCCGGCACAGGGGGTTGTCGTGAATACCTCTGGCCCTTGGGTTGATCGAGTCCTTGGGTTGGGTACCCGCAGCGGTGAGGCCGATCCGATTGGTCGCGATCGCAAGATTGGCGGCACCAAAGGCAGTCACATCATCGTGGATGCCTTTCCCGGTGCACCCGATACCGCTCTGTACGTCGAGGCCAAATCCGATGGTCGCCCCTACTTCATCGTGCCCTGGTGTGGTCAGTATTTGATTGGCACCACCGACTTGAAGTACACCGGTGACCTGGATCACTTTAAGGCTGATAACGATGAGGTGGACTATCTCATTACGGAAACGAATCGAGTTATTCCCTCCGCCCGACTTACCCGTGAGGATGTTCGCTTTACTTACTCTGGGATCCGACCGTTGCCCTATAGCGAGGGTAAGAAAGCGGGTAGCATCACGCGCGCTCATATTCTGTACGACCACACCGAAGAAGGTGTGAAAAATCTCGTTTCGCTCATTGGGGGCAAACTTACCACCCATCGTCAGGTGGGTGAAGAAATGACGGATTGGGCGTTCAAGAAGCTGGGTAAACCGGTTGCCGCTTCTCCGACTCGACAACGCCCCCTTCCGGGCTGTATCTGGCCTGATGATGCGCGCATTCAAGCGGCCCACGATCGCTATCGCGCCGTGCTCGGTTCCGATACGCTGGACTATCTCTTTAGTGTTTACGGTGCTCGGGCCGTTGATCTGTTGGCCCTCATCGACGATGCGCCCGACTTAGCCGAACGACTCGCAACCACGCATCCCAATATTCGAGCTGAGGTCGTTTTTGCAATGCGTCATGAAATGGCTCACACGCTACTGGACATTACCCGTCGTCGCACCATCCTGGCTATGAATGCCAACTATGGTTTCGATGTGTTGCCGCAAATTGTCGCAACTTTGCAACGGCACTGTGGCTGGGATAGTGCGAAGAGTGAACAGCAAATGCAGGCTTACACCACCTTTATGGAGGAAAACTGTATTCCTGACTATGCAATGCCAGCTACCGATGCAACGCGATCGCTGCAAACTGTCTAGGGGTAGATGTTAGGCTACTGTGTAAGCAAGCAGAGCAGATTTAGTTAATCATGACTAAGTCTGCTCTGTCAGTTCTCATGTAAATTGCCTGGTTCAAGTGGTTGTTTTCTGGGTATTAGCCCTTCAGATGCGATTCGGGTAGTGATTCTCTGGAAGTCCCTTGGACTAGAGGCTTGGCCAGCAGATTTGCCAGGATTGGCAAACATGAGGGCTACAACCATTCAACAACAGCAGCCTTTGGGAGCCTTGTGCTCCAAGCAACTGAAATTATGACTTCAACAATTCCTTCCCCTATCTCAATCGATGCTCAGCAAGCGCGGGAAGCCTCAGCTGATTTAACCATTTTGGGGGCTGGTGCCTGGGGCACAGCTCTCGCCAAACTTGTGGAAAAAAACGATCACACGGTTTGCCTTTGGTCACGTCGTAGTCCTGAGCCTATGGCAGAGGCCGTAAAGGATGCCCATGTCATTCTGTCCGCAGTCTCAATGAAAGGGGTGCCGACGACAGTGGAGCAACTGCAAGCCTTAGCCATCCCACAAGAAACCATCCTTGTAACAGCCACAAAGGGACTCGATCCGGCAACCACTCGTACACCGTCGCAAATCTTCCAGGCAGCGTTCCCGCAAAACCCTGTGGTGGTACTGTCGGGGCCAAATCTGTCGAAGGAAATTGAGCAGGATTTACCGTCAGCCACTGTCGCTGCCAGTTCCCATCCTGAGGCTGCAGAAGCGGTTCAACATCTGTTTTCATCGGATATCTTTCGGGTTTACACCAGCCCTGATCCGTTAGGGGCCGAACTGGGTGGCACGCTGAAAAATGTGATTGCGATCGCCGTCGGAGTTTGTGAAGGGTTAAATCTCGGTTCTAATGCACGGTCTGCTCTTATCACCCGAGCTTTGCCAGAATTGATTCGCTTGGGCACTCATTTGGGTGGGCAAGCTGAAACCTTCTTAGGTTTATCTGGTTTGGGCGATATGCTAACGACCTGCACCAGTGCCCTTAGTCGTAACTATCGTGTTGGGTCTGGTTTAGCTGAAGGCAAGCCCCTAGAGCAAATTTTGACTGAGTTAGGGAGCACCGCAGAAGGCGTTAACACAACGAACGTACTAATTGAGATTGCTAACCGCGAACAGATTCCAGTCCCGATCGCCCGCCAGGTTTATCGCTTAATCAACGGTAAGATCACGGCTCAAGAAGCGGTTGAGGCTCTTATGGAGCGAGAATTAAAGCCTGAGTCTTGCCTATTGGATGAGTAATTCGCGATGGCTGCGATACACGTTTGTCAGCCCTAATTAGAAGCGTTGCGATCGCAGGATATGGATAAGCCTTGCTAGTGCCGCATTAACATTGGGAATTAGGGGTTTGCTTCCCTGCTCCCCCTTGCTTTCTCTGCTTTACCTAACCCTGATCTTAAGGCTTGGCAGACCTTCGGGCTAACAACGAAGAATATCAAGGCATTTCTGTTATTGTGGCTCTGTAATGGGATTTGTATTCGAGTTAACCAGTTTCAAATTCAGTTTCAGTTCAATTATTATTGAAATTACAGGGTGCACCGAAGTCCTGGATTCAGGGTCATGCGCTTGACGCATCTTTTTTGAATCTGCCCTATTAGTACCAGATACCATATTGGGGGTCACTGTCTTTGGTCGTTGGAGCTTTGGTGATTCTGAAACAGAGTAGCTGTGAAACGCAAACCGATTTGAAAGCACTGAAGAGTGTTTTGTCTTGGTTTGAAAGTTTCCATGATTTGCCGATTTCACAGGAAATTTGGCTACAGTGCCAGTTAGCTTTGATCGAAGGATTTACGAACGTGGTACGCCATGCCCATGCTGGATTACCCTCAGAAACAGCCATCAAAATCGAAGTCACTGTCACCGATAGCTACCTGGACATGAAAATCTGGGATCATGGGCCGGGTTTTGACTTTCAGTCTATGTTGGAGCGCAAGTTGCAAACCACAACTTCTGACTCCCCAGGCGGACGGGGTTTACGGATTATGTATCGAGTTGCTGACATTGTTGAATATGCTAGAGCGGCCGATCAACGCAACTGTTTGCACATCCAAAAGCAGTTTGAAGATGACTAAGAAACCAGGAAGCAATGACCGCTGCTGATTGAGAGGCTAAATCAGTTCGGTCGGAATTGATACCCGGTCAGACTTTGCTGACAAATCGTGCGGAAGCTCAATGGTATAAGACTTTCACCCTATCGTAGTCAGCTCCGCGCTTTTTGCTTCGCGCTATATCTGGGGTTGCCAAATCAGCAGATGTTGTTTTTGGGGCCGCAACCTTGAGAGAAACAACACGATATGGCTCAATGCCTAAAGGTTTGTGGACGAATCTGAAGCCTTTGCGAGGTTTTTGCGTCTGCCGAGCTATAGATGTCTGGAGCTATAGAAGCTAACCACACTTAGCAACACGCGCCGTTGCTGACTCCATCGGTCAGAAAACCGTTCTGCTAGCGTTCGGTTCTACCCCTGACAGAGAGCGTCGCTTTCCAGTAGGCTCAACGTATTGAGCTGAAACGATCAAGCTGTGAATCACACCATTGGCGTGACTTGCAGACTTGGGGCATGCAAGGAGGCAACGTTGGACTCGCTACCACAATTCAATCTGAGTGATATTTTGTGGCAATCAGATGGCTTTCAGCGTTCCTTGGAAAGCCAGGAAGATGAGAGTAGCGGGCGTCAGGGTGGACAGGTCGCTGCCGAGGTTGAGTGGCGGGCGGCGATCGCGGCTGTACGGCAAATCCTGCAAAGGTTACCTCGGACAACTTCGTCTCAGCACGCTGTCGATCAGCAGGAGGGCATTATTCTCTCCGGGCCTTTACCTGTGCTGAATGAAGCGGATCTGGGTGCTCGGTTTGAAACTTGGGTCGTGACGCCCCAGCCCCTAGCCGATATCCTCAACCAGCAAACCCCGCTGTTACCCTCCTCACATCTAACCGCTTTACCCCAAGCGGTGACTCACCCGGTGATTCGAGCGCTTCCCCTCAACCTTCAAGACACGATCACCCCTGAAAGATTTTGCTTAGTTGTAACCCAGGCTTTTAGTATTGCCCTGGTCTTGGGCAAACCCGCCGGACAAGTGGCTTGTTTACAGTATTCCTTTGAACCTGCGGTTCTGCTGGCACTGTGGCAGCGCATCCAGTCAGGCATTGTCGTCACAGCTGAGGCCAACATCGCGCTTTTGAACCAGCAAATTGCTGCCGTTGCGATGCTGCCAGACTATCGGTTGATTACCAAGTTTACGCAACTGATGGTGGCGAACCTTCCCCACCGCAAGGATACGACCGAGTTCAAGGAAGTTCGCGGCAACATTCACTTTGCGGCGAACTGGTCATCAGCACAGGAGCACGCGAAAATGCCGACGGTTGCCGATGCCGTCGCTGGGATGCCTTCAATCGCCGACGAAGCGGCCTCTGCCTGTAAGCACGACATTGAACTGTTGAAGGCCATGGCCCACGAAATTCGAACGCCGTTGACGACGATTCGAACCCTTACGCGATCGCTCATGAAGCGTAAGGAGTTAGCACCTGAGGTCAAGAAACGCTTGGGACGAATCGACCAGGAATGTACCCAACAAATTGATCGATTTAATCTGATTTTTCGAGCGGTGGAAATTGCGACGGCCAAAAATCATGGCGCGCGATCGCCCCTCACCCCTATTGCCCTCACCCAAATTTTTCAAGAGTCCATTCCCCGTTGGCAGCAGCAGGCCCATCGCCGCAACTTAAGCCTGGATGTGACCCTGCCGCCTAACTTACCCCGTATAACCAGCGACCCTACCTTGTTGGATCAGGTTCTGACAGGGGTTGTGGAATGGTATACCCAAGGCTTGCCCGCCCAAAGCCACATTCAAATGAGCGTAATGCTGGCAGGACACCAATTAAAATTACAGTTTGAGGCTGACTCACAGACGGGCGACGATGCTACAAGGGTTCCCGAAACCACCACTCGGCAGCCCTTTCAATCATTGGGACAGTTGCTGACGGTCGCACCTGAAACAGGGGGAGTGAGCCTTAATTTGGATGTGACAAAAGACCTCTTCCAGTTTATGGGGGGCAAGCTCATCGTTCGTCAAAGACCCCAGCAGAGCGAAGTCCTGACGGTTTTCCTGCCCCTGGATGACACCCGCGAAATTTAATCTCAGCCAGGGACTACCGCGAAATCCGCCGAATGCGCCAGCCAGCATAGGTTAAGAGCCCTGTTGCCCCAATAGCATAGGCAAAACCGCTCGGGATAGCCGCAAATGCGAGGGCTAAACTCCCTGCCCATAGCGTTAATGCATAGATAAACAGGACTGTCCAACGATGGGACAGTCCTGCTTTAAGGAGGCGATGATGCAAATGACGTTTATCCGCAACAAAGGGTGAACTGCCACAGCTAATCCGCGCCAGAATAACGGCAGACATATCCAAAATCGGCACGGCCAGAATCAGGTAGGGCAGCAGGACTGCAACCGTGGTAACGCTTTTGATTAAGCCAATGACGCCCACTCCAGCCAGGGTAAATCCCATGAAGTAGGAGCCCCCATCCCCCATAAAAATCTTTGCGGGATTGAAGTTATAGCGTAAAAAACCGAGAGCACCGCCAGCCAGTGCCGCCGCAATCAGAGCCGCCGCCGGTTGCTGCATAAACAGGCTGACCACCAGCATGATGATGGCGGCAATCCCTGAAACCCCAGCAGCTAGACCATCCAGACCATCAATCCAGTTAATGGCATTGGTCATGCCCACCAGCCACAGAATCGTAATGGGTAGACTCACCCAAATCGGCAGCGAAACCAGACCGACAAAAGGAATCGTCAGGAAATCAATGCTAACGCCCACATACCAGGCAATTCCTGCAATCATGGCCTGCATCAGCAAACGACTGGACGCTGATAGCCCAAACAAATCATCTAGTAACCCAATCAGGAAAAAGGCCAACCCGCCGAGGGTCACGCCCCAAATTTCGTATTCATCGGTAGGACTCAGGTGTTGTCCGGTCGCATCGATAAAGCCACCACTCCACCAAAGGATTAGGAGGGAGACCAGAGTTCCCAAAAATATGGAAATGCCGCCCAAACGAACCATGGGTTGGTTGTGAACTTTACGCCCACCGGGCAAATCAACTCGACCGCTTTTAAGACCGATGAGGCGTACAATCGGCGTCGTTACTAGAACGACCGATCCTGAAATCAGAAAGGCCAAGACGTGATAGAGCTGAAAAGGCATAGAGCGTGCTTCAACCCAGTTGAAGTGCAGCGATCATACGAGTTTGCAATGTTCATGACAGGAAACCCTGCTTCGGGAACCGATGCCAATGCTGCCTGAGCAGTATTTAGCCTGCAAAACTCAGTGAAGGATAGGACAGATTGGCAGGGTTGTCTACTGTCCTATCCTTCTATTTCAAGCGATCGCTGCAGCTTCAGGGATGACCGATGTAAATTCGGTAACGCTACTATGCCATAACGGGTTCTGGTCGAGCCAAATGGGGGTAGAGCGGGAAGCGATCGCAGAGCTCAGCTACGCGCCGCTGACAGTTTTCCTGAACCACCTCATCCTCTGGACTACTTAAGCGATCGGCAATAATGTCAGCAATTTCAACAAACTCTTCCGTTCCCATGCCACGGGTTGTCATGGCCGGTGAACCCAGCCGTAAACCACTGGTAACAAATGGCGATTCCGGATCGAAGGGCACGGTATTTTTATTTGTTGTAATATTCACTTCACTCATTAGCTGATCCGCACGCTTGCCCGTGAGCCCAACCGAACGCACATCAACTAACACGATGTGATTGTCGGTGCCTCCTGAGACAATCTTCAGCCCACGACTTTGAAGATGAGCTGCCATCGTCTGAGCATTCTCCACAACCTGACGCGAGTAAACCTTGAACTCAGGCTGGAGCGCTTCCCCAAAGGCCACAGCTTTTGCGGCAATCACGTGTTCTAGCGGCCCGCCCTGGCTACCGGGGAAAACAGCCTTGTCAAACTTCTTACCTAGCTCCGGATCCCGAGTCATGATGAGACCACCCCGTGGCCCCCGCAGGGTCTTATGGGTGGTGGTGGTTACTACATCACAATGAGGAAGGGGGTTGGGATGTACGCCTGCGGCAACGAGTCCCGAAATGTGGGCAATATCGGCCATCAGGTAGGCTCCGACTTCATCGGCGATCGCCCGAAACTTTTCAAACGGAATGGTTCTGGGATAAGCCGAATAGCCGCAGATAATAATCTTGGGACGATGCTCCAGTGCTACTGCGCGGATTTGGTCGAAATCGAGGGTCTCCGTTTCCCGACTCACACCATACTGATGTACTTGAAACCATTTACCCGAAACGTTCACGGGTGAACCGTGGGTCAAGTGCCCCCCATGGGACAAGTCCATTCCCAGAATGGCATCACCCGGCTTTAACAAAGCGAGGAAAACCGCAAAGTTAGCCTGGGCACCGGAGTGAGGCTGGACGTTAGCGTGAGCAGCACCATAAAGCTCTTTCACGCGGTCAATGGCGAGAGCTTCAACCTGGTCAACAAACTCACACCCCCCGTAATAACGCTTGCCTGGCAACCCTTCAGCGTATTTATTGGTCAGCACCGAACCCTGAGCTGCCATAACGGCTGGCGAGGCAAAATTTTCACTCGCGATCAGCTCAAGGTGATCGCGCTGTCGTCCCAACTCTCGCTGTACCATAGCCGCGACGAGCGAATCACTTTGCTGAAGTATTTCCAAACTGGTTTGCGTCACAACTTTCAACCCCACAGAAACCAAACTAGACACATCAATCGCTCACACCTTAGGTCACATCCCCACCCAGTCGTTTTACCTTAGCCAAAATTCAAGGTTTTGATGGGATGCCATCAACCGTGGCTATCCTTCTCTAAGGATCCCCTATTGTACGGGTTTCGTCCTTCACGAACCAGCCCATCGCCATCCATGACACCCTCCTGACGACTCTGCCGCCGAAGATGAAAAGTTTGGGTGGGTTTGTAACGGTTTGCAACATATAATGATGAAATAATTGTGAAGCAAGCGCTGCAAACATAGCGAGGAAGAGGGATTCATGCGAGTTGCAATCGCTGGAGGTGGACTAGCAGGGTTAGCCTGTGCCAAGTACTTAGTCGACGCAGGACACACCCCTGTTGTTTTAGAAAGTCGCGATGTTTTGGGCGGTTTAGTGGCTGCTTGGAAAGATGAAGACGGCGACTGGTACGAAACAGGCCTGCATGTTTTCTTCGGCGCTTACCCCAACATGCTGCAGTTGATGGCTGAACTGGGCATTGAGGATCGCTTGCAGTGGAAAGAGCACACGCTGATTTTTAATCAGCCCGAAAAGCCGGGGGTTTTGTCCCGCTTTGATGTGCCTGATATCCCCGCACCGATCAACGTCATTATGTCGATTATCCGCAACAATGACATGTTGACCTGGGAACAAAAAATTCGGTTTGCCATTGGTCTTCTCCCCGCGATCGTTCGGGGGCAAAAATACGTCGAGAAGATGGATCAGTACAGCCTGTTAGAGTGGCTCCGTTTGCGTGGCGTCGACGAGCGAGTGAACTCAGACATTTTTGTGGCGGCCTCCAAAGCTTTGACCTTTATTGATCCGAAGGATGTTTCGGCGACCGTACCCCTCACCGCGCTCAATCGGTTTTTACAAGAGCGGTATGGTTCCAAAGTGGCTTTTCTAGACGGTTCGCCGACGGAGCGGCTGTGTCAGCCCATCGTGGATTACGTCACTGAGCGGGGGGGGGAGGTTCATTTGAACAAGCCGCTGAAGCAGATTCGACTGAATCCTGACAGTACGGTTCAAGGCTTTCACATTCGCGGACTCAACGGTGCCGAAGATGAAATTATTACGGCTGACGCTTACGTTTCCGCAATGCCGGTTGATGTGATGAAAGTGCTGATGCCAGAGCCTTGGCAGGGTATCCGTTTCTTCCAAAAAATGCAGGGCTTAGAAGGTGTTCCGGTCATCAACATTCATCTGTGGTTTGATCGCAAGATGACGGATGTTGATCAGTTATTATTCTCTCGCTCTGATCTTCTTAGCGTGTATGCCGACATGAGCAACACCTGTGAGGAATATGCCAATTCGGATCGTTCCATGCTGGAACTGGTGCTAGCGCCCGCTAAAGATTGGATTGATAAAACTGAGGCAGAAATATTAGCCGCTACGATGGCCGAACTAGAGCGTCTCTTTCCGCAGCATCTCCTAGGGGATACCCCAGCAAAATTACTGAAGTCCAAAATTGTCAAAACGCCCCGCTCTGTTTACACCGCTTCTCCTGGACGTCAAGCTTGTCGGCCTGATCAAACTACCCCGATCACAAACTTCTTTCTGGCCGGTAGCTACACCATGCAACGTTACTTAGGCAGCATGGAAGGGGCCGTACTTTCTGGTAAGCTAGCAGCGCAAGCTCTGAATCGTCGCTATTCGGAGAATTTGCCGGAAACTGAGCCAGTACGCCAACCTGCCACCGTTTCTTGAGAAAGTCTGGTTTTGACAAGCCAGTTTGTCCGTGATTTACCGTATGCTGTGGAAAGCTGGCAAGCTGTCATCGGCAGGCTCAAAGCGTTGTAATTTCTATGTTCCGAGTTCTCAGCTTTAGAGATTGATGCTGCAATTATCTCACTCGCCGCAGTTCAAGCAACTGGCTCCAGTGGAGGATGCCTACGAGGTTTGTCGTCAGGTTACCGCAAAATTTTCCAAAACCTTTTATTTGGGAACGCTGTTGATGACGCCTGCGAAGCGGCGGGCTATCTGGGCAATTTATGTCTGGTGTCGTCGCACAGACGAGTTAGTCGATGGCCCCCAGGCAGCACTGACCACTGAGAACACGCTGGATCGCTGGGAAAAGCAACTGGAATCGATTTTCAAAGGATGTCCTGTTGACGATGCTGATGTTGCACTAGTCGATACGCTGGAGCAGTTCCCTTTAGATATTCAACCCTTCAAGGACATGATTGAAGGGCAGCGCATGGATCTGCACCGATCGCGATACGCCACGTTTGAGGAACTGGAGCTCTACTGTTACCGGGTAGCGGGTACGGTCGGACTCATGTCAACGACCATTATGGGCGTTGACATGGATCAGCACACAGCTCCCTGGAAACGGTATCAACCGCTACCCGATCCAACGCCCGAAGCGATCGCGCTGGGGGTAGCTAACCAGTTAACGAATATTCTGCGGGATGTCGGTGAAGATGCCCGACGCGGTCGTATCTACCTGCCCCTCGAAGATTTAGCGCGGTTTGACTATACGGAAGCGGATCTGTTCAATAATGTACTGGATGATCGTTGGCGAGCACTGATGCAGTTTGAGATTCAGCGGGCTCGCAATTTCTACCGTCAAGCCCAAGTGGGGATTAGTCAGCTGTGCTTGGATGCTCGTTGGCCTGTTTGGACTGCGTTGGTTTTATACAGCAAGATTCTGGACGTGATTGAGCAAAACGATTACGACGTCTTTAGTCGCCGGGCCTATGTGCCAACACTCCGTAAGTTTGGCTATTTGCCGGGGGCGCTAATTCGTTCGCGGATTTTGTAAGGTCGGCTCGGACATGAAGCCTTACCGTCGCATTGCGATTCAAGCATGCTCAGAAGCGCTAGCTCCGATTCCTCTGGAACGCTTCAGTGCGGTTACACCCCACCCCTACGAGGTATTAGGGGCTCCCTATGGCGATCGGTCGCCTTACTGGTTACGGGAATCCATCATCGACGCCCTGCTTCAGGCTCAAGTGTATCTTCAGACTTTACAGCCGAACTGGCGCATCCAAATTTTTGATGCCTACCGTCCCCTGGCGGTTCAGCAATTCATGGTGGACTACACAGCTCAGCAATTAGCGCAGGAACAGAGCAAATCCTTTGCAACTTTGACCGCTGTCGAACAAGCCAGCATTTTGTCTGAGGTCTATAAATTCTGGGCTTTACCCAGTCACGATCGCAGAACACCACCACCCCACAGCACCGGTGCCGCCATTGACATTACGCTAGCAGATGCTGGGGGCATACCGATCGACATGGGTTCGCCGATTGATGAAGTCTCAGCGCGATCGCACCCAAACTATTTCCAGCAATTTGCAGAGCAGACTTGTCAACAGATGCATCATCATCGCAGCCTACTCAAGCAGGTAATGATGCAGGCAGGCTTTCGGCAACATCCTAATGAATGGTGGCACTTTTCGAAGGGCGATCAGCTTTGGGCTTGGCTCATGAGCCAGGAGACTCAGACGCCTTATACTGCTTGCTACGGTCGTGTGGAGGACTAAACTCAAGCCGTCCAGACGCATAGGCCGCTCTCGACCACAAACCCATCTTCATATCTATACGAAGTGAAAACAACTGTCTCCTAAGCGGATGACGACGCACAATTAAGCGACATCTTGCTCCCAACAGTCAGCACCCAAAGGGGATCATCGATGCCAAGGGACTCTCAGTAACTGAAGCGCTTCTATATTTCTCTTCACAGAGATTACAGGTTGCCCTGACAATTCGTCATAAATACCAAGATTCTGCCTTAAGATTGACAGGTAAGGATACCTATATGGTTCTAAACAATTGCCGAAGGCAAGAACAAAGACTAGGAGGATTTTATGGCGCTCGTCCCTATGCGGCTAATGCTGGATCACGCAGCCGAGAACGGCTACGGCATTCCAGCTTACAACGTCAATAACTTGGAGCAGATTCTGGCGATTATGCAGGCTGCTGACGAGACCGATAGCCCTGTTATTCTACAGGCTTCCCGGGGTGCTCGTAAGTATGCAGGTGAGAACTTCCTGCGTCACTTAGTTCAGGCTGCTGTTGAAAGCTATCCTCACATCCCCGTGGTTATGCACCAGGATCACGGTAACAGCCCTGCAACTTGCTACTCTGCTATTCGTAACGGCTTCACCAGCGTCATGATGGATGGCTCCCTCGAAGCTGATGCAAAGACTCCTGCTAGCTTTGAGTACAACGTCAACGTCACTGCTGAAGTGGTTAAAGTTGCTCACGCGATTGGCGCGAGTGTTGAAGGTGAGCTAGGTTGCCTGGGTTCTTTGGAAACCGGTGCCGGTGAAGCCGAAGATGGTCACGGTTTTGAAGGTACGCTCAGCCACGATCAGCTCTTGACCGATCCCGATGAAGCGGTTCAGTTTGTTGAAGCGACTCAGGTAGACGCGCTGGCAGTTGCCATTGGTACTAGCCATGGTGCTTATAAGTTCACTCGTAAGCCCACGGGTGAAATTCTGGCAATCAGCCGTATCGAAGAAATTCACAAGCGTTTGCCCAACACTCACCTGGTCATGCACGGTTCTTCCTCCGTTCCCCAAGAGTGGCTGGACATGATCAACAAGTATGGCGGTCAGATTCCTGAGACCTACGGTGTTCCAGTTGAGGAAATCCAGAAGGGTATCAAGAGCGGTGTTCGTAAGGTGAACATTGATACTGATAACCGTCTGGCTATCACAGCTGCGATTCGTGAGGCGGCGGCTTCGGATCCTTCCAACTTTGATCCTCGCCATTTCATGAAGCCCGCTATCAAGTACATGAAGCAGGTTTGCCGCGATCGCTATGAAGCCTTCGGGACTGCTGGTAACGCTAGCACGATTAAGCAGGCAGGCGTTGAAGTCTTTGCTGCTAAGTATGCTACTGGCGAACTCGACGCTAAAGTCAAGACAGCTGCTGCTGCTGCTGTCTAGGTCTTAACGTTGCTGTAATTCCTTGAGGACTGTTTTAAACCGCCGATGCCGTTTAAGGTATCGGCGGTTTTCATTTAATTTGCCAAATCACGACTTCCCATCTCCCCCACTCCCTTCAAACTCCTGACCCTATCGCCAATCTAAAACCGTTGACCTTACCACCCCCAGGTACCCGCTCCTCCTTTAAATGGCCCCACAATATTCTTGGTAATCCATCCGCCATAAAAATCACCGGCTTGGGATTGCACCTGTTCGTCATCGACATAACAGGCATCCATCAGACTGGGGTAAAACGCGACGCAATCATGGATAGATTGAAATCGCTCGGTTGGGTTGGGATACTGCCACACGGCATTGTTTATTTGGCGATCGCCTACCGCTAAGGTGTAATACTGAGCAGCCCCCTTCCATTCACAAAACGTCGATCGCTGAACCGGCGACAGGTACTGTTGCTGCACATCGGCTAAAGGAATGTAGTACACAGGTGGGTGACTCGTTTCAAGGATCCGAAACGTATTTTGAGAGTCAGCCACTGTAGTGTTGTTAAAGACAACGCGAATACGTCGCGTGGAGGGCTCAATCCGAGGGGGGCGAGGATAATCCCAAACGGATTCTTGCCCTGGCCCAGGTTCTATCCGCTGCATCATAAAAGTTTGCTTGCTGTCATAACCTTTGTCATAGGTATTGTGACACAGCCTTTAGGCACAATTACCTGATCCTCAAAGGCAACTGGTCGGTCAAGACCACAAGCTGGGTTAGGCTCATCAACGAAAGCAGAAGGAGCAGGGAAGCCACTATCTCACTTTTTAAGTTATTGATGACGCTGCATGACCCACTCAATGCGGCCAGTTATCCCAAGAGCAACAGGTCATCCCAACAGCATAGAAGAGGTCAGTTCTCTTTAGAAGCCATTTCCCTACTGAATTCTGACTCCTGGCTTCTGGATTCTGCCACAACCGATACTTCTCGCTTCCAATTACAGGCCTACCAAAACAAGATAACTCGTTGACTTGAATGTAATATTGCGCCCGAAATTTTGTAAGGTTATATGGCCACTTATGCGCGGATTGTTAGCTCTAACGTGACCAACCCCAACTCTCAAGATCCGCAAATGGAGCCACTCAGCCGTGTGCAAATTCTTGTTGCCATGGGGGTAACAGCACTGCTTCTATTGCTGATCGCTCGATTTTGGCTGCTATTTGATTCCGTGACCCTACTGTCCGTCAGTTTAGATAGTCAATTACTAGGGTTGGGGGTTGTCATTGGCTTTGGCATCACAGCTGCTAGCGCGATCGCCTATTCCCTCTGGCCGGGATATCGCAATAGCTCCGATCTATATCTAAAGATGGTGCTACAGCCTTTAACCTGGCCTGACCTCCTTTGGATGGGACTGCTTCCAGGGCTCAGCGAAGAATTCCTGTTTCGAGGTGTGATGCTGCCCGCGATCGGTCTGAATGCCAACGGCGTTATTTTTTCGAGTCTTTGCTTTGGTGTATTACATCTCAGTAGCTTGCAACAGTGGCAGTATGTCGTTTGGGCTACGTTGATTGGTCTGGTTTTAGGGGTCAGTGCCCTTCTCTCAGGTAACTTGCTTGTGCCCATCATGGCTCACATCACAACCAACCTAATTTCTAGTCTGGTTTGGAAACTACGTACTCAGCCATCGTCCCTGCCATAACTTCCGTCAGGCGCTCATGTAACGACCCATCGTGGAAGGCCCAGCGTACTCCTATACTTTTCCAGAAAACAGACGTCACTTTAACGCCTTCTTCAAAGAAAACTCGTAGTTTTTAAAGATATGATGAAGACGGGAACCTGGTGATAAATACTGAGACACTTTTCTTCCCCAAAAAAGCTGATCTCCCTCTTGAATCCTTGATAAAAACACGCAAGCTGTTAAAGATACGACGAAGTCGCGTCTACAGAAATGCGTATCTTTGTTTACGAGATACACTGAGATTGTGGTTCAGTTGTGGTGAAATTACTCACTATGTCTCGTACATTTTCTAAGCTCGTACTAACTGCCGGTGTTGCTGCCGGTTTCATGTTCGTTTCTTCCAGCAATGCAAACGCTTCTTCCTTTACAAGCATTCTTAGCACTGACGACACTCCTAATGGCGATGCTCTTTTAGACAGCATTGAATTGAAGAGTGGCACAGTCATCGACGACATCATCTATGTTGAGGGTGTTTCTGATTTAGTTAACGATGAACACGACGGTGGTGACACTGGTGCAGCTAGTGCTGATAAGGGTACAGAAGCAACCACGGGTGTCGCTGTCGAAGATCCTACTGAAGCAGAGATTCTGACAAACCTCAGCAACAATAACTTGAACAATATTGTTGACACTGAGGACGTTGGCGAGTTCTCAATGGTTATCGATTTCGGCGAAGCTATCAAAAGCTTGATGATTTGGGAGCGTGGCGGTAATAGCAAACTAGGTCTGCAAGCACTCGATGACGATGGCAATGCTATCTCCGGTGTAAAAGTTGTAGACTCTGCTGACTGGCAATACTCCGGCTTTGACATCCTGACAACTGAAATTGCAAAGTATAAGGATGTCGAATCCCAAGGGGTTTACTCTTCTGTTGCTAAGGTAGGCAACCTATTTGGCACTAACGCAGAAGTTAGCAAAATCCGCATCTTCAGCGAAGAGGCATTTAACGGCCCCGACTGGAAAGTTGCGGGTACCAGTGTCGCTGTCCCTGAGCCTGCAACTGTCTTAGGCTTGACTGCACTAGCAGGTGCTTTTGTTGCTGTTCGTCGTCGTCAAGCTGACGCGTAAGCTAACGCACGCTGAGACAGGGTGCGCTTCAACGGCCACCAGAAAGACTGTAACGATAAGGGGGGATAGATACTGTTCCCCCTTTTTTAGGGTTTTGATAGGTTGCGATGAAGCGCAACGGCACTGTCGTTTCAATTTGGAAAAGCCCAACAGCAGAGTCCTGAATCAGGACTCTGCTGTTGGGCTTTTCCGAGCTAAGCGATCGCCACAAAAGGTCAGGTCACAGGCTGAACTGTCATTTTGCGATAGAGCAACTCAAACGAGAATTCTAAGATTTCCAGGTGGCGACGGGCCTGAAATAGACTATCCCCCCAAGTGTAGAGTCCATGCCCTGCTAGCAGTACGCCATAGGGACGTGGATTTTGTTGATGGAGGCGCTCAGTGACCGCTTTCCCTACCTGAGTCATATCTTGGTCATTGGGCAGGATGGGAATGAGCACCGTCGCACGATGGCTAGTGATGCTTTCTAACCCCTTGAGCATTTCAAACCCTGCGATCGCAAGCTCGCCTTGAGCGACGTACATTGTGGACAATAGCGTCGCAAAGACAGAATGTGTATGAAGCACGGATGCTGCGCCCGTTTCACGCAGAATGGCTAAGTGTAGTGCCGTTTCAGCGGAGGCTTGGCCTGCTCCACTCAACACTTGTCCTGTAGGGCCAACTTCAATGAGTTCAGTAGCAGTCACCAGCCCTTTATCAACACCACTAGGGGCCATCAGTAGACGCAGGGGCTCACGTTCCAAGACAAGGCTAAAATTTCCTCCTGTTCCCATGGCCCATCCCCGTTGATGGATGTCATGAATCACCCAGCTCAGTGCCGCTCGTGGATCTTCAGAATGGAGCATGGCAAACCTCTGTGCACCTGTGTCGCTGGCGCAATTAGCATAGCTCAGATTCTATGGAACTCAGTTAGACCAAGCTGCTGGCGAAAGTGTCCAGTTATCGTGAACATCACAAAGCAAACTGTACTTGCTGAAAAGGTTTAAAACAAAAAGTCGAGTTGAAGACCTCCTCTAAAAGGCTCCAACCCGACTGGTGCTCTAGGAGCACACGCGAGTCTACAGGATGTTTCTATAGTCGCTTGAGGAACACGCGACGACAACGGGGAAAAGTTCAGTTAAATTCAGGTTTTCTCAAAAGCCTGGAATCTTTATGAAACGGGAAGTATGAGTCATCTCAACGAATATTGTTTGAACCATTGTCCTCGCAGGCATATGTGTCTACCCATTACCTTGGATGGGGCGATCGCGACAGGATGTCCATAACCGAACATTGAGAGATGGTTGAAGTCAGTTTGTTACGAGCTGTTTGAGTAAATGCGACTGCCAGGAATAGCTCCATCGTCAAAAGAGTATTCAAGTATTGTTGCTCAGTGGTCGAAGTGCCGCCTCAAACCATGCGGTCAAAAGTGCTGATAACCACTGTAAGTTGACGGAACTTCAATCTTTGTGTCAGTAAGCAGTTGGTGAAATCACCTGTTTCTTGTGACTGCTATCAACTTTTCATGATGACGAGGAACACTAAATTCATCACGGGAAAGAACTGGGTAAAGCTGTTGTTCTTATTAGCGCCAGCAAAACAATTGCTAAGCCCCCAAATCAGCCATAGGAGAACCTGGATTATGGAACTGAAGTATCGCGGTACAACTTATCAGGCATCTACTTTAGGTGAACAATCAACCCTCATTGAGCAAGTTAGTGTACGCCGTGGTGCAGCTTTGCCAATGAAGTCAGTGAAGAACTCTCTACACCGACCAGGTAACGAGTTGATTTATCGGGGCGTGCGCTATACGCGCTAGTTTACGACTTTCGTTTTCCTCCCTCATAGACAGACAGCAGCTAGCCCGTTGAGAATTCTCAGCGGGCTTTTTTCTACCTTCACGTCGGCAAATGACAGTGGTCTGGGGTGCAGTTCTCTAACCGTCGCAGAAAACAGAATTGAACGTCTGTTTCCAGGTATTCTACTCAGGGGCGAGGTATCCAGAGCAGGATCATCTAACTAACGCGTAAATTGTAGAAACAACTTATGACACTCCAGGTTTACGGCATTCCGAATTGTGGAACTTGCAAAAAGGCATTTACGTGGTTGGCGAGCAACAACATTGCTTACGAGTTTATCGACACCAAAACAGATCCCCCCGGTCAAGACACGATTCAAGGTTGGGTAGAAGCGCTGGGCTCAAAACCCATGCGGAATACCTCAGGGCAGGCTTATCGTGCCATCGGTGAAGAAAAGAAAGACTGGAGTGATGCGCAATGGGCAGAAGCATTCGCCGGGAATGCGATGTTGCTAAAGCGTCCTCTATTTGTCAAAGATGGCAAGGCCGTGCTGGTCGGGTTCCGCGCTAAGGAAGAAGACTTGCAGGCTATTTTGAACAGCTAAATGCAATGCCAACGTTGGCTGTACTTATTTTGGCCGGTGGGCAGAGTCGTCGCATGGGGCAGGATAAGGCTTTGCTAGAGGTTAACGGAGTTTCCCTGCTACGCCGCACCTGGGACATTGGCTGCGCTTTAACACCGGAGGTTGGGATTGTGACCTCGCGTGTCAGAGCGTACCGCCACTTACTGCCGGAGTCCGCTAGTTGGATGGCTGAATCGCCGCTGTCCCCAACGGAATCTCCACCCGGTCCGCTAATTGCCTTTACTCAAGCTTTGGTGCAGATAAATGCAGACTGGATTTTACTGCTTTCCTGCGATTTGCCTGCCCTTCAAGTTGATGTATTGCAGGTCTGGGTGCAGCAGCTACCAGAACGACCTAACCACATCGTGGCTTATCTTCCTCAACATCCCAAAGGTTGGGAGCCCCTATGTGGGTTTTATCGCCGTCGGTGTTTACCACTCCTACAGACCTATGTTGCGGCTGGCGGTCGATCCTTCCAGCAATGGCTAGCGCATCAGTCGGTACAGGCGATCGCGGATGTTCCCATAGACATGTTGGCGAATTGCAACACCCCTGAGGACTGGGCAGCCTATTGCGATCGCTCCACAACTCAGCCGCATTAGGTCAAACACACTAAGCTTGATAACCACTCATCATCGCAATTTGGGGGGAAGGCTGCTCGACGGTGATACGAGGCAAGCGATGTTTGAAACGACAGAGAATTTCCCAAGAAATGGTTCCGGTTAGCTGTGCCCAATCGTCAGCGGTAAGCGTATGCTTGCCAGACTGCCCCAATAGGGTCACGACATCCCCTTCTTGTAAATCGGGAATAGCGGTCACGTCGATCATCAGCTGATCCATCGTAATGTTGCCTACCTGTCGAGCTAAGTGCCCTTTCACCGCCACTGAAACCTGATTAGATAAGGCTCTTGGAACCCCATCGGCATAGCCAATGCCCACCACCGCAATGCGCATTGGATGGGAAGCCACAAACGTATGGTCGTAGCTAATACCGGTTCCTGGTTGCACATCCTTAATCAAGGTAATGCGGGCTCTGACGGTCATGACGGGTTTCAGGAACAGCGTGTGGCGTAAATGAGGTGCTGGATATACCCCATACAAGGCGAGTCCCACCCGTACCATGTCGTAGTGCAAGTCGGGGGCGGCTAGGGTTCCAGCTGAATTTGCCAAGTGGAGACGGGGCGGCGAAAAGAATTGGGGCGATACCTGTGCAATCACAGCCCTGAACCGCTCATGTTGCCGATACATTTCCGTCGTATCAGGACTATCAGCGGTCGCCAGATGGGAATAAACGCTGGCAATATGGAGATCCGGTAGCTGCTGGACAAATTGCACCATCGCCTGGGCTTGATGCCAGGGACATCCCAACCGCGACATGCCTGTATCTATCTTCAAGTGCATCGGCAGAGAATACTCACACACTTGAGTTGCTAAAACTTCTGAGAAGACCAACGCCTGCTTAGGCGAAACCAAGGTGGGTTGGAGTCGCCAGTGGGCGATCGCATTAATTTCCTCGTGGCTATTCACAGCCCCCATGATCAAAATCGGGGCCGTGATGTGAGCTTGACGGAGTTCGATCCCTTCTGGAACGGTCGCAACGCCTAACCACTGGGCACCGGCATCGAGGGCGGCACGGGCGATCGTCACCGCACCATGACCGTAAGCGTCTGCTTTAACCACGGCCATCAGTGCCGTTTGCGGGTCTAAGTGGTGAACAAGCTGTTGAACATTGTGCTTGAGTGCTGCCAGGTCGATTTCAACCCAAGCGCGACTAAAACGCATGGATGCCCAAGCATGTGTTTGCTCCCAACTCAACATATCAACACTCCTCGCTGCCTAAGGGATTGTGCCAATTGTGCATTAATCCTGCCCTTGAACAAGCTACACAACTAACGTAAATTGAGCGCGTAGCCACTAATTTGATGGCATAGGGCATTCGTGTCGCTAAGCCAGGCCAATTTCCTGCAGTCGTTGAGTCAAATACTCACCTGCTGTCAGGCTGGGAAACTTCGGCTTGCCACCCGTTCGAGCGATACAGATGGGATGGGGGGATAAATCAACGTCTGGACGCGGATGGACGAAACAGGGTAAGGAGAAGCGTCGATCGCGATCATTGTTTGGATTTGTGACTCGATGGGTTGTGCTCTTGAACAATCCATTCGTTAGGTTTTGAAGCATGTCCCCGGTATCCACAATAATTTGTCCCGGCATAGCCGCGATCGGCAACCAAGAACCATCCTGAAGGCGTAATTCTAGGCCAGGAGCGGTGGCTTCACAGAGCAAGGTAATGAGGTTGATATCCTCATGGGGAGAAGCCCGTAGGCTCTCAGGTGCTTCAGCAGAAATCGGAGGGTAATGCAGCACTCGCAAAAGGGTGGGGCTGTTGACAGTCATGTCGCGCAGAAATGGCTGCGGCAAATCAAGATACAACGCGCAAGCTTCCAATAAGGTGTTGGCGCACTGCTCTAATTGCTCAAACAAGGCCATCATCGCGGTTTGAAAGGTAGGCACTTCTGCTGGCCAGACATTAGACGGCTGCGCGGTTGCGCGACCAATATGCCAAAACTCTTTCAAATCGGGGTAGGGCGAGTCCTTAGCATGTTCACGACCGAAGGCTGTAAACCCCCGCTGACCTTTCAGCGCCATGTCTTCATAGCGGGCTTTAATCGCTGGCGACAGTGAGAATACAGCCGTCGCACTGTCGTAAGCCGCATTCACTAATTCCGGTTCAATTCCATGTTCCGTTAGCGCAAAGAAGCCAATTGACGCTAGAGCATTCCCCAGAGCATTTACAAATTCCTGGCGTTGGCGAACATTCCCACGTTGAAAGTCATGCAAACTGAGAACAGGAATGGTTTGAGGCATGGCCCATTGGTTTGTAACGCTGCTTTAGCATAGGTGCTCATCTACAAAAAGCAAGCATCTGTGGCAGAGTAAAAGCCAGACTGTGAATTTGCCATGGAAATACTCTCAATTCGAGACCACTCGTTGACGTTGCTTCCCGAAAAGGCAGCCTACATTTCCCAATTAGACGCATTACTGGTCTCTGATGTCCACCTGGGCAAGTCAGAAACGTTTCAGCACTTTGGTATTCCAGTTCCAAATCAGGTCAACACAGCTACTTTGGAACGTTTACGGCAGGCGTGCGATCGCACCCAAGCGCAACAGCTCTTCATCCTGGGAGACTTGTTTCACGCTAAAGCAGGTCTGGTGGACGAGGTTATTGATAGCTGGCTCAAGTTCTTAGCCATTACTCAAGTGGACGCCCATCTCATTTTAGGAAACCATGATCGTCATCTAACTGAATGCCTCTCACAGCTCTCCTTAACTTGCCACCCCCATCCCCTTGAATTGATGCCGTGGATCCTGAGCCACGAGCCCTTCCCACTCACAAAAGGTATCAACATTTGCGGTCACATTCACCCTTGTGTGCGCCTGAGCGGGGGTGGCGATCGCCTCCGCTTACCCTGCTTTTATTGGGAGTCGCAGCAGAATCGTCTTACTTTACCCTCATTTGGCGAGTTTACTGGAGGCTACGATGTATCGATTACCCCTGGAATCACTGCCTACGTCGTGGCCGAAGATGCCGTTATCCCCTTCGCAAACGTGGCTTAATGGAATGGCAAGAAAAAATACTCTGGCTATAGATATTGTTGTTCAGAGCTTGTCTTCTTTAGCCGAAGTTCTTGCGTAAAAATACTACTCATAATCTTTCGGTTCAAAATTGATGTTCTTTGCTCTCAATCAAAATTAGGTGCGATGGATATTGCATATCTGCACCTTTATGTCAGGAATGCGGATAGCTGGCGCGACTGGTTTGTTCAAAACCTGAACTTTCAATCCATGTCTACAACAGGTCTGGCTCAGTTCGGCGATCGCGCTGTACAGAGTGGTCACATTCGCATTTTGTTGTCTTCAGAACATAGCGGTAACCCTGAGGTGACTCAGTTCTTACAACAGCATCCAGAAGGCGTCGCTGATGTGGCCTTCCGCGTAAACGCCTTGGACACCTGGATAACCCAGGTACAGCAGCAACGGGACGCATTGATTGAGGGAATCCAAACGTGGGAAAGTCCGGATGGGCCTTGGCGCTGGTGTCGTGTTCGCGGCTGGGGGGGGATTTACCACACCCTGATCGAGCAGCCAGCTGTTTTCACACCTGAATCAGCCCTCTACGAACTTAAGCATTCAGAAGCCTCCCCGTCCCCGCGCTGGCAAAGTATCGATCATGCTGTTTTGAACGTTCCCAAAGGCGAACTGGATGCTGCCGCAGCTTGGTATGAGACCTGTTTAGGATTTACGCGGCAACAGCAATTCGCGATCGCCACTCAGCAGTCTGGCCTCCGGAGCCTAGTTCTCAAGCATCCTCAGGGCAGCGCCATGATGCCCGTTAATGAACCCACCTCAGCTAATTCGCAAATTCAAGAATTTTTGGATTTGCATGGTGGCGCTGGCATTCAACATGCTGCCCTACGAACCCACAACTTAGTTAGAACCGTCAGTTTCCTGCGACAGCGGGGACTTGCGTTTTTGACTGTTCCGTCCACCTATTACGAACAACTCAAGCAGCGACCAGGATTCTGGCACCAAGCCGATGACTGGGACGCTATTGCCCAGCAACAAATTCTGGTCGATTGGCCATCGGAGGAGCCGCATTTGCGGCTCTTACAGACCTTTACTCAGCCTTTGCTAGAGCAACCCACCTTCTTTTGGGAGCTCATTGAACGGCAGACCAAAGTCACGATGCAGGGGCTCAAGCAGGTAGAAGGCTTTGGTGAAGGCAACTTTCAAGCATTATTTGAGGCGATCGAGCGCGAACAGCAACAGCGTGGCAGCCTGTAGTACCGCTTTTCATTGCTAGAGCTACAGATAGAGCCACGGAGTGCGGGGGCACAGGGTCAGCCTTTGCAGTCGTGATTGAGAGACTTGATAGAAGGCAGAATACATGAGGCGAGTTGGTAGCAGTACTCAGCTTGCTCCACCAATCGGGGGGGCAGGAGCCCTCTTTCAGATGTATTACGACAATGCAGGGTCGGAGTGCAATAATTCTTCATGGTTAGCAAGGCTGCTGAGGCTCGATTGTGGTTCACCACCGTTTCCCAGAAAATCCATCTAACGTAATGCGTATCTTTACTGACTTTGACGGCCCGATCATGGATGTTTCGGAACGTTACTATCAGGTTTATCAGCGTTGCTTAGCACAGGTTAAAGAAACTCATCAGCCAGTGAATCTGCTTCAGAAGGAAGTGTTTTGGCAGTTAAAACGGGCTCGAGTCCCGGAACGACAGATTGGCCATATCTCCGGATTGCACGAAGAACAGGCCCGTCGATTTGCCATGCTGCGCCGCGAAACGATACATAACTTGGCGTACCTTAAATACGATTGCTTGGTTTCAGGGGCTGTAACCGCCTTGGAAAAAATACAGGCGATGAACTGTCACCTAGTCGTGGTTACGATGCGTCGGGCTCAATCTTTGAAGCAGGTTTTAGCCCAGCATCAACTGGAGCATTTTTTCCCGCCCGAAGTCCAATATTGCCTCCCGGATGACTACGCGAAGACACACGACATTGTGGAAAAAACGCGTCTGATGGCGAAAGCGCTAGAGGAACTTCCCGACACTGACAAAGCATGGATGATTGGGGACACAGAAGCGGATATTGGCGCTGCCCAAGCCCATAATCTGCCAGTTGTCGCGGTGCTAAGCGGCATTCGCGATCGCGATCGTTTGATGGCCCACAACCCAACCCTCATTGTGGACAATCTCCAGGCAGCCGTCACCGCTATTCAGTTGGCGATTCAAGCTTGACCAAGGTATTCAATCAAAACTGCTGTAGAAAGCGCAGGTCGCTGCTGTACAGGCGACGAATATCATCAATTTCGTGCTGTACCATAGCCAAACGCTCGACCCCGAGCCCTGCCGCAAAGCCGGTGTACTCTTCCGGATCGTACCCAACCGCTTGCATCACGTTGGGGTCAATCATGCCGCAGCCCAAGATCTCAAGCCAACGACCGTTCCATTCCACATCAACTTCGGCGGAAGGTTCGGTAAAAGGGAAGAAGCTAGGACGAAAGCGGACAGGGATTTCCCCGAACAGGGCGTCAATAAAGGAACGAATTGTGCCGCGTAGATCCGTAAAGGTAATGCCCTTGTCCACGGCAAAAAATTCAATTTGATTAAAGACAGCCGCGTGCGTTGCATCAACTGTGTCACGCCGATAGCAGCGGCCCGTTGCTAGCACACGACAGGGAGGCTCATGCTCCTTCATGTAGCGAATTTGCACATTTGAGGTGTGGGTACGCATGAGGCTACCATTCGGCAAATACAGGGTGTCCTGCATATCGCGCGCGGGATGATCGGGCAGAAAGTTGAGAGCCTCGAAGTTGTAATAGTCCGTTTCCACCTCGGGGCCATTGGCAACGGTGTAACCCAGGCCCACAAAGATTTCTGTGATTTGGTCAACAATACTATTGATGGGATGCACTCGTCCCTGGGGATAAAAGACCCCCGGCATCGAGACATCCAGTGTTTCGGCTGCCAACTGAGCCTGAATTTGAGCTTGCTGAAGGGCCGTTTTGCGATCTTCCAGACGAGTTTGAATGGCTTCTTTAACGGTATTTGCCAGCGCTCCGATCCGAGGGCGATCTTCTGGCGGCAATTTGCCCATGCCCCCTAAAACCTTGGAGACTTTGCCTTTCTTGCCGAGGTAAGCGACTCGGAGCTGCTCCAGCGCTTCCAGACCGTCAGCTTCATCAATGGCGGCTTCGCCTGCGGCTTGCAAGGCTTGGAGTTCCTCTTCCAAGCTGTTAGGAGGTGGGGTCATCAGTCAATACAAAGGATGGGCGGATACAACGTGAACTTACGAATGGCAGCAGCGGCATGACTCTGCTACTGTCATCGTCCCTAACTCTAGTGTACTAAGGGCACGATCGCACATGGTATTTCTCTGGCAAGATGGGCATTCTCAGGGAAGATTCACAACCTCATCTGATGGATTTGTAAATCTCTACTGGGCTTTGCCCCAACAGTACCCACGGTATTCATGAGACTACTGATCAGCAACGATGATGGAATTTTTGCCACGGGTATTCGCACCCTAGCGAATACGCTGGCTGAGGCGGGACATCAGGTTTGGGTTGTTTGCCCCGATCGGGAAAGATCCGCCACAGGGCATGGGCTCACCCTCCACAAACCGATTCGAGCCGAACAAGTTGAAGGGATATTTCATCCTCAGATTCAGGCATGGGCCTGCTCTGGGACACCTTCTGACTGTGTCAAGCTCGCCCTTGGTGCATTACTGGAGGAGCCTCCTGAGTTTGTGCTTGCGGGCATTAATCACGGGGCTAATTTAGGCACCGATGTGCTGTATTCAGGGACGGTCTCGGCGGCGATGGAGGGCGTTATGGAAGGCGTTCCCGCGATCGCTTTCAGCTTAACTAGCTTTGCATCGCGTAATTTTCTTCCAGCCGCTCGGTTTGCCCAATCCTTGTTGGACACCCTGACACAATTACCGCTAGAGGTGCCGATGCTGCTGAACGTCAATGTTCCAGCAGTCGAGGAAACTGAAATTAAAGGGACGATTATCGCTCGTCAAGGTGTACGCCGATATGTGGATTTATTCGAAAAGCGGATCGATCCCAGAGGTAAAACCTACTATTGGTTAGCTGGAGAAATCCTCGAACCGATAGAACACGAGGCCGATAGTTATTGTTTATTGGCAGAGCAACTACAGCGATTAGCCGAGTTTGCCGACTTGCAGCAGATGCCCACTGATGTAGAAGCAATCAAGCGCAATCTGATTACCATTACGCCATTACAATACAATCTCACTTCGCCATTAGGGCTTTGCCAACTAAAATCCTGGCAGACTCAGCTGGAACATCTTCCAGTTCATCCTGATGGCTTAGCAACTACGTCGAAATTGTAAATGTAGAGGTACTAAAAGCTCTGATTTTAAGAGACTTTGTAAAGATTCTCCGCTGAGGGATTAGACAAGGATATCCTAGGGCAATACTGATGCACGGGCACTCTCATCAAATTTTCAATAGAATTGAGAGTACTATCCATCAGCAGCGGGGCATAGTCCGTAGCGATTTGCCAACTTTGAAGCAACACACTCATGTCTGATTTAGAGAACCAGTTTCTGATTCGCTTCTGGGGTGTAAGAGGCAGTATTGCTTGCCCCGGCCCGCAAACAGTCCGCTATGGCGGCAACACCTCGTGCGTGGAAATGCGCGTGGGTGGCAAGCTTTTGATTTTTGACGGTGGGACTGGGCTCCGTGTGCTCGGCATGAAACTCTTGTCGGAGATGCCCCTTGATGCCGCCATGTTTTTTACCCATTCCCATTGGGATCATATTCAGGGCTTTCCCTTTTTCGTTCCGGCTTTTGTTCCCGGCAACAAGGTCAACATTTACGGAGCGATCGCGCCTAACGGCTCCACCATTGAGCAGCGATTAAACGACCAGATGCTGCATCCCAACTTCCCAGTCCCGTTACAAATCATGGGGGCTGACCTTAAGTTTTGTGATATTGATGTGGGTGAAACGGTTGAGATCGGGGACATCAAGGTCGAAAACGCCCTCCTGAATCACCCTGGTGAAGCTGTTGGCTACCGCGTCAGCTGGGCCGGTAAAACAGCGGCTTACATCACCGATACAGAGCATTTCCCTGATCGGTTGGATGAGAATGTTCTGTGGCTGTCACGGAATGCGGACGTCATGGTTTATGACTCGACGTATACCGAGAGTGAGTACAGCAACGAAAAGTCCAGCAAGGTAGGTTGGGGACATTCCACTTGGCAAGAAGCTGTCAAGATAGCCAAGGCGGCTAATGTCAAGCATCTTGTCATCTTCCACCATGATCCGCTCCATAACGATGACTTCATGGATGAAGTTGCCCAGGATACTGCTGAGCAGTTTCCCAACAGCGTGGTCGCTCGTGAAGGCATGGTGATTGACTTGATGACGGTTCCTGAGCCCGCAATTCACGTCTAGACAAAAGTTGGGCCACTTTCGCCGTTTTAGTTATGGCCAACCGCGACGGTGGTTCACAGGTTGCCGGAAGGTAGCGTCAGGGACAGGGGCGTATTGTGTCAGAATGTTAACGTGTGGATTACCTCTTCACTGCCAACAGCACGCGTCCCAACGGATATTGCCCTGGGAAACTTTGATGGTGTTCATCGAGGCCATCAGACGGTTATTCGCTCCATTCTTCCCGCTAGTTCTCGTGATGACTGTGGTGAGCTTGTGCAGGATGGGACTCTCCCTCAAGTATGGGGCGTCTCAGGGCTACAAGGGTATAGCGATCGCGGTGTACAGTTGCTTGCATCCTATGATTTTGAGTCGGCGTCCCCACCCTGTCAGAGCCAACGTAGTCAGCCAATCCCGACGGTGGTCACCTTCTACCCCCACCCCAGGGAGTTTTTCGCGGGACAGGCGCGTCCATGGTTAACCCCACTAGCCGAAAAAGCTGCCTTTATGAGGTACTTAGGCGTTGAACAGCTAATCCTGTTGCCGTTTAATCAAGAACTAGCTCAGCTTAGCTCCCATGACTTTGTTGAAGAAATCCTCTTTAAGCGCCTGCAAGCCAGGCATCTCAGTGTTGGGGCTGATTTTCGCTTTGGGCAGGGTCGTTCCGGGGATGTCACGCTGCTAGAGCGCTTAGCCATCCAGCGAGGTATTCAGGTGTCTATGGTCGATTTAGCTCAGGATGAGGGCGATCGCATCAGCAGCTCACGGATTCGACAGGCGCTATGTAGCGGTGATGTGGTTCAAGCTCAAGACCTGTTGGGTCGCCCCTATCAGCTTTCTGGGCGGGTCATCCGAGGGCAGCAACTCGGACGGCAGCTAGGGTTTCCGACGGCTAATCTGCAAGTGCCTACAGACAAGTTCTTGCCTCGCACAGGCGTCTACCGTGTGCAGGTCTATGGAGTCCCTCAGCTACCTCCTCAGCAGGCATTGCCAGGCGTCATGAATATTGGCGTTCGCCCCACCGTAAAGGGACAAACACAAACGATTGAAGTTCACCTATTGAATTGGACTGGCGACCTGTACGATACAACCTTAACAGTGGCGCTTAAGGGCTTTCTGCGACCAGAGCAGCGATTTGATTCGCTGGAGCATCTTAAGGCGCAAATTCAGGCGGATTGTGAGGCTGCTCAAGCCGTGCTGTAAGTGGTCAATTTCCCCATCAGCAAGGCATGATAGGGCCATAAAGTACCAGGAATGGACATGGGCGATCGCGTACGGCAGTTAATCGACAACCTCAGTAAAACCGTCGTCGGCAAAGAAGAAGCTATTCGATTAGTTCTGGTCGCTCTATTTTCCGGGGGACACGCCCTGTTAGAAGATGTTCCAGGGGTGGGGAAAACGCTGTTAGCCAAGTCCCTGGCGCGCTGTATTGCAGGCAAATTCCAACGGATACAATGTACGCCCGACCTGCTACCAGCGGATATCACCGGAACCAACATTTGGAATCCCAGCACGGGGGAATTCCAATTTATGCCCGGCCCCACCTTTGCCCATGTCTTGCTAACGGACGAAATTAATCGCGCTACGCCCCGAACCCAGTCCGCCCTGCTGGAGGTCATGGAGGAGCATCAGGTGACCTTAGACGGACTATCGCGGCCCGTACCCACTCCATTTTTTGTCATTGCCACCCAAAATCCAGTGGAGTATCAGGGCACGTTTCCCTTACCAGAGGCGCAAATGGATCGCTTTGCGTTGTCCTTTACGCTGGGCTATCCCTCGGAAGCGGAAGAATTGCAAATGTTGGAACGGCTGGCTGCACCGACCCGTCCAGAAGAACTCACGCCTTGCATTACTCCCGAGGAAGTGGCAGCGATTCAGCAGCAATGTACGCAGGTCAAAGTCGAGCATTCGGTGAAGCAATATCTCCTGACTTTGGTGCGGTCAACCCGTGAACATCCAGACGTTACCCTCGGCGTGAGTCCTCGCGGAAGTGTAGCCTTCTATCGAGCTCTTCAGGCTTTCGCATTCTTGAGCGATCGCGACTACGTGCTGCCAGATGATGTGAAATATCTTGCCCCTTATGTCTTAGCGCACCGCCTCATTCCAGCTGGAGGGCACCAAGCCACGGTTCTGGTCACCGACCTATTGGCCACGGTTCCTGTCCCCTAGGGGCTGTCATCATTTAGAGCCTGAATTCTCATGCTGAAAGCGGTTCAGCCCCTAGCTAGCTTTACCAAGCGGGCGCGGCAATGCTGATACCGCAAGGCTTTCGAGTTTAATTGATAACGCGCCCTAGTGTTCTGTCCAGCTTAGGAATTAGGATTGCATAGGCAGGCGAAAAGCTCAAGCGTAATGAGCCCGGAGCAGAATGCGATGAAAAAGAAATATGTTGTGCAACTCAGCGATTCAGAACGAGCCCTTCTGGAGCAAGTGATCAAAACGGTAGACGGCTCAGGTCAGAAAATCCGTCGAGTGCAAAATCGCGCCAACTTCGGCACCTAAATCGCATCAACTTCGGCAGTCAACTCGCGCCAACTTCGGCACCTGAATCGCGTCAACTTCGGCAGGTCATGTCCAGCCCATGTGGAAGTGCTCATACCCTTGGCTCAATTGAGCGTCAGGGAGCAGAGGACAGCCATGGGTCGAAGTGGTC
>JBCBSR010000017.1:0-64425 GCA_039819045.1 Cyanobacteria bacterium J06638_28
AAAATCGACGAAAGTGCGCCGCAGAAAGTCACAGCCATAGCGAAATAAGCTCTTCGCTCGTCGTCCATGAGCTTTCAGTGGAATAGGATGCTGCTGATGTTGCCAGCGTCCTGTCAACATAGCCCAGCAGAACGCTAAGGCCAACAGTGCGATTAACTTGTTGAGCCGTTCAGCGTGGCAGAAATGGGTCGATTCGAGGTTGAAACCCCGCGTTTTCAACGCTGCGAACAAGGTTTCAATGCCCCAGCGCAAACGATAATCGGCCAATGCGGTTGGAGGCCGATGACCGGTGGCGAGAATTAGGCGTTCGCCATCTTCCAACCGAGTGGCAACGATATCGACACGACAGCCCCAGACCCAGCGCTTACCTGAGAGACAACGCTGCTCACCGACCTTTAAGTTGGCAAAGACCCGCTCCCCTTTCTGACGATGCTTTCCAGAGCACGAACTAATGCGGTCACTGTGGCGCAACCGGAGTCGGAAAGGCATGGCATCAGGCACCAACAAAAAGCTGCACCAGTCGCGACCGACAAATTCGCGCCCCCCTGTCAGACAATGAATCTGGGCGTTGGGGAAGACGCGCTGAAAACGTTCCAGCAAATCCATCCGCTCGTCACTGTTGCTGTTGCCGCGCTTATCCAACATCGTCCACATCACCGGCAAAGCGATACCTTCATGGACAATACCCAGCATCAGGATATTGAAGTTGACCGTACCGAAAGACCCGTTGGTGCGGTCGAGACTCAGCGTCCAAGGTTCAGGAATTTGGCTCCAACGTGCGACAGCCTGAGCGATTTCATCATAGTCAATGACAAACTTCCGCAAGAAGCGGGCCAACCACTTATGATTTGAGGCACTCTGCGCTCGATTGGCAAAGACCGAGGCGAGCTTCTCTAAGTTAACGGTTTCGACCCGAAACAAGGCCACCAGGAACAGTGACAGGAAGGTGAGTCGTGCTCCATGCCAAGACAAATGGGGTCACAAGGCGGCTTGAATGCGGGTAATCTCGTTCATGAGGGGGTGATGTTAGCGAGATGGTAACTTCTAGCTCACCGCCTCACTCCTTGATTTGTCAAATCCCTATCAGGATTAGCTTGTAGCTTTCGTCGCTACAGTTTTGTCCCTGTACCGTGCGGGGACTGAGGCAATCGTAATCGTGCCATTGGGAGTGGTGATCGTGCCAGTATGGACGACCGATCCGCCCAGCAAGGTGACGCTGTTGGCGTTCAGATTGCCTGCGTTGATAATGCTGCTAGATTCAGGGTTAGTGAACGCAAACCAGCTGGGAGTGCCGACCAGGTTAGCGTAGTCGTTGGTCCCGACTGCACTAAACCAATCTTCATCGATTTGGATTCCACTGGCCGTCGTTGCAGTAAAGGTGCCGGGGACAAAGACCTGCGACTCTGGCCCGAAGATGATACCTGCCGGATTGATCAAGAATAAGTTGGAATTGCCTCCCGTAACCTGAAGTAATCCGTTGATCACCGAAGGATCGCCCCCGGTGACCCGCCCAAGAACATTATTGATACTGGGGTTTGAAAGAATATTGGCAACTTGTCCGGCCTCTAAGCCAAGATGTTCAAAGCTATGGAATAAGTTACTGCCTGCGTTTGTGCCCCCCGTGATGTCAAAGGTGTTGCCTGTTTGATGAACGATTGTGCCTGTTCCGTCATTGGCTGCCGTTACAGACTGGGCAAGTTGAAAAGATGATTGCCGCCCGTGACTAAACTGAGGCAACGATGGAAGACTGGGTGTGGTGATAGGTGCCGTGGA
Organism: Cyanobacteria bacterium J06638_28; assembly: GCA_039819045.1. Lineage (GTDB taxonomy): Bacteria > Cyanobacteriota > Cyanobacteriia > Phormidesmidales > Phormidesmidaceae > SIO1E4. Next base: position 1,774 of record JBCBSR010000017.1, read on the forward strand.
GTTCGCCACTGTGGTGGTTGCATCGCGATCGCGATGTATAGACTGTGCTGTGAGGTCTGACGTTGACTGCGATCGCTCCGCTGCTTCTGCTACCTCGGTAAAAGGCGTTGCTGTTGCACTAACGAGTACCAAGCTGAATAACGTAGAAGAAGACGTTTTCATAACCTTTGGGGATATTGATTGAATAGAAGAATCAAGCGATAACCTATGGTCAGCCTTTAATATTTGATTAGCGGGTTGAAGCATTGTTGCGCTTTGCTCTACCCGTATTTTCCGAGGTGTGGATTGCTATGCACAAGTTGACTTATCGCAAATTAACTTACGACCACGCTATCGGCGGCTTTTTCCTGGAGAGTAACCTTAAACGCTGACTACTCATTCTCTAACGAGATTTGCTGTCAGGAATCTGTGGGTACTTGTTAATACTTAATTGGGCCATCAAGCCTCTTGATGGCATGAATGAGCGTAACCGTTGATGCCGTGACGCTTCGCTATTTCGTCGCAAGAACCCATCTGTTGCAACCCCAACCCATAAGCCGATCGTGAGGTTCGCAACATGCATCAGCGAACCTCACGGTCGGCTTGACCGGATGATGAAAGCTACCGTTTCTGCTTCAAATTTCCCAAGATTGGAAAATGCAGAGCGTTAGACGGTAAACCCTATCAGTTTTCAGCGTGGCTCTTAGCGACTGCGTTACCTCAACAGCCTTTAGGGGGGTACCAAACCAGTGATTGGTTCTCGGAATTGCGCCAGCGCATCCATCCCTCTTGGGTTCTAGCTCCAGACAGCGGTTCACATCCGTCCATTGGCTGGGTAACGCGAACGCGCATCCAATCGCCATCGAAGGCCAGCGGTTCAATATAACTTTCAGCCCCAACCAAACCCAAAATAGGTTCGCCATCGCTGGGAATTGCTCGCAAAGATTGGGAAATGCCGTAGTTCCGAAATTCTACCCAACCCAACTCTAGGAAGCGATCCTCCCAGCGTTCTACTGTCAGTTCAATGTCACCCAAATTGAGGTGGCTGGCGTGAACCCAAGCGGTTCCAGCGGGTGTGTACTTTAACTGGAACCAACCATCCTCGCGAACTTCCGTAACGGGAAAGGAAAACATTGCATAGTAAGTGTGCAGCATCAAAAAGGCCGCATCACGACCAACCGCAAGGGGTTCTTGGCCATTCGGCACGAGCCAACCATCAATCAACCAACCCCAATGGTTCTCGCCTGGAGCTGCATAGATCGGAACGGCGATCGCTTGCAGCCAACCCGCTCCGATGTTTTCATTTTCAGTCCAGTCAGGTTCGTCTAAAAAGGAGAGATCCTTGGGACGCAAGTGACCAATACCGATATCCTCGGAAACCTCAGGATACAGACCAACAATCCCCCCTGCCGTAGGATTGATAGCCTCTGGCAATGCTGTTGGCAACGGCGGAACTTCCGGAGCTGATAGGGTTTGAGCTTGGGCCACAGGCTCCCACTTTGAGGGCTGGGCTTCATCGGGCAAGAAGGATATTAGAGTATCAGTGATGAACCAGGGATTGCCCAGCCATGAGGCAATTCCAATCCCTAGGACGGCACTCAACTGAGTCACTTTCTTCATAATGGCAGTAGCGATGCGATCGTGTCAGAGTATTTCAAGTCATAACAACCGTTAAAAGCCAACGGATAGTTCTAAGCTGACCCTATCCCAGGCCTTATGTTCGGTTTTGGGTAAACACCCCAGTCTGTCAATCAGATGTTGATAGAGTTCCCTGATGTATAAATAAAGACGATGCACCATGCCATATCGTGCCATAGCAACCGACTATGACGGAACCCTAGCCAACGACGGTGTTGTGGATGAAGCGACCTGGAAGGCTGTGGCGGCTTTTTGCCAGTCGGGCCGACAAATGATTTTGGTGACTGGTCGCCAACTCAATGAGCTAGCACAGGTCTGTCCTCATCTGGATCGCTTTGCCGCTGTTGTTGCTGAAAATGGGGCTGTACTTCACTGGCCCCTATCAGGTTACACACAGCGGCTAGGAAATCCTCCCCCGCCTGAGTTTATCGACCACCTACAGCAAGCAGGTGTCGAAGCGATTAACTGTGGTGATGTTATTGTAGCAACCTGGCAACCCCACGGAGCCAGTGTCCAAGCAACAGTGGCAGCCATGCAGTTAGACTTCCAGGTGATTCTCAATAAGCGGGCTGTGATGGTACTGCCTAAGGGAATCGATAAAGCTTCGGGCCTCAAAACAGCGTTAATTCATCTACAAATTGCGCCTGAGGAAGTGGCTGGTATTGGGGATGCTGAAAACGATATGCCCTTATTGCAAACCTGTGGCCTGGGCGTCGCAGTTGCCAATGCCTTACCTGAACTCAAGGCGATCGCGGATTACACCACAACGGCTGAACGCGGCGCTGGCGTGCAGGAACTCATCCAGCGTTTGCTCTAGGGGAGTGGGGGAGTAGATGAGCAGGGGAATGCTTGATAGGCTCCCCATCACTCTGTCACCCCATTACCCCATTCATCCATCCACTGGGAATAATCAGCAACTATGCCTCACAGGCTGCTAGGGCGCGTTATCAATTAAACTCGAAAGCCTTGCGATATCAGCATTGCCGCGCCCGCCTGGCAAAACTAGCTAGGGGCTGAACCGCTTTCAGCATGAGGATTCAAGCTCTAAATGATGACAGCCCTTAGTTAACGACTCTGAGAAACTCCGGATTGACATATCCACTGTAGGGAACTGCCCGACCTGTAGTGGAGCTGACCCAGCTTAAGCCTTCACTGGTACCTACCCAAGTTTTATTCCCTGTATCCGTGGCGATCGCCAGTACCCGGCGACCGGGTAAGCTATTGAGCTGGCCTAAAACCTCCCCATTGTAGGGATTCAGGATATACAGACCTTCTTGAGTTCCTACCCAGAGCGCTTGATTACGATCAAAGGCTAGGGACATTACGTTTTGGTCTTGCATCGCGCCAACCGAGCGCACAACACCACCCGTTATCGGATTCACAAGGACGAGCCCTTCCAAAGTCCCTACCCATACATTCCCTTGCGGCCCCAGAGCCAGCGCTTGGACGGTCTGCCCTGGGATGTTAGTCACCGTTCGTCGCGGGTAGGCAGTAGCAGTGTTCACCTGCACCAGGCCATCGAGTGTGCCCACCCAGAGATGATTGTTGCGATCGAGCACCATGGCATTGGCACTCACCCCTGACAAATCGCGCAGGGTTGTCATTAATAGACCTTCATCAGGGCTAATCATCGCGAGCCCTTGATCGGTTCCGACCCACAGAAACCCACGGCTATCAATGAGTAGCGAAAGTACCTGGTTAGAAGGTAAAGAATAGTTCTGAGCTGTAATTTGATTACTGCGCGGATCGATTCGGATGAGTCCGGTATAGGTACCCACCCAAATGCGTCCAACTTTATCCTGAGCCAGGGCTCCCACGGTACGACTGGGCACATTCAGACGTGCTTGAATGCGTCCCGTTTCTGGATCAATGCGTACCACTTGTCCTTGCCAGGTGCCAAACCAAAGGCTGCCGGTATAGTCCTGTTGCAGTGCAGGAATGCGATAGTCAGCGGCGGGGCGTTCTTCTTGAGGACGTTCGGAAGGTAACGGATCCAAACTCTCAGGCGGCAGGGTAGGACTGTAGGTGGGTTCACTTCCCCCTTCATTCAGGTTGACTTGGGCAATGAGAGGCGAGGCGATCGCCCCTTCCATACTCCCCCCGCCTAGGGCAATCATCCCAGTTATCAACACGCCACAACTGAGCCGTTTCATTGCCATGCCCTCACTATCCCTTCGCTGCCTAACGAAATTGTCTTGAGCCTGAATCCCATCCAGATTACGGATTTGATCCAAGCAAACACGCCTACTTAAACCCCACACGGGTTTGCACAACTCACCCTGTCATTCGGCTAAAGGGTACAGCAGTTTTCAGCAAACGACATCACTATTCTTTGGGAACTTTGGCAAAGTCAACGGATTCCAGCTGTGGTCACCTTGCTCAAGACACTCGGTTAACCTCTGAGGCAACGTGATGGGCAAGCTTGTCCGAACTGCGCTTATCCTGCCGTAATGCGGCAGGATAAGCGCAGCTGCCCAAAGGTCAGGGCTTCTACCGTCTTGCAGAACCATTTCACGAAGCCTCCCGTGGTGATCAGTCTTAAACGTTGGGCATCAGTAGCCTGAAGCAAGCGCCGAAACAACGAATAGGACTGACGCAGTTGAATTCAATCCCCAGAATTAGATAAGCCAGGCGAGCGCAGCTGCATCAATCCTGCTGGATGTCGCACATCCTTAAAAATTTGTATAAAACTGAGGCTCTCTGTTCAAAGCATTGCCATTATTGCTTCAAGCGAAGTAAAAAGCAGGTATCCCCTTATGCGCTTCAACACAAGGGGGCAGTTACAGGATGAGACACAGCGTAAGACTGAGATACAGTCTTACATAAATTTTATTTATGAATCTATACAGAACTTCCGAAATCAAACTTATCTGATCGCTGATAGTATTCTTAGGGCATAGGGTAATGCAGGATACCCGAAATCCAGTGCTGGAACCCCTTTGAGGCTAAGGCCTGTGGGTTGCTGGAGTGCTTGTTTTAATACCACCTGCCTAGGGGTGGAACTTTGATCTTTATCCATAGGCAACCGCTGGGGCATCCCATGTCACTTTGTGGCAGTGGCTGTTTTGCAGCTTTGGTGATGTGGTGGGCATCGTGATGAACCTCACAGGAAGGGAGATATGTCTTACTCGCAGACAACGACTCAGTCAAAATCTGGATATCAGGCCGGTGTTAAGGACTACAAACTGACCTACTACACCCCTGACTACACTCCAAAGGATACGGACATTCTGGCTGCATTCCGGATGACACCGCAGCCTGGTGTACCCCCTGAAGAGTGTGCTGCTGCTGTGGCTGCAGAATCCTCTACCGGTACATGGACAACGGTATGGACGGATTTGCTGACTGACCTTGATCGCTACAAAGGTCGCTGTTATGACCTGGAGCCTGTACCGGGTGAAGATAACCAGTACATCGCTTACGTCGCCTATCCTCTCGATCTGTTCGAGGAGGGCTCTGTTACCAACATGCTGACGTCTATCGTCGGTAACGTGTTTGGTTTTAAGGCACTGCGGGCGCTTCGTCTAGAAGACTTGCGGATTCCCGTAGCCTATCTGAAGACTTTCCAAGGCCCTCCCCACGGGATTACGGTGGAGCGCGATCGCTTGAACAAGTATGGTCGTCCGCTACTCGGCTGTACGATTAAGCCCAAGTTGGGTCTGTCGGCAAAGAACTACGGTCGTGCGGTTTACGAATGTCTGCGCGGTGGCTTGGACTTTACGAAAGACGACGAGAACATTAACTCGCAGCCTTTCCAGCGCTGGCGCGATCGCTTCTTGTTCGTTGCGGATGCGATTTCCAAGGCTCAGGCCGAAACGGGCGAAATCAAGGGTCACTATCTCAATGTGACGGCTGCTACCTGCGAAGAAATGCTGAAGCGGGCCGAGTATGCCAAAGAACTTGATCAGCCCATCGTTATGCATGACTTCCTGACAGGTGGTTTTACCGCTAACACGACGCTGTCTAACTGGTGCCGCGACAATGGCTTGCTGCTCCATATTCACCGGGCAATGCACGCGGTGATTGACCGTCAGCGCAACCACGGTATGCATTTCCGCGTTTTGGCGAAGTGTCTGCGCCTGTCTGGTGGTGACCACATCCATACCGGTACCGTTGTGGGTAAGCTGGAAGGCGATCGCGAAAGCACCCTCGGCTTCATCGACCTGCTGCGTGAAAACTACATTGAGCAAGATAAGTCGCGCGGCGTTTACTTCACCCAAGACTGGGCTTCCATGGGGGGTGTCATGGCGGTGGCTTCCGGTGGTATCCACGTTTGGCACATGCCTGCTCTGGTAGAAATCTTTGGTGATGACTCCGTTCTTCAGTTCGGTGGGGGTACTCTCGGTCACCCCTGGGGTAATGCACCGGGTGCAACCGCTAACCGAGTTGCCTTGGAAGCCTGTGTTCAGGCTCGTAACGAAGGCCGTGACCTGGTTCGCGAAGGTGGCGACATCATCCGCGAAGCTTGTAAGTGGTCGCCTGAACTGGCTGCTGCTTGCGAACTGTGGAAGGAAATTAAGTTCGAATTCGAGACGATGGACAAGCTCTAAGGCCATTGGAGCGGCGAAGCCATTGCTTCGCCGTTGTCAAGGGTGTTTCGATGGGCCTTCCCAAACTGCAACTCAGAACACCGATTGGTTTGGCGGTATCAGGTTCAATGGAGCAAATTTTGATGTTTCCTTAAAGCGGAGGCATCGCGATCGCCGCTCATTGTGCGTATGAACATTAAGCAGATAGCCAAAGATACGGGCAAAACGCTGACTAGCTACTTGACCTATCAGGCTGTGCGAGTCGTTATGCACCAGCTCCGTGAACTTGATCCACCCTGCGGTTATTGGTTCAATGCGTTTGCTAACAGTCACGATTTGCAGAATGGGGAAGCCTTCATTACAGCACTGCTGGAAGAGCGAGCTGATTTGGCAATTCGAGTCATGACTGTCCGGCAGCACCTAGCGGATGAAATTGCTGAATTTCTCCCTGAGATGCTGACCACAGGCATTCAGCAGGCAAACATGGAACATCGCCGCACCCACCTTGAGCGCATTACCCAGATTTCGAGCACTGACCTGATCGGTGATTCGGAATCCTCCCACGATGTTGAGTCGAGTGGCGATTAATTCTCCCCACGAGCACTCACAACATAAAAACCAGGAACTTTATTGAGGACATCATGAAGACTCTACCTAAAGAGCGTCGTTACGAAACTATGTCGTATTTGCCTCCTTTAACGGATGCGCAAATCGAGAAGCAAATTGCTTACATTCTCAAAATGGGCTTTATTGCCGCCATTGAGTTCAACGAGGATTCTGATCCTAAGGCTTACTACTGGACGATGTGGAAGCTGCCTCTATTCAATGCAACGAGCACGTCTGAAGTGTTGAGCGAAGTTCAAGCTTGTCGTTCGGAATATCCCAACTGCTTCATTCGCGTTGTGGGTTTCGACAACGTCAAGCAGTGTCAAATTCTGAGCTTTATCGTTCACAAGCCCGGTGCTAGCAGCTATCGCTATTAGGACGTTGGGACAGGATACTCCAACACCTAGATGAGGCCGGTTTTGGATCGTCTCAACTCTACGCTTGAGACTTTGCGAAACCCGCTTCTAGACAAGTTTGGTGTTACCTGAATGAGGCGAGGGGGAGCGATCGCTCCCCTTTTTTTGACTTTTGTGTGGCACTGCTTGCATCAACAGTGGCCTCACTCAACCCAACGGCTATATTGGATGGTTGAAAGCTGAGCGATTGCCCATGAGTTCTACAGCCACTGAAAAGATGCCTCTCAAGGTCTTTGTGTCTTACTCCCACAAGGATGAGCCCTACAAAGATGACTTGGTCGTCTTTCTCAAAGCATTGAAAAATTTAGGGAAGATTCGTATCTGGCAGGATCGGGCGATCGATGCAGGTAACGAGTGGAATCAAGAAATCCTCCAAGCCTTAGACAGTGCCGACATTATTCTGCTATTGATTACCGCACGCTTTATTGGTTCTGACTTTTGCTTTAGCAAAGAGATGACCCGGGCATTAATGCACCACGAGCAAAGGACGGCGCGCGTTATTCCTATCATCCTTTCTCCCTGTGCCTGGCAGCAAATGCCCTTCGCCAAACTGCAAGTTTTACCCACTGATGGTAAGCCAGTCACAGAATGGAGTAGCCATGATGCGGGCTATGACAATGTCATCCAAGGTATCGCCCGAGTAGTGGATAAAATGCATGGCCCTGTTACGCCAGTAGACGATGGTTGGGCCAAACCGCCGACCTCAGAGGCGACAGAGGATAGGTGGTCAGCGCCAGTCACGACAAATCCAGAGCCGTCAGCATCTACCGATGCAAATGCTTCAACCAGTGGTACTGAGCCCAAAAGTAAAACCCAAAAGCGGCTCGATCTCTTCCAGTTACTATCGAACTTGCCAGGCCCGCGTACAGCTATGGTCAGTGGCTAACTTGGGACGGAGTCGCATAAATGTAGTTTGTCAAATACCACACGTTCTTCGGCTGAATTCTATTGGCCGCATTGTTCCTGAATCCTATTGATGTATGCCGGAATGGGTTCCTTGCCGGTTTCACAAGCCAGACGATCAACGGCTAACAGATCTTCGCCCCAGATAACGCGGCCGACTGGCAAAGCCTCGCCGCGATCGGGTCGCCAGTCATGACTCACAAATTTTTGGTCACAGTCCACAACGGCCCCCTCAAACCGATGACCAATGGTGAAATAGACATCTTGGAGGACTTCTGGCACAGATGGACGATGGAGTTGCCCTCGTGAACTCGCGCTGCGGGCCTTGTAACGACTGCGGGGAAATAAGCCGTATAGATTCTTCAAGGAGGCTGAAATGAGCGATCGCCCCTTCAAATGGGTTCGCTTGAACGCGCCGACGGAAATGCGGCAATCCACGGTTTCAATCAGACGTGGTGCCCAAAGGCTACGAAAGCGAACGGGAGTCGCTGCTGTGTTGGGATATTCCATCAGTTCCAAGGTATCTGCGTCCAGCAACTGCATCCCTTCGTCTAGCAATAGGTAAACCCCCAATTTGCCCATAATGTCAGTAAAGGCAACCTTAGAACAGACACCTTCCACAATCAGAATCTCAGCCTTGGGATTGGCCTGCCGTAGCCCCATGAGTACCTGTTGCAAGACTGCCATGCTGACGGTAACGGGTGGCCCCACAGGATAGCCCAAATTCGGTTTCACCAAAATAGTTTGAGCCGTGAGGGCAGCCGCAGGCGGTTGATAAACAAAGCCTGTGGTTGCAGCGACTGTGGCAGGGATAGATTCAGTAACGGTCATGTATCGAGAGCTTGGGAAAATGAATGCAACAGGTCGATAGTATGCTTGGACAACGGCCCGATTTGGCCGCGATTGATGTGAGTGAGCTACCCAACAGTCAAATTTATTAGATATTCATTAAATAAAAAGGTGCTCAAACATCGCATATTGTAGGAAGTTCGCTAGGATGATTGCCGGATTGTAGAGCGCGCTACACATGCTGTATCAAGCGTTATTGTCGCTTAGTTTGCTTTCTTTAGGGGGCGATCAGCCCGAAACGTCAGTCACATTTCAGACGATGAACTGGCCATCGATGGAAGAAGTGATTCGTTGGCAATCGCCCTGGGTATTGGCCATGAATGCCCCCGACCCTGAGGCGAGAGCTATTGTCAGCCGCTACTTAACTTCCCTCAGAGACGCAGGTTTTCCAGTCGAAGAGCAAGGCGTTTGGGTGCAAACCGGGGCGCGGGCGATCGCGGCTCACAAAGGGGACACCGCTTTATCCGCCGCATCGTTAACCAAAGTTGCCACTACCTTGGGAGCTTTGAGCACCTGGCAGGTAAATCATCGGTTTGAAACCTGGATTGGCCATACCGGCGTGATTGAAAACGGCGTCCTTCAGGGCGATTTAGTCATTCGCTGGGATGGCGATCCCTATTTTGTGTGGGAAGAGGCGATCGCTCTGGCAAATACCCTACAACAACGAGGGATACAGCGCATTGCTGGTAATTTGGTTATCCTCGGTGCGTTTTCAATGAACTTTGAAAATGAGTCTATTCGTTCCGGCGAACTGCTGATTGAAGCCTTTGATGCTAGCCGCTGGTCTGCCGATGCTCGATGGATTTACAACTCGATGCCGCCGGGGACACCAGAGCCCTCTTTAGCGATGGATGGGGCCATTCTGGTGCAGCCTGCTACGGTGACAGCCGACAATACCCAGTGGCTTATTCGCCATCAATCGCTGCATTTGGTCGCGCTCCTGAAAGCCATGAATATTTACAGTAACAACATCATGGCGGAGCAGTTAGCAAATGCGGTAGGCGGTGTCAATGCGGTCGTGACGACAGCGGCCAAATATACCAACATTCCAACCACTGAAATTCGCTTGATTAATGGCTCTGGATTGGGTGACGAGAACCAGATCTCGCCCCGCGCAGTCGTGTCGATGCTGCTCGCGATTCAGCGCAAACTCCGTCCCTATGGTTTATCGGTGGCCGACGTAATGCCGGTCTCTGGACAGGATGTTGGTACGTTGATCTATCGCGAACTGCCTGAGGAGTCTGCCCTTAAGACAGGCACCCTAAATACGGTGAGTTCTTTGGCGGGCTTTTTCCCCACGCGCGATCGCGGGCCGGTGTGGTTTTCGATTCAAAATCGCGGCGGCGATCTAGCGTTCTTACGCGCCCAGCAGGATGTTCTCCTCGCCACCTTGGAACAGCACTGGGGCCAAGCCGCTGCCCCAGAACCCTTGCAGCCGAAGGTGGTGATGGGGCAAACCCCTTATTTACTCGGTGACCCCAGCCGCAACGTACCGTTTTAGGATACAGTCCGTTGCATATTGTTAAGCAAACACGCTTAAATGGCTTTGTCGTGAAAACACACAGCTCATAACAAGGGTGAATCGGAGGTATCCAGATAGAAATGATGTTACTAGACGAGTTACTACATTCATCTCCTGAAATAGTTTCTTAGGTGCTTCTTCATAAAAGCATTTCCCTATTACACCTAACGCAGCTCTGGAATATCAGACGCGCTTCCAGGATTTACTTTTAAGCTAAATTTTCCGGTAACAAGACCATCCTCTATGTTTTGCTGGGCTTCAGTGTCTGAGCAGTTATCAGTAAGTGAAATAGAGAAGTTATCCTCAATCTCAAATCGACCGCAGACATACCGACTTCTGACTGTAAAATCACCAGTGATTTGACCGTTGGTAAGCCGGAGAGTCCCACCTCCAGTCACTGGATGAAGGACAATAACTGAATTCTGCACGAGCTTAGGGAAACGAGATACAGAGGGTGAGCCCGTGAATCGGGGCACAACTCTGGTAATCTGATAAGTGATATTCTCATTCTCCACCAAGGGTTCGTTCAAAGTTATTTGAACCTGCCTACCAGCAATCTCAAGAACCAATTGCCGAGACGACGGACTATATCCGCCAGTTACTTGATTCTCATTAGTTCCTGGGGCTACAAGATCATGACGAACACTGCTAGTAATTTCGCCCATACCCTCCGTCACTTTCAAAAACCCAGCAATCGGTGATGATTCCAGAGATGTTAGTGATTCGGATAAAAATATACCTTGATTAAAGTTTTCACTGGAAGTTTCTTCTGACAATCCAGAAGATATAGGATTCGATTCCAATCCGGATACTTCCAACAAAGATGATTGAATAAAATATGACTGAAGATTCCCCTGCCCCAGCAGAAATAGACCTAGAAAGAAGGTTTGGTACATTTCTCTTGTCTCAACAAAGTAGTTGACTTGTAAAAAAGCAATAGATGTACCTAAGTCTACACAAGGTTTGTGAGGATTCAAAAGGAATACCTCAGGGCTGAGACATCTGGCATCTTCAATCGTTATTACATACAAGCATACGTGCAAAAGGAAAAATCAGCACTATTGTCTTCGCCGGGAAAATAGCAGGCTCTTGACAATCAGTAGACATTCGTCATTTCCTAAAAATCTAGAAAGCTTATTAAATCACTGTCTGCAATTTTTTCTGGGTTTTATACCCAGCATTTTTTCCAAAATGGAGGAGTGAGCTAGTTTAGTAAATCACTGTTATATGAAGCTTGAGCAAAGTCTGATATTTGCCACCTGCTTAGTATTTTGTTTCTTGCTTACATGGAAATTTCTTAAGCAAGACTAGATGATTGAATAATAATTGGGATAGTCTTATGAAAACTTAGGCGCGTACCTAGATGGATGGAGGGATATATGCTGCGTTCCCTATCAATTAGAAAATGGAATCGAAAGCCATTTATGACCATTATGATAGTGGTTTGCATATTTATCACTACATTATCACATTTCGGTTTTGCTCAATCCAGTGATCAGCTCTTTGAAGAAGCCAGGCAAGCTTCTCAGTCAGGCAATTATGTTCGACTAGAGTTTATTGCAAATAGTATCATTCAACAGGAGAGAACATACAGCAGTATCAATAGCGGCAGATTAAACAGGGCTTACTTTTACCTAGGGCTTGCCTTGCGCAATCAGGGGAACTTGCCGGAGGCAGAAGAAGCGTATTTAGCTGCCATCAGCTACGTACGTAACGATTCCAACTCGATCAACGGCCTAGGTAATGTTAGATATAGTCAAAGGCGATGGCAAGAAGCCATTGATTACTACAACCAGACTATTCGCCTTAATCGCACCAATAGTTATGCCCATCGCAATAAAGGTCTGGTACAGGAACAGCTAGGGCAGTTTGATGCGGCAGCTTCCTCTTATAAAGATGCAATCACTTTTGAGTCCAACCCTGAAGCTATCTCCTACAACTATTCACTTCTTGCGGGAGTTCAACGGAAGCAAGGAAATTTGTCCGAAGCTATTGAAACCTATCGACAACTGCTAGATCAGCTCCAACAGGGCAATAACCGATCTGAGCTGAAGGCTTGGACACACACTAATATTGGCTCGGTCATGCAACAGCAGGGGCGACTTTTGGAGGCTCAAGTTCAGTATCAAACAGCGTTAAGTATTGAGCCTAGCTACACAGTGGCCTTGAACAATTTACGGCAGATCAATCAATTGTTGAATCCAAATGCTACTGCTATTCCTCGAGAAGAACCACCATCCAATAGAGAGTTACTTAGGGGGAAGCGACCTTCCATTGTCAAGATTGATGCTAAGTTGAACAGTGGTTCAAGCACTGGCACTGGATGGATCATTAAGCGTGACAGTCAAAGCATCTGGATAGTGACAGCACGTCACGTAGTAGTAGATGAAATTTTCGATAGTCAGCAAAATTTTCGACCTGGCCAAATCAGTAAAGAGGTAACCGTTGAGTTCTACACAGAAAGCGATAATCCCCTCATTCTCCTTGCACAAAACCCGATTACGGTTACCGAGGTAAGTAGTAGTCTAGATGTGGCTTTATTAGAGGTTCGCAATGCACCAGCTTATATTCAAAAGCTAGATGTGTCCCCAAATAGTGCGGAAGCTTTGGATGATGTGTACATAATCGGTCATACAGTTAATGAGTACTCTGGAGGATCTTGGCTAGTCTTAGGCGGTAAAGTAGCTAGTAATGATCGGCAGAGAGACGTAAATATTCTGAAACTAGGAAACTTTACAGGCATCTTAGACGCAGGATTCTCCGGTGCCCCAATTTTGAACAGTGAAGGAAATGTAGTGGGAATCGTTACCACAAAAGATACTTCTGTCAATACACCTGGGCCGGGCCGATTTGGGTTTGGCTATGCAATGCAGTCGCTTCGTGCCCAGCTACAGTTTTGGAAGGTGATATAGATGAAGCTTAAGCATCTGACAGTATTGGTATTTATAACGTTTGCAATAGCAACTGGCCTTTCGAGAGCCCAGGCATGTGAGCCGGTCGAGCCCGGCTCTTTAGATTATGGTGAGCGAGAGGATGGGCGCTGCGAAGGGATTTCGCGAACTCCAATTGCAGGAGCTGTGAGGTTGAGCTCCATTACAATTAGGGGTTCTAGTACTATGAGCTCTGAGCTAATGCTTGGAGTGCCACCTACAACTAGGGGCGGAGAACCTAGCGTACGACTGCAGTCATATAGTTCCAAATACCAACTTGACAGGATTCCCTGGGTTTTGAGAGGACAATATTTTTTCTATTGGCTCGATACTAGCGTTTTGCGTAGTTCAGAAACATCCTTGAATAGCTTGCGTGCTCTCGCCTATGACGACCATTCAAACTTGGCTCTCCCAGTCATAATAGGAGGTCAAGGTACAGAATATGAAATTGTGTTCTGGGCTCAACAGCCAACACGTTTTTCTAGATTTGTCATTCATGGGAATAATGGTCAGATATATTATGAAACCTCCCGAAATTCTTTTGAGAATGACGAAATTAAGTTTACTTGGGATGGAAAAGATCCTCAGGATAAGCCTGCCCAAGCTGGAGATTACGTTATTCATTATTGGGTGGCAATGGAGCAAGGGAATAGTTCTCCGATAGAGGATGACGACAATCAACCGTTTCGTCACATTCCATCCTGGCTCCAATAGAACACCTTACTTAGCAATTTTTATGGCTAGAAGAATAGCAGCAAGGTGGATCAGGCTCCCACACTCCCTACGTTGGGGGCCACGCTTTGCATTCATTTCGCTGGTAGCCATTGGATGCAGTGTGGTGCTGATAAGTTCCCGGATTCCATGGTTGCATCCAGTTGAAGGCAGAGTCCTAGTGGGGGAGGTAAGCTTCATTAATACTATGGACGATAAGCTTTTTCTGAATAGTATTCCGGCAGTCAGTCAAATCAACGTTTTAGGGCAGCAGGTTTTATCCTTGAACGGGCGCTTTAATGGTAAAGAAGCCAGCTTCTCTCGATACGATGGCCCACTATCTATTGCTCTGACATCTTCTGAGAGTCGCTGGAGTATGGAGCCAAAAGGCTCAGGTAGAAGTGATCTAGTTGTGGAAGAGCTGCGACTGGCTAAGGCAGTTCAAGTTCAATCTCTTAGATACAATCCCTTTAACAGACATCGCTTGAGTTTTACTTTACAATCAACAACTAAAGAAACATCATCTACTGGATTAGGAAGTTTGAAGCTGAATATTGGGCAGGATCCGCTCATACTAAAGCTTGAGAAATATGAAATTCCAGCACTGAATCTGTCAGGAGATGAATTAGAACTTGAGTTGATTCCAACAGCCTCAGATCTGCCACCAATGGAAATCCCTAAGGACTTGGGAGTTTCGATGAATTTACCTGACCCACAGACTTATGATTCGGAGCGATGGTTCTGGGGAGATTTGGCAGTCAGGAATGTAACTTTTGAGTCACGTCGTTCTGGAGTAGATGTAAACGATACTCGTCAAGTATCCACTATTTTGAATGGGAAAGTCTCAATGGCAGAGCAAAGTGTTGATTTGGAGGAAAGGCAGTTTTTGCTCCTACAGGGTGAAGGAATTCAATCAATTGTTGATCTATTGATTAAGTCTCCTGATCTAGGTGATGGTGTAGGATCTTTAGATAAGGAAGGTGTAAGGAATTCTACAGCAGATTTTGGAATTGATTTGCACTTTGCTGGCCGCACTAAACAGGTAAAGATAGGTATTGATCCGGAATTTTCGATCCGAACCATTGAATCTAGTTGGCTGACACGAATTTTCCAAAGCAATGATGTGACTGTAGGTGTTATGTCTTTCTGTAGCGCCATCTTAGTTGCCTGCCTTTCCTGGTTATTAGAAAATTTGTTTGAGGATGCTTGAGTAGTTCAAGCTAAGTTTTTTTATTGGCAATAATTAAACGTTTTTCTAATGCAGTATCACAATCACTGCCGATGCTTTCTCCTGTTAGGAGATTAAGTTCTACAAGAGGTCTCAGTCGTTAAGATACACGTAACTATCGGGCAGCTTAACAACTTATGGGAAAGCCTCTTACGCGGCTGCAACGAAGGCAACTTCACTCTCCACTGAACTGGGGGCTGCATCTACTCGATCTTGTGCGAGCGTGCGCAGTTTGCCTCGCCGTTCAAGGGTATTCATGACCATGGCCATGAGCGCTTCCGACTTCCGCGATCGCCACTCGTTGATCAAGGCTTCCGCCGTAAAGTAGTCGTAGCGTCGCTGAATCGCTTCTTTCAAGTAAGCCGCATGTCCTGCTTCATCTTCAGCCACACTAAGGATGCCAGCCTGCACTTTAACCATATCGGGCACACCCGTTAGCGCTGCTGCCATGTGATGAAAATCCTTGTAAGCATCGGCTTCCAGAATGTAAGTGCTGCCTAAAAATACGCCCCATTCGATGACATCTGGTTTCAGATCAGCGGAGCTGTAATTGCGATAGTAGGCATCAAAAAAGGGGCTTTTCTCACGTTGCGAGGAGGACTCAGTAGCCTGTGATGATGCCGTTGGGGTAATCGCTTCCTTCCCAATTTGCTTGAGGGCGTTAGCGAAAATCTGGCCATGGCGTCGCTCATCGTTCGCATGTTTTGTGAGCCTTTCAGCAAGCCACCTGTCACCTTCAGCTACCGCGCGATCGCGCAGCGCCGTCAGGTAAGGTACGGAACCTGATTCAGCCAAATAGAATCCTGCCAGGACGTTAGGACGAGTTTTAACATCGCGGATTTGACTGGACAGGAGATACGCCGTGGCACTGGAGCCAATCAGATGAAGAATGGGAGTAAAAGGATTCATAGCGTCGAGAGATTAGATGTAGGGGTGTGATGAAGTTTCAAGTGACGGCTTAAACAGATTTATCGGCCCTGTAAACCGCTGTAACTTTTTGGCAAAAATCAGCGACTTCATCCAGAAGTTCGGCTTGATTCAGCTCCTGTTGCTCACCAGTCATGAGCCACTTTAGTTGTACCGTACCTTTCTCAACCTCAGCATCCCCCAAAGTCAAGCACGCGACCGCCCCACTGCGGTCAGCCCGTTTGAACTGTTTATCAAAGGCGGCACCACTCAAATCCATTTCTACAGCCAGTCCCGCCTGACGGAGAGTTTGGGAGAGTTGCAGCGCCACGCCTTCGGCTGCATCACCGCGGGAAACCACATACACATCCATCGCGGTGCCTGGATTCACCTCCAACTGCTTGAGCAGCAGGGTCAGACGTTCTAAACCAATCGCCCAGCCGATCGCCGGTGTCTCTTTCCCACCGAGTTGCGCAATCAGGCCATCATAGCGTCCACCCCCACAAACCGTAGCCTGTGCGCCTAAGTCGGCGGATTGAATTTCAAAGGCGGTATGGGTGTAATAATCAAGACCCCGCACCAGTCGCGGATTCACCTGGTAGGTGATTCCCAAGTCCGTGAGATATTGCTGGACACGCTCGAAGTGCTGGCGGGAATCATCGCCCAAATAATCCAACAGGCTGGGGGCATCTTGGACAATTGCCTGGGTTTTTTTGTCCTTGCTGTCCAGTACCCGCAAGGGATTCCGCTCCAGACGATTTTGCGAGTCCTCATCCAAATCAGCTTTGTGGGGCATCAGGAATTCGATGAGGGCCTCGCGGTAGCGTTGGCGATCGCTCCCACTACCGACAGAATTCAGATCCATCGTGAGGGATTTCAAACCCAGCGTTTGTAAAAGCGTCGTCGCGATCGCAATCACTTCAACATCCGCTCGGGGGGCAGCACTCCCAATCAGTTCCACGTCTAATTGGTGAAACTGTCGCTGACGGCCCGCCTGCGGACGCTCATAGCGAAATGCTGGCCCTACGTGCCACAGCCGTTGAACCGTTCCTGGTGGGGCTAGCTTATTCTGATTCACAGCCCGCACTAACCCTGCGGTAATCTCCGGTCGTAGCGTAATAGAGCGGCCCCCTCGGTCTTCAAAGGTGTACATCTCTTTGCCGACCACATCGGTGGCTTCCCCAATTCCCCGCTCAAAAAGATTCGTATGCTCAAGCAGAGGTGGACGAATTTCCTGATAGGCAGCCCGATGCAACAAATCCCTGGCAGTTGACTCGACCCACTGCCAGAGGGAAGTCTCTTCCGGAAGAATGTCGCGGGTACCGCGCAGGGTTTGAATCGTTGTCATCGCCTTATTGTGTGATTTGGGGAGCAAGAGCAGACTTTACTGCACCACGCGCCACCTCATGTTGTCAAACTGAAAAACTTGTCTACTGCTTGAGCGTTTCCCAGTTGCCGTAGCGATCGCCATAGTAGGTCAAAATAGCTTCGACTTGGGGTTCACAAACCTCAGCTGCCGTATCCTGATAGCGAATCCACAACCCACCCACTTGGCTCTGTAAGTAATCAAATTCCTTAGCCGTCTGCGGAAGCAACCCGGTCGTTACGCCATCAATTTGCTGTAAATGCGCGGCGACTTCTCGATAAACAGCCAACGGTAGACGAGGGCTGTGAAGCCGATACTCCACTTGCTGTTGCCTATCGTTCTCCTGAGTAACCGCATCAGGTGCTTGAGTCCCGTTCGCAACTGAGACATCATCGGGGGTAGTCGCAGGGTCAGCCATGACGCTATCGAGTAAATCAAAAATAAAGTTACACAGAAGTGAGAACAGCCTATGCCTGATGGGAAACTCTGGGTTTATCAGGCTTGGAAATCGAGGATTGAGCCAACCCAGCGAAAGCAGGAAGGACTCGCTAAGAGGCGACGCCATTCTCCTCAACATTGGGCAATGTGCAGCAGTTAACGTCGTTAATACACACCTTGCCCCACTGCAAAGCCCATCGCACCAGAGCCACTCGGTTACCCGTCGCCGTTTTCGTCAAAATATTGCTGATGTGGTTATCAACTGTCCGCTTACTGATTTCAAGCTTCTCGGAGATTTCCTGGTTGGTCAGGCCAGCGGTGACCAACTCAACGATCTGCAATTCCCGGTCCGAAAGAGAACCGTTCACATGAGTATTTGAGGACTCGCTGGTTGCCATGGGTTATCTAAGATTATTGGGTGTGTATATATGCCTATTAGTGTACTGTGTATTTCCAGGCTATCGACGACGACCTCAAATTCCGCTTCTAGCATCCGGTGGATGTTCATTCACTATCAGACAATTCGGAAGCGGTTTGCTTGTGTTTCAGACACTGCTTAGTCCCCTCACTTATCTGTAGAAAATCAATTCTGAGCCGCCTCTTTGACCGATCGCCCAATAGTCCTACCGGCTAAAAGGAGCATTGATTATCCTCACAAACTGGATATGAAGAGGTGTAGAGTTCATCGCGCTTGCCAAATAAGGCGTAGCGATTATCCCGAACATAGGCGTAGACGCGATCGCCAGTAGCCTTCATCCCTGGGAGCGAACGGTAAGCTTGCACGAAAAGACCGCCTGCTGGCAGCAAACGACCAATTTCCTCAGCGGCGTCACTGCCTTGCCAACGTCTATTTGGCTGATGCTGATCGAGCAGAATCATGCCCTGCTCACAGTCTTCGCCTGTGATCCCCCACTGTGCCAGTTGATCAGTATCCTGCATGGGCACATAGCTAAACTGTTGCCCGCGATCAAGCTGTTCCAGCAAGCTCACGAGGGTGACACATAGGTTGCAGTTGCCGTCATAAATCACTGTGTACATTAGCTGTCGATAAGTTAAGGGATATTGCACTGTACTTGTTTACAGCGTAGAAGATTTGCGATCGCGTTGGGTACGGCTCATTCGCTGGCGGTTCTCTGCATATGGGTTACGAGACATCAATAGCTGAATCATTTCATCCTGTTCTTAACCTTCGCTTTACGCACCAGCGGTAAGATTCATCGGGATATCAAAAGTGCTATCGACTTTAGGATTGCTGCTTCCTCAATTGACCGGTCTAAGGCAACTACCCTAGCGGTCATTGAGGCATCAATCTGCATCCCTGATTTGAACCCCCATGCCTGTACGGAGATGACCGCCAAAACCCCTGTCAATGACAGTAGAGCACTCTGGAAACCGAACTACCAGAATGCCAAGACAATGGAACGGGTGGTGAGAAGTATTTGCGGTCTTTTTGCTGCTATTTCGATCGCTACCACCGTGGGTATCCTGCTAACCCTAACGGTTGAAACCGGTCGCTTCTTCAATGAGATTTCCTTCTGGCACTTCATTACGGCGACGAAGTGGAAACCCCTCTTTAGTGACCCCGAGTACGGCATCCTCGTTCCGATTAGTGGCACTTTACTGACGTCTTGTATCGCCATCCTCACCGCAGTTCCGTTGGGACTGCTGTCAGCCATCTTTTTGAGTGAGTTTGCCGCTACTGGTGTCCGTCGAGTTCTCAAGCCTATGCTGGAAATTCTTGCTGGGGTGCCCAGTGTGGTCTTTGGTTATTTTGCGTTGTTAACGGTAACCCCCGTCCTGCAATTTATTTTCGAGTTTCTATCGACGCCAATTACCATTCCGGCAAGCCTTGAGTTCTTACCGTTCACGTTTGCCGTTGAGTCTGATCTCTATTGGCAATTACCGTTGCCATATTTGGGTATCTTCAATGCTCTCAGTGCGGGCATGGTGCTCGGCATTAGCATTACGCCCTTAATTGCTTCTCTGAGTGAGGATGCTATTTACTCAGTGCCTCAGAGTTTGCGCAATGGTGCCTATGCCTTGGGCGCTACTAAGCGCGAGACCGTGGTTGCTGTGGTCTTGCCAGCAGCGCTTTCAGGTGTAGTGGCTTCCATCATCTTGGCAGTTTCGCGAGCGGTTGGTGAGACCATGATTGTGACCTTGGCTGCTGGGCAAAACCCAATTTTGGGCTTTAATCCCTTTGGCCAGGTGATGACGATGACGGCTTACATCGTGCAGGTGGCCACGGGTGATGTGGCGTTTGATACTCTCCGCTATCGAACCATCTTTGCCGTTGGCACAACGCTCTTCTCCATCACGCTATGCCTGAATATCTTTAGTTTCTGGTTTGTTCGCCGATTCCGGGAGCGATACGAATAATGACTACCGAGCATTTTACGAATGAGCTGCCGGCCGCGCCAACGCTAGAACCGCGACAGCGATTTAAGCTTGATTTGAGTGGTCGCTATCGTTTGGATCGCTTTTTCAAGGCGGCGACTTGGACGGCTACCATGATTGCTTTAGCAGTCTTAGTTTGGTTGTTTTGTGACATTTTAATCAACGGTATCCCGACTCTGAGCTGGCGACTGATTGCCAGCTTGCCTGCGAGTGATGCCGACCGGACTGGCTTACTTGCCGCTTTGGTGGGTACCGCCTGGATTATGGTGCTAGTGACCCTCTTCTCATTTCCCATCGGCGTCGGTTCGGGCATATTTTTGGAGGAATTTGCTGAGGATAACTGGTTTACCGGGTTTATTGAGATTAATATCGGCAACTTGGCCGGCGTACCCTCCATCATTTACGGCATGTTGGGGCTAGGAGCTTTTGTGCAGCTCTTTAGCTTTGTGACCGGGGGGCGGAGCGTCCTTTCGGGCGCGATGACACTGGCTTTATTGGTGTTGCCGATCATTATTGTTGCCACCCGTGAGGCTTTGCGATCGGTTCCTGATAGTATTCGCAGTGCTGGCTATGCCCTAGGAGCAAATCGTTGGCAAGTGATTTGGAGTCATACATTACCGACTGCGTTTCCCGGAATTTTGACTGGCGTCATCCTGGCTCTATCCCGCGCCATTGGGGAAACGGCTCCGTTAATCGTGGTGGGGGCTGTCACCTATGTGTCATTTCTCCCCTTAAATCCACGGGATGCGTTTACCGTGCTCCCGATTCAGATTTACAACTGGGTTTCGCTACCTCAAAAGGAGTTTCATAGCTTGGCAGCCTCTGGCATTATTGTTTTGTTGGCTTCGCTGCTAACAATGAATTCCATCGCGATCTTCTTGCGTAACCGATTTCAAAAGGCACGCTAACGAGTTCTTAACCTTCTCGTTGCACATTAAGTGTAGTTTTTTTTGCTGTTGACCGCGGTCTAAAACATGGTTCAAGATACTTCAACCCAGACAGCATTGAGTACGGCCCTGAGGGCCGAGAATTTGTCTGTCTACTATGGCTCTTCCCTGGCCGTAAGAGACGTTTACCTAGATATCCCTAAAAATGAGATTGTGGCCTTTATCGGGCCATCAGGTTGTGGCAAGAGTACTGTTTTACGTTGCTTCAACCGCATGAATGATCTGATCGCCATCGCTCGGGTTGAGGGTAAAATCACATTCCATGGCGAGAATATCTACAGTGACACAATTGACCCTGTTGAGCTTCGTCGCCGGATTGGGATGGTTTTCCAAAAGCCCAACCCGTTCCCTAAATCGATTTATGAAAACATTGCCTGGGGTGCTCGCATCAATGGCTACCAGGGTGATATGGATGAGCTGGTCGAGCATTCACTGCGCGGTGCGGCTATTTGGGATGAGGTGAAAGATAAACTGAAGGAAAGTGGCTTATCTCTTTCTGGTGGACAACAGCAGCGCCTCTGTATTGCACGGGCGATCGCGATCGAGCCTGAGGTCATCTTGATGGACGAGCCCTGCTCTGCCCTTGACCCCATCTCAACCCTCAAAATCGAGGAACTGATGCAGCAGTTGAAGGAAAACTACACGATTGTGATCGTGACCCACAACATGCAGCAGGCTTCTCGCGTCTCTGATCGCACTGCCTTCTACAACGCTGAGGCAACGGATGCAGGCGGCAAGGTTGGCTATTTGGTTGAGTACGATGACACGGAAGTGATTTTCAGTAATCCTAAGGAGTCTTACACTCGCGACTATGTGTCGGGTCGTTTTGGTTAATCGGCTTGATGCTTTGCCGTGAGCTAACACGCTGAACTCGCTAGGCTGATAGTTCCTCAGAAGGAGGATGGCAATGCTATCCTCCTTCTCTGCCTATTGGGCATTCAAAACTAAGCGGATGCGCTATATTTATTGCCTAAAATACCCCGCCCCGCACTAAACGGTAGAACTTAGGCAAATTGCCATGGATCGGCATAAAAATCGTTACGAACACTTGGGGAGAAATCTTATTGGGTTTTGCCCTGATCCACGGCTGCACAGCTAGAAATAGTACGGTATCTTATAGCCGTCGTCAGCTCCCTTGGGCAAAGACGGCAAGCTATTGGACTGTGTGCTGAGCAACTGGGTGATTCTAAGTGTCTTAGCCTCATAGCCAAAGCAATATTTGGCAGAATTCAACGGTTGCATCTACGGTTTGGGATTGGATAGTCAAGGTGTCTCTATAGTTTTCCTGAGATTTTCTGAACTTTCCCCTATTTCATTTGCAAAAATCCTAAGCCATGCTGAATGTACCTATTAAAGAGTTCTAAGCTTTTATGGAAGCCTTTGTTTTTATCTTTGTCATTGGTTTATTTATTTTTCTGCACATACCGGTCAAAAAGCCGGATCCACCTTCGTCAGGTGATTTATTAATGAAGGGCTTAAAAGCTGCTTACAAAGATCTCACAGGCCCACCTCCAGCGAAATCTGATTCATCTGATGAACCTGGCCCCTGGACTGTCATTTGGATTACCATTTTGGTTGGTTTATCGATCGCGTATTTTTCTTAATAGAAAGCACGGGGAGTACTTAGGTACTCCCCGTGCTTTCTGCTGATAAGGTTGCTATCTTGCTATTGTTTCGGTCTCAACAGCCATCTGTGGTTGCTAGTTGGCGGACTCAAATCCAGGCAACCAGCTCTGAATTTGCTCCCATAGCGTAACTGGCCCAATCCCAAACGCTAGCTGCAGAATCAACAGGAGTAAAGCGACTGAAATGGCCGTCTTGAAAGTGGCGCGTGCAACTTTCAAAAGCCAAGTAAACACGAGGAAGGAAAGCAGTAGAGCCCCAATAATAATGACTATTTCCATAGCGTTTAACCGATAGAAACAGTAACGGTTTCCTTTAAGGTTTTACTGGCAGCGAGCACCTCTGTACGAGCCCACTGATCCATCGTCAAAATGTCTTCCAGTACGGGTTGCGCCTTAAGGTCATTCCGGTGGCGATCGCAGACTTTCTCAATCACTTTAGGAATATCCAAGAAGCGAATTTTCTCATCTAGGAATAGCGCTACCGCTTGCTCATTCGCCGCATTCAGTACCGCCGTCATCGTACCGCCAGCACGGCCTGCCGCATAGGCTAAATCCATACAGGGATATTTGACATGGTCTGGTTCTCGGAAGGTCAACGTCCCAGCTTTCACCAAATCTAGGGGTTCCCAATGGGTGTAAATGCGCTCAGGCCAGGAGAGCGCATATAACAGGGGCAAGCGCATATCGGGCCAGCCTAACTGAGCCAGCATCGAAGTATCTTGAAGCTCAATCAGGGAATGAATAATGCTTTGCGGATGAATCACGATATCGATGTTGTCATAGTCCATCCCGAATAAATAGTGGGCCTCAATCACCTCTAGCCCCTTATTCATCAGCGTGGCAGAATCGACCGTGATTTTACGGCCCATACTCCAGTTGGGATGTTTGATCGCATCGGCAACCGTCACCTCAGGCAACTTTTCCACAGGCCAATCGCGGAAAGCCCCACCGGAAGCCGTCAACAGAATGCGGCGTAATCCGCCTGCGGGCACACCTTGCAAACACTGGAAAATCGCTGAGTGTTCTGAATCGGCGGGCAGTAACTTAACTCCGTGCTTTTCGACTAAAGGCAGCACAGCTGGTCCGCCGGCAATCAGGGTTTCTTTATTCGCTAAAGCAATATCTTTTCCAGCCTTAATGGCCGCAAGTGTTGGCAAAAGACCCGCACACCCGACAATTCCAGTTACAACAGCTTCCGCATCACCATAGCGCGCAACTTCGACAATGCCTTCACTCCCAGCCAAGATTTGAGGCTGAGGATCCATATCAGCGATCGCCGCACGCAGTTCACTGAGCTTGCTTTCATCGTAAATAGCTACAATCTCTGGCTGGAATTGCCGTACCTGTTGCGCCAGCCGCTCGACGTTACGCCCAGCAGCAATCCCAACCAGTCGCAAGTCGTTTGGATGAGATTCGAGAATATCAAGCGTTTGGGTACCGATAGAGCCAGTGGAGCCGAGCAGAGTAATTGCTTTCACGGTGTTGCCAGAGTGCAGGTCACTCTCAATTTACAATCTCTTTGTCTTTGTTCCAAAGGGAGTGATCCTCAATCTTCTTCATCGCTATCTTTTTGCTTGGGAACAGGAGCATGTCTGAGAATGGAGTAACTATTCCAAGCAAGTGTCTGCACATCATGACATTGCTCAATCCAGATGAACCACTTCACAAAACCTTTATGACGCAGAGGTCTGGAAAGCGATGTTGACATCTGTTGTCTCGGTATTTTGCCAGCTATTTTGAAACACCTGAATACAAGACTGAGCTGGCTCTATTTAGGTGATTGAGAATGATAGGAATAGGGACTACGTAACGTGGCCTCGATAACGCAATAGGTGCAGAGGAACATTTAATTGGAGCTCGAAAGTGGGAAGTTTCTGCATCGATGGCAAACATAGAAGTTTTTCGATGGCACCTTTAGCAGACAAACGACGTCATACTTCTCGATGTTTGTAGGCTAGTTACTTGACACTGAGGACTTCACGGAATCTTTACGGATTCAATGTCTAAAATACCACATCAGTATCTTTACTTTCAGTATTTGTGTCAGCTATATTGTCGTGAGAGATAGGGATCTGACTTCGCGAAATGTAGCTTACTTAACAGTAGAGTTTGTCTGAATTCTCGGTTGTGTGAGGCATTAATTGTCAGCAGGGTTCATCTAAATTTTGAGCACGCTATATGGCACGCTTGTCACTCAGTTTAAGTAATATTGCGTAGAGCAGACATCATGAACAATCGCATTTTAGGTTTAGGCGCACTTGCTGCCATGAGTACTTTAGCTGTGGCTGCTGAATCTGTTCAGGCTGCTGGAATTACGTTTGATTTGCGTGGTTCCAATCAGACATCTAGTTCCATCGGTTACTCTTCTGCTGAGGGGCTGAATTTAACAGTTACTGCCTTTGATGATGCCGCGCCAGCATCAGTTGCTCGCCGAGGTGGAATGGGGGCAGGGGCAGGTTTAGGGGTTAGTAGCGGTCCTGGATCTAGGCCTGGACAAATCGATGGTAGTGACAGCACTGAAGCGCTAAGGTTCACTTTCGACGACGTCGTGAGAATCCTGTCTGCCACCTTCGTCAGAGTTCAGAACAATGATGAGTTTACGCTAATCGCTGATGGCCAAGAAGTCGTTAGCCAGGGTGACCCTGACAACGGTGTTCCCTTTGGACTTAATACGGTTGGTACAGTATTCGATTTCACGGTAGGTGAATCAAACGACGACTATCGCCTTCAAGCTGTTGAAGTTGAAGTTGTTCCTGAGCCTCTTACTCTATTAGGTACGGCAGCAGCAGCAGGGGTTGGGATTGTGCTCAAGCGCAAGCGCTCTGCGACTGCATAGTTAGGAAGTTGCAATTAAATGTAAGACATCGTAGATTGCGGTTGAGGAATGAAACCCAACACCCACATGGGTTACGCTACCGCTAACCCATCCTACAGTTGAATCGGCCTAGCTACTTAGTTTGTCTAAACTAAAGTGCAGCATCAAAACTGAAAGCGCTCGTGAGGTTCCAGACCTTACGAGCGCTTTCTTCAAAGAGGGAATTTCTTCCGGTAACCCACAGCCATCAGGCTGCAAGATTCGTCAGAGCCCGCTACCCCATACCGATTAGGGCAAGTTTGTGAACCTGTAAGCAGCATTGCGCTAGAAGAAGCCGATCTACTCTGGCAGCGTGTACTGGCTCACAATCTGCTTCGCAAATTCAGGCACATGGTCATCCAATATCTCTGGATGATGACGCTTTACATAGAGGTAGTTGCGTGTGAAGTGCGAATCAATAGAAAAACGCGCGTACTCTAACCCTTTAGGGCCAATGCGCTCAATCACGACGCCCATCAGTTGGGCGGCCCACATAGGCAAAGTCACTCCCTGATCGTAGGCGGGGATACTTTGCTGCACGGCAGGTTGCCGCTTTCCTGATGAGTCAACCGGTTGGGTCTCCAATTGTTCCATTACGAGATCCAACATTTCTTGGCCACGCTCATTACGCACCGTGATCCACTGCCAGCCGAAGGGCGCTCCCATGTAGCCGACGACAATATCAGCCAGACCGTTGACATAGTCAAAGCAGCTCATACAGGAGGGGGCAAAGACATCTTTGAGCTGATTCGTTTTGAGACCAAAGAAGGGGACTTTTTCAATCGAGCCGTCTTCATGTTTGAAGTGCACCCGAAAGTCTTGCATGAACTCATAATGCACTACGGTCTCGGGTGAGCGGCTAGTCGTATCCAAGAATTTCTGGAGCCCTGCACGAGTTACATTATCGACACAGGGAGTTCCTAAAACGTAGAGCTTCTCTAAACCAAGTTGCTTCTCGACGGCCCTAAGCGCCTGGATCTGGCAACCCACCCCAATGACCAGCAAACGTTTCATCGCAGACTGCTCAACCTGCTCTAATACCGATAGGTTGGGGGAAAGAGTGGGTTTATTGACTCGAGCAGCCAGAATTTCCTCTGGAGTCGTCGCAAGAACCGGCTTAGGTTGAAAGCGATCGCGTTCAGTATTTTGGACGCACACGACGCCTTCGACCTTTCCTTGGGTCAGCATGGCGATCGCAATTGAGCTCACAATCCCGGTCCACTGAGCGCCTTCAATCGGTTCGTGTTTGCGGGCAGCCATCATGGACTGATGGACACCGAAGTATTGCTCGTCTTCGCTCTCCAGCCTGCGATCGCGCCCATGGGCTGCCTTTTCTAAAGCTGGAAACTGCTGATTGATGAACGCACACGCCTCTTTGACATAGTGAATGTAATAGGTATCGCATAGACCACATTCACTGCATAATTCCTTGGCTGGACGACGTGCACCAGGACGAAGTGCTTTAGCTTTTTTATGCGGGGGCTGAGCCAGCGTCATTTGTTAAGTAGGGTTTTGAAATCACTTGCTAATCACCATACCGCAGGGATTTTGCCCATTCCCAAGAGATCTTAAAATGTAACGAAATGCTACTGCTTATGATGAGTTCAGCGATTCTTTGAGAATTCGTAAGGCTATTAGCAATCTAGACTATGCTTATCTCTAACTACTCACCCTACCAATAGTGTCTGCTGAGGGCTCAGGATGAGTTAATTGAGTTCTGTATACAGGTTGCCTGTGGAGCAGACTTGTAGGTGTGAGGTTTCCCAGAGTTTAGAGCTGCATAAGGGAATAGCGCTTGTTTCTCCAAGGCCCATAAATGTCGGGGCACACTTATTGAAGTACATTCTCTCTGGCATTTATCAGGTTGTGGGTGTCCTTGCTTTGAATCGTGTATGCCCTTTTCTGAATCGTCATTTGATTGCGCGACTGAATGATTTGCTGTCTCAACCCTCACTGTTCCCATCCGATGAATCGCGATACGGCAGAAAACTGTCGGAGTTGCGGCAAACCTCTGGTTCAGATGCTGCGAGGTCGTTACCAGCCCCTCAAGCTAATTGGTCGGGGGGGGTTTGGGCGAACCTATTTGGCTTCCGATGTTGATCGGCTGAATGCTCCCTGCGTGATCAAACAATTTGCTCCACAAACCCAAGGGACAAAGTCTTTTAACAAAGCTGTTGAGCTCTTTGAGCAGGAGGCTGTCCGTCTCCATGATCTCGGCGAACATGCCCAAATTCCTGCCCTCTTGGCTTATTTCGAGCATGAGCAATATCTCTACCTAACGCAACAGTTTATTGATGGCAAAACCCTGATTCAGGAAATGCTGAGTCGTGGGCCTTTTAATGAGAGCGATATTCGTGGACTGTTGCAAGACATTTTGCCCGTTCTGGAGTTCATCCATCGCCACAATGTGGTGCATCGAGATATTACACCGACTAATCTGATCCGGCGTGATACGGATCGCCGTTTATTTTTGATTGATTTTGGCATTGCGAAGCAATTTGGCGAAGCGCTATCGCCCGAACCCGGTACCCGCATTGGGACGGAAGGCTATGCTCCAATTGAGCAGTTGCGGGGAGGGCAGGCGTATCCTTGCAGTGATTTGTACAGCCTCGGTGCAACCTGTATGCACCTCTTGACTGGACGCAAACCCGATAGCTTGTATGACCCCATAGAGGGTCGGTGGCGATGGCGCGAAGCGTTGGCAGAACAAGCCCTGGCCGTTAGCGAAGAATTTGGGCAAGTTTTGGATCGTTTGGTCTTAGATGCTGTGAGCGATCGCTACCAAACAGCCCAAGAAGCGATGAATGCCCTCCAGCGCTTGCCTAAACTACAGGGCAACGTCCCCGGCTGGATCCGTCAGCATCCGAGCGGACAATTTTCTGAATCTGGCGGAGTCCTCCAATCGGTACCTGCTTGGGGGGCTGTCGCGGTTGATAGTCAGATGCCTCCGACCTCCCCGCCTTCGTCCCCACCCCTATCGGCAAGTACCTCACCCCCTTCGATTCCACCCCTATCTTCACCACCCGTTCCATCGGTTCAGGGTAGTTGGCAATGTGCCCGCATTTTGACCGGCCACCAATCTTGGGTCACCGCTGTCGATTTCAATCCTCGCACTGCAACAGTGGTGAGCGGTAGTTTGGATGACACCATCAAGGTTTGGAACCTGCACACTGGGAACTTGGTGTTTACCTTGAATGGTCACCCTCGCGGCGTCAACGATGTAACCATCAGTTCAAAAGGCCAAGTCCTGGTTAGCTGTGGCGATGACGGCACCGTTAAAGTCTGGAATTTAACCGCAGGGCGACGGCTACACACCCTCAAGGGACACGTTCGTGATGTTACGAGTGTCGCCATTGGCCACAAGGGTTGGATCCTTGCCAGCGGTAGCAAAGATAAAACCATTAACCTATGGAAACTCGATAAAGGTAGCCTTTTGAATACCTTGCTGGGTTCTCCAGCAGCTGTACGGGCCGTAGCGATAACCCCTGACGAAACGGCTTTGCTTAGCGGTGGCCTAGACAATAAAGTGCGCCTCTGGGATTTGCGAACACGCGAAATGGTGCGGGTATTTTCAGGCCATCTCAGCCCCATTAATGATGTGGCTGTTAGCCGCGATGGTTTATTTGTGGCCAGTGCCAGTAAAGATAAAACGGTTCGTCTGTGGAGCATCGGGACAGGGGCCATGATTCACTGCCTGGCAGGACACACTCAGGAAGTAAATGCTGTGCGAATTGCGCCGGATAATCGCACCATTATTAGCGGCAGTACTGATCGCAGCATCTGCATCTGGGATGCTAAAACTGGGCAGCGGCTCCATACGCTCACTGGTCATACCCATGCGGTAAACGCGATCGCAGTGCATCGTACCGGTCGATTAATTGCCAGTGCCAGCGCCGACAAATCGATTCGGGTTTGGAAATTGCTTTAGAGACAATGTCCGCTTCTGGAAATAGGCAAACCTTTTACAATCGGGGAGGAGTGTGTATTCCTCCTGAAACTGAATGGACTTTACTCTGGCATTACCAACTTTTTTTGTCACCCTCCGTGAGGGTGTTGAAGCAGCCTTAGTCGTGGGCATTGTGCTTGCTTGCTTGAGCAAAGCACAACAGAGTCAGCTTAACCGCTGGGTCTATCTAGGAATTCTGGCAGGATTGCTGGGCAGCCTCCTGAGCGGTATTGTCATTTTCAATAGCGTGGCCCAGGTACAGCGCGGCTTTCCCAATCTGGAGCCGATTATTGAGCCGCTATTTGACAGTCTTTTCTGCGCGATCGCCATCATTATGTTGAGTTGGATGCTGCTGTGGATGACACGCCAGTCGCGATCGCTCAAAGCCGATATTGAAGACTCCGTATCAATGGCCCTGATCGAAGCCGATGCCGCCGGCGTCACGATCTTCAGCCTGGTGTGTATTGCGGTCTTGCGCGAGGGCATTGAAACCGTCTTGTTTGTGTTTACGAGCGTCCAAAGTAGTGGCATCGCCACCGTGGGAGCGATCGGCGGACTTCTGGGGGCAGCACTGATTGGTTTGGCCCTCTTTAAATGGGGGGTTCAGATTAATCTGCGTCTGTTCTTTCAGGTGATGGGGCTGTTGCTCTTGCTGATTATTGGCGGGCTCGTTATCTCTTTCTTTCGCAATTTAGACGCCGCTTTTACAGCCATCAGTAGTTTTGACCCAGTCAACGCTGATTTATGTATTTCACAAGCCTCCTGCCTCTTGGGACCACTGCTCTGGGATGCTCACAATATCCTGCCAGACAAACAGTTCCCCGGTGTGTTGCTCAAAACCTTACTGGGATATCGGGAACGGCTATATGCAGGACAAGCACTCGCCTACTTTTTCTTCTTAGCAGTCGTGGGCAGCACCTACTTTCGTAGCCTCAATCCGCCTGCTTCAACACCGCAAAATTCACCTTCTAGCTCTTAAAGCCATCGCCAGTTTCGTTACCGATGGCGAGACATTGGATGATTGGCTGGGTATCGCAACGATATCCGCTGGCCTAACTTAAATAGCTAATACCCATTCTCTCAATTACGATCACAGATTTTGCTCCCCCGCTTCAGCGCTCCCTTGCTCCATCTGTGGATTTAATGATGGGCAACGGTATAAGACGATCGCCCTGCTAGTCAATTCTTCACTCGCCTATGGCTGTGCTACTGCCTGCGATCGCCCCCATCGCCTTTATTGTACTGGCGGGCTTTATCACTGAACGATCGCTAGGGTTGGACCAGCCAACCCTGTCGCGATTGAGCCTGTATGTGTTGCTGCCAGCTTTAGTGGCCAGTAGCGTTTATGGCATTACCTTATCGCCTCGTAACGCAGCGGCCCTGGTCTTGGGGTTTGTCCTTACTTCAGTCACGTTGTATGCCATTGTCTATGTTCTGTGTCGTCTTTTTCAAGTTTCGCCGCTCCAGCAGAAGACCTTACTGGCAACCACACTCTTTGCCAACACAGGCAATATGGGTTTGCCGTTCATCACCTTTGCCTTAGGCGAAGCGGGACTAGAACGAGCGATCGTCTACTTAGTCAGTAGCAGTATCCTGTTAGCTACCCTAGGGCCAACGCTTCTCACAGGAAAGGGACTCATGGTAGGCCTCAAGGTTACGCTAGGCTTACCTGTCTTTTGGGCACTGCTGACGGGGCTTGCATTGCAGGTGTTCAACATCAAACTCCCTTGGCATTTAGGCGGTGGCCTCCAACTCCTAGGAAGTGCAGCCATTCCCATTGCCCTTTTGACCTTGGGCATGCAACTGGCTCAAACGGCTTTTCGTTTCACCCTATCAGTGCTCGTAGCGGCTGGGCTACGGTTGTTGTTGGGACCGGCTGTAGCCTTTGGGGTGGCTAGCTTAATCGGCCTCCAAGGGCAAGATTTACAGGTGTTGGTACTTCAAGCAGCCATGCCAACAGCAGTGAACACCTTTATCTGGGTGACTGAGTTTGGTGGCGACACTGATTTGGTGGCACGGGCGATTGTCTTGTCCACTTTGCTCAGTGCCATTACTCTACCCGGCCTACTTTGGGGTCTCATGACATTTACTTAAGGGAAAGACGCGAAATAGCGTCTTTCCCTTACCTATCCACTCGATTATCCATCCCCTCATCACACCTATCGCCTCAATTCCAGACATATTGGTTAAGGTAGTCATATCACTTCAAGCAGTGCCTCAAGGTTCTTTGTATTAGGGTCTCTTGGCACATGAGTTCGGGTGTTACGACTAACGAACTTGATTTCCCCTCTTCCACCTTGTGGTCATCACACTTTACAATTAGCAATGCTGCCACTTTTGCAGCTCCATCTGGGCATGTTTTAACCGTCTCAGTGAGAGCATATTTAAGTGGTCAGTGTGGATTCCCTCTGAGTAATTCTTGCAGGTGGTCACAAACGGTTTGTCGCACAGAAACTAGAGAGCAGTTATGACTAAGGATCTTACGCGCTATCGCAACATTGGCATTTTTGCCCACGTCGATGCAGGGAAAACCACGACTACCGAGCGTATTTTGAAGCTCACCGGTAAAATTCATAAAATCGGTGAGGTTCATGAAGGTGCGGCAACCACAGACTTTATGGAGCAGGAGCAAGAGCGCGGCATCACCATTCAGTCCGCAGCCACTTCTTGTTTCTGGAATGATCACCAGCTCAACATTATCGATACGCCCGGACACGTTGACTTCACCATTGAGGTGTATCGCTCGTTGAAAGTACTGGATGGCGGTATTGGTGTTTTCTGTGGTTCCGGTGGTGTCGAGCCCCAGTCCGAAACCAACTGGCGCTACGCCAACGATTCAAAGGTTTCGCGGATTATCTATGTCAACAAGCTAGACCGTATCGGTGCCGACTTCTTCCGGGTCGTTGATCAGGTCAAAAACATTTTGGCCGCCAATCCTTTGGTCATGGTGCTACCCATTGGCACTGAAAGTGACTTTGTCGGTGTCGTTGATCTGCTGACCGAAAAAGCGTGGATCTGGGACGATTCTGGCGATCCTCTCAACTATGAAGTTCAGGATGTTCCTGAGGATATGAAGGAACAGGTGGCCGAGTATCGTGAAGCTTTGATTGAAACTGCGATTGAGCAAGACGATGACGTCATGGAGCGGTATCTGGAAGGCGAAGAGATCGACATCGACACGATCAAGACTTGTATCCGCAAAGGGACCAATAAGCTGGCATTTTTCCCGACCTACTGTGGATCCTCTTTTAAGAACAAAGGCGTACAGCTCGTTCTTAATGCGGTTGTCGATTATTTGCCTGCTCCGAATGAAGTTCCTCCCCAGCCTGAAATTGATCTCGAAGGTAATGAAACTGGCAAGGTAGCCTATGTTGACCCAGAAAAGCCTATGCGGGCGCTGGCGTTCAAGATTATGGACGATCGCTTCGGTGCTTTAACCTTCACGCGGATTTACTCCGGCACCATTGGCAAAGGCGACACGGTGCTCGATACTGCCACTGGTAAGACCGAGCGTATCGGTCGGATCGTTGAAATGCACGCGAATGATCGCCAGGAAGTGGACACTGCGCAAGCCGGTGATATTGTGGCGCTGGTAGGGTTGAAAAATGTTCAGACCGGTCACACCCTCTGTGATCCGAAAGAACCAGCGACCCTCGAACCCATGGTTTTCCCCGATCCTGTGATCTCGATCGCTGTTCAGCCTAAGAAGAAGGGCGACAACGAGAAAATGGGGATGGCACTGAGCAAAATGGTGCAAGAAGATCCCTCCTTCTACGTTGAGACCGACCAAGAGAGCGGCGAAACGATCATTAAGGGAATGGGCGAGCTGCACCTAGACATTAAAGTGGACATCATGAAGCGCACCTATGGTGTGGAAGTGGAGGTCGGTAAGCCTCAGGTTGCTTACCGGGAATCTATCACCAAGCGCTTGGAAGACAGCTACACCCACAAGAAGCAGTCCGGTGGTTCGGGTCAGTACGGCAAGATTGATTACATCCTCGAACCGAACGAACAAGGCGCTGGGTTTGAGTTTGCATCTAAGGTTACGGGGGGTAACGTACCCCGTGAATTTTGGCCTGCGGTTCAAAAGGGCTTTGAGACCAGTATTGATAAGGGACCTTTGGCTGGCTTTCCGGTCGTTGATCTGAAGGTCACTCTGACCGATGGTGGCTATCACCCGGTTGACTCTTCAGCGATCGCCTTCGAGATTGCAGCTAAGGCCGCTTATCGTCAGTCTGTGCCTAAGGCTGGTCTGCAGCTGCTGGAACCCATCATGAAAGTAGATGTCTTCACGCCGGATGACTACATGGGTGACGTGATTGGCGACCTCAACCGTCGTCGCGGCATGATCCTCGGTCAGGATACCGGCCCTACTGGTGTTCGCATTAAAGCTGAGACGCCGCTGAGTGAGATGTTTGGCTATATTGGCGACCTGCGTACCATGACCTCTGGTCGAGGGCAATTCTCCATGACCTTCTCGCACTACGCACCTTGCCCCAGCAACGTGGCTGAGGTTGTTGTGAAGGAAGCGAAGGAACGCGCCGCTTCCTAGGTCTCTTTCCTAGCGACTTTATTTGATTCAGGAACTGGCTCTTTTATCGAAGCAACCTTCAAACCCTTGCTTTGGATATGAAAGAGCCAGTTTTGTCTTTATAAAATCAAAAGCTTTCTAAAAGGACATTGAGGTTCATCAGTGTTTGTTTATCGTTTGTTCAGCACCGCTTTAATATCAATCTGAGGCTACGCCTTAGGTCATGTAGGACATTGCAAAACTCAAACGGCGCAAATGAGTAATTGAAGAAATCCTGCATTCCGTAAAGAAAGACGACGCAATATTAATTTCCTCAAGGCAAACCAATTTTCGTATCAGGAGATACGAAAATTTCTTGCTAGCTTGGATTCATAAAGAGCTTTGAATAAAGCGCCGAAGTTATCCAGAGGGCAAAAGTATGTCTGCATCTGATCAAGCTCGGGCACTGATGAATCGTCATCACCATATGATTAAGCAACGTCAGCAGTCCATGTTGGGACGTGTGAATGACGAAGTTGGCATGCCCGCCGAAACGATTTCCCATTGGAGCCATATCCAAGGTAAGCCCAGTGCGGGTGCTCAACGCAGCTATGACCGTAGCCAGTCTGCCCTTAGCTAGCGTTTGCATCGCGACTCCTCCCTCAGTGCTTGCTAACCCTCAGGCACTGGATTTCGTGATCGCTGTCTGATTTGGAGGAGACAGGAAGCCATTAGATTTTGCCCTCAGCATTGGAATACACCGCGATGTTTTGACCTAAACGACTCAATCTAATCCGTACAGGTCTGACGTTGTTTTGTGAGGGCGATCGCTAATTCAATGGCAGCTTCCATGCTGTCTGAGCGGGCTATCCCCTGTCCAGCAATGTCAAAAGCGGTGCCGTGATCTGGCGATGTCCGGATGAAAGGAAGGCCAATGGTCGTATTCACCGCCCGATCAAACGCCAGCAGTTTGACAGGAATTAAACCCTGGTCGTGATAGAGCGCCAGATACGCATCGTAGGGGCTCGCAACCGTATCTTCATACCAAGCGGCTCCAGCACTCACCCACAGGGTATCGGGTGGAACTGGCCCCGTAAGACGAATGTGGGGATAGCGAGCTTGGGCTTCCTCCATCCAAGGAATCAACCAATCTTGCTCCTCAGTACCGAGTTTGCCAGCCTCACCGCTGTGAGGGTTCAGCCCTGAGATGGCAATGTGTGGAGCCTGGATGCCGAAGTCTTGGGACAAGGAATTTATCAGCAACGTCAGTTTGTGCGTCATGAGGGCTGGTGATAGAGCCTCAGGCACTTGATTCAAGGGAATATGGGTCGTCGCCAGTAGCGTTCGCAATAGCCAGCCTGTATGGGGCGATCGCGCAGCAAACAACATGCCGAAACTTTGCACATCAGCTCGTTCGGCACAGACCTCTGTTTGCCCTGGATAGACATGACCAGCGGCATGCCATACGGATTTAGCAATCGGCCCCGTCACAATTGCATCAAAGTCCCCCACTAAGGCCCCCGCGATCGCCTTTTCAAGGAATTGAAAACTTGCCTTCCCGGTCGCCGGAGTGGGGCAACCAGGCGTCACGCCGGCAAGTGATAACGCGTTTGACGAAGGTTCGACGAGAGCAACAGAAGACGGCAGCGTCAGGTTGATCCCTTGCTGCGTCAGTCGGGTCAGTAGCCCCTCAAGAAAAATAGGATCCCCCACGAGTGTGAACTGAGCCGCCTTTTGAAGCGTCGGATGCGCGAGGGCTTTTAGCACGACTTCAGGGCCAATACCCGCAGGATCCCCTAAGGTAAGGGCCAGCCTCGGCAGTGTGTTCTGAGGACTCAAAAGGCTGGAATGTTTACGTTTTTTGACTGAACCAGGAGTTTTCATAAGAAAGGTCACAGTGATTTAAAATGGACGGAACCTAGATTTCCGGCGGCGATCCAGACTAATTGCGAAAAAAAGTGAGCTGTATTTTGTGTTGAATTTGCCCGTCAATGAAATCAATTGTTACGATAATTCTTAAGAATGTTAGAAGTGTGGGATCTCAACCATTATGGGCCGCGTAGGGGTATTGCTGCTGAACTTGGGCGGACCAGAGCAGCTAGACGATGTCCGTCCCTTTTTATTCAATTTGTTCTCTGATCCAGAGATCATTCGTTTGCCGGTACCCTGGCTGCAAAAACCTTTGGCCTGGTTAATTTCAAGCAGTCGAGCCAAACAGTCCCAGCAAAACTATAGTCAGATTGGCGGAGGATCGCCCCTGCGGCGCATTACCGAACAGCAAGCTGAAGCGCTGAAACAAAGCCTGGCAAGCGCTGGGCAGCCTGCCGAGTTCTATATTGGCATGCGCTATTGGTATCCCTTCACGGAAGAGGCGATCGCTCGTATCAAGCGCGACTGTATTGAAGAACTGGTTGTATTGCCCCTGTATCCCCAATATTCCATCAGTACCAGCGGCTCTAGTTTCCGGCTGTTGCAGCGTTTATGGAAAGAAGATCCGTCTTTGGATCGCATTCGCTACACGGTTATTCCCTCTTGGTATGCCCGTCCAGGCTATGTGAAAGCTCTGGCCGAACTTATCGCTACTGAACTGGATCATCTCCCCAATCCCGAGGAAGGGCATGTCTTCTTTAGCGCTCACGGTGTTCCCATCAGCTACGTCGAGGAAGCGGGTGACCCCTATCAGCGTGAGATTGAACATTGTGTCGACCTGATCATGCAGGCCCTAGATCGTCCCAATGGTCATACGCTGGCTTACCAGAGTCGAGTCGGGCCGGTGGAGTGGCTACAGCCTTACACCGAGGACGCGATCGCTGAACTCGCAATGCAGGGTACTAAGAGTCTCGTCGTCGTGCCTATCAGCTTTGTGTCAGAGCACATTGAAACGCTTCAAGAAATTGACATTGAATATCGCGAAATTGCCGATGAAGCTGGCATTGAGACATTCCGCCGCGTCCCAGCTCTAAATACTCATCCCGGCTTCATTGATGACCTCGCCAAAATGGTGATGGAAGCCTTGGAAACCCCACGCCGTCTTTTCTCTGATGTTGTAGAACCGGACAAGCGCGTCAAGATTTATCCTCAAGAGCGCTCTGCATGGGGGCTCACTCCCGTGGCCGAGGTATGGAATGGACGTCTAGCTATGGTTGGTTTCTTGGCTCTGATTTTAGAACTCATGAGTGGTCATGGCCCCTTACATTTGGTGGGTCTCTTATAAATACTTGAACCTCTGTTGGCATCCTGTAGAAGATCAACCCATTCATTGGGCAATCCTAGGGCGCGTCATCAATTAAACTCGAAAGCCTTTCGGTATCAGCATTACCGCACTCGCTTTGGAAAACTAGCTAGGGGCTGAACCGCTTTCAGCATGAGGATTCAGGCTCTAAATGATGACAGCCCCCAGGGGGATTAATTGACTTCACTGAATGGTTACAGTTCATCCCAAAACGTCTTGAATCTTTGCCCTTAATTAACGCAAAGCAACGATCAGGTTTCCCCACGTAGAGAGTGTTAGGATCGTTGCCAGCTAGGGGTGTCCGACTATTGGACTGAGATCATACCCTCAGAACCTGACCTGGTTAAGACCAGCGGAGGGAAGCGTTGATTGAGGTTACGAGACCGAAGCGACGAGCGAGTGCATAGCGTTGACTTAGTCCCTAACCTTTTGAGCTAAGGCCAACGTTTGCAGCAATTACTAATCAGCTAGATGTCTAGTTCTGATGACCCAATTGCTATCAATGTCGCAACTGTTGTAGAGACCTTAGGGATATC
Organism: Cyanobacteria bacterium J06638_28; assembly: GCA_039819045.1. Taxonomy (GTDB): domain Bacteria; phylum Cyanobacteriota; class Cyanobacteriia; order Phormidesmidales; family Phormidesmidaceae; genus SIO1E4. The sequence goes on from JBCBSR010000017.1 coordinate 39,842, forward strand.
TCTATTCACTTCAACAACCATCTCTAGCACCTAATCTCGCGTTGTGAGGTGCGTTATCTATGGCTTTTAGGGTCGCTGTATTAGCTATCAAGCTAGTCACAGCCACTGTTTTGAGACTGACAGAATCGCTTCAAATCGATCGCTGCACACTCCGCTGACCTACCCTGCCAGAACCGGCTAGGTAGGCACAGGCAGAGTATTTGCAACGAATTTTTCACGCGTCTATGCCTACGGCTACTTATGCAAGAAATATGTGCGAAGTCGATTAGTTTGACTCGTGAGCACAGCCAGTTTGTTGATACTAAGAGGTCATTTTCATGAGAACTGAATGGATTGCCAAGCGCCAAGGACATGCAAATGTTTCCCAAATGCACTACGCTCGCCAAGGCTTCATCACAGAAGAAATGGACTATGTGGCCAAGCGCGAAAATTTGCCCGCAGAGCTCATTCGCGAAGAAGTGGCTCGGGGCCGACTCATCATTCCCGCGAACATTAATCACCCCAATTTGGAGCCAATGGCCATTGGTATCGCATCTAAATGTAAGGTGAACGCGAATATCGGAGCCTCCCCAAATTCTTCCGATATCAACGAGGAGCTAGAAAAGTTACGGCTAGCGGTCAAGTATGGTGCCGATACGGTAATGGACCTGTCAACCGGGGGCGGTAATTTAGACCAAATCCGGACGGCCATCATTCAAGACTCGTCGGTTCCTATTGGTACCGTCCCTATTTACCAAGCGTTAGAAAGTGTCCATGGCAATATTGAAAAGCTGACCCCGGATGACTTTTTGCACATCATTGAGAAACATGCCCAGCAAGGGGTGGACTACATGACCATCCATGCTGGGATCCTGATTGAACACTTGCCTTTGGTGCGCGATCGCATTACGGGCATTGTCTCGCGCGGCGGCGGCATTCTGGCACGGTGGATGCTGCATCACCACAAGCAAAATCCTCTCTACACTCACTTCACTGACATCATCGAAATTTTCAAAAAATACGATGTGTCCTTTAGCCTGGGGGATTCCCTCCGTCCGGGCTGCTTGCACGACGCTACGGATGAAGCCCAATTAGCTGAGTTAAAGACTCTAGGCGACTTAACGCGCAAAGCCTGGGAGCATGATGTCCAGGTCATGGTGGAAGGCCCAGGACATGTGCCCATGGATCAGATTGATTACAACGTCAAAAAGCAGATGGAAGAATGCTCAGAAGCCCCTTTCTATGTGCTAGGGCCGCTGGTCACGGACATTGCCGCTGGGTACGACCATATCAGCTCGGCAATTGGAGCCGCGATCGCGGGCTGGAGCGGAACGTCGATGCTCTGCTACGTCACCCCGAAAGAGCACTTGGGACTACCCAACGCTGAAGATGTGCGAGCAGGGTTGATTGCCTATAAGATTGCTGCCCATGCTGCCGACATCGCCCGACATCGCCCTGGTGCCCGCGATCGCGACGACGAAATGTCCCATGCTCGTTACAACTTCGACTGGAATCGCCAGTTCGAACTTTCCCTCGATCCAGAACGAGCACGAGAGTATCACGACGAGACGCTACCAGCTGACATTTACAAGACGGCTGAGTTTTGCTCAATGTGTGGCCCTAAGTTCTGTCCCATGCAAACGAAGGTTGATGCCGAAGCCTTGACCGAACTCGAGAAGTTTCTCGCCCAGGAGAGCAACCCAGAGAAAGTAGCGACCCTCAAGTCGTAAATCACACCCTCTAGTTAACTCACTCGCCCAACCACCCTTCCGAGTCTTACCCTCTGGAGGGTGGTTTTCTATACAGGAGCGAAATAAACAACCTCAGTTACGCAAGCCAATAACAAATCTTTGCATTAAAGTTAAGAAAGATTTCCAATTCTTGAGGCAAAGTTATGGAGTACGTTGCAGTCATTGCGACCAGTGCATTTTTGGTGAGTCTCTGCATTGCGTTTCTGTCTGTCTGGAAAGGGTTTCTTTCCAGGCAAGTGGATAATCGCTCAGCTCAGCCTATTCTGGTGACCGCATCTGGCGTTGTTTTGATTGGTGTTTTCTTAGGCTCTTTGTTTGTGGGGCAGGAAGTTCTGCTGCCTGCGATCGCTAGCGATCGCGGCACTGCGACGGCTGAAGTACAGTTAGCTGATGCGTCTTCAGCAGAAACCCTAACGCTGCTCGCCGATGCTGTGGATAAAGCGGCCATGGGTGTCTATGGTGGATTAGACACCACGAAAGACTTCATTGGCAAAACAGAAGCCCGTAAGGTTGCGATTGAGCGGGGCCGTGATGATGCCAGCGAAAAGTTGGGTGCGTTGTCTCAGCGCATCAGGAGTGCTTCGGCCCAAAATACTAGGCTTCACCCCCTCGATCAGCGAGTTGCTCAGCACGTTACCGCAGGTCTGATTTAAGCTGTTTCATGCCAATGACTGCGCTAGGGTGTAGGGGTTTTTGACGTTGTTGATCACGGTATAGGTTTTAGCTGCCAAGTTTCGCTCTATTCGCAACGCTTTCCGAGCAGTTCATCTCATCCGTTGAATCCGCAACGGCAAATTCGCTAGCCCTAGTTTCCACACCCTCTCCTAACAACTCAATTACAGACTGTCCTGTTGTTTTGCATAGTGCGACTGGATATCTGAAATAGCAAAAAGGGCTTCAAACTGGAGCCCTTTTTCAGCATAGAAAGGGCCACCACCTTGCTGACGATCAACCAAGGCCAGCACGGTATTGACGGTATAGCCAGCTTCACGTAGCCGAGCAACCGCTTTCCAAGCGGATTGCCCAGTGGTCACCACATCTTCGAGTACGACCACATTAGCCCCTGCGGGTAATGTGGGGCCTTCAATATAGGCTTGTGTACCATGACCCTTTGCCTCTTTACGAACAATTAGAGGCGTAATGGCGCGATCGCTATAAGCGCCAACAATACTGACAGCGGTTACCAAGGGATCAGCACCTAAGGTCAGCCCCGCCACTCCCTGGGTTGTCTTAGCTAGCCTGTCAAGCAATAGTCTTCCAACCATCACACCGCCCTGAGGATGGAGCGTAACCTGCTTGCCATTGATGTAATAGCGACTCTTTTGGCCTGAAGACAGAACAAAGTCTCCTTCTTGATAAGCTGCTTGACAAAACAGATCGAGTAAGTAGCTGCGAACATCCGATAATGGCAATGTTGTGAGCGATAAAATAGAAGTCATTTCACTAGATTGCATAGGTCTTGAAGGGGAGAAAATGTTTGGCCACTGTTGATCCCTGGGATGACTTTAGCTGTGCAAGACCGTTAAATAGCAACCGCTAATAAATCGGCCAATGCCCCCGAATCAGCCATGGCAAATGTTCCTTTTTCGCAAGTTTGCGCTATAAAGGACAGGCGATTAAACAAGCACTAACGTGTTGATTGTCTAAGGTGAGGTTTAGTGTACGCCTGAACCGCTAGTTTTGCGTAATCTGGTTTAAGGATTACGGCGTTTGAATTGTTTCTAATGTGATTTGACCGAGGAGTTGTGAGATGGCTAAATTATCGGTTTATGCGTTAGGTGTAGCTGCTGCACTGACGGCGTCCGTTGCGATCGCTGTGCCGGGTGTCGCTCAAGATGCTCCCACCTCAGAATCCGGTGATATTCCCACGGCTGTTGACGAGATCTTTTTTGGTAATACCGGCCCCTATCAGCTCAATCGTACTCGCTGGAAGCAACTCGATTTTATGACTGGGCTCGGTGGGTTTACTGAGCTAGATACGGCGCGCGATGCTGAAGCAATCAGTAGAGCTGCCCACTATCTGTTGGATCTACAGTCAACTATTGATCCTACCATTCGGGTTCCTGATTTATTTAATCCATACACCACCTCAATCCAATTGATGCCAGCAACCACTCAAACGAGTGGCCGCGTGTCGGGCAGCGAGTTCATTTTTGAAACGGCTCCTTTCATTACACCTTAATTGGCTGACTGGATTCAGGTATCTGACTCCCGACTTCGCCAGTGCTTCTCAGCCTAGCGACAATACCGGGTTCGCTATCTGTACTGATAGGAATAATGGCGCTAGGATAACGGTCTGTCTCGGTGTACTGAGTCTAAATGTCATTGGTTTCCTGCGCGATCGCGATGGGCAGCAACCTAGGTAGCTCCCTGGCTAACTTGCAAGGCGCGATCGCGCAGCTGCATCAGCATCCTCAAATAAGGGTAGTGGCTTGCTCTAGCTGTTATCGAACTGCTCCTGTAGGTCCGCCTCAACCGGATTACCTCAATGCATGCGTACTACTGCAAACCAGCCTAGCTCCTCGGGCCTTACTGCAAACGTTGCTAGCAATTGAGGCTGAGGCTGGACGTATCCGGCGCGAGCGCTGGGGACCGCGTCTGTTGGATTTAGATTTGCTGCTCTTTGGGAATCAAGTGTTAGCTATCCCTGACTTACAGATTCCTCACCCCAGAATGCACGAACGGGCGTTTGTCCTGGTGCCTTTAGCCGAAATCGCTGGGCATTGGGAGCATCCCCTAATCGGCAAAACCATTGCCGAACTGGCCCAGCAGGTCGCTAGGGATGGCGTGCAGCAACTGACCATCGATCTGGAGATGAGTAGCCAGAATACGATTACGCCATCCTAAAGTGCATAGCCAGGTTGTATGCTGACGGTACCGTCAGGCCAATCCGCCTGTAGCTGTTATTGAACATCGTTCTTATGCCGCTGGGTAACGAACCACCACAAATGCTGAAGCAGCGTCTAGTTTATCAGGGACGCAAGTTTAGTTTTGAAGTCAATAGCCTTCGTCTTCCGAACCAAGCCGAAGGCGAATGGGAGTGTATTCGTCATCCAGGTGGTGCTTTGGCCATTCCCGTCACATCAGATGGAAAGCTGGTTCTAACCCATCAATATCGGTTTGCTGTTCAAGGCCGTTTACTAGAGTTTCCAGCAGGCACGTTAGAACTCAATGAAACGGCAGCAGACACCATTAAACGTGAAATTGAGGAAGAAGTTGGTTACCGGGCCAATAGTTGGCAGTCTTTGGGCAGTTTTCCCCTAGCGCCGGGCTATTCCGACGAGTTTATCTATGCGTTTCTGGCAACCGATTTAGAACCCATTGAGACGCCTCCGGAAGGTGATGCCGATGAAGACATTGAGGTTGTTGAAATGACGCCAGCGGACTTTGAAAAAGCAATCCTGGCGGGAAAACCGATAGATGCTAAATCGATTGCTAGTTTTCTTCTGGCAAAGCCTCATTTGTAAGTTTGTAGGAACGAAATCCATTCAGAACCTGGATTTCTCTCGTAGTTTCTAAGTGGGTATTAGGTTAAGTCCTGATTTCCTCAGATAATAGGGGCGCTGATTACCCCACAGAATTCATGGCTTCTACGCCCACGCCGCGCCAAATCTTGACAACTCTGCTGCCACCGCTGCGGATGGCAGCTGGTTATGCCCGTCATATTCAAGCCAAAATTGCAGCTCAGCCTTCTAAGGAAGGGCCGAACATGTTTTCCATGGCGCTAACGGATGCTGACTTGTCTGTACAGACGTTTGTAGAAGTTGCTCTGTTAGGGAGCTTTCCCGCGATTCGCTTTTATGGCGAAGAGTATGAACAGTCCTACAACACGAAGTATTTTCGCTCCATTGCATTAGGGCCAGAGGGCGACTACTTGGTCACCCTCGATCCGATTGACGGCACGCTGTTCTATATGGATGGCTTCCCCAACTATCAAATTATTTTGACCGTGCTGAATGCCGATGCGTTTGAAGCTGTGCTAGCCGTTAGCCCGGCTGAGGATTGCTACTATTACCGACTACGCGGCCAAGCGTCACAAGTAACCCCTCTCAGCAAAGATTTAGAAGCTGGGCAACCGCTACCCATAAATCCAGACAGCGATCGCATCTTTTTAGGAACCCGCATGGCAGAACTGAAAACTATGCTGAGCGATCGCTACTCCGTTATTAGCGTTTCGGAAGATTATTCCAAGGAGGCTCGTATCCCCAATGTCAACGGCATCCTCAAAGGCGAACTGGGAGGCGTAATCTTAGCGGGTGGCAAGTTTATTGATGGAGCAGCCTTAGCTGTGCTCGCCCAAGGTGCTGGCTGCATCGTGACCGATCATCAAGGGAATGCGTTGCCGCGCCTGGATGCCTGTCAGGATTATGTTTGGCCAGGGCTCATTATGGCTGCATCAGAGCAAATCCATCAGGACTGCCTAGCCGCACTGGAAGGATTTGCAATTCCCAGTGTTTAGAGCCTTATGCCAAAACCCCGAAGTAGGTAAGCACTAGCATCGCTTCACCGGTATTGGCAACCTCATGGGTTTCACCCGGTGCAACGGCGATACAGATACCCGGTGACAGTACATGACACTCACCATCAATTGTCATAGTGCCTTTCCCTGCTTGAACGAAAAAGACTTCATGCATATCCCTATGGGCATGGGCCTCGGCAGTCTGTCCAGGTTCAAAATGGGCCTGCGCAAATTGGGTGATGTGCGGTAAGTCACCCGCGCGTAACATCACCTGTTTACGAATTGCGGCATTATGCGAAACACCCTGCTGGGGAATAGTATCGAGAGAAACTTGCTTCATGGGTCTGATGATTTCTGCCATTCACCACGTTGCCATTATCTGCTCGGACTATGACCGCTCCAAGCATTTTTATACGCAAATCTTGGGCTTCGCGATCGTTCACGAAACCTATCGAGCTGAGCGAGATTCGTACAAGCTGGATTTAGCCATCAATGGACAAGACCGGATCGAACTGTTCTCCTTTCCGAATCCTCCCGAGCGGCCCAGTTATCCTGAGGCCCGAGGACTTCGTCACTTGGCCTTTGCGGTAAAGGATTTGGATGTACAGGTCGCGCAGCTAACAGAGCAGGGGATTTCCACCGAAGCGATTCGTGTCGATGAAATTACGGGCCAGCGGTTTACCTTTTGCCAAGATCCCGACGGTCTCCCCTTGGAACTGTATGAGCAAGGATAGAGGTCTTGTCACGAAGTCCCGCCTTCCATCAGGATAGGCGTATAGCGATCGCACAGGAGTTTGATATTGATGAAACCACCGCTTCAGGTCATCGGACTCGCACTCAGCGTTCTGGCGATCGCGGCCTTACCAGAAACTGCCGTCGCGCGATCGTGCCGAGCCGTCAGCCCAGCCGCTCCCAGTATTGAAACGCGAGCCTTTATGCCAGCAGGACTGGGACTCGTCATCAACATCCCATCTAACTATCGCTCGATCCTTCGCAGCAGTGGTCACATTACCTTTCACGACCCCAATAGCTTTGAATTTATTCAATGCTTGGTACGCACCGGCGAATATGGGGCCGTCCCCCCTTATGCTTCTTTAGAGGTTCACCCAGGTGTGATTCCCTCGCGCGAGCTGATCGACATTGTTCGTTCCAAACGTCCCTGGGTTGATTACTACAGTCCTGACTTTGTGGCGATCGAAGCTATGGGTCGTCCCGCCATTCGGTATGAGTACACGAACAAAATTTATGGCTTTTCGATTCTAAATATTTCGTTTCTGTCCACGGATGGCAACACCCTGCTGACACTATCGGGGCCAGCTCAGAATCCTATTATGCAAAATGCATCGTTGACCCTAGCACTAGATGAGTTGACGGTTGAAGAGCCGGTTGAGGAAGTGGGTCAGGAGTAGGTGCCTTGTTCAGGAGGGGCATGGAGTCGGGGAGTGTTGGCGTAGCCTGCCCGGAGGTCTTAGACATAACGGAGTGGATGAGTAATGGTGGGACGACATGTCGCTTTGCAGGATAATTGGAGGCGCTGTGTGGGCTTCTACAATGGCAGTAGATTCATAGAAAGGCCACCATGTCTAAGGATCAAGAAATGGGTAAGATTCTCACCACGCTGACAATTACGAACCGAGCTGACCAATCGGCGGCTACCCGAGGCTATATTCCCTTTGAGCAGGTGCGTTCAATCACTTTACAGAAAGTTCTTGTTGATACAGGTGCAACAACACTCTGTTTACCCTCAGAGACTATTCAAAAGCTTGGATTAGAACTGCTTAAAGAGGTCGATGTTGCACCTGCCACAGGATTTAGTCAAGCTCGCATTTTCCGCGATGCTGACATTCAACTTTTGGGGCGTGAAGGAACCTTTGAGTGTCTGGAACTGCCGGGTGGGAGGGATGCGCTGTTAGGGGTGATTCCTCTAGAAGCCCTCGGCATCGAATTGGATCTACGGAATCAGATGTTGAAGGTGTTGCCGGAGGAATCGATAGACACTTACCTCACAATTTTGTGATCCGCTCTACGCCACTAAGTAGGTGGACACAATTAATCTGAGTATATGTAGGTTGCGGTTGAGGAACGAAACCCAACACTTGCATGGGTTACGCCAAAGCTAACCCATCCTACAAATAATTAAGTCTTCCTACTTATTTCTAGAAGCGTCGCTCCACGAAGAGGCATGATGGCAGTCGATAATTACGCTTCAGGCACCTGAGAAGAGGGGGTGCGATGGCGTAGGTACAAGCCGACCACAGCCACTATGACGGCGATCGCGGACAGAATGTGGACGACGTTAAATGCCGTCCCAGGAAAAAACCAGGAATCAGTGCGCAGGAACTCGATAAAGAAGCGCCCCAGGGGGTACCACAAGAGGTAGAGCAGAGCGATGTCCCCATCTTTAAGGTCTTTTTCAAAGCGACGCGAAATCCAGAAAATCAAGGCAAATCCCACAAAGTTCCAGAGGGATTCGTAAAGAAATAGTGGATGAAAGCGGGTGCTATCAGGGTACGTGCCTAGATCGTTGTAGGGGGGAATGCGGTGGGGTCGATCAATGCGCAGTCCCCACGGGAGGGGTGTGGGTGGCCCATACAGTTCTTGATTAATAAAGTTGCCCCAACGCCCAATCGCCTGAGCCAGTGGCAGTCCCAGCGCGATCGCATCCAGATACTTCAATGGATTCAACCGACGGATACGGGTAAACAACCATAAAGCCAGTCCCCCCAAAATAAACCCGCCAAAAATGTGGATGCCACCACCCCAAATTTGCAGAATTTGGCCAGGGTGCTGCAGGTAATACCCCAATCGACCCGATTGAATGAAGACGTAGTAAAGCCGCGCCCCCAGAAACCCTGGCAGCAAAATCCAGAAAATCATGTCCCACAGATTATCGGGATCTTCCCCTTTGCGAGCAACCGCCCGACTCGCAATTTGAGACGCCACCAAAATTGCAGTCAGCATCAAAAGGCCATACCAGCGCAAAGTCACAGGGCCAAGTTGAAAAATGATGGGGTCAACAGGAGGGTACATGAGTAAGGGAGGGGATGGATGATGGGTTGGATGGGTGTTCGCGAAGCGTCGCCGGAGGCGTCAGGGGTGCATGGGTAATGGAGCAATAAGGTGGATGGGTGATGGGGATGCCTGCCTGTAGGGAATAGAGCTTTTGGGTGCTTGCGTTTTGAATTTTGAGTTTGTTGTTCGTTTTACGTTCTTGCCTATTTTCTGCCTTTGCCCTCCTGACTCCTGGCTGGCTCCTTTCTTTCAAATTCCGAACTCCGAACTCCAAATTCCGAACTCCAAATTCCGAACTCCAAATTCCGAACTCCAAATTCCGAACTCCAAATTCTACCTAGTCTTCCAAATATCCCAAGTCTTGCAGCCGTTTTTGAACCTCTGGATCGTCGTAACCGGGGGCACGGCGGGTACTTGCAAGGTCACCGTAGTCATCAATTTCACCCGCAAAAGCCTGGAGACATTCCTGAAGGACTTCGACGTTTTCGGGCAGGATAGCGCTGATGTTCAGCGTCTCTTGTGGATCTTCACGCACGTCGTAGAGTTCGATTGACTCATCCCCAATTTCAATCAGCTTATGGGTGCCCATCCAAACGGCGCGGCGGGGTTGATCACAGGCGCGATCGCGGACCAATTCCGGTTGACGCTTCTGCATCAGGTTCAAAACGTTTTGAGGGGGAATCGCCTCAGCAAAGACATAATCAGCGGTGGCTTCAGGCATCGCTTGGGGATGAGGCAACAGGGTTAGGGATCGTTCCGGAACAGTGGCAAGTTCAGCCGTATCCAGAATCGTTTGGAAAATACGCCGGGTAGACACGACTTCATCGACGACATCCGCCTCAGTCGTCGATTGTCCTGGACGTCGAATAATGAGCGGCACGCGCACCAGCTCATTGTAAATCGAGAGGCTATGACCCATGAGCTGTTTTTCGCCTAAGTGCTCACCATGATCGGCACAAATAACCACGAGCGTATTTTCTAGACGACCTTGCTGTTCCAACGTTTTGAAAAAGTTGCCCAGTAAAGCATCCTGGCAAGCAACCTCAGCGTCGTACATGCCATCCAGCGTCTTTTTCTGATCCTCATTCAAAGCTCCGGTCAAAGGCGCTAGCCAGCCATACACGTCATTATTAAAGCGTTGGAGAAAGTTGCGCGCATCGCGATCGCGCAGCACATGGGGCGCATATTGCTCAATGTATTGACGGGGAGGATGGTAGGGCATATGTGTGCCCATCAGATTCACAAACGCGAAAATAGGCTGATCGGATTGCGTGTCGGTGCGATCGCAGAGTAACCGAGCCGTATCTTCCAGGGATTTTGCCGTGTTGCCTTTAAAGCTAAGCGCAGTTTGCCACAGGGGCACCATCAACGGTGTAAAGGAAAAGGCCAATAACCAATCAGATCGAGCAAAGGCATCCTGGATTTTGGTCATTACGCCCGATAGCTGCCGCTTAAACCACTGGCGATAGCGCCCAATCCAACCGGAGGAAACGCCAGCCTGATTAGGCCGTGAGGTGAGCAAGCCGCTGTAATTCAAAAAGCTTTGGAACCCCCGTCGTAAACCGTTGTTGACCACACCAACCAGCGGATTGTTGCAGAAACCGGCAGTGAAGTAGCCACCGTTCTGTAGTCGCTCCGCTAGCGTGACGAGTTCTTCCGGCATGACCGAGTAGGACTGGGTCATGGAGTGCTCCGATGGATATAAACCGGTAAACATCGAGGCGTGGGAAGGGACTGTCCACTGGGCAGGTGCGATCGCCATGCCATATCGAGTCGCTGATGCTGCAAACGTATCGAGATTCGGGGTGGTCTTGCGGGGGTAGCCATAGCAGGAGAGGCGATCAACTCGCTGCGTGTCCAGGACTATGAAGAGGACGTCGGGACGCTGGCTAGACATAACTACGGGTTCACAATAAGGACACGTTTCAGAATAACGACCTGAGATGAGATACCCGTTAGAGCGTTACCGAAACTCCTGATGGGTACAAACACCGTTCGCTAAACATAAACCCCATGTTAAGAGTTTTTTAGCGGTTTTACTGGTAACCCATCAAGCTTCCTAAAAGCACCGGGAATGATGACCTCTGGAATGCGATGTCCCTAGCGAGGTGAGATACCCTTTTGAAATAGTCATCTAAAGGGTTATTTCAGTGTCTCTCAAGCTGGTAATCGGCAATAAGAACTATTCTTCCTGGTCGTTGCGAGCCTGGCTTTACCTCGCGGAAAGCCACCTTCCCTTCGAGGAAATTCGCTTATCTCTTTTTACCGATCAGTGGAAAAACGAAATTGGACGTTATTCCCCCAGCGGCAGAGTGCCTGTATTGCTAGATGGTGACATCACGGTCTGGGATTCCCTGGCCATTATGGAATACGTACGCGAGAACTATCCCAACGCTGCTGGCTGGCCTCGCGATCGCGCAGCCCGAGCCTACGCCTGGGCTATTGGCGCTGAAATGCACTCAGGCTTTTTAGCCATTCGCCAAGAGCTCCCACAAAACATTCGCGTGTGTCAGCGGCGATCGCGCGATGACTTTTCCCAAGTGGCTCAAGATCAAATTGAACGGGTCGAACTCCTGTGGCAAGACTGCTATGAACGCTATGGCGGCCCCTGGCTATTTGGCAGCACTTTTTGCATCGCGGATGCTATGTATGCGCCAGTAGCTCTACGCTTCGTCACCTATGGTATTCAAATCAATCCTGTAGCGCAAAAGTTTGTCGATACGGTACAAGCCTGTCCCTCGGTTAAAACCTGGATTGCCGATGCGATCGCCGAGCCTGAAAATCTCCCTTTTATCGACAGCCTTGCCCCCGCAAACGACACACCATTGTCATTTGGCTAAAAGACTTACAACTGCTTCAAAATTGAACGTGTTCAGACCCCCAGTTTCTTGAAACTGCCAAACGATGGTAGCCAATTTTCAGAGCAGAAACCAGAGTCCTTGCGCACATACATCGCAGCGTCAGATCAACAGCGCTTGAGACTGAACCAGTCTATGATTTATGTCTAGATTATCTAGATAAAAAGCTGTTTATGGAATGGCGACTGGCGGATACCAAAAATAAATTTAGTGAGTTGGTTAATCGAGCCCTTGCGGAAGGACCACAGCGGGTTGTGCGTCGTCATGATGTCGTGATTGTGTTGGCTGAGCAAGACTACAAGCGATTGATTGGGGCACAACCCAGCTTCAAGGATTTTTTGCTTCAGCATGGCCCTACTTTAGAGGAGCTGGATCTAGATCGCGATACCACTCCCATGAGAGATGTAGAGCTGTGAAGACCCTTCTCGATACCTGCGTTTTGTCTGAATTGAGACGCGCTGATTGTAATGAGCATGTCAGGCAAGCCATCGCAGCCCAGCGAGCAAAGACCTTTTTAGCAGTGTGATTTCGCTTGGTGAAATCGTGAAAGGCGTTTCACCACTAGCAGTAGGTCGTCGTCAACAGGCGTTACTGAACTGGATCAATATCCTTGAGCAGAATTATGCCAGCCGCATCTTGTCAATCGAATTAGATGTTGTGCATATCTGGGGTGAAATTACGGCTACAGCCCAAAAACGAGGCCGTATAGTCCCTGCTGCTGATGGCCTAATTGCAGCGACAGCTTGATGCCATGGCCTGCATTTAATGACCCGGAACGTTGATGATTTTGAACCGACTGGCGTGTTATCGGTCAATCCTTGGAACTAGGGTTGCCATTGTTCCACGAGTACGATTCGTCCGGTAATCACGTCAGCGTGGCAGCGAAACTCTTCTACAATGCTGTGAGAAGTTTTGCGCCCTTGTTTTATTGGCAGGAGAATCTCCCATGCGCCTCTCTCAGATGTTGTTCGTGACCCTGCGAGAAGATCCCGCTGAGGCGGAGATTCCCAGCCATAAATTACTGCTACGGGCAGGCTACATGCGACGCATTGATAGCGGCGTGTATGCCTACCTCCCTTTGCTTTGGCGAGTCCTGACCAAGGTTTCTGCGATTGTGCGGGAAGAGATGAACGCCACCGGTGCCCAGGAGTGCTTGCTGCCTCAGCTACAGCCCTCGGAGCTGTGGAAAGAATCCGGGCGTTGGGATACCTACACCAAAGCGGAGGGTATTATGTTCTCCCTCATCGATCGCCGCGATCGCGAAATGGGGTTAGGCCCCACCCATGAGGAAATTATCACCGCTGTCGCCCGCGATATGATTCGCTCCTATCGCCAGCTACCACTAAATCTCTATCAAATCCAGACTAAGTTTCGCGATGAGATTCGGTCACGCTTTGGCCTGATGCGAGGCAGGGAATTCATCATGAAGGATGCCTATTCTTTCCACGTTGATGAAGACAGCCTCAAGCAAACTTATCAGGACATGTACACGGCCTATACCCATATCCTGAATCGCTGTGGCCTCAAGTTTCGACCTGTGGATGCCGACTCGGGTGCGATCGGGGGCTCTGGTTCGACCGAGTTCATGGTGCTGGCGGAAGCGGGTGAAGATGAGGTGCTGTACACCGAAGATGGCAAATACGCCGCCAACGTGGAAAAAGCAATTTCCTTACCGGCAGACGTTGTTCCCTCGAACTTTGAGTCCTATGAAAAACTGGAAACTCCCAATACGCCAACCATTGAGTCCTTAGCAAATTTTCTGAAGTGTTCGCCGACGCAGATTGTAAAAAACGTGCTTTACCAAGTGACCTACGACAATGGGCATGGGGTGCTGGTGCTCGTAAGTATTCGCGGCGATCAGGACGTGAACGACACCAAGCTCCAGAACGAGCTATCGAAACTGGCCAGCAACTACGGCGGCAGTACGGTCATTGCCTTGGATGTGCCGGATGAAGCTGCCCAAGGGAAATGGGCTACTAAGCCTTTGCCCTTAGGGTACATTGCGCCTGATTTAGCGGATGACTACATCCAATCAGACCTGAAACAGGTCGAGGCAAAATTCTTGCGCCTGGTAGATGAAACAGCGGTTGATCTGCAAAACTTTGTGACCGGTTCCAATGAGTCGGGTTATCACACGGTCGGCGGCAACTGGGATAAAGAATATCCGCTACCGCAGCTAGTGGTTGATGTCCGGGAGGCTCAAGCGGGCGATCGCGCAGTGCATGATGCGTCTCAGACGCTGCAAACGGCGCGGGGCATTGAGATTGGTCACATTTTCCAACTGGGGCAAAAGTATTCTCAGGCGATGGGGGCAACCTACACGTCGGAATCAGGTGAAGAAGTGCCCTTATGGATGGGTTGCTACGGTGTTGGTGTATCTCGCCTGGCTCAATCGGCGGTGGAACAGTCCCACGATAAGGACGGCATTATTTGGCCGATTGCGATCGCGCCATATCACGCGATCGTGGTGGTACCCAACATCAATGATGCGGATCAGATGAAGGCGGCTGAAGACCTCTACACCGAACTCAATGCTGCGGGTGTGGAGACGTTGCTGGACGATCGCAACGAGCGGGCGGGCGTCAAGTTCAAGGATTCTGAGCTGGTAGGGATTCCCTTTCGAGTGGTGACGGGGCGATCGCTGAAAACAGGCAAAGTGGAAGTCGTCCAGCGAGCCACGAAAGAATCGCAAGAGATGGCGCTGGCCGATGTCGTGCCCACCTTAAAGTCATGGGTAGCAGAAGCTTTACAGTAAGCACTATGGAGCACGCGGTGCTATGACGGAAATCATTACGATTATCCTGTCGACTCTATTCACGCTCATCTCACCAGTGGGTCTAGTCGCCGATCAGGTGGCTGAAGGATTGATTCGCGAACGACTTTACAAGGCCGATACCCTAGCAGTGCGGATCGATAACGTCCCCAACTTTCAGCTGGTGGGGGGACGGGTCGATCGGATTCGCTTCGCCGGACGCGGCATCTACCCCATCCCAGAACTCCGTATTGACACCTTAGATGTCGAAACGGATCCCATTGACTTGAATACAGACACCTTACGGTCGGGGAAGGTTGGTTTTGATGCACCGGTACAAACCGCAGCTCACATCATTCTGAAAACAGAAGACTTGAACACGCTGTTGCGATCGCCGCGCGTGCAGGAGCGTTTGGATGAGCTGCGGTTCAACTTGCCCGGCACCTCTGAACGCGAAGCTAATCGCTATGGGTTAGGCAACCTGCAAATGGAATTCAGGTCTGGTAACCGCCTCCGAATCACCGCTGATTTACAAGATCGAGTACTCAATGAAGCAGTGCCAGCCGTAGTGGAATGCGGCTTTGCGATCGTCGATGGACATCAGTTAAGGCTGATCGACCCAGTCATCGTGGTGGATAACCAACCGGTTCCCCAACAGCTGCTGGATTCTTTTGTTGAAGGGATTACCCCAGAACTCACGCTCAAGCGGTTTGAACCGCAGCAAGTCATTGCCCGCGTGATTAAATTTGAGCTGAGTCCAGACGCGCTAGACGTGGCAATCTTTATCCGCGTGAACCCCGACTCCCCTTTCTTAGCTCAGGAATGAAGAGCTAATGCGTATCTCGAGGCCGCGCGTGGGCGTAAATATTCCCTTTTCAATCCAGTCCTTAAAGAGTAAGCGCGTGACGCTGGAATAAACTTGCAATCACCAGCTATTTAGCACTTCTCGAATGTGCTTCATTAAAGCTGATCAAGCATTTGAACCAGTAGATTTGTGTCGGACGAACTCTCGAAAATCCTCTAACGTGAGCTGGTTCATCCATTGGTCACGTTCTTGGGTGTAATCGCCATAGCCGATGCCAAGCTGTTGTAAAAATCTTAGAGTATTAGCGATTCCTAGAGAATTAATGAGTGCTTTGTATGCCTGTTGTCTAATTTCCGTTTGTTTCATCTATCTCAGCCTCGTTCTGTAGGATACCCATCAGCCAAATTGTTGGATTTTCAACCACTATCTTGATAAGACTGATATTTTGCTTGGCTTTACGAAGCAAGCGATCATCCGTCGTGAGAAAAACATCGACTTCGCCTGCTTCGGCAAAGGCCAGATATAGAGCATCGTGGAACTTGAAGCTATATTTCATAAGATTTTACGCCCGTTGTTCAATCCTAGGGCTAGTGGCTAGAGAAGTCTGGGCCTTCGCAAGAACGGCATAAATCAATTCTCTTTTGAATTCATCGGAATGACGACTCACTTCAAATTCAATAATGTCGCTGTTCACTAACATCCAGATACCTGCTTCACAGGTCTGGATGATTTCAGTAACGGCTTCTGCCTCTAATCGAATGCGAGTCTGCTCCAAATCGTCTAACGGACGATTCAAACAGCAAACATCCATATAGATTCGATAGCTCATTTAAGTCATAGATGGAATAGATAGAGAGATGGCCAAGCTATCAGGTATTACCTGATGAAATAGTTTATTCATGATGGGCTGGGCTAGGAAGCATCAATTTGGCAGCAATCGCAGTTGCCGTCTCCTAATCACTGAGAAGTGGCATAATCGTAGCCTAACAGTCAATTAGCTGTGCCATCCTGACAGTAGAGTTGGATATACGGGTTATGGAAGATCAATCCTCACGTCGTCGTCGCCCGTTGGGCTTGCTGATTGCTATCGTCGCGATCGCCCTGACTGCGGGGAGCGCTACCGCCCTCTTCACTTGGCGATCGCTATCTCCTTCCCTGCAAACCGCAGACTTTCCTGAGATTGAAATTGAAGGTGAGGCTATTCCGGAAGGTTACGAAGCCCCTACTTCAGAGTCGATTAACGTTCCTGATCCACCCAATTCTGACGTTGCGGTCACCCCCACTCAACCCCAAGGAACCATCTACTGGGTCAACATGGAGGGGACAGAGGTTGCATTAGCCCCTGCGGACATCGCCCTTCCTGATGAAGGAGCTCCTACAGAGCGCTTGAACGTAGCCTTTGCCAATCTAATGACAGGGCCACAACAAAGTGACCTGGAAACCGCGACCACAATTCCCGAGAATACGGAGTTGTTAGCTCTAAATATTGAAGACGATGGGGTACATGTGAATTTATCCGAAGCGTTCACCTTCGGCGGCGGCAGCGCCTCCATGATTGGTCGTCTTTCGCAAGTGGTGTACACCGCAACCACCCTCGAACCCGAAGCCGCTGTGTGGCTATCAGTTGAGGGCACACCGCTTACCCTACTCGGTGGCGAAGGTCTAATCATCAGACAGCCAATTACTCGGAGCGACCTGACAACCGATTTTGGCGTTCAGCAACCATCGGTTAACTAAGTGGCTGAGGGTCTAAGAATGGAAAGTCTGACACGATGGGGAGCAACGGGAGCAGGGGAGCCTTCCGTAATATCTTTCTAATGGTGACCGTTACGAGCTGCGGAAGCCAAGCTAAAGGCACGAAAGTTCTGTGCTTGCTGCTCAATGCGGGTCGCGATGCGATCGCACACCATCGTACAAAGCTCAAAGATCAAATCATCCTCAACGCTGTAATAGGCTGATGTGCCTTCTGTACGACGGGAGAGAATACCCGCTTGCATCATCACCTTGAGATGCTTGGAGACATTGGCTTGGCTAGTAGCGGTTGCTTCCACCAGATCCTGCACACATTTTTCGCCATCCCGGAGCAGGTTGAGGATCTTGAGGCGCATTGGCTCACTCAGAATACTGAAGTAAGCTGCGACCTGCTGAACTACCTCTGTAGGCACAGGCTCCATGGGTTTAACTCCAAAGTGAGTGCGAAAGGAACGATCCCCGTTATTTTAGCAGCCATAAACATATTGACAATGCGTGCTACTGCTGCTTCCGGCATTGGTCAAAAGGGCAACATGACCCCTTGATTGCGGTTAGCTAATCAATGCTACCCTCTCAGCATCATTACCTATCTCAATTCCTCAAATCACGACGACAGCTCACACTCCTTATAGCATCTACGCGTTCTAACAAAGAGGAACAGCTTTATAGGCATTCAATCGTTCCTTCAGCCTCATTCACCAAATTTCTAAGGGCATCTAGCGTATCCGGCGAAGCTGTTTGCCAGAGTTGACGCTGATGGGCTTCTAGCAGACGTTCAGCCATATCGCGCAAAGCCCAAGGATTAGCCTGTTCAATGAATTGGCGGGTTTCCTGATTAAGCAAATAGGTTTGTGCCACTCCTTCATACATATGATCAGCCACGCAGCGAGTCGTTGCGTCGTAGGCAAACAAGTAATCCACCGTCGCAGCCATCTCAAATGCACCCTTATACCCATGACGCTTAACCCCATCTATCCATTTGGGATTCACGACACGGGAACGATACACGCGGGCAATTTCTTCTTTGAGCGATCGCACTTTGGGATGCTCCGTAATCGCATGATCGCCAAAGTAGGTTTGAGGTGATTTGCCGGTTATTGAGCGGACTGCCGCCGTCAGTCCCCCTTGGAATTGGTAATAATCATCAGAATCTAACAGGTCGTGCTCGCGATTGTCCTGATTCTGTAGCACGACCTGCATGGTGCTCAGGCGAGCTTGAAACGCTTCGGGGGCTGAGCGACCCTGAGCCTGACGACCGTAGGCATAGCTACTCCAGTTGATATAGGCGCGAGCCAAATCGTGATCATCTGTCCAGTTTTGGGCATCCATCAGGCCTTGCAGCCCTGCCCCATAAGCTCCTGGCTTCGAGCCAAAGATGCGGTAGCGCGATCGCGTCGTTGCCTGCTCTAAGCTGAGTCCCTGTCCTTGCCAATAGTCAGTTTCTTGAGCTACTCGCGCAGCTAAGGGATTGTCCTCTGGTGTTTCTGGCAACTGGGAGACTACTGTGACCGCCTGATCGAACAAATCAATCAGGTTGGGAAACGCATCGCGAAAAAAGCCAGAAATTCGCAGCGTCACGTCCACACGGGGGCGTTGAAGGAGCGAGACTGGTAGTATCTCAAAATCGACGACGCGGCGGGATGGCCCATCCCAGACTGGGCGGACGCCCAGTAGTGCCAGAGCTTCCGCTAAATCATCCCCACCTGTACGCATCGTAGCCGTCCCCCATAAGGAAAGGCCAATGGAACGGGGATAGTCGCCCTGCTCTTGGGTATAGCGTTCTACCAAGACCTCAGCGGCTTTGCGCCCCACATCCCAAGCACTTTCAGTCGGAATAGCTCGAATATCGACTGAGTAAAAATTGCGTCCTGTAGGCAATACATCAGGACGATTGCGCGTGGGTGCCCCTGCTGGCCCACTGGAAACATAACCACCAGCTAATCCCTGCAATAGCGATTGAATTTCTTGGTCAGTATTTCGCAGTCGAGGCAACAACGACTGCTGAATCCAGTTCAACTCCTGTCGCAAATGGTGAGTAGGCTCGCTAGGGCTCTCCCACACTTCATCCTTCAGCAGTGCATCCACCCAATGGGCTGCATTCTCTTCCAGTACGGCCACCACATCCCCCACTGTCCGACAGACTTGAAGCGCGGGTATTGCGAATGCAGTCGTGGATTCTGCGGTCTGAGGCCAGCGGGTTGCCAAGTCGCTTGTGAGTGGATCAATATCCAGATCCCAATCGGTGGCGATCGCGCGGGTCAACCCTAACCTTTCTTGGGCCGGATGGCGCGCGATCGCGATGATCAAATCACGCAGTTGTCGCCCTTCTGGACACTGACCTAAAATATGCAGCCCGTCTCGAATCTGTGCTTCCTTCAATTCACACAGATAGCCATCCACACTCGGCAAGAGCGCTGTAAACGCTGAGTCATCAGGCTGGGCTGAGGGCGAGTTGTTTTTTGCATCGGTTCCAGGAACTAAGTCGGTCAGTAATTGGGTGTCCTGTAAAAGGGTTAAGATGCGATCGCGGATAGGGGGTAAGCGGGTTGGGTCTAAACTCTGGGCTTCGTAGTATTCATCCACCCAGCCTTCCAACTGCTGTAGAGGCCCGTAGAGTTCCGCACGAGTTAAAGGTGGCGTCAGGTGATCGATAATAACTGCTTGCGATCGCCGTTTGGCCTGTGCCCCCTCCCCTGGATCATTCACAATGAAGGGGTAAAAATGCGGCATCGCCCCAAACGCGGCTTCGGGATAACAATTTGGCGATAACCCAACGCCCTTACCCGGCAACCATTCCAAATTCCCGTGTTTACCCACATGAACCATGGCATGAGCCTGAAATTGCTGCCGTAGCCAGGCATAAAAGGCTAAATAGGTATGGGTCGGTTCTAGGTCAGGGGCATGATAGTTCAGCGAGGGATCCTGGTCATACCCTCGGCTCGGCTGAATGCCGACAAAAATACGACCTAGCTGCCATCCCGCAATGGAAAATGAGGGCTCATCGTCATTTTCTGACGGCACAATCGCCATGTGAGGCTCGCCCCACCGCATCGTCACACTCTGCTGCACCGCCAGTGGCAGGGTAGCGAAAAAAGCTTGGTAATCATCCAGGCTTAAGGACTGGGCCACGGGACGCCAACCCGCTCCTTCAGGATCGTTCGTCACAGTTTGAGTCAAGCGCTGCATCAGCGCATCGCCCGTGAGCGGTGGATTCCCAACGGTATATCCAACTGTTTGGAGCGCTTGCAGAATTTCAACACAGCTTTGCGGCGTATCGAGTCCGACGCCATTGGCAAGTCGGCCATCACGGGTCGGATAGTTCGCTAAAACGAGCGCAATTCGCCGCTCTGACACAGGTATTCGGCGTAATTGCGCCCAGTTAGTCGCTAAATCAGCGACAAAGTTAACGCGATCGCTCACGGGTTTATAGGTCACAACATCCGTTTCCAGGCTTGGATGGTGCTTGGCGGTTGTCTTAAACGAAATGGCCCGTGTAATGACGCGTCCATCGACCTCTGGGAGGGCTACGTTCATCGCAATATCGCGGGGACTCAATCCCATTGGATTTTGTTGCCATCCGTCATAGGTACCACTGCTGAGAATCACCTGGAGCACAGGGACATTTAGCCGCTGCCATAGCGCTAATTGGGGTTCAGCGGCATCCAGTCTGGCTACTGAGAAGCTGGTAGTGTTCAACAGCACATCAATATCGTTATCGTTCGGCGCTTTACCTAGTAGCAGAGAAACAAGTTCTGCTTGCACATCCGGATCTTGCAGCGACGACACATACACTGGCATTGGCTGGCAGCCGCGTTCCTGGAGAGCCGTGCAGAGTGCATCAATCGGAGCCGTATTGCCAGCTAAATAATGAGCGCGATAGAAAAGCAGGCCAACTTTAGCGGCATTCTCATCCTTGGCAACAGACTTCTCTGTGCGTTTTTGGTGCGTATCGAGTTTTGAGGCGGCGTTACTGACATAGAGGCCCATGCGAGGCACCGTTTGAGGATCCGGGGGATGGTACTGCGTTTGCAGGTAGCGATCGCACAAATCCATTAGCCCATGACGCAGGTTAGTCACTCCCCCTTCGGTGAGATAACGCCATAGCCGGTTTGCCGTCTGGAGGGGGACTGTTGAGTGCCCCATCAAATCAGGGTCGGGGCGATCGTCTCCTGGCAGCACCAACAAGGCTGCTCCAGTTTCAATTGCGATCGCCCGTGTCACTTCCAGCCCATAAGACCAATAGGCTCGACCGCCGAGCAATCGCAACACAATAATCTGAGCGTGTTGTAACACCGTCTCAGCGTATGTATCGATCGCGAGTTGCTGCTGTAGTTGCAATACGTTGACCACGCGCAGCGTTGGCATGCCTCTAGGACAGCCTTGTGCAACCTGAGCTAGACACTGAATATCGGTATCCGCTGCGGTCATAAAGACAACAGCCGCTGGCGTTTGATCCACAAAGATGACGCCATCGGTTGCAGGTGTCCATCCACCGGGAGTTGCAGCTAGTCGATGCATAACGGGAAATCTAAAGCAACTGCTAAATCTGAAGGAACTCTAGTGTAAGCGGCGACTCCATTTCCTCCGCAGCTACTATGGGGCTCATGCACATGTTTATCGTTTTTGCCTAAGACGTTGAAATTAGGTAGAGCATCAGCGAGGCAATCATGTAACCCTTAATTCCTTTAAGCCTTAGCAAAGGGTATTTTGACAAACTATTCGTTTGACTGTGCCTGAACGATAGGCCGTTGAGCTTGGTCACAGTTGTTTTGCAATGAGATAGAGGATGGGCTCTACCGGTAAGGAGTTATGACGCAATTTTCAGACAGCTCAGCTTTGGCAATCCGCACCCTACCAGTAGCAACTTACCAAAGTCTGCGGCGCTCACTGCTGGAACAGATTCAACACCCTAATTGTCTCCTCATTACTGAGACTGATTTAGCGCCCCAAGGTGCCATTTTGCATCCTTGGACAGAGTTGCTGTTAATCGTTACGCCTGATATTCAAGGACTGTTGATGCAGCGTCAGGCAACGGCAGAAGCTGCACCGGCTAATGCGGACACTTGTACAGTCGGCATGATGACAGCCACTAAGGAGGTTATGGCTGTCATCGATGCCCTGATGAGTTTGGAAATCTCTTCCCTGCTTTATCAGAAATTACTCTCAGGCAAACAGCTGCTGTGCGATCGCGCAGAATCTTCCTGTCCAGATTTGATTCTGACCCTGCTACCAGCACTGATAGCGACCTCAGCTCCGCCAGACGCTGGTGCGCCTCCTCCTGTGACCAGCACCATTAGCCCGGTTCAGGCGAAATTAGATCAACAGCTTGAGCAAGCGCTGTTGTTGAATCAAGTCATTACGAAAATTCGGCAAAGCTTGGATTTGGCTACTATTCTTGCAACAACTGTCGAAGAAGTTAGACCTTTTTTAAAGGCTGATCGATTACTGATTTACCAATTTCAACCGAAGACATCCACAGAGGCCGCTGTAGCAGGAGTCGAACAGCCATCGTCTTTCCTTCACAGCTTGCCCAATGCGGGATACATCACGTACGAATCCATCGGTCGTCAGCATCTGGATTCCATCATTCACTCTACCGAAGAACATTGTTTCCAAGATGCTGAAATTTGTCGTGATCGTTATCTAAACGGACAGCCAATTGCTATTAATGACACCTATGCCAGGTATCAAGATTCCCCTTGTCTCTTAAACTTTCTCCAAAAAGCTCAAGTGAGAGCTAAGATCATTGCCCCCATTGTGGTTCAAGGTGAATTGTGGGGCTTACTGATTGCTCACGACTGCCGTAGTCCACGCGTTTGGCAACCCAGAGAACTCATATTCTTGCAGCACATTGCTGAGCATCTCTCGATCGCTGTGCAACAGGCAGAACTGTACGAACAACTGCAACAGCAGGCCCATTCTTTGGAAGCTTGTGTTGTGGATCGGACTCAAAATTTGCGCGATGCTTTGGCGGCCGCCCAAACGGCTAATCTCGCTAAAAGTGAGTTTTTAGCTACCATGAGCCATGAACTGCGCACACCCCTGACCTGCATCATTGGGATGTCAGCCACGCTGCTACGCTGGTCCTTTGGTGAACTGAGTCCACGTCAGCGCAACTATCTCACCACAATCCACGAAAGTGGCGATCGCTTGCTAGAGCTCATCAACGACATTTTAGAAATGGCGAAGATCGAATCTGGCCGCACAGTATTGGAAATTGACAGTTTTTCCCTCACAGCGTTAGCACAGCAGGTCGTGGAATCCTTTCGCCAGCAAGCACGCGATAGCGACCTCGACCTGACCTTTGAATCAGGACTCTTAGCCGGTCAAGATCACTTTGTCGGCGACTCACGACGCATTCAGCAGATTTTGAGTAATTTGCTCAGCAACGCTCTCAAATTTACGGGCCGTCACGGCCAGGTACATCTACGCATCCGTCGCGAAAATCACGTCGCTGTTTTTCAGGTGGAAGATACCGGCATTGGCATCCCAGAATCGCAAGTTCCCTTGCTATTTGAAAAGTTTCAGCAATTGGAAACCAGCCGCCAACGGCAATATCAGGGAACAGGTCTAGGACTTGCCCTAACTAAGCAACTCGCAGAACTCCATGGGGGCACGATTGCCGTCAATTCGCGTGTTGACGTCGGCTCTGTATTCACCGTGCGTATTCCCCTCCAGCGGATAATCAGTGAAGCCGATGTCCGGAACAAAATGTTAGAAGACGCTCCCAATCAACCTATCGTCGGTCGGATTGTCCTGGTGGAAGATCAAGAAGACACGGCAGGCGTCATTTGTGATTTGTTGACAGCTGCCGACTACCAGGTGATTTGGGTCATCGAAGGTTCCCGTGTGGTTGAGCAAGTTGCATTATTACAGCCCACTGTCGTGATTATCAATATGCAGCTCAGCAGTATCGATGGACAACGGATCATTCGAGCCCTGCGCGATTCCCTGATTACGAATCAGGTCAAAATCTTGGCCATGGGGACACCTCAAAATTCCTTGCGGTTCAAAAATGCTGACGCCACGCTCCTGATGCCGCTTGATCCTGAAATGCTTCTGGAAAAGGTAAACGCTTTAACCGCGATCGCCCTTTGATGCGAGCTTCTACAGCTAATGAAATGCTTCCTTCTGACTTGTAAGTAGCTAGGCCGATTCAAATGTAGGATGGGTTAGCGGTAGCGTAACCCATACGGGCGTTGGGTTTCGTTCCTCA
>JBCBSR010000018.1:0-58843 GCA_039819045.1 Cyanobacteria bacterium J06638_28
TCATAACTGTAAGGAGCACCCATCATCATTCACCAAAATGAGCTATATATGTCCTAACACATTTTCGTGATGCTATAAACAGGAAGCGCAAGCGATTGCCCTACGACTCGGGGATGCACCGGAAGTCTTCAGCAGTTGGTCGTTGCGGCTGTGGGCAGACAAAGTGGTTGAGCTTGGCATGGTTGAATCAGTGAGTCCCGAAACGCTCAGGCAGACCTTAAAGCAAACAAAATAACCCAACGTAAAATCCAATATTGGGTGATTCCGCCATCGCGTAAGAACAATAGCGAATATGTGGCACGGATGGAAGATGTCCTCGCGTTATATGCTGAGCCCTACGATCCACGGCAACCTGTTCTCTGTATGGACGAGCAGCCCATCACACGGCATCAAGATGTTCATTCGCCTATCCCTGCTAGCAAGAACCATGCTAAGCGAGTGGACTATGAGTATGAACGAGGCGGAACAGTTAGCTTATTCATGGTCTGTGAGCCACTCATTGGATGGCGTCAAGCAACGGTGCGGGAACGCAGAACAAAAGTAGACTGGGCTGAAACGATGGCCGAGGTCATACACACTCGCTATGCTGATGCGCCGACAATTCGGTTGGTGTGTGACAATCTCAACACCCATACCCCAGGGGCTTTCTATGAAGCCTTTGATGCAACGACCGCGCGAGCGCTATTAGAGCGCCTCGAGTTTCATTACACACCCACCCATGGTAGTTGGCTGAATGTCGCAGAAAGTGAATTGAGTGTGTTGACCCGACAGTGCATCACAAATCGTCGGATGAGTAACCTCAAATTAGTTCAACAGCAGACTCACGCCTGGTCCATCGCGACTAATAACCGACAACGTCCCGTCAATTGGCAATTCAAAACCGATGATGCTCGCATCAAGCTAAAATCTCTTTATCCTAATTCCTAAGCTGGACAGAACACTAGGCGGTTGGTCAAATCTTAAATTTAGGGTTACTAAGCCGGGGAAAGCAGCGTCAACACGAGGCCATAGATTCACCCATACAGTTTCCCTCCCTAATTGGGCGTACTTGATTAAACCATCGCTTGTTTACCCTTATACAAGGTTTTACTTACCCTTTCTTAATCTGCGAAATCTACCGTTGAACTCAGGATTGAGCAGTGCTTTCACCTCAAAGAAGGGGTAGCGGTACCCGTCTGGTCTTGCATCAGAATTTCAATCGCCCCTCACATCACTCTGAGGGGCTGGGGGTGCTGCTGGTGGTCAGTTCTGCTAGTAAGCCTAAAGATACTTTGTGCCAAGAGAGAGGAGAGCCGTCATTATGAGTCTTCAACGCCGTAAGTTTCTCGCGTTTTTGGGGGCCACTGCAGGGGTTACAGCTTTGGGAACATTGGGTCGCTCGGGTGGAGACGCGACTCTACCGTTGCCAAGCGCTTCAGCCATGGCTAGCTCTATGCCCTTCGACCCAGTGCGAAGTCCTATGCCCGTGCCTAGCGTCGGTGTACCAACAGCAGAACAAGCCGAGTTGTATGGTCGTTTTGCGATTCAGGATGATCTCGTGCTGCCTCAGGGCTATACATATGATGTCATTGGAGCCTGGGGCGATACAGTTGGCGATTCGCGTTTTGGCTACAACAACGATTACCTATCTTTTGTTGAGACCGCTCCCGGTGAGGGCTATCTAACCATCAACTTCGAATACATCAGTGCCAAAACCTGGATGGCCACCTACGGTGAGGTGATTGGCAAGGACTTGCCCTTCGATACCGTCAAAGCGATCGTGGGGGACGGGGACATTAATGTATATGATTTAGCCGACAGCGATCCAAACAAAGCTGCCATTCTCGCTGTGTGTAAGGAAGCTCTGACGGACGTTGGGATTGGGGTGGTATCTATTCGCCGCAATTCAGCCGGACAGTGGGAGCGCACCTTCTCGGATACCGATCGCCGCATTACCGGTATTTCTGGTCTAGAGGACGGTCGCTACCTCAAAGTCACGGGGCCAGCGCTGAATGTGTTCAACAAAAAGACTGGTCAGGGCTACATCGATGAGCTAGGGCCTTTAGTGGTGGGCACCTTCAACAACTGTGCGGGCGGCACGACACCTTGGGGCACTGTCATGAGTGCTGAGGAGAACTTCCAAGACTTTGTCCCCGAGCCTGTGAATGCTGACGGAACCTCTATGGCTCCCGCCCAAAAGCCCTTTAACTTGGATCTGGATGGTTTGGGCAGTGCCTTTGGCTATGCGGGTAACAAGTATGGCTGGATGGTCGAAGTTGATCCCGCGAATCCCAGTGACTATGGCGTCAAGCATAGCTGGCTGGGTCGTTTTCGCCATGAGGCTGTCGCTGTACGAGCTGTCCCCAATCAAAAGCTGGCGGTGTACTCGGGGTGCGATCGCCGGGGCGGACACCTTTACAAGTTCATCAGCACTGATAATGTCGTGGATCCGCAGAATAAGGGGAACTCGCTCCTTTTGCAAAGGGGCATGCTCTACGCGGCCAAATTCAATCCTGACGGTACGGGCACTTGGATTCCCCTCAAAGCGGACACCCCCGTCAACCCAGATATGCCCAGCAAAGTTGCTGGCGGCATGATCACCCTACCCAAGCGTCCGGAAGGCGGCGTCATCAAGGTAGATTCCGATACTGACATGCGCGCTTTCGCACGCCAGTACCGCACCCTTGGCGATCTCTATGAAGGGACTGCCGCCGAAAAGCAGGGCGCGATTCTGATTGATGCCCACTATGCCGCGAATGCAGCAGGGGCCACAAGCACAGCCCGTCCTGAAGATACGGATGTAGCTGCTGACGGGACGCTGTTCATTGCCTTTACCTCCGGTGGCCCAGGGGGTGACGGCAGTCCCCACGTTGATATCTTCCAAGGTCCCAATGGCGAAATTCCCTACGAGCATGGCTGGATCATGAAGCTTATGGAAGACGGAACCAATCCAGCGGCGAAGACCTTCCGCTGGGAAATGATGGCTTTGGGTGGTGAACCGGCTGAAGGGGGCTTTGGCTTCTCGAACCCTGACAACTTGGAAATCGACGGCCAGGGCAATTTGTGGATGGTGACGGACATGTCCACCAGCAAGCACAATCGGGAAGTCGCTAGCCGGGTGGATGATGCCGGTGAGCCGGTGAGCCAGTCCAACTTACGGGGCCTCTTTGGCAACAACTCGGTCTGGTATATTCCTACCTCTGGCCCCCAGGCAGGCGAAGCCTTCATGTTTGGGTACGGGCCGATGGAATGTGAGATGTGTGGCCCCTTCGTCACGCAAGACCAATCCACCCTGTTCCTGGCGGCCCAGCACCCAGGCGAAACCCATGGCGTCCGCCGCGATCGCGCGTCCGAAGTCCGGCAGTTTGCGATGCAAACGACAGATGGTCAGGCGTTTATGCAGGAACGTAATGTTCCCTTAGGCTCTAATTGGCCCAGCAAGGAGCTGAATGCCGCGCCGCGACCGGCGGTGGTGGCGGTGCGGAAAGTTGGCGGCGGTTCGCTGGTCTAACGCAAGCAGCCCTCGACACGAGCACTACTAACAGCGCTTGTGTCGAGGGGTTAGGTTGGCTTAACCGCCAGGATTCGAATACGTCGATAGTCAGCCCACCACTGGCTATCGCGATAGAGCTTGGAGCGCGTTCGCATTTCCACGTCACTTAACAATGCCTGCTTTTGTTCTGAGGACAAATCAACCCAGAAACGATTCGCAAACATTTGAAGCCAGTTGCGCAAGCCAGCGTCGGTGTCTAAGGGCGTTGGTCGATCAAATAGAGTGGCGTACTGCACCTCGAAGCCATGGGACTCAAGTAGACTGGAGTACTCCCCAACAGATGGAAAGTACCAGTCAAAAGTAGCTGCCTCGCCGAGGCTTAAACCACGACGAGCCGCCGCGATCGCCTTAACAATCGTGGCAACATTACCCTTGCCCCCAAACTCAGCCACAAATCGACCACCCGGCTTGAGGACTGCCCAAATGCTCTGAGCCACCGCGCCTGCCTCGGGAATCCAGTGCAGCGCCGCGTTAGAAAATACTGCATCGCGAAGGTGAGGTAGCGAGAACGTACGGGCATCCCCCACCATAAAGGTTAGGGCCGGAAAGTTTTGCTGAGCTTCCTGAATCATCTTAGCGTCAGCATCGATGCCGGTAACCGCAGCACCACGCTCGGCGATCGCATGGGTCAGTTGCCCCGTGCCGCAACCCAGATCCAAAACATATTCATCCGACTGAGGATTGAGGAGTTCAATCAGGTCGGTACTCAATTGCCAAACAAAACGGTGCTTCTGCTGATAAAGCTCAGGATTCCAAAGAGGACTCATACCGTTTCCCGTTTTGATTAGCCACAGAGGAAAGATCGTGGTGAGGATCTACATGGGGGATCAGGGAGTGGGGTTTTTCCAGCCCGTGGGCTTCCATTAGGGTTTGATTCCCCATTACGTCACGGGTTTTGCCATCGGCAATGACCAAGCCTTCGTCAATCAGAACAACGCGATCGCACACCTCCAGCAAAAACTCTAAATCATGGGAGGCAATCACGACCGTTTCAGGGGAGCGTTGAAGGAACCGAATCAAGCGGCGACGGGTGCGCATGTCCAGACTGGCTGTGGGTTCATCGTAGAAAAGCACCTGGGGACACATCGCTAACAGACCCGCGATCGCCACCATCTGCTTTTCCCCACCGGATAGGTGATGGGGAGGGCGCTCCGCGACGTAGGTCATGCCGGTGAGATCCAGGGCCGCTTTGACCCGAGCGTCAACTTCTGCATCCGATAGCCCCAGGTTTTGGGGGCCAAAGGCAATATCATCCCAAACAGAGGGCGCAAACAGCTGATCCTTGGGGTCTTGAAACAAAAAACCTACCTCAGGATAAAACTGATTGGGCTGTACGGACTTGCCAAACAGATGAATGCTGCCAGCAGTGGGCTTCAAAAGACCACACACCAGCATAAAGAGCGTTGTTTTACCGCAGCCATTATGGCCAATCAACCCGACGCGCTCCCCTTCGCGAACGGTGAAGGTGATGTCGGCCAAAATGTCAGGGGTCTCAGGGTAAGCAAACGCTACATTCTCTAGAGCAATGGCAACCTGGCGAGCCTGGGGATTTAAAAAGGGCAATTTTGATGTCTTTAAAAGCTGACTCATAGATGGGTAAGGATCCATTCTCCAAGAACAAAACTGAGGGCCGCGCCTAGCGTTAGGGTCGTGGCTAGATACGTGATGTAACTGACGGCTTGAGTGTCAGTCGTTCGGGAAAGATTAAGCGTTTCACCATAGCCTCGCAGGCGCATAGCTTTATAAACCCGCTGCGATCGCTCGTAGCTGCGCAACAGAAGACTGCCAAAAAGGCCGACTAACCAGCCCCATTGGCGCTTTAGGGTTTGTCGCAACAGGCCATACCCCCGTAATTGCATGGCTTGCTGCATGGTAAATAGCTGTCCGGCAATGTCGTACAGGTAGCGGTAGGTTAGCAGGGCCATATCCGTTAAAAGTGAGGGAAAACCCAGCGATCGCAATGCCTTGAGGATATCGAGGAACGGCGTCGTTCCCAGCAAAATAAAGCCTGTCGTTACAATTGCCAGAAAGCGCCCGGCAATCAAACCAGCGGCGGCGAGTCCTTCCTGGCGTAAGGTCAGCCAGTGCCACTGCCAGAGCACCGTTTCGCCTGACATCAAGGGCAACACGCTGACCATCGCTAGGATAAACAAGCCAGGATATGGCAATCGCCGCCATAAATAGGCCGCCGGTAGCCGAGCGCATCCGTACAGCACAGCCACTAAGCCCAAGGCCCAGGGCACCAACAGCAAGTGATGCACGAGAGAAATGGCCAGCATGAAGGTGAGCAGACTGAGCAGTTTAGGACGCACCGCCCAGCGGTGGACCCATGACTGACCGGGAACATAAATTTCAGTGTGAAAGGCGATCGCCATGGCGAGTATTTAGCTTTCTAAAAGTTCGGGCTTGACGCGC
Organism: Cyanobacteria bacterium J06638_28; assembly: GCA_039819045.1. GTDB lineage: Bacteria > Cyanobacteriota > Cyanobacteriia > Phormidesmidales > Phormidesmidaceae > SIO1E4. Next base: position 5,948 of record JBCBSR010000018.1, read on the forward strand.
AATAGGAAAAGCGACAGCAAAACGGTAAAGAGTCCCTCGAGAAAGAAGAGAGGAATGTAAGCCACGATAAGCGCTGTTAAAGCAGTTTGCTCTGTTGCTAAATCTAGTTCAGGTGGCACGGTAAAGATAATGATGCCGAAAAAAATTAACGCAGCCAGGCCTAAGCCCAGAGCTCCCGCGAAGAAACTAAAGATTCCGACTGACCAAGTCGGCGGCAAGAAGCGATCCAGGTGGTGACGTAGCTGAAACACCTGAGCCGCAATCAAAGCGGGAATCCCAATCATAACGGCGTTTACCCCAAGCGTCGTCAGTCCCCCGTGACCCAGCAGAAGTGCCTGTAACAGCAGTCCAATCAGGATGGCCGGCCAGGCATACCACCCTAAAACCGCACCCAACAGGCCGTTCAAAACAAAATGGACGCTCACGGGGGGCACGGGCACGCTGATAGAGGAACCGATAAAAAAGGTCGCTGCTAGCAGAGCTGCTTTGGGGATCTGTTCTTGGGGATCAGAGGTTTTGCGAATTTGCCGGAGTACCCCCCATGTCACCGCGCTTGCGATCGCGTACCCACCGACACAGACCTGCGCAGGAAGAATATCGGGAATATGCACTAGCGCTTACCTCGGCGAAAATAGAGGGCCGTGCCAATACAGCCCCAAATGACTGCTCCAGCTGTAATGAAGCGTTGCACCCCAGTCAGTTCCGTCGAATTGGTAAAATCCTGGGTGATGGTGTTATCGGCAGCAACCGGAACCACGGTAATATCACCATGTCCAGCCTGCCGTACTGAAACTTCCCAATTGCCGGGCTGATCTGGTGTAAACGTATAGCGACCAACGGCATCCGTGACGCCCGTAAAAATCGGCGTTTGGGGATCATTAGGTGCGTAGACTTGCACCTGAGCATTTACCATCGGTTCGCCTGAGTCATAGGCCGCCTCAATGAGAACGGCAGGCGCATTACGAGCCTGAATAAGAACGCCATGAGCCAGCGCGATCGCAGGTAAGCTTAGTCCTCCGACCACTGCCCCTGCCAGACTTAGGAGGTTAGTTGCGGCACTTCTCCATATCATCGGGTGTGACGGATCCTCAGTAGACTTGCATCGGCAACGTTGAGCTTCATTGCAACACTTTCCAATCGACTCTTCCTCTCAAGTAACAGTGGCACCTATCAGGGGCTACTCAACGCGATCTCGGCACAGTGGCCCTCACCGACGTGCCCGAGGCTGGGCAATATCCCCACCAGGGTTTCGTAGTCTTCAGGGGCAAGCTGAGCCTCCAGATCAGCGGTGTCAGCGTCCAATGTACCGCCTTCGGCGATCGCGGCCAGCGGATCAAAGCCCAGCGCACCCGTATTAATTTCATCCTCGGGAGGGGCTTCGCCATCGCCAAACAGATGGTCAAAGTGGAAGGTGGCTTCCAGGTCAGCCGTCTCATCAGCGGCTAAAATCCCCTTCCGCTCATCTCCTACAAAGTCACCGCAGACGAACTCTAAAGACGACTCCAACTTCAGCGTAAAGGCGATGGTTTCGTCGGCCTTGGTAGCTTGTCCTTGCAGAAATATAGGATAACCAGCCGCCGGGCCTTCTGGCGCAGGGGTCACCTTCCAGGCCAACGCATTGTACTGACCAGCCGGAGCTTCAACCGTTTTGACTAAAATCGGCTCAGCCGTTTCGTCCCCTGCGGCCAAGTCAACGGTGACAGGTTCCTCAACCTTTATCTGGATATCGGCCTCGGGTGCTTCCTCAGCGAGCGCATTGAAAGGGGGATCACTCTGATAGGCCGTGACGTCTGCCAAAGTCACATAAAGATGATCAAAGTCGACTTGCCAACCGTCTTTAGTGACAAAGCCTTGACGCACAAAATCTTCACCATTGGCGCGAATTTCGAGTTGACCACTGCCTTCTTCGAGTTGGCCACTGTCTTCAGTGTCAACGACCGCAGCGGTGTCAGTTGGCTCGGAACCGCAGGCTCCTAAAAGAATGGGTAGGCCAAAGGCCAAGGTTAAAGAAATGGGCGATCGCGGATGAAGCATAAATCCTCTTCTGCAAGCAAGTAAGTGTTTCTGAGTCGAGGAATGCGCAGCGGTGCACTCCCTGCCCTCAGTTAATCGCCGCATTCCATGAAAAACAATACCCTAGGGGGGCATCGCGGCGGTATACATTGCCCCTCACACCCCCTGACTTGAAAGCAATGGAGCCCTATCAACAATTGCCATAGACAGGCCACTAGGTCGCCCCCTTCGGCTTTGCTCTGATTCCTTTCCCATAGCGCGTCTAGAAGATGTAACCTTTGGGAGAGATTGAACCCAAAACGGGAGGATAAGGGGGCTGATGCGTGCGTTCTCAGGGAGAATGCGTGCGCTTGCAGACAGGCAATGACACTCAAGCAAACGATTACCGCCTACTTGGACGATACCAATCGTGAGACTGGCAGCTGGGTTTCAGGTGCGATCGCGGCACTGATTGTCCTGTCCGCTGTCATTTTTGTGGTGGAAACCTACGAGGTTTCCCCTGAAGTAGACCACATTTGTCGCGTCCTTGACTGGGTCATTCTTGGCATCTTTGCAGTGGAATACACGCTGCGACTATGGACAGCCGATCACTGGTGGCGCTATATGTGCAGCCCCTATGGTCTGGTGGATTTACTGGCGATTTCACCCTTTGTCCTGGGCTTTTTAGACATGCGATTTTTGCGGCTGCTGCGGTGGCTGCGCATTTTAAGGCTGATTCGTTTTTTAGGCGATCGGGCTATTTTAGGCCGGTTGACCCCGGCAGATACTCTAGCCGTCGTCCGCATCGTGTTTACGATTTTCGCCATTATTTTTATCTATGCTGGCATCATTTTTCAGGTAGAGCAGCGCTACCATCCCGAAACCTTTCGCACATTTTTAGATGCTGCTTACTTCGCCGTTGTGACCATGACCACGGTCGGTTACGGTGACATCACGCCGGTTTCTGATGCAGGCCGCTTGTTTACGATCTTGATGATTCTGACGGGGATTGCTCTAATTCCAACCCAGTTGGGCGATTTGATTCGACGCATCGTCAAAATGTCGCAATCGGTTCAAGTTCCCTGCAATAACTGCCAGTGGCCACTCCATGATCCTGATGCCGCCTTTTGTAAACGCTGCGGAGCGGCCCTCCCCGATGCAGTCACCCAAGCGACCCCGGTTTCGAAGCCACCCTTAGCGTCATCCCTGCCTTTTGCCCCACGCTCAGTTGTAGAGTTTCCCGAACCTAGCTGGCCGCCATCTTCTACTTCCCCTGAACAGGATGCACCATAGTTTCGGCTTCAACTAATACTGTGGAGCTAATTGAGGCTTCTCTCTATGGGCAACAAGCAAGTTTGAGGCGCTTTGCCAACAGATTTTAGCCTTTTGTTGGCCATCTTAAATCTTCCTAAGGCTTAGCTATTCTGGCTATTTTTACACAACCTGAGAGGCGAGGACTTAATAGGGTACGCACACGACGGTAACTGAGTGACTTTGCGACTTTTTCCTGGCGTGCTTAATTCGGTCCTCCATGTTTTAGGAAGGTTATGAAAATAGCAACTCCTGATGAATCAAAGGTGACGGTATTAGGACAACCTGCTGAGCAGGGTCGATGGTTGCTGATTCCTTTAGGAATGATTATTTTGCTCTGTTTGGGAAGTGTGTATTCCTGGAGTATTTTTAGAAACCCTTTAGAAAACGAGCTAGGCATTAGTGCTACTCAGAGTCTCTTACCCTACACATTTGGCTTAGTTTTCTATGGGGCAACGATGCCGATCGTGGGCTTCTATATTCCTCGCATGGGTACCCGCCTTACAACGGCGATTGGCGGTCTTGTCGTCGGTCTGGGTTACCTTCTTGCCAGCTTTGCTAATCATATCGGCGATCTTATCTTCACCTATGGCGTGATTGCAGGTACTGGTATCGGCATTGTCTATGGCGTTCCGATGGTGGTTGTGTCGCGCTGGTTTCCGGACAGAAAAGGACTGGCTGTCGGATTGACGATTGTCGGATTTGGGTTGTCTCCTCTCATCACGGCTCCCCTAGCGAACCAGTTGATCGGTCTCTACACTGTTCGACCCACCTTGCGCATTTTGGGTATCGCCTTTACCGCTATTATCCTGGCTATCGCCTCAACGATGAAGCTACCGCCTAAGAGCTGGCGTTCTCGACCGACGCTTGCGGCTGCCACCTCAAACTCAGCCTCGACCTATTCTGGCAACCTGCTTAAGAGTCGATCCTTTTATGGACTGTGGATTTGCTATGCGATCGCGACTCTTGTGGGGTTAAGTGCTATTGGTATTTCCAGTCCAGTGGGGGAGGAAGTCATTGCCATTAGTCCGACGGTAGCGGCTGGGAGCGTGTCATTGTTTGCCGTTTTTAACGGTGTGAGTCGTCCGTTATTTGGTTGGTTGAGCGATCGCTTCAAGCCGCAGCACATTGCTATCTTGTCCTATGTGCTCATGCTTATTGCCTGTGTACTGATGGTGAATGCACGAGCGGGTCAGGTTGCTCCTTATCTGGTTGCCTTTTGCTTGTTTTGGTTCTGTTTGGGGGGATGGTTGGCGATGGCACCCACTATTACACTACGCTTCTTTAATCCTGACCAATATGCTCAAAACTATGGTGTGGTTTTCACAGCCTACGGCATCGGTGCTTTAATTGGCACCTTAATAACAGGCCGCATTCGCGATTTATTTGGGACGTACAACTATGTGTTCTATGCAATGGGGCTTTTGGCAATCATTGGCATTGTGATTGCCTGTGTGCTGCTCAAACGTGAAAAGCTTGTTGTGGACTCTAGCGCTGAATTAGGAAAGGCGTGAGGCATGGTGCAGGCGCGATCGCTGTTATACTCCCGCTGTACACACTGATTGCTGTCAGGCTAGGGGCTAAAATCCGGAGCTATCGGCAATAAGCTACCAACGTTATTTTGAAAATGACTCTGGCGCTTGCCACACTTACGTAGACGATCATTAGACCTTATCGGAAATTGAACCGATAGAATCGAGACCAGGAGCATCGACCCAGGATATGCCATGCAAATAACCTACGCCGAGTTGCGAACCAAACCTCGAACCCTGTGCAGTTTAACTGGGCTGAGGGTGTCAGAGTTTGAGGCGCTGTTGCCGAGCTTTGGTGATGCCTGGGACGACTTCATCGGAGAGACCTTTGAGCGCGAAGGGCGCAAACGAGCAGTGGGAGCAGGTCGTAAAGCACACCTCAAGGGACTTGAGGACAAATTGCTGTTTATCCTGATGTATTTTCGCCTCTATCCCACCCAGGAGGTGCAAGGCTTTCTCTTTGGCATGAGCCAGGCCCAAGCAAATCAATGGATTCATCGTCTCACTGGCGTGTTGAACCAAGCCCTCGGTTACGAGCAGCAACTACCGGAGCGAGAACCGGCGAATCTGGAGACGGTGCTCCAAACCTGTCCCAGTTTAGAGTTCATGCTGGATGGTACCGAGCGCCGGATCAATCGCCCCCAAGATAAAGCGGACCGCAAGCAGTATTACAGCGGCAAGAAGAAGGCTCATACCGTTAAGAACCTGGTGATTCACGACCGTAAGGGCAAGGTGCGTTACATGAGTGATACCGATGAAGGCAAGAAGCACGACAAGAAGATTGCCGAGGAGGAGGATCTACAGTTTCCCCACGGCAGCACGTTATGGCAGGATACAGGGTTTCAAGGCTTTGCCCCAGCGGGGGTGACGATTCAGCAACCGAAGAAGCAACCTCGCCATCGCTCGCTCAGCATGATTGAGAAGCTCAACAACCAAAATATTTCCAGCGTTCGCGTTGAAGTCGAACATCACATTGGGGGTATTAAGCGGTGCCAAATTCTGGTGCAGCCGTTTCGCAATTGGCTCGACCATTTCGTCGATGACGTGATGGAAACGGCCTGCGGCTTACACAATTTCCGCTTGACTCACCGGCAAAAGCAAGGCATTGCCGCTTAGGTCTAAACAACCTCGGGGAGATGATGACTCAAAGCAACTTCCTTCCTATTTCCGATAAAGTCTATTGTGAGATCAGCACGCATGGATAGACTCTTCGTCTACGGCACATTGCAGCCTGGTGGCCCGAACGAACATGTGTTAGCCGCACTTGGAGGCGAGTGGCAACCTGCTGTCATCAAAGGCAACTTAGTCGAAGCGGGCTGGGGGGCGGGTATGGGATATCCTGGTTTGGTGATTGATGCGAGCGGCAATGAAATTCATGGGCAGGTTTTCACCTCATTAAACTTGAGCACTCAGTGGGCCGATCTGGATGAGTTTGAAGGCAAAGAATATAATCGCATCATGACGTCTGTGACGCTACAAAATGGCGCACAAGTCCAAGCCTATGTCTATGTGCTGCGGACATAATGTTGGACAAAAATTAGGCATGAGAAGGCATTGTTGATGAATAATCGAAGTGGCTTGCTAGATCTAGCTTGTCTTATTACCCTGGCAACTGTTATTTCAGGATGCGCTGCTTGGCGATTACCATTTTTACCGAACCCAAGCGCTGTAGGAGCTTCTGAAGATACTCAAGCATCAACCGATGTAGAAGCGGAGCCGACTTCGGTACGTTGGCTAGAAGATTCAGAAAACCTGCAACTTTGTATTGAGGATTTAGAGAATCCTCAATTTCTACAGCTTCATCAAGCTTTATCGGCATTGCCTGAAGATTCTGGGGAAACTCAAACAAGCTATTACGTCGCATTTTCCACCTTTGATGGCAATGAGCTAGTTGATATGCGGCAAGTGCAAGAATTGCGAACCATTGCGACTATGGGCGATCGCTGTCAAATCCTTTCTCAAGCTGAAAGTGAAGGACTGGCAAAACAGCTATTGGAGCATATTCACAACGACGTAATCACGCTCTATCAAGGTGATATTGAGGCTGCTTGGAGCAATATTGTCAATCGGTGGGAGCAAGACCATGCTGTTTCTGGGTCAGGTGACCATCCTTTATTATTAGCCATTGAAGATATTTGGATGGCCAGAACGCTGGATTTGCCTTTGCCAGACTATATTCCTATCCATATCAGCGAGGCAATTTAAGCGCTATGTGTATGTTCTCCCTGCATCGACCTTCATAGACGTTACCAGGAGCCAGGGCATTATTGACGGAGCTACGCCTTGTTGGCAGCTTCGGCTCAAAGGGCAGCTGACAAACAAGGACGTGTTAGTTGGCGTAACTGACAGCCTTGATGAAGTAACAGCATGATCGGTCAAGCTTCCAGCTTAGGGTTAGGTGAACCAGCGTAAGCGGAAGGGACAGGGGGAGAAATTAACTCTATTTTCCCTTTTACTCACCTTCAACAGCGTAACTTACATCGGTAAGCGACACCCCTAGCGTGTCAGCGACTTGGTCTGGTGATAGCCCCAAAGCTAGAAGTTTGGGAATCGCCTCTCTTTGAGCCTGTGCGGCTTGCTCAGCCCGTTCTTGAGCTTGTTCTGCTCGTTCTCTCTCTTGATCGCGATCCGCAACAGCTTGATCGCGATCCGCAATGGATTCAGCATAACTGGGGAGTTTTTCGCCGGTCTTGGGATCATAGAATCGCAGCGATCGCGGTAACTGCTGATTGCCAATTAAACTCAACGCCGTCCCGTCGGGCATCGGTAAACACAGATCCAATCCTAATGCGGCACTGCTGATCACCCAATCACCATTGTTTTGCTTCTGCAACGGTAATGGTCGATATTGGCCCTCCACTAGCGTTGCTCCCTTAATCTGAGGCGTTAGATAGTCGCCGGTGGGATCGTACTGAAAATATTCTTGAATCCCAAGCTTGGCATAGAGTTGAGGCTTTATATCCTCATCCTGCTGCTTTGTTGTGCGGGAAGTGATTTCCATGACAAAGGCAGGAACTTTACCCCCCTCTTCCCACGTTTTATAGCTCCGACGCTTGCGCTTGCTGACCCCAAACACAACAAATACATCGGGGGATACCACTGCCTTAGGATTGCCCTCCTCGTGATAGATGAACAAATTGCCTGAGACGTAAATCTGGCGGCGGCTAGCAAAGAAGCGTTCGAGGGCTTCAACGCAGTAGGTCAGGTAATCCCGTGTTGGGTCGCTCTCAGTCATCGGTTGCCCATCGGACTCAGGGTAGTGGATGAGGGTGTCAGATTGAAAGGCCATAGGTGTTGCTAGAGTTTGTAGGTCATGGGATACAGCTATGAAGTTGCTAGAAGTATAAGAAATGATCGGTTTTGAAGTTGTAATTAATAATGAAGCGAGAACGGTCCGATCCTGATTGGGTTGCGAAAGCCCAACGACGCTATGACGAAAGCCTCAAGCAGGAGTATGGGGAGACCTAATTTTAACGATGACATGCTTAACGATTCAACCGGCTTCCCTAGTCTTGCTTTCGGGGCCACCGGGGTCTGGCAAAACAACGGCCTGTCAGGATTTACCGCCATCGCTGGTGATTTCTAGCGATCGCCTACGGGCGTCCTTTTTTGGTACCGCTAGGACGGTGGTGGATGGCAAGCCTGCGGATCATCCGATGGCTGTTGACGACCGGCTGATCTTTGCCACGATGGAAAACATCGTGCGGGCGCGGCTGCGAGCGGGACTGACAACAATTGTGGATGCCACCCTGATTAGCGACAAAGAGCGCAAACCCTTTGCCGCGATCGCCGAGGAACTGGGAGTCCCGATTCAAGTCATCATTTTTGACGTGCCGGAAGCCCAGCTGAGGCAGCAGAATCAAGCCCGTCGCTGTCCCGTGCCTGACGCTGTCCTCACGCGCTTCATGAAACGCTTGGCGCGGCAATCCCAGTGGCCTTCTACCGTCGTGACCAATGGCTGCCGGTTAGCCGTAGAGGTTTTAACCATTCCAGTTGAGCAAGCGCTGGATGTGATTGGGGATGTTCATGGCTTGGCCGATGGTTTGCAGACGTTACTAACAAAGCTAGGCTATGACGAGACCTTTCATCATCCTGAAGGCCGGAAGCTCTGCTTTTTAGGCGACCTAGTGGATCGCGGGCCTCAATCGCTGGCGGTACTTGATTTAGTGATGAGGCTCGTGGCCCAAGGCCACTACTGTGTTAAGGGCAACCACGATAGCAATTTGGCCCTCGGGTTAAGGGGACACCCGCCTCGTTCCCAAGCGACCCGCGAAACGCTGCACCATGTGCTGACGCAGGGCGGTGACTACCCCCAGGAAGTCCAGCAGTTCATTGAAGGCTTGCCGACTTACTACCGCTACGGGGATTATGTCCTCTGTCACGGGGATATTGAATGGTTTGACCCTATTGAGCAGCCTGCTAGGGAACACATCTATGGGCGCTGCCGCATTCATGAAACCCACGATACCGATGGTGTCTTTCGCCAAACGACGGATTTGACCCTGATTCGGGGCCACATTCCACTCACGTCCGAAGGCGAGGGAGTGTATGCCCTGGAAGCCGGAGCCGGATTGGGTGGCCCGATGGTGGCGATGCGTCTACCCAGTGAGGAGCAGGTGACGCTCCCCTGCTCGTTTGACTATCGGCAGCGATCGCCGACCTTCGCCAATCAGATGGAACCGCTAGTGTCGGCCGGTCTGGTCAAGAAGGTCATCCACGATTCCCTAACGCTCTACAAGTACACGGCGAAAGCGTTCTTCAGTCCTGAGGCTTGGCAAAAGCATCCGGAGCTAAAGCTAGCGCGGGGCGTGGTGGTGGGTATGCATGGGGATCCCGTGAGCCAACCGTTTCCGCGAACGTTTAACTATCAGGAACAGGGGACGACTTTGCCCCTGGATACGCCGGTGGTGGCGACTGCAAAGCTTAATGGTTTTCTCGTGACCACGTTCCTGCATCCCTACGATCGCAATCAGCTGGTAACCACCTGCTCTGGCTCCTTCGTAGGGGAGTACGTAGAGATGGCCAAGAGCTTGCTGTTCCAGAAGAAGCTGTATGGGCGTGTCTTGGCCTGGTTACGCCAGCAGCCAACCGTAACGCTATTGTGGGAAGCAATTCATCCAGACGATCCTCACATCATTCCCTATGGGGCCGCAATGCATGGGCTGCACTTGATTGGAGCGGGTGAATTGGGGGGAGGCTTCTATGCTGAAGCGCAACTGGATACCGTCGCGACTGAGCTACAGGTGCCGCGCCCTGCCTGGTTTACCAGTGCCTTTGGGGATGTCGTGGGCCAGCTCGCGACGGTGGAGCATGAGGGCTTTATGATTCGCCATCAGGCCGATGGTCGTTTCGCCCTTAAGCTCAAGAGTCCGTACTATCTAAAGACCAAATTCCTGGCACGACTCAATGACAAGCGATCGCGCTTTATGTTCAACAGCCCGGATCGGTTTAAGCAGGATTTAGATGAATCGCTGTGGCCTTTGGTGGATTGGGTTACAGGTGAAGTGGCGTTGACGGACTGGCTCACTTGGTCAGATGCGGAGCGTCGCGATTTTATTCAAGTCCATTTAGCAGCGTTTTATAGCCATCCGGAAGATCGCAAGGGATTGTAGACCAGGCCAAGAAATGCTGGTGAGGCAGGAATTTAGGAGTCAGGAGTCAGAAGACAAGCAACAGGAGGGAAATGGATGCTGGCGATCGCCTGCTGCTTTAGGCAAATAACTGATGGGGAGCATGTCACTTTCGAACCCTCACCCTAAATCCCTCTCCCAAGCTTGGGAGAAGGACTTCAAAATGCTTGCTCCCCTTCTCCCAATGTTGGGAGAAGGGGTTGGGGGATGAGGGCTATTCAGGAATTTGCAAACCTGACATGTTCCCAACTGATGGGACTTGATTATAGGGCAGTGGGATCGATTCCCTTAGCTTGGAGAAGGCTTTTAAGCTGAGCCAACTCGGCTTCGGCTGCATCCGCTCGCTGCTGTTCACGTAATCGTTCTTGTTCTACAAGTGCTGCGGTTTCAGCTGGGGTTGGTAGCCAGTTTCCGGACTCGCCATACCACCGCAGCCAGGCACGTTCAACCTGTTTATAGGAACCCTGCCATAAACCAAGGCCCACCTTAAGTTCAGGGATCCACAGGCGATTATCTGGCAGGGTTAGCTTCGTACACCGTCCACTTGTCAGGGGGGGCTTCGGGAACGGGGTCAGTTTTACCCAAATCTTCCTTCTGGGTTCCAGGAGACAGGAGCTCAACCACTACAAACGGGTTAACCCCCTCCTGCCACACGACGTAGCTCAGGCGCCTATCCCGATTTTCGTACAGGCGCGGCACGCCGACGGACAAAAACCAATCAGGCCGTTTGTACCCATTAGGGTGCCGGACATCGTAATAGAGATTCAGATCTTTCCCTGTAAAGAAGTTGTCCGTTGCGTAATCGGCCAAGTGCAGGGTCGTACTTAACAGTTCTGGCTGATGGTCATGAAACTCGTCAGGCAAGCCAGGTTCCTCCGGATCTTCGCTGGGGAGGTCATACATGGTCGGCAACGATTCCCGAGGCGGTCGAGGCGGATCCGTCTGGGGGATATGAATCGGGAAAGTGGTCATGTCCTCAGCCCTATCGGTGGATTAAGTATTAATCGTGCCGTCGGGCATAATGGTGCCGCGCAGAATTGTCCCGGTTAGCTTTACCATCACGCGATCGCCCACGGCAACTTTGGCACCACTTAAGTCCGCGCCACTTAAGTCCGCGCCACTTAAGTCCGCGCCAATCAAATTAGCTCCCCGCAGGTTCGCGTGGCTCAAGTTAGCCTGTAGGAGATTGGCCCGAAACATATTGGTATTGGTGAGATTCGCTCGATTCAGATTCACGCCATGCAGGAACGCGTCCTGTAAATCAGCCCCAGTCAGGTCGGCATTACTTAGATTACGTCCTGAAAAGTCCTTTTCACGCAAATTTGCCCCCCGCAAATCAGTGCCACTCAGATCAGGATTTTGTTGGCGGGTACGGTGAGTGCTAGCGCTAGCCCCATTACTCTGAGAACTTGTGCTTGAAGTGGGCTGCTCGCGATTGACGCGATGGGGACTATGGGTATCCGTTGAGTTCCGACTACTGCCGTAGCGCGAGTTCCTATAGCCGTTGGCTGAGCTTGGATTACTGGGGGTGTAGTTGTTCCAGCCATCGTTGTAGCTAGAGGTTGGGTAAGTGCTGGGGTTGCGTGTGCTAGTATCTCGCGATCGCTCGGCTGGATTCGGATAAACCTCGTGACTCGCTTGATGAGCCGTTTCGGCTTGGGCGTTGCTGTTGTTTGGGCCTTGATAATTGCTGGTGGAATGAGTCTGAGCCTCACTCTCATTTCCCGTACTACGAGAGGTTCCGTAGGTTCCGTAGGCCGATTGCGCATAACGCGACTGGTACGTTTGGTAGGGATTGGAATAGCGACGATGGTAATTGCCCTGGGAAGCGTGTTCAGCCGTTGAGCGCTGCCGGTGGTTACTGTTTGTGTAAGCTCTGGCGTAGGGACGAGTACGGGAGCGATAGTCGGCAGTTTTGTGTGAAGTCCGCGACCCGACGCGCACGTGAGTGCGGAGATAATCGCGAGCCTGATTCAATTGCTTGATTTTTTCCTGTGCTTTTTCAATCAGGCGCGTGTTTTCCTTAGGCAAGCGATCAGGATGCCAAATAAACACCAAGTCTTTATAAGCCTGGTTAACCTCTTCCATGGAAGCACCCGGCTCTAAGTCTAATACCCGATAGGCGTTTTCTAGCTCTTGCATGAAGCTTCGCAGTGGATGGGCTGGCAGCAGTGATCTGGTTGTTTCGGCAACACAGTGTTAAATCTTTTTCATTGTAGAGGTAGGGCTACAACCCTAAGATAATGGCGCTGGCTTCAGGCTATGCGACTCTACGAAAAACCGCTCTTTTTTGCTCATTCGCTTAAGTTTTCGTCAACTGAACAATTAACAGGACTTAATCATTGGGCCAGTAAGTCCCATCGCGTCGCTGGTCTGTTGAGGACAATGGCGTCCTAAGATACTTTACAGACGCGCTAGTAGGGGTAGAAGGCAGCCATGCGAATTCTGGTGATGGGGGGAACCCGTTTTATTGGGGTGTACCTGACTCAGCTTTTGGTTCAACAGGGCCATGAGGTGGTGCTGTTCAACCGGGGCAACAAGCCGACCCCCGTGAAAGGGCTCAAGGTCATTCAGGGCGATCGCAAAGACACTGCTGCCTTAAAGGAAAAGCTAGCGGGAGAAACCTTCGACGCTATTTTTGACAACAACGGGCGCGAACTCAGTGATACTCAGCCCCTGATTGAATCGTTCAAGGGCAAGCTTAAGCACTTCGTTTATGTCAGTTCTGCTGGGGTGTATCTAAAGTCGGATGAGATGCCCCATGTTGAGGGTGATGCAGTGGATCCTAACAGCCGTCACAAGGGCAAGTTCGCAACGGAAGAATATTTAGCAGCCGAAGGCATTCCCTTCACGTCGGTACGCCCTGTCTACATCTACGGCCCACAAAATTACAACGATGTGGAAGCCTGGTTTTTCGATCGCCTAGTGCGCGATCGCCCCCTCCCGATTCCCGGCAGTGGCATGGCGCTGACCCAAATGGGCCATGTCGCTGATTTAGCCCAGGCAATGGCGGCGGTGTTGGGGAATGAAAAAGCAATCGGGCAAATTTACAACATTTCGGGTGACAAGGCCGTAAGTTTTGACGGTTTAGCGCGGGCCTGTGCTGTCGCTGCGGGTAAAGATCCGGCCAGCCTCAAGCTTGTTCACTACGATCCCAAACAGTTCGACTTTGGCAAGCAAAAGGCCTTCCCGATGCGGGTACAGCACTTTTTCACCGCGATCGATAAAGCCAAGGCAGACTTGGATTGGCAACCGGAATTTGATTTGGTCAGTGGCTTAAAAGATTCCTTTCAAAATGACTTCCTCACTTCGGGACGCGATAAAGCGGAAGCTGATTTCTCCCTTGATGAGCAAATTTTGGCAGGCGTATAGGAAAAACGCAATCAGTAAGTAGGAGTCAGTAAGTTCGCGATACTGAACCATAGGCAACAATCGGTGCCTACGCAGGAGGCGAAAATGAGTTCACTTATTTTCGCCTCCTGCGTAGGCTAATTTTATGGGTTTCCAAGAGGCTCCAATTAATGGAAGGTATACCTTCCATTACGACATGACATTTGATGGCTGTCCTCATTAAACGTGCGTTCCAAGTCGCCAGCATCCATAAACAGACTGTCTGAACTTCTTTGATATGCCCATTGCAGTTCCCTAAAATGGGACAGCGAAGTCATTTGGCTGTTTATTACGCACCCGATAATCACAAGTGCTTAACTCAAATAGCTAAAGCTATCAAGCATTTAAGAACAGTATTTGCCAGGCGGAGCCCAAGCACGGTTACCTCTCCAACACGCAGTGCGTTCTCCTACCCAATTAACCTGCCATTGCCCTTGCTCAGACTGTGTGAAGTCAAAGCGTGTTTCCGATCCAGCAATGGAATCATCACTAAACCCAATATAGGTATAGACAACCGTATGAGTTGAATTGGGTTCTTTAATTGTCTTATTTTTAATAGGATATATTTTGGTTTGCTTTGAAGGCTTCCCTTCACCGACACCATTAGGAATGCTCGCAAGAATCTCAGCCAATTCATCAGGACTAACCTGTGAATTCAATCCGAACTTCGCCAGTTCTTCCTCTACAGATAGGACAGTGTAGCGATCGCGGGGGGTATTACCGTTACCTGGCGGATAAGTCCTTTCACATCCCGCTTGCCAAGCTAAAACAAAACCCAAAGTCACGACAACAAGCTTCCTCGGAATATTCATTGAAATTCCTCATGGAAAATATGATCCCTCTGAGAAGTAGAACGCTAAGCTCAGTAAGCAGAAGAGTAATATACAAGGCTACAAGCTTGTTATAAGAGATTCCTGAAGTCATACGTTTCAGGAGCCGATATTTAGATAAATACTAGATCTGAAACTATCGCTTCAAAAAGCATTTCATAGTCTGTCATTTCCTTATCCCAGGTAATGATAATCATAGTCTGACGATTTGGATGGGGAACAGCCACGGACGTATATGCCCACATCCCTGACCAATCAAACCTTACGCCTTGTTGATTTCCGACGACTTGCTCCTCAACGGCACCATCCAATAAATAGCTACGCGTAGATAACCACTCCTGAGCAGTCAAGTTATCAGGATTAGCTTCAGTTCTTATGAGTAGAGGGGTGGCTTCAATAAAGTCTTCTATACGTTCGTAGTCGGCTGCTGTCCATATGGATAAAGCTGATTCAGCCGCTTGAATCTGAACGCCTTCAGGTTTCGGAAAACCAAGGCCCAAAGCCTCATTTTCGTAGAGTTCTTGATTAAGCTTCTGATCCTTGCCTTCAGGAATTACCGTGGTATTGTTCGTTCCTCTAAAAGAAATGAGTTGAACTTTAGGCTGACTAGCGTTCTGTTCTATAAATTGAGGGTCTTCAACTTCTTGATTCGCTATTTGATTGCAACTTATCCAAAGTAAGCTAAAAGTAGAAAATATCGCCCCAAAAAAACGCTTGTCATTGAAAATCATGTAGTTCATAATGCAATCTTCAAACAACTCAGTTCAATCGCTAGCCCAGCTAAAGACTAGCCTAGCGATTGGCTAACGGCAAACAGTCTTTTTCCACTCATGCTAGCCAACTGTCCGCTTACGGTACATCTTATAAATTCCTGTCCCAAGGCCCAGCACGAGTACTAATCCCAGAGTTTCCACCTGATAAGTGAACCCAGTTTCTGTATAGCCAAGTTCGTTTGTGTATCTGTTGACCGCACGATCTTCGCCTGCTGTTTCCCAACCAATGGGAATGTAGTGCCCTCCACCCCCGTAATCCCGAACCCATGCGATTTGTTTCGTCGTGTGATTCACGATCGCGAAGTCAGCTGTTGCGTTGACAGGGCTGCTAATGAACAGCACGATTAGAATCGCCTGCGCCAGTGAGAGGAGACCTTGTTCGCGAAGGAAAATCCTCAGTCTTGCGATCTTGTGCCTGATCGAAGGGGGTAATGGATCGGTGACTAAAGAGGTGTCGTGCTCCCACATCAGTCTTTTCATGATGATATTTGCGGTTAACTGAACACTTGTCAGAGGGAAGTTGCTTATCTAACTCTCCAGCGCAAGGGGTAAACGCTAGCTCTAGGATTTTACATGCAGTGACATGACATAAGTTAAGCACATCGAGTGTGTTTAACTTATATAGTTGGACTGAAAAAAGCTGCGCAGCACTAAAATATTGTTTTCTATCAAGACTGACTATGAAAAAAGTTCGGTGGCTTATTTTAGGAGCTTCTCTTTTGAGTCTGGGAATTTTTCCTGCCCTAGCCTTAGCTGAATATCCATCTGGTATCTGGAGAACCTTTTGTGTTGCTGAATTGGAAGCTGAGAATAGTGATGCTCGCATTAATCTGAGAGCAGGGCCAAGCACAACTTACGAAATCGTGAGTTATGGCACGCCAGGAGATTTTGTTCATCTTGTGACCCAGAATCCCCCAGAGCCAAATATTGCCGAGGATAGTGAAGGCTTCTTGTGGTATCGGGTTGGATTTCCCAAATCTAAAGCGGTAGGTTGGATTCGTGCCGACTTCTTGCAACGTTACTGTCTGGCAGACAATCCTGACTAGAGCAAAGATGTAAGGAACGCATCTGTACATCTCAAATTGTCAACTCTTAATTGATTAGGGCTGCCGTTGCAGTTGTTTACAAAGATTTTTTCGAGGGTGCGATCGCAGCAGCTAATAGAGCAGCCAACCTAGCTTACTCCAACAAATTCACTGTATTTAGAAAACTAGTAATGTCATCTGCGGTTATGTCGCAATCACAGGTTGCACTTATTTCCACAACATCTTGTACGCCTGGAATTTGCACAAAAAATGCGGCGTAAGCCAAACCTTGATGATTATCGCCTGATTGCACTAAAAGCCCCGTCAACCCGGAAAAATCGTAAGGTTGCCTTAGGGAAGCTGAGCCCCACGAATTGATAGCTAAGTCATTAAGCGATAAGTTGCTGGGGTTTGAAATACTTTTTATCGTTGGTGCGTATAAACCTCGGCCACCTGCACCACCCCTCAATGTGCAAAGAATTATGTCGTAATCAACAGGATTTAAGATCCACACCTCGCCACTATTCCGCAGTAAAGCCCTGTAGTTTTCAGGGATTTGAACTGAGATACCCAACTGTGATAACTCGACCATTCGCTGATTACTACTGGGTTGAACATCGCGATCATAATCGAGACAATTTTCTCTTTGACTTACTAGTATCCTATTGCTCTGTGAGGGTTCTAAACCCTGAGCATCAGAGCCTATTAGCATAGCTAAACTGACAACAACAGTGAATAAAGCAACTTTACTTTGCAGGCTATTGTTTGATTTGGGCATAGTTCTGAGAAGAATTTCAGCACTCACTACACGGGAGCTATCAGGGTCAGCTAGGGACTTTTCATTATTGTCTTTGAATATTTTCGACTGCCACCAACATTCTTCAATAAGTTAACACCCACCTAATTGCGTGTCAGCACTCTGTAAAACTTGTGATCAGGACAAATACTCCCCACCGCGAGGGGCGATCACATCCTCATCAACTTTGATTTCCAGGCTGCTAACGCGCAATGTCACCGACCATTATGGAACTTCTGTTGATATAGCCATGGCTAGTTTCATTAAACGCAACGGCACAGTCATTTAACTATTAACTCAATCTGGATTGTGAGGAGCTAGGCCAAAATGCTAAAGCTATCAATCCAGAAAGCCTGTTTTGGATATTCATAAACACCGCTTTAGCCTCCCAGTTTACAAATGGCTTTTTGTCCTAACGCTATAACTACCAGTGGCAAGGGCTGAGGGCTGAGCCCCGACCAGCCTGTTGAAACTTTTTACCTGTAGCTATGACTTGGAAACAACAATTGCGAAGCGGATTCATTGCGGGTTGCCTGTTTGTATTGGGCTTAGGAATGCTGGCTAGTCCCGCCTTTGCTGATTCAGCCCAACACCCTATGGATGCGCTGACCGCTACCGAGTACGAGACAGCGCTCGACATCCTGAAGGATGAAGGCTTGGTCAACGAGGACAGCCGCTACCCTTTCATGCGCTTGCAGCCGCCTGCGAAAGAGACCGTACTGGCATGGCAGCCGGGTGAACCTTTTGAGCGTTCTGCCTTTGCCATGGTGAAGCAAGGGCCAGAGGTTTACGAGGCAGTGGTGAATCTCACTCAACCGGCGGTGACGAGCTGGGAGGCGATCGCCGATGTGCAGGCTGGCATTTTACTGGGGGAATGGCTCCAGGCGGGGGAAATTGCCCAGGCGGATCCCCTTTGGCAGGCAGCAGTCAAGAAGCGTGGGATTGAACCCGCTGACTATGAAAACGTGGTGTGTGCTCCACTTTCGGCAGGCTACTATGCCCTACCGGAGGAAGCGGGCCGACGACTCTTTAAGGTGAATTGCTTCTACGGCAAAGATACGGAGAACTTTTGGGGTCGCCCTATTGAGGGCATCACGGCAGTGGTGGATATCGATGCTGCAAAGGTGATTAAGCTAGTCGATACCGGCGTTCGGCCTATGCCCAAAAGTCCAGCGGGCTACACCGAAGCAGAAGTCACCCAGCAGCCTGCCCCCAAGCCCCTGAACTGGGTTGAAAAGCAGGGTCATGACTATACGATGAACGGTCAGGTAATGAACTGGCATAACTGGCAGTTCCACCTGCGACTCGATTCACGGGTAGGGCCAATCTTCTCGTTGGTGAAGTACAACGACCACGACAACTGGCGTTCCGTTATGTATGAGGGCTCTTTGTCGGAGCTATTTGTGCCGTACCAAAGCACCGATCCCAATTGGTATTTCCGCACCTACATGGACGCCGGAGAGTATGGGGCGGGTAAGCTGGCGGTACCGCTAGAGCGCGATCGCGACTGCCCCTCGACAGCTACCTACCTGGATGCCGAGTTTGTGGATGATGCCGGTAAGCCTTACACCCAGGCCGATGCTGCCTGTGTCTTTGAGCGTTATGTCGGTGATCCAGTGTGGCGGCACTATGATGCCCTGATGGATAAGTCGGCCAGTCGGCGCGATCGCGAGCTGGTTGTTCGGTTTGTGACCGCGATCGGCAACTACGACTACCTGTTTGACTGGTCGTTTGGAGAGAACGGCACACTCAAGGTGCGCTTTGGGGCCAGCGGCATGGAGGAAGTTCAGGCGGTTTCTGCCATGCGGGTTGATGGAGCGGAGACTACCGGCACGAAGTTCGGCCGGATGATTGCCCCTCAGACGGTGGCCACCAACCACGACCACTTCTTCAGCTTCCGCTTAGACATGGATGTGGATGGCCCACAGAATAGTTTTGTCCACGATGACCTCAAGACGGTGGCCGTAGAAGAGAGTCCTCGTACTAGCCTATGGGCGATCGCCTCCCACACAGCTAAGTCTGAGGCAGAGGCCAAGATGACCCTGAATATTCGGCAACCGGCCCTGTGGCGGGTCACCAATCCCCATGCGGAAAACTTTATAGGCTACCCCACCAGCTACGAGTTCAAGTCCCACGGCAATGCGGTCTCGCTCATGCAGCCCGACGACTTTCCTCAGCAGCGAGCAGGCTTTACCAACTATCACCTTTGGGTAACCCCGTACGAGGCCGATGAACTCTACGCGGCAGGCAACTACCCTAACCAGAGTCACGGCGGCGACGGTCTCCCGACGTGGACCAGTCAGGATCGACCGATTGAAGATACGGACATTGTGGTGTGGTACACCCTGGGAATGCATCATGTGGTTCGCGCCGAGGATTGGCCCGTATTGCCCACAGAATGGCACGAATTTGAGGTACGTCCCTTTGATTTCTTCGATCGCAATCCTGCGATTGATATCTCTGCCAAAACCTAAGGGGGCATAGGAATGATGAGGGGTATGGTGCTTCTACTAACCCCTCTTATGGATGCACAAAAATATCAGGGTCGGTATCGCATTGCCTCGGCCCGTCATCCAACCTGGGACTATGCCACCCCAGCGGCGTATTTTGTCACGATTTGCACCCGCGATCGCCATCCGTATTTTGGTCATTTGTCCCATTTGGGATGATGAAACATTCCCAAATGGGACAAATCGTGCGGGATGTTTGGCGTTTGATTCCACAACAATTTGACCATTGCCGATTGGATGCGTTTGTGGTGATGCCGGATCATATCCACGGCATTTTGGTGTTGGTTGATCATGTTATCCCCGATGGTATGGGTAGAGACGCGATTAATCGCGTCTCTACCCATACCCCGATCGCATTAAACCCACTCCCGATCGGGGGCATCACCGGACACCACAACCCGATGTTGGGCAAATCCCTATCGCGGATTGTCCGTTGGTACAAAGGTCGTTGCACCCACACCATGCGGCAAATCCGTCCCGATTTCACGTGGCAATCACGATTCCACGATCACATCATCCGTAATGAAAAGGTCTTAACCAAAATCCGGCATTATATCCATAACAACGCCATTCATCATTCCTGATTAAAGGCTCAGTTGACCTAAGAAAAAACGGAACTGCTGTTGCGTCTGCCACACGTAGTCCGTAGGGTTCCACAGGTTTTGCAAACCATAGTCAATCAGCTGGGCCGGAACTAAGCGATCGCGCCGTTCCACCAACATCATGCGTTCCAAAATCCACGGATCGCGCGAATATTCTGGATGGCCCGAGAAGACTAAGATGTGCCCACCGAGCATCCAGCCCAAATATTCGGTCACCCCGCTCGTCCCTAAAGAGACCGCCCCTTCAGGAAGTTGAGTAATACCATCGTTGTGATGCACCTGAATCGCATAGCTAGTGCGATCGGTACCAAAGTATTTCTGAGCTGCGTCCGTGAGGTTAATCGTCACCACCGATAACTCAGTGCCAGGCGGGTTGCGCTCCACTTTGCCCCCGATCGCTTGGGCTACAATCTGCGGCGCAAACGAAAAGCCCGATAGCTTGATTTGCCGCTCATGGTAATCGCGCAGCACTGCCAGTAGTTCCAGTACCCAGTCATCCTGATCATAGGCACCGTTGGCAGAGCCAGAAATCACAATGCCGTCTAGTTCAGCCAGTTCTTCATCGCTGGGATAGTGTGACTTGCGGGGCTCATATTTGATTAACTCAACTTTCGTCAGATCCACACCCCCCAGGTCCTCCGGTTGACTCTCTTGGCACACCGCGTCGAAAAGCTGCCGATGCATGTCGTAGAAGCCGTCGGGATAACGTTCCAGGAGTTCGGGTGCCCACCAGCGCAAGTCATCGGTACCGACATCAAAGCTAGCGAGGCGCAGGGTTTGGGGGGACATAGGTGGATGGGTGACGGGGTGGATGGGTGATGGGGTGTAGATGCGATAGCGACTTCCCTATTCCCTCACTCCCTCACAATACTCCTCTAAAAAGTCTGTACGATCGCCATCCTGACGCCAAAGTATGGGGTAGTAGCTCTCATCAAGTTCCAAACTACCCATGCGGCGATAGCGGTTGAAAATATAGCCGGTACCCACACCCAAGGGCTGGAATTTTGCCTGTGCTGAGAGGGTACTTATGGCAAAGCTACGACGGGTTTGGGTTGAGCTTGTGTTACGCCCCGACCCGTGCCAAAGATCGCCATGTAGAAAAACGGCGCTGCCCGGCGCAATTTCGATCGAAATAATTTCTGGAGCTGACACACCTGCTTCGTCGGCTGCCTTCAACAGCGGAGTCCGATAGTCCTCGCGGGGAGCATGAAGAAAGCGGACTTCATCGGTGCAGTTCCAGTGATGGGAACCAGGGACAATCTCTAGAGTTCCGGCCTCCTGAGTGCAATCGCTGAGTGCAATCCAGCAGGTGATCGTCAAAGGCGGATCAATAACCGAGACATAGGTGTTATTGCGATGGAACATGACCTCTGGTGCATCGGGAGGCTTGATCCAGCAGATATCCAGTCCGTAGCGCCCCCCTTCCCAGCCCATGAGCGTGGCGTTGAGGCGAGCAATTTCGCTGGATAGGGAGTAGCTGGCAATAGTGCGATCGCATCGCCACATCCCCGTCATCTGACGAGTTGCATTGGGCTGACTCAACCCTGGTCGTCCATACCATTCGTCAGGGTAAATACCGGTTTCAAACTGAGTATTGAAGAGGGGATCAAAGCGTTCAATAATCGCCTCTACCTGGGATCGGGAGAGCAAATTTTCCAGAATTAAATAACCCTGAGACTGAAACTCAGCAATTTGTTCGGGCGTGAAGGAGGGGCGGGTTTGGAGGGAAGGCATTTGGGTGATGGGGTGGATGGGTAATGGGGTGGATGGGTAACGGGGTGGATGGGTAACGGGGTGGATGGGTAACGGGGTGGATGGGTAATGGGGTGGATGGATGATAGTTTCGAGTATCTAGTTCAATGCAAAATACAAAGCTCACTTCCCTACTCCTAAGCCCTATTCCCTGCGGGAAGGCCGCGCCAACGGGCAGGCTGCGTCAGCACTCCTGTATTCCCTCACTCCCCCCCCTACTTTTGGACATTGCTACAGTAGCTATCTAGGGCGCGTCATCCATTAAACTCGAAAGCCTTGCGGTATCAGCATTGCCGCGCCCGCTTGGTAAAACTAGCTAGGGGCTGAACCGCTTTCAGCATGAGGATTCAGGCTCTAAATGATGACAGCCCCTAGAAACGGCGTACGATAACCGTCTTCCTGCCAGACGATGGGGAAGAAGCTTTCGTCCATGGTGTCGTCGCCGTGGCGACGATATTTGCCTGCGATGTAACCGCCAGGAACGTAAGTGCCGTAGGGTTTGAAGCGAGCTTCGGCTGGAATGTAGGCGAGCACCATGCTGCGGCGCATCACGTTCAGGGTGTTTTTGCCAGAGCCGTGCCAGGTATTACCGTGATGAAAAACGCCGCTGCCTGGGGAAATATCGAGCTGTACCACTTCGGGAACATCCACCCCCGCCATTTGAGCCGCGTGCTCCATTTCAGAGCGATAGCTTTTGTCCTGGTTATGGAATTCGGGAACGGCTTCGGATAGTTTCCAGTGGTGGGAGCCCTTGGCATACTCAATGGTGCTGGCTCCTGCCTTGGCATGGCTGAGGGCAATCCAACAGACAACAACTCCAGCGGGGGTGTGGTAGTTGATGTACATGGAGTCTTGATGCAGAGTGGTTTCTTTGGCTCCGTAGGGCTTTTGCCAGATGCCGTCTGATAGTAGGCGCGCACCAGACCACCCCTCCAGAGCGGCTGCCATCTGGCCAATTTTGGCCGAGGTGACGGCGGTTGCCAGGGTGCGATCGCTCTTCCAGCCGCCAGTCAGCTGTCCTGCGGAACCTGGTTTCCCCAAATAGGGGTTCCAATGCCATTCATCGGGATAGATACCCGTTTCAAATTCCCCAGCAAATAGGGGATCAAACCGGGCAATGAGTCGCTCAACAAGGTCAGCATCAAATAGATTCTCAACCACCAAGTACCCATCACGGTGGAACTGCTCAATTTGCTCAGTCGTCAGAGGAACACGTGTCTTAGTCTGCATTGCCTTAGCCTTTATCCAAGAGTAATTACCTGAAAGTCACTAGAAAAAACAACCACCCATCTACGCCTTCACCCATCCACTCCTTTACTCCCTTACGCCTCCACCCATCCACCGCTTTCACAATACTCATCCAAAAATGGCGTCCGATAGCCATCCTCTCGCCACACAATGGGAAAGAAACTTTCATCCATCGTGTCGTCGCCATAACGCTTATATTTGCCCGCGATGTAGCCTCCTGGCACATAGGGGGAAGAAAAGGATTTGAACTGGGATTCAGCGGCAATGTAGGAGAGTACCAAACTCCGACGAACCAAATCAGGTAAGCAGTTTTTGCCAGAACCGTGCCACATGCGTCCATGGTGAAAGGCACAACTGCCGGGCTCCAACCTTAGTTGCACCACCTCGGGTTTAGGGATACCGGCCTGAGCCGCCGCTTGCTCCATTTCCCAGCGATAGCTTTGGCTGGGGCCGTGGAACTCGGGCACCGTGGTGGATAAGGGCCAACGGTGAGAGCCCCTGACATATTCAATGGTGCTGCCGCCGGGAATCGCCTGGCTCAGAGCCACCCAGCTAACCACACAGGCTGGGGGTGTGTGATATGTGAAGTACATGGCATCCTGATGCAGGGTCGTTTCCAGGGCACCCGGCGGCTTTTGCCAGATATCGTCGCCCAAGAGCCGGGCTCCAGACCAGCCTTCGAGCGCGGCTGCCATTTGACCGATCTTGGCTGAGGTGATGATCCTGGCTAGAGTGCGATCGCACTTCCAAACTCCGGTCATTTGCCCGGAGGCTCCAGGCTTGCCTAAATAGGGATTCCAATGCCATTCGTCTGGATAAACACCGGTATCAAACGACCCAGCAAACAGGGCATCAAAGCGTTTGCCCAACTGTTCCGCTAAATCGGGGTTGAGCAAATTCTCCACCACTAAGAACCCGTCCTGGTGGAACCGTTCAATTTGCTCAGATGTTAAAAGAGGTTTGGTCGGTGTTTGCATCGTTTCTATCGGGTCGAATTCTGAATTCTTAGTACACCTCCAGATACTCCGACATTTCCCAATCCGTAATGTGGTCATGGAAGCGGTCTAGCTCAAACTGTTTTACCGTGGCGAATAGCTGGCAAAACTCCTTGCCCAGCATTTCCTGCATCGGTTCATCAGCGGCTAGAGCTTCTAGGGCCGCATCCAGCGTCTTCGGAAAGGGAGGCAGACTGGGATCATCTTCACTCGGGCCATCCACCATTGGCTGTAGCTCACGCTGATCTTTCAAGCCCAACAATCCTGCTGCTAGGGTGGCTGCTGCACTCAAGTAAGGATTACTCAGACCAGATCCGGCTCGCATTTCCAGATGCGTCCCGTCATC
Source organism: Cyanobacteria bacterium J06638_28 (assembly GCA_039819045.1). Classification (GTDB taxonomy): domain Bacteria; phylum Cyanobacteriota; class Cyanobacteriia; order Phormidesmidales; family Phormidesmidaceae; genus SIO1E4. Next base: position 30,680 of record JBCBSR010000018.1, read on the forward strand.
GCCAGTCGCCTTTACCCGCACCATGGCCGTGCGGTCTTCAATGCCCCAGCTGACATTGGAGGGTGCAAAAGTATGGGGTTTCAAGCGTCGATAGCAGTTGGGGGTGGGGCCGATCAAAGGCAGCATGGCTGGAGCATGGTCAAGAATGCCTTGCACAAATGATTTAGCTGTAGCCGACAACCCATGGGCAGCATCCGGATCAAGAAAGACATTTGTGCCGTCTTGCCAAAGGCTGAGGTGAAAGTGACAGCAGCAGCCCGCCATCCCCGCAAAAGGCTTAGACATAAAACTGGCGTGGTAGCCTAAGTGATGGGCAATTTCTTTCACTGCATTTTTGAAGGTAAAAGCTTTGTCTGCCCCTTGAATACCGATGCCAGGGCCGTAGTTAATTTCAAACTGTGAAGGTGCATACTCACAGTTATGGGTAATCACATCAATGCCCGCAGCCTGGAGATAGTCCAGCATCTGAGTAATCTCAGGCACATACTGATTGCGGATGTGATTAAAGATGTGGAGGCCATCAAATAAGGGCTTATGGGTTTCACCATCCAGCAAGTAAAACTCAAACTCGTGGCCCATCATGACGTCAAAGCCCATCTGCTTCGCACGATCTAGCAAGGACTTGAGCACATAACGAGGAGCCCCTTGCAAAGGTTCTTCCGGATCCCAATAGGCATCACATACTACCTTTACCGTGCTGTCCATCCAGGGCACCGGCGTACAACTGCTGATATCGGGAAATAGCAGCTGATCGCGATACTTCCGTTCCTCGTGATACCCCGAGCCGGGCACAACTGAGGAGGCCGTATCCAGCGCCAACGTCCCCCCATAGAAGTTGAGTCCCTTACGGGCATAGCCCTCCACTTTCGACAAGGGCACGACTTTAAGCCGTGAGACACCGTGGAGATCAGGCAGCTCAAAGCGCACATATTTGACGCCTTGCTCCTTCAATGACTCGACCCAGCCAGCAATGGTTTCGGGGGCAGAAGTGGCTAGAACCATGGGCGATCGCCTCCAAGAGAACATGTCCTAATCTCTCGGAGGATCCTAGTTTTTGTTGTATCCGTAAGGACAAAATGGGTGGATGAGTCGATGGGTAAGGGAGTAATGGAGTGGGAAAGTAATGAAATTGGGGAGTGGATGAGTCGATGAGTCGATGAGTCGATGAGTAAGGGAGCCAGCAATCGGTCAATGATGTAGAGCACGTTGCTTCATCATCCCTTTTCATCTCCCCTATCCTTCAGGAAGGCCGCGATAGCGTCTACACCCCATCACCCATCCACCCCATTACCCATCCACCCCTTACTCTGTCACTCTCCAGAATCAGGCGTCCCGTTATCCCAAGGCGCAACGCGGCAGCCGGATTTTTCGATCAGGGGAATGAGGTGCGATCGCGCATCGGTTGCGACAAACAGTGCGACACCTCCGGCCGTTGCGGAATCGGGTCGCTGGAGTGACTGGGCTAAGGCTAGAGGAGGTTGCAGATGCAGGCCACTCCAGCCGAAGTGGGGATAGGTATCGAGTACTCCATAGAGAATGTTACTTTCATTCTGAAGTTGGCCTACTAACAGGGCAAAATGGCCTACGCTCCAATCAGCGGGTGGGGGCGTTAGCTGTCCCGTTTGCAGGTAGGTGAATAGCGCGAGCGGCGTTAGTTGAGAGCCCCACAAGTAACGGGTGTGAATATTCAGCAGCGGCACTACCTGCCATTTAGGATGGGTTTGACAGAGCTGGGCGATCGCGGCCAATCCGGTTACCCAGTCATCGGTTTGCAACGGAATCAGGCAAAAGCGGCCCTGGCTTAACTGTTCTGTAGCGCGAATGAGTCCAGTCGCAGAAGTACCGCACAGTGTCAGGTCAGCATTGGTCGGGATGCGATCGTAGCCTGGCCCTATACAGGACATCGCACCAGCGGGTAGCCAGTCTGTCGGATTTCCCTGATTAGGCAAAAGGGTAGACGCCTTAAGGGAGACGTCTACAGCCGATGTCGATAACTTCCCATAGGCTTGCAGTAGCAGCGCTATCCAGTAAGGGCCACAGAGGTTATCGGGTTGTTGACCCACCTTTTCATGGAGGCTTAGTAAGGGACGCAAATAAGGGAAGATGCTTAGTTTTGAGTGCATATCAATCAGGGCTGAAAATTGGCAGTATGTCGCAAAAATGGAGTCTGGGCTGAGGTGAATGGCACAGACTCACGGGTGTTCCAAAGGGCTGAGAATCGATGGTCGCGATGATTAATCATCCCCGTCGATAGTTGGACGATGCGATCGGTAACTCCCCCTAATGACTTGGCTATAGAACCCATCCAAGATTTGAATTTCGTGCCATTAAGATTGAACGTTATGTCTTGCATCTCAGCAATGAAAAAAGACTTATGAGAGGATCGCGTAACAATACGCTAGAGCCAGCAGCTATGTCCTCTTCTCCGTCCGATGCCATCAATTCACTAGCAACCGATGTTTTAGTGGTCGGGGCAGGCCCTGCTGGCGCAACGACCTCGTTATTCCTCGCTAAGGCACAAATCCCTCACACCCTTGTGGATAAAGCGCGTTTTCCCCGTGGCAAGGTTGACGGCAATGTTTATGGCCGGAAAGTCGTGGAGGTGCTGCATCAGATAGACGATCGCTACGTATCAGAACTGTTGAGTCAGCCGGATCAGGTACTAGGTTGCGAGGCGGCTCAAATTTTTGCGCCCAATGGCAACAGCTTTCGCTTGCGATTTACGCAATCGCTCCTACCGAAGCCTCCCGATACGGCTGCAGCGGCTGGCGACAGGCCCTTCTTCACGCTTAAACGCGCTCAGTTTGACGCTTTTCTGGTCAGTAAGCTGGATACCCAATACGCCCACCCTCGTTGGGGGACAGAACTAACCGCGATCGCGAAAACAGCTCAAGGGTGGGCGGTTACCCTAAAACAGGGGGATGAGCAGCAAACGCTTTCGCCGAAACTCATCATTGCCGCTGATGGAGCCAACTCCGCCGTTGTGCAGCTACTGGGCCTAAAGCGATCCACGACACGCTACTACGACATGATTCAGGGCTATGTTAAGGGTGTGTCTGGCTTTGAGGGCGATCGCCACATTGAAGGGCACTTTTTACCACAAGTGAGTCCAGGCTTTTTCTTTTTGGCTCCTTTAGCCGACGGCACCGTGAACGTTGGTGTCAGTAAGCCCCGGCAGCACCGCGAACGGGACAATACCGATCTGCACCAGGTCTTTCAAACTGCGATCGCCGAGCATCCGAATCTAGCCCCTCGGTTTGCCCAAAGTGAAATTGTGGGGGAGCTACAGGATTGGCCTGAGGTCGTCGGTACCCCTGAGCCGCTGCCTTTAGCCGGCGATGGCTATTTGCTGACGGGCGATGCAGCTGGCCTCTGTAATCCGCTAACGGGTTTCGGTACTGGCAGTGCCATGTTATCGGGACAGGCAGCAGCCCAACAAGCGGCCCAAGCCATCCGCAATGGGCAATTTGATCGCGCGAGCTTGGTAGGCTACGACCGGACTGTGTATCAACATCTGCAAACTGAATTCGCCGCGAGTCAAAAGCTTCATCAACTGACCCAATTTCCCTGGGTGTTTAATCAGCTGGCTGGAGGCCCCTTCAAGCAGTTGATGAAGACGCTAGTAAAAACACCGCTACGGGGCGCTCTCGAAAAGCTGAGGCGCATGTAGGCAAAAGGGGAATCCCGTTTCTCATTGTCAGCGCTACAGAGGGAGCAGGGCAATCAGGAAGATGAGGGGCCGACTCTGTGTTCCTGGGCTTAGAGAATTCAAATAATCTCGCCTCTGCTCCCCTTGCCTCGCAACTTCTTGTAACGATCCAATCCTAAATGCAAGCTCAATAGGTTTGCTAACTAATCGGTTCTAGCTCATCAGCTCGCAGGTGAGCCTTAAAGGGACGCTTGGCACCTTCAACTGAAAATTCCACACAAACTGGAAAATTAGGGCTGATAGGACGACCTTTCCAGTCCGACAGAATTGTGGCAATCTTACCCTCCATGCCTTTCGCATCGAAAGGGGTACCGCGATGCAGCGGATGATGGTAAAAAATAATGGACTCTTTGATGCGTACGCTATCGCCAACCTGCATAGTACAGCTAAACCTCCTCTCGGCACTTAGCAGCCGACAGTCGTAATAGTCCGGCTACATTCGTTAATCAGCCTTACTATCTTTGCACAGGTTGTTACAGAAACTACGGTGGGCTCTTGGTTGAGAGCCTGGTGGTCGGTCAAGCCTTAAATTTGAGTAGGGTAAACCAGGGAAAGCTCAGAGAACCCTGGGAGCAGGGGAGCTAGTACCTCGATTCCTCGTGTTCAAGCTGCACTAGGTTGGAAGAATCAGTGGGCATGGTTGGATTGCGCTAACCATGCGATTGGATCAACAAGAATCTTGCCAGGTGCGTCTACAGACCGGCTACTTTAGCGTTGTACACGATGCAAGCTGTGGTCATCGAGCACGGCCTGAATGCCGCCGCCGCTTCTGGATTGATCGTTCCAGCATTTTGCGCTCTTTGTCGGTCAGGCCAAACAGGAGAAAGCGACTTTCCTTCAACAACAGGGATACCGTCAAGCCGACACATAGGCCCAAACCGATCGCTGCGGGGCGGTTAAACGCTAACCCGTATTTGACCGCAGCCCAAGTGAAGTAATCTGCCAGTTGATGAAACGTGCGGCGGAGACTCCAAAGACTCAGTGCGCCGACGGTCAGCCAAAGGCCAAGAGTGACGAGACACCGACGCCACATCCACCTGCGGCGCACGGCTAGTATCTGTTGGGTTTCAAAAGAAGGTACATCAACGGACACGATTTTGGAGGCTATCAAGGGGTTTCTTCAATGGGCTCAGCAGCTTCAAGCGTGCCAGTAATGGCTCGTCCTGAGCGCACGCGCCACCAAGCCAGCAGTGTACTCGCAATGAAGATACTAGAGTAGGCCCCTGATAAAAAGCCAACAATCAGAGCTAAGGCGAAGAACTTCAGCGTTTCACCGCCAAAGAGAACGATCGCGGCCAAAGTCAAAACGGTGGTTAACGTTGTGTTGATCGAGCGCGTCAGGGTTTGATTAACCCCTTCATCCACCAGGGCATCAATGTGGCGCTCCGGATGTAGCTTGATACTTTCACGGATGCGATCGTAGATAACCACGGTGTCATTGACAGAAAAGCCCACAATCGTCAGCAACGCCACAATAAAGAGGCTGTTGACTTCCACTTGCAGCAACAGGCCAAACCAGGCAAAGAGCCCCATGGTAATGACCACGTCATGGACCAAAGCCAGAATTGCCAGAATTGCGTAATCAAGCTGGAAACGCAGGCTCAGATAGGCCACAATCCCGGCGAATGACACTATTAGGGCTAATAGGCCCGACGCAAATAACTGCCGTCCAATCAGGGGGCCGACCGAATCAATTTGAGTCGCTTGCGAATCTAGGGGGCCAGCCGTTTCCTCTAAGGCATCCCTTAGAGCTGATTCTTCATCAATATCCAGATTACGGGTTCGGATGGAGATGCTTTGCCCGTCGTCTCCAGAAATTTGCAGGACGCTGGTTTCTAATCCCTGATTGGCCAGGAGCGCTCGAATGTCGCCAGGGTCAATGGGGGTGCTGCAGTCGGCGATCGCACAGTTACGCGTGACTTGCAGTCGGGTACCCCCGACAAAATCGAGTCCAGGGCGTAAAGGAGCACCGAACTGTTGCCAGCACAGAATCATCCCAATCAGGCTAGCGAGGAGAGCCAGCCCTGAAATTAACCACCAGAACGATCGCTGCTGAATAATGTTGAGCTTCATGATTTTGTCGCAACTGTAGACACGCCAGGGCAGAAAAGCTCTGGTTTACGGAACTGTGGCATTCCCAAGGTAAATAGCAGTAAGGTGCGGCTGCAGGTAACAGCGGTGAACATACTAATCAAGACGCCAATCGCCAGCGTCAGGGCAAATCCCTTCACTAGACCCGCGCCAAACCAAAAGAGCGCGGCACAGGCAATCAGCGTTGTGACGTTGCTGTCTAAAATGCTTGAAAAGGCGCGATAAAAGCCGGATTCTACCGAGCGGTAGAGAGTTTTACCGGATCGCAGTTCTTCACGGGTGCGCTCAAAGATCAAGACATTGGCATCGACGGCCATCCCGATACTGAGAATAAATCCAGCAATGCCAGGGAGAGTTAACGTCACGCCCAGTAGGTTAAAGGCGGCCCAAGTCAGCAATGCGTAAACCACTAACGCAATATCCGCCAGAATGCCCGGCAGGCGATAATAAACCACCATAAAGATAAGCACTAAAATCAGGCCGGCGATCGCCGCGTACAGACTCCGCTGAATACTGTCGCGCCCCAAGGTTGGCCCGACGGTACGCGTTTCAGCCACGTCTACGGGAAGCGGCAAGGCCCCGCCTCGGAGCTGAATGGCTAGGTCACCACTCTGCTCGGCGTTAAAGTTACCCGAAATGACGGCACTACCGCCCACGATGCCAGTGTCGGCATACTGCACATCCACGGTCGGCGCGCTGAGGAGACGATTATCCAAAAAGATGCCCAGGGTACGCCCGGTACCGGCCAGGTTGCGACTTAGTTCGGTAAATTTAGCTGCGCCTTCTGAATTGAAATCGATGACGACTTCCCAGAGCGCGCCGCCGTTGTTAATGGGCTGAGCGTAAGCATCCGTTAGTTTTTCACCCGTAAGTTCAGCCGGTTCAAACAGCCCGAAGATCGCTTCGTTGCTTTCGCGAATGGTCTGCTGTAACTCCTGAATCTGCTCTTCCACATCGGCTTGGGAGGTACCGGCTTCATCATCCGTATCGCCCTCTTCGAGGGTTTGCGCAAACTGTTGCAGGGTAAACATTTCCCGCTGGTGATCTTGCAGAATTTGGTTCTCAATCAGAAACTGCTGCTCACTACCCTGGCGCTGAGCTCGAAATTCGAGCTGGGCGGTCTCTCCCAGGACGCGCCTGGCCTGTTCCGGATTGCTGACGCCAGGCAGCTGCACTAGCAGTTGATTTTGGCCCAGTTGCTGGACAGACGTTTCCGAAACGCCGAGTTCGTCCACGCGACCTGCGATTACCCGCTGTACGGCTTCAATATCACGCTCTCTAAGGTTAGGAATTTCTGCCGTTGTCTGAATTTGCAACGTAAGCTGCGTGCCGCCACGTAAGTCGAGCCCTAAGCGAGTAGGTACCTGGGAAATCACCACGATCGCCGCGATCGCGAGCCCCAAGATCAATAACAGTAGTAGCCTCTGTCTGCCTATCATGGGCGTTAAACCTGCAATGCCATCATTTTCTCTACAGCCTCTTCGATTTTCTGGGGTTGAACAATCGTCAGGCTCTCTAGTTTACCGTTGTAGGGCGTGGGGATGTCCTGCGACGACAGACGCAGAACGGGGGCATCCAGTTCATCAAAGAAGCGATCGTTGATCGATGCGATGAGTTCAGCGGCAATGCCTCCGGTTCGCATACATTCTTCCACCACGATAACGCGATGGGTTTTACGAATAGAGGCCCCAATGGTGTCAAAGTCCAGGGGTTTCAGTGAAATCAAGTCGATCACTTCCGGATCAAGCCCTTTGCTCTCCAGCTTTTTCACCGCCTGCACTACATGATGGCGCATCCGCGAGTAGGTGATGATGGTGACATCTTTGCCGGGGCGCACGATCTCCGCTTTGTCGAGGGGCACCAGATATTCGTGCTCAGGCAGATTTTCCTTCAGGTTGTAAAGCAGCACATGCTCGAAGAACAGTACCGGGTTGTCATCCCGAATCGCTGACTTCAGTAATCCTTTCGCGTTGTATGGGGTCGAGCAGGCCACAATCTTGAGGCCCGGTACAGCCTGAAAGTACGCTTCCAAACGCTGGGAGTGCTCAGCGCCTAGCTGCCGTCCCACGCCCCCTGGCCCGCGAATAACCATGGGGATTTTGTAGTTGCCTCCCGAGGTGTAGCGCAGCATTCCAGCATTGTTCGCAATTTGGTTGAAGGCTAACAGCAGAAAGCCCATGTTCATTCCTTCAATAATGGGACGGAGGCCCGTCATCGCTGCGCCTACAGCCATTCCAGTAAAACTGTTTTCCGCAATGGGCGTATCCAGAACGCGGAGTTCACCATACTTGTCGTACAGCCCCTTGGTGACCTTATAGGAGCCGCCGTAATGACCCACGTCTTCGCCTAGGACAAAAACGGTAGAGTCGCGTCCCATTTCTTCATCAATGGCGTCACGGAGGGCGTTAAATAAAAGGGTTTCTGCCATGGCTTGCTTTTACAAATAACTAGGGGAGGGCAACGGTGCAAAGATCAACAGTTCAGCAGCGATCGCGGTTGTGGCGCTTAATCTTCGGCAAAAATGTAGCGATAGAGTTCGCTGGCATCCGGTTCAGGGCTGCTCTCAGCAAAGTCAACCGCTTCCTCAACCTCCGTTTGGATGCGATCGCGAATGGCTTTGAGGTCAGACGCTTGAACTAAGTCCTGCTCTAGCAAATACGCCTCAAATCGCTTGAGCGGATCGCGGGACAACCATTCTTCCTTTTCCTCTTTCGACCGCAGTTCATCGGGGTCAGCCAGGGAATGACCTCGGAAGCGATAGGTCAAACATTCAATCAAGGTGGGGCCTTCGCCAGCACGGGCGCGCCTTACCGCCTCTTGGGCCGCAGCTCGCACTGCCAGGACATCCATCCCATCCACTTCGACCCCAGGCATGCCAAAAACGTCGGCCTTCTTATAAATCTCAGTTCGTGAGCTGGCGCGTTCGTGAGCCATCCCGATCGCCCACTTGTTGTTTTCCACGACAAAGAGGATGGGGAGCTTCCATAAAGCCGCCATGTTCAAACATTCAAAGAACTGACCGTTGTTGGTGGTGCCATCGCCGAAGAAGCTCGCCGTCACCTTATCCGCATTGGCTTCACCCAGAGCATCGCGCCGATAACGCGATTGGAAGGCCGCCCCCAAGGCGACGGGAATGCCTTCTCCAATAAAGGCAAAGCCTCCCAACAAATTATGCTCCGATGAGAAGAGGTGCATGGAGCCCCCCCGACCTTTACTACAGCCCGTTTCCTTCCCAAAGAGTTCGGCCATGACGTTTTTAGCCGGGACGCCGCTACTCAGGGCGTGCACGTGGTCACGGTAGGTGCTACACACGTAATCATCCGAGCGCATTGACTTAATGACCCCCGTAGAGACCGCTTCCTGGCCGTTGTAGAGATGCACAAAGCCAAACATGCGACCGCGATAGTACATTTCAGCGCACTTATCTTCGAAGTAACGTCCAAGCACCATATCCTCATAAAGAATCAGCCCTTCTTCCTGGGTGACTAAGGCATCGGTGGCTTGAAATTTAGGGAGGGTCCGTTCCTGAGGCATGGGTAACGTAATCCTTGTGGCAGTTCCAACTTTACAGAATAAACAATTATCGTTCGTCGCGACGGTTTTCTTGGCCGTAAAGGCATCCTTGCTCAAAACTTTGTCACCTCTGACCCAGACTGCGCCTGCATTGCCAAACGCTGATAACATCCGGTTGACACCGACAATTACGATTTCCTTGACCAGGGCTTACACAGTTGAATTCAGTGACAGCCCGCCGTCCCTAATTCCTGGGTCAATCGGCTGCCACTTTTCCGGGTATTGGAGGATTTTGAGGTCGATGGCATAAGTTCTAGCGAGCTAGAAACTCAGATTTCCACAACGCTTTCGTAGAATTTTAGGCTCCATCGATTCTAAACCCGGATGTTCCTCAAGCGAAGTGGAAGAAAAGCAGAAGAGTTTAAGGAAGCTCAAATTAGTCTGCTACGAACGACTCAACCGACATATGATAAAGACCGTTTTATCGTCAGGTCAGTATCGATTCCGTAAATCAAGCAGACGCGATCTTGGGAGAGGGGTTAGGGTATAAAGCCAAAGCCATTTCCTCAGTAAGGCGTGAGGGGAACAGAGAAGCCGTGCGCATTCCACTAGATTATTACCGAATATTGGGGCTCCCCATTCAAGCGACGGCTGAACAGCTCAAGCAGGCGCATCGCGATCGCACGCTCCAACTGCCGCGCCGAGAATATTCTGAAATTGCCATTGAAGCGCGAAAGTCGCTGATTGACGAGGCCTATGAGCTGCTGTCCGATGCGGAGCAGCGGCAGACCTATGACGCCCAGTTTTTATCGCGCAGTTATTCGCCGGAAGCCGTCAGTCCGACGTCTGTCCCCGCCGAAGTCAGCACGGCGATCGGGGAAGAAGCCCTGCGATCGCTGGCATCGGAGCCAACCACCACCGCTCCCCCTCCAGTGGAACCCTACACGCCCACCATCGCAATTGGTGAACCCCAATTTGTCGGTGCCCTGCTGATTTTGCTGGAGCTCGGCGAGTATGAGCTGGTGATTCGTCTGGGGCGTCCGTTTTTGACCAGTGGTCAAGCCAGTTTGGCCAATGGCCGCTATGGTGACCCCAAGCGAGTACTTGAAGATATTGTGCTCACTCTGGCCCTGGCCTGTTTGGAATTGGGTCGCGAGCAGTGGCAGCAAAATCAGTATGAAAATGCGGCTGAGTCGCTGGAAACGGGCCAAGAACTGCTGCTGGGGGAAAGTGCATTTCCTGCAATCCGGGCTGAATTGCAGTCTGATCTGTATAAGCTGCGGCCCTATCGGGTGTTGGAACTGGTCGCCCGTCCCCTGGAGCAAGCGAAGGATCGCTTGCAGGGGATTGCGCTATTGAAGGCCATGCTGCGCGATCGCGGGGGCATTGATGGGGCTGGCGAAGACCTGTCAGGTCTTTCCACCGATGACTTTTTGCGCTTTATTCAGCAACTGCGGGGATATTTAACCGCCGAGGAACAGCAGACTATTTTTGAAGCGGAAGTGCGCCGCCCCTCAGCAGTGGCAACTTATCTAGCGGTTTACGCCCTCCTCGCCCGAGGTTTTGCTGGGCACAAGCCTAACCTCGTACAGCGGGCTCGCCAGCTATTGGGGCAGCTAAGCACCCGTCAGGATGTGCATTTAGAGCAGGCGGTGTGTGCTTTGCTATTGGGCCAAGCGGAAGAGGCGGGCCAAGCCTTAGAGTTAAGCCAAGAATATGAGCCGCTGGCATTTATTCGGGAACATTCGCAAGACTCTCCTGATTTACTGCCGGGTCTGTGTCTGTATACCGAGCGGTGGTTACGGGAAGAGGTTTTCACTCACTTTCGTGATTTAGCGAACCAGGAAGCCGCTCTGAAAGACTATTTTGCGGATCGCCAGGTGCAAGCCTATTTGGAAGAAATGACGCTGGCGACGCCCGCTCAACCCACATCCCCGATCTTGGCAAGGGACACCCAGGCACCGCTGCAGACGCCATTTCACTCCACCTCACAGGAGTCGTATGGGGCCTCAGCCTTTCAATTTGCGGATGCAGCGACAACGGTACCGCCAATGGGCCGTGTGCCTGCAGCTCATGATGGCTATATGCCTCCCAACCTGGATGAAACCGTGAATTCTGACAATGGGCTCAGTATTGCTGAACGGGTTTCACAGCTCTCGCCAGAGGGGCAGTTAGAGGTGAATGGGGCCAGTTCACCGCGTCGAGCGTCGCGCAATGGACGACGGCCTTCGCCGCAGGTAATGTCCCCAACCGACCCCCCAACCGACTCGCCCAGACAATCCCAGCGTTTACGGTGGGATCGAGTGGCCGGTATTTTAATTCTCGGTATCTTGGCAATGGGGACGCTAGGGTTTGTGACCGTTCGGACCTTGAGCTGGGTGAGTGCAGCCCTAACGAAACCCAGATTACAGCGTCCGGCTTTAGAGATTGGGCTGGCAGCACCGCCCGTAGCCATTCTGCCACCGCCCTCGCCGGAAGAGCAAATTAGCGTAAGCGATATTGCGACAACTGTGGTGGAAAACTGGTTGACAGCCAAAAGTAGAGCCCTCAGCGAGAACCATGAGATTGATGTTCTCGAAACGATCCTCGTGGAGCCTGCCCTGGCCAAATGGCGCAATCGAGCCAACGGAGCACAGCGTGAGAATTGGCACTTCAACTATGAGCACACCGTCGAAATTTTGAGTGTTGAGCCTAATGATCCAGGGGCTGATGCTTTGACAGCCCGCGTACAGGTCAGAGAAGTGGCTGAGCATTACGAACTGGGCGCCCGCAATCTAGATGAGTCCTACGATGAATCATTGATGATGGAATATAGTCTGGTGCGTCAGGATGGCGAATGGTTTGTGAAGGATATGGCCACAATTGATGGAAATTGATGGATGTGGATTACCCTTTGGGCATCTTGGGGCAGCTGTTCCAAGGTTTCCTATAGCTTTAGGTGGTGTGGTGGCTCGTTTTGCGGTATGTTGGGCGCTTGTGTGCTAAAGATGCGACGATGCTTAAGGCTGGGAATCTATTAGAGGGTTTTTGGTATCAGAGTTTCGCTCACCACAACTGTTGCTTTCGTTGTTGTACTGGCTTAGTTTTTTGAGGATATGCAAGTCGAGAATCCTCCGGCGCAATCGCCGCCTTTGATTTTAGATACGTTGCTTGACCCGAACCTCCCGACTCCCGAGTGTCCGCGTCGGGTTCGCGTTGATTTAGATTTACTGATGCTGGCGATCGAAGCGCTGGATGTGGGTGGCTCCGAAGCCCTTTTGCAAGCCATTGAGCCCTTAGGACTCGATACGATTATCGCAGGACGCGTCCAAATGTGGTTGTTGCGCAGTCGCAATCCCATGCGACGCCACAGTCAGCGCCAACCGCTCTCCTTAACCGAAGCGAAGGCAATGACCGTTATCATTTGTTCTTTAGCCAAGCGCTTGACCGTTCTGATGCGGCAGCTATTGCTGGGGTATCAGCAGCTCAGTGATAAACAGCTTTCTTTAGAGCATCATTTTCGGCTGGCCGACTATCTTCAGCGATTCCGGAGTCTGTTTAGGGCGCGGATGAATCCCCGTCGCGCAGGGGTCATTGCTTACAGTGATGATGCGAATCTGGATGAACTGGCGGTAACTTTGCTAACGCGTCTGCTGTTTTGCACTGGCACCTATGGCCCTCAGCGCTTGTGGAACAGTCTCTTTGATGGAGAAGTCCTATGACCACTCAGCGACAATATATCTTGCCGAACTGTAGCCTCATTGTGGAAGGACTCGTTGCTGGGGACGAAAGTGACATAACCGCTCCGCTGACCGTTGTTTTGAACACGGAATGTCAGTTTCCAGGTATTGCAGAGTCTTTGCAGGGGGGGCGGGAGTTTCTGGACGCGCTCATTCAGGCAGTGAGTATCTATGCCCAAACGGTTTTAAGTGGTGTGGTGACGCAACCAACGGCAAGGTCAACGGCAACCCTAGCCCCTGTCACCCTAACCCTCAGTGAAGAGAACCGCCACACGCTGGCAGCTGACGTGACCGATGCCAATGGTGAAGTTACTCGTAGGACTGTCATCCTAAATGCCGTTCAGCTTTTTGATCTCACCGAGGCGGTGGATCAACTGCTCTCCGATTCCCTCACGTTACCGGACGTGTCGTTGCAGGTTGTGCCCTTACAGCGGCGCTATATCCGGCCTGCCGAACCTATGGCCCAGCGAGTCGTCCCGGCAGCGACAGGATTGTCGGCCCTAGCGGCTTCAGCAGCGCTGCTGTTCATGGTGCCCGTTCCGGAAGAAGCGCTTGAGCGAATTCGCGAAACAGAAGATGAAGCGGCTTTGGTAGAAGAGGCACCGACGACAGCTGACGGTGCTCCAGAACCTACCACTGACGGTCTCGAAACGGAGCCATCCATCACGGATGACGCCGAGTCTGATGCAGCACCCACGGATGACGCCGCTGTGGATGAGTCGGTCGATGAGTCTACAACAGAGCCTGCACTAGCAGATCCGCTTTCAGCCGCCACGGCCCTCACGCGTCTACGACGAGCACCGGAAATTACCAATGTCGATGACCTAGAGGAACTTCAGGCCAATTTGGAAAGCACCTTAGCAGCGGCTTTGCCAGAGACCCTTGATTTTGAAGAGTCTCTGACCTATCGGGTGGCCGTTGCTGAAGATGGCGACCTGTTGGGCTACAAGTATGAGGACGATGTCGCTTTGACAAACGTCGACAGTACGCCTCTGCCGGAGTTGACTTTTATTCCCGTGAATTTGGAGCAGCAGGCAGAGGAACCGGTAGCTCAGTTCTGGGTAACGTTTGAGCCGGATGGTGAAGTCACCGCTGAGCCAATTGAGTAGGCATCCCTTGGTCTCTAGGGGTGAGTCTCTAGGGCGCGTCATCAATTAAACTCGAAAGCCTTGCGGTATCAGCATTGCCGCGCCCGCTTGGTAAACCTAGCTAGGGGCTGAACCGCTTTCAGCATAAGGATTCAGGCTCTAAATGATGACAGCCTCTAGTGAGCGACTTTTTAAATTCGTCCTACTCTGCGTCCTCAGTCTATCCATTTTTCCTGATTGACCCGACCTAATTCCTTAGGCTCAACAAACTGTCAGACCTAGACTCTATCACGACCTTTGGCTGTAGCTTTCTCAGCATATTCATCTAATTCAATCTGACCATAGTTGAGTTTGATGATGCGATCGGCCAGATGAAAGAAGTGGTCGTCATGGCTGATGACGAGTACTGTTTTGCCACGGGCCTTTAATTCAGTCAGTAGCTGGGTGTAGAAAACCTCGCGAAAGATGGGATCCTGGTCAGCCGCCCATTCATCAAACAGATAGATGGGGCGATCTTCCAAATAGGCCGCTAGCAAAGCCAAACGCTTACGCTGCCCCTGGGAAAGGGCTGTATTGGACAGATATCCGTTCTGCACCGAGACTTTGTGCCCCAGCTCTAGCTTTTGCAAATATGCCTGAGCTTGCTGCTCAAGCGCGATCGCTTCGGTACCGATTAAGCGCTCGAACAAATAGAAATCCGCGAAAATAGCCGAGAAGTGCTGTCGATACCATTCGCGATTGGCATCATCAATCGGCTGCCCATCGAGCCGAAGTTCGCCTGAATCTGGCACGTATAGCCCCAAGATCAGCTTTGCCAGCGTTGATTTACCACTCCCGTTACCACCCACAATAAAAACAAGTTCTCCCGATTTGAGCGTGAGTTCAATGGGGCCGACCGTAAAGGTGTGGTCAAACGCTTCATCTTGATAAGTATGGCAAACTTGATTCAATTCCAGGGTATGCCAGCTAACGGGTGAAGGCTGCCGATTGACGGTATCGGTTTCTGCTTTTGCCGCCAGAGTTAGCCCCATCTCATTCACCTTTTGGATAGAGATATTCGCATTCGCTAAATTCGGCAGCTGTTGAATCAGATTTTCCAACGGGCCCAGGAGATAGGTGAGCGTCAGGATGTAAGCTGGCAGTACAGCTTGAGCCGCAGGAACAACCGCCGGTACCTGAAACAGCAACAGCCCAATCAGCGTGAAGAAGAGAAGCTGGCCGCCACCGTTCGCGATCGCCGCAGTTTTCAACGCTCGCTTCTGATAATGTCGGGAGGCCGCTGCACTGGCTGTCAGATCTTCTTCTAAGAAACGCCGCCGTCGGTCAGAATGCAGCTTGAGTTCTTTGATCCCGTCCGTGATGCTACGAAAGTGCTGAAATAGATGGTCGACTTCCTTCCGGGCTCTTGCCAGATAGCGATGAGCATAGGTGATGAGAAACTGTACCAGCGCCACCGCGATGATCATAAAAACCACAACGGCCAGAAGTACCCAACCTGATAGCCAGCCTAGATACAGTAAGCATCCCCCCAAAACCGCAATATCAACGCAGATGAAAGGAATAATAAAAACCGTGTCTGAAATGGCCTGAACGTCTTTGGTTAAGACGGCTAGCAGCTGACTCGGCCCCAAGCTTTCCAACTGGCGTAACGGTGCCGCCAAAATACGCTGACTGAGCTGCAACCGGAGTTGATAGACAGAATTTTGAGCTAAATCAATCAGTAAAAATTGGGAAAGACTGCCACTGATGAGCGCCAGCAAAACTAACCCAGCAAAGGGTGCAATTGAGGGTTGGATCGCTCCGTCATTAATTGCACTATTGATTAGGGCAATCAGCCAAGCACTACATCCGCCACTGATAGTACCCATGAGCGTGGCGATCGCTACGCTGACCCAGGAAACCTTGAGAAGAAGCCAGATAATGCCCATGCAATGCTCTTAAAATCACAGAGGCAAGTCTTTCAACTGGCCTCTCTGCAATTCTGAACAGTGCGGCGGGTGGCTGTTGGGCAGTGCTGTGCCAGTAGTCAAAACTGTGCTATGCGAGGACTATCAATGCCTCTAAATCGGAACAGCTTGCACGAGGGATCCTGCCTAATTGCTGACTGAAAAAGGGATAGCATCAACCCGAAGGATGAGGAGAATTAGCCCTTGCTCTTCTGTCCCCCATGGGTTTTCTTGACTACTCAGCTCTAGATGCTCGACTGAACCGACGACCCCAACGCAGCCTATGAATCAAGCTTGTACTGGTGATAGTTCAAACAGAATGCCTCGTCCGAGTTGTTCCCAAACTCGTGGTAAGCCTCACGCACAATTTCAAAGGCTTCATCACAGGTTCTGACCCAAAAGAGCATTTCATAATCTTCTGGGTTGATGAGTTGCTTCTCTAAAGGCCATTGCTTCACCCACAACAGAAAGTCAGCCCACATGTCCCCTAAAAGAACGATAGGCATGTTGCAAATATGTTCAACCTGTATAAGCTGCCATGTATAAGCCAGCTCTAGTAGAGTGCCAACGCCACCCGGTGCTACAACAACTGCATTAGCCAGGTGCATAAAGTGATCAAGCCGATCTGAGAAGCGATCAAACTCGCGCTTGATATCGACATGGGGGTTAGCAGCCTCTTCAAAGGGAAGCTTTATGTTTAAGCCATAGGATTTACTCGAATCATCCCGGCTAAAGGGATCTTCGCGACCCTCGCGATGACCCAAGTTAGCGGCTTCCATCAATCCAGGCCCACCACCGGTGACAACATCCATACCTTCTCGGCCTAAAAGTCTGGCCAGACGACGCACTTGTTCGTACACAGAGTCGCCTGACTGCAGTCGGGCAGAGCCAAAAATCACGACTCGAAATCGATCAGATTCAAGCATTACACGCCACGGAATTAGGGATATGTAACTTTTTTGTACCCTGAAACGGGTTACTTTGAGCGAGTCGATAGACAGCGATGAATCCATTCAAGACTGCTCGGGACGCTATCCTAGCGCATTCCTAGAGAGAAAAATGGGGATTGCCAACAATTAGGTGCTCAGGGTGCGTCATCAATTAAAGCCAGAATGCTTGTGGTATAAACATTACCGCGCCCGCTCCGCAAAATCAGCTAGGGGCTGAAACGTTCTCGGCACAAAGACTGGCTCGTTAAAGGATGACAGCCTAGCAAGTCGTGATGTCAATAAGGAAAACTGCTGTACGGAAAACCATCATGGGTATCGCCATGTGCATAGGAGGGAGCCTCCATCGCTGCCTGCGGTCGATTTTCTGCCATCGTTGGGTGCGGGTCTGGTGCATAGGCCAGTCCGGCTTGGCGGGTCAGGTCTTTCAGTTCTTGTTGTTTTTCATTGAGATCGTTGTTGAGTTCGCGAATACGCCGGGACAACAAGCGAATAATATTGACGGCAATGCCGGGCGTTTCGTCGATCGCCTCATAGAGCTGCTGCTGGGTCAACATCAGGCAATCACAAGTTTCTACCGTTGTGACCGATGCTGACCGAGGCTCGGCGTCAAACAATGACATTTCGCCAAAACACGTACCTTTATCCAACTGTGCGAGCTCCTGGCCGCGCAGATGAACACTCACTCGTCCTGAAACCACGATGTAGAGGGCGCGGCCTTCTTGCCCTTCGGTAAAAATTGTATGGCTACCAGGGAAGGACAGCTCATCCATAATGGAGGCCAGCCTTACTAGAAAATCGTCCCTCAGTTCTTTGAAGATAGGGACACCACGAACAAAAAGTAGTCGATCAACACTTGTCAGCATAAAAGCAGGCTTCAGCGATGCAAACCTGTTGAGGAATCAATACACCTAAGTTGCCCCAAAACATGAGTTCCCTGCAGGCAGGGGGGTTAAGCTTGGGCACTTATGATAACTAGAATCAGCACTACCCTACGCATAATCCAAAAATATTCTTTGCTAGCCAGGATGTAGGGGGATGAGTGGATGAGGAGAAGGGGGGATGGGTGGATGTAAAGAGCTTGTCGGCGCAGCATCCACGCCAAAAAATCAGAGTAATTGCTCCCTCGCTCCCCTTGCCCCTCATGCTTGCTCTCGACAGTTGCCAACAGATTGAGCGATCGCCTTTTAATTCAAGGGAATGTAAGTGGGCGCAATATTCTCAGGACGATATCCTGCGGCTGTGCAGCGTGATAGGGCTTCCTCCGTGTCGTAATCAATCACGTTAGCCAAATCCACCACACAAGTTGCATAACGCTCGGGCAAAATGCTGCGATGACAATGATCTAAGACGGATTTAGAACTCGTCACCGCCAACTCATCGTGAATGTTGCCCACACACGTGGCGACTTCATCCGGTCGGCGATCGCGACTACAGGCTGACAATGCCTCTAGGGGAGCCACTTCAGCTGTTGCCAGCACACCCGTTACACAGCCCGACATTTCAGTTGGGCGAAAGGCTAGGGCACAGGCAGCAGCAGCAGCATCGGCGGCGATCCCTTCCGCCAACAAGTCTTCAGCACACTCACCATAATTGCGATCCTCACTGGAGCCAGGTGTTAGGAAGGCGGATGAGGCGGCAGGCAAAGCAGTGATCAAACCAAATGCGATAAACGGTATCGCAGACCACTGGAAAAGTTTCAGAGACGGAGAAAAATGGAGCATAACAAGAAGTTAACGGTTGTATCGGTTGATTAACGGTTGACAAAGGCTTAACAAGAGTAATTAAGCACCATTTACGATTATTTTGAGGTCTTAAGCTGTGGAACTAATTCTCATCCTCCTACAGAATCTGACTTTTCAAGAGTGAGAGGGGTAGGTAGATCTTCTACAGTAAAAGATAGTCTTAAGTTATTTGCGTGAATCTGAGGGTATTTTGCTATGCATTTGAGTGACCTGACTCACCCGAACCAGCTCCACGGTTTATCGCTCCATCAGCTCGAACAAATTGCCCGTCAAATCCGAGAGAAGCATTTGGAGACTGTCGCTGCAAGCGGTGGGCATTTGGGGCCTGGGTTGGGCGTAGTTGAACTGACACTGGCACTATATCAAACCCTTGACTTAGACAATGACAAAGTTGTGTGGGATGTCGGCCATCAGGCCTATCCCCACAAACTGATAACGGGCCGGTATCACGAGTTTCACACGTTACGCCAAAAAGACGGTGTTGCTGGTTACCTAAAGCTATCGGAAAGTCGATTTGACCATTTTGGGGCAGGCCATGCCTCTACCAGTATTTCGGCGGCTTTGGGGATGGCATTGGCTCGCGATCGCAAGGGTGAAGATTATAAAGTTGCCGCCATTATTGGCGATGGGGCTTTAACGGGTGGCATGGCTTTAGAGGCCATTAATCATGCCGGTCACTTACCGGATACCCGTCTCCTCGTTGTGCTGAATGATAACGAGATGTCCATCTCGCCTAACGTGGGCGCAATTCCTCGCTATCTCAATAAGATGCGTCTTAGTCCGCCGATGCAGTTCCTGACGGATAACTTGGAAGAGCAGTTCAAGCACCTCCCCTTTGTCGGCGATTCACTATCGCCCGAATTGAGCCGTGTCAAAGAGGGGATGAAGCGTTTAGCCGTTCCTAAAGTAGGCGCTGTGTTTGAGGAGTTGGGCTTCACCTACATGGGGCCGGTCGATGGTCATAACTTGGGTGAACTGATGGCGACCTTCAAGGAAGCCCATAAGATTCAAGGCCCGGTGCTGGTTCATGTTGCAACCGTGAAAGGCAAAGGATATGCGATCGCCGAAGAAGATCAGGTTGGGTATCACGCTCAGTCACCGTTTGACCTAGCAACGGGTAAAGCTAAGCCTTCTAAAACGCCCAAGCCGCCTAAGTATGCCAAAGTTTTCGGCACAACCCTCACTAAGATTGCCGAGGATAACCCTAAGGTCATTGGCATCACGGCTGCCATGGCAACGGGAACAGGCTTAGAAATTCTAGGCAAGAAGCTACCCCAGCAGTACATTGACGTCGGCATCGCGGAACAGCACGCGGTCACACTGGCTGCAGGCTTAGCGACGCAAGGCATGCGTCCAGTGGCGGCGATTTACTCAACGTTCCTCCAGCGGGCTTTCGATCAGATTATTCATGATGTCTGCATTCAAAAGCTGCCGGTCTTTTTCTGTCTGGATCGCGCTGGCATTGTGGGTGCCGATGGCCCAACCCATCAAGGAATGTACGACATTGCTTACCTCCGCTCCATCCCTAACATGGTGCTCATGGCACCTAAGGACGAAGCTGAGCTTCAGCGAATGATGGTGACAGGCATTGAGCACACGAGTGGCCCCATTGCGGTTCGATATCCTCGCGGTAATGGCATCGGTGTTCCTCTGATGGAGGAAGGCTGGGAACCGCTGCCCATCGGCAAAGCCGAAATTCTGCGCCATGGGGATGATGTCCTCATCCTGGGTTACGGCTCCATGGTTTATCCCGCTTTACAGACAGCTGAAATCTTGGGTGAACATGGTGTTGAGGCTACAGTCATCAACGCTCGCTTTGCCAAGCCCATTGATGATGAACTCATTCTGCCGCTGGCGGCGAAAATAGGTCGCGTGGTGACCATGGAAGAAGGCTGCATCATGGGTGGTTTTGGCAGTGGTGTTGCCGAAGCCCTGATGGATGAGCAAATTACTGCCAAGGTAGTCCGCATCGGTATTCCCGATGTTCTGGTTGACCATGCCACCTCGGCTCAGGCTAAAGCCGCATTGGGCCTCACGCCCTCTCAGATGGCTACCACGATCCTCAGCAAATTCAAGCTAGAACAGCCGACTGTATCACTCCAGGCCTAGTGTCTGTCAGGGTTAAAGCCTGAGGCCTCGAAGCGGGCAGGGCAGAAGCCACCCTGATTCTGAGGATGACCTCTGCCCTCTGTCTTGAACGCGGATTCTTGGAGTCCGCGTTCCGTGTTTCGATAAACTGGAAGCGTAACTAAACCTTATCCAGGTTCAGAACTCAAGTTTTCTGTTTCGGAAAACCTCACCGCCTGCGGCACCTCTCCTTGCCAATGAGAGGCTTATGGAGCTTTCCGGTTCCTCTCCTTGGTAAGGAGAGGCTAGGTGAGGTGAGGTTCCTCAGAAGCCACATAAAACTACAGTTCTCAAAGTGGACGGGGTTTAGGACAATCTTGCTAAAGCTGCCAACCTTGGTCTAGGTTTACCCCTCAATGCATTACGCCACAGGGCATTCAATTCCACAAGCTGATCCACCTCTGCCACCGCGGGAAACCCTCCCCACGATGTACGATTTGCCCAGCGAATTTCCTGAGGAACCAGGTTTGCCAGACGAGTTTCACGACCTCCAGCCGCAGTTACTGAGTCGGACACTCGCTTTGACGGACTATCGTCGCGAGAACTGGTTTACAGGTACTGACTTAAATGTTTATTACGACGTTCATCATCCTCTTTGGCATAAACGTCCTGACTGGTTTTTGGCTGTGAATGTCTCGCGTTTGTATGAAGGGCATGACTTGCGTCTCAGCTACGTCGTATGGCAGGAGGGACAATCGCCCATCATTGCGGTGGAGTTTCTTTCCCCCTGTACTGAGCGTGAAGATCTCGGCCGCTTCTATCGGGATAGTGATCAGGTTAATGGGATTAATGCAGAGAATGGGCCAGCTCTTGCGGGACGTCCATCTCCGCCTGGTAAGTTAGAAGTCTACGAACAATACCTACGCATTCCCCATTACTTGGTATATAGCCGTTACACCCAACGGTTGCGCTACTTTAAGTTAGTCGGAACCCAGTACGAGGAACAAGCTTTACAGGTTGCCCCCCCTCTAGTGTGGTTGGATGATTTGAACCTAGGTCTCGGGATTTGGCACGGTGAATTCGAAGGAATTTGTGCTGACTGGTTGCGGTGGTGTGATGAAGCCGGTAATTGGTTACTGACTGATACGGAAGCGGCTCAGCAGCAAGCAGCAGCGGCTCAGCAACGAGCCGAGCAACTGGCAGCACGGCTACGCGCTTTGGGTATTGACCCAGATACCCCGTAAATCCGTCAATAGGGATTACGGAAGGTAGCAAACGGGGATGCATAATTCCGCGGCAACGGCGAGAGGATTTCCCGCTGCCGCGATACACTGATTGAGGCTTACGGCGGCGAAGGCTAGGCGTCAAAGAAGTGAATGACCGTGCATTTGGCACTTACTGATACTTAGCAAGTCTTCTTGTGAGTTCCTAACTAGAAAGCTAGTCCATCCTGCAGGGAATGACATTGAGGTTATGGCGACATTCTTACTAGAGGTCGGTACGGAAGAGCTACCTGCAAGTTTTGTTGAAGAAGCACTGGCTCAGTGGCGCGATCGCATCCCTGCTGATCTAGAAGCGGCTTTGTTAACCCCTACCAAAATTGAGTATTACGGCACCCCACGACGCTTGGCACTCTTGCTGACGGACATGCCCGAGCGCCAACCTGATCGTGAAGAAGAAGCGAAAGGGCCACCAGCCCAAGCGGCCTTTAAAGATGGCCAAGCCACTAAAGCGGCTGAAGGATTTGCCCGTTCCAAGGGCGTCACGGTTGAAGATCTGGAAGTGCGCGAAACCGATAAAGGTTCCTTCGTCTTTGTGCAGCACAAAATTCCTGGTCGTGCGGCCACGGAACTCCTCCAAGAGTTTATTCCCCAGTGGATTCTAGAGCTGGAAGGGAAGCGTTTTATGCGGTGGGGCGACGGGGACTTGAAGTTTCCGCGACCGATTCGCTGGTTGGTCGCCCTGCTGGAGGATCAGCTCATTCCCCTAACGCTAGAAAATGGCTCAGAACGATGTGACAGCGATCGCCACTCCCAGGGGCACCGGGTGCTGCATCCTGACCCGATTACATTCAACCAGGCCAGTGACTACTTGGCTACGCTACGCCAGGCCTACGTGGAAGTCGATGTCCAACAGCGGCAGACCCTGATTCGCGAACAGGTCGCAAAGGCCGCTGCCGATATTCAGGGACAGGCCAAAATTGACGAGGCTTTACTGAGTGAAGTGGCCAACTTAGTGGAGTGGCCCACGGCTGTGGTAGGTCAGTTCGAGACCGAGTTTCTTGAACTGCCGTCGGAAGTGGCCATTATGGAAATGGAGAGTCACCAACGCTACTTTCCCATCCTGAATCCTGCCGATACCACTCAGCTGCTACCTTATTTCATTACGGTTTCTAATGGGGATCCGGCTAAGTCAGCTCTGATTGCTGAGGGCAATGGCCGGGTGATTCGAGCCCGCTTGTCGGACGGCAAGTTCTTTTTTGATGCCGATCGCGCGGTACCCCTCGAAACTTTTCTCGCCAAACTGGATACGGTCACCTTTGAGGAACGGTTAGGTTCCATGGGGGCGAAGGTGCAGCGTACCCGAGCGATCGCCCAACTCATTGCCGCTCAACTCGACCTAAGTAGCGATGAAGGGGCGCTGCTGGATCGGGCAGCTCAGCTTTGCAAGGCGGATCTCGTAACCCAAATGGTCGGCGAATTCCCTGAACTCCAGGGCGTGATGGGCGCAAAGTACGCTCGTCATAGCAATGAGCCTGAAGCCGTCGCTGTGGCAATTCCAGAACATTACTTGCCCCGTGGAGCCGGGGATAGCCTGCCCCAAACTTTGATGGGGCAAGTTTTGGGATTAGCCGATCGCCTTGACACGCTGGTCGGTATTTTTAGTTTGGGTATGTTGCCCTCGGGCTCATCGGATCCCTTTGCCCTACGTCGAGCCGCGAATGCTATTGTTTCCATCACTTGGGATGCCAGCTTGGGCATCAATTTGGACACCCTGCTGGATCAAATTGTGGCGGACTTTGTTCAGAACCCTGAACTCACTGTGGAGAGTACCGAGCCGTTGCGCACTCAGCTACAAGAGTTCTTTTTACAGCGGGTGCAAACGCTCCTGCAAGATGATTGGTCGATTGACTATGACCTGGTCAACGCCGTCTTGGGTGAGAATGACGCGGCTTACACTCAGCGAGCCTTGACGGATTTACTGGATGTGCGCGATCGCGCCACTTACCTTCAGCAAATTCGTGAAGATAAAACCCTGGACAGCATTTACGAAACAGTCAATCGCGCCTCTCGTCTTGCGGCTCAAGGGGATTTGGACGCAGCTGTTTTGGATCCCACAGCGGTAATTCAGACAGATCTGTTTCAGCAACCTTCAGAGGCCGCTTTCTACGAGGCGTTACAGGCCCTCCTGCCTAAAACGGAAGCGGCCCAGCGCGATCGCGATTACGGCAAGCTTGTCTCCGGACTGGAAGCCGCAGCCCCCATTGTGAGCCGCTTTTTTGATGGCCCGGCAAGTGTGCTGGTAATGGATAAGGATCCGGCCATTAAGCAGAATCGCCTGAATCTTTTGGGCCTCCTGCGTAATCATGCCAAGGTTCTGGCGGATTTTGGGGCGATCGTGAAAGGTTAGAAATTGCGATTCATCGCCGTCGCCAGCGGCCTGAGGACGCGATAGCGAAGCCATCTGGCTGGGCGTTGAGTCATCGGATATGACTCGATGTCCTATAGAGCCCATTTGAGATCTCGGAAGGCGATGGGATGTCATGGGCTGTTCTAGCCAATCTGATGAAGCAGATTTCAGACACCTAAACTGCTGAAAAAGACCGGCAACTCCCTTTAGAGAGGCAAGGATAAGGGGAATTCTCTGGCTATAGGTTTGTCTGTCACATCATCATCATTCATGAATAGCTATCTTCAGTTCAACCGCCAATGGCAAAAAGCTTTGACTCAGCGAGCAATCAAGGGTTTGCTTGCTGTCACCTTGGGGCTAATGGCAGTGTCGTGTGCTAAAGGCGTTACGAGTCCCCCCCAACCAGGAACCTCTGAAGAGGCAACGAAGCCTGAGAATGCCTTGGTCGCTGGCAACACGTCACCTGAAAATGCAACAGCTGAGCAAACTTCGGCAAATGCCAATACGCTTTACGCTGAAGTGGGGAACGATGGCGAGCCCGATGAACCCCTCACGGCGAATATTGAACGGCTGGAATTACAGCCCGGAACTCCTTACGGAGACGTGCGATCGCTGGTGATGGCGGAGGGCTGGATGCCCTACACGCAGGCAGAAGGCGCGACTTCTGACCCCAACAACCCTACGGTTCAAAGATTGTACGCGCTGGGGTTTGAGGAGGCTGACACCTGCTCGGGCACCGGGCAGGGATTTTGCTCATTTTTGTTTATTCACATCAACCAAGCGGCTTTCCCAGACGCTAGGCTCCAAATCATCACGACGCCAGCCAGCGGCGATCTTGATGCCGAGCCCAATTTTTACAGTTGGGACATGTGGGACTACGAGCCTGTCGTCAGTAACGCTCCCAAGGGTGATAGCCCTAACTATCAGTATCTAGAAGCCAATGCCACCTATGATACGCAGAAATTCAATGCCGCTTTGTATGCCGAAGTGCTGGCACAAGAGCAGGATTGCGTGCTGATCGGCGACTGTGCCTATTCCAAATACCTATTTGAAGATGTCCTACTAACATTCAGCACGGGTGAGTTTGGCTCTACCACGATGGCGGTCATTCCCCATGCAAACGTATCTAGAAATCAAGCGCTGAATTATGCCCAGATGCTCGACTTAGACGACGAGATTGATTTCACGGACAGCATTCTGGTGGACAACTATGAAGGGGGTGAACTGCCGCCAGAAGGCATCAAAGTGACGGAAAGCTTTTTTGCTATCGTTCCTCCGGCAGAAGGTGATGCATCAACCAGGATGGTTCGGATCATTACCAGACCCAATGAAGACATCTCTCGCATTGAGTTTGAGATTGTCATGCTGTAGTCAGAGTATCACTGGCAGAGTGTGACAGTACTATGTTCATCCGTGACCTTGCCAATGCACTTCAGTTAGTCCATTGGCAAGGTCGGACAGAGGCAATGAGGAATTAGTTGATTGCGACGTGACCATTGAAATTTTGGCGGTCTTTCTGTATGGATCTAATCCCCTTGCGGGGAATTAGTCGATTGCGACGGTGATGGCAGAACGTCGATTTATAGACATTACAGGTTTCAATCCCCTTGCGGGGAATTAGTCGATTGCGACGTGCTACGTGATTTGGCGGGAGGTCTTGAAGGTGTAGTTTCAATCCCCTTACGGGAAATTAGTCGATTGCGACGTCACTTGAAGTTTTCAGATCAGAATTATTTTCAGTTTCAATCCCCTTGCGGGGAATTAGTCGATTGCGACTCGAGTCGCACACTGGCGAGTACGTGGAAGGGGATTGGTAAGTTTCAATCCCCTTGCGGGGAATTAGTCGATTGCGACGCAGGTGGTACTTCCCAAACTCAAGCACTTTGTTGGTTTCAATCCCCTTGCGGGGAATTAGTCGATTGCGACAAAGTCTCCTGCGCCAATCCAATCTAGATTGGATGTTTCAATCCCCTTGCGGGGAATTAGTCGATTGCGACGGTTGCCAGTCGCCGCCTCGGGTGGCTTGAGTAAAGTTTCAATCCCCTTGCGGGGAATTAGTCGATTGCGACCCAGGTTCCCCAGGATATCTACGTCAAAGGAATCGGTTTCAATCCCCTTGCGGGGAATTAGTCGATTGCGACACATCCAGTGGGCATCATCACTAGGAATCCCCGTGTTTCAATCCCCTTGCGGGGAATTAGTCGATTGCGACTGGGCGATCGCTAAGCAAGGAAGCGATACTCTCAGGTTTCAATCCCCTTGCGGGGAATTAGTCGATTGCGACTACGAGAAAGGCAAAGGCTACACGGGTGGCTATACGGTTTCAATCCCCTTGCGGGGAATTAGTCGATTGCGACGGTTCACAAGCGAGAAAAGCCCAATACGGCTAGAGGTTTCAATCCCCTTGCGGGGAATTAGTCGATTGCGACGGAACTCTTCCGGGTTCTACATCTTCAGCTATGCGGTTTCAATCCCCTTGCGGGGAATTAGTCGATTGCGACAAAAGTACCGACCAAACGCCCCGGTTTTACTTTGGTTTCAATCCCCTTGCGGGGAATTAGTCGATTGCGACCTGACTTAGCGAGTCAGTTTGACTCGTTGGAAGAAATTGTTTCAATCCCCTTGCGGGGAATTAGTCGATTGCGACGCAACAATCCTTTGTTATATAAGAGAGATATTGAGTTTCAATCCCCTTGCGGGGAATTAGTCGATTGCGACACACCCCATTTAATGTTGTAATCAACGCTAGTTGAGTTTCAATCCCCTTGCGGGGAATTAGTCGATTGCGACGCATCAAGCAGAACTTGGAGGTCATGCTTACCCCGTTTCAATCCCCTTGCGGGGAATTAGTCGATTGCGACTAAGACAAAAGCAGCAACAGCAACCGCAAATAATGTTTCAATCCCCTTGCGGGGAATTAGTCGATTGCGACGCGAGTACACCCGGATCTTAGAGGGAATTCCCCTAGTTTCAATCCCCTTGCGGGGAATTAGTCGATTGCGACCTCGCTAAGGCCAGATCTCCCATACACGGGACGGAGGTTTCAATCCCCTTGCGGGGAATTAGTCGATTGCGACTGGATAGCATTGTCAATTTGAGATTTAGCAACTTTGTTTCAATCCCCTTGCGGGGAATTAGTCGATTGCGACTTAGTTATTCTCCAATTTCCAACAATCTTGTTAAGGTTTCAATCCCCTTGCGGGGAATTAGTCGATTGCGACGCCTTGTTGCCAAGCTCGATCCAATGGAATGGATAGTTTCAATCCCCTTGCGGGGAATTAGTCGATTGCGACCTAGATAGAATTTCTCTATCACCTGGGTACTATTCCCGTTTCAATCCCCTTGCGGGGAATTAGTCGATTGCGACACCACCGATGATCCCTTCTCAGCCCATTAAAGGAGTTTCAATCCCCTTGCGGGGAATTAGTCGATTGCGACAGAGTGAGCGATTACAACAGGACGTTGTCCAAAACGTTTCAATCCCCTTGCGGGGAATTAGTCGATTGCGACGGCGGGCCGCTAG
The DNA here is from genome assembly GCA_039819045.1 of Cyanobacteria bacterium J06638_28. Classification (GTDB taxonomy): domain Bacteria; phylum Cyanobacteriota; class Cyanobacteriia; order Phormidesmidales; family Phormidesmidaceae; genus SIO1E4. The sequence continues at coordinate 58,658 of JBCBSR010000018.1, forward strand.
AGCCCTTGAGCCATAACAACCCCAGCAGCGCTTTGCGCGAACCTCTGCCGCAATGACCTTAGTCCTGCCTCCGAGACAGTAAGAAACCTCAAAGAATCCCTTGAAAGCCCCTTCCAGCCAGGAATCCAGAACCTGCGCGGATCATGTGGAATGATGAATGCGCTGAAACCGAGAAACCATCAGGGC
>JBCBSR010000019.1:0-53499 GCA_039819045.1 Cyanobacteria bacterium J06638_28
CCGCTTGGTAAAACTAGCTAGGGGCTGAACCGCTTTCAGCATGAGGATTCAAGCTCTAAATGATGACAGCCCCTAGCAGATTGATGAATCTGTTTGGCGTTAGCCGATCGCGGTGGCCCAATCTTTTGCCCAGTTCAAGTGCTTATGTACTTCCTCTAAGGTGTCGGCTTCACTGTACAGGCGCAGCACCGGCTCCGTCCCACTAAAGCGAATCAGCAGCCATCCGCCATCCGCCAGGGAAAACTTATAGCCATCGATACTTAGACAGTTGGTAACAGCTTTGCCCGCAACGGTTTGGGGGCAATTCGTTTGCAGTTCATGCAGTAATTTGGCCCGGACTTCCATGCTGGCCAAGGGCAGATCAATGCGGTCGTACTCAGAGTGGTAACCCGTTTTGTCCTGAAGCTTGCGATAGCGATCGCTCAAATCCAACCCTGACTTCACAACAGCTTCCAAAACATATAGGGCCGACAGCAGAGCATCCCGCTCCGGAATATGGTGGCCATACCCTACCCCACCGGATTCCTCACCACCAATGAGCGCTTTGGATTCCAGCATGCGATCGGCAATGTATTTATAGCCGATGGCTGTTTCATGTAGCGTTAGGTTGTGAAGGGCCGCCACCTTGGGAATTAAGTTGGAGCCGCTAATGGTTTTGATGACTTCACCGGAGTAGCCGTGAATGGTGGTGAGGTGATCAATCAGAATGGGAATCAGGATTTGGGAACTCAGGAAATTCCCGTCTCCATCAACAGCTGCGATGCGATCGCTATCGCCGTCAAATACCAGTCCCGCAATTAGTCCCCCTTCAACCGTAGGCTGAAACGCTTTGACGGTAGCGAGCATGCGCTGCAAATACTTGGGCAACGGTTCCGGTGCCCCTCCTTCAAATAGCGGATCGGCATCGCCATTTAGTTCATTAATGGGATGTTCCAGCAGGCGTTCTAGTCCCGTTGCGGCGGCCCCATGCATGACATCGGCGAAGACCGTCAGCGTGCCACTGGTGATCGCCGCTTGAATCGACTCCAAATCCACCTGTGCCTTCAAACCCGCACAGTAGCTTGGCCACGGGTCAAAGCTGGTCATGCTACCGGGTTCAGCAGGTGCTGGGAAACTCTTATCAAGCTGGGCTTCTACCTGCTGAGTGACATCGGGCGGAACCGAACCACCAAAGGCGCTTTTAATTTTCAGGCCATTGTAAGCAGCCGGGTTATGGCTAGCGGTAATGACGATCGCCCCCAAAGCCCCTTGATCCTTCGCTGCCCAGCTAAAGGCTGGTGTGGGTGCAAAGGTCTCGGTTAGCAGCACATCAAAGCCAGCAGCTGTGACGGCTTCAGCCGCAGTACGCGCAAATTCTGGTGATAAGAAGCGGCGATCATGGCCCACGATAACGGTGTTGCTGCCAGTTTGCTCGCCGTAGCACTGCTTGAGGACATGGGCTGCCACCTGAGCAACGTGAAATACGCGACCAAAGGTGAAATCCGCACCCATCATGCCGCGCCAGCCGTCAGTACCAAATTTAATGGGTTTATCAATAAAAGTAGTGGGAGATAGTGCGATCGCCATAATGTTTTCCAGAATGAAGGGCATCCAACATTGCACCCAAGAGTTTACCCAGTTATCCGAGAATTCTCCTAGACACCCCCAGAATACTCTTATTTAGCTGACGACCTTGTACCGTCAACGAGTTCCTCTTATTAGAGAGATGAAGGAAGGGAGTAGGGAGTAGAGAGTAGGGAGTAGGGAGTAGGGAGTTATTGTTGAGAGAATGGGGATGCAGCGGATCTAGGATGGGTGGTCGGATGCGGTTTTTGGGCATTGATTTGGGGTGGCAGTCTGGGGGGAGTGGCTTGTGTTGCCTAGAAGCCACCCCAACGGACCTCAAGCTGCTGACCCTAACGCACTGTGATACGCATAAAACAGTACTTGCCTGGGTTGATGCCCAAGTCCCAGCCGACGAACCGGCGCTGATCGCTGTTGATGCCCCCACCCTTATTCCCAATAAGACAGGGATGCGTCTGTGCGATCGCCTGGCTCATCGCTACTTTGGCAAATACGATGCAGGTTGCTATCCCGCGAATCAAGGGCGTCCGTTTGCCCCTGCCCTCATTGAATTTGGATTAGCTCTGGAAGCCCGAGGGTTTCATCACGCGCCTGCAATTCCGCCCCAAGTTCCGGGGCGCTATCAGATTGAGCTCTTTCCCCATCCTGCCACTGTGCATTTCTTCAAGCTAAAGCGCATCCTCAAATATAAGAAAGGACGACTGAGCGATCGCCGCATAGAGCTTGAAAAGCTCCGTCAGTATCAGCTCTCCACGTTTCCCCAACTGCCCCCTTCGTTACCCCTGTCTGAAACCGATATTCCCACTTTGCCCACTCAAGGTAAGGCGCTGAAAATCGCTGAAGATCAAATTGATAGTCTCACCTGTGCCTACGCGGGAGCCCATTGGTGGTGGTGGGGGTTAGAACGTAACTGGGTCTTGGGCGATCGCAAATCCGGCTACATTGTCGTACCAGCTCCCTATCCAGAGCAGACTTTTCCCGCAACCTAACGGGTCAGGATGCGACGAGAGAATCCCAGTTGCTGCTCTAAAGATGAATAGCATCGCTTTAGCGGTTACAAGAAACCGGGATTCTGGATGTGTTGGTCTAAGGACAAGTCGTAACAGGGCTACTACACTGATTCCCCGCAGCTAGCCAGCCCTCAGAGTCAGCCCCTTGTACTTGCAGCCAGTCACCCGAACAGCTGAGAAGTGTCACTGCCTCAAATTGAGGCAATTCAGCGGCGACTGTCGCAGCGGCATCAGGGTCAGCCAGTAAAGCTACAGGGGCATCGGGACTACTGCCGTCTTCGCTACGGGTTGTTACGCCCAGTAAGGGTGCGTATACCCAGCCCTCTTCCTCAAGTTCCTGCTGTTGCATACTCCAAGCTACCGAGAGCTTCATCCAGCCGTTCGCAGCCGCCGCGATCGTGACTTCCACAGGGCCATCTGTAGGCAGGTTATCAATCACGGGAAAGTCACTGCCAGGTCCACTGCGAACATTGAGTCCTGCGGGGTCATCATCGGCAACAAAAGCGGCCGCAGAACAAGACTGCTCTGCGGCAGGTACAGCCTCAGCGACCGGGGTGTCTGCCGTATCGGAAGCGGTTTCCTCACCCGCTTCCGAGGTCTCAGATGCGTCTGAATCGGTGGTTTCTGGCGTGGTGGCGGTTTCCTCAGAGGGGGTGGTCGAAGCATCGGCAGCGGTCGTATCGGAAGCTGAGTCAGTTGCTGATTGGCAACCGATGCTCGCTAGCGCTATCAGGGAACCCACTAAAGCGATCGACGTGAATGAATGCAGTTTCCGAGAGACCATTAGAGTGGATGGAGTTAGGTGTCGCTTTTAGTGAAGCAAACTTTTTCGTGTTGGTAAACGAAAAGTGAATTGATATGAAGACTAGCGCCGTAATAGAACCGTCTGCTGCGGCCAGCCAATGGCAATCTTGGCTTCATCAAAGGCATGCTTAACCCGTAACCGAAATTCACGCCCAACCGCCCACTGCTGCATTGCCTGGGTTTTAATCCACACCTGTAGCAAAATACCCGAGTGAGAAATTTGGTCGACGCCAAGAATCGATGCTGGCTCCAAAATTTTGTCTTGCCATAGTGGATCGGTCAGCATGACCTCGGCTACCGTACGAATCAGTTCCAGCGCCTGCTTAATATCTGCATCGCAGGCAATCTCAATGGTGAAGTCAACTCGTGACCAATCCTTCGTCAGATTTTCGACGATTGAAATTTGACCATTAGGGATGGTAATCAGTCGGCCTTCTGCTCCTCGTATTTGAGTGGTGTACAGGCTCATATCTTCAACCAACCCCGTGTAGGTGCCCACCGTAATCACGTCCCCTACCGCAAACCGATCCGTCCACAAGATGACTGCGCCATTGAGCATGTCCTGCAAGACGTTGCGTGATACAAAGGCGGCAACCACGGCGATCGCCCCTGCACTGGCAAGAACCGTGGGGTCAATGCCAAAGGCTTGAATCGTCAGATAAGCCCCCAGTGTGGTGAACAGAACCGTGGTACCACTCTTAATGGCTGGCGAGTAAGTACTGACCCGTAGCGCCACCCGACTGGAACGCGGATCTTCCGGTTGCATTTCTTTGCCCCACTGATTGAGGTGGTAGTCAATTTCAACATCGATAATGGTGTCAACCACCGCTATGCTGAGCCAGATGACCGGTAGCAAAATCGCCTGACCGAAAATATAGGGCGCATAGGGGCGGGCAATTGGGTACAGGCGAGCGATCGCCCCCGCAATGCCAAAGCCCACACAGATCTCCAGCCAAAAGAGTAAACGTCCCCCAAACTTAGTGAGGTTGCGCTGCTGCTTGAAGAGCGTTTGCTCCTTCAGAAATCCTTTCGAGAAGCCTAGTAAGAGTTGATTCACCGACTCACTGGCTTCCGTCATCGCCATCAGGGGTTTGAACGTTTCCTCAGAAGGCAGCAAAATCGATGATTGCTCTGGGTTGGGCGAGGCTGGCTGAATGATGTCGGGTGTGATTGCTTCCGGATCAATCGCCATCGACTTTTGCAGCTCTTTTTCCGAAGCCTTCAGGCGTTTGCGCAAAACCTGGGTGCGTTGACGAAACCAACCGCGAACTTTTTCCAGCCCGATGATGGCCAAAGCTGCCAGGATCAGCAGGGCGATCGCCATCAACAGTCTTGCCCAGGGATACTGCTGATCAAACGACTGTTCCCAAAGTGCGGCACTTAAGCCAGTGCGAATTGCAGCTTGCCAAGTTGAGGCCAGGGTTTCTTTATCCTGACCATTCTGCACTGCATCAAACTCGTTAATAGTGACCAGTGTCTGTGGTTGGATGCCATAGTTGGGCTGCTCCGGCAAAAAGACAACCGTCTGGTCATTTTCGATGCCAACTTCTACTCTGGGGGTGCTGGGGTGGAGTTCACTGCGAGGACGGATGATGTCAGTCCAGTGACTATTGACTGTCTGTAAAATTTGCTGCACCCCTGCTTGCTGTCCCAAAGTCCGTAACACTTCGCGAAAGCTGCGCTGCACGAGTTGGGCACGGGTCTCGACATCAAGAACCTCAACCTCACCATTCGTTGCTTGAGTTGGCCCCGCAACGGTAAAACTCATGCCCTTTGAGCCGTAGAGATATACGTCACTACACACCAACCGGCCACACGGGTATGGGGCATTAGGCTGCCAGCCAAAGACAACTTCATTGGCCTCAGAACTGGACTGACTAGAAACTAATGGCCATTGAGCATTGGCAGGGGCGGCCATTAACACTGCACTGAGACAGACAATCAGGAAGAATTGAAGACGGCGTTGCAAGGGCGTGTACAGAAAACAGCTACGCCCCAGTTTAGCGAGGAAGGTTGCTATTTCTTACTGTTGGAATTTAAACGAAGCTAGGGAACCGGGAAGCTAGGGGCTGTCATCATTTAGAGCCTGAGTCCTCATGCTGAAAGCGGTTCAGCCCCTTATCCAGCTTGGTTAGGGATGTGCTTGAAAATAAAGTACCAGTTGCACGAGTTTCGACTCCGCTCAACTCTCAAGGTGCGTAGGTTGAGCGGAGTCGAAACCGGATTTGCCGGTACGTTATTTGGGCGCGGTTCCCTTATCAGCATTTTCCACGCTAATCTCCTCCTGAACATCCAGGCACATTACCGAGCTTTAGCACCTTGAGAAAATCTTGCGAGGGGCGTGGGGAAGTCGAGTTCCCCACATCGGGGGTTTGGGGGTAGGCCCCCAAGGGCTCGCGCATCCATTCCTAGCTGTCATAACCAACACTTTTGCGACAGACTATTTCTGCTGTCAGCGTCCCTACCCCCTCCGCGCCCTTTCGGCACTTACTTGCAATCGCATCAGAGCTAACGCCCTCACTTCAGGCGTATCGCTTGACCATGCTGACAAGTTTGTTGATGACGTGCTTGAGGTGAAGTTGTTCTTGCGTCAGGTGTGCAATTTCGCTTTTGAGCGCTTGGTTTTCTTGACGAAGAGACTGATTTTCTTGAAGTAAATTTTGCTTGTTCGTAGAGACGTACATGATGCTGTAAGAATGCAAGACTCTTCTCGCAACAGTTGAGTTATGACTCATCTCCGCTTCGACGATGGGAGATACTGTCGACAGTCTTGCTTATATCTCTATTTTGTCTTGCTGTTTGATAGGTTGGGGGCAATTGCAATAAAGAGCAATAGCAGCCTCACACGTGCCGATGGCATCCGATGCATCCTCACCGACTCAATTTTGTCGTACATTCGGGGGGATAGCTTTAAGGGCACGTAGTTAAGGATGGGCGCATGCGCAGAATTGACGTAATTGGCATCGGCATTGGCATCGCTCTCATTGGTGGCGGACTCTATGTTGGGTTGCGTATTGCTGGTATTGATAGCCTCTCAGCGGGTGTTTGGAGCCAAGTCTTGTTTTTGACAGGCATTATTGGCTGGGTCGCGACTTACCTATTTCGCGTCGTGACTAGCGATATGACCTATAGCCAACAGCTCAAGGACTATGAGGAGGCAGTCTTGCAAAAACGCCTGGAAGAAATGAGCCCCGAAGAAATTGCAGCCTTAGAAGCGCAGGTAGCCGCAGCTAAAGCGGCTGAGGCGGCAGCCGACACCTCAGATGAGTCGTAACTTTATCTAGAAGCGAGGCACAACTGGAAATTTAGCTGCGGTCATCAGTAACGTGGCAGTGATGAGGGATGCCCTAGCTTGCCGCACCATGACTGAGTAGTCGGTAGATAGTGCGATCGCGCGATCGCGGTGGCCAACCTGGTCTGTTTGGCTGACGTAGGGTGCATTGCTCACGTTCGTGCCCTACACCCTACTCGCTCTCAGTTCATTCTCCAGCTTGAAGATGCCTAAACTTTGACCAGACTGTTGAGTATAGAAGCCATTTTGCGTCGGCGAGCAGATGATCCAGCAAACCCTTTCTCTGGCAGAGACAAGTGGCAACTCTTAGCTCGACACTGTTAGTTCTATGGTTGCCACTCCTAAAATTACTGCTCCAGTTTTGCTGAGCCATGGCGATCGCGACCGTGCTACCCCACCCGAACATTCCCAAAGAGTTTTCGCAATGGGGTCGTTCAGGGTCGTTGACCCCATGGTTTTCATTGGTAAACCCAACAACTCCGCCAAAACAATAATGAAACGCTCGATAAGACGTGCTGCAAATTCATAATCTTCTAACGGCACGGTAATCTCTAACACACCATCGTCATAGGTCAAGCGAGAACCCCGTGCCTGGGGCAGCGCATCCAAGATTGTTAGGTAGGCGTCCCAAGACAGACTCCGAACCACCACTCGCTGCTCGCCAACAGCCTTTAAAAGTCGTCGTGGGTTCAGGTGCAGCAGCAACCATGGTTTTCAGTATTCTCATGATATGAACCGCCCCGAAAGGGATAGGGTTGATTCTCTTGTAGGCGAATTTTTGAATTGACTTCTGGAAAATGACAGAAGGCTCGCGCCGAGAGAGACGGTTAAGCTGACACCTTACACGGTAGTTAGACCAGCTCTAATTGGGTTCTGGTTCCGGTGTGGTTGTTTCAGAGTCAGCGGAATCCAACAGAGTTGGGATTAAGTCTTGCAGGGATTGATTATTATCTTCCAATTCGCGGAGAACTGGAGGAGCTTTTTCCCGATCGCCCTGAAAAATAGCCGACAGTGCATCGGCCAGCGTTTCAGCCATGGCAATGCGGTTGCCGTACACCAAAATCACTCTGGCGAGGGTAGGAACGCTATTTTGCTCAGCTTCCAGATACAGAGGCTCCACATACAGCAGCGACCGCTCAATGGGAATGACCAGTAAGTTTCCCTGCTTAGCGCGGGAGCCTTGAGTATTCCAGAGGGAGATGCGCTGGGAAATCGCCGGATCCTGGTTGATGCGGGCTTCGATTTGCTCCGGCCCAAAGACCAGTTCCTGCTTCGGAAAACGATAGAGCAGCACGCGCCCGTAGCGATCGCCATCAGAACTTGCTGCTAGCCAGGCCACGAGATTATTCCGCTGAGCCGGTGTGAAGGGACTCAGGAGAATAAACTCTTCGGTATCCTCTTCCGGCAGCTTCATGATCAGGTAGTAGGGCTCAATCTGTTGAGCCTCATTAGCGTAGATTTCGTTGGGGGCACGCCACTGGTCTTCCCGGTTGTAAAAGACCTGCGGGTCAGTCATGTGGTACGTCATCAAATGGTTTGACTGCACCTGATACAGGTCTTGGGGATACCGCACATGTTCGCGCAGTGCGGATGGCATCTCCTCTAGAGGCCGAAACATGTGAGGCAGCAGGCGTGCCCAGGTTTGAATGAGGGGGTCGCTCGCGTCGGTAATAAAGAAGCGCACCGAGCCATTGTAGGCATCCACGACTACCTTGACCGAGTTGCGAATGTAGTTGAAATCATTCCCCAGCGGGTCAGCATAGGGGTAGCGATCGCTGGTGGTGTAAGCATCCACCATCCAAAAGAGATAGTTGGGGTTGGTTGCCGACTCACTGGCTGATACTGGAGTGGCCTTACCCCACTGACTGGTATCTTCCTCAGCGTCGGCTACAACCAGGTAGGGGTCGCCATCAAAGCGCAAAAAAGGCGCGATTGTTTGCACCCGTTCCGCAATTTGGCGACGAAACAGCAGGCGCGTGTCGGGAGTAAAATCCGCCGTAAAGAGCATTGGCCAATCTTGCAAGTGCCAGGCAAACAACCATCGCCGCAGCCCCTTTTCCAACGCGATCCCTCCGGTACCGCTGTAGGTGGTGTAGACGTTGTCATCGCCGCTGGGGTAATCCAACTCCCGCACCCGCGTATTGGTCATGATGTAGGTGTTGGTGAGTTCGCCAAAATACAGGCGGGGCTTATCAATAGGAATGCTGCGTTGCACCGCCTCATTGTCTGAGGTATGGGCAATATCGCGCACAAAATAGCTGGGCAACCCATCGGCGGACGCCGTATTCACCGGACTCATGGTGAACCCGTAGCCATGGGTGTAAATCAAGTGCTCGTTGACCCACGTTTTCGCTTCGTCAGGGACACGGTCGTAATTGAGTTCCCGCGCCGATATCAGTACCTGGCGTCGCTGGGTTTGTCCATCAGCCTGTTGTAGGGTGTAGCGATCGACATCCGCATCCAAAAACTCGTAATACAGGCGAATTTGCTGAAGCTGACGGTTACTTTCTAACAGCGGGCGCGTGTCCCACAAGCGAATGTTATCCAATGTCAGGCCATTGGCCTCTAGATCGCTGGCCGAGAGTTGCCCTTCCGGTTGAAAGGGTTCGACATTGATTTTAGTGAGGTCAAAGGCTTGCCGGGTCAGGGCAATGGAACGCTCGATATAAGGGGTTTCGCGCTGTAATTCATTGGGCTGTACGACCAGTCGCTGCACAATTCGGGGCATCACCAGTACCCCACCGATCGCCAGGATTAAGTAAATCGCCAGTCCCCAAATTAAGGGTCGTCCTGATAACGGACGATAGGCTAGGGGCGGCAGTTGAGCGTAGCGTCGCTGCCCAATTTTGCCGAGCCAAGTTAGCACATCCCGGATCCCAATTTGCCAAAACAGGGTGCGCCACAAAAGCCCAATTCCCAGTAGGAATGCCGTAATACAGAGCCCTGTGTACACGGGCAAGCCCACGTGGACATCAGTGTAGCTAGCGCCGTAAACCACCCCCTGAGGAGAATAAAGAATCTCGTAGCGTCCCAGCCAGTGATTCAAGCTGGTTGCCAGCAGTAACACGCCCCCCAGCCCGTACAAATGTCGCTGCTGTTGGGTTGAAAATCCCGGAAATCGACCATTACTCAGGCTATTACCGGACAGCAGATAAATCAGAGTGACGCTCACCAGCGCAAAGAAAACCAAGCTGATGAACCAAAACTCAATGACCTCCCACAAGGGCAATCGCAGCAGATAGTAGCTGAGGTCATGGTGGAATAGCGGATCGGTCTCGCCAAAAGATACTGGAGTCAGTGCCATCAGTACTTTGGCCCACTGTTCTGCCAGTACAAGGCCCAGGGCCACACTGGTAAACATGGCGGCGATCGCCGTGCAAAATCTTGGTAGCAGGAGGAACGCGATCGCAACTGTGAGCAACCCTATCAACTGCCAGGGATAGGTTAAAAACTGTTCCAGAACGCTGCGAATCGCAGCTGGCTTGGCCCATAGGGGTAGCGGGGGAGCCGGGTTATAAACCGAAGCACTCAAGTCCCAGTAACTGCGGGCCACTTGCCCCAGGTAGAGCATTTGAATGCCCATGAGTAGCGCTAACCCTAAGCCACTGATGAGCAAGCTTAAGAGCCCCATCCCGCCAGAATCGATGCTTGGTTCAGAGACTAACGTACGCGGTGATGACGGGTGCGAGGGAAACCGGCGCGTTAGGGCCAAGTTACCCCAGAGCAGTCCCATGCTGAGGGCGATCGCGCCGCCCCCTAAAATGAGCTGACTCCATACGCGCAACTGAAAAACGTCGTTGTAGCCAACCTCGGCAAACCAGAGCCCTTCGGCCCAAAAGTAGGTCACTGCCTGAAATCCCAGACAGCCCACAACGATGACCACAATCCAGGGCCATCCTGACCAGTGCTGAAGCCGTTTGTCTAACATGCCTGCATTGTAGGCGTCATATGCAGAACTGGTGGTCTAGCAATTGAAAAATTTAGAGGGAGTGAAAAGGAGTCGGAGGGGCAAGTGGGAAAACGACCTCATCACCAAAGCTGAGGCCGCCCAGGTGCAAGACGATGGTCGTTGCCTAGGAGCTGTCATCATTTAGAGCCTGAATCCTCATGCTGAAAGCAGTTCAGCCCCTAGCTAGTTTTACCAAGCGGGTGCGGCAATGCTGATACCGCAAGGCTTTCGAGTTTAATTGATGACGCGCCCTAGAGAGACTTTGCCGAAGGGTTGTTTATGGCAGCTGATGCCCACGGACGAAATCAACCGTGGGCCCTGCGGGATCACTGACGAGACCAATCCCCGTGAAGCCCCAGCGGGTGAGTAAGCCCTTTAATTGGTAGGCTGGCGTCGATTCAATTGAAAAGCGATCGCGCACTTCCGGTGCATGGGTACTCAAATAGGTCAGCGCCTCATGATCTTCACTAAAAACCAATAGAAACGTTTTGCTGGGGTCGTCCTCGTTGGGACGAGCGGCTAAATGACGGCCATCTTGTTTGGAACGCAGCAGATAGTAAACCTGGGAGTACATACTCAGTTCATCTCTGACAGCTTGATCCGTGGATCGGCAATGGTTAGAGCAATGTCAGCCAATAAGTTACCCACAATCAAAATCACGGCCCCCATCATCAAACTCGCCATCACGAGATACAAGTCCTGCGCCTGCACCGCCTGCAAAATCAAGCGCCCGAGGCCTGGCCAATTGAAGTAGTTTTCCGTAATAAAAGCGCCGGCCAAAATATTGGCAAACTCAAATCCTAGAAGCGTAATCATGGGATTGACAGCATTCCGGAGGGCGTGAACATAAATCACACGATTCTCTGGTAGCCCCTTCGCCCGCGCTGTTTGAATGTAGTCCTGGCGCAATACGTCGAGCAGTTGCCCTCGCATAATGCGCTGTAATCCGGCATAGCTGGTAATGCTGAGAGCCAGCGTTGGTAGGACTAAATGCCAGGCAATATCCAGCAGCTTGCCGATCCAGGTTAAGTCTTCATGGTTAATGCTGGTGCGTCCACCAATTGGGAACAGGGGAGCTGTCATTTGAGCAAAGAACAGCAGCAGCAGCCCGGTAATCAGGGTGGGGAACCCTTGCCCCAAATAACTGATAACGCGAAGGAACTGATCAGCAAAGCGGTTTTGTCTGACAGCACCGACAATGCCCAGCGGAATCGCGATCGCCCACGTCATCACAATCGATGCGACGGACAGCAGTAGCGTATTGGGAATTCGCTCCCACAAAACCTCGGCAGCGGGACGCTGGTAAGCAAAACTGATACCAAAGTTGAAATGCAGCAGTACCTGGGTTAGCCAGCGCCAGTACTGCTCCCAAACTGGACGATCCAGCCCAAACTGCTCTTCCAACTGCTGAATGGTTTCAGGCGAAACCTGAGGATTTTGACGATACAGGTCAAGGAAGTCCCCAGGGGAAAGCTGAATAATAAAGAAGCTAAAAATAGAAGCCAGAAACAGCGTCAAAAGCGCCTGGAGAAAGCGCTTCAAAATGTACAAACTGGTTTCGCTGGTGAGCGCAGCACTCGCAAGGTGCCAAATCTCAACCGGCGATCGCTTCTTAACTTGAGCTGGTTGGGTCGAAGTCATGGGTAAAGAGAGGGGCCGCTGGAAACTTTCCTGACAATTCAGCTACCCGGAGGTTGGGTCGCCAGCAAATCGAAGTAACAGGAAAATCATCCTTCAACCGAGTTTAATCGATTCTAAGCTGTTGCTGATGCTAGGGCGTGTCCTCAATTAACGACAGAAGCCTTGAGTAATGAACCTAGCCACGCCCGCATAGTTAAACAGACTAGGGCTGTAACCCCTTCACTGAGAGCATTTGGCTGCTAAATGATGACAGCCCCTAGTACTGCACCAAGCTAACAATCGGCACCTCGGGCAGCTTTTGGCGACCGTTCAGCATGGTCAACTCCACCACGAAGCCAAACCCCACCAGCTCACAGCCGGTTTTGGTCACCAGTTCGGCTGTCGCAGCAGCTGTTCCACCCGTGGCAATCAAGTCGTCAACAACCAGCACCCGGCTACCGGGAGCAAAGGCATCCTGATGCAGCTCGAGGCGATCGCTGCCGTATTCCAATTCATATTCGGCAGTGTGCGTGGCTGCGGGCAGCTTGCCAGGCTTGCGAACCGGGGCAAAACCGATATTCATTTGATAGGCCAAAGGCATGCCAAATATAAATCCCCGTGATTCAATCCCGGCCACATAGTCAGGTCGCAGCTCAGCACAGTGTTTCTCTAACAGGCCAATCGTATGACGCAGGGCTTGAGGGTCGGCAAGCAGCGTTGTAATGTCTTTAAATAGGATGCCAGGCTTGGGAAAGTCAGGTATTTCTCGAATTAAAGGCTTGAGATCCATAGGATGTGAGGGAAGGGAATAGACCGGACAGCAGGTACAAATTGCATCGTCATCGTATCACCGGTCTTTCAACCGCCGCCGCCCCTGGGCAAAAACCACAATCCAGCCACATATCGATTTCATTTTGACAGCAGCGATCCATCAATGGGTCAGCGAATGAAAGCGATGCCACAAGAGCAGCTGAGTTTGCAGTCCTCTCAATAAGCCGCACTCATCAAAAGAGTTGCCAAACATCATCCTCGAAGTGATTGCGTTAAGAACGCTTTATGAATAGACTTGAGTTAATGCAAAACAAGAACAGATAGATTTTCTTCTATCAAAGGTTTTCTTTCTTTTTGCATTCGTTCCGCTGTCGAGTGGATGGCTGAATGACGTGTTTCCGGTGTTGTGGGAGCTAGTCAGATACTAGCGTGGCCTTGGATCGGCGCTTGGGGATCGATTCAAGCCATTTAGGGTAGGTAGGTAGGTGGTCATGCAACTCACGAATAAAATTCATTTCCGAAATTTGCGCGGTGACCTTTTTGGGGGGGTTACCGCTGCGGTTATTGCTTTACCAATGGCCCTTGCCTTTGGCGTGGCTTCTGGCGCCGGTGCGGCAGCCGGTTTATGGGGCGCAGTTTTGGTTGGCTTTTTTGCTTCTTTGTTCGGGGGCACCCCAACCCTGATTTCAGAGCCAACAGGCCCGATGACCGTCGTGATGACGGCTGTCATTGCTAATTTAACGGCTGCTGATCCCGAAAACGGTATGGCGATGGCCTTCACCGTCGTGATGATGGCAGGCTTATTCCAAATTCTGTTTGGTGTTCTGCGGCTCGGCAAGTACGTCACGATGATGCCCTATACCGTGATTTCAGGCTTTATGTCTGGTATCGGTGTCATCTTAGTGATTTTGCAACTGGCACCGTTTTTGGGTCAGGCAAGTCCTGCTGGTGGCGTCGTCGGTACACTGCGCTCGATTCCCGATTTGCTAGCCAACATCCAACCGGCTGAGACCCTCCTAGCCGCGTTAGCCATCGGCATCATCTGGTTCATGCCGTCACGGTTTAAGCGCCTTGTGCCGCCCCAACTAGTTGCCTTGATTGTGGGTACCGTGGTGTCCTTGCTCGTTTTTCCCACTATTGATATTCGACGCATCGGGGAAATTTCCGCTAGCTTCCCAGCGATGCAAATACCTACTTTCCGGTTGGATCAGCTCCAGCTCATGTTTGTCGATGCCGCTGTACTCGGTATGTTGGGCTGTATTGACGCTCTGCTGACTTCTCTGGTTGCGGATAGCTTGACCCGTACTGAACACAATTCCAACAAGGAGTTGGTTGGTCAAGGCATTGGTAACCTGGTGTCTGGTTTGTTTGGGGGGATTGCGGGTGCGGGTGCCACGATGGGTACCGTCGTCAATATCCAGACAGGTGCCCGAACCGCGCTATCAGGTTTAACTCGGGCCGGTATTCTGCTGGTATTCATCCTGGGTGCAGCGGGTCTGGCAGCCGTCATTCCTTTAGCCGTGTTAGCTGGAATTGCCCTGAAAGTCGGTATTGACATCATTGACTGGGATTTTTTGAAGCGGGCTCACAAGGTATCGGTAAAAGCTGCCCTAATTATGTACGGGGTGATTCTCCTTACGGTTCTGGTCGATCTGATTGTTGCCGTCGGCATTGGGGTCTTTGTCGCTAACATCCTCACCATTGAACGGATGAGTGCCCTACAGTCCCAGTCCGTTAAAGCAATTACAGACGCTGACGATGTCGTTTTGCTGAATGCGGATGAGAAGCGCTGGCTGGATGAGGCGAATGGCCGAGTGCTGTTGTTCCAGCTAAGTGGCCCCATGATTTTCGGTGTCGCCAAGGCGATTAATCGAGAACACAATGCGATCGCGGATTGCGATGCGATCGTTTTTGATCTCAGCGATGTTCCTCACTTAGGTGTAACAGCATCGCTGGCGCTCGAAAATGCCATTCAAGAAGCCATTGAGAAAGAGCGTCAGGTCTACATCGTAGGTGCTGCTGGACAAACCAAGCGTCGACTAGAGAAGCTGGAGGTGTTCAACCTTGTGCCTCCAGATAACCTCTACATGAATCGTGCAGATGCCCTACGGGAGGCCGTAACAGCGTCTTTAGCTACTTCGACCTCATCGGTGCCAGCTACTGCCTAGTGAGCAGCAGCTCAGCTCCTACTGACTGACTTTCCTAACCCAGGACTAGATGCAAATGGGCTCCCTTAGTGCCTGAATTGCGAATCGTCCTGCAACCCTATCTGATTGCAAACCTGGAGTTTCCTTCGTCAAAAACTTGGCCCGGATATGGCCGCGATCAATGTCCTTTTTGTTGCCCTTTGAATAGACGGAATTATGATGCCAATTTTTTTTGCACACGCTATGCCCACGACCTGGGTTGACATCTGGCCCTCATCTTCGTTCCCCTTGGCTAGTACCCCCGAGGCGGAATACAGTTCCTTTGTCCTAGCTGGCGTGTTACTGACGCTCGTCACTATCTATTTAATGAGCAAACTAGGCGGTGAGCTTTCCAAACGTTTAGACTTGCCGCCTGTTTTGGGTGAACTGGTTGGCGGGGTTGTGGTCGGGGTTTCGGCCCTCCATCTTCTAGTCTTTCCGGAAGCGGGCGCAACCGCTGCTGATTCTGTCCTCATGAGCGGTTTGCAGTGGTTGGGCAACTTGGATGCTGAAGCTGTGACGGCTATCTTCCAGAGCCAAAGCGAAGTTATTTCGGTACTCGCAGAGCTCGGTGTCATTGTTCTCCTGTTTGAAATCGGTCTGGAATCGGACCTGCGGGAACTCAAGAAAGTCGGCTATCAGGCAGCGGTCGTAGCTGTAATCGGTGTGGTCGCTCCCTTTGCCTTAGGGACGATTGGTTTAGTCACCCTCTTCCACGTATCCATCATTCCCGCTATTTTTGCGGGTGCCGCTCTGACGGCAACGAGCATCGGCATCACCTCTAAAGTGCTGTCTGAGTTAGGTCACCTGAAGTCCACTGAAGGGCAGATTATTGTGGGTGCAGCGGTGATGGATGATGTCCTTGGCATCATTGTTTTGGCGGTTGTGGCGAGCCTGGCGAAAACGGGTGAAGTTGACTTGCTGAATGTGGTGTACCTCATTATGAGTGCCACGGCCTTTTTGCTGGGAGCTGTTTTGCTCGGCAAATTCTTTAACCAGAGCTTCATGGCGATCGCCGATAAGCTGCAAACCCGAGGGGCGCTACTGATTCCAGCCTTTACCTTTGCGCTGGTGATGGCTTTCCTCGCCAACATGATTCACCTAGAAGCTATTTTGGGTGCCTTTGCGGCAGGTCTTGTGCTTGATGAAACAGACAAGCGTAAGGAGCTTGATCAGCAAGTGATGCCCATCGCCGATATTTTGGTTCCTATCTTTTTTGTCACCGTGGGAGCTAAGGCTGACTTGGGCGTGCTCAATCCAGCCGTTGCTGAAAACCGAGCTGGACTCGTCATTGCGACCTTTCTCATCGCAGTTGCCATCGTTGGTAAGGTCATCACGGGTTGGGCCGTGTTTGGTAAGCCGGGTGTGAATCGATTGGCCATCGGCATCGGCATGATTCCTCGAGGTGAAGTCGGTCTGGTCTTTGCCGGTATTGGTTCTGCCAGTGGTGTTTTGGATAAGCCCTTGGAAGCCGCCATCATTGTCATGGTTATTCTTACGACCTTTGTAGCTCCACCTTTATTGCAGTGGTCACTGAAGGGACAGCCAGTGGAAACGGAGGCAACGTCGCCAGCGACAACAAGTGTCTAGCTGCATAACTTTCTGCGGAGGTATGGCTGATCTATGCCTCGGTCTACACTCAATGTAAAGACGCTTAGGACAGGGGCAGCCGATTGGTTGCCCCGTCTGTACAACACCTGTGACAACCTACCTGTAAGTCAGCTATGTCAATTCTGGAAGCCTGCATCCTAGCCACTGTCATGTGTGGCTTTTTGGGCATCATCCTGAAGCAAAACTTGATCATGAAAATCCTGGCGATGGATGTCATGAGTACGGGTGTGATTGCCTTCTATGTGTTGGTGGCGGCGCGGGGAGGGGTGTTTACCCCTATTGTCAATGGTACAAAGTCGCTTGCGTACGCTGATCCAGTACCGCAAGCCGTCATTTTGACGGCGATTGTGATTGGGTTTTCAATTCAGGCTTTGATGCTAGTGGGCGTGATGAAGCTGTCGCGTGATACCCCAACCCTGGAAACCCGTGAAATCGAAAAGGGCAACACGCCATGAGCACACTCACCATCGGTTGGATTGCGCTGCCTTTGTTCCTAGGCTTCAGCAGTTATTTACTGCCTCGATGCGATCGCATTCTGGCTTTCACCGTCGCCTTGGTCTCTTTGACCTATGGTCTAACGCACCTGATTGACCCAACCCCCCTCACCTTAAATTTGCTAGACAGCTTTGGGGTCACCCTCATTGTGGATGAGCTCAGCGGTTTCTTTATCGTGACGAATGCGCTGGTGACAGCCGCAGTCGTACTTTACTGTTGGCCCAGCAACAAGTCGGCCTTTTTCTTTACCCAAACGATCATCCTGCATGGCTGTGTCAATGCTGTGTTCATCTGTGCTGACCTGATGAGCATATACGTGGCATTAGAAGTAATTGGTCTGGCGGCATTTTTGCTCATTACTTATCCACGCAACGATCGCACGCTTTGGGTCGGGTTTCGCTACCTGTTTGTCAGTAATACAGCTATGCTGTTCTACTTGTTGGGAGCTGTACTGGTCTATCAGGCAAATCAGTCTTTTGCTTTAGCGGGATTAGCCAATGCCCCTCGGGACGCCGTTGCCCTCATTTTCATTGGCTTACTAACTAAAGGGGGCATTTTCATCTCTGGTTTATGGCTGCCATTAACCCACTCCGAATCGGAAACGCCTGTATCAGCTCTACTATCAGGCGCAGTAGTGAAAACAGGGGTGTTTCCTTTGGCGCGCTGTGCCCTCATGGTCGAAGAGGTTGCCCCCATTATTCAGATTTTTAGTGTGGGCACCGCTCTGTTAGGGGTTACCTATGCAATTTTGGAAAAAGATACTAAGCGGACGCTAGCGGCTAGCACCATTTCACAACTTGGATTTGTGCTGGTCGCCCCTGCTGCTGCTGGCTTCTATGCGTTGACTCACGGTTTAGCAAAAGCGGCACTCTTTTTGACGGCAGGTAACCTCCCGAGCCGTAAATTCGCTGAACTGCGTCGGGCACCCTTGTTTTTGCCGCTATGGATAGCGTTGGCGATCGCCGGGCTATCCATTTCTGGCTTCCCCTTGCTGGCTGGTTTTGGCGCAAAAACTCTGACGCTCAAATCATTAGATTCCTGGCAGGCGATTGTGATGAACATTGCGGCTGTTGGAACGGCGATCGCATTTGCGAAATTCCTGTTTCTTCCCCGTCAGTTCAAATCCGATGGCAACGAAAAAATGCCTGTCGGATTAAGCCCGGCGCTAACCGTATTGCTCGGTGGCCTCATCGTCGCCAATGGTTTGAACCTAACGGTATACACATTGCCTAATTTACTCAAGGCATTCCTAACAATTGGGATTGGCTGGCTGGCCTATGGCGTAGTTGTGCGACACATAGACCTGAACTTACCCAAAAGGGTAGAGCGGTTTGAACATCTGATTGGAGGCATGAGTTTAATGCTGATGTTGCTGTTTGTTTTGGTAGCGGCATGATTGGATATCTTGATTTATTTCTGCGCCTAACAATCTGGTTCTTGCTAACAGCCGATTTCAGTATCGCCAATATTGTTATTGGTGTTTGCATTGCCCTACTACTGCCTCGCAATCGTACAGTTACGGCTGTGCTCAAAGATTGGTTGCGGGTGTTTGGCGAAATATTGATGGCAATCCCAATTGCTTATATGGAAGCCCTTGAAATCATGGTGCGACCCCATAATGGTGAAGATGTGGTGATGGAAAGTGTCCGGGATAGGCGCACTCCTGGCCTCATCTTTTTAGACATTTTTCTCATCACGTTTACCCCTAAAACAATTGTCCTGAAATGTCACGAAGATGGTTGGTATGAGGTTCATCGGATTCGACGGAAAAAACTGAAGGTAAAAGAATAAGTGCCGCTATCCTTTCAGCCTTGTGGATTTAACTTCACTTTGATACACCCGGACAGCAACTTAAAAGAATCATGAATGGCATATTAATCGCAATGATCTTGGCATTGCTAATCCCAATTTACGAAGCCTGGCAGGACGAAGATATCTGGCAAAAAATGTTGGCATTTGCCAGTATCGCAACCAAAACTTCGATCATGATTTTGGTGATATCCGTTTTGCGCGACGATTGGATGATTGGTGTGGTTGGCGTCCTGATCTTGAGTGTCGGTAATGCTGCTCTGATGCTACTAGCCCATGTTCTGAGGCGCATGAACGAATTATGATGAATACTCTATTAGATATTCTGAGTTATGGTCTGATTGTCATTGGCATTATCTTCTGGTTTTGGGGAACGTTTCCTCTACTGGGACACCGCTCAGTTTTATTTAAACTGCACAGCCTTTCCGTGGCCGATACATTAGGTTCCATGGCCATCATTGTAGGGCTACTCATCAAAATCCCTCGGGAATGGCCCTTGTTGATTTTGGCGTTAATTTCACTAGCTATTTGGAATACGGTCTTGGGATACGTGTTGGCCTATTGTTCTAGCAGCGGCGGGGAAAGGGAAAATGGCTGAAGATATCTATGGAATTGCGATTGTTGCTCTACTCCCTTTGACGGCTGGGATGTTGGTTACCCAGGTTAATCCGTATCACGCATTGATCATTCGTGGCATTTTAGGGGCTATCGCGGCACTCGTTTATGCACTGTTTGGGGCGGCTGATGTCGCTCTGACAGAAGCACTGGTGGGTACAATGCTATCGATCACGCTATATGCCGTCGCTGTGCGCTCGTCTATGAGTATGCGTTTGGGTGTCTTAGGCGCTACGGGTGCGATCGCGACATCAGAATCAGAGACTGCACCTCAGCAACCCTCTTTACCACAGCCCCTGCTTAAGTTGTTACGCGAGGCTTTAAGCCCCTATCATTTACGCTTAGAAATCCGTCCTTACCCGACCTTGCAAGCTTTGCAAGCCGCTATCAAAACCAAGGAAATTCATGCCATCTGTGTTCCTTCCGCTGCGCATTCTCCGGAGGAATTAGCTTCTATGCAACCCGTCGAGACTGACTCATATATTCTCAATATTCGAGTATGCCGTCTCTATGATTTGCTGGATGCTAAACTGGCCCCTACTTCAATTAAATTGAACTACATAAGCCATCTAAATCAATACTCAATACCAGAAACGACATCTCATGGCCAGGTTTTGAATTCGCTAGAGGGACAGCTATGAAGTGGGTTTACATTGCAGTCGGCATTGCCCTGTATCTCAAAATGCTGGTTTTTCCTAACCCAGCCATGGATGTTTCGGAACTATCGATTGTTGAGCTAATTTTGGAAGATAGTGGTGTTCCGAATACAGTTTCAGGCATTATTTTTAGAAATCGTTTGTATGACACTATTTTTGAGGTCGTTGTGTTCACAATCGCCATTATGGGCGTGCGTTTTCTGTTGGCCGACGAACAACCCTCCTGCACGATTTATCAGTTCACCGATCACCCCTCTATTGTTCTAGCTCGCCTAGGGGCAACGATCACTGCATTGGTCAGTATCGAACTCGCGATTCGTGGCCATCTGAGTCCTGGCGGCGGATTTGCGGCGGGTGTGGCGGGCGGTACCGCGATCGGGTTAGTGGCCATTACTACTTCCCGCCGCTGGATGGAGTCAGTCTATAAGCGATGGCATGCGGCTACTTTAGAAAAGGTCTCAGTATTGTTGTTTATCCTGATAGCTGTGTTGACTTTGGTGGGGTTGGAATTGCCCCACGGCGAATTAGGAACCCTCGTTAGTGGTGGTTGGTTGCCCCTGCTTAATATTTTGGTAGCGCTCAAAGTCGCTTTGGGGGCGTGGGCTGCCATTTTGGTTTTCATTCGCTATCGCGGTTTGTTATAGTTCGCCATTGATGTAGGCACTACTAATACTCGAACTCATAGCGACAAATCCAGAGCATTTCAAGCCGACTAGGCCAAAGTGTTTAGAGCTCCTGGGCTGCGAATTAGGACAAGGTGACTGATTTGCAGAAGTACTAACGGTCGAAGCCGATGGGTGGCGGCTTCAACAGGCAACCGTGGGATAAATAATCGCGGCAAGCGTTGTTCGGCAAACATATCTGTGAACTAGCCATAAAAAATGAGGGTCAGCCTAGCTGCCCTCATTTTTGTGACCATTGGTTAGACCGCGAGTGACTAGCGACCGATGCCAATGTATCGGAAGCCAATTTCTTCCATTTCAGCCTGATCGAGGAAATTACGGCCATCAATCAGCACACGTGCATTCATAAGGCTTGCCATCTTCTTGTAGTCAAGTGCCTTAAATTGCTTCCAGTCAGTGACTAGGACGAGTGCATCACAGCCATCGGCTAAGCGCTCTGGGTCAGTTTCCACAATGACACCCGACAATCCATCTCTCAGGCCACTCTGAGAAACAATCGGATCAAAAGCCTTGACCTTAGCCCCCAAACGATTGAGTTGCTCAATCAATGTCAGGGAAGGCGCGTCCCGCATATCATCGGTGTCAGGCTTAAAGGTTAGTCCCAAGAGACCAACGGTTTTACCTTTCAGGATCTTCAGCTCTTTCTGTAACTTCTCTAGCGCAATCAAACGTTGACGCTTGTTAACACTGACCGTGGCATTTAGAAGCTCTGCTTCATAGCCGTAGTCACCAGCCGTATGGAGAAGGGCCAACACATCTTTAGGGAAGCAAGAACCACCCCAACCAATACCGGCTTGTAGGAACTTCTTGCCAATACGAGAATCCAAGCCGATACCCGTAGCAACTTGGGTCACGTCAGCCCCAACGCGATCGCAGATATTGGCAACCTCATTGATAAAACTAATTTTCGTGGCTAAGAAAGCATTCGCTGCATACTTCACCATTTCAGCCGAGCTCAGGTCAGTAACCACAACATCAACTGGAGGTAGAGAAGAATCCTCCGAGAATTTGCGATCGACTAAAGGTGCATAAAGCTCCTGCATTTTGGCGATCGCCTTCTGGCTATTGCTACCCAACACAATCCGATCAGGATTGAAAGTATCGTAAACGGCGGAACCTTCGCGCAGAAACTCAGGGTTGCTGACGACATCAAAATCGGCAGAGATAACCTCGGATTCAGTCGTAGGGGCACCGGCTCCTACCAACGACTTCTTACGCTCAGCAACTCCATCCATCACAATCATCCGAACCCAGTCGCCTGAGCCAATAGGCACAGTGGACTTATTGACAATAACCTTGTAGCCACCGTTCAAATGAGCACCGATCCCTCGAGCAACCGCTTCTACATAGCGAGTGTCACTTTCACCCGTTGGTAAGGGTGGCGTTCCTACTGCAATAAACAGGATTTCCCCATGCTTGACGCCTGATGCCAAGTCACTTGTGAATTGTAGCCGTCCTGCTTCCATAGAGGACTTCATAAGTTCAGATAAGCCAGGCTCATAGATAGGCGATTGCCCGGACTGCATGAGCTTAACTTTTTCTTCATTATTATCTATACAGATAACGTCATGCCCAATATGGGAAAGACATACACCCGTTACTAGACCAACATAGCCAGTTCCGATTACACATACACGCATAGGGTTCAAGTCCTCATCGAACTAAGGTGAGTTATCAAAAGACGATACCCATCTTAGGAATCATCCCAGACAAGTTTTAGGGTTCCCAGTCCACAGAAGGAACCATTAGATGCCAAATAGAAATTGTGGCGTGCTAGCAGCTATTAATTAATCACTTACTAGCAAGATCAATTTCCACCCATATCAAGAAACTACTGTTTGCAGTTGTGGCTGTTCCGAAACAACGACACGATTCCGAAAATCATCCACTGTTTTCTGAAGTCCAACTTGCAAGGGAATTGTCGGTTCCCAAGCTAAGTGTGTCTTAGCGCGAGTAATGTCTGGCTTACGACGCTTGGGGTCATCCTGGGGCAAAGGCTTAAATTGCACTTCAGCATCCGGATTTACCATCGACTGAACAGTTTGAGCCAGTTCCAGAATGCTGTACTCATCCGGGTTGCCCAAATTAATAGGGCCAATGGCGTCACCATTCATTAAACGCATCAGACCTTCAACTAAATCTGATACGTAGCAAAAACTGCGCGTTTGCGCTCCGTCACCATACACAGTCAGTGGAATGCCTTTTAGGGCCTGCACCACAAAGTTACTGACGACACGTCCATCGTTCTCTAACATCCGTGGACCGTAGGTGTTGAAGATGCGAGCAACGCGAATATCCACACCATTTTGGCGGTGATAATCGAATGCTAAGGTCTCGGCTACCCGCTTACCCTCGTCGTAGCAGCTCCGAATACCGATCGTATTAACGTTGCCACGATACGCCTCAGGTTGAGGATGTACCTCAGGATCGCCGTAAACTTCAGAGGTCGAAGCTAGCAAAAATCGGGCTTTCACACGTTTTGCCAGACCCAGCATATGTAATGTACCCATTACATTAGTTTTAATAGTTTTGACTGGATTGTATTGATAATGAACCGGAGAGGCAGGACACGCTAGGTGATAGATCTGATCAACTTCTAAGCGTATCGGTTCAGTAATGTCGTGACGAACGAGTTCAAAGTTTGGATTACCAAACCAGTGTTGAATATTACGCTTGTGCCCAGTAAAAAAATTATCAAGACAAATGACTTCGTTGCCAGCTTGCATGAGTCGATCAATTAGATGTGACCCGATAAAGCCAGCTCCGCCTGTTACTAAAATTCGCATAAGATTCAATGACGATGGCAACGTTTATATTAGGATTCCCGCACTCGTTGGCAAAGTTGCGAAATTTGGCAAAGATTTTCCGCAAGCAACAGACGGCGATCGCGCTCAGGCAATTGCGCCAGAGTGGCCATGATTGTGGCATGACGGTAACCAGGCGACTCTTTAGACGCGATGGCGGGGATACAGGGTTGTGAGGTTTTAAAGTGCGCTTGAGTCTCGGGCTACATCCAAAAACTGTGACAATCTTGAGTCTTGTTCTTTGCTCGCTACAGGGGCTCAACTTTAGACATAGCAGGTTTTTCAGGACTTTCCATTACCAAGACATCAAGCAATTCTGCTGACACAATGGCTACCCCGAGCCTATTGATCTGGCTTTAAGATGCGAGTGAAGTAATTTTCCTCACAGCATCAGCAAGTATGAACACAAACCCCAGACAAATCTTGCCTGTTGATGACCTTAAGCAGCTGAATGTTCGTTCTAACCTTAAGGGTGGGTTGCAATTCGCAGGGCATCTGCTCGTAATTTGCCTGAGTGGTTATTTGTGGGCAAGCCAGCGATCGCACTTGGCAGTTGCGCTACCGGCTTTGGTTGTCTACGGCTTTAGCTTGGCAACGATGTTTGCGGCTGTTCATGAGTGTGCTCACCGGACGGCATTTGCAAGCAACTGGCTGAATGACTGGATGGGTTGGCTGGCGGGTGTGCTTTCTTTCTACAATTGCGCTTTTTATCGCCGCTATCATAAATGGCATCATCGTTACACTCAAATCCCTGGCAAAGACCCGGAGTTAGATGACCCTAAGCCCACAACCTTTGCCGAGTATTTGTGGCAAGTCAGTGGCCTGCCTTGGTGGTGGGGCAAAGTGAAAGGTCACTGGCGGGTCGCCACCGGTGACATGGCAAACATGCCCTACATAGCTAAAGAGTCTTACAGCACGGTGATGCGGTCTACCTGGCTACAGCTCGGTGTTTATGGGATGGCGATCGCTATTTCTGTGGTGGCCCAGCAACCCTGGTTTTTACTGTACTGGGTGCTGCCATTAGCGGTTGGGCAACCCCTACTTCGGATGATTCTATTTGCTGAACACGCCGGTTGCTCCTACGACGATAATCCCCTCACGAACACGCGCACAACATTAACCATCTGGCCCATTAACTTTCTCATGTGGAATATGCCCTTCCACGCCGAGCACCATCTCTATCCTTCGATTCCCTTCCATCAGTTGTCAGCCGCTCACACTCGGCTTGCACCCAATTTTGCTTACCTTGATCCAGGCTATGTGCATGTCAACCGTGAGATGATTGCCAATTTTGGCCAGCCGTAATTGATAGCAATAGCTTTGCCGTGTCTCTTTCCTGCCGTGAGTGGGAGACAGAATCCTTAGAAGCCAACTGTAGTAAGGACGTTCTCGCTGGCAGATGTTTGAGCAACGTTGGCGTTGGACGATGTCGAGCGGCAAAGCTCTCTTGGCAACAGCGGAGGATGGAAATTCAAATCACTAAATGCAAGATGTCAGTAGAATTAGCTTTCGCTAAAAGTGCGGATAATCCCTTGCAATTCGGATTCATAAGCGGCGTATTGTTCTGGCGTTGTCCAAGCCACAATTTGATAATGCCGCGTTTCTGTGACAACGGTCGTGTGTAAGTAAACAACGGGAGTGCCGTCGCCAAGGACACCTCTAATCTCAGACTGATTGGCAAAATAGTCTTCTTCACCCAGAAAGCTCAGATTTGTCGGGATTTCACTGCTGAACTCACCGTTGTTTTGAAGGCGGCTAATCAGCAATGTCCGATAGCGCTCAGCATTGTCTCGTAGAGTAAATTGTCGCAGCGATTCATCGGCTTCTGCCACCACAATCAGGTATAGCTCTTGCTCTGTATCGGCAGCTTGCAGTTCTGCCGAGCCATGCAGTCCAGAAGCCTTTGACCAGGTATCCGGTAGGGTAAGCTCTATCCCAGTTGTCTGATTTTCGAGAATATTACGATTCCCTCGAACTGTGAGCGATTGAGCACCCACTAGCCCGTTAGCCGTGTCGGAACTTTCGCTTTCGGCAACTGTATCTTCAATTTGTAACCCTAATGCCTGCAGAACACTGTCACAGCCGGATATTCCAAACATGACAGTGCTGATGGGTATCAGCCACAATACCTTCCATGCAGATTTCATAACACCTGGTTGAGTTCTGTTGCAGTTAGACACCAAAGGATAACACCGTTGCCGCTGCCTGATGAATGGTGCTTACCCCCCGAATGCTATTTCTCTTTGCTAAACCCATGATGGAGCAAGAGGGAAGGGGAGTTGGGGAGCAGCATTTTAGTCGTACCTTGAAGAATGAGTATTGCGCGGGCCGTAAAGCTGGTGATATTCGCCACCAAAGAAAGCACGAATGCTGAGAATTTCACTCACTGACAAGCAGGTGGCTTTCGAGCAAGTCTATAATTAGGAATTCTGTTCGCTGCATTAAATACTGCTCTTTTATCTCTAAACTGCTCTTTATATCTCTAACGTCAGCAATAAAAGAGTCGCAAAAGTTGATTCTCCATTTCAAGATTGCCCAGTCCCGCAACTTCGGTTCACCGCATTGTCATCTGACGATTCGTGCACTCCAAGAGTCTTGAATCAATTGTTGTAACCAAATTCTCTAGTATGCAAAACACTTTTCCACCAACTCTCTCTTGCAAGGATAGTTTGATTGTCAGTAGTTGATTTGAATATTCCAATATTGAGTATCTAAAATTAGATTTAATATGTTCAAAGCATAATTTCTTGAGCTCAACATTTCCGCGATTAGCAACCTCAGACTCAAAAAAAGCCGCCTTTAGGCGGCTTTAGTTCACAATTCACAGAGGGATTTGCTTAAATGCCTATGAGCACGTTGTTGAACTTAGCAATCGTAATAGAGTGCTAGCTCGTAGGGATGTGGGCGTAGACGCATGGGGTTGACTTCATTATCGAGTTTGTACTCAATCCAGTTTTGGATAAAGTCCTCGGTAAAGACACCACCCGTCGTTAAGAACTCATGGTCTTCCTCAAGAGCCTTCAGCGCATCTAACAGGGAGCCAGGTGTCGAAGGAATCTTCGCGAGTTCCTCAGGGCTGAGGTCGTAGATGTCTACATCTAAGGGATCGCCGGGGTCAATTTGGTTTTTGATGCCGTCAATACCTGCACACAGCATGGCTGCAAATGCCAGATAAGGATTAGAGGTGGCATCAGGGCAGCGGAACTCAAGACGCTTAGCTTTAGGATTGTCACCAGAGAGCGGAATCCGCACTGATGCCGAGCGATTGCCCTGGGAGTAAGCCAGGTTTACAGGAGCCTCAAAGCCAGGTACCAAGCGCTTGTAGGAGTTAGTAGTGGGATTGGTGAAGGCCAGCAGAGCCGGAGCATGCTTCAGAATACCGCCGATGTACCACAACCCAGTCTGACTAAAGCCTGCATAGCCATCACCGGCCATCAAAGGCTGACCGTCTTTCCAGATGGACTGGTGGGTGTGCATCCCAGAACCATTGTCATTGAACAAAGGCTTGGGCATGAAGGTAATGGATTTGCCGTATTTCTTGCCGACGTTCTTAATGCAGTATTTGTAGGTCATCAACCAGTCAGCCGCCTGGATCATCTCGCCAAAGCGGAAGCCCAGCTCACACTGTCCACCCGTTGCAACCTCGTGGTGATGCTTCTCAATGGGGACTCCACAATCCTGCATTTTTAGCAGCATTTCGGTACGCATGTCTTGTAGCGTATCCGTGGGTGCAACCGGGAAATAACCTTCTTTGTAGCGAGGCTTGTATCCAAGGTTGCCGCCCTCTTCCATACGGCCCGTATTCCAGCGCCCTTCGACGCTATCAACGTAGTAGTAGGCGGAGTGCTCATTCTGGTCGAAGCGCACGTCATCAAAGACAAAGAACTCAGCTTCAGGACCAAAGAACGCGGTGTCGCCGATGCCTGTGGATTTCAGGTATTCGACTGCTTTAGTGGCGATCGCTCGGGGACAGCGCTCATATAGCTCACCCGTCCGAGGTTCCTGGATAGTGCACACCATACTCAGGGTCGGCTCTGCCATGAAGGGATCCATCCACATCGTGTCGGGATCCGGCACCATGGCCATATCAGATTCATTAATGGCTTTCCAACCACGAATACTAGAACCGTCGAAAGCTACACCACTGGTGAAGCTGTCAGCATCAATCTGGCTGTTATGCAAGGTTAAGTGCTGCCAGATACCTGGTAAATCAATGAACTTCAGATCAATCATCTGAATGTTTTCATCCTGAATCTTCTTCAAGATGTCGTCAGCAGTCGCCATGAATTACTCCTTTAATCTCCAAGGTCTACAAGCGGACAACCAAAATTGAAAATTCAAAAAGCCAGTTCACCTTGCAAACACTTATTACCGCTTCGCGAAGCAGCCCCATTTATTTCAGAGGAGCAGATGCAAATGCCGGGCAACCATGCCCAAACAAGCAAACAGCTAATGCAATTTTTGTATCCACGACCAGAGGCTTTTGTTGTCTGAATCATCCTATGGATAGGGGTTGGGAGCTTTTGTATCAAAACACACAAAAAACAAGTCGCTTTATCTTCTGCCAGACTTACAAAATAATAAGATCGCTAAAAGCCCCAAATGCTCCCCCCATAATTCAGCTGCCGGAAATGACGGTGTAGCTTTATTTTTCTGTCCGATGGCTAAGCTTACGCCCATGTATGCCGCAAAAAATATGTTGCAAAAAATTGCGGAATGTAAAGATCCGGGCGTACTCTGTGTCATGTTTCTCAGGGTCTAAAGCTTTGTCTCAGACCTGCGTGATAGACTGGCTTCTGGATCACTTGAGTGCAGCCTGAACAGGCCATTCAGTTCATTCTCGACGTGATTTTTAAGATAGGCATATTTTGCTTTGAGGCAACGGCTTTGTTACCGAATGCCGAAGCGAATGAGTAAATTGCGTATAGCAGCACGATCGCGCTCCCTGGCTGAACTTGAGAACCTGGGAACGCCGTAAGACTGATTGGGAGAAAAAACTTTCATGCGGGATGCCGTTACGACTTTAATTCGGAATTACGATTCCACAGGTCGCTACCTGGATCAGAACGCCTTAGGTGCGTTGAAATCCTATTTTGATACGGGAACTGCCCGTGTTCAGGTAGCTACAATGATCAGCGCCAACGCAGCTGAAATTGTTAGAACTGCTGGAACCAAGCTGTTTGAATTGGTTCCAGAATTGATTCGCCCTGGTGGCAATGCCTACACCACACGTCGCTATGCAGCCTGCTTGCGCGACATGGACTATTATCTGCGCTATGGCAGTTACGCTCTCGTAGCCGGTGACTCGGATGTTTTAGATGAGCGCGTACTGCAAGGTCTACGAGAAACCTACAACTCGCTGGGCGTGCCTATCGCACCGACTGTGATGGGGATCCAGTTGATGAAAGAAATGGTTAAGGAGAAAGCCGCCGCCGCCGGTGTTGAGGATGCTTCCTTTGTCGATGCACCATTCGACCATATCCTGCGTGAATTGAGCGAGGTTAGTGTCTAGGTCTGCTTAAGTCCTTCTAAGCGAGATTGTTTGATGATGACGGGGTACCTGTAGGTGCCCCGTTTTTCATATTGGTAGCTTCAGCCATCTAGGCTAGGGCACGAAGTAATATACGGTTGCTTGGCCTATAGCCAGATAGCTTCGCCGTCGCCTCCTCAGGTCGCTGGCGACGGCTGTATTAGATATTACGGATAAGTCAGTATGGTTTACGCTGCTGGTTTAGATTTTGGGACATCAGGTGCCAGAATTGCGGTGATTGATAGGTTGCAAGCCATTGTGGTGCAGCATTCAATTGCTTACCCTGCCACTCCAGGCCAGCATTGGGGCGATCGCTGGCTTATGGCCCTTCAGCAGCTATTGCAAGCGATCCCAGTTTCTCTACGAACAGACCTCCAAGCGATTAGTATCAATGGCACCTCAGCAACCGTCTTACTCTGTGACCAAGAAGGTATCCCCCTCGTCGCGCCTTTGCTCTATAACGATGACGCAGGTAAAGACTATCGCTTTGTATTAGACGGTATTGCCCCTTCGGGGAGCCCCGTTTTGAGTGCGACGTCTAGCCTGGTCAAGCTGTTGTGGTGGCAAGCAACCTTACCTACCGGCCTTTACCAGCAGGCCCGCTATCTGATGCACCAGGCTGATTGGTTAGCCTGCCAACTACACGGACAACCGGGGCTGAGTGACTATCACAATGCACTCAAGCTGGGCTACGACGTTGGTCACTTAAACTATCCCGAATGGCTGAGTAGCTGGGCCAATCTCGCGGATTTGTTGCCCCGCGTCCAGGCTCCAGGAAGCGTCTTTGGGCGTGTGAGTCCGGATGCCTGCGATCGCTATGGTCTACCGGCTGACTGTTCCGTTATTGCGGGTACAACAGACAGCATTGCAGCATTTTTGGCCAGCGGAGCACAGTCACCTGGGGAAGCGGTCACCTCTTTAGGCTCGACGTTAGTGTTGAAACTGCTGAGCACCACCCGCATTGATGACGAGCGCTATGGCATTTACAGTCATCGCCTGGGGGATCTTTGGTTAGTCGGTGGCGCATCCAATACCGGCGGCAGGGTACTGCAGCAGTTCTTCACCAATGAGGATTTGCAGCGTCTCAGCCCCAAAATCCAATCCCATCAACCTTCTGGACTAACCTACTATCCCCTCACACAGCCTGGAGAACGATTTCCCATCAATGATCCAACGCTACCCCCCCAGATGGAACCGCGTCCTGAAGAGCCAGAGCGCTTTCTCCACGGGCTGCTGGAGGGAATGGCGCGAATTGAAGCCCAAGGTTATCAATGCCTGCAAGATTTGGGTGCAACATCCCTGACCCAAGTCTTTTCGGCTGGTGGGGGCGCTCATAATCCCACTTGGACCACAATCCGTCAGCAACATCTGGGGGTACCTACAACTACCGCGAAGACCACAAAAGCAGCTTTTGGGACTGCTTGTCTCGCTCAAACAGGCGTAGGAAATTAGAGTGCAGCCGATCTAACATGAGAGCTGGATCAACCGAAGAAAGTAGAAAGGGTAGGGAATAACGTCTCCCACTTTCAAGTTGGCGCGTGCAACGGCAGCCTACAGTTTGATCGAAACAGCCTAGGGGTTGTCATCATTTAGAGCCTGAATCCTCATGCTGAAAGCGGTTCAGCCCCTAGCTAGTTTTCCAAAGCGGGCGCGGCAATGCTTATACTGCAAGGCTTTCGAGTTTAATTGATGACGCGCCCTAAACCTCTGAAACCCCTGTTCAGCAGACTTCTTGTTTCCGTATTCCGAATTCTGCCATGGCCTAAACTGCTGAAGCTATACCGCTCTGATGAACCGAACCCGGCGATGCTATGTATCCAGCATCGCCGGGCTCACAATCTTTCAGTCTCTATGTAGATAGAGGATTATTAGAGATTTAGCTGATCACCACGACGATATTGCATGTAAGCCGCTACAAAAAGTCCTGCTAGTGTCACAGGAATCAGACCTAAAACAATTCCACTGAGAAGAGGCTCAACCACGCGAAACTACTCCTTATCAATCACAGCAATTGTAAATCACCATGGATCTCGATTCACCAAGTTTTACCTGGATTGGCTCTCAAGATGACATGGCTAGGGTTATTAGTACACCTTCTACGATCTTATTCTTCTTGTAAAGGAGATTGAAGACACTCCACAGGATCCATTGTCATGAAAGTCTGTATCAGTTGTTGCCTTCAAAAACCTTAAATCAAGGTGTTTGAATAGTCTTTCTGAGATATGTTTAAGCTATGTTAATAATGAAACGTAATCAATCCTCTCACTTTGGCCGAAAATACTCTTAACAAGGAGCTCGAGAGTAGTTCCATCAGCCTTCAGCGTCTTCTCGGTATCTTGCTGCTAGTTTCCGTGCTCGTTTTGAGTGTGTTTGCAGGGGTTCGAAGTATCCATGCTGCCGATCCCTATGTCAATGAGGTGTTGGCCATTGCGGGTGATCAGGAACGCGGACAAGATATCTTTCAGATGAATTGTGCTGTTTGCCATGGCATTGAGGCAGCTGGAGAGGTCGGCCCTAGCTTACTGAGCGTTTCAGCTCGTAAGTCCAAGGTGAAACTCATCAAGCAGGTTGTGAGTGGAAAAACGCCTCCTATGCCTCAGTTTCAGCCCGACCCTCAGGATATGGCTGACTTATTACAGTATCTGGAAACGCTTTAGGCAGCAGCATCCGATATTTTAGTTCTGTCAAATAGACCATTTATTCAGGCGACAGCTTGAGATCGAGTCTTTTGGTCGCGCTAGTAGTGAGGAGCCAGTAGTGAGGCAATCTTTGGATTCAAGCTCTTGGCTTCTCATATAAGAAGTCTCGCTATGATGACAGGCTCAAGGCGTTATCCTCTACGGACGTTCTGTTGTAAGTCCTATGCAGATTCTTGCCGTTGCTCTGAAGAACTTTAAGACCCATCAGGATAAATACTTCACGTTTTCCCCAGGAACCAACGCCATTTGTGGTGAGAATGGGGCGGGTAAAACCAGCATTTTAGAAGCGATCGCCTGGGTGCTCTTTAATCACCAGGGCGAGTATGCCAAGGATGATTTAGTTCGCAATGGCAGCGGTAGTGCCGAGGTTACGGTTGACTTTGTTTCCAATCAGGACGGACGAACCTACACCGTTCAACGCCATACCAACCGGGGGTATACCCTTTTTGATCCTCAGCTGAATGCGCGCTTGCCCTACACCCGGATTAAGGATGAGGTGCTTCCGTGGCTCCGTGAACATTTGGGGGTAGCTCCAGGCACTGATTTGGGCGAGCTTTTTGCTCGGACAGTGGGCGTTCCGCAAGGCACCTTCACCGCTGATTTCTTGCAATCGCCGGAGAATCGCAAACGAGTTTTCGACAAAATTCTGAAGGTTGAAGAATATAAAACCGTTCACAAAGACTTGAATAGTCTCCGCCGCTACGCCGAGGCGCAGGTGGAGATGATGGAGCGGGAAATTGCCAGCTATGAAGAACGCCTTGCTACCTGGGATGGTCTCCAAGCACGACACCAGTCTTTAACGGCAGAACTGGCTCAAACGGAAGCTCAGTTAGCAACGCTGGCGACTCAGTTAGCCACTATCCAGCAGGAGCGGGATGCTGTGAAGGCCCAGGCTGAAAAGGTACAGCAGCTACAGGCCCAAAGCCAGCAGGTGCGATCGCAGGTAGACGGTCGTCAGCAAGCGATCGCGCTGTTGACCCAATCCTTAGAGCAGGCGCAGCAGGCCACAAAAATCTGTGCTGCAAACCAACTAGCCCACGCAGCCTACCAGCAGGCTGAGGTGCAATTACAGACCTTGAATGAACAGCAGCGTCAACGCCAGTCCTTACAGAAACAGCAGCAGAAATTACAAAAGACGCTGCAAGCCCGTGCCCAAGATCTCACCCGCCTTCAGGTGCAATTGGATACTTTCCGAGCCGCAGCAATCGAAATCACACAGCTCCAACCTCAAATTCAACATCAGACACAGCTCGAAACTGAACTGCAAAGTCTTCAGGTACAGCAAACGGCTTTAGCGAAGGTGCAGGGTGAATTGCATGCGACCACCCTGCAAGGCACTCAATTAACACAGCAAATTCAGCAGGTGTCTGAGGATATCAAGCGATTAGAGACTTTAAGTACGACCCTGACAGATTTACCGGCACTGGAACAACAGCGCGATCGCCTGCAACAGCAGTTGAGTCGATTAGAAGCGGCGCGTCAGTTTGAGACTGAACTGCAAAGACTGGTTGAAGGAGGACAGCATAGCTGCGATCGCCACCGCACGCAGACTCAGGTAGCGCTGGCAACCCTAGAAGAGCTCCGCGCCAACATGCCGTTGCTGCCGGCAAGCTCCATTGAGTCTTTACAGATAGCGCTACATGACGGCGTCGAGATGAGTCAGACAATTCTGGGACAAGTGCAGCAAATCCTGGCTGATCTCGCTAGCCAGACCGATGCAGCGGCTTTAAAGTCGCAACAGCAAGCAGTGCGTCAAAAATTGAAGCAGCTCTCACAGCACCAGACGACTGTGGCAGGTTTACCCGAACGCCAGCAGCACCTTACCCAGCTACAGCACCAGCAGGAAACTGTGACGCACCGCCTCGCAGAGCTACAACAAACGCTGGCAGCCGAAGCTGAACTCATCACCCGTTTAACCAGTGTCCAAGCGGCGTTGACCGCCTTGGCAGATCCCCGAGGGCGATGTGCCGTATTGGCAAAATCCTGCCGCCAGCAACCTACGATTCAAAGACGCCACGATGAAATGCAGGTAGCTCAGGGGGGCATCCAAACCCAGATTGAGGCATTGGAGGTTCAGCTTCAGGACTTTAATGAACTCGATGGGGCGATCGCCACCCAAAACCAGCTCAAGCAGGCCCATCAAGCTGCCTATCAGCAATATCTTCAATACGAGCGCGTAGCTCAAGATGAAACTCGCTTGACGCAGGAACTTGCTGCGACCCAGCAGACCTTAACGCAGTTGCAAGCTCAGCAGCAGGCAGTGGACACGGCTCTACAGGCAGCTCAGGCTAACTTTAATCCCCAGCGAGCCCAGCAGGTGGATGCCACCTATCAGGATCTACGCTCCCAGCGCGATCGCCTTGTTGGTGGCCTGCCGCAACAGCAACAGTTATTGGCTGAGTTGCAGCGACAAATCGATGAATTAAGGGAACTCGCGCAACAGCGCGATGAAGCTTCGCAAGCGCGAAAAAAGCGCGATCGGGTCAAGCGCTTTATCAATTTTGCCCGTAAAGCTTACAAAGAAACGGGGCCGAGAATTACCGAGCGCTATGTTTATCAGGTGTCCCGTGAGGCCGATCGCCTGTTCCGTGAATTGTTGAATCGTCAGAATGTAGCGCTCCTCTGGACACGCGACTACGAAATTCAAGTACAGGAAGGCCCCAATACCCGTCGGTTTATCAACCTCTCGGGAGGCGAGCAAATGTGCGCGGCGCTGGCGGTAAGGCTAGCCCTTTTAAAGGTTCTGGCCGACATTGATATTGCCTTTTTCGATGAGCCCACAACCAACATGGATCGTCCCCGCCGCGAGAGCCTAGCCGAAGCGATCGCGCGTATCCGTAGCTTTAGTCAACTGTTTGTCATCAGTCATGACGATACGTTTGAACAAGTGACGGAAAACGTCATCGTGGTGGAGCGAGACAGTTAGGTTTTCTGCATTGAATTTTTGCTGTCGCTTTTAGGGAAGAAAATAAAGTAAAGCAGCCTTAAGCATAGAAAAAGATAAGTTCGGAATTGTTTTATGACCTCCTGGATTAAGGTAAAGGGCATTGTCACGGTAGGACATGGAGTGGCTTCTGGGAAATCCTCAAGTCATCGTTTTCCTCAAGGCACTATCCGGATGCAAGCGCCTTTCTTCGCCGAAAGAGGATTGTCTCTCAAAGGTTATTTTATGGGGACTCTTAACTTATCAATTACGCCTAAGGAATATCAGATTAAACAGCCTCGATTCACATTTAGAGATGTCAAATGGTCGCCAGATTCTCCCGCTGAAGATTTCTCTTTTTGTGACTGCCGTGTTGTTTTAGACAACCAAAAAGTCATGAATGGATTAATCTATTACCCCCATCCAGAAACCAAGCCAGAACATTTTCAAGATCCTGACATTTTAGAGATATTAGTCGGCTTCATTGAAAGCCTTTCCTACGGCGATGAACTGTTGATTGAAGTGAATGAGGAGCAGATAGCTATTGTTTAGATTCCACTTGTTTTAGCTCTATTGATTTGTCTAGCAGAGTGGGTTGTCATGACTGAACGATCATCCAAAATCCCAATGACACTGGCTAGAAATACCGCTAAGTAGCTAGGCCGATTCAAATGTAGGATGGGTTAGCGGTAGCGTAACCCATGCGGGCGTTGGGTTTCGTTCCTCAACCGCAACCTACGATTTCTTACATTTAATTGCAACTTCCTACTTAGAAGTCAGCAATCTGACGGGAACTACTTGGGAGCGTCAAGGTGAATGATGTTTGACCAGGCAGTGTTTCATCCAAAGTCAGAGTACCTTGGTGGGCATGGACAACTTCCCGTGCGAGGCTAAGACCCAAGCCAATACCTTCTACCGTGCGTGTTCGAGCCGGATCCCCTCGGTAGAAACGATCGAAAATAAGCGAGCGATCGCGAACCGGAATTTCCTTGGACGCATTGGTGAGGGTAACCTGTACCGTTTGGGACTGTTGGCTGGCCTGAATTTGTATCCAACCGTTAGGCAGGTTGTACTTGATGGCATTGCTCATCAGATTTTGCAGAACCTGGGTCAGCAGATCGCGATCGCCCAGTACAGACAGCGGTGGCGTAATGTCGGTCTGAACTTTGAGCGCTGGGGCGAGTAGCTCCAGATCCTCCACCATTACTGCCAACAGTTCGGCGAGATCGAGGGGAACCTTATGCAGTCCCATTTGTCCCGCATCCGCTAGGGACAGCAGTAAAAGCTTACGAATAATGCTGCTGAGGTGACGCACTTCATCCAATAAACTTCCTAGGGTTTGCTGGAGCCCAGAGCCGGGTTCCGCCTGTTGGATAGCCTGCTCCAATTCCCCCTGCAAAATTGCTAGAGGTGTTTTGAGTTCATGGGCGGCGTCACCGCTAAACCGTGAGGCTTGCTTAAAGCTTCGTTCCAGCCGTTCCAGCATTTGGTTAAAGACTTGAATCAGTTCCACAAACTCCACGTCGGTTGTCCCAATGGGCACCCGCTGATCTAATCCTGCGACGGTGACCTGCTGCATGGCACCAGTCACGCGCTGAATAGGGTGTAAAGCACTGCTCGATAGCCACCAAGCTCCAGCGGCAACCAGCAGCAACGTCCCCGGAATAGCGATAAGAAAGATATTGCGAATTGCCGCCATCTCACGATCCAGGGTGTTGAGGTTGACGGCGATCGCCACCTGGCTGTTCGTAAAGGTTCCCGCCACAATTCGCCAGCTGCCAGTGGCCGTCTGCTGAGTGATTAGACGTGGGGGTGTTCTTGGCTCGCGCAGGCGGGTTGGATTCTCTGAACGTCCAGGACGATTGCGGCGCGGAAATGGCTCACTTTCCCTGGAAGGGTCTCTAGATGAGGATGGCTCTTCTAAGCGGGGTGGAAATAAATCAGGCTGATTAAAGTCGGCCTTCCAATCAGTCGATTGATAGATCAGCTGCCCAGCTGTATCCCTGACTTGCAAAGCAATCTCGGTATCGGTGTTCGCTGCCAGTATCCGATTAAGGAAACTGATTTCATCGTCAGGCGACACATCAGGCGGGAGGGGGCGCGCCAATCGTCTGATTTGATTTTCTAACCGGACATCCAACTGGCTAACTTTAGCACGGTAAATCAGCCGCCAGGCAACGCCACTGAATCCCACCAGCGCACCTCCGGCCAAAGCGGTCGAGAGCAACGCAATGCGCAGGCGAAAGGAACGATGTTTCACGGCTCCGATACCGATTTGCGAAAGCGGTACCCGACTCCCCGAACATTCTCAATCCAGCTAGGTTCCTTCGTGCGATTAATTTTCTTCCGCAGCCGCTGAACGCAGACATCCACGACATTGGTGCTGGGGTTAAAGTCATAGCCCCAAACATGTTCCAAAATCTGAGTGCGGGTAAATACCCGTCCGGGCGATCGCATGAGATATTCCAACAGATTGAATTCGCGGGTGGTTAGCTCAACGGTTTGATCGTGGCAGCTCACTTCACGGGTGATGCGATCGAGCTTTAGGTCACCCACTACGAGCATATTTTGGCGATCGCCCACGCTGCGCCGCACCACTGCATGTATTCGAGCTACTAACTCCTCGACGAAAAAGGGTTTGGTGATGTAGTCATCGGCACCCAGATTGAGGCCTTCTAAGCGATCGTCCAATTCATTCCGTGCTGTCACTAAGATGACGGGTGTATTGCGTCCCAAGCGGCGCAACTGCTTCAGAACCGCCAACCCATCTTTCCCCGGCACCATGATGTCCAACACAATGACGTCGTAGTCCTGGTCGGTGGCTTTTTGATAGGCTAGGTCACCGTTGTCACAATAATCCACCACAAAACCCTGTTCCTTTAAACCGGCTTGCACAAAGCTGGCAATTTTGGATTCATCCTCCACAAACAGAACGTTCATGAATACTGGACTCTTAAATAGGGGTGTTTTTTAACCGTCGTCAGTTCAGTTCAGTTCGACCAAACTGCGAAATATTTTGCTTATATGCAAAGTAGATGCTAGCGCGATGTCTTCAGGAAAGCGGCCAAATCGATAATGACAAAACTGTAATTCATCGCCGGGGAGAACCGTCATTTTCATTGCGCTCAATAGAAACTGTAGAGACCACCGCTTCTATTGAAGCAAATTGATTATGAACTACCGTTTTCTAGCCTTGTCCGTTGCATCCGCATGTCTTTTGGGTGCAGTTGGCTACGCCAACATCAGCAATGCCACATCAGCCGCAACACTCGTGGCCCAAAATGCTTCTCCTGAGCAAGGACAGAGACAAGGCCGTCATCATCGGATCGATTTTGCCGCTGCCGCTACTGAACTCGGCACCACCGAAGCTGAACTCAAAACTGCTCTGGGTTTGCCCGAAAATCCCCCCGAGCGACAGCGCCCTGACTTGGCAGCAGCAGCGACGCAGCTAGGTGTCACTGAAACCCAACTGCAAACCGCTCTAGGTATCACCATTGAGACCGTTCGCCCTCGCACCCGCCCCGACTTGACAGCTGTTGCGGCTGACTTAGGCGTCACCGAAGCTGCACTCAGAGAAGCCTTGGGTAAACCCGAGGGTGAAGGGGGACGTCAGGGAGGACGTCGCCGCCCTCGTTTGGATATCGCTGGTGCCGCCAATCAATTAGGCGTCACTGAAGATGCCCTCATTGAGGCGCTAGGTATTCCCGCTGAGCGCCCCGAAAACTAATTGCATCAATGGCCCTCATCAGAGGGCTCAATCCTGACGCTCCATTTCTCTTAACGTGTTCGCAATTCCCTGTCGATTGCTCACTGTAGAGAGCTAGCGTACGGGGCTATGAGCCTTCTGCGCTAGCTCTCTGAGACTAACTATTCAGTAATTTCAATGAATCCGAAGGTGAATAACCAGAAACTATACTCATCCTTCATGGAGAAATCGCGTATATATTCGGCACCATAAATCCTCAAACCTTTGCAGCATAGACAGTAAGGATACATGGGAACGATAAGGGCAAACCTTTATCGGCTCCTAATTGCGGCTTCTTTTGAGAAGCCGTTTTTATTTTGAACTTGGATTTTTGTTGCAAAGAATAACGGCGAGGATAGAAGTGTATTCTTTTTTACTGACGGAAATTTGATTGCCTGTTTAATTAAAAGTACGGTTCAACGCTAAAGCTTTAAATCGTCTTTAGCTCACCGTAGGCTCTCATAGGACGAGTGCTTTGAACTTACCCGTGATCGAGGGAGTCACTTTCACCCAGGTGACTCTTTTTTATGGAGGCTGCTCACGGTAGCGATCGCAAGCGTGTTCAGCAACTTGATGATCGGCACTGAATCTTAAAAGACGAGTCTTTCAAATCCGAGGATGAGATTGAGCACGTGGGAGATTGGGTTCAGCAAAAGTCCGGTGTTGTCACCCATTCGGGCCAGTCCAGAGCGATCGATGACGATAACGTCTTGATCTTTGAGTATGGGATTATTGGGGTCGCCCACACCCGCTGCGAAGTCAATCTCAAAGTTTTGTTGGGAAGCGGTGCCGTCAGAATTAACTCGCACCAGCTCCACATTACCCCGCCTTGCTCGGGTATTGAATCCACCGGCTACAAGCAAAGCTTGATTCAAGGGGGAATCTCAGCACTGTCTACGTCTGGATTCTCCGATTGAGCCTTGAGGGGTTGGCTGCCAACCAGGGTTGTTATCCCGATAAACCCTAGACTGAATACTGTGGCGAGAATCTTTTTGAATACGTCAAAACAATATTGATTTGAGTGTGAATAAGGTGAATTGAGGTTGCACATTCCATAGGCAGGCGTCTTATCATCCTAACTTTCAAGGCAATTTGCCCTAAGAACAGACCCATGGCTCCGATAGGTAGGAAACCCTTGGCAC
Organism: Cyanobacteria bacterium J06638_28; assembly: GCA_039819045.1. GTDB lineage: Bacteria > Cyanobacteriota > Cyanobacteriia > Phormidesmidales > Phormidesmidaceae > SIO1E4. Next base: position 39,908 of record JBCBSR010000019.1, read on the forward strand.
CTCATTTTGTTCCCCGCATCATGAGCGATCGCCCAATCGCCTCACAATTGCCTGGACACAGTATTTACAGAGAGAAACCACGCCAAAGTCACGTCCCTACTCATCCACCCATCCACCGTTCGGCTGAGCGCTCACGTCGAAGCCCATCCACCCATCCACCCTCTTGCACAGGTACTTCATTTGAGATGCAGAAGGTATTTGCCCACGTTATACCGACGTTGCTTGGGCCATCAGGAGAAGTTTTGCGGCAATTTCATCCGCGACTGGCATGACTGAAAGACGATTGCCCCGTTTGACGACCAACAGTTCTTCGGGGCTAAAAGTTGCCTTCAGCCGATCCAGCGTCAGCTGTTCCTTAAAGGTCTCCCCGTAGCCGACTTTGACCGTACGCCAGCGGGGACTTTCAGGATCAGACTTGGGATCGTAATACTTGTTCGATGCGTCAAACTGTGTGGGGTCAACAATGTCCGCCTCAATGATTTGCATGAGCCCCACGATACCGGGCGGCTTGGTGTTGGAGTGGTAGAAAAAGGCTAAATCCCCCACCTGCATGTCACGCAGAAAATTACGGGCTTGATAGTTGCGCACCCCATCCCAAATTTCTTCCGGTTGGCGCTCCAAATCCGCAATGCTGTAAACATCCGGTTCAGACTTCATGAGCCAATATCGCATCAGGCGTTAGGGTCTCCACTAGCTGGGCTTGAGTTGGGGTGGTGGGCGTCAGGGTAACCTGTCGTCCATCAATTGCATGGTGGGCAATAGCAATCATTAAAGGGTCTGGTGGCAACTGTGGCAAACGCTCCGACCATTCAATGGCCATAATACCTGGCGGATACTCAACCCCGTCCCAGTAAATTTCGAGGAAGAGCTGCCGCGTGTCGGTATTGCTTAAACGGTAAAGATCGACGTGATAAAGGGGTAAGCGACCCTCAGAGTACTCATTGATAAGAGTAAACGTAGGGCTGTCAATGTCTTCCTGGATGCCAAGGCCTTGCCCGATCCCTTTGACCAAGGTGGTTTTACCACTACCCAGATCGCCCTGCAACAAGAGCACCGTACCGGCTGGCAGCTGTTGTCCCAGCCACTTACCTAAGGCTATGGTCATGGCTGTCGTCGGTAACGTCAGGGTTTGAGAGAGGAGCGGCGACATGAGAACATATGAGCAATAAGAACGAGGGGTCGGTCAAATCTTGAGTTGAGGATGGATCCGAACCAAGAAATCGCAAGGGGGAAGGGGAGCAGGAGAGACAACTGCCTTAACTCCAGTGTTTTACTGCACTCAATATTAGGCAGATTGGATGGGCATTCGCAGTGCCATGATGAGGGACAACGTGCCACCAATCATGCCCCAAATGAGCCAGCCTGATAGCTCAGCCCCTTTGCGGTAAGCAACTTTGGCCGCAATCAGACCGATCAAACAGTGCAAGAACATCATAATGGCTACATCCAAAGGAAAACCGATGGCAGCCAGACTTGGTAAATTGTCGAGATAGGATAGCTCCATGATCTGCATATAGTGTGTCTCAGTTTACCTATGCGCAATCCCCTTTGGCGGCTTAAAACACTCCCCTGGATCGCTCTGTTACAGAATGCTCTACTGACCGTCGCCCTGGCGACGGTACTAGAGTTCACGTTGTTCTTTATTTTGACCGCAATTAGTGGGGCACAGGGCAGCACAGTTGCTATCCCCGGTGGCGGTACCGGTTTGCTTCTCCTCAGCTTGGCCGTTGCTGGGGGAATCGGAGCGCTTGCCGTATTGTTGATGGAGCGCCTGTTTCGTAACGTAATCCTGGATTCGTCGGTGCTTTGGGGCTTGGTGGGGTGTTTGGCTCTAGTGTTATTCATCAAAAGCTTACTGGTACCCACGTTTTTAGTCGGCGTTAGCCGACCTCAACTTATTGGCTTGGTATTTGGCTTATTTGCTCAGGGGCGTTCCCACTGGCGATGATGGGACGAGCGTTGATAGCCGTATCATCCCTAGCCGCTTGAGCTAGTAGATAAGCATTGTAGAGATTTTGAAACACGATGTAGAACATGGGGCCGAGGGCGATCGCGGGTGTTAAAAAGGTCAAGCAAATCCAGATGCTAAATAACGTATTTTTTTGCCCCAAGGACTGCCCCATTTCTTGCCCCCAATCACGATCGCCGAGCCATTTACCACAACCAAAGTTAAGGGCACAAATAGTAAGGGATATCAGGGCGATCGCCCCAATATCCGTCCAAGCAGCGGTTGATTCTACTTCAATGAAATGGGTTGCCTTCGCTACGGCTAAATAAATCGCAGCTACCCAGACGTAAAAGCCGGCCTTTTTCACCGGCAGCAAAGTTGTGACGACCTGAGGCAATAAGCGTTGCAGAAATTGGGCGATCGCTAGGGGCAGCAACACCACTGTGAGGGTGGAAAACAGCACCGTCACATCAATATGAATGTTCTGGCTAGGACTAATGAAGGGTAGTACGAGCGGTAAAGTGATAGCGGCAAAGCAGTTAGTGAGAATAACGGAAGACATGACATAGTCCACGCGCCCCTCGAGCAGTTGAGTCATCACGGGAGCTGCCGCTGCCGTAGGGGCCATCGCAGTCATAAAGGCCGCCAGAGCTAGCTCTGTGCTGAACCAGTTCCCCAACCAAGCCGTGGTGCCCGCCACCACCATCATCATGGCAATAATGACGCCCAGCCGAGCATTCACCGCCGTCTTCAGGTCAACTTTCTGATTCAACAGCGAGCAAAAAAGGATCCCCATGATGAGGTAGCGAATCAGGAAGGCATAGCCATAGCCTTGGGGGAACATAACCCCCATCGCGATCGCGCCAAAAAGAAACAGTGACTTCTTCATGGAGGTCTATTCTCTGGGCTGACTAAGCTTTGGCTTTGGGCGTTTTGGCAGTAGTTTTCGTCACTGCAGGCTTGGCATCCTGAACAACCACTTCGGCTGGCGAATTCACATTGAGTTGAGTTGTGTAGTCCAACCCCAAGAGTTCGGAATAGAGCCGTACATACTCCACTGCTGACTTATCCCAACTGAAGTTTTGGGACATGGCCCGTTTTTGCATGGCCTGCCACGCATCTTTGTAACGGAAGCCTTCCCAAGCCCTTACTAGACAGGTATATAAATCCAGTGGTTCGTACCGATCAAAGCAATATCCAGTGCCCGCGTGATTCATCGGGTCGTGGTGGGTCACGGTATCCACTAAGCCACCCGTCCGCCGGACAATGGGAATGCAGCCGTAGCGCATAGCTATCATTTGACTGATCCCGCAGGGCTCAAACCGGGACGGCATCAAGAACGCATCGGCTCCCCCGTAAATGCGGCGGCCAATGCTATCGCTATAGAGCAAATAAACCGACATCCGCCCCCGATAGCGGGAAGCCATTTCCCACAGCTGATTTTCGTAATAGCGATCGCCTGTCCCCAAGAGGACAAACTGAGCATCGGTATAGGCCAAGAAGCGATCGAGGGTTTGCAGAATTAGGTCAATGCCCTTTTGCTCCACCAAACGACTGACTAGACCCACCAGGAAAGCATCGGAATTCACTTCCAATCCCATCTCTTCCTGGACGGTGACCTTATTGCGACGCCGTTGTTCCAGAGTTTCGGCAGTGAAGGTTTGGGGCAGTTGGGCATCGGTGCTGGGATCAAAGAGATCTAAATCAATCCCATTGAGCACACCGCTTAAGTTACTGCTAATGAAAGATAAGAGTCCTTCCAGCTCCTCACCATACTCCGGCGTTTGAATTTGCTGGGCATAGGTGGGCGAGACGGTATTGACGCGATCGGCATACTGTAGGGCGGCTGCCATCGTGTTGTGCCCTTGCATATACCAGGGGCACCAGGTCATTTGCTCTAACTTCCAGCGCCAGGGGCCTTGATACGCCAGATTATGGATGGTGAAAACAGTGGAAATGTCGGGCGTTTGATGCATCCATACTGGCAGCATGCCCGTGTGCCAATCATGACAGTGCATGATCTGGGGCTTCCAGTAATTCCACGCGAATTCAGCAGCTCCATTCGCGAAGAACGTGAAGCGCCAATCTTCATCGGAGGTGCCATAAACGCTGCGGCCATCAAAAGCGGGATGACCAAACAGGTAAAGGGGAACGTCGGTGCCTGGCAGGACGGTTTCATAAATTGCGAAGTCGTTAAACATCGCGTACCCCCACCAAACCGGCTCCTTGGGGACTTCCACTTTATCGGACATGAAGCCGTAGTAAGGCATAAAAATGCGGACATCGTGCCCCATTTTGCGGAGCACTTTAGGCAAGGCTCCGACCACGTCTCCCATGCCGCCGACCTTCGCCAGCGGTGCCGCTTCAGCTGCCACAAACAGAATCCGCATTTTGCCGCCCTTGGATCTTTTTTAAGTTCCCCATCAGTCTACGGGGGCATGGTGTCTCTGCATAGTGGCTGGCCGCTGATATTTGTGTGGGTCAATGCAACGCTAATCGCCGGCTCTAAAAACACATCCGCGAATGAACTTTTGCGAGAGAATTTTGTTTTTTTCCTAAAGGGAGACCCGGATCCTTTCAAAACTCACGCTAGTGTTGGGGCGTCAGGAACGGATCGATATTCCGATTATTCACCCTCTCGATGACAAGCACTTGACCCATATGCACAACTGTTTTGATGCCAACTGACCGTTTATTCAGCCGTCGCATTTTTGTCACGAAAAGACAACATTCAGCTGATATCGCCGAACGGTTTCCTCGCTACAGCACAGAACTCAATCCATAACCAGCACACCCCACTGGAGGTCAGTTTTATGACCGTTAATACGCTCGAAACCCTCGAAACCCTCATTCAAAAAGTGAAGGCGGCTCAGGCTCAATACGCCACTTTCAGCCAAGAACAGGTTGATCGCATTTTTCATCAAGCGGCGCTAGCGGCCAATACCAAGCGCATTCCCCTCGCCAAGCAAGCCGTTCAGGAAACCGGGATGGGGATCGTTGAGGACAAGGTGATCAAAAATCACTTCGCCTCCGAGATGGTTTACAACAAGTACAAAACCGAAAAAACCTGCGGCGTCATTGAAAATGAACCAGGGTATGGGCTGCAAAAGATTGCTGAGCCGGTGGGCATTCTCGCGGGGATCGTCCCCACTACAAACCCCACCTCCACCGCTGTGTTCAAAGCGCTGCTGGCGTTGAAGACCCGGAACGGTATTATCTTTTCGCCCCATCCTCGCGCCAAGGGCTGTACGACCGAAGCCGCCCGCATTGTGCGGGATGCTGCGGTGGCAGCGGGTGCGCCCGAAGACATCATCGGCTGGATTGACGAGCCCACCGTAGAACTGTCGCAGACGTTGATGAGTCATCCTGACGTTAAGCTGATCCTGGCGACCGGTGGTCCCGGTATGGTACGAGCAGCCTATTCCTCCGGGAATCCCTCGCTGGGCGTGGGTGCCGGCAACACGCCAGCGGTGATTGATAGTTCCGCTCACATCAAGATGGCGGTGAACTCCATCCTGATTTCTAAGACCTTTGACAACGGGATGATCTGCGCCAGCGAACAGTCGGTCATCGTGGTGGATGACATCTACGATGAAGTGCGGGCCGAGTTTGAGGAGCGTGGCGCGTACCTGCTTAACGAAGCGGAAAAGGCAAAAGTCCGCGACATTATTCTCAAGAACGGGCGCTTAAATGCCGCGATCGTGGGGCAATCCACCGCAAACCTGGCAGAACTGGCAGGAATCAGCGTTCCTGAAGGCACTCGCGTGCTCATCGGTGAGGTCACGGACATCAATGGCGAAGAACCCTTTGCCTACGAGAAGCTGTCGCCCATTCTGGCCATGTACCGGGCTCCCGACTTTGGCCACGCGGTGACCATGGCAGCAGAACTGGTGCGGTTTGGCGGTATGGGCCATACCTCCGTGCTGTACACGAACCCCGCTCAACACGAACACATTCAGCACTTTGAAGACCAGATGACTACGGCGCGGGTGTTGATCAACACGCCCTCGTCACAGGGCGCGATCGGGGATCTGTACAACTTCAAGCTCGATCCCTCCCTAACGCTTGGCTGCGGCACCTGGGGCGGTAACTCCGTATCGGGCAACGTGGCCCCCAAGCACCTGCTGAACATCAAGACGGTGACGGAACGGCGGGAGAACATGCTGTGGTTCCGCATTCCCCCGAAGGTGTACTTCAAGTTTGGCTGTCTGCCGGTAGCGCTGCGGGATATTCAGGATCGCAAGCGGGCCTTTATCGTGACGGACAAGCCGCTGTTTGACCTGGGCATGTGCGATCGCGTCACCCAGGTGCTCGAAGAAATGGGCCTCAAATGCGAGATCTTCCACGATGTGGAGCCGGATCCCTCGCTGGATACGGTGATGCGCGGCGTTGACTTAATGAACAAGTTCAACCCGGACGTGATTATCCCCATCGGCGGGGGCTCGCCCATGGATGCGGCCAAGATCATGTGGCTGATGTACGAGCAACCCGATACCGACTTTGAGAGTCTAGCGATGCGCTTTATGGACATCCGCAAGCGGGTGTATGAGCTGCCGTCCCTCGGGAAGAAAGCCATGCTGGTGGCGATTCCCACGACGTCCGGTACGGGCTCGGAGGTAACCCCCTTTGCCGTGGTGACGGACAGCCGCACCGGCATGAAGTATCCCCTGGCGGACTATGCTCTGACCCCCCATATCGCCATCATTGATCCCGAGTTAGTGCTGCACATGCCCAAGGCGCTGACCGCTTACGGCGGGTTGGATGCTTTGACCCACGCGATTGAGGCGTACGTTTCCGTGCTGGCGTCGGACTTCACCAACGGTCATGCTCTGGAGGCGATTCGCCTGATCTTTAAGTACCTGCCCAGCGCTTATGAAAACGGGGCTAACGATCCCAAGGCGCGGGAAAAAGTCCATTATGCAGCCACGATGGCGGGTATGGCCTTTGCCAACGCCTTCCTCGGTGTCTGTCACTCCTTGGCTCACAAGCTGGGATCCACATTCCACGTGCCCCACGGTTTGGCGAATGCCCTGCTAATCTCCCACGTCATCCGCTACAACGCTACGGATGCCCCCTTTAAGCAGGCCATCTTCCCGCAGTACAAGTACCCCAATGCCAAGTACCGCTATGCTCGCATCGCGGATCATCTGGGCTTGGGCGGCACCACTGAAGATGAGAAAGTGGACTTGCTGATTGAGGCGATCGAGGCGCTGAAGCACCGGCTCAATATCCCCGACAGCATCCACGATGTAATCCCCGAGGTGGACAAACGCTTCTATGCGGAGGTGGAAGAAATGGCGGAAAACGCCTTCGATGACCAATGCACGGGAGCCAACCCCCGCTATCCGATGATCAAGGAGCTGAAGGAACTGTATATCCTGGCCCACCAAGGCTGCCGTATTGACTCGGCGCTGTATCACCAAGATGATCACGAAGCGATTGAGGAAGCCATCAACGCTTAGGAATCTCACCGCCTGCGGCACCTCTCCTAAGCCCTCTGGGCAGGCTTCGCCAACGCAAGGAGAGGTTTCGTGACATCCTGGCCTCGACTTTAGCGATCGCGGTTCAGAACTCCAGTTCCTCTCCTTGGTTAAGGAGAGTTTGGGTGAGGTCGAAATAGCTTTGTGGGGAAGAACCTCACCGCCTGCGAAACCTCTCCTTGCGAAGGAGAGGTTTCGTGACATCTTGGTTTCGGCTTCAGCGATCGCGGTTCAGAACTCCGGTTCCTCTCCTTGGTTAAGGAGAGTTTGGGTGAGGTCGAAATAGCTTTGTGGGGAAGAACCTCACCGCCTGCGGCACCTCTCCTTGCGAAGGAGAGGTTTCGTGACATCTTGGTTTCGACTTCAGCGATCGCGGTTCAGAACTCCGGTTCCTCTCCTTATCCAAGGAGAGGTTAGGTGAGGTCGAATAGCGTGAATACTAAGGCCCGTAGCCTTCGATCGCGTATCGACTGATGGGTATGGGCATGAGTCAACTTTTTAACCGCAGCGCTGAAAAAGAGAAGCGTCGAACCCTACGGCAAAATGCGACCAAAGCGGAACAGCTCGTCTGGCAAAATCTACGTAGTCGCCAAGTCGAAAACTGTAAGTTTCGTAGACAATACAGCGTTGATTACTATGTGCTGGACTTTTACTGTCCTGATTTGAAGCTGGCCATTGAACTAGATGGTGAGAGCCATAACTCTGATGAGGCGATCGCTGCTGACCAAGCCAGGCAAGCCGCGATCGCGGCGCTGGGTATTCGATTCCTGCGTTTCACCAATCAGGAGGTTTACGCTCATTTGGATGCAGTGCTTGAGCGCATTGCGGAAACGGTGCGTCAGTTGCGGCAGTGAGGTCGAAGGAGAAGGAACTCTACATACTCGCTCACCGAGGCTCCCGCATTGACTCGGCGCTGTATCACCCAGATGATCACAAAGCGATTGAGGAAACGGCCAAGGCTTGATTAGTAATCGGGTTTGAGTTTTGAGGAGCGATCGTCCTGGAGTGGAAGGAGCGATCGCTTCTTTTGAATATCCAGGAAAAAATTTGAGTCCTATTTCAGTGATTTCATAGCCTTCCAGAATTAAGCAATTGAGGTTTCAAAGTATCACTCCACTGTGCAGAATATTGCCTAAAATTCGGCCGCACTGCGGGAATTCTGTTCTACCATCCACCTTTGAAACGCGTGACTCATGACCTTACCAAATGCCCCATCCTTCACATTCGTTTTTCAGTCTTTGAGATAATCTTTCCAGAAATTCCACAGATCATAGAGCCAAGTCTATACGCAATCAGCTCCTTCTAAATTGACTATATTTGATCAATATGACTATATTTGATTAATACGAAACGATTTATAGAACACTTAAATAAAAATTATAAGCACCTATGTTTCCTGAAGATAAGCATTTAGAAACGTACCTACGTCCAAATAAAAAGCCTGACCCGTCGCCAGATCCAACCATAATCATTGTGAGGACTATCGGAATTACTATTTCTTTGTCTGTAGCTCTAACTCTATTCGATGCGCTATTCGACATAGATACTCTATTTAATCTTGATCTTGATACTGATAATTCGCCCGGCATTAGAATCAATCCAGACACTGTCGTAAATGGGGGGCAACCACCTGAAACCAATCCGAATGGGGCCGGAGATGAAGAGGTTGAAAATCCTCCGGACGAAAACATAGATGACGATGAACTGCCTCCGGCTAATCCAAACAACCCTATAATTGTAGCTCCAAACAATCCTATAGTTGTAGCTCCAAATACAAGACTCCGTATTCCTCGCTACTGTAACAGGGCTTATGCAGGAAGTGCAAACTTTCGATCTACGCCTTCCCTGCGTCCATCGGCTATTAGAGGATTAATCTTAGTAGGCGAATGGATATCTTTAACAGGCCGTACAGCACATGGTGATGGAATACTCTGGTATGAAGCAATTAATGAATCGAATCTATTGCTTTCTAAAGAGCCCAATGCTCAAAATCAGCTTAATGCTGGACAATTAGGGTGGATAGCAGACTATTTTCTTATGTGAAAATAAGTATGGCAAATCTTTCAACTATTCGCTAGTTGCATCTTTTTTCAGGATTTTATGGCTTTAGTGATTTGACTAATTGAAAATTCTTATGAAATGTACTAGAGAAAGATTATTCTGTAGTCTTTTGCTGTCTGAATTAATCTTGGTAAAGCTCTAAATATCTAATTTTGTGGCAGTGGCTGTTGGGTGATTTGAGCATGGAATATCACCCCCAGAGTACTCCTCAAACGTACTTTGACACTGTTTAAGCTGGTGAAGGTATGCGGGAAATCAAACTAGAGCGCGGAGTATGGGTGATTATCTTGAAGGGAGAGGTAAGAATCTTGGCGTGAGGCAAGTAGCTATAGCAGGATAGATGAAAAGCAATTTTGGTAATGGTTCAACATCGATCTTGGGCAAGGAGCGATTACGGTTAGTGTGAGGGCAATTGATAGCGCCAATGCAGGGTGCGAGCGGAATGAGGTGAGGGCGCGATCGCGGCATTCAGAGAGATAATTGGGATAGGGGTGCGATCGCCGCATAAAACAGTCGCTAAGATTGGCGTAAGAACTTAGCAAACTCCTATTACGTCTATATTGATCGATGGCAAACATCGCCAACATGACCCTAGAAGACCTCAAAGCCCTGATTGCTGAGGTTGTTAATGAGCAAATGAGTCGCTGGCAAAGCTCAGAAAGCGACCATCGGACTGCTGATCAAGTGTTAGCCACGATGGATAAGCTACGCTGGACACCGCCAGTCGGGTCACCCTCTACAATCGACCTCTTGCGCGAAGACCGCGATCGCTAATGGCCAGGTACATTGTTGATGCCAGCGTTGTTGTCCAGTACGCCATCACGCAAATTCACACAATCCCTATCAGAACCTTGATTGCTCGCTTATACCAAGGCATTGACCAGTTGATTATTCCTGAATTTTGCCTTCTAGAATGCACCAATGTTCTTTGGAAAGAAGTGCGCTTTCAGGGATTGCCAGCAGATCAAGCTGATGCTCTGGTCAAAGAATTATTAACGCTGAAATTCCAAGTCGTACCCACAAGACACCTGTTGTCACAGGCGTTGCAAATCGGGTTAACCTGCCAACTCGCCATTTATGACTCTCTCTACATTGCCCTTGCTCTAGAGCAAGGTTGTGACTTAATTACTGTCGATATTCGCCAACAAGCCGGGGCGATCGCTAGCGGTGTTTCCCTCAAACCTATTACGGACTTTCTATCTGAAAACTCAAGCTAGAAGAAGGAATATTGCGTGAAGGGTGAGGGCGCTTTCAGTAGTTGAGGCAATCATTGGGTGGGAGAGATATCGCAGTGGAGATGAAGGGCGATCGCTACTCGCCTGCTTGTTCCTTCAAAAGCGCTATCAACCTATCCGATAGGTAAAGACCTGACTCTTTTGACGTCTGTAACCTTGGCATAACTTGATTAATCAATCCACGACGTTTGGCCAAAATCAACGTTGCTCCTGTCCCTAAAACCTTCAAACCCATTGCATCTGCACAACGACGGGCTGCTAGGTCATCAACAATTGCTGTATAGCCTGGATGGCTGGCCGCCCAACCCAGTACTTCAGATTCGCCTTTGCCCAGATCCCAGGCCGCGATCGCGATAGGCACTTCAACAGTATTTACCCAGTGAATCCAATCTAGATGCCCTGAAGGAAGTCGTCTGGGGCTTTCCGAAGCCCAGAAAAAACTGAATCGGGCAAATCAAGTGAGAGTGATGTCATTGAGATACCTGGAGCAACAGACTAACTACCTTGTAACCGTGGCAGGTTCGATGCTTACAGAGAAAATGTGCGTCTGCTGGTGTTGTCATAACCAGAATGCTGTCTGGCTAAGTGACTGAAGCAAAGGGATGGCGACCGCTTTCTAAGGTGGCTCAGAGTTTGGCAGCAGCAGCAGCTTGTGCACATATTGCCGAATCACCCGTTGCTGTTGATGAGCCGTCAAACAATCAGCCTGAATCAACCAGTCCAGGCTGAGGCCATTGACCAGTGCTAGCAAAGCATTAGCTTCGATAGTTGGATCAACCGCTTGTCGTAGCAACTGAGCCGTCTGAAGTTGCTGAAGCTCTTGCACTAGCAGGGCACGTAATTGAGCCGCGCTGTGCTGATGCTCAGCCATCAAAGTTTCGCGGCCAACGGCATAGCCTAAAAACGCCAACCAGACGCGGAGAATCGCTTGCCGCTCCGCATCCAAGGGCAAAAATGCCGCCAGCATCACCACCAGCCGTTCAGCGCCAGAAGCAGATTCAATGGCCTGCTCCATAAAAGTTTTGAGCTTTTCTGTGACTTGATTGAGGGCAAACAGAATCAGCGCTTGCTTATTGCGAAAGTAGTGGGTCACAACGCCGGTCGTGCAACCCATTTCCTGTGCGATCGCGCGCATACTGGTGCGATCCAGCCCCTCACGAACGATGACTCGCCAGGCAGCTTCCGACACTTCAAGACGACGCTCTTGCTGGGCCATCGATGCTCAAATCTCCTCTAATTGAATTTTCACAACCACATCCAACCTAGAAACGGCACTTTCCCACAACCCAAAATCAGAGATCCAAGTGAGCCCAAGACTAGAGGTAGCCTCTTGACACAATATCATAACAGTTGTTATCTTTTTGCATAACAACTGTTATGATTTATGCGTTGGAGGTAAGCGATGACGGCAACAGTCCAACAGCAAAGTTTCGAGGGCACTCAGTTTAATGCTGCTGATCCAGTGCCTCGCGTCGGTTGGGCTGGATGGGTGGATCGTTTTGTGGGGCCAGGGGCCACTCAGGCAGAGCTCTGGCTGCAACTCTTGCCTGCCGTTCTAGCCGCGATCGCGGCTCCGCTTTATGCCCTCACCCTGCCTCATTCCTGGACGTCGCTCCAGCTTGGGCTAATCGCCTTGTTGGGCTTGGATTGTGTCGGGGGTGTGCTCACAAATGCCACGGCTACAGCTAAGCGGTGGTATCACCGACCTGGGCAAGGATGGCAGCAGCATCTGGCTTTTGTGGCTATCCATATCGTGCCTATTGGCTGGGTTGCTCTGCTGTTGCGTGACGGTGATTGGTGCTTTTTTGTCCTGGTCTCCAGCTATCTGCTGATGGCGGCGATCGCCATTTTGCACACGCCGCTGTATTTGCAGCGACCAGTGGCGCTGGGGCTATACGGAGTCGCTTTGCTGGGCGATCGCTATTTGCTGTCGCCAACGCTGGGCCTAGAGTGGTTCTTGCCGTTTTTGATGTTGAAGCTGTTGGTGAGTCATTTGCTGGCCGAAATGCCCCATCAACGGGATGGTGACGTATCGCTTTGACGACGCGAACCCTTGTGTAAGTGAAAGATTGATTGGGAGAAAATGACCATGACGATTACTCGTAAATATTGGATCGCGGGCCTTTTAGCGGTATCCGCCGTTGCCTTGAGTAGCTTGGTGCCTGGCGGCCCCATTGAAACCCGCAGCTTTGCCCACATTCACCCGATTGTTTTGGGAAGCTTTAATACTTTCCTGACGATGCTCAGTTTGCTGAGCCTACTGCTGGTTTATTTTGTTTGGCAGTCACGGCGTTGGGCCTTTGGGGGCGCTGCGGTTTGTGGTCTGTCTTACTTTTTGGTGTACGGTCTCGACTTAGCTCAGGTGTTTCCCGTTTCGCCGGATGCGATGCCCGCAGCACTCTTGATCATTGAAGTGTTGGGAACAGTACTGTCGGTGCCATTGACGCTGCTCGCTGGACAAGCCGTTAGGCAAAGCACTCAACCCTTGGGGGATGCACCATCCTATGCCCCTGAAGGGACTGCGATCGCGCTTCCCAACACAAGCCAAATCGTGACGGGGAAACGGCTAGGGTACGCTCTCGTGCTAGGGTCGCTGGCGATTGGGATCATCACCTTCGCAACTCGTTCAGCCATGGGGCTTTGAAGTTACCATGCGGACTCCAAGGCGGTAGCTTTTGGGATGGAAGAACGGTTCCCGAACTTTAAATCCACTTGTCAACACTGCCTGTATCTATAAACAGAATAGGCAAGTCAAAGGAGGGGCAATTCTCATGACCAATATCGTCTTCTGTTCCTAGGGGCTGTCATCATTTAGAGCCTGAATCCTCATGCTGAAAGCGGTTCAGCCCCTAGCTAGTTTTACCAAGC
>JBCBSR010000020.1:0-45171 GCA_039819045.1 Cyanobacteria bacterium J06638_28
TGGTTAGAGCACCACGTAGACATCGTGGGGGTCTAACCAACTGAGCTATACGTCCTAGTAGAGGTTCAAATTACCATAGCCAAAGAGAGGATGCAATATCTGCACGGTGACGGTGTTGCACTTGTATCCGATTCAACATGGCACTCTAGCGACAAGCCGTTGAGCTCTGCCAAAAGATTTTGCCAGCCGTTGCCAGATATTACTCAAGTGACACAAAAGTTACACGACCACTCAGTAGAGTGTTGAGAGTAAGACAGGATTCATAGAAAAAATGCTAAGTGTCAACAGATATCAGCTTGAGAGCCTGCGGACCGAGTTGTTCCACGAGCCTGAATTAGGTGCTGTCATCATTTAGAGCCTAAATCCTCATGCTGAAAGCGGTTCAGCCCCTAGCTAGTTTTACAAAGCGGGCGCGGCAATGCTTGTACCGAAAGGCTTTCGAGTTTAATTGATGACGCGCCCTAAGTGTGCTGATAGCGATCGGCTTGAACCTGAACCTAAAACTTCAATCGGTTACAGGCTATTAGCCTCAACTTTTGTAGGAATGGACTAACGTGAAGCGTTTTGCTGATAGCCAGTTTCAGCCTTGTGTGAAGGAAGAGAGTATTGTCTCCAGACACGCACAAGTGAATGGCGATTGCTTATACATAAGTCCTTGGTCGATCGCTACCAGCTTACCGGCCCCATCCCCACCACTGGCTTGTAGCCATAACTAGCTGCGCAGAGCTGTCTTCAGAAATAAAGATGTGTTGGTTAGCACCTTCACTACTTGAAACGGGCATCTTATAAGATAATCATGTTCCTGTTATCGCATACTGACCAAAGCATTTGTAGAACTATGCAAAGTTTCTAGACACCTATGAGCGATAGGCATCTATAGCTGGTAACAGCGATTCTAAGCAAAGACAATCAGGGTAAGAGGTCAGGAAGACATTATCAAGCACCCGTGAGCATGTGTTCATTTTAGACAGGGTTGTCGCGATAAAAAGTCGATGTTCACAAGCTAATTGTCACGTGAAATACAGTTTTTTGAGTCAGAAGTTTGGCTTGAAAATGGAGATGGCAATTTAGAATGGAGTTTAGCTTAAGGAATACCAGCGACGTTGGATTGCTCCAAGCAAGGGTGTCGGAGCAATTCCTGGTACAAGCTTTTCCGTTCTATTTAGAATGCGATCGTGCCTTAAAGATTATTCGTGTTGGCGAAGCCATTCCACAGCTGTATCGCGAGCTAACCCTAAACCAACCTTTATTTGAGTACTTTAAAGTGACAAGCTCTGAATTTCCATTGGAATTTGAGAGCTTACAGGAAAATGAGAGCATCGAGATCCTTTTAGAAGACCTTAATCAGATTTTATGTTTTAAGGGACAAGCTATTTATCACGGTATGCGCGATACCGTATTGTTGCTCATTCATCCCTGGATTTCTGATCCTAAAGTCCTCGAGGTCTTAGAAAGGCCCGTTAAGGCTAGACGTCACTTAGAGGCTCGGTTTAAGGATTCTATTACCAATTTTTTACTATTAATCAAAGCTCGTTCTGCTAACCTGACGGAAATTTTTCAAATTGCTGAGCAACTGACTCAAAAGCAAAACCGACTGCATCACATTTCCAACAACATCATTACCGAAATTATCGAGCATTTTGAAGATTCAGTAGAGATTATTGATGCTGATTTCACGATTCACTATGTCAACCAAGCTTTTGAGGAGTTGACCGGATATTCACGTCAAGAGGTCATTGGCAATCCCTTTACCGACTTTTCGCAAGCGGGTCAGGCAGAAAGCCTTTTTAACGAAGGGGTTTGGCAGACCATTTCAACCAATCAACTCTGGCAAGGCCAATATGTGGGTATCTGTAAAGACAAGTCCACTTATCATCAAGCCGCTACTATCTTCCCCATTCAGAATAAATTGGGCCAAGTAAGCCACTATGGCATTATCAAGCGAGACCTCAACCGCTCGGAACGTAAGGTTAGCAAACTAGAGCAGTCGCTGGCGATTTTGAAGGCAACTTGTGAGGCTACGGTTGATGGCATTCTAGCCATGGATGTACGCGGTAAAGTTCTTCACTTTAATCAGAAATTTATCGATTTATGGAAAATACCGGAAAACCTCATTACGTCACTCGACCATCGCCAGTTGATGCGGCATCTTGGCAGCAAAATACATAATTACGATGAATTTTCAATTCAGAAGTTTGCTCGTTTATATGTACGTCCTTACGGTGAAAGATGCGACACTTTAGATCTTAAAGATGGCCGCGTTTTGGAATGGTACTCGAATCCGCAGGAGATGGATGGGTTAGTCATTGGTTGGGTCTGGAGTTTTCGCGATGTCACAGAGCGTCAACAACGCGAAGAACGGATTCGCTATCAAGCATCCCATGATCTATTGAGTGGTTTACCCAATCGAAAGCTTTTCAATGAGCGTTTACTGACGGCCTTAAAGACGGCACAGCAAGAAAATCGCCAATTGGCGGTCATGTTTCTCGATTTAGATCGGTTTAAGTTAGTCAACGACACGCTAGGACATGAAATTGGTGATCAGCTCATTCAGACAACGACTCAACGTTTGCAAGCCTGTCTGAAAAAGAACAATACGCTGGCTCGCTGGGGAGGAGACGAATTTACCCTCTTGGTTCCTGATATGAACTCGCGTGATGAGGCGATCGCGATCGCTCATCAGCTGCTAGACACCTTTAAGCTAGACTTTCACCTAGGTCAGCACACGCTGAGAATTTCAGTCAGTATCGGTGTGGCGATTTATCCCACTGATGGTCGTGATGCTGAAACACTGCTTAAAAATGCTGACGTCGCTCTTTACCGAGCCAAGGAAGAGGGGCGTAATACCTATGAGCTTTATCACTCTAAAATTGATAGCGTCAGTTCTGAGACTTTACTGCTTGAGAACAACTTACACTCGGCTTTGAAACGACAAGAATTAGAGCTCCATTATCAACCTCAGGTCAACGCAGTCACGGGCAAAATTCTGCAAATGGAAGCGTTACTGCGCTGGCGTCATCCAGAAATGGGGCTGCTATATCCCAGTGAATTTATCAAAATTGCGGAAGAGACTGGCCTGATTGTCGATATTGGCGATTGGGTTATCCACACGGCTTGCACACAAAATAGGGCATGGCAACAAGCTGGTTTAGGAAAATTGAGGATGGCCGTTAACCTTTCGGCACGTCAGTTCAAACAGCCCGATCTGATTGAAAAAATTTGCCAAATGCTCTCCGCTAGTGATTTAGAGCCTCAAGATTTGGAATTGGAAATTACTGAAACGACCGTCATGAAAAATGTCGATTTAACCAAGCAAAAGTTATACGATTTAAGCGACTTAGGTATCTCAATTGCGATGGATGATTTTGGGACTGGCTATTCATCGTTGAGCTATCTTAAGAAGTTTCCCTTTCAAACACTGAAAGTGGATCAGTCTTTCGTCCGTGATTTAACGAAAGATCCCAACGACAAAGCGATTGTAGCGGCCATTATTGCGATGGGGGGAGCGCTCAATTTAGATTTAGTTGCCGAAGGGGTAGAAACCAGAAAGCAAGTCAACGCACTGCTATCTTTAGGCTGCGAAGTTATGCAAGGGCATTTATTCAGTCCCGCCTTAACGTCCGCTGCTGCAACTAAATTCTTGCAGAAATATGCGACGATCTCATGAAGTCATTGCTCAGAGTTTCATTGTTGGAAGATCAGCGCCCTGCTTGGCACGGAAAGGCTACGCTCACCTATCACCGTCAGGGCGATCGCACCGTGCCTCAAGTCCAAACCCAAGCGCCCTCAAAGGTGCAGCGTCCTTTTTATCCGGAAGGGGAGGGAATTTGCCACTCCGTGTTGCTGCACACGGCAGGGGGTATGGTGGGGGGCGATCGCCTAACCTACGATATCCAGCTTGCAGCGAATACTCACGCCCTCATCACCACTGCAGCAGCGGCCAAGATTTATACGGATCATCCCCAACCAGCGGAAGTGATCGGGAAGCTACGGGTCGCGTCTGGAGCTTGTTTAGAATGGTTGCCGCAGGAAGCCATTGTGTTTGAGGGGGCGCGTTATCATCCCTCGCTGCGTGTGGATCTGGCCGCTGGTGCCCATTGGGTGGGGTGGGATATTCTGCGTTTGGGTCGCACGGCTAGCGGTGAACGATTTACGCGAGGCGAAGTGCGATCGCGCTGTGAAGTTTGGCATGACGGCCAGCTTATTTGGGTCGATCCTCAACTTCTAACGGGTAGCGAAACTCTGTGGCAGAGCCCTCACGGTTTAGACCGTTGCCCAGTGATTGCCACCCTGGCGTGGGTCGGGGCGTTGCCGGACAAAGCAGTTGTCGCGGCTGCCCGAGAAGCTTGGACAGCGATCCCCAACCCCAGAGGCGAAATGGGGGTGACCCGCTTACAGCTAGGTCTGCTGTGTCGGTATCGCGGTCATTCGACGGGAACAGCACGGCGTTGGTTGACGGCGGTATGGCAGCAACTGCGTCCTCACTACGGGAAGCCTACCGCCACCATTCCCCGCGTGTGGCAGCGCATCTAATCGCTCGTTTCAAACGGGTGGGGATGCAAACAACAGATATATCCGGTGGACGGCAAAGGCATGAGGGCGCTCACAGACTTCATCGCCAGCCGTCAAATGCGTCAAGTTATATATATTTTTTTGTTGTTGCAGGAACTTTTGATACCCGTCAGCGACAAACGCCTCAAGGGATTTCAGGGTTCCAACGCTTGATTTTCCTCAATGTCAAAATGACAAGCACACGCGTCTCTGTTTAAGGATTGCCATGAGTATCGGGAAGCGATTTCTGGTTTGGACTCTATGCGGTATTTTTCTAGCAATGGGTAGTGGTGGGCTGGCTCACCAAATCGCGGTAGGTCAGGCAGCTACACCGCCTGCGGCGATCGCTCAAACATCATCCGTGACTGATAACACGTCAGACACTGCCGATGATTTAGAGCCCGCTGACTCAGAGCCTCCCGAGGCTGTCCCGTCCGTCAATGAAGACGGCACTGTGAACCTGCCGGACTTTGAACCGAAGTTGCCCTCCGAGACCCCGCCCCCCGAATCACCGGCTGAATCTTCGGAACCGACCTGGAGTGATGGTGACCTGGAATCCTCCCCTGGGGCAAACGAGCCTGAAATCTCTGCCAGACAGCGGGTCTTGATGACTGCCGATGAGTATTACTTGGAGGGCGATCGCGCGACCGCCGAAACCCTGTATCGCCAGGTTAAGGGCGACTTCTGGCAGGCTGAAGACGCCGCGAATGTACGCCCCGAACCCATTTATGACCCGGCTGAGCTGTCTCCGGCAGGAGCCGTTTACTGGCGCGAAGCTCAGGCTGGATACGCAAAAGGGCTTGCCCATCGGACGTTAGTGCCGCTGGAAATCTTAGTTGAGGACTATCCCGAGTTCATTCCAGGCCAGGTATTCTATGCCAATTATCTGGTCGAACAGGAACGGGCCGAGGAAGCCGACGCCGTCCTGGATGTGGCGCTCATGCTGTATCCCAGCCAGCCGGAACTCCTAGAGGCCCGGACATCGGTGCAAATGGAACAGGAGCAGTGGATTGAAGCTGCCATTACCGCCAGACAGTTCACGCTGTTGAATCCCGACCATCCCAAGGCTGACGTCATGGCTACCCTGAGTGAGTCGAATTTAGATCGTTTCCGAGCCGAAATGAATGCCGACCTAACGGGCAACTTCATCGGCAACCTGATTACCGGCACGGCAGGAGCCATTTTAACCGGTGGGTTGATTGGCCCCTACACTGCCATTAACTCCGGTGTGTTGTTACTTCAAGGAGAGTCCTCGGTAGGAGCTGGCGCAGCGGCACAAATTCGCAACCAGGCTCCGATGATGGAAGATCCTGAGGTGTCAGGATACCTGAACACAATGGGGCAAAAGCTCGCTGACCTAGCCGGCCGTGATGAGTTTGAGTATGAGTTTCACGTCATTGAAGATGCGGATCTCAATGCGTTTGCCTTACCCGGCGGCAAAATCTTCGTCAACGCAGGAGCTATCACAAAAACCCACTCGGAGGCGGAATTAGCTGGCCTCATGGCCCACGAAATATCCCATGCGGTACTCTCGCACGGGTTTCAAATGGTCACCAATGGCAACTTGGTCAATAGCGTCATCGGCAATCTACCGCTGCCCCAAGTAACGGGAATTGCGGCCAGTCTAGCCTTCAGCCAGTATTCGCGCCAAATGGAGCGGCAGGCGGATGTGTTAGGCACGCATCTTCTGGCCGCGGCAGGCTATGCAGCCGATGGCATGCACAGCTTGATGGTGACGTTGGAAGATGAAGTGGGCGATCGCAGTGGTATCCAGTGGTTCTCTTCCCACCCAGCGCCCGCTGAACGGGTTGCTTATCTCCAGCGCATTGTTGATGTGGGGGGCTACAATCGCTACGCCTATGAGGGGGTAGAACCGCATTTGGCCATTCAGCAGCGCGTCCAGGATTTGATGAGTGCAGCGTAGCCGTCTTTGGGCCACCACATCGTTGTTGGGTTACCTAGAATAGAATCGTTCCACCCATGGAGGACCCTCTGGTGAGGCAAGAAGCGATCGCAGCAGCGCTGAAAAACAAGGACTTCCGGACGGCGGCAACGTTAATCCAAGCGTGGCAAAAACAAGACCCCAAGGATCCACGACTCATGCTGACGATCGGGCAGTATCAGGAGGCCACGGAACGTTGGGAAGCAGCGGAGAAAACCTATGTCAGGCTGCTGCGGGTAGCCGCTAGCCAGAAATTGATGACGCAGGCCCGGCAAGGAATTCAGCGTGTACAGCAGCAGCTGGCTGACGCCCGTGCAGAAGCCTTGGAAACGGCTCGGGCTCAACCCGGCAATTTAGATCCAGGACTGCTGTGTTTGGAACCCGTGCAGGG
The DNA here is from genome assembly GCA_039819045.1 of Cyanobacteria bacterium J06638_28. GTDB lineage: Bacteria > Cyanobacteriota > Cyanobacteriia > Phormidesmidales > Phormidesmidaceae > SIO1E4. The sequence goes on from JBCBSR010000020.1 coordinate 6,885, forward strand.
AGAGCAGCGCAAAGCAGCGGCCCAGGGATTGGCCAAAATTATGCAGTTAGATCCCTACACCGCAGGATTACAGTTGCCGAGTAAGGGTTGGCGGCTGTACCGTGTTGGCCCCACGGGGGAAATGCACTTCTATAGCCAGGCTCTGACAGAAGTCAATACCCCTGCCTTTGCCGCCAAGCATGCGGATGTGAAGGCACTGCAAGTCTTTCGGGTGCAGTATTTGCGCGGTGTGCAACCTCAGGTGGAGGTTGTATGTCAAAACGCTGAAGGACAACTGGGCGCGATCGCCTTTGACTGGTCAGAGGTCTCGCAAATTGTGACCGGACAGCTGCCGGTTTTTGAGTCAGTATTAGATACTAATGTCCGGAACCAGCTTACGCGGAAGGAAAAAACGCAGGATTACGCCGAGGTCGTCGATCTTCATTTCCATCAGCGGCGCTGCCTGCTGCGATTGTGCGATCGCACCTACAACTTCAGCCAGGGCAATCCCCTCCCCAATGCCGCAACGATTCCCGATAAGTCGCTGTCCACCCGCCCGCAATGGAATGCGTTGGTCACCTATATCCGCGAGCAAACCCAAGTGCCGGTTCAGGGTGGATTCGCCCATTTTGGCGAGGGAGCTTTGGAATATCTGGACTTGCTGCCTTCACTGCCCCCCCACATCGATTTAGCGCGGGGCGAACCCTGTCACTGGGATGCAGCCTTTCACCTATACAGCGGCCTTCACTTTCTCCGCCGTGCCGATACTGTTCCTGCCTAGGGTGCGTTATCAATTAAAGCCAGAATGCTTGCGGTATAAACACTACCGCGCCCGCTTGGTAAAGCTGGCTAGGGGCTGAAAGGTTCTCTGAACGAGGACTTGATCGTCAAATGATGACAGCTCCTAGGGCGCGTCATCAATTAAACTCGAAAGCCTTGCGGTATAAACATTACCGCGCCCGCTTGGTAAAGCTGGCTAGGGGCTGAACCGCTTTCAGCATGAGGATTCAGGCTCTAAATGATGACAGCCCCTAGCAAACGCTATTCGAAGTTGGGTGAAGGCGAAAGGAATGGATTCTCTCGCTTGCGGTTTTCCAGCTCCATTTCAGCTTCCAGTTCCTTGCTGAGAAAATAATTCAAAAAAGTCCGAATAATTGCCACGATCGCCAGCTTCCCCAAGGCTTCTAAGGTAGGTGCAACGGTGGTTGCCAAGACATCGGCCCCAAGTTGAAACTCCAGGGCTAAGGCCAACCAGGTTCCAAAACGAATACGAATTTGATTGAAGGGATAGGTTTCTTGAGTACGGTGATGGCGATTCAATCCAATTGCAAGCTGCAACGTCTTGACTAACCCAGTCAGTACACAAAAAACTGAAATGCATTCCAGGATTAATTGAGCAAACGCGACAAAAGTTGCCAAGCTTACTTCAAAGTGCTCAATCCATTCCATCAATTACTAAGCTCCCGCTGATCACCAAGGAGGCAAAATGCTCGTGCGCAGACTCTTTAACAGCCCTCTGCTTTGAGCATCGAGTTGTGAACTCGATACTCAAAGCGAAGTAAGGTTATGCAGATTGCGTCTTATACCTTTTTGAGCCAGCTAAACATGGCGCGTAGATCCTTACCCACTTCCTCAATGGGATGCTCCGCTTCACGACGGCGCATGGCGGTGAAACCGGCATTCCCGGATTGGTTCTCCAGCACAAATTCGCGGGCAAACTGGCCCGTCTGAATTTCCTTGAGGATCTTTTTCATTTCAGCGCGAGTTTCATCGGTAATGATGCGGGGGCCACGGGTATAGTCTCCATATTCCGCTGTATTGGAGATACTGTCACGCATGGTTGCCAGACCGCCCTCCACCACCAAATCCACGATCAGCTTCACTTCGTGCAGACACTCAAAGTAAGCCAACTCAGGCTGATAGCCAGCATTGACAAGCGTTTCAAACCCGGATTTGATGAGTTCGCTCAGGCCACCACAGAGCACTACCTGCTCCCCAAACAAGTCTGTTTCCGTTTCTTCCCGGAAGGTGGTTTCCAGGATGCCTCCGCGAGTTCCCCCGATCCCCTTGGCATAGGCCATGGCCAAATCGCGCGCTTTCCCCGTGGCATCTTGATAGACCGCAAAGAGACAGGGGACGCCCTGACCTTCGGTGTAGGTGCGACGAACCAGATGACCAGGCCCTTTCGGAGCCACCATCACCACGTCGATTTCGGCTGGAGGCACAATTTGGCCAAAGTTAATGTTGAAGCCGTGGGCAAAGGAGAGAACGTTACCAGTTTCTAAATTGGGTTCAATGGATTCCTTATAAATCCGCTTTTGCACTTCATCAGGCAGCAGAATCATGATCCAGTCGGCAAGCTTGGCGGCATCGGCAACGAGCTTGACAGTTAAACCTTCCGCTTCCGCTTTCGCCACCGAGCGGCTCCCCTCGTATAGACCCACAATGACATTAACGCCGCTGTCCTTCAGATTGAGTGCGTGGGCATGTCCTTGGGAACCATAGCCGATGATGGCAACGGTTTTACCGTTGAGTAGATCCAGATTGGCGTCACTGTCGTAATACATGCGGGCCATGGGCGTTCTCCTTGCTGATCGGTGAATCGGTTGATGTGTATACTTTTGTGCCAACTTGCAGGCAGCGAACAGGGTTACCAATGAGGCGCTTCGACGATCGCTCCAGACGCCATTTCTAAAACCCACAGCAATTAGACTGAAGTCTCCTGAGTAATCAGCGAGCGATCGCTGTTCCTGCCTGAGCCGTGCCACAAGCTCTTAATTTTATCAAAGATAGGATCCGCTCCTGCCGTCGAATTTCAAGCGTTTAGCAGCAACCTATCGAATGTCCCTAGATGCAGCCCTGAATCGCGGCTTGATAGACACCTTGGTAACGATTGCGGGCACTTAGCTTGGTCAAACTGTTGTTGATATGAAACTTGACAGTACTCTCGCTGATATAGAGTTTTTGAGCAATATCGCGATCGCGGAGGCCCTGCGACAACAGGGTCATGACCTCTGATTCGCGTTCAGAAAGTTTTTGGGATCTCGCGGTTAGCGTATCGGCAGAGGCTGGATAAGGAAGCTCCAGTAAAAACTGAACGGCTTTGCGATCGCGCAATAGCCTCAAATCTAGTCGTCCATCTAACCAATGGGTCAACTGACGCAGTTGGAGGAAGCGTGCCTGTAACCAATCCTCGGCTTTTTCATTCGTCGTGACGACAACAGCAATAATGGCCTCTAAAGCGACGGCCTCCTCGCGATAGCTGAGGCGACAGTAGTTGCACTGGTAGCGCTCTAGCTGTTCGGCGGCATGCACCAAGGTGTAACTCAGGGTTGCGGACAAAGGTTGTTCGGTGCCTACTAACGTCAGCCGGGTCGATTGGAGAATGATTGCCAAGCGATCGGATAAGGGCATGTCAGGACTTGAGCCCGTGCCTAAAGATGCGGCTATCTGCTGTACCTGCTCTACTCGCATAGCTGCATCTAGCGCAATCGTGACGGTCATGCAAAGCACTTGCAGCACCTCCAAAAACTCCGGTGCCATAGGGGTGTTGCTAAAGGTGGCTAATACCCCAATCACCCGATCCCGAGCAACCAGCGGATAGCCCGCAAACCCTTGTATTTGATTCGCGATCGCCCACTCGCGATCCTTCACCCACGGTTCATCGGCCAGCTGATTACTGAGAAAGGGAATACGGTTTTGGGCGATCTTGCCAACCTTGTAAGCGCCAACAGGCACTCGCGCAAAAGAGCCATCCGTGTGGGTATGGAGTCCTGAAGAGGCCATTAAACGGAGCGTCGTTTGATCCGGCTCGATCAGCCACAAACGCGCAAATACACACTCAAACTGATCGACCAGCGCATCTGTAATATGCTTTGCAATCACTGACGTATCCAGGCAACCAGAGATTTCCTGAACAATTGCATGTACTCTTTGCAAGTCAAATAGGAGGCGAGCAGAGTCTAACAAGGTGGCAGCACTGAGGGCCATTCCAGATTTCCATCAGGAAGCATGGCGTCTTTCCTATCAGTTGAGTATATTCAGCTCCGAGTCTCTGTATCCTCTGGTACAAGATTACCGATAGCATAGAAGAGATGAATTCTGACACGGTGTAATGATTCGCTTCCGGCGCTGGCTGAGTTTGCTTCTAGTGATGGCCGTACTCCTGATTCCGCAATCAGCGTGGGCATTGGATTATCCGCCACCGCTATCTTTCAGTAATGCTGAATTGCAGGGCCGGGATTTCTCCGGTTGGGAAATTAGAGCAGCGGAATTTTCCAATGCCAATTTGTCCTATGCCGATTTCAGCTATGCGGATGCTCGCGGTGCAATCTTTAGTGCCTCTGTCGCTCGCAACACGATTTTTCACGGCACCGATTTTTCAACCGGCATGTTAGACGTGACCGACTTCAGCGGTGCTGACCTGAGCGATGCCGTGATGGTGGACACGATTGCCTTGCGTTCTACCTTTGAAGACGCCGATATTACAGGCGCTGACTTTACAGGGGCTCTGTTAGATGGCGTACAGGTGCGAGAACTGTGTGCGATCGCCTCAGGTGTAAATTCCAAAACTGGCGTAGCCACACGCGATTCCCTAGGCTGTCGTTAAGGGCGACAATGGGGATATCCTTTAGCGGCAGGGCAGGCCAAAGAAGTTAGGTGGGGAGCAAGGCAGCAGGGGAGAAATTACTCATAATTTCAATTGGGACAAGGGACGGCAACGTTTAAAAAAATCTGGGATGTGCGCAAGAACCAGCCATGACAATCGCTGAACTTATTGATCGCTTTGAAGTGTGGGCACCGCCTGCGTGGCAGGAAAAGTGGGATAACTGTGGGTGGCAAATTGAACCCGGTGTCCTTGACTCACCGGCCCATGTGCTGGTGTGCTTAACGCCCACATTAGCGGTGATGCAAGAGGCGATCGCGCTCCAGCAACAGGGGACGCCGATCAACCTGATTTTTGCCCACCATCCACTTATCTTCAGTCCTCTAAAGTCGGTGCAAAAGGGCCATGCCATAGGCGATATGGTGCGTTTAAGCATCACCCACGGCATTGGCGTGTACAGTGCCCACACAAATTTTGACCAGGTCGCCAATGGGACTGCTGATGTGCTGGCGCAGCTTCTTCAACTGGAGTCGGTTGAGTCGGTTGTGCCGACTCAACCGAGTGTGGGTTATGGCCGCGTCGGAACATTGGCAACAGCACCGCCGCTACAACAGCTACTGGAGCAAATACAGGCAGCACTGACGCCGCCCAATCTCATTTATTCACCCGAGGCAGACCTGACTCAACCCATCGAGCGACTGGCGGTTCTCGGGGGCTCAGGAGCCAGTTTCATCAGTGATGTAGTGAGAACGGGAGCGCAAGCTTACCTGACATCTGACTGCAAGTTTCACCAATTTCAAGAAGCCCGCGATCGCAATTTGGTGCTGATTGATGCCGGGCACTACGCCACAGAACGACCGGCCTGTGCGCGCTTAGTCGATAAACTGATGGGTATGGGCGCAACTTGGGCGAAGCTGAGCGATCGGGATGAAGACTTCCGCCAGTTCCTCGTGCAGCGTCAACCTTAAACCATCAACCTCAAACAGAGTAAAAGCTTGAGCGACGACTAGGAATACAGCGTGCTCCAGGTGCTGTTGTGGACTTGTTCGAGCTGCACAATCAGGTAGCGCTGTTGCGTTTGCAGCCACCCTTCAGTCTTAAAGTCCTTGAGCAAACGAGTCACAGTGACCCGTGTGGTACTGATAGCCGTCGCTAATTGATGGTGAGTTAAACGGACTGGGATGCGAACGCCGCAGGTTTCGACCTGACCAAAGTCTTGAGCAATCAGCAGCAAAAGATGGCGTAGGCGATCGGCAACCAGGCGCTTACCCGAAATAGAAAGCCAAGCTTCTGACTGTTGCAGACGCAGCATTAAGTGGCGGCAGATGCCCGCCATTAACATGGGCGAGGATTCGATTTCGGCCATGGCTAGAGGCAGTACATCCACATCAGTGAGAGCAGTTGCCCAGTAGGGATCAACCACTGTTAATGGCAGGCCCACAGGCATCGATGGCCCGGCTAACCCCAGTAAGGTTTCGCTGCCGTCCTGTTGAATCGTGGAAAGTTGTACCACGCCGCGGCAAACGATGAGAACCTCACCTAACCTCAGCGGGATGCCACGGCCTGTAGAGTAGGGAGTCAACGTGCGCTCCCGATAGAGTTGCTCAAGCACTTCAACAAAACCGTTCTGAGACGATTGTGATTGAGCGCTTGTAAGCAGAGAGGTTTTTGCAAACACGTCTGATTACCCAAAGATCATCAAGCAAAAATATCTTGGGTGTCTCTCCTACCTGTAGCCCTTAGAGCTAACGGCAGGTAGCCCAGCACAGTTCGGAATCCTAAAATTCCAACCTACTTTAGATATTCCTGCCCGTGATTATCCCTAGCCATCCTTAAGAAAAAGAGGCGAAAGGTTTAACAAAGAGTTAATTTCTTTGGAAGTTTTAAAATTATGAGCTGACCAGCCGCGATCGCACATCATCGACTTTGCCTGCCAGGGCCGCTGCCGCCACCATTGCTGGACTCATGAGTAGCGTCCGCCCCGAAGCGGAGCCTTGCCGTCCTTTGAAATTGCGGTTAGATGACGACGCGCTGACCTGATTGCCCTGGAGCTTATCAGGATTCATCGCCAAACACATCGAGCATCCGGCATCGCGCCATTCAAATCCCGCTGCTTCAAAAATCGTGTCTAAACCAGCGGCTTCAGCCGCTTGCTTAACTCGTTCGGAGCCAGGAACCACAAAAGCGTTGACATTGGGCGCAACCTTCTGACCTTCCACCACACTGGCTGCTTCCTGCAAATCGCTTAGGCGACCATTGGTGCAGCTCCCGATGAAGCATACATCCACCGGAGTCCCCGCAATGGCACTTCCCGGTTGCAGATCCATGTAGCGGTAAGCTTCTTCGGCGATCGCGCGATCGCTCTCGGGCACATTCGCCAATTCAGGAATTTGCTCATCGACGCCAATGCCCTGCCCCGGCGTAATCCCCCACGTCACTGTGGGAGGAATATCGGCAGCATCAAACACAACAACATCGTCGTATGCGGCATCGGTATCACTCCGCAAACTTTCCCACCAGCCCACTGCCGCATCCCACTGATCAGTACTGGGAGCAAAATCGCGCCCCTGCAAGTAAGCGTAGGTTGTAGCATCCGGATTGACGTAGCCGCATCGTGCTCCGCCCTCAATGGACATATTGCAGATGGTCATGCGTTCTTCCATCGACATGGCGTCGAGGGTTGTCCCCGCGTATTCATAGGCGTACCCAACGCCACCCTTGACGCCTAATTTACGAATGATGTGGAGAATCACATCCTTGGCATACACCCCCGGCGAGAGCGTTCCATTCACTTCAATGCGGCGCACTTTGAGCTTAGCCAGAGCTAAAGTTTGCGAAGCCAATACGTCTCTGACCTGGCTAGTGCCAATGCCGAACGCGATCGCGCCAAAAGCGCCATGCGTCGATGTATGACTATCCCCGCAAGCAATGGTCATACCGGGTTGAGTCAGTCCCTGCTCGGGCGCAATGACGTGAACGATGCCTTGATTGCCCGAGCCAATATTGTGAAACGTAATGCCATTATCCCGGCAGTTTTGCTCCAGTGCCTGCATCATTTCCTCGGCCAGCACATCCTTAAAAGGACGCATCTGGTTTGCCGTCGGCACAATGTGATCGACGGTGGCAACGGTGCGTTGGGGCAACATAACCTGCAAGCCTCGCTCGCGCAGCATGGCAAAGGCTTGAGGGCTGGTCACCTCATGAATAAGATGAAGGCCAATAAAGAGTTGGGTTTGCCCCGAGGGAAGTGTCCCTACCGTGTGTAAATCCCAAACCTTATCGAACAAGGTGCCTGTGCTCATATGTCCGCTGACCGTAACGGCAAAATAAACGTTTAAGGCTCTATAGTAGCCTAAGAAAAGTCATCGAATTTGCCCGGTATACCCATGACCTTCGCGACGGGTTATTCTGTTCCGCAAACCGATCCGCCCCGCTCTCCGCGTGAAACCTTGCCGACGATGTATGACCTGCCGAGTGAGCAAGTGGGAGAGCCCGGTTTGCCTGATGAATTTCATGATCTCCAGCCCCAACTCCTCAGTCGTTCCTTAGCCCTAGTGGACTACACGCGCGAGGAGTGGTTTACTGGCGCTGACCTCAATCTTTATTACGATAACCAGCATCCTAGTTGGTATAAGCGCCCGGACTGGTTTCTGGCGGTTGGGGTACCGCGCCTGTACGACGGCCATGATATGCGCCGGAGCTATGTAACCTGGCAAGAAAGACAAGCCCCCCATGTGGTGATTGAGTTTTTATCCCCGGGTACACAAGCGGAAGATTTAGGCCGATTTTGGGTGTCGCCGCAGGCTGAAGATGAGCCTGCGATCGCCCCTGAACGAAGTGGAAACCTATCCATCCCCCCAGAAACGGTAGATCACCCTCCCGGCAAATTGGCGGTCTACGAGCACTATCTTCGAGTTCCCCATTACGTCGTCTATAACCGCCAGAATAGTCAATTACGTTACTTTCAAATAACGGGCAGCCAGTACCAAGAGCAAGTGCTCAATGCGCAGACGCCGCAACTCTGGTTAGCCGATTTACAAGTGGGTTTGGGTATTTGGCAGGGGCAATTTGAGGGCATGCCTGGTCATTGGCTACGCTGGTACGATCGCGAAGGCAACTGGCTGTTGACAGATACGGAACAGGAACGGCAAGCCAAAGAAATCGAACGACAGGCCAAAGAAGCCGAACGGCAAGCGAAGGAAGCTGCTCAGGCTCAGATTTTGCAATCAGCCCGCAACCTCCTAGGGACAGGAATGTCTTTGGAACAGGTAACGGATTTGTTGAATTTGACGACTGAGCAAGTGACACAACTCCTAGACTGACGTTATCGCTGTAACCAGTAACCTGAGAGCAAGACGGTGAAGCCATTTTGTCTAGGTGCTGAGTATCTGGAACCTTTTGGGTGTCCTAGGGCGCGTCATCAATTAAATTCGAAAGCCTTGCGGTATCAGCATTACCGCGCCCGCTTGGTAAAACTAGCTAGGGGCTGAACCGCTTTCAGCATGAGGATTCAGGCTCTAAATGATGACAGCCCCTAGCCTAAATGGCTCAAGCGACATTACTCAAAATGGTGCGGTACTCGAGAAATGCAGGTGTCCGTGATGGCTAGGATGAGTCAGTTGAAGCGATGTGGCGTGAAGGTGTAAGCGCGCTGCCGTGTTTCCTTCCCCGTAGAGTGCATCACCTAGAATCGGGGCATTTAATCCTTGGGGATCAGCCGCGTGAACCCTTAGCTGATGGGTGCGTCCAGTGTGGGGCAGAAATTTGACTCTAGGCTGCGTGCCAAATTGCAACACCTCAAACTGGGTCAAGCTGGGCTTACCTCGCTCCCAATGCACCGACTGTTTGGGGCGATCGCGCGGATCGCGCCACAGCGGTAGCTCAATTGTGCCGGTCGCCCTGGCAACGGGCTTTGACAGGATAGCTTCGTAGGTTTTGCTGACCTGACGCTGGGCAAACTGTTGACTGAGCGCCGCATGGGCAGCGGGCGATGCAGCTAGCACCAAAACGCCGGATGTGCCTTTGTCCAAACGGTGAACAGCTTTTAAAAACGAATGCTCCGGCAGTTGGCAACGGAGGCGACTCAACACGCTGTCCTGAAGATTGCTGCGACGCCCCGGCACCGAGAGCAAACCAGTCGGCTTATCCACTACGATCAGTGCCTCATCCCGGTAGAGGATAGGGATGGGGAGAGTCAGAGCAACTTCGGGTACTGCGGGGGACGGCATACCCGACAGCAAAAAGCCCATGATGGGTTGACAGCGTTCCTGACAGGCTCCGTAGAAGTGGCCGGGTAATTTATCACTGCTAGGTGGCCCCCACCAAAACTCGGCCATCGCTAAAGGTGTGAGTTGATGGGTAGCGGCATAATGCAGGAGCTTCGGAGCTGCACAATCGCCAGTTCCGGTGGGCAACCCCTCAGGCATGAGCGTCTGCAGCGTCGTGGAAATCCCTGCAAAGTTGGTTAGGGAATATACCGCATGCATTTGAGCTTGGAGCTGTCGCGATAGGGCTTTGCGATCGCGCTTCAGTACCTGCATTCGCTGATCAGCCTGGGCGATCGCTGCGGCGAAGGGAGCCAGCGCCTCATCTCGCTTACGCTTGAGACGTCGCCGTGCCAGACCGTCTTGCTGGCTCTGCTTAATCAGCTCAGCCAGAGCTAACTCCAAGGATGCGCCCGTTAACTGAGTGTGATATTGCTGCCGCTGGCGATCGCGGGCTTCTTTGCGCTGGCGATGGGTTACTGCCAGGGCATTCAACTGTGCTTCGTAATGTTGGGATAGCTGTTGATAGGTCGCGCGTGCTGGCAACTGCTGGAGTCTCATGAGTTCTTCTTTCAGGTGTGCTAGCTGTTCCAGTGTGTGCGCTTCCGCCAAGGCCACCTGCGTGCGTCCTGGAATGGGCGGCACCCAACCAGCCACCTGTCCCTTTCCATTGAGATAACCCGAGAAGCCTTTAAGGACAGCGAGTTCTCCTGCAGCCGTTTGCACCAAGAGGACACCGTACATTTTGCCCTCCTGCTGATAAGCCGGAGCAGCTGCGAGCTGCTGCATCAAACCACCCGCGATCGCCTCGACCGCCGCTGTTCGTGGCAGTCTCAGTAGGGCTCCCGTTTGTGGGCAGCGGCCCGTGTACCAATAGCTCGGAGGTGTTGTCGCTGTCACGCGATCGCGGTGACCAAATGTCAAGGGGGAATGCAGCCGATCCATGTCTTTGCTAAAGCACGTTCGGCACATAGGGAGTGAACAAGTCGCAGTTGCCTTTGCAGACCGTGATTACTGTTTTGACACCGCCCCGCCGCGTGTAATCGCCAATGACGCGCAAGCCGACGGGCGCTAACTCATTCCAGAAACGATCGGCGATCGTGTTAGTCACCATTTCATGGCTGATGCGCTGATCACGAAATGAATTGATGTAAAGCTTGAAGGCTTTCAGTTCTACGATCCAGTCCTTAGGCTGATAATCCACCACCATGGTGCCAAAGTCCGGGTAGCCAGAACGCGGACATAGGGCCGTGAATTCAGGATGCTCGAGATGAATGGTGTAGGCATTGTCAGTAGAATTGGGCCACTTTTCAAAGGGATCCGTCGCCGCTTGCTGGATGGCCAAGTCACCGTAGTTATTGCTGGTTGGCCTGTGGGTGACGGTTGGTTGACCGCCGTTATCTGACTGCTGAGAAGTTGCCATGGAGTCTCTAAACGGGGATAAATACTTGACCTAAAACCATCGCCAGTTCTGTTAATAACAAGACGGCGAACCCTTCGATTAGGCGCTAAGCATCGTGAGGATACAAGGTGTCCTAACCCAAATAGCTAAAGCTGTCTTTATCCTGCCATGAAGCGCTTAAAAAACCGCTCCTTGTAGAGACGGTTGAAGACTGTCATAACCTGTCAGGTCTAAAAGCTTGACTAGGTGATATCAGAATTAGCTAAGGTTGCCGCATCGGCAGACCCAACGCCCATAGATGCAGTCGAGATTAAAGCAGTCGCTGCCATCTATTCGTAGTCATAATTATGGAGGCTCTTCTAGGAACTTACCCACAAGATTACGCAAAAACACCCAGGTATTTCAGGCTTGGCTGCTGAGCTTCATCAAATCCACAAAAAACAAGTCTCAGTTTTGTGGTTTTTTTTACAGATTCTCGATGATTTCAATGAATTTATACGAGTCAAATCAATACAGCGTCACGAATTTAAATAGCTTCTTCCGCATAACTACTAGGACTGACGCATTGACGCGCCAGTCCTAGTAGCAACCAACTGGGGGACTTTCTCTGTCTTTTGGGTCGTTCTGGTCAATTCTTGGATGATTGATGCCCGACAATGAGACTGATCTCTTTGCCTCTGTTGCAGCCATCATGAAGCGTAATTTGACCTCGGGCTCGGTGGGCTCCCAACTCGTGAAACTAACCCTGCCCATGGTGTGGGGTTTGTTTGCGCTGATTGCCTTTAACCTTGTCGATACCTACTTTGTCGGGCAACTGGGTACGGCTCAGCTAGCCGCGATGAGTTTCACCTTTCCAGTGGTATTGACCCTTGGCAACCTGGCCTTTGGGTTAGGTGTCGGTGCCACGTCCGTCATCGCGCGGGCAATTGGCGAAGGCGACATGCGCCGGGTGCAACGGTTTACCACCAATAGTCTAACCCTCGCACTGACAGCAGTGTTCCTGTTTGCCAGTGTGGGCTTGTTCACGATTGATCCCTTGTTCAAGGCCTTAGGCGCTGGCCCTGACATCCTGCCCTTCATTCGGGAGTACATGCGGATTTGGTACTTCGGCATCGTGTTTTTGGTAGTGCCGATGGTGGGGAACAGTGCCATCCGGGCAGCAGGAAATACTTTGACGCCTAGCATCATCATGACCGTTGCAGCTGGCACCAATATGCTGTTAGATCCTTTACTGATCAATGGCGCGTTGGGATTTCCGCGATTGGAGCTTCAGGGCGCTGCACTAGCCACCGTGATCGCCCGCGCCATCTCACTGGTAGCAGCCTTGTTAGTGTTGCGCTTTAAAGAAAATCTGCTCTCAAGCCAGATTCCTGACCTGCAAGAAACCCTCTGGTGCTGGCGGGATATTCTAGTCGTTGGGCTTCCAGCTGCCGCTGCCAGCATGATTACACCGATATCGATTGGGGTCATTACTAGCTTTTTGGCGGTTCATGGAGCGATCGCGGTGGCCGGATTTGGCTTGGCCTCACGGGTTGAGTCGCTGGCGTTAATTGCCGTGATGGCGCTAGCCGCTAGCATGGGGCCTTTTGTGGGTCAGAATTGGGGCGCGCAGAAAATAGACCGCGTCCGTTTGGCCCTAAGCCAGGGATATCGCTTTTGCCTAGGCTGGGGCATCCTCATGGCTGGCATCCTGGGTTTGATCGCAGCGCCACTCGCCGCTCTGTTTAACCCTGACCCGAATGTCATTGCGATCGCATCCCAATACCTCTGGCTCGTTCCTATTAGCTACGGTGCATCAGGTCTGATGCAGGTTACAAGTTCGGCCTTTAACGCGATGGGAAAACCGATTCCTTCCATTACCATTACCGCCACGCATATGGTGGGTTGCTATATTCCCCTGGCGTATCTCGGCAGTCGCATCGCTGGGCCATTCGGCATTTTTGCAGCAGCCTCTATCGCCAACTTGCTGGTTGGCTTGGGAGCCTATGTTTGGAGCCGCCGCACTTGTCTCCAGCAAATGAAGCTCGCCTCGCCGCAAACGAATTAGTCGCTGATGCATTGTCAGTTACGGCATGAGAACAATATCGTGAGCCCCACGCACAACCTCCAGCGTGTAACCTGTACGCTCTAGTCTTGGCGTATCGCCTGGAATCACTGTCCAAAATTCAATGGCCCCGGTCGTCGGACTGGGCTCCCGATAGTTGTAAATTACAACCGCCAGTGAGTTTCCCTGCGCATCAAAGGTTGCCTGCTCGGGTAGGAGCCCCTCAAAGCCATATTCGTCAATCTTGGTTAACTGCCCAGACACTGGGTCGAACTGAACGAGGGATAACGAACTGTAGGGCTTGCCCCGCCAGGCTGGTAGGTAGTTAGGCAGGTAGGTGCGTCGCATGTTCACCGTGACAATCAGCGAGTTGTCTGGGCTTAGGGCAAATCCTTCCGGACTCAGTCCCACCTCCACCCTGGAAACAACGGCTGGAGCCTGCCCCGATTCAGGGTCAAATTCCACCGCAATCATCTCGCCTTTGGGATTGAGCAAATAATTCAAAGTGGGATTGTTGTGCGTACTCCATTTCAGGTCAGGCACTAACAAAAAACGACCATCAGCGGTGAAGCGGGGATGACTGAGATGATTACCCAACGTCAGCGGTTCTTCCATCAGGCTCACAGTGATGGCATCACCTGTTGTTCGTACCTGATAAAAGCCCAGCCGACGATTGTTATCCTGAACGATCGCTAAATACTCCCCAGAGGGATGCCAAATAACCGTTTGGTTATCTTCACGGCTGTCGTCTAGCTGCATGGGCCAGTAAGATCGCTGTCCCAACCGACCGTCTACTTGAAGTCGCACAATCAGAAGCTCTTTGCCAGGTTCATTTAAGTTGACGGCGAGAAATTGACCATCGGGACTAATGCTGAGGTGCTCCGGGTTCCGACCCACGTCAACGGACTCAATAACCCTTGGCTGAGATGGATTGGTCATATCCACCACGGTCACGACATTTCCTTCAGGCATTTGATCGATGTTGTCCAGGGCTTGAATTCCATCGGCGGGGCGCGATCGCACTTCTGCCACGTAAGCACGCTGACCATTGGGAGACACTGCAATAATCTGAGGCCAGGACATCACAGAGTTAGAAACTGGCAGAGCGGCGATCGCAGGCTGAGCCGGATTAAGGGGCAGTTTCACAACCGTGAGGGCGTCTTCAACACCGGGAACGCGATCGAGGTTAGCGTCAGCATAGGCGGTCGCCACCATATCAGCATCCGAGGCTACTAACAGTGCGCGTCCCTCAAATTGGGGTGTCGCGTTGGTTGTAACAGGGGCAATGCCAACTGGTTCGTTCAGTTGCAATAATCCATACCCAACGAGGGCAAGCAATACCCCTATCAACATTAGGAGTAATCGTTTCCACCCCTTGAATTGCCAAAGTTTCATCACCAAGACGCCTCGCCTCAAACTCTGTCACTTATTTGTCTCAGGCTAAGCTTGGGGGATACTGATTGTCCAAGTCATTTTTGGCATCAGAATAATAGCTTCAGGTTATTAAATGGAGTTGCGTCAGCTGCGTTATTTCGTGACCGTTGCCGAAGAGCTGCACTTCGGTCGAGCCGCCGATCGCCTGCATATTACCCAGCCTGCCCTCAGTAAACAAATAGCTGTTTTAGAAAAAGCCCTAGCGGTTCAGCTCCTTTTGCGGACGAAACGCAAGGTACAGCTCACCCACGCAGGCCAAGTCTTTTTAGACCAAGTGCGCCAGCTTCTGGCTCAAATGGAAGCCGCAATCCAATTGACTCAACGCACCGATCGCGGTGAAGTCGGTAGCCTTTCCATTGGCTTTACCGCAACCGCAACACACACGGTACTGCCTCACTTTTTGCGCGACTTTCGGCGTCACTATTCGCAGGTTGATATCACGATGCGCGAGTTGGCAACAGAGGCGCAAGTAGCGGCATTGAATCGAGAAGCGATCGATCTTGCCTTTTTGCATCCACCCATCAACTCACCAGGACTGCAAATCTATCCCATTCTGGAAGAAAGCTTTGTGGCTATACTTCCCCCCGAACACCCGCTACTGCGGTACGAAAGCATCCCTCTAAAAGCCTTTGCCAATGAGCCTTTGATTATTCATCCCCGAACCGAAGGCCCGGTGCTCTACGATGCTTTTATTCAAATCTGTCAGGCGGCAGGATTTCAGCCTCAAATTGCCCACGAATCAATCTCATCGCAAACGCGCATCTGTCTCGTCGCCGCAGAGATGGGCATTACGTTTACGCCCGATCGCCTGCAATCCTCGGTCGGCACCGATGTGGTTTGTAGGCCACTAGCCGACTGTCCCCTTCGCCTTGAGTTTGCCGCCGTTTGGCGGCAAGAGGCAACGAATCCGGCCCTACGAGAAGCATTGAAAGTACTGCTAGAAGAGACCTTACAATCCCCAGATTTTGAGACGCCATGACTCTCAAGAGCGCATCTGTTGTATGGAAGAGCAAAACGCTCTTATCCCAGCAGCCAGGCAAAGAGGTCTTGGATGGTCAAGTTTAGATCACTGGCAAAAGATGGCATGGGCAGCGATTGTTCAGGGACATCAAAGACTTCCGTTTCCTGCGTCGGGTAATAGACAAAAACCGTTTGCTCATCAGGATCAATCAGCCAGCCAGTTTGAGTACCGTGTTTGAGGCAGTGAAGAATATTTTTGATGACTTTGGTTTGGCTTTGATCGGGCGATAAGATTTCAATCGTCCAGTCAGGTGCTACGGGAAACCCATTAGCAATTTCGCCATTTTCATCGCGGGGGAGACGCTCCCAGACAAATACAGCAATGTCTGGCACTGTTGAGCGCCCTCCAAAAGTACATCTGAGTTCCGGAAAGGCCCGAGCGATTCGTTTAGCTTTGAGTAGACGATTGATATCTGAAACAAATTCTCCTTGAATGGCACTGTGCTTCCCTTGGGGCATCGGCTTTTGAATAATTTGGCCATCAATGTATTCGCTAGCGGGCTTAGTTTCTGGAAGTCGCAGAAACTCGGCCAATGTCAAATTTTTAGAGAGCGCCTGCACCATTTGTAGAAATATCCAGAGCGGTGAGATTGAAGGTTAACTGCATTTTAGAGAGCTAGCATCATTTAGATCAGAAGACCCATCATCCTCCCAAGGCTCAACGAATAACTGAATGGCTTATCGTCCATGCACTCCCCTGCACAAGTCCCGTTGCGTTTAGACTGAAGGGAAGAGATGTTGCGAAATGTAAAGATATGGTGGCAGGGTATTCCGCTGGAAAAAAGGTTGTCGTTATCGGGGCGGGAATCGGTGGCCTTACGACGGCGGCGTTGCTGGCTCGGCGGGGCTATGAGGTCATCGCCTTTGACCAGGCCTATGTCCCCGGTGGATGTGCCTCTACCTTTAAGCGCCGAGGCTTCACCTTTGATGTTGGCGCGACCCAGGTTGCGGGATTAGAGCCGGGTGGCGTTCATCACCAGATTTTTGCCGAACTCGATTTGCCCTTACCGGATGCCACAGAGTGCGACCCAGCCTGTGCGGTGTACTTACCAGGCGAAACAACGCCAATTTCTGTCTGGCGTGATCCGCAGCAGTGGCAGACTGAACGCCAGCGGCAGTTTCCCGGCAGTGAACCTTTTTGGCAGCTGCTAAACACACTCTTTCAGGCGAGTTGGCGCTTTCAGGGACGCGAACCGGTGCTGCCTCCACGCAACTGGTGGGATTTGGGGCAAATGATCGCCGCCCTACGTCCAGACACTTTCGTAACGGCTCCCTTTACCTTCTCAACCGTCGGGCAGTTGCTTAAGGCTTTTCGCCTCTATCGCGATCGCCGCCTCAAAACCTTTTTAGATATGCAGCTCAAGCTATATTCCCAAGTGGGCACCGATGAAACAGCGCTGCTGTATGCGGCCACGGCTTTAGGGGTTTCTCAGGCACCCCAGGGACTCTTTCATTTAGAAGGCAGTATGCAGGTGCTGAGCGATCGCTTAGTGGCTGCCCTGGAGCGCGATGGAGGTAAACTCCTGATGCGTCATACCGTCGAGCAGGTTCAGCTTGAAAAAGGACGGATCGTCGGTGTCACCGTTCGTGATCAGAAAACGGGAACGACCTGGACAGAACCCGCCAATATTGTGGTAGGAAATGTCACGGTGCAAAACCTAGTGACGCTCTTGGGCGATGACGCGCCCCGAGGTTATCGCCATCGCGTAGAACAGTTGACCGATGCCTCAGGTGCCTTCGTGGTTTATCTAGGCGTTGATCAAAAGGCGATTCCAGCGAATTGTCCGCCGCATCTCCAGTTTCTATACGACTACGCGGGACCAATTGGCGAAAATAACTCGCTGTTTGTCTCGGTCAGTCGTCCGGGTGACGGTCGCGCTCCCGCAGGCAAAGCGACCATCATCGCCTCTTCCTTTACGGATCTCAGTCGCTGGCAGCAAGCTGAGGACTATGAAGCGCTGAAGCAGCACTATACTCAAACCGCGATCGCTAAGCTAGATCAGTTTTTTGACCTCCGTCCCGAACATCTGGTTCACGTGGAGGCTGGCACGCCGCGCACCTTTGAACGATTTACCGGACGCGATCGCGGGGCGGTTGGTGGCTTGGGTATGCGCGTCAGTACCTTTGGGCCGTTTGGGTTTGCCAATCGCACACCGATTCCGGGGCTCTGGCTGGTGGGAGACTGCACCCATCCAGGGGAAGGTACGGCGGGTGTGAGCTATTCGGCCTTAACCGCTGTACGTCAAATTGAGGTAGCGGTAGGCTAGAAACCCTCGCTTGAGCCACTTGGGTAAGCGCACTTTAGGTATCGCTTCGATGCTACCCGTTTCCCCGTGTTGGGACGACCAATGAGGCAAGGGAGCAGGATTTGTCGTTTTGATTGAGCACATTGGAATAGCACGCTGCAAATAGGTTAGGTCACTCCAGATGCTGATTGCAGCTATCTGGCAAGCCTTTCAGTTCCGCCTGCCGCCTGCCGCATTCCGACTGCTGCTGTGGCCCAACACCTGCCCCCAATGGCACGCCATCTTTTACCGAACGGGTGTTCATAGCATGAACGAAAAAGCCGATATCATAGGCAAAATGAGTTCAAGAATATCGCCACAGGTGACCTATGGAATGGCATGTAACGGACGCTCAAAGTTTAGGGGTGATTGACCGTGAAATTGGCAATCATATGTTTACCCCTTCGGAATATGAGCTGGTTCGTCGAGTGATTTATGCCACGGCTGATTTTGAATTCAGGTCGCTGATTCGCTTCTCAGAACACGCCTTGACCTCGGGAGCCGCCGCCCTGGCGGCCCGCACTACGATTGTGGTGGATGTACCGATGGTGCAGGTAGGGATTGCGCCGCCAATTCAAACCACCTTTGTGAATCCGGTGTATTGCAGCATGGATGCCCTCACCCGACCGCAAAAGGGCCGAACCAAAAGCGCTTGGGGCATTGAAACCCTGGCTCAACGGTATCCAGAGGGTATTTTCGTTTTGGGCGAATCCCAGACGGCACTGGAATCTTTAGTCGATTTGGTCGAAGCCAATAAAGTCCGACCCGCCCTGGTCATTGCGACACCGGCAGGTTTCCTGGATGTGGATGTGTTGAAATCCCGTTTACAGGACTGTATGGTGCCCCACATTCGCATTGATGGCCGCAAGGGTAACGCGGTACTAGCCGTTGCGATCATGAACGGTTTGATCGATCTGGCTTGGCAAGCCTACGGCAAAGAACCTCAAGCTATGTAGCGCAGCAGCAATAGTCTTAGCGTGCTCCCAAAATTAACGTGTCCAGAACCCCGGTTGCTTGCAACCGCCAAAGCGATGGCAAACGCTCGGGGGCTTGCCCCCAAACCCCCGATGTGGGGAACACACTTCCCCACGCCCCTCGAAGGATTTTCTCAAATTCTGTAGACTCGTTTGGGTATCGCGACCACTCGGACAGGATTGAATCCTGAAAGTCCTTATCCGCGGCTAGAGAAGATGTCTTGCTGTTGCAAAGTGTCCTTTAGCATCTGACGGGTTGTGTAGGATAAGTGGATTCCCTGAAAGCCTCATACAGCGAGACTTTTGTTTCTGCCTTTTGCCTTCTGATTTCTGCCTTTTGCAATAACTTGCCATTAGCCTGCTATGGATTAAAAACTGGGGTTCTCGCGCAGGATGTTTTCTCGATTAAAACACGCTTAGTTGTCGCCAACCCACGGTAACTGAGCCAAGTCCTCGAACGTTGTTTGACGTTCTTTTTCCAGTTCAGCAATGCGGCGTTTCTCGGTATAGATTTGCGTTTGGTAATAGGCCTGCTGTTCTACGGTTGCAGCTGCTTCAGCTGTGCTCCAAAGGTTGAGGAAATGACGGTAGCGCTTTTCACAGAGGGCTTGTTCGATGCAGGCAGCCGCAGCCCGAATGACCAGAGGAGCCCGCAGGACATCCCGTCGTTTTTTCTCATCCAGGTAAAACAAATGTTGGGTTTGCGCCAGTGTGAGGGATTCCGCCGCGCGATCGCGCAGCCAACCGACTAAATCAGCGGCTTGCAGCATCGGATCCGACCCATCGGTAGCGGTTTGCAGCCGTAGGGTTTGCCAGAGCGCGCGATGGTGAGAATAGCTAAACTGCAAATCACGATTTTCCAGAATTTCAAGGATGGTAGGGCGGTGCTCAGGGCTATGGATAAATACCTGGAGTAGAGCCGCTTCCGCCGCTTCCAGCGTGTTGGTTTGAGTGAAGGATAGGTTGGCTTGAGCCGGTTGCCCTTTGGGCGATCGCCGTTTGCGGCGAACCTGCACCATCAGGTTTTCCGCCAGCAAGGGCATCAGGCGTGCATCCCCATGACTGAAAAGCTCAGCGCACTGGCGCACGTAGTGGGTACGAGTGTCGGCATTGGCAATGTCACTCAGCAGCGCCACAATTTCTTGGGAGGCTTGCTGAAACTGATCAGCTTGCTGCAAATCGCGATCCTGTAGCAGCTGTTGCAATTGCCAATCCAGCCAGAGGGGAGCCTGATCCAGGAGTTCACCGTAGGCTTCCGTGGGATGGTGGCGGAGATACTCATCTGGATCTTTGCCGTCAGGCATATTCAAAATCCGCAGCTGCACATCGCCGCGATAGGCCATGGCCTCGACTTCCCCGATCGCCCGTTGGGCAGCTTTAACGCCCGCCGCATCCGCATCAAAGTTGAAAATGATTTGCTTGGACTCGGTATAGCGCAGCAGCTGGCGGACTTGAGTGGCGTTCAGGGCGGTTCCAAGGGCGGCGACGGTGCACTCTATCCCCGCTGCATGGAGGGCAATGACGTCAAAGTAGCCTTCGACGACGACGGCTCGATCCGCTTTGGCGATCGCCTCACGGGCTTTATCTAAGCCAAATAGCGTTTGTCCCTTGTCAAAAAGCTCGGTGTCGGGGGAGTTCAAATATTTAGGTTTGTCCTCATCGGCGAGGGAACGCCCCCCAAAGCCAATAACCCGACCCCGAACATCGTGAATGGGAATCATAAGGCGATGGCGGAAGCGATCGTAATAACCACTGCCAGAGGTGCGGGGGACGATTAATCCCGCCTGTTCGACCAACGCAACCGGATACTGCTTTTGCTCCACCAGATAGCCATAAAGCGTCTGCCATCCACCGGGCGCATAGCCTAGCTGAAAGCGCTGGATGGTGGCATCCGTCAGCTCTCGCTGCTGGTGCAGATAAGTCAACGCCTGATTGCCATCCGGACGCCGGAGGGCATGTTCAAAAAAGCTGGTGGTGACCGCTAGAATCTCGTAAAGCTGTTCGCGTAAGGTCAGCTGACGCTGCAATTCTTGGCGCTTTTCTGGCTCCAGGGTTTTGACCGGTACCTGATATCGCTTCGCGAGATCCAGCACGACATCGGCAAAGGATCGCTTCTCCAGCTCCATCAGGAACTTAAAGGCATTGCCCCCGGCCCCACAAGAAAAGCAATAGTAAAACTGCTTGCTAGCGCTAACGCTGAAACTGGGTGACTTATCGTCGTGGAACGGACACAACCCAACATAGTCCTTTCCCTGTTTTTTCAGCACCACCCGTTCGGACACAACATCGACGATGTCAGCGCGATCGCGCACAGCAGCAATGGTATCAGGATGGAGGCGGGGGGTACTCATGGGGCGGGAAGCAACAGAAGAGGGGCAATAACGCTAGGGACAGCGTCAAGTCATCATAGCGGAACTCTAGACTTAGGGGTGAGGACGCAACCAATTGTTCACCTTCAGACTGACTGTTTGGGGATCTGATTGCTTATGGCTGGCCATACAGAGGGAGGAGGGGAGTAAGAAGGGCAGGGAGCTAGGGGCTGTCATCATTTAGAGCCTGAATCCTCATGCTGAAAGCGGTTCAGCCCCTAGCCAGCTTTACCAAGCGGGCGCGGCAATGCTGATACTGCAAGGCTTGCGAGTTTAATTGATGACGCACCCTAGAGAGTGGGGGAACAAGAGGTGCAATTAAGAATTGGGCAACGGGATTAGTACGTGGTTTTTGAATCAGTTCATTTGAATTATACGTAGAATGCTTCGCGCTAGAGTATGAGTGAAGATCGGCTAAATGCCCGGAGCACTGAAGTGTAAGCTCTCAGGATGAAAGTAATTTCTCCCCTGCCCCCTTGCTGTCTCAGCCTCTATGGGCTGGTTCCCGCCTTGACAGGCCACTAAGTTCTCTGGAATACCGATCGCATCCGTCGTGTTTGAGGTGTAAGGAGTCTGTGCCCCCATCGTTTGCTGCTGAACGCCTTCTGTTTACCCCAGCGGTGCCCCATGAGGACGCGACGCCTGTGGTGTTTGCGTTTCCCAATGAGTACACCGTCGGCATTACCAGCCTGGGCTATCAGGTGATTTGGGCGATGCTAGCGCAGCGAGCTGATTTGGCTGTGTCGCGGCTATTTACCGACTTGCAGGATCCGCTTCCCGCGATGCCTCACCTGTTGGGCTTTTCCATGTCTTGGGAGCTGGATTACAACAACATTTTGGCGCTGTTAGAATCCCGTGACATCCCAATCTGGGCCACAGAACGGGAAGATGACCATCCCCTTGTCTTTGGCGGGGGCCCAGTTTTAACCGCTAACCCCGAACCCTTTGCCGACTTCTTTGATGTGGTGCTGTTGGGTGACGGTGAGGTGGTGTTAGAGGCGTTTATTGATGCTTATCAGACGGTGCGTGACTGCGATCGCGCCACCCAGCTGCGCCATCTGGCGCAAGTTCCTGGCGTGTATGTTCCGTCCTTGTATGAGCCAACCTACAGCGCCACCGATGAACCGATCCTGTCGGTTGCGCCCCTAGATGCAGATATTCCTGCTCACCTGACGAAGCAAACCTATCGCGGCAACACCTTGCTGACTTCCGCCGTGGTGACCGAACAGGCCGCTTGGGAAAACATCTATATGGTGGAAGTGGTGCGCAGCTGTCCCGAAATGTGTCGTTTCTGTCTGGCCAGCTATCTCACCTTGCCCTTCCGCACTGCTCCTGTCGAGGGGGCTCTCATGCCTGCGGTGGAACAAGGTATGGCGGTGACGGATCGCCTGGGTCTATTGGGCGCTTCGGTAACTCAGCACCCGGAATTTGATGCCCTGCTGGACTATCTCAATACGCCGAAGTTTGACGACGTGCGGCTCAGCATCGCCTCCGTGCGCACTAACACAGTGAATGCCAAGCTGACCCAAACCCTCACCCGCCACGGCACCCGTTCCATTACCATTGCCATTGAAAGTGGTTCCGAACGACTCCGTCGCATCGTCAACAAAAAACTAGAAACGGACGATATTCTTGCCGCCGCTGCAAATGCGAAAGCTGGCGGCCTCAGTGCGCTCAAGCTCTACGGTATGGCGGGCATTCCCGGCGAAACCCCCGAGGATTTGGAAGCCACTGCCACCCTGATGCAAACGCTGAAAAAAGCATCCCCTGGCCTCCGCTTAACGCTAGGGTGCAGCACCTTTGTCCCGAAAGCTCATACGCCCTTCCAGTGGTACGGCGTGAATCCTCAAGCGGAAAAACGACTGAAATTCCTGCAAAAGCAGTTGCGATCGCGGGGCATCGACTTCCGCCCTGAAAGCTACAACTGGTCCATCATTCAAGCCTTAATTTCCCGCGGCGATCGTCGCCTGTCGAAGCTATTGGTACAGGCCCGCACCTACGGTGATTCCCTCAGCAGCTACAAACGCGCCTTCAAAGACCTGAAAGGTCAAATCCCTCCCCTAGATTTCTACGTCCATCAGGAATGGCCCAGCGATCAACCCCTACCCTGGGATCACATTCACGGTCTCTTACCCAAAACGACCCTCCTCAAGCACCGCGATGACGCCTTGCAATACTTTCCCGAATCCGTTCTAGCAGGCGAGAAAGCCTAAAGGACTCAGATAGAGCACTAGGGCGCGTCATCAATTAAACTCGAAAGCCTTTCGGTATAGATATTGCCGCGCCCGCTTGGTAAAACTAGCTAGGGGCTGAACTGCTTTCAGCATGAGGATTCAGGCTCTAAATGATGACAGCCCCTAGCAATGTAGCGGGAAAAAGTAAGGGAAAAGGACACAAGCGGGAAAAGGAGCTCTGTTACCTACTCATCCCAATAATATTGCAATCGGAATAGCTAAAATTCACAGATTCCCCCGCTTTACAGTTTCCTCGCCCCTCTTAGCTCTCTAATCCTTTTGCAACACCTGCGAAAACGACAACTCCTCCGAAGCCATCACCAACAGCGAATTCGGCAACTTAGCGATCCGTGCTTGTAGCTGCACATAATACGCTGCGAAATCCTCCACTCGGTCAGGGGTGGCAAGCCCCAGCATGACCAAGTCAGCGGTTTGCGAGGAAATGGACAGAATTTCTTCAAACGGGCGATCGTAGGCCACAATGACTTGGGAAATGGCTCCAATGCGTAGGCTGTCGGCTAATTGTCGTAGATTCTTTTCCGCCGACGCCGCTGCCGCCTCTGTGGGGACAACCAGCTTGAGGCAAATTTCGGCCCCGCGCCATTCCCAACTGGTGCGCAGCAGATAGGCCAAAATCAGCATTAATCCCCCATTAGCCTGCATCCCCCCCCACCACACATCAATGCGGCGCAGACGCGACGGACGACGGCGCACTAGGGTGAACTGATCGGGACTGCTCTTGAGGATAATGACGTTGCGTTTGGCCCGGTGGCACTGGGCCACGATGGTGCTGAAGCGATCGCGGCCCGCTGGATTTTCCGTATCACCTAGCAGCACCGTATTCGGCATGAGGGGGCCGATACCATAGGCTTCGATCAGCTGCTTCATGCCATCAAACGGATCGTGAGCTGTCACCAAACGCACGAATGCCTGAATCCCTTGTTTTTCCAAATAATCCTGAATTGTTGAAGCTAGGACTTCTTGGCGGGCCACATCGCGACTACCCTCCGGCAGCACACTGGCTACGGTAAACAGTCCTCGGCGATGGGTCAGCGCATTCGCTAAATCAATGAGATGCCAGCGCTTGGTGGGGGCTCCCGAAAACACCATCAAATGAGGCCGCCAATTTTTGGTGTCAAGTGGCCCATGGATACGGAACAGTGCAGTGCGGACTAGCGACATCCAGAGTCCCTGACGGACATCGCCCCAAGCGCTTTCAATTTCGCGTCGCTCCAACCAAACATAAATACCCAGTACGACGACCGCAGCGACGACTGTCGCGATCGCATTGATCAGAAACATGATGATGAGGCAGCCCACTGCACCCAGCAGCGAAAAGCTCCAATGCACTTTGAAGGTGGGCCGAAACGACGGACTTTGCAAAAAGCCTTCCACACCGGCCGACACATTCAGAACCATGTAGGTAGTCAAAAAGAACATGGTCAGAACTGGAGCAATCAAGTTCAAGTCCCCAACGCCCACTGCTGCCAGCGCCACCCCCAAGCTGAAGAGGGTTCCCAACCGCGGTTCATCAGTAGGGCCGCTGCCCTTGCCCAACCACCGTAGCGATTGGGGCAAAACGCCATCGCGGGCTAACGCTTGCAGGATTCTGGGCGCACCCAAAATACTCCCAATGGCACTCGATAGCGTTGCTCCCCACACCCCGAGCAGAATCGCATCCCCCCAAATCGCGATCCGCCGCATAATGAGCGGATCCGCAATGAGGCTCTCCGGTTCAGCCCGAAAATGCAGCAGCACCGGAATCAGCATATAGATGACGTAGCCCGTCACAATGGCTGCCAAGGTACCGATAGGAATCGACTTGGTCGGGTCTTTCAGGTCGCCGGATAGGTTGACCCCTGCCATGATGCCTGTGACGGCTGGAAAGAATACGGCGAGGGCCACCCAAAAACTCACAGTCTCTGAACTTTCGGCGGCAGCGGGCACGGTGGCAGGATCCACAGACTGGCCCAAAAATAGCGAAATTAGTGAGAGGGCGATCGCCGCCATGATGAAATACTGAATGCGAATGGCGATCGCCGCCGATTTCAACGCCAGAAGGGTCACCAATATCGTGGTTACCAGCGCAATGAGGGTCTGGTTGAGACTAGGGTAGAGTTTGACGACACTCTCAGCGAAACCCAGCGTGTAAAGGGCAACCGACAATGCTTGGGCAAAGAACAGCGGAATCCCAACTGCGCCCCCGGTTTCAATCCCTAAAGATCGGCTAATCATGTAATATGCGCCCCCCGCCCTGACCACTTGGTCGGTGGCAATGGCCGCAATGGATAGTCCGGTTAGCAGGGTAATACTGGTAGACAGGGTAACAATTAGCAGTGTCCCCCAAAGCCCGACATGCCCCAGTACCCAGCCAAACCGCAGGTACATAATCACCCCCAGAATGGTGAGAATAGAGGGGGTGAATACGCCGCCGAACGTACTCAAACCAGGCATATCTTGAGGTGCAGTTTTGCGGATGCTGGTACCTGATTCAGAACTGTGTTGAGGCATACCGTTAAACGTTTGCGGTGGGATATAAAGAATTAAGCCTAGCCAGGATTAGGATTCCCACCCTTATCTCCCAAGCCAGAAATGCACCGCAGATTAGTCTAGCTTGTCTAACTACCCTATTTATGGGGGTGATTCCACAGCCCTGCTTCCCTTTGGTATTGAACTGGGGTAACCGCAAAAAGTTTCTATAGAAAAGTCCACACATTGATTGTGGTTTTGCGCTTGACCGAAAGCCCAATATTTGCTTGTACAAGCCTCGCCAACTTACTTCCAAGGTGGATTTGTGCTAACGTTTCGCTGCCCAACGGAGTGTTTTCGGCAATTGAGACTGCAGTTTCCCCTCAATCTGTCGTCCACAGCCGAGCTGAAAGGCACCATATCTTACATGGATATAACCCGGCTCCATTTCCGATACTAGGTTGGTATCAAGGGTTTGAGTTTCGCCTTGGACAAAAGCCAGGGCGTCCTGCTCATGGCGTAGCTCAACGACGTTACGCTGAATTTGCGCCCCCCAGTGCTGGAGAAACGCCGTCGTCGGTTTGAATCCCAGATTCGTGTAGCTGACCACAGGGATACCCAACGTTTGTGGCTGTAAACCAGCGATAGGCCGACAATGCTTTTGGGTAAGCCACAGCCGTTTTTTGCCCGTTGCCCAGCAGGCATAGGGTTGGAATTCTGTATCCGGTAGGCCAAAATCCTTTTGGAGTTTTTGTATCGGGGCAACGGGGTCAATCGATACAGAAGCCAGGGTGGGGTGTTCTAAAGGTTCTGTTGAGGCTAAGCAAGCAGCATCAGTACGACGCAGTTTTGCCATGAAAAAGCCCCCCGTATTATTGAAGTGGGGAAAATAACGCTGAGCTAGGGGCATATCTTGACGATAGGATTGCCCTTGCCATTGGGTTACCCCCGCTTGACCTTGGAGTCCAGGAAGGTGAATAGGTTCTAGATAGGCACGATCGCCTAAGACAGCATCCAAAACGGCCTCATTCTCCTCGGGAGCAAAGGTGCAGGTACTGTAAACCACCACGCCACCGGGTTTTACTAAATCTAAAGCTCGACTCAGGAGCTTTTTCTGGGCAGCGGCAATCCGCAAGCCATGTTGAGGTTGCCAGGGACGAGGATGTTGCCGCCGTCGTAAATTACCCTCCCCAGAGCAGGGCACATCCACCAGAACGCGATCAAACTGATGGGGTGGCAAAGGTAACACGCGACCATCGCCCTGGGTTGTGATCACGTTGGTGAGCCCTAGACGGGCAATCGTCGTGCTTAGACTCGGCATCCGAGCTGCATGGAGTTCATTTGCGATGACCAGACCGGTATTTTGCAATCGCAGGGCGATTTGAGCCGTTTTGCCCCCTGGAGCTGCACACATATCCAGAATCTGTTCGCCCGGTTGCGGATCCAGAACGGGTACAGCGGCCATCGCAATTTCTTCTTGGACGTAGTACCACCCGGCTGTGAAGGCAAGCGTCTGCCCAGGCGATCGCCATTCCCGAGCACGCCAAGCCCCTGGCATCCATTCAATGGGCTCGACTTCGATACCAACAGCCTGAAGATAGTCAACTAAGCTTGCTCCATGGCTCTTCAGCGGGTTGACCCAAAATCCTACAGGCAGCAGTGTGTTTGCGATCGCCTGCAGCGCATTGGGATCCTCGACGAGACTGACATAGCGTGCCAGGATAGCGGATACGCTCCTACAGGACTGAGACTGCGATCGCAAAGTTGGCAAATTTTCGTACCCTTAGTCGTAAATCGTTAGTGTGGTCAGCGGCATGTCAGAGTTGCCTCCGTCCTCTTGTTCATCTACTCCTTTTGCCGCGATGCCACCAGAGGACATCTTAAAGGCCGGGATAGCTTCCTTAAAAGGCAAGGATTTTGCTGCCGCCATTGCATCGTTCTCTACGCTAGCGCAGAATTCCAGCGTATCGGGTGCCATGCGGCTAAAGGCCCGTATGGGTTGGGTGTCAGCCCTGAGAGGAACAGGCCAAATTCAGGCGGCGATCGCGCTGTGTGAACCGCTGACCGACCATCCTCAGGCCAAGGTCCAAGCATGGGCTAAAGGCACGCTAGACAAGCTTCAGCTGGCGCAGCCCCAATCACATCCCGTCCAAGAAGCTGCAAAAGGCCAGGATCGCAGTGGTTTTCAGCCTCTAGAGCCCACCGCGTCGGCCTCAACATCGTCTCCCTCCCCAACTCCCGGTTTTATTCCTCTTAATGAGAATGCGAGTGAAGAACCCGCTTCAGTTGCGAATACCAGTGGCTTTCAGCCATTAAACCCAGAGACACATTCATCATCGGCCGTTGACCTGCCGGAAGGGGCAGAGACACCCAATGAACCGAATCACACATCACCTGATGCGCCCAATGCAGTACTAACATCAACGCCAGGCGAATCGTCTTCGGTGACTTCGGACCCAGCAGCCCCAGAGAACTCCCTTTTTCACTACGCCAACCTGAATCAGACAGGTACCTCAACCGATCTTGGCACTGAGGTCGGTGATAATTCGCCACCCTCTTCGGATCTGCCTGCTTTACCGTCCGCAGAGACTCTAACTGAGACGCCATGGGCTTTCCCTTATGCTGGACGCCTATCTCGTTTACGCGCGATTCCTTATCCTCAATGGACACTCTTTCGATTGTGGGGAGTGCAGGCGCTTACCGCGATCGCTCTGTTTTGGGTCTGTCGGGCCTTTACACAAGTGGCTTTAACCCAGGTTGCTAAACTGCTGGGTCTTTTCCAATGGCTCTTGCCCATTCCACTCAGCTGGCGTTACCAACAACACACCCTGCTGGTGCTCGTCATTTTAGGACTACTGCTACTCGCCTCGCCATGGCTTTTGGATGTTCTGCTGACTCGCGCTTACGGGCAGAAGGAGCTGACGATTCAAAAGCTCAAACAGACCCATCCAGAAGGGTGTCGATTATTGCGTCGCATTGGCCAGCAGCGTAGCTGGCTCTTACCGGCACTTCGAGAACTGCCTATCGATGCGCCGCTTATTTTTAGCTACGGCTGGTTACCGCGCTACAGCCGCATTGTCATCAGCCGCGGAGCGTTGGCCCATCTCCACGATGATGAATTAGCCACACTGATAGGGTATGAACTAACGCATCTAACGACGAGGACGTTGCCTTTAATGTCGCTCGTTGCTGTTTTGATCCAATTACTGTACTGGGCCTATTGGCAGACAGCCCAGTGGGGCGATCGCGCTCGTGATCGAGCCAGCAAAACTTTGGCAGCAGGGGTTTCAGCCGTCTTTTATGGCCTGTATTGGGTTGTCTACAAGTTAAGTTTGGCAGCGTCACGCCTTCGTGTTGCCAGCTGCGATCGCCAGGCAACGGAATGGACAGGTAATCCCAACGCCTTGGCCCGAGCCCTTATTAAGCTGGGCGATGGTGTTGGCCAATCACTACGCTCAGCAGCAGCGACTCTCCCCATTGTTGAAAGCACGGCTCTGCTGACTCCCTGCGGCTACGACACCGCGCTCGTCCTGTCGACGATTTATCCCCATCCGGCTTTCCCCACTTTATTAAAGTGGGATACGCGCAACCCCTATCGGCAATGGCTCGCCTGTAACAGCACTCACCCTTTGCTAGGAGAGCGTTTGCGACATCTTACGATATGGGCTTTGCAATGGCACTTAGAACCTGAAATTCCGCTGTCCGAGTCAGTCGCTAAGGTCAGCTTCAAAAATCAAGCCGACTTTTGGGATTACTGGGTTCCCTTTCTTCGACAAGCTAGCCCCTATGTAGGGCCAATACTGGGCCTCGTTGCAGCCCTACTTTTTTGGTTCATCGGTGGCCTGGTTAACCCTTTGGATATTTGGCAACTGAGCTGGTTTTATGGCGACCCGAGCCTATTGCGAGGCGGCTTATTGCTCGGCTTGGGTATCGGCATCATGATGCGCATTAACCGCTATTTTCCTGATATTACGACCTTGAATCGACTTCAAACGCCGCCTTTACCCAGCCTGCTGAAAAATCCTATGGCGCTACCAACGGACAGCCAGCCCGTACGCCTACAAGGCACTTTGTTGGGACGGCGCGGCATCGCTAATTGGCTCTGCCAAGACTTACTGCTGGATACGCCTTCTGGCTTGCTGAAGCTACATTTCTTGTCTAACTTGGGAGCCCTAGGCAATCTATTCCTGCATCCGCGGCATCCGACCGACTGGTTAAACCAAAAACTGGAAATACAGGGATGGTTTCGCCGAGGCGCGATCGCCTGGCTGGACATTGATTACTGCTTGCACCAGGGAAAAGCGGTTGCCCGCGCCAATCACCCCATCTGGTCTGTACTGCTAAGCCTAACGTTTTGCGGCTTGGGGGTGTACATCCTGGTACGCGGCTAATTCAGGATGACTGGTGACTTCAGCCGTACTTGAGACATTGCGGAGTTGGAATCAATGTGTTACATTTCTTTACAGAGTTCCAGTGTGCCTATTCGTGGCTAGTCAAAGCAAGCGTAGCTTAGTCACTGTGCCCAGACGGGTGCTAGGTATTGGGTTCTCCTACTCTCAACACAGCAAGTCATTCCAGCTATCCAAGGGGGTAGCTGGTTTTTTATGCCTTCACTTAATTTGAAGGCGCTGAACAAAGTTTGAGATTTACGCCTGCTTCCCGAGTTGCACATGTTAAGTTAATCAATGGTGTTCAATCTTAGAGTGCCTCGTACTACAGAATTTAGCCTTGAATATTACAGCGGCATCGGGCGTTTTCCTGAGCAAAAGTCCTAGCGAATTTAGAGTGGGTTTACTGGCCAGAGATAGGAACAGTAACTGTGGAGCATGGCAAGCCGTTCTCAAAGTGAAAGTTCGCAGTATTCTTCTAGGATTGCATGTAAGGATGAATGCTTATGAAAGGTGAGCTGAAAGCAATATGTATTGCTAGACGCAGGTAAATTTTGATGTTAACCCCGTTGACAATAAACGTTGATAAAGAGGTATCTGAGCACATGTCTGTGAGAGTTTACGTAGGCAATTTGCCAAAAGATTTAGAGCGTGAGCAGTTAGAGGCAATTTTTTCCGAACACACTGAAGAAATTGTTTCTATTAAGCTGGTTTCCGATCGCAAGACTGGAAAATGTCGAGGCTTTGGATTTGTAACTGTGAAAACAGATGAGCAAGCCGATGCCCTCGTCGAAAAGTTTGGCAATTACGTTCTGGAAGATAACACTCTGAAAATTGAGAAGGCGCTACCTCGAGCTAAGGGGAAAGGTGAGGGTGAGTCATCTGGTGATGCTGGCCCCAGTCGTCGCAAAGGCAAGTCCAACAACCGTAGCAAATCTTCCTTCACAACCAACGATACTGAATCGGCTCAGCCTGATCCACGCTGGGCACAGGAACTAGAGAAGCTTAAAGAGTTGCTATCCGCTCAAACAACTGGCTCGTAATTCAATGCTAGTGAGTAGCCATTTGCTCGCTACATCTGAAGAGGAGTTTGAAGGCAAAAGAAAAGGCTTTCAGTCTTGCGCAAGCCATGTCTAATTTGCTGGGCAGATCTTCTTGAGCAAGAATTAACGACAAGGATGTGGTGAATGAATATCGCCAGAGGTGACTTCAGTTTTTGGGGTCGCCTTTTTGTTCTTTAAAGCGAGCAAATGGAAACAAACTGCTGAACCTATGGCATTGATGGCAAAAGATACCAACCGTGTGGCGGGCGCTCGCAAGCCTATCGTCGAGGGACTTTAATCGCCAAGCTTGCGGATGGATATTGAGTCAAGTGAAGCATGCCAATTTAGTGGTTGTTGCTACGCAGCGGTTCGCCCACCACAGGTAAGCGCCATTGTTTTCAGTTGCCTGAGCATAAGCGCTAGATCATAAGCAATCAATTCTTGATTCTCTGGTGTCAACAGCGGCACATGAACAAACAATCCATAGGTCGGCAAATTGCTTTTCTGAATGTAGGCCAATAGTCGAAAGTAGAGATAGTTACAGACATAATCACCGGCATCTTCGCTGATATCTGTCCAATAAGTACCGGCAGCCAGTTGGGTCAGGTCAAGCGATGTCGCGAGGTGCTCCCCTTCAAAACGCCCATAGCGTTCCAACGTCAGATGGGTTCTGGTTTCGGCCATGCCACAGCACACGACAACAGCTGGTTTCGCCGTTACCAGGGTTGAAATTACTTCAGTCGGAGCAAGCTGAAAATGGACTGGTAGCTGTCTGAGCAAAACCGTGTCTTCAGGAATTTGGCCTCTAGACTGAAGGAGCGCCAGTAAATCATCAGATGTGTTGGACAGCTGATGAGCCCGCCAGGGAGCAAAGGAAGTTAGCAAAAGAGATGTCATAGCAAGAGTAGCGCTGACGTGTCGCAAATTAAACAAAGTCACGTGGTAGTCGCTAATCCCTGATGTTTAGGAGTATGGCCAGCTTGTCGTGCTGATACCTTGTCAGTGTTCAGTAACCAATGGACAAAGCCCTCGCCCCTATTACGGCTATCATACGCTCATCAATGGGCGGTTTCCGGATCCTATTCTGTGTAGGATAAGGAGGTCTAAAGGTAATCAACAGGAGGCTAACCATGACTTGTATCGCCGTAATCGATTACGACATGGGAAATCTTCATTCTGCTTGCAAAGGCATTGAGCAGGCAGGCGCAATCCCCCAGGTGACTGATTGTCCTAGCGATTTAGAAGCAGCCGATGGTATTGTTCTCCCTGGGGTTGGTGCCTTCGACCCCGCTATGGAGCATCTCCGGATGCGGGATTTGATTGCACCGATTCAAGCAATCATTGCGTCTGGCAAGCCATTCTTAGGTATTTGTTTGGGGCTTCAGGTACTTTTTGACGGTAGTGAAGAGGGCAAAGAGCCCGGATTAGGCATTATTCCTGGAATCATTCGTGAGTTTCGTCCCGAGCCTGGCATTACGATTCCTCATATGGGTTGGAATCAATTAGTCCTAACGCAACCGCAATCACCTTTATGGCAGCATCTCACAACCGGTGACTGGGTCTATTTTGTCCATTCCTATTATGCTGAGCCAGCTGACCCGACGGTGACGGCAGCAACCGTTACTCACGGGAGTCAAGTTGTAACGGCGGCGATCGCGCGCGATAATCTCATGGCAGTGCAGTTCCACCCCGAAAAGTCTTCCACGGCTGGTTTACAGGTGCTCTCTAACTTTGTCACCGTTGTGCGGCAAAAAACGGTGGTGTTGAGCCGGTAATGGCCCTGCGAATCTACGGTAATCGCCAGTTGAAGACTGTTCCTGGACAGACAACCCGTCCCACCACAGGGCGGGTACGTGAGGCCGTATTTAATATTTGGCATGACTCGATTGAAGCGTGTTCTTGGCTCGACCTTTGTGCAGGCAATGGCGTTATGGGAGCTGAAGCCTTGTGTCGTGGGGCGATCGAGGTACTCGGGATTGAAAAATCAAGTCTTGCCTGCCACACCATTCGGCAAAACTGGCAGCCGATTGTGCAGCCTCACCAAACGGCCCGTGTGATTCGTGGCGATGTATTGGCGTGGCTCCCCAAGCTAGCCCCACAGCGGTTCCAACATATTTACTTTGACCCCCCTTATCAGAGCGACCTTTATCAGCCCGTATTGGCTGCGATCGCCCAATATCAGTTATTGCATCCTAAGGGCGAACTCGCTGTCGAACACGAGGAAGCGACTTGGCAAGCCACACCCATTCGAGGACTAGAGCTCCAGCGACAGAAGCATTATGGCCGTACAAGCCTGACCTTTTACACGCTACAGAATGTCTAACTGTTCTATTTCGGAAACCTGAATCATGGCTCAATCTGCCACCGGGATGCCAACGCCCCTCGTCGATATGGCATGGCTGCATGAACACCTGAATGACTCTCAGGTTGTAATCATTGACTGCCGCTTTACCCTGAATGATCCGGATGTTGGTCACCAAGCCTACCTTGAAGAACATATTCCCGGTGCATTCTATTTGGGACTTGATCAGGATTTATCCGGTGTCGTTGAGGGACATAGCGGGCGTCATCCACTGCCAAATCTGGCAACCTTGGTGGCCAAGCTCGCGTCTCTAGGCATTTCATCTGACCCAGCCACTCATGTTGTGGCCTACGACAGTAGTAAAGGGGCGTTTGCCGCTCGCCTATGGTGGCTTTTGGGCTATCTAGGACATCCTTCAGTGGCTGTCTTAGACGGCGGTTTTCCGGCTTGGCAAGCGGCTGAGTATCCCGTTTCGGCAACAATTCCGATAGCACCGCAGCCTGGACAGTTTGTCCCCGATATACAGACAAGCTGGGTTGTGGATCGTGACGATATTCTGGAACGGCAACGCCAGGAGGAGAGCTTTCTGGTCGATGCGCGATCGCCAGAACGGTTTCGTGGCGAGCAGGAGCCCATCGACCCCATCGCGGGTTCGATTCCAGGCGCTACCAACTTTTTTTGGCAGTGGAATCTCGATGCCGATGGCTACTTCAAGAACCCTGAAGAACTGAGGCAGCAGTGGGCCAAGTTACATAGCCGGGAAAATCCAGTCTTCTATTGCGGTTCTGGTGTAACGGCCTGTGTCAATATCCTGGGTCAAGCTGTCTTAGGACACCCTTTGCCAAAGCTATTTGTAGGCGGCTGGAGTGCTTGGTGCTCTCATGAAGCAAGTTCAGAACAGTAGGCTTGATCTATTCTCCTCAACAGCCCGAAAACTGAGGATAACTGACTCGCTTACCTATTCAGTAGGCAATTCGAGGCAATAGCCTGCACCATAGACTGTTTTAATGTACTTGGGATGACGCGGATCGGGCTCGATTTTCGTTCGCAAATGACGGACATGGACCCGAATCGTCTCGATGTCATCATTGGGGTCATAGCCCCACACTTCCTTCAAAATTTCACTCGGCGACACCGTTTGGCCATGGCGCTGTAGCAAGCAGTGGAGCAGCTCAAACTCCAAATGGGTGAGTTTCACAGTCTGATCAAACCAAACGGCCTCAAAACGTTCAGGAACGAGCGTTAAAGGGCCATAGCTTAAGATTTCGCTATGCTTAGCAGCCTGGGGAATACGGTCGGTTCGGCGCAGCAAAGCCCGAACCCGAGCCAGCATCTCTTCGAGTTCAAAGGGTTTAGTTAAGTAGTCGTCGGCACCCGCATTGAAGCCATCAACTTTATCTTGTGTCTGCCCCAGCGCTGTCAGCATCAGCACGGGAATCTCAGCCGTCCTACTATCACGTCGCAAACGCTGACAAACGGTCAGGCCATCCACCTTAGGCAACATCAAGTCGAGCATGATGAGGTCAGGCAAAAGCTGAACAGCTAGCGCCTGACCCTTGACCCCATCCCCTGCCTGACTGACATCGTAGCCAGCCATCTCAAGGTTGATTGAAACAAGTTCAGAGATGGAAGGGTCATCGTCTATGACAAGTACACGGGGCATCATTAAAACACTCTATAAATTTGATTAAAATACTCCGTAAACCAGTGGATCCCAATCCAAATCACTCCGTTTAAGTCGCGAATTGAATAGCATCCGCAAGCTTCCTAAAAGGAATTATAAGGTTCTTTGCAAAATGTCTACAGTCCTTACGAACCAAATAGAGGAGTTTAACGTTTAATTTAGGGTTTCTTTACACTCAATCATACGGAGCTTAAGGCTCCTAACAAAAAAGGAACGACCTCTAATATTGGTTTTATGGCACATCCACAAATTCCACCGCTGCAAGACTGCTTGCGGAAATTGCTTGTATAGGTCTTAAAACTCCCCAGGCTGGATTCGAACCAGCGACCAATCGATTAACAGTCGACCGCTCTACCGCTGAGCTACTGAGGAACGCGAAACCTATCTTAACGAGAGATTGCCCCCTTTGGCAACTGCTGTTAATGATTTTCCTGAGAAAGTCTCTATTCCAAACTGTGATCACTGTTCGAGCTGAGCCCGCAGGGACTTGAGCTGGTTGTAGACACCGGGCTTGAGTACATTGCTCAAGCGCTTAGATGTGCGCTGAAATCCCTCGGTGCGATGATGCTTGCGACGACTGCGAGTGGTGGCGTTCACTTCTGAGACGAGTTTTTGGGCTGACATCCATTCGGCACCATACCCAGTGACCGTCAGTTTCTGCGCATGATCAGAGGTCGCGACGATAAGGCGCTGGTCGGATAAGCGGATTTGATAACGCAGTTCAGCACACCATTTTTCGATGCAGGTATCGGCCGTTTGGCCAAAATTGGTGTAGTGCACCGAAACCCCATCGGCGACAACTTCCGCAGCACTAATATGCTTTTGAGTGTAGGCATCAAAGACGATACGCGTCTGAAAGCCCTGGTAAGCGCTGTAGTTTGCTAAAGCCTCAATCAGACTGTATCGGGCTGACTCCAGGCTGTCGTGATCGCGCAACTGGCTCAGTTGTGGCCAGGCTCCAATGATGTTGTAGCCATCTACGAGAAGAAGGGGAGAGGGAACAGACGAATTCATTGGAATCACGACATTATTGGATATCTGGGTATTTGGGCGTAAAGAAGTATTAAGGCATCTTTTCCTATAGTAAAGTGTGCCCTCCTTAACTGCACGGTCAGGAATATCCAGAGTTGGGTGGTGGATAAGCTGAGTCAACTTTCCAGCATCATTCTGATTCTGTGCGGATCGCCTTGATCGACCACCTTTCCCTGACGTAAAAGGAAGGCCCGATCGCAATAGTCCAGTTCGACTAATCGATGGGTTACCCAGAGCGCTGTGAGCGATCGCCGTTTCACTAACTCTCTCACTTGTGCCACCAATTCGAGCTGACTATCCGGGTCGAGCAAAGCGGTCGGTTCATCTAAAAGCAAAACGTGACAGTGGCGGGCAATCGCTCCCGCGATCGCGACCCGTTGCTTTTGCCCTCCACTCAAAGCATAGATAGGCCGCCGTATTAGATGGGCCAGATTTACCGCAGCTAAGGCTTCGGCTACCCGATTGCGTACAGCAGATAAAGGTAAACGCTCGTCTACCAGACCAAAAGCAACATCAGCCCCTACAGTTGGCATCACTAACTGATGATCGGGATTTTGAAAAACGTACCCAAAAGGCTGTTCGATGTGCACTCGCCCTGCTTGAGGGGTTAACAACCCAGTTAGCAGCTTGAGTAGCGTTGACTTGCCACTGCCGTTATCGCCCAACAGCATGCAGAACTCCCCATGCTGTACCTGGAGTGAGCATTGCTGCAACACTTGTGCCTGAGGTGACCACTGAAAAGAGAGGTCATTAACCTCAATTGCGGGGCTATTGTGATCGGTCAGAGCCATAGTGACTAACCTTTAAGGGCCATTAACAGTTGAAGTGTGCAGTGCTTGCCAAACAAAAACACAGCCCTAGCGTTACAGTTAGGGCTGGCACGGTCAGAATGTAACGAATACGGATGCGATAACGAAGCCTGGGATATCGTTATTGCTGTTCATCACCCATCAGCGCAAAGAAGCCGGGAGGCTTACCAGACGCCGAGGTTGTACCCGTTTTGTCGTAGATTTGCACAGCCGCAAGCTCATTGACCAAAACACTGACCCGTTTCTCCGGTACTTGGTCACAGGAAAGTTCGACCACCGTCGTGTTACCAGACTTGAGCGCTTCGGTCAGGCGCTGATAATCCGCCTGGGCATCCTCAGAAGATTTCTTCTGAATCATTAAGGGAGCAGGCGTTTGCTTCAAATTCAGCTCAAGGGTAAACATGGAGAATGCATTCACAAAGTACACTCCCAGTATCCCAGAGAAATCCATGCCCGCACAGCGGCGTGTATCCGTACATTCCGTTGGGTTATCTGGCATCTTCTACCTGGCGAACTACGCTGAGCAGTCTTGACGACTGAAGTATCACCTTGCATCAGAAAAAATTAATTTTTTCTGAAAGCAGCCTGGCTATCTTTAATCACTCATCAGCAGCCGTGTATTGCCTGAGCATTATTGCCAGATTTGTGATGTGGCGTATTTGTAGGCCAGCCGAGTAGCTCTTTAAAGTGCCTTGAGAATTCTGTGGTCTGGGTCTTTGATAAGGCTGCACCTGAGAAAACAATCGTCTATAGTAAAGAACAGTTAAGACAATTCATTTGGAGTAGTAAGTATTCATACTTGTGTGATACGGGCTTGCTCACTCGTTGTCTGTACTTATTTTCTGTAAATACAATTTTTGGAGAATCGCGCTATGACCATAGCAATGGGACGAGCGCAAGCCCAGCGAGGATGGTTCGACATTCTCGATGACTGGCTAAAGCGCGACCG
>JBCBSR010000021.1:0-44923 GCA_039819045.1 Cyanobacteria bacterium J06638_28
AGTCCAGGCAACCGTTTGACCCGGATAAACTACTGCCTCGTAGGACTTGACACGCCAAAATCAACACAGTATCTAAGGTCTAATCTTTATTCAATCCAAACCTCTAAGGCATAGGTCGCGTTTCCACGAGTCCCCCCAACGATAATTTGATAATCGCCCCACTCAGGTAGGAAAAGGCGCTCACTAACGCTTTCCCGTAACAGAATATCGCCACTGGGACTAATCACATCAAACACAGCATTGTCTT
The DNA here is from genome assembly GCA_039819045.1 of Cyanobacteria bacterium J06638_28. GTDB lineage: Bacteria > Cyanobacteriota > Cyanobacteriia > Phormidesmidales > Phormidesmidaceae > SIO1E4. Next base: position 248 of record JBCBSR010000021.1, read on the forward strand.
CTAGCGAGGTAATGTCTAAGTACATCACCTGTCCGCCATCAGCACCCAGAATGTAAAGATCGCGATCGCCCCGCACAACAGCATTTTCTAGCACCGTGCCACTGGTTCCCGGATCAAACTGCACACGTACTCCAGATGCCAACCCCTCCAAAAGATTCGCAGCCTCCAGACCGTCTGGCCCAGCAAAGTAAACAGTGACGGCCTCATCCTCACAATCTGTCGTGATGAATGTGTCGTCATAGATGGTGAGAGCTTCTGGCGTGATTGTCCAGGTTTCGTTGTTTGATTGGCGATCGTACTCAATCCAGGTTGTGACTAAGAGCTCGGCCTGATTACCGCTCAGGCTTCCTTCAAATTGTTGCGAATAGGAAGAGTAATAGCTATTTACCTCGTCATGGATGGTGACGGTGCTGTCGCCAGTAACTTGATTGCCACTGTCACGAGTGACCCTTGCCGCGCCTGTCACTAGGGCGTTGTCAATGGTGTAACAGTAGGTGCCGGGTGTCAGAGTACCCGAGGATGCAGTTGTTGTAGCAGGAGTTGCTACTTCGTCAGTTACAGCAGGTGCCGATGTAGCCGATGCCTCCGTTTGGGGTTGAGCTGCGGGTGTTTCAGTGTCTGTTGGCGGCGTAGCGACCGGCGTATTGTCATCACCCGTTGGCCCGTGATCGCCGCAGCTCACTAACAATGTAATGAGTGTTAATCCCATGAGGTGCTTCAACATTCGATTTTAGGCAACGGTGCTTGACTACGGTGTTAGCTTGCCCATCAAATAGAGTTGGGACGCTGTTGGCAAGTATTAAATTTAACATAGCCCCTCAGTAGGATTGTATTTGGATAGCCCGACTAAGTAGTGATTTTTGCCGCTCAACGCATCCTCTAAATCAGTAACGGCTTAATTTTCGCGGATGGCAGCCAACTTATTGGCAATCCATCGGAGCACGCCCACCGCGATCGCCCCAGCCATTAAAACGCCAATTGCAGGCTGAAACACAGGTGTCCAGAGGCTGTACCAAATCTCCAGCCCTAAATTCACGTTCAAACTACGTCCAGTGACTGCAGTTGCAAACCAGCCAAAGCTAGCCAGCACAAAAAATAAATTGGCAACCAAAAGCCAGTTCAATCCGTTTAAGACGCGATTCCACATATGCTGCGCATTTCTCCAATTAATCCGGAACGAAGTTTCAGCGCCTGTACCCTCAACTGAGTTTCAATCAGGAACGAACGCAGTTTGTAGTTTATACCTTGACCCCATTCAAATCTTCGGTTCCAACTTGAGCAAAAACGCTGATTTCCTCTCAACCCTCAACTTTTGAGAAATAATGTGGAGATCTCCGAACAATCGCTACAGTCTGCGGCCTTCTTGGCCACGCTTACCCACAGAGTTTCATAAGACGACTACACTGCCCAAGGAATCAGAAAACACCGTAATGACTTCAGAGCTCTACGAGAATATCCAAACGTTTTACGATCAGTCTTCTAGCCTCTGGGAAAACCTGTGGGGCGAGCACATGCATCATGGGTTCTACGGTCTCACTGGAACCCACCAGAAAGATCAACAGCAAGCGCAGGTTGACCTGATTGATAGCCTTCTCAATTGGGCCGGCATTCAATCGGCCCACAGCATTTTAGATGCCGGCTGCGGTATCGGTGGGAGTGCACTACACCTGTGCGATCGCTTTGGTGCCTCAGTAAAAGGGATTACCTTAAGCCCGCGTCAAGCCGCTAGGGCAACTGAACGGGCTTTCGCTAGGGGACTGGCTGACAAAGCAACCTTTCAAGTGGCTGATGTCTTAAACACACCGTTTGATGATCAAACATTTGATTTTGTGTGGTCAATGGAAAGTGGTGAACACTATCCCGATAAGGCGCAATTTTTCCATGAGAGCTATCGTCTCCTGAAACCAGGTGGTGTCTTACTCATGGCGACTTGGTGTCATCGCTCAGTTGACTCACTGGCTGGTGAACTCACGGAATCAGAACAGCAACACTTGGAGGCGCTCTACCGGGTTTATCACTTGCCCTACGTATTATCTTTGCCTAGCTATGCCCATCTAGCTCAGCAAGCAGGTTTTACCCAAATCAGAACAACTGATTGGTCCGATGCGGTCGCACCCTTCTGGGATGCTGTCATTGCCTCAGCTGTGCAATGGGAAGCGATCGCTGGTCTGCTCCAGGCTGGATGGTCCACGCTACAAGGAGCACTCGCCCTTGGGCTCATGCGCTGGGGGTTTCAACGGGAATTAATTCGATACGGGGTGTTAGTCGCGACCAAATATTAGTTGCGACCAAATCGAAGAAGCCTCCCGATGTTCAGCATCGGGAGGCTGATATGCAAACCAATGACGATGGTCTTAAAAAGGTCTAGAGCAGTCGCAAAGACAAAATAAGTCCTAGGGTGGTGCGATCGCCCTCAAGCAGCCCAGAACATCCTAGGTAGGTGTCCGACCACAATCAAACAGCCGCTCGATCGCCGCAGCCGTGTAATTCCGCAATGCTTCAGAGTTTGGCCGGAAAGCAGTTCCCTGCTCGTTGTAAGCCGTTGCCACACCGCAATACCCAGACATCGTGGAAATGACATCGTTCGCCCAGTGCGTATTGGTATCGGAGAAAGTCGTCACTTCCTGAGTGGGTTCCAAATCAGTTGATAGACCGGTGTAGCTGCGATAAGACTCTGCGGCCCGTCGTAGCATGGCAATCAGTTCGGCACGGGTTACTGTTGCAGTCGGACGGAATGTACCTGTTTGGTCACCGCTGATGATACCCGCCTGCTTCAACGTGGCGATCTTTTCAGCACTCCAACGATTAGTTGGCACGTCTGGGAAGGGAGCACTGGTAACGGTTGCTGTCGGAATTTGTTGGCCTTCGGGTAAAAATTCCTGAATCGCCTCAAACACCATCGAAACCGCCTGCTCACGAGTTACTGGATTCATGGGCTTAAACGTTCCATCTTGGAAACCCGCAACAAATCCAATCTCAACTGCGCGCGCAATCTCGGTGGCGTAAATATCCCCTCGAACATCCGGGAAAGGTACAGGTTCATCTGGAACTGGAGTGGGCGTTGGATTTGTTGTAGGAGGATTTATTGCAACACCACCATCCGATGTCAGCTCCGCCAAAGTCGCATCATTGGTGAAATAAAAGTGGCCTAGCGCACTTCCCTGATACATGCGCTGAGTAACACGCCAACCCGGTTCGAGGTCAATTTCAGTAAAGCCTGTGCGACTGATACCCCCCGTCCGGCCAATCAAAATGGAAGGAGAATTGCGGGATACGCCCATAAGCACTAACTCACCATCACTTTCACGAATCTGAAGGCGATAGTTTGATCCCAAATCAGCATTGTCAACGCGAATGGAGTACCCGTTGCTGTCCGAAGAGCGACCACAGACATTGCCCTGGGTAAAGTCAAAGGTTGTCCACAAAGGGGTCACTTCACCCGGTTCCGTTCCGGCTACATCAAAGCAAGGACGAGCATCACTGCGTTGCTCGATCAGGTAAAGGCTATGGGGTACCAGGGTTGAACCAGGAGCCGCAACCGTCAAGAAGCGAGTTTGATCAACTTCACGGTTATTAAATTGTGTTTGTGCCCATGCGCTAGCAGTGTGTCCGAGAACTCCGACGGCTGCCGCAGTACAGGCTAAAACCTTGAGTAACGTTGTCGATTTCATAATTCACCCATTATTGGCTCACACATTGCAGAGACTGTTTCTCTGTTTAGGGGTGCCCTTCCTAAGGACAGTTTCCTGATCCAGCACACCTCCTTGCAACGAATCGCAATTCAAAGGCAAATGAATGTCAGAGGGAACGTAACTCGTACTGGAATCAGTGAGGCCAAGTAGAGCACCCGAAGCTAAGTCATTATTAGTCGGTTCGGCTACAGGATGCGCTTTTTTTCAAAAAATTACAAAACACAGGCTTCCTCAGATAAAACCATAGCTGTATCACGGCTAGATCTTGACCGATATGCGGCTTATTAAATGCAAGTGCCGCACGTAACCTCTGCTACCGTTTTGCGTTGTCGGGACTACCCACAAGGCAAGGGAGCAAGGCCACTAAGGAGCAGGATTTATAATCGTGATATGGACAATTGAACGCGATCGCGTGAAGCCTTGCAGCAAGATACAAATCTTGACAAACTAAGCCAAACGATTGGACGTTTCGTACATCGCTCGGCTTAGCTGAAGGGATTAAAATGCCCGTAATCGCTACAGTGGATTGGACTTGACTGGCGCGGAAGGTCGGATACGGGGTTTAGTCTTCGGTTGTGGTTGGCCCGCACTCTGACGACGGCGCGGTGGTCCCTGATTAGGTCGAGGTTTGCCGCCTCCCCTCATCGGCTTGCCTTTGCGCTTGTTCTTAGCAGGCGGCACAATCTTGATCATCCGCCCTTCTGTCAGAACAAGCTGGCTACCTTGACGTTCGACGTCTAGTTCCCAAAAATAGCCAACTGTCTTCCCTGTAATTTCCCCAGAAATGTGCAGCCGGAAAGACTTTTGAGACTGATCGTCCCGCTTGGCTCCCTGCACGATTTTGACTAAAATCTCGCGGATATCTTCGTCGTACTTTAAGACTTCGCCCCGAATCGAGAAATAGTTTTCCGTGGGTAAGGCTACTGCCTCCGGTTCAGTAGACTCAGACGCGGCCGGTTCTAGATCAGAGACCGTAACTTTTTCCTCGACTACCGATGCAACTGATTCCGATTCACCCGATTCCTCAAGGGTGTCAGTCGGTTCCGGCGTCACATTATCCGTTACGGTCAACTCGGGCGTTGTCTCAGCTGCATCCGCAGGCTCGGATGGTGCCGCCGAATCATCATCGGCAGTCTGCACAACTGGATTTTCGCCAGGCATTCCTAAGGTTTCAGGTTCCCATATGCCAACAATCTGAAGATGCAGATCCACCGGTGGATTCTGCTCAGGGCTTCTTTCATCCTTGCGGGTGCGAGGGTAAACCACCCATAAATGCGGTGCCTCTAAATCAATATGCTTCTTAACTAAGCTAGTAATGCGCCCTAGCAGCACAGCCTCAATTTCGGTACCCGCTTCTGTCATCAACTGGCCACGATTGAGCTGCTCTTCCTGAGGCGTGTAGATACCTCGTACAAGGCCAATAGCCCGATACTGCATCGGTTCACTCGGCGGTGAAATGGGATGTAGAGCGGGCTTGGGAGGACGGGAAGGTTCAGTTGAAGGCGTATCAGGATCCTCCTCAACCGGAACCGTTGGGGGCTTTGTAACTGAAAGAGATGGCTTTTCAGTCTTGTGGTCAACGCTTTCAGACACTTGCGATGGACGACTCGGAGGCCCTTGCAATGAAGGTCGCCGCGGCGGCTTCTTCAATGAGTTAGTGTCTGAGTTTGGCGACGAATTCGGTGGCTGATGCTCGGCAGCACTCATGGATCTCCGATCCTCCTGAACCTGAAAACTTACACTCCCGTTAGGCAAAGCGGGCGACATTCCTTCAAGGTTAACACCGCCCTTAAGGGTTCCCATGTGCTGAGTTCCTATTACGCTAAGCCAGGATATCCAAATAATAGTAAGGGTCTTGACTATTACTTCATTTTCTCCACGATCGCGCCTCAAAGATCCGCATTATTTTTACGAAATCGCCATATCTGGACAATATTTACCCTTGTCCTTTAAGTAGGAGCCAGATGAAAACGCTAAGATGGGCAGGTTGAATTTGAGACCTCTGCCGTGGCTGTAAAGCGCAATCGCTGGTTGGTAATCACCGTGCTGGTGGTGGCCGTTGGGGCCTTACTGGCGGCATCCGTTCTGCCTTTCTTTATTGGACAAGGGAATCAGCAATCAGCAGCTACACCGTCTACACAGCCAATTCCGGGACAAACGGACGCACAAGCTGAGCTGGCGGCCCGAGCGCAAGGCTATGAGCAGGTACTCGAGCGCGAGCCGGATAACCGGGTGGCGCTGGAAGGATTAGTCGAAGCTCGGATTCAGCTAGGTGATCTGCAGGGCGTAATCGAGCCGTTGGAAAAACTGGCAGACTTACAGCCAGATGTGCCTGATTATCGTGTTTTGTTAGGCCAGGCTAAACAAGAAATCGGTGATTTAGAAGGCGCGGCTCAGTCCTACCGAACTGTACTCACAACTAATCCTGGCAACATGAATGCCTTACAGGGATTAGTTGCCCTGCTATTTGAGCAAGGTCGCCCCCAAGCGGCCCGAGGTCTACTTCAGGACACGCTTCAAAATGCTGTCCAGGCGAATGAAGTTAATCCCGGCGCAATTGATGTGACATCGGTCAAACTTTTACTGGCTCAGGTCTATGTCACTGAAGAAAATTTTGACGAGGCCTTACGCCTTTACGATGAAATCATTCCGGAAGCGAGCGGTGATTTTCGCCCTCTACTCGCTAAAGCCCTAGTCTTACAAGAGGTTCAGCAGCCGGCAGAAGCGGCAGTTTTGTTTAAGGAGGCGGAGGAGCTGGCTCCACCCCAGTTCAAAGATCAAATACGAACCTTAGCTGCGAGCGAAGCAACCGATACGCCTGCAACAGGGACTGGAGAGGATGCATCAGAATCAGAAGTGGAAGCAGAGTCGGACGCAGACACTAACACTGAACCCGAGGCTGCGACTGAAGACGATGATGCAGCGGAGTAATCACACCGTCACTCATATTTGCTAAGAACGGCTGTAATTTTCCAAAGTAAAGGGGCAATGGCTAAGCCATTGCCCCTTTACTTTGGATAGAGAGAGTTCCCCTTGTGGCTAAATGTGAATCCAACCGAACCAGGACAAGATAACGCCGATCGCCCCTAGGCCAATCAACGCGGCTCCGCCAATGGTGATGCCCGCGCCAACCTTTTGTAGCGCCTTTGGATAAGGGGGCTTCTGCCAGTCCCAACGCGCTGCGATAGGAAGAGAACCCGTGCGCTCAAAGTCATGGCCTAGAGACTTGAGCTGAGCCAAATGATCCTCAGCATAGCGGGGCATGTGGGCAAATGTAATATCGCCTGTAGCTCGCTGAGGCAAAATACGCCGCCGCTGATAGGGGACGGTATCCTCACCAAAATTCTCTAGATACTCAGCGCTGTTAAGTAATTCATCGACAAAGCCCTGGAGCCCTTTGGTGGCTAACACAATGGACCAGGAAAGGGTTTCGCGATCGCCATAAACATCGCGACCGAGCACTCGCTGCACACACATTTGCGCGAAGCGATAGTTGTTGTTGACTTCGTAGTTGCGTTCACGGAATACAGGCGAGCTAAGCAATCCTCGAATAAATCCTTTGACGGTGATCTGCCCAAACTTTAATTGCGACTCTAACCAGGGCAAACGATTGCTAGCGAGCATTTGCTGCTCGTTAAAGATTTGACGATAAGCGGCCCGAATAACGGCATCTGTTTCACTGTTGCCAAGCACAGTATCGGCTGAAAACAAACGAGGCTGCTCGTCTCCTGGAACATCAAATCCTTTAACGCGCTGATTTTGACTGGTGGGTTCGTATGTTAACTGCGGAAGCGCCACGGGCTAGTCCTCATAAATGTTAATCATTATCAAGAAGCAATCGTCAACTACAGCAGATATCTATGTATGCCAATTGACGTGAGGCAAAGCATTATTAGCTTGGCGAGAGAATAAACGCGATTCTCATTGAACCAAGTCAATACTTGACCTTAAAAAAAAGCCAAAACCATCGCTACGCAACGAGTTTGGTTCGCCTGACTGCTTCGACTACTCACAATAGAGACTTTTCGAGACCGTCTTTTAGAAGTCTTAAATTATTGAAATCTTTGAAAAATATTCTCAACAAATGCTCTCATCTTTAGGGCGCGTCATCAATGAAAGCCCAAATGCTTGCGGTATACACTACCGCGCCCGCTCCGTAAAATCAGCTAGGGGCTGAAACGTTCTCTGCACAAGGACTTGATCGTCAAATGATGACAGATCCTAGCCTGCACAGCAAAAGGAGTCCGATATGGGCGCTTGCAAGACCCACGGGTTGTTATGCGCGGTGACTTCAGTTTGCCTCTACTTGCTTCGAGGCGAAGTCCGCTGTGGGCAAATTAGCTTTGAGAGCTTGGGCGGCTTGCTTGATGGGCGGTAGCAGCGAGAGAGGCACCTTGAGGCCATTTAAGCTAACCCCTTCCTTCCCTTTCTCTTTCACAGGGCCATGGTAGTCACTGCCGCCCGTCATCAGAAGATTGTAGTGACCGCAAAGTTCTTCAAGTTTGCGAACGTCACTGGGGCTGTGATTCGGATGGTAAACCTCGACCCCCATTAATCCGGCTTTGACTAGCTCCGGTAATACGGTGGGGACGGTTCCACCTCGAAACAGATAGGGATGGGCCCATACCGGAACTGCACCACAGGCTAAAAGCATTTGAATGCCTTCAGCCGCCGCAAACTTTTCGTACTGTACGTAAGCTGGGCCGTCCTCCCGTAGCCACCGGGTAAAGGCATCTTGGGGCTTTTGAATGTATCCTGCTTGCACGAGCGCCTGGGCAATATGCGGACGTCCGGGTGCCATACCGCCTGCCATGGGTGGTAATTCAATGGGATAGCCCAAGCTAGCGAGCTTATCGGCCATTGCTTGCGCTCGGCGCTTGCGACCACTGATCCGTTCTTGCAAAGGGAGTTCCAGGCGATCACGGTCGGGATAGTACCCCAATATATGGAGCGATCGCTCGTTATGTACGGTGCTGAGTTCTAATCCTGGAATAATTTCAAGCGCATCGCCCGCAGCCGTGATCGCCCTTTCCCACCCTGCGAGGGTGTCATGGTCAGTGATGGCCAGTGCCTTGACCCCTGCAGCGATCGCGGCCGCCACCAGTTCCTCTGGCGTCAATGTTCCGTCCGAGCAGTTTGTGTGGCAGTGTAATTCCAGCACTCGTTACGCCTCCAACTTTTGAAAAACCTCATTGACGATGGCTTTGGCCTTGTTGTCTAAAATTAGCCAGTCCAAGTCACCCGCATCGGGATCAATCAAGGCCATATCCACTGTGACAGGCCCGTCGATCACTGGGAATTGCTCAAAACAAACGCAATAGCAGAGTTGCCAGACGTCTACAATCCGTTCCTGTTCATCCTGGGTCAAGTGCAGTTCATAGCCTGGAAAGGGCTGTGGTAAGGCTGCGAGTTCAGACCGAATTGTATCCGCTGCTTCGGGGGTTGCCGTTTGCAACTGAGCTCGCAGAGTTTTAACTCGCTGCATTTGTGCTTCACCCACGTCATCAGGCCAAATCTGCGTCTCTTCATAAGTGCCTTGCCACTTCGAGGTATCCAAGCACTTACGGATATTGTCGATAATCCGAATGAGCGCAGGCTGCATTAACTGGTCGGCTAGCTGTCGTGTCTGTGGGTTTGCAAAGGTCAGCATCAGCTCAGTTTGAAAATCTTCAGTTTGAAAATCTATAGCTTTAGACATTTAGGCCAGAACACCTGGATGACCGGGTTTTCAGCACACGGCCACAGGGCTCACCGTTACGTCCTAGCGGAACTAGCGATGGCTTTAGCTTACCGATAAACTTCTGGCTTTTACAAAGTCATCAGCAAACTTGGATGCTGCTAGCACATAGGTGTGTGGGTGAAGCCTACCCACAGAGCTTGGCGATGAGGGGTATAAGCAAGTCAAATTTACCCGTCTCCTGAGCAAAATGGCTATTGAAGATGCGCTCCTGATGGCGGTTATTCAGCCTGACGTATCTGGTGTCTTCGTATCAGAACGTGTTTGAATAAAACAAGCCGTTGAGATTTGGAGATGAGATGAATGAGTATTGCTAGTGCGATCGCCTACATAGTCATGTTGGGAGGGGGATTCGCGACTGCGATGGTGCTTTACTTTGGCCTCCGAGCTGTAAAGCTAATCTAACCCCCGAGCTTTTTGCTGGCTGAGTTCGAGGCTGCAATACATGACGGCCAAACTCAGCCAGCCCAGTAGATTGACTCTCACCTCAAAAATTGTCACGTCTAATAGGGAAAATAGGACGCTACCTAAGAAAGCCAAGCAATACGCCACAAGAATGGCTTGGTCGTTGGGGCGATCGCGCAGCTGTCTCAACGCACGAACAGCGCGGTAGCAGATTACGCCAATGGCAGCTGTGAATGTCAATGTTACAGGAATGCCCGTTTCTGACAGCAGCATCAACCATAGGTTGTGGGCGTGGGCAATAAAATCATAGTCAGGAATTTCGCCATTGTAGAGCAGCTTGTAGTTACCCAGGCCATAGCCTAGTAGTGGTCTCTCGCGAATAAATCGCAGCGCCAGACTCCAAACGCCGACTCTAGGATCATCGGTAATCCAGCTCCAGGTCAGGGTTCGTCCGCCGATGCCAAACGTTAACGTCGTGGCAATAATGCTAACCAGCCCAGCGATGCCTAAAAGGCGGCCCCAGCGATGGGTTCGCAGACGCATGAGGCTAATGCCAAACAACACGGCAGCGACCAAGTAGCCATTCCGTGAACCTGAACAGTGCAGACAAACTAAGACTAATAGAGCGTTGATTGATAGAAAAATTTTGAAGCTACGGCGCGATCGCGAGAAAAACTCGGTTTCACGATTCAGGAATAATAGCCCTATATTTAGCCCCAGAATCATGACCAGATAATTAGCCAAAGTATTGGGATAGTCGAAAATAGAATAGGTTCTTGGGTGCCATAAATCACCCGTATATAGCCAGTCAATCATTGGCGTAATACTGGGCGGAAATACCTCGTAGCGGTGCTTAATGATGCATTCAGCAATCCCAAATAGGCTAATAGGAAACCCTGAAAAGACTAAAGCAAGACTCCATCTACCGATCTCTTGGAAAAAGGTTTGAGTTTTTTGGAGATGGATAACGAGGTTAGCCCAAATCCAAAAAAATGGTAAAAAATGAGCTAACTGCAAAGAAGCTTCACTGCGATCGAAGGCAAACAGCGAGCTAACAATTAACAAAAGACTGACTACAATCAACCCACTTCTTTGTAAGACAGCAAAGAGTTGAGCTGGGTATCGGTAAGTTTGCCACAAACAAAAAAGCAGCAACCCCACCAAGCTTAGAAGCGTTAAATGAGTGTAGGGAAAAATGCTCAAACAAAGCAGAAGCAGTGCTCTGAATAGTGGCTCGCCTTTTGTCGGCAGTAGTAAGTTGTGTTTAGTATGCGCCATCCCCCACCAGCACTACCCATACTGTTTTCAGCAAAATATAAATGTCCAGCCATACAGACCAGTTTCGCACGTAGTAGGCATCTAGATTAACCCGTTCGGTATAGGTGACATCGCTGCGTCCAGACACCTGCCATAAACCGGTAATCCCCGGGGGAACCCGTTTATAAAGCTCGAATTTGTCAGCGTAATGAACAATTTCATCATTCACCACTGGACGCGGCCCGACCAAACTCATTTCGCCTCTTAAGACGTTCCAAAGCTGCGGTAATTCATCCAAGCTTGTACGGCGCAGAAATTGTCCAACTCGGGTGATGCGAGGGTCTTCCTTAAGCTTATGTTCTTTCTCCCACTCTGTTTTGAGGGTCGGATTGTGAACGAGATAGGCTTCCAAAACCTGATCGGCATTGATGACCATGGAGCGGAATTTCCAAGCGGTAAAAGGATGTGCCGCGCGCCCCAAGCGCGATTGACCATAAAAGATTGGACCCGGTGAATCTAGCCTGACGGCAATCATAATGAGCCCCAAGATCGGTAACGCGAGAATGCCCACAATTAGCGTTAGAAAACAGTCAAGAATTGTTTTAAGGAGCCTTGGGCCTGGTAATAGCAGACGCTGACGCACCTCTAACCCAAGAATGCCTCCCATATCGGTTGCACTGACCCACAAACTAGCAAAGCCAAACAAATCGGGAATAACGAGTAGATGTGAAAAGGTTCGGCCATATCGCTCTAAAAGGGCCAGTAGCTTTTCGCGTGGAACCCCAGGCATCGCCACAATCGCATAACTGGTGCCTAATTCCTTCGCGACATAAGGTGCTAGGGATAATTGTCCGAGCACAGGTACCGCTTCTAAAGAGCCCTGCTTCTGAGGATCATCATCTAAGATAGCAACCGGTTTAAGCCCCAAACCCGGCTGCCGCTTGAGGGTACGCACAACTAATTCACCCGTTTTGCCTGCCCCTAAAATCAGCACTGGAAACCCCCACCAAGCGTGATGGGCAAATATTTTGCGCATCACAATGCGAGATAACCAAATACTAAACATTGAAAGGGGCCACACCATCAGAAAAATGCCCCGCGAGTAGGTGGTACCTTCACGGGTCAAGAAAATTACAGCCCCTAAAGTCATATAGAACAGAGTTGTCGATAGGCAGACGCGACGCAGCTCTTCGACGGGGCTTAACCCGACTGAGGGGTATAGATTAGCCGCGCTATGAATCACAATCAGGATGCCTAACAGGGGCCATAAACGCCAGTAGATCTCAGGTTCGTAGGTACCTCCAAGTAGCAGGCGAAAGTAAACGCAAAAGACCATAGCTAGGCCTGCCCCCAGCAAGTCGGCTCCTACCAGCAGGGCAGACATCGATAGCGCTCGCAGGGAAAACTGCAGGGGCGTAGAAGCTGGTCTAAAAATCTGAGACAGAGGAGTCATAGGTCTGGCAGGCTACCTGCATGTCACCGTACGCATTGTATGGGATAGGGTTACTTGATCGTACCGACTCCTGTTTTCGCCTCGACTTTTGATTATGCAGCCTCAGCAACTGGTCTCTACAGCCCAGTTGCTAACTCGATTTAGGCAAGACTGTGTATCCCCCCTTATCGCCTTTGAGCTACAAATAAGACCAGATTCAGGCGGTTAGGAGCAGGCGATCGCTGGCACTGAGGCTTTAGCTTTCAGGAAACTCATTCATGTAATCACGGGATTGAAACTGTTGCCAGGTCTCTTCTAGTAATTGCTGAAAACGCTGGCGGAAATGCAATTCCGAAAATTGCTCGGCATGGTGTCGGATATCGCTGGCTGAGGTTAGAAGGCTTTTTTGTTCAAAGGCTTGCACTGCCTCAACCAATGCCTCAACAGTTTGAGCCGCAAAAAACAATCCCGTTTTGCCCGCTACAACGGTTTCGGTCACACCCCCGCGTCCATAGGCAATCACCGGCGCGCCAGCTGCTTGGGCCTCCACTGGAGTAATGCCGAAATCTTCTTCAGCAGGAAAAATGAAGGCTTTGCAGCGCTCCATATGATCAATAACGACGGCATCTGACTGATAGCCTAAAAACTGAATATTGGGACGGGCATAGCTTTGCAGGCGCGTACGATCGCCCCCCTCACCAATCACAACCAGAGGTAACCCAAGCTGGTTAAACGCCGCGATCGTGAGATCAACGCGCTTGTAGGGAACAAAGCGTGACACCGTCAGATAGAACTCGTCGCGGGGGCGATCGGCCCGAAATCGATGTACGGCAACAGGCGGATAGATAACCGTTGCCCGCCGGCGATAGGTTTTCCAAACACGCTGGGCCACAAAGCGGGAATTGGCCACAAAGCGATCAACGCGATTAGCCGTACTCACATCCCATAAGCGCAAATAGTGGAGAATCAGTCGCGTCAGAGCACTCTTTAGCCCTCGTTTAAGGTTCGCTTGCTCTAGGTATTGCCATTGCAAATCCCAGGCATAGCGGATGGGGGTGTGAACGTAGCTAATGTGGAGCTGATCGGCACGGGTAATGACACCTTTGGTCACCGCATGATGGCTCGAAACCACCACATCATAAGCAGTTAGGTCAAACTGCTCGATTGCTAGGGGCATGAATGGTAAGTACTGACGGAAGTGCTTACGGGCTCTGGGCAGGTTTTGCATAAACGAGGTCGTAACCGGTTTGTGGTGAATGAACGATCGCTCATCGGAAGCAAGAAAATCTACCAAGCTAAACAAATCAGCCTCTGGATAAACATTGAGGATCTGTTCCACGACTCTTTCGGAGCCAGCATAGGTATCTAACCATTCATGAGCGATCGCGAGTTTCATCGGCTCCCTGACTCAAACCTTTCACAGCAATATCACTGGATCCTATCGTCCGTCATCTTGGCTAATTTGGCTGATAAAGCAAGCTAGTATCCCTTTGTACCGTAAGCAACAAGAATGCCTGCCTCATCGTTCACGCGTTAACACAGCCTTGTTGCAGGAGCAACGTTGTCGTCTAGATAACATGCTTCTTAGCAATCAGAAGACTGAATATTAAGGGTCTTCAAGAACCCTATATTCTCTCGTGAGCAGAAGATTGACCTTTTTATACTGTCAATATCTTCTAATAAACCGCTTGAATGCCAGGAGGGCAGAGCCATGAGCCATATCTACGAGGCTTTTGTGGACATCAAGGAGTATGAAGGTGGAGCCAGCGCTTCGCCGCGAATTTATACGGAACGTTACGAAGTAGATGCGTTATCAGTAATTGGAGCTGACGAGGCAGCTCTTTCTAAAGCAACGGGTGTACATCCCAAGGCGTCTGAGTTTGACGTGCGAGTGACGCGTATCCTGAAATAGTCGCCGTTGCTGACTTGGAGGATGAGACGATCAGAAAAATGGCCCTCAAACCATGTTTTGCTGATTAAATCGTCATCCTGAGAAGTCGTAATTCTATTAGGGTTAATCCCTGGATATCCCAGAGTTATAAATTTAGAGTCTAATCCCCAGAGACACTCCTAATGCCTCTGGGGATTTTTACCGATTTATTGCACTTGCAATCAGCAGTTTTGCCTGATTGCAACCTATTTATTGGAACTACTCTTGTGGGTTTTTGAACTTGAACAAAAAGGGAACTTGAGCTTGTTCCTGATCGCCCATGACTAGCACCTTGGGCATTTGAGCCCCTCCTTCTTTCCAGGCTTGGATAGCCTCTTTTTGCAACACCAGCTCCCCACCCTGGGCTTTCAGCGTTTCAGCGAGTAATCGTTGGGCTTCGGCTTTACCCTTCGCGCGGTTGATGTCGGCTTGAGCTTCTTGTTCAGCTTCTTGGGCTACATAAATAGCTCGTTTGGCACTTTGCTCAGCAATTTGCTTTTCTTCCACTGCGCGGGCAAATTCTGGCGAGAAGTTTAAGTCAACCACACTTGTATCCAGCACGATAATGCCGTATTTATCAAGACGCTCACTGAGGGCTTCATCAAAGTCTTGCTTGAGCTTATTGCGCTGTGTAATGGCCTCTTCAACAGTCCTACGAGCAGCTGCAATCTTAAAAGATTCCTGGGTTTGAGGGGCAATGATTTTAGACACAATATTGGCCAACGTCCCTTGGGTTCGGCGAATTTCAACCACCATCTGGGGATCGAGCCGAAAGTTAATGGCAAAACGGGCCGATAAGTTCTGTAAATCCTGAGTGGAGCTCTGAGCAGGAACTTCAAACTTTTGAACGGTCAGATCATAGATGTCAACGACAGAAACCAACGGTGGCCTGATGTGGATGCCCTCTAACAAAACGCCGTCTCTTGCTTTGCCCAGGATACTTATGACGCCTGCTTGACCTGGATTAAGAATCACAAAGCTGTTTAAGCCCAGTAACAGGATCAATCCTATTAAGAAACCTGGTATCAGCAGCTTATCGCTCAGAGGCAACTGTGTTTTCAATCTTTTTCTTCCAAATTATGACTGCATGGTGGCTCGAAGCTAGAGGGAGCGGTGCGCGTTCGGCCGCAATCGCCCATGCCATCTGTGAATCAGTGACTGGACGGTAGCATCAGAATTTTACCGAACGGTGCCTTAATACAAGGTCGCCATGTTACCACCATGACCTCACTAGCTTCTTGAGTGTATCCCAGTTCTTCCGGCTGACTGATTGACTCACCAAGTTAGATAAACCGTCTCGTTATCGGTGCATTGAGCTGCATTACTCTGGCAATGGGGTGTCACCGTAATCAACGGAGGGTAAAACAACTCCTCTGGTTAAATGCGACACGAGTGTCCTAACGCTACATCGCCAAGCCACGGGAGACCGTTTGGCGATTCTGATTATTTTGAGCTAGCGCCCATAACGTAAAGAGGCGCTGCTCAAGACGCGCACCCAATTCCGTGACAAATATCCCCACATCTTGAGCCATCCCCTCTGTGAGCCATAATCCCTGGAGGGTAATTTCCAACCAATCTTGGTCGCAAAGCGACACCTCCAATTCGGGAAAGCGCTCTAGTTCGCACACACCTGGTAGCTGTGTGGGCAAGAGAATACTCGCATGCATTGGCTGTAGGGTGACCGGGCGCTGTGATCGGGCATACATGCAGACGCGATCGCTCAGCAGCAAATCCAACGGTTCTGGACAATACTCTAAATACAGTCCTGTTTCGGTGTAGGTAACTTTCAGCATAGAAACACCTAAAGTTGGCAAGAAGATTGGAAAAACATCATTCCGGCGCGATTGCATCGCGTCATCAAAACGGGCTCAAGCGTTCTCAACGGCCCCTAACGGCAACGGGCTTTCCCGCCAACAAGGGGCAGTGAACGCAATACTCAATGCGAGGCGGCGATCGTCCCGCGTATGGCCCAAATTGATCGATGGGCTGGGGGGCGATCGCTCGCAGCAGTATTGGCTTTGGCAAACGTGAAGGTAACGCGCTGAAAGTGGCGCGCAACCAACCAGTCGCCGTGGGTAAAGGTTGTTAGCCCTGTTGCAGTGGCAAATAGCCAGACAGGGACAGCCAATAGCGCTGCAAATGCGAGCGTTGTAGCCACTGGAGGCAGTTGCCTAGTCTCAATTGCGCCGCTGTGCCGCCTTGTACGGCTACTATCGGCTGATTGAGCGTATGACCAGTGGGTGTTGGCAAAGGGATGGGAATGCCGATCAGCCCATCAAGCAGGCATCCATCAGCAATCATGCCAACGTAGCGAGTTTGGATGCGGATGAGTTGATTCAGCATATTGAGTCAGTCTCCATAGCTGGTACCCGTCAAGGCGTACCTAGGCACTGTTACTTTCTATCGACAATACTACACGCGTATTACAAAAGTGTCTAGACTATAAGGTAGTTTAAGAACGAATGATTACACCGTTTGAGGAGGTGGCCCTGTCCATGCCCACACTGTCCCGACCATCCACCACTGACATGGAAGTTACCAGTATCCGCTTGGATAAGGAACTGAAAGAGAATCTTAAGGCTATCGCCGGCAATCGAGGCTATCAGGCTTTGATCCGGGAAATTTTGTGGGCCTATGTGGAACAACAATCGGGACAGGTTAGCAATACGTTAGGGCGTCAGGACATTCGGGCTACGATTCCCGCAACGGCTGAAAGAGCAGAGCGTTGTGCCTTGACAGGGCAACCGATCGCCCCCGGTTCATCCATGCTGCTAGGGCTGACCCCCCAAGGCGCGTTGGTTCCCCTCAGCAAAGACGCTCCCGTGGCTTTAGCGAAAGTTACTACTTCTGCCTAACACGATGACAAAAACGATGATCCAGGCGGGCATTATCGGGGATTTGTTTATTCCCGCGCCAATAGTCGGGAGTATGGGCGATCACGGCATCATCGACATGCTCAATGGTTTTCCAGCACACATGACAAGTGGGATGTTTTTCTAATAGGGTCTGTTTGAAGGGTAGCGAAAAGATGTAGGGCGGCTCTTTAAGCCTATCGATCAAACGATCTAACCGAGCCCGCCAGGTATCGGCTCGATAGTGAATGCGCTCGACCTTATCAGTACTGGTGCTGATGTAGTCAACGAACTTTTGTTCATTAGCAATCATGGCCAGAAATTCTTCGCGGACATGATCTTTGATGGGCAAAATCGTATCGCGATCGTAGTAGCTAAAGGTGTACAGAATGGTATCCCAAAGGGCTACATTTAAACGCGACTTTTCCCACTTGCCATTGGGATTGTAGGTATTACCAGGATAGTAGCGACGAAAGGCGTGCTCCTGAAAAACGGCATAGGCCATTTCAATCGATTTCTCAAAAACGGCTTGCATTTTATTCAGAGCATCCTCGTCTAAGTTGCGATGCAATTCCATTTCCGTATTCAAGAACCGTTTGGCTGGCCCTTTATAGTTGCGATGCGTATTACGCCACATGGCAAAGAAGCGTAGGATAAGCTGACGGTCAGCCATGCGGGTATGGGGTTCCTCCGATTGCAGGATACGCAGCAAGTATTCGTTGTTGGAGAGCGATCGCAAAAGCTCGTTGTAATTGCCTCGGTACACACAGTTACGAACTTCTTGATCATTGAGCTTTTCGGCCCCTAGGTTCAGTCGTTCAAACACTTCAAATTTCACATCAGGATCGGAGTCCTTTTCAATAATGATGAAGCGCAATGTGAAGTTGAGAACTTCTTCCTGAAGTTCAATGGGCAAGTCACCAAATGCTTTTCGATTCAGGTCTGTCAACACCTGTAAGCCGGAGAGCTTGAAGTTTTGCCCATTAGGAAAAGTGCCATTTATAAATGCTGAAATACTGGTGAGTCGTTGTTGTCCATCCACGACAGAATAGGTGCGATTCGATTCCTCAGCCACATAAATCACTGGGATCGGAATCGCCAACAAAAGTGACTCAATCAGACGACTGGCCTTGTTCGTATTCCATACAAAATTGCGCTGAAAGTCAGGCTGCAAATTCAATTTGCCACGGTTTACCCAACTCACCAGAGTTTCAACCGGGAGGTCTTGCTTTTCCGTTTTAACCCGGCGTTTATCCGGTGCCACCTCAATGGGAGTATCGTCTTCAATCGCCTCAATGATTAAGGCTTTAGCGTCTTGATTAGATTGGGAGAAGACGTTGGAATCGACCATAACCACGGTGCTACAGGATGTGAGTAACAGATTAAGAATAGGTCAAATTCAAAGGATGAATCACTTTTCCATTGGGACAGTAGGCATGAGAATTAGCATCATTTGTAGAGAAATGTAAATATTCTTGGGTATAACTCAACGAGGTTTTCTCTACAGTAGCGTGGAGTCTTGGACTTGACGGGAATTCTAGAGTCAGGCTGACTCTCCGTATCTTCTATCCCCCATGACTTTTCCCAGTAGCGTCCGCTTGTTCCAAACCTTGGTGACCTCCTTCCATGCCGCCATTGTGATTGAGACGGTGGAAGAAGAGCGTGTCCGAGCATTGATCAACCGTGCCGTGAACGACCTCCACATTTCCGTCTTTGAATGGAGCGTGGCCCGTGGTTTGTCCCGATCGCAGGGAAATGTCCACAATCGGTGGACCAATGAATATGCTCCTCCGGGGGCTCAACAACCCCAAAGCTTAGCCGAAACGATAGAGCCCGTTGATGCCCTGAAGCATATTCAAGCGATTCAGTTCCAAGCCATCTACTGGTTCAAAGATTTGGGCGCACATTTTGAAGATGAAGTCGTTGCCCGCCAATTACGCGAGGTTATCCAGCAATTTTCGCGCAATCGCTCGGCGATTGTCATTACCGGGCACAGCATCAATTTGCCCTCGGACATTGTGCATGAGGTCGTTTACTTTGACCTGAAACTCCCTGAACCGGATGAACTTTACCAGGCTATCTCGGAAGTGGTGCGATCGCTGAAAGGCCGCATTACGGTCGAAATTCAACCAGATGGCATCAACGCGCTTGTCCAAGCTATGCGAGGCATGACCTTACAGCAAGCGCGTCAGGTGATTGCTTTTGCCGCTTTGGATGATGGCAAGCTCACGCCGGATGACGTGAAGCGGGTTCTACAGCGTAAGGTACAAGTGCTGCACGAAGAAGGTTTGCTGGACTATATTCCCCCTGAAATGAACCCGGCTCAATTAGGTGGATTTGAAGGCTTAAAGCGATGGTTAGCCCGAGCCCGTGTCGGCTTTAGTGCTCAAGCCAAAGCATTGAATTTGCCTGCCCCCAAAGGCATCCTGATCGTCGGGATTCAGGGCTGCGGTAAGTCCTTGGCGGCCAAAACAATTGCCCGCGAATGGCAAATGCCGCTGTTGAAACTGGACGCGGGCAAGCTGTACGACAAATATATTGGCGAGTCAGAAAAGAACTTTCGGCGTGCGGTCACCCTGGCCGAAACGATGGCTCCGGCCATTCTGTGGATTGATGAAATCGAAAAAAGTATGGGGCAATCAGACAGTGATGCTGATGGGGGCTTGAGCCGCCGCCTGTTTGGTTCTTTTCTGACCTGGCTACAGGAAAAATCAGAAGATGTCTTTGTGGTGGCGACAGCCAACGATCTGTCGCGTATTCCGCCAGAGCTTTTGCGGAAAGGACGCTTTGACGAGATATTCTTTGTGGATTTGCCCGATGAAAAAGAGCGTGCCGCCATCCTCAAAATTCACTTAATGCGTCGAAAACAAGATCCCCGACGGTTCGATTTAGGCGCGCTGGTGCAGGTTACGGCGGGCTACAGTGGGGCTGAAATTGAGCAAGTCATCATCACGGCGCTCTATCAGGCAATTCACACCCAAAAGCCCGTCAATACCGAGTTAATCGTTGAAGAGGTTAAGGCGACGGTTCCATTGTCCGTCAGCCGTCGAGAAGATTTGCAAGCCCTACGGACGATGGCTCAAGCACGATTTGTCAGCGCGAAGTGAGGTTTCTCTAATTGACGCCAAAAGTCTACTGAATAGCATCAAGCCTGGGGCGAACCTTTATACGCACGACAATGGCAGTGATATTGTCGTGGCCATTGTGCTTATTAGCTAAATCGATCAGCTCAGCAACGCCCTCATCTAAATCAGCCTTGGAGCGGAGTAGGGGCTCCACATGGGTTTCAGTATGATTTTCGAGCAGATCATTGTCGCTGAGACCATCCGAGCACAGCACGAAGAGGCTGTCCTGACCTACATGGAGAGAGGTGATACTAGGGACAACTTCCGCATTGCTGCGAGGCCCCAAAGCTTGGGTGAGTTGGTAGGCATCGGGGCGGGCATAGGCGATCGCTGGCTCCACACCCCGGTTGATCTCCCGCTGCCCCACCTCATGATCGACCGTTAACTGTTTTAATCCCTGGCGAGTGTAGCCGTACAATCGGCTATCGCCGACATGAGCCACCACCGCCTGATTGTTGGCTACCAGCAGAACGACAAGCGTTGTTCCCATGCGGGCTGTTCCCTTCCGTTCCTCTGCTTCGTTGCGGTCAAAGATGACCTGGTTAGCCTTGAGAATACCTTGCCTGATGGTATCTTCGTCCGGCAGTTCTTCCCGATTTTGCCAGTGGGTCGCAAAATAGGCCTGTAGCGTTTCGACGGCTAGCATACTGGCAATCTCACCACAGGCCTGACCACCCATGCCATCACAGAGAATATACAGGCCTTGCGCTTTTAGACTGGAACCTCTGAGCCCATCAGTGCGGCGGAGCTGAGCTTCCACATAAAAGCAGTCTTCATTATGATCGCGTTGCCGTCCAATATGGGTACGACCTGCTTCATCCAAACGATAGAGCTGCATGGGCAGTGCCATCGTCGGTAACTCATTGATGTTGTCTTCAGCTGTGTCGTCCTCCTCCTCGTCCTCAAAGCCCGCTAGCAGCAGCTCATCGTCAATTTCGGGTTCAGAGGTTATCGGTTCGGAAGGGGGTTCTGAATCGTTTAAGCCCAGGGGAAAAGTTGTCTCAGTCGTGGGAACCTCAGCAACGTCAAGATCCTCAGAGGGAGGAGTTGCGTTGGGGGCTGCTGTTTCAACCGCTTGCTCATGCGAGTCATCGGTTGGGTCTTGAAAGGTATCCGCTAGCTGAGCCAACTGTTTTTTAATTAGGGGAATCTCACTGATGTCGCCAACCCCAATTGCTGCTGCCAACTTTGCCAAATCGGCTAGCGCCGGTAGGGCGGCGCGACGCAAGAGGGATTGCCAAAGTAGCCCTAAATCTTTGAGTTCGTAGGTGCGATCGCCTAAGCGATAGTGCAAGCGTTCGAGACAAAGGATTTGGTCTTCATCAATCAAGAGATTTTCAGAGTTGAGTAAGCTCGGCTCGGCTTCAAAAGTCCTTAAGCTTTCCCATAACTCCAACATTTCATAGAACCAATGGATTAACTCCAAAGGATGGATGGTAGCAGAACTACAAGCTTTGGCTAAATGCTGCCATCCGGATCGATCCTCCATCACGAGGACGGTGAAGGATTGAATTTTCCAGGCTGCTTGTAACTCTGGCACCGCAGGAAAGATTTTCTCTTGCAGTTTTAGATAGGGATGGGCCGTAGCAGGGAGTGATTCGATAAGTGATGCATTCTCTAAATCCAGGTCATCTTCTGTCTCGCCCAACAACACGGCAAGTGGTGAAGCTAAACTAGGACAGCAATCCACGACTTCAAGTTCAGTTTCCCCAGACAAAAACTGCTGATGGGCCGAAGCATGACGCAGCTGATAGCGTTTTTCATCATCCAGGTAATTTTCCGCTGTTAATAGTGCGGCAACCGTCATTGCCGGTTTATCAGCCCGCTCTGCCTTCTCCGATAGCGGGGCTACATTTTGAAGACCTTTATCATCGTTTATCGACAAGCCACCTTCATGACTTTTGTCTGCTGAGAACAGCGCAGGGGGGGTAATCACCGCCCGCAACCCTTTTAAGGGATTACCGCAACGCTGACAGAAACGATTTTCAAGTGGGTTCTCATACTGACAGTGTGGACACGCAAACATAGCCAGGGACCCGAATTGCTATCTGGTAAGGTATTGCGAAGGTGGTATCACCATAGCTTACCTAAAAGAATCTGACTGATTTAGCGGTGGCATTCTGCCTGCTCGAACAGCCAATCTTAAGAGATTGCTTCTGATTATTCCAACCAACATATATGAAATTCACTACCTTGCCCACAGGTATCCGGAAATCTGCATCAGTTCTACATGGGTTCGATAAAATCTTGTCCCCTGCTTCATCTGGATAAATTTTCGGCATTACTAAACCACAGGGCGATTTCACCTAAAGGCTTCATCTGGCAGCGCATCTTTGCGATCGGTTAGTTTTCCAAAGTATTAGACAGTCTTAGGCGGAGCCCTATAAGGCAGTAGGGTTTTTGAGTCTGTGTTCCGGAGATGTGTACAAACGGCAGCGCATTAACCGCGATTTTTAGCCAATAGTTGCGACTGCTCTCTCGCCGTCAAGGATCGCCATTCTCCAGGCATGAGTCCCTCTAACCGGAGACCGCCAATGGCCACACGCACGAGCCGCAGTGTCGGGTGACCAACGGCTGCTGTCATCCGTCGAACTTGGCGATTACGACCTTCCCTCAACACTATTTCTAACCAGCAGGTGGGAACCGATTTACGATAGCGAATCGGAGGGAAACGCAAGGGTAAATCCGGCTCGATCACCAGCTGCTTGACTTGTGCCGGTAAGGTGGTTTGACCTTGAATTGTCACCCCTTGACAAAGTTGGGCGATCGCGGCTGGACTCGGTAAACGTTCGACTTGCACCCAGTAAGTTCGCGGGTGCTTGTACTTAGGATTGCTCAGACGGTGCTGCAATTGCCCATGGTTGGTCAGTAACAGCAAGCCTTCACTATCTCGATCCAAACGGCCAACGGGATAAATATTAGGGATGGCAATGAAGTCTTTAAGCGTGGCGCGATCGCCTTGACTATCGGTGAACTGACTCAACACGTCGTAGGGCTTATAGAAAAGTAAGTACTGATAAGGCTTATCGTTGCCCCCTTTGGCCACAGCTTTTAAGGATTGCCTCGACCTGAAATTGGTTTTCTTTGCATACCGTTGCATCGGCAATCCATCACTCGCAGACACATCAATCTATGTAACTGTTCTATGCAATTTTTTCAAAAATGTTGAGATAAAGTCGCCATTTGAAATGAGCCATATATCCTGGTAAATATTCTAAGGATTTAACTCTAAAAGCCATGGACAAGCCACAATACCGCTTTTCTTGCACACTAACATTTGGTGACATTTACGGTCAGATCATTGCCTGGCTAGTGGTTCTCCTTATCAGCTTGGCAGCCGCCATGGGCCTTATGGGAGCACGACAACCCCTGTATGCCCTTGTTTCGGTTGGGCTTGTTCTGGTGCTGTCATTACCTTTCTTGCTGTTTGCCTTCGTTACCACGTTAGTTAATCACATTGAGTTTGTCGCTGTTGATCCTCAGGCAGATGTCAAAAAGGCCTCTACCACTTCGATGACTCAGCGTCCTGCTCAAGCAGCTGGCTGAGTTAATTTCTTCAGAAATTGCACTCCAGCCACGTCTTGAACTCAATCCTGTTTAACGAACGAATCCGCCAAACGGCATGCCGTTTGGCGGATTCGTTTTATCGACGAGAAACCTCAGTGCCTGTGAATGGGGTGCTTTAAGAATGCTTGGCGTAGCAGTCACGATCGCTTCCAGTATGCTGAAACAAGCATGTCTTGCATTTTGGCACTGATGGGGGCTAATCCTTGCGATATGCTTACTACTGTAATCACCGTACATAGATGAAGGTTTGAGGAGCACTATGGCATTGCTTATCACTGGCAAGCGGTTCATTCGCGACTTGGAAGCAGCCAAAGCGCTTGCGGTCAGAATGCCTCTAGAAGGTGGTTTCGAGGGCCGCTATCAGCGTCGTTTGCGGGCTGCAGGTTACGAATCGATTAACTTAACGGTAAAGGGGTTAGGCGATCTATCCGCCTACTTGACTGACATTCACGGTGTACGCCCCGCTCACTTAGGTAAGAAAACGATTGGTCAGAATGGTGCCGTTGGCTATCGTTACTACATTCCCCCTATCCTCAACTATCGGTTAGAAGCCTTATCGACCAAAGCCAAGGGACTGGTATTGTGGCTTATTGAGGGCAACATTCTTTCGCAGCAGGAGATTGCCTACCTCACACGTCTGCCAGAGGAAATGCCTGCCGTTAAAGTTGTGCTGGAGATGGGCGGCGATCGCCAATTTAGCTGGCAACCCCTCAAAAATGAATTGGCGGCTTAAGCACCTCTCCAAGTACTGTTCATACCCTTGTCGTATCAGATTGATGCAATCAAGGTGGGGGTAATTGGTCAGGGATCAATCGAATCCATAAGAAAAAACTGCATATCTTTCATCAAGTGGCAACGAACCCTTTAGTATAAAAATGTGAATACTCGTTGTCGCCCTTTGAATTCCCTGAAGGAAGGTCACTGGTTCAAGCTGATTTGCGGAGCCAGTTATCAGCACCTCCCTGCTATTCGTAACTTGGCACTCGTGTATGCGCTGGCAGGCGCTGATTGTGTCGATGTCGCGGCTGATCCTCCTGTTGTGATAGCCGTTAAAGAAGCATTTAAAGTTGTTTCGCAATCCAAGCGCTATCTTGCTGGCGCTCAAGCTGCCTTATCTGGCGAAGCGGTTGAGCTGCCGCTCCTGATGATCAGCATTAGTGATGGGGAAGATCCTCATTTTCGCAAAGCTGTTTTTGATCCAGCAGCTTGTCCGACTGACTGTCCCCGCCCTTGTGAAACGATCTGTCCAGCGGCAGCGATTACATTCAAGTCATCTACAGGCGTTGTTGAAGAACGCTGTTATGGCTGTGGGCGTTGTTTGCCGGTTTGTCCGGTGCAGCATATTGAAACGGTGACACGGGCAACCGCTTTAAATGAGATTGCTCCACAGCTTTTGGATACTGTTGATGCGGTTGAAATTCATACTCAGGTAGGGCGCTATGACGCCTTTATGGAGGTTTGGTCGCTGCTCCGTCCTCACCTAGCGAAGCTCCAGCTGATATCGATTAGCTGCCTGGATCAGGCCCATGTCATTGACTATCTCTGGCAGCTGTATGAAGGCATTCAACCGCTAGGGATTCCTTTGATTTGGCAGACGGACGGACGTTCAATGAGTGGCGATATTGGTAAGGGAACGACTCACGCAACGGTTCGTTTCGCCCAAAAAGTCCTTCAGGCAGGCCCACCCGGTTTTGTTCAATTGGCAGGTGGGACAAACAGTCATACCGCTTCGAAGGTGGCAACCCTTGCTTCTCATTCCAGCAGCAACATATCCCCAGAGGATTTAGTTTTGCGATCGCGCGCTGGAATTGCGCAACCGGCTTTTGGAGGAATTGCCTATGGCAGCTTTGCTCGTCATCTAATGGTGCCGTTTTTGGAGGGCACGCGTTCTCCATTGCAAGGGTTTGCATCTATATCCGCAGACAATATACCCATTACTCACCCCCATGGACTCGATCACCTTGAAACGTTCCCTACTCAGTTGGGGCAAGCCGTGCAAACGGCCTACAGCCTGATTGCACAGCTTAAAGCAGGCCAGAGCATCCGTTCTATAGCAACTCCCTAAAGAAACAAATCCTCGTCTAACCCATTGACGCTCAACAGTTGCACACCGTATCCACCCTATTCGAGTAGATTTTCACTAGGCTATGGTCATCCCGAACGACTCACAGTCCATTGATTCTGCAACTACCGCTAATACTCTCGATGTTCTTTCTCCAGAGTCCAGCCCTGCTCATTCAGAATCCAATTCCGTTAACGACGATCTGCACCAACTCTTAGCAATTCTGCCATCTTCAGTGGCAACGTCGATCCAGCAGCATCCTCAATCGACCCAATTGGTAGAGGTGATTTTGGATTTAGGTCGGCGTCCTGAAGCTCGTTTTCCCGGCGGAGCCGAGTATCTTGCCGATACCGTGGTTTCCCAGGCCGATTTAGACCACTGTATTGCCAAGGTCGGCTACTTCGGAGGGGACAATCGTGCCGGTATTGAGCAAACGCTGCATCGTATCAGCGCGATTCGTAACCGCTCGGGTGACATAATCGGCCTTACCTGCCGCGTTGGGCGGGCTGTCTTTGGCACCATTGGGATGATCCGCGATTTGGTTGAGCGCGGGCAATCCATTCTCATGCTGGGGCGTCCGGGTGTGGGGAAAACGACAGCACTACGCGAGATTGCTCGGGTACTGGCGGATGATCTGCAAAAAAGGGTCGTCATTATCGATACTTCCAATGAGATTGCTGGCGATGGTGATATTCCTCACCCTGCGATCGGTCGGGCTCGACGGATGCAGGTCGCCAAGCCAGAATTGCAGCATCAGGTCATGATTGAGGCCGTGGAAAACCATATGCCTGAAGTGATCGTGATTGATGAAATTGGCACCGAATTGGAGGCTACCGCTGCCCGCACGATCGCTGAGCGTGGTGTACAGCTGGTTGGGACAGCCCATGGTAACCAGTTAGAAAACCTGATCAAAAATCCGACCCTGTCCGACCTAGTCGGCGGTATTCAATCGGTGACTTTGGGGGACGATGAAGCTAGACGCCGTGGCAGCCAGAAAAGTGTGCTGGAGCGCAAAGCACCGCCCACCTTTGATATTGCCGTAGAAATGCAAGAGCGGCAGCGCTGGGTTGTTCATGAAAATGTATCGGATACTGTGGATGCTCTGCTGCGCGGACGTCAACCCTCAACTCAAATTCGGACGGTCAATGATGAGGGTAAAGTGGCCATCACCCATGAATTACCCAAAACCAAGTCCCCAACCCTCCTAGGACAGTCTGCGACTAACGGTTTCAGAGGTGGCGGTTGGCGCTCTTCAGGACGTATGACGCCTCCGAAAAGCAGAGTAGATGCTTCGCCAACGCTAGCGCTATCGCCGGATGAGCAACTGTTTGAAACAATGCTGGATCACTCTTTGGGGGCAGATTCAATGATGTCAAGTGTACCGGGAGAGGTGATTGACATCGCTACTGGTACGGAGCCTACGGTTGGCCCGAATGGCGAGGATATTGTGCGGGTTTATCCCTATGGCATCAGCAAGAATCAGCTAGAGCAGGTGATTCGCACCCTGAATTTACCAGTAGCCCTAACCAAAGACTTGGATAGTGCGGATGCAGTGTTGGCCTTGAGGTCACACGTTAAACATCATTCCAAACTTCGCCATGTGACAAAAGCTCGTCATTTACCGATCCATACGGTCAAGGCAAACAGCCTCCCTAATATTGTGCGATCGCTCCAGCGAATGCTGGACATGGATGAAGATAATCCCCAGGCAGACGTCGATTTCAGGCTTTTTTCAGAAAATGGCAGCACGGATGAATTAGAAGCCCTGGAAGAAGCTCGTCTAGCGGTGGAGCAAATCGTCATTCCCAAAGGACAACCGGTGGAACTCTTGCCACGTTCTGCTCGCATCCGCAAAATGCAGCATGAACTGGCAGAGCACTATCGACTGAAATCTTGCAGCTTTGGCGATGAACCGAATCGACGGTTGCGCATCTATCCCGCCTGAAAAGCCATTGCTGATTGAGCAGACAAACTATTCTGACGGAACTACAATACCCCAGCGGTCGGTCAAGCCTTGATTTGAGGTTTTGGGAAAGCAGCGTCAACAAGGGGAGCAAGGATCCTAATTCTTGCTCTTGATGCTGCATAAACTTCATTGATGGAGTCATGCCAAGGATCTGTAACAGTCTGGGAGCCGTCTTGCCTAACGGATTGGTAAGGGTTGTCTCCCGCAATGCTGATTGACTGCACATCAAAATGACATAAGCATATTTCAGGTTAGGATGTAGGGCGAGCTTTTAATTGCGCGCGCCATCTAATTTTTACTGAGGGCGCGGGTAAATTACACCAACATGACCAGCTTGTGAGGAGATAATACTGTGTTGACTCATCGATGGTTTACGCTCTTAATCGCTAGTGGGATATCGGTTACAGGCAGCTCGCTAGCTTTCGCGCAAAAACCGATCGACGTTGTCAAACCCATCACCTCGCCAACGAGGGTATCGCTGAGTGCTAAGCCTTTGTTAGCTCAGACATTCACCAAGGCAGATTTGTCGGAAGAGGATCAAGAGAAACTGGATGACCTGTTGCGTCAGGGACAAGACCGAGTGGACGCACAGGATTATGATGGCGCGATCGATTTTTACCAGCAAGCAATTCGCCTTGATCCAGAAAACGCCCGACTTTACTCGGGCATAGGCTACCTATACACCCAACAAGAACGCTACGCCGATGCCATAGAGCCCTATCAACAGGCACTGTCGTTAGAGCCAGAAAATATTCCGTTTCACTATGGACTTGCCTACGCTTATGTGCAGTTGGAGAATTATCCGAGCGCTGCTAGTCTTTATGAATCAATCCTCATCATCGCTCCTGATGAAGCGGATGCTTACTTAGGATTAGGGAATATCTACACGCTTCAAAAAGACTACATATCAGCGTTGGCGACCTATGAAGACTTCACTCGCACCGCGCCCAACAATGCTCAAGCCTACGAAGCGTTAGGCACCCTTTACCTGAACCAAGCAGACTTCATCGCTGCACGGGATGCCTTTCAACGAGCTTTGAGTATTAATCGACAGCGCAGCGCACCTTATGTCGGCTTGGCCGAAGCCCAACTTGCTTTGGACAATCCTGAAGGCGCTTTTCGCAGTTTAGAGGAAGCTGTCAAGCTTGATCCGAGTGCTGCTAGGGCGCACTTTTTACTGGGAGAACTCGCGATCGAACAAGGTGATGAAGATGCCGCCTATACTTACTACCGCCGTGCCGTCGAAGCCAATCCAAGCCTGTTGGCTGCCCAAGCAGTGGTAGGTGCTATGCATCTAGAACGAGAAGCGTATGTGCAGGCAGTTTTAGCCTATCGTCAGGTGACAAGAATGCTGCCTGATAATGCCGGAGCGCATTACAACTTAGGTCTCGCCCTCTGGGGGCAGGGTTTGCAACAGCAGGCTGTAGACGCGGTTCTAAGGGCCAGACGTTTATACGAGCAGCAAGATGATCTTGCTAGTACAGAACGAGTGACGGCACTACTCGATCTTTGGGGCATAGCCCCTGAAGCGAATCAGAACTAGGTTGCTCGGATAACCAAGCTGAAGGCTGGAAGACGACTTTGCTCACGTTAATACTTCGCTCGTCAATCAACCCTAGACTTTGCGGCGTGCCCAAACGGTGCTACGCCAAATCAGAATGTAGACAATCCCCGTAACCAGGGTTCCTAAGTTCCACTTCACCGATGTTTCGAGTAAGTCTAAGCGGCGCGAAGTTTTGGCACTTTCTGCTTGGGCCAGAATGTTACCTTCTTGCTCTTCAATCGAAGTCGTCACCTGCTCTTTCAAGTCAGGGATGTTCAGATCGCCCTCTGGAAAGGGAATATTCTGACCACTTAGGCTTTGGATCAGCGCCAGCATTTCCTCCTCTGTTTGGATATTGGCAACCTGCTCTCTTGCCTGTGTTGCTTGCAACTGTAACGCCTCGGTTTGAGCTGCAATTTGCTGTTGGTTTTGGCTATCAATACGGAGTGTGTTGACGACGCTGAGGGGAAGTAGCAGTAGGTAGAGTATCCCTGCAACCAGTGTTAACCATGAAAGGATACGGACAAGCGGAATTTCCAGCCGCAATCTTTCTTCGTTTCCTCCGACGAACACAAACCCAAAACCGATCAACAGCACGGGCACTCGCTCAATGATTTGCCCAAAAGCATTGAATTCCCATTGGGGATTCAAGAGTACAGGCGGGATAAGAATTTCAGCCAGATCAAACAGACCTAACAATAAAAGGCAATAACCAACCAGATGCAGTGGTTGCAGCGATCGCAATAAACTTGTTTTAACTTTCCAAAGCTGGCGAACAACTTGACTGATCTGTTCGGTATCGGGTGTGGTCATAGCAAACCTTTAAACAAATTGACGAGCATGAGCTGAATTTACAACTTCCTGGTTAAGTCACCTTCACCCTCTTCTAGAAAGGCTAGTACAGCAGGGGATAACGTTTCTGCCTCAGTTGCCGAGTTTTCGCATAGTTCCATACTTGACATCCGATTGGCCCTTTGGTCTAGAGTTTGGATGCCCATATAAAATCCACCAAAAGCGAGTACAGCCAACAACCCAAATAACAAGGAGCCGTCACCTATATGCCAATAATCAAAGGCTTCGTAGCGGCCAAGACCCACCAACACCGTCATTAGGGAAACGCGAACGCCATTGATGGCAAAACCCAAGACCAGTCCCATCAGAGGGGTAAAGTATCGTTTCCAACCGCTAATTGGAAACATGACCAAACATAAGCCTGAAAGTCCTAACAAATAAGCCATCGACTCTAAGCCAGAACAGCCCGCATAAACCTCCACTCCGCCACTAATGACACCGTTGTCTGAGACGTAAAAGATATTGAGTCCATCGCGAACCACGTCCACTTGGGCGTACCACAGCAGAGCCGTTGCAAATCTAGCGGTAACGGGTGAAATGTCAACAATGTAGGCTGCGATGATCCCTGGTAGCCCCAGTGCGAACAGAATCACCAATTCCCGCCATACTTGGCGGAAACAAGTATGTCCAAAGGCAACCATGGCAATGCCCAACCCTGAAATGATTGGCAACAAACGGGTCAGCAAAACGATCCATTTGGGTGGATCAATTCCCGCAGCAACCTTGTCAGCGAAGAGTATACTTTGCTGTACTAATAAAGCACTGATAGCTAAAGTCAAAACCACGCAAATAGCGCCTAAAAAAATAGCTGGCCAGGTACTCTTAAAAACGAATGCTCTACGTCGCTCCCAAAGTAGAGATCCCGCTCCCAGCAAAAATAGCCCACTCATACCTAGGTGAGCGACATCGTCATAGCGCAGTAGCACACCCCCATAGATGGCCAACAAAAGACCCAAGGTAGCTAGAGGAATATAGGGAGAGATGGGAAAGGAGTCGTTAAGACCCTTGGCATTAGGCATGATAGTGACTTGTCAAAACAACGTAAATCACGTGTGGCTAATTTACACTTTCTTCCAGGAAAGCTTAAATCAGCTCGAAGTGCGAAGTTTTACTCAGCAGCTTCAAACAAAATTCAACTTGATTTTATTGGGCAATAGGGGACATTCTCAGAAATCTGCTGACTGCTTGCAATCATCAACAGCGGTATCGTCAGTCCAAGTGTGGTAAGGAAAAAAATGTTAGAACGCCAACAGTAAGTTGGTAAAGACTTCCAGAGATCTAAATGAATTTGATTTGTTAAAATCAATAACCAGCCCGTAAAGTCTAGGAACCAACTTTTGCCCTGTTTGAGATATCGCTACGATTCCCCCCGCAACTTTGCTGAAACTTTACATGGCAATTATCTATGTTCGCATTCTTGTGCAGTGAAAAGACTGAAGCTATGAGGGGGTGGACTGTGGTTCGAGTCCGTTGCCAAGGATCGCCGTTGTTGTGGATGACCTAGAGTTTTTATCGCGATGTCTGATCGGAACGATTTAGCGAAGTCTAATCAGGAATATGTTTGGAGTTAATTGCTGACTTCAAGAAGTGTTCGATCTTCTGGACAGCCGATCGCAAAACCTCGGGCGATTGAACCAGTGCAATGCGGACATAGCCCTCGCCATGCTTCCCGAAACCTCGCCCAGGAGCCAGGGCTACCCCTGTTGCCTCCACTAACTGCACACAAAAGTGGATGGAATCGAGAGCCCAGGGCTCCGGTAGTTTGACCCAGAGATACTGCGTGGCATTGGGTTTAGTGATCGACCAGTCGATGTTTACCATCGCTTCGACAAAAGCATCACGTCGCTGCCGAAAGGTCTCAACGGTCTTTTGGACTTCATCTTGGGCACCGGACAAGGCTGCCATAGCCCCCCGCACAATGCCCGGATACTGATTGAAATCCACGACAGCTTTCACTTGTCTCAGCGCGGTGATCAATTTGGCGTTGCCGATCGCATACCCGACTCGAAAGCCCCCCATGTTGTAGGACTTGGACATTGAATAAAACTCAATCGCGACCTCTTTCTGACGATCCGCTTGGAAGACAGACGGAGCCGGTTCCCCCGTGTAAGTAACATCCCCGTAGGGAAAGTCATGAACCAGCACGAGATCATGAGCTTTGCAAAACGCTACAGCCTCTTCCCAGAATGCTAGGGAGGCATACCCGGTAGTGGGGTTATGAGGATAACTCAGCACCATCATCCGTGACTGAGCTAGAACCGTAGCTGGGATGTCTCCAAATTGCGGTAAGAATCCATGTTCAGCCAGTAGGGGCATGGTGTAGAACTGGCCACTCGCTAAGTGAACCCCGCCGGCATGGGAGGGATAGCCAGGGTCAGTTAACAGGGCAAAATCGCCTGGATTCAGAATGGCCAGGGGTAAGTGCGCGGTACCTTCCTGTGAACCAATTAGCAGCAACACTTCAGTCGCTGGGTCA
The DNA here is from genome assembly GCA_039819045.1 of Cyanobacteria bacterium J06638_28. Classification (GTDB taxonomy): domain Bacteria; phylum Cyanobacteriota; class Cyanobacteriia; order Phormidesmidales; family Phormidesmidaceae; genus SIO1E4. The sequence continues at coordinate 33,144 of JBCBSR010000021.1, forward strand.
ACGGCAATGCCAAACTTGCGCTCGTACCAAGCAGCAGCCGTTTGACGAAAAGCTAGCGTACTGTGAAATAGCGAATAGCCGTGGGTGCTGGTATCAGGCAGAGCCTCAGCGATCGCCTCCAACACATGGGGCGCAGTGGGCAAATCGGAGGATCCCAAAGAGAGATCAATAATGACTTGCCCAGCGTTTAACGCTTTTGCCTTGGCACGATCCATATCGGCAAAAACATTTGTCTTGAGGGGCGTGAGGCGATCGGCAAATTGCATGGAAAGAACAGCTTAATGGCAAGGCTTTCAGCTTATCCTAACGTCTGCGAAATTCGCTTCTTCCGTTCACCTTTGTAAACCGTAATACCAATTCGCTGAATTTGAACTACACATCAAAAAGTGTGTAGCCCCCTTCGGTAAGGGGGCAGCAACAGCGGGGGATCGCCGAACTGTAGCGCTATTTTGCAGAACTGGTATAAATCGTTGCGGGGGCTCAGTGTCAGCAACGGTAGGCATAAAAATAGCTGTAGCGATCGCACGACCACCACAGCTACAGCCAAGTTAAGTTACGGGGTAAGTCTATTCGAGATTATCGAGTTGCGTTTTCAAGGCCTCAAGTTCTGCATCCACCGCTGCATCTTGAGGCGCTGCTGCGGGCTCATCAGCTGACGGAAGCTGACCTTGGCTAGTGGAACCACCCGCCAGTTGGGCCTTCATTGCAGCGAGTTCATCGTCCACGTCGCCCCCAGCTTCGAGCGCGGCAAATTGGCTTTCCAAATCAGCCCCTGCAATTTCAGCCGCTGCCTGGGACTTAGCCTCCATCATCATGACTTTTTCTTCCATGCGCTCAAACGCACCCATGGCGCTGCTGGTGCCCATGGAACCCATGGTTTTTTGGAGTTGCTCGTTAGCTTTGGCAGCACTAGCGCGCGCCTTCAGCATATCTTTCTTGGTTTTGGCTTCAGAAATCTTGCTTTCCAGACCAATCAAGCTCTTTTTCAGCTGGTCAACCTGAGCGAGCTGCATGTCCAGCTGTGCTTTCAGGCTGTTAGCTGTTTCGCTCTGCGTTTTTTTACGGGTAAGGGCTTCACGAGCGAGACTTTCATCCCCTTTCTGCAAAGCTAGCTGAGCCCGCTGCTGCCACGTATTGGCTTCTGATTGGGCACGCTCATGTTGCTGTTGTACCCGCTTTTGCGACGCGATCGCTTTGGCTACAGCCTGACGCATCTGCACCAGGTCTTCCTGCATGTCGATAATCGTCTGATCCAAGATTTTTTCTGGATCTTCAGCATTGCTAACAGCCGCATTCAGATTAGAGCGAACAACTCGACTGACTCGATCAAACAACCCCATGATTCTGTATTTCCTTCCAACGTAGTTTCTATTATGGAGGTCATCCTCCAAACAGGTTCCTCAAAGCGCTACCGCTCCCTCTGGTACCTTTCAGGCACATACACGCCTATGACAGCATCAATGCCAGGGATCCGCGTAGATACCCTCGAGCCTGTGACAGACAACAATGGGTGGTTATCTGCCTTCAGTCTTAACACATGGCCCCTGCTGTAAAAGTAGGGATTGCCTCCCTGACACGTTGGCACAGATTTGTGAATTCATGAACTATCTTGCTAGGAAAATTTAAGTATCGGACTTCCTAGGCATGTATCAGGCAGCCAGGAACCGTCAGAAGCGCTCATTTACTTAGTTAGAACTTACGCACTTGACGAGATGATTAGCCGCCGAAGCCCCCCATATGTGAGGCATTTTGAACTGCGTAAGTCCTGTTAGTGTGACAGTCTTCCTCTTAGCGATAAAGCCAAGGGGCAGGGAAGATGGGGAGCCGGTATGTTGGTGTGAATAGTGATGGGTACTATCCCTGACCAGGTGAGGTTAAGGCGTCTAGATCTACCGCATCCCATTTCAGTACCGAGGCATTCACGCCCTCTTCCTGCTTACGCTTGGCGTCCGCTTCAAACCAGGCAATGATTTGTTGGGGTGTAAGGGCTTCGACCGATGTATCCAAGTCACGAGCGATCGCCTGAAGCAACTTGCTCGTAGAAATTGTTAACCGTGTCAGGAACTTTTCAGGTGAGGTCAAGAGTGCAGCATCGACGGCTGCTGATTCTTCAGGCGTCAGGAATTGTACCGATTGATCAAGCATTACTGGCGTTGAGGTAAGTTTCAAACTCTCTATCAGGATAGTCAAGATTCCTGACGGTCGGCAGCCTCACCTATGCCTTGAGCCCCCAGCCAAGCCCCGACTAAGTAACCAAGGATGCAAAGCATGAGGCCATATAGGTTAACGCCCAGATCGATAGCATATTTACCACCGCCTAGACTCATCCAAAACGGGAAGATAGCAGTCCCCAGAGCACCTTCCAGGACTCGCAGCACACCAAAGAGCAGTCCCGGCCAAAAGGCAAAATGAAAACTTAACCGTCCAGCCCCTGGAATAAAAGCCAGCAAGAAAATAGGGGCTAACCCCATCACCATCGTGCCGCTGATGGTGGTGGCCGTGATGATAGCAGGGCCGACTTGATCGCCTAGATAAATGCTGAGAAGTGGAAGATTACCCAGGAGGGCGATCGCGACAATCCACCAGCGTCCAATAAACGCCTGGCTCTCTGTTGGTTTACCCTTGCGGTTGGACCAATCGCGAGCACCGAGCTTCGCAACACTGGAAAAAGTAGAATCCAACGTTGATCCAGCGCTGGTCAGCATGATGGCGTTGAAAACTAGCAGCATCGGCAAGCCAAATAGCACGGGTACATTCAAGCTTGGGGAGCCCTCCACGCCAAAAGCTCGCGCATAAAGACCAACCGTGCTGAACAAGAAAATGAAGCCACCACTGATTAAGCCAGCCCCAATAAATCCCTTGACCATCGTGCGAGGGCCCGTAATAAAAGCTCGATCGGTCATCACCGGATCATGGAAGGGATAGCTAAAGATTTGCACAAAGGCCAGGCCACAGAAAGTCAGACCTGCCAGCCGGGTATCACTATCCACGACCGGTAATCCTTGGTTGACTAAACCCGGCCCTAAAGTGCCAAGAATGACCACAAGTAGAACAGCCGCCAAAAGCATCTGCGCCCCATCGGTGAGCAAACTACTGCGTAAGCCTCCCAATAGACTGTAGTAAACCGTGAATAGAGTCACAATGATCGCTGCCAGCCAGTAACCCCAACTGCCTTCGGTGCCAAAGTATAGAGAAAAGACCTTCGTATTTGACCAAACTTCGTTCAACAGACGGATGGCGATCGCAATCAAAAACAAGCGCGAACAGAGCGTGCCGTATTTGCTGACTAGGAATTCTGGAATAGAACGATAGCCGCCCCGAGTCCGAATTAGGTAGAGGGCGATCGCTGCGGTGACGAAACTGAGGTAGTAAATGGCATAGCCTACCCCCCCCCAGATACCAAAGGCATTGCCTAAACTAGCGGCGTTATCAATCGACTTCGCAAAAATCCAAGAAATGGCAGCACTGGCGATCAATAACCATAGTCCGGGGGCTTTCCCGGTTCGCGACTGACCATCGAAAAATTCGGGTGCAGTGACGCGCTCTGGCGTCGTTTGGCGCACTAGAAAGAAGAGTAAACCGCCGTATCCCGCGAGTAGAGCCCAAGTCAGGGTAATCACAAACATGCTAATCAACCGTTGATATGTAAAAGGAAACTATCGATAAGCAAACAACGAGCTGTCGTCTGAACGGATGTATTTAGCGCAATGGCGCGATCGCCTCCAGTTGAGGCACTGGTAGCCTTGGACGTACAGCCCTTTCTGCCGTGGGTAGAATCTCAGCGCAGGTTGTCCAAATCCCTGTTAACAGGGATGCTTGAAATTCTTGAGGTAAACCTTCCGTCGCCATGGCGGCTGCCACCGGTTGCGGATCATAGACCAGCGGCAAAATTTGGGGTGTTGGACAGTCAGACTGTGGCGACCAATCGAGCTGCGCAAAATAGACATGGGGCTGACCTTCGTGAGCGGGTCGGCCCAAAACCCCGACATTACACCAAAATCCTTCGGTGACCTGCCTTACCCAAGGAATGCCGGTGTGAGTGGCCCAAATACCGTTCACCTCGAAGCGCTTCAAAGACGCCTGAATCCACGCATCGTTAGTCGTCGATTCCCAAACAAATTCATTCACCTGATCGGGACTGCCATGGCAGAGCAAAAAAGCGCGATCGCGCCATTGCAAGCGAATGAGTGTGGGCAAATTGCGTAGCCAATCGCGATGCTCCGGTGCCGTTTGAGCAAAGGTATAGTCGTAGCTGATTTGAGCGAACTGTTGATCACGCGGATCCGTATAGCCGCAACCACAGTCCCGTTCACCGTTCCCGATGGCGTAGTCATAGTTGCCCTGGAGGCAGATAACTTCTGCCTGCCGCAACAAATCGAGCGTGCGGTTAGGCCAAGGGCCAAAGCCGCCCATATCCCCTAAACAAAAGCGATATGGGCTTGGCTCCGTTGCGTCTAAAAACGCAGCCACCGCACCAAAGTTACTGTAAGGGCCACCACAAATAGCGATGCGATCGCAGCTATCCGGTAGCTTAATCTCAAGTTGTTTGGGTTCCATCTCATTTGCTCTAGCCAACAAACTTTCGCTTTCGCCTGCTCTGAAACTAGGAGACTAAGGATAGCAGCCAACATAGCCGTCGCTAGCTCCGTTAGGACAAGACGGCACATCATTTGGCTGTGTTCTGAACACCCGGATGATTGCAGGTGCTTTAGCCTCAATGTCTGAAGCTATAACTTTACAGAACAAGCTGAAATTACTCTGAGAACCCGTCAAACCTGTCATGAATCGCTTTGAATAATTCCCAACAAAATCGCGACCAACTGCTGTAAGTCAGATAGAACGGTATAGAGCCAAATGTCTTGCCATAGTATCTGGTGCGTTCGATCCAGATAACCAAACTTCCAGGCATCACCTGTGGTGACAACCCCATACAGCAAGGGGCTATCAGACTTCGTCCACTGATCCAGCGCAATTAATTCAGCGATATCGCTTGGTTTAGCCACATCCCATCGAATGAATGCAGCACCAATCAGATGCTTTGCTGAATGCCCACCGATGGCTAGGGCGCGTCATCAATGTAAAGCCAGAATGCTTGCGGTATAGACATTACCGCGCCCGCTCCAAAAATCAGCTAGGGGGCTGAGAGATTCTCTAAACAAGGACTTGATCGTTAAATGATGACAACTCCTAGAGCGTCGCTAATCGCAGGATGATTACCCTAACTTCACGCATGCTGCTGGACTAGATAACCACAGCGGTGCTCACCTTGAACTAGCCAGTGAGTGCGTTGTACAGCGCAATCGGGTAAGGCCATTTGAAACATCTCCAGTTCGTGACCACAGACGCTAGGAAAGGTTTCGGCAATGTGCGAAATCGCGCAGTTATATTCCGTGATGATGTAGCAAGGGCCATCTGCGCACAACTCGCTATCCGGTTCTACCTCATGCCACTCAGCCATGTAGCCTTCAGCTTTGCGTAGCTGCACCAAGCGTTCCACTCGTTCGACAATCGTGCCAGTGCCGACATATTCGCGGTATTCCACCGCCTTACGCTGCCATTGCTTTTGCAGAATCGTGCGTACCTGATCTTTCCCAACCGTCTCGGTCAGCGTATCCAATAGCGAAATGGCAAATTCGTCATACTGAGCAGGGAAGCGATCGCGCCCCTTGCGACTTAAACTGTAAAGATAATTAGGACGCCCCATCCCCTCCTGAACGGCCCGATGTTCAATCAGCTGTTCTGCTGTTAAATCTTTCAAATGCCGCCGTATAGCTTGAGCACTGACCTCCAGGTGCTCTGCTAGTGTTTGGGCACCAGCCTCGCCCTGCTTCAGCAGGTATTGCAGAATATCTTCCTTCGTTGAAGGCGGCTGTAGGGAAGTCATTTCGGTAACCATATCAACGCCGACAGAACAATCGAGTTCACTGCAGGGCAACAAAGCCCTCACCACCTTACCAATGCCCAAGACAGACAAGCGACACGGAAAAGCTGTCTTGGGACAAATCAGATGAGCTGTACTGGGTCGACAAGACAGGCAGACAGCGTACCCACCCTTTATGTAACCCTATGCAACTTAATCCATTTCGACTTTGACAACAATCTTGTTGCTAAAGTACCCTGAGATAAGTTAGGCAACTTAAAGGTTGTTTTAATTATAGAATTATCAGGTTGATACGCCACTCTATCCAGATAGCCCGATGGATAATACCAATAATCAAGCAACGGAAAAGAATTTAGAGCTGATGCGCAATTTTGCGCAAAGCTACGCCAAGCGTACAGGAACCTACTTCTGTGCCGATTTAGGCGTAACGGCGGTTGTCGTGGAAGGATTGGCGAAACATAAGGATGACCTCGGTGCGCCCCTTTGCCCCTGCCGCCACTACGAAGATAAAGAGGCCGAGGTGAAGTCCACCTACTGGAACTGTCCCTGTGTGCCCATGCAAGAACGGCATGAATGTCACTGCATGCTGTTTCTCACTGAAGACAACCCCTTTGCTGGGGATAAGCAAGAAATTTCCTTTGAAGCGATTCGGGCCGAGACGAATAATTACTAGATCGTCGGCAAAACGAAGTCTCGCTTTCTGTAACTGTCCATAGCACCCCTCGACATCTATGACTTCTTCTGTTCAGACATTAGTTAGCCAGCCTTATAAGTACGGCTTTAAGACCGAGATTGAAGCTGACACCATTCCTCGTGGTCTTGATGAGGACACCATTCGCTTGATCTCGGCCAAGAAAGGCGAACCCGATTTTATGTTGGAGTTTCGTCTGAAAGCCTACCGTCGCTGGTTAACGATGGCCGAACCCGACTGGCCCAATGTGGCTTACCCGCCCATTAACTATCAAGACATCATCTATTATTCAGCGCCGAAGCAGGAAAAGAAGAAGCTCAACAGTCTGGATGAGGCGGATCCGGCCCTGTTGGAGACCTTTGAAAAATTGGGTCTTCCCCTATCCGAGCAGAAACGCCTGGCAAATGTTGCCGTGGATGCTATTTTCGACAGCGTTTCGATTGGGACAACCTATAAGGAGAAGCTGGCCGAGGATGGCGTCATCTTCTGTTCAATTTCGGAAGCCCTTGAGGAATATCCCGAACTGGTTGAAAAGTATCTCGGCACGGTTGTTCCACCTGGGGATAATTACTTTGCCGCTTTGAACTCAGCTGTTTTCAGCGACGGCTCCTTCGTTTACATTCCAAAGAACACGAAATGTCCGATGGATCTGTCCACCTATTTCCGGATTAATAACGGGGATTCGGGACAGTTTGAACGGACCTTGATCGTTGCTGAGGAAGGCAGCTCAGTCACCTACTTGGAAGGTTGCACTGCCCCCATGTACGACAGCAATCAGTTGCACGCGGCGATCGTTGAGCTAGTGGCTCTGGACAATGCTGAAATCAAATATTCCACCGTTCAGAACTGGTTTGCTGGTGATAAAAACGGCAAGGGCGGCATCTACAACTTTGTCACTAAGCGTGGGGTTTGCCACCGGAACGCCAAAATTTCCTGGACGCAGGTAGAAACAGGATCAGCCATTACTTGGAAGTACCCTAGCTGTGTGCTGCTGGGGGATAATTCGGTCGGGGAGTTTTACTCTGTGGCCTTAACCAACAACATGCAGCAGGCCGATACCGGCACCAAGATGGTGCATATCGGGAAAAACACCCGCAGTACGATTGTTTCCAAGGGGATTTCGGCAGGGAACTCCAAGAATAGCTATCGCGGCTTAGTTAAAGTTGGCCCTAAAGCAGAGGGGGCACGCAACTATTCTCAATGCGATTCCATGCTGATTGGTGCGACTTCCAACGCCAATACCTACCCCTACATTCAAGTACAGAACCACACAGCTCAGGTTGAACATGAGGCTTCTACCTCCAAGATTGGTGAAGACCAATTGTTTTACTTTGCTCAACGCGGCATTTCACCTGAAGATGCGGTGTCGATGATTATCAGCGGCTTCTGTCGCCAGGTATTCAATGAATTGCCAATGGAGTTTGCGGCTGAAGCTGACAAACTCATGGCCCTGAAGTTAGAAAACGCGGTTGGTTAGACCAGCCCTGTAACAGCGGCTCAATATTTGAGCTGCCAATCGAATTTACCGTCATGCGACGCCGTTAGGACTGCAACCCCCAAGACCATGATTAATGAGAACAGTGATGTAATTCTCTCCGTGCAGGATTTGCACGCTACCGTTGATGGCACCGAAATCCTGAAAGGGGTCAATTTAGAAGTTAAAGCAGGCGAAGTCCACGCCATTATGGGCCTGAATGGTTCAGGTAAAAGTACCTTCTCTAAGGTTTTGGCTGGCAACCCGGATTATGACGTGACGGGTGGTGTAATGACCTTCCAGGGTGCTGATATTGCAGAATTGGAGCCCAACGATCGCGCCACTGCTGGCATCTTTCTGGCGTTTCAATATCCTCTTGAGATCCCCGGCGTGAGTAATCGCGACTTCTTGCGTGTGGCGTTCAATGCTCACCGCAAAGCTCGCGGTGAAGAAGAAATGGATGTCTTCGACTTTGATGACTTGATTGAGGCGAAGCTGGCTGTCGTCAAAATGGATGCGGCGTTTCTTGATCGCAGCGTGAATGAGGGTTTTTCGGGTGGTGAGAAAAAGCGCAATGAGATTTTGCAAATGGCGCTCTTGCAGCCCAGCCTCGCGATTCTGGATGAAACGGACTCTGGCTTAGATATTGATGCGTTGAAAACGGTTGCTGGTGGTGTTAATCAACTCACGACTCCCGATAATGCAGTGGTGATGATTACGCATTATCAGCGATTGTTGAACTACATCGTGCCGGATTATGTGCACATCATGGCCGACGGTCGCATTATTACAACAGGCGGCAAGGAACTGGCCGAACGCTTGGAGGCCGAGGGCTATGAAGAGATTCTGGCTGAGCATAGTGCAGAGGTGGCGGTGTGATGACCCTTCCGGTTTCTTCCACGACAGCAACAGTAGGCACGAAGCAGCAAGAACGCGATACCTATCTCAAGTCTTTGTTGCAAACGTTACAAGCGTCTGTGCCTACATCTTTGGCCTATACCAGCGTACGATCGCCCGCTGAAGCCCTTGTGCGCGAACATACCTTCCCAACGCCACGGGATGAGGAATGGCGCTTTACCGATTTGACGCCCATGGTGTCAGTACCTTTGCAGGCGTATCCGTCCATTGCAACAACGGATGTCGATAGCCTCGCTTGGGTGCCGATGCCTGAGGCGATCGCTCGTATCGTCCTCGTTAATGGTCAATTCAACGCGGCCCTCTCTGATTTAAGCGCTTTGCCTGCGGGCGTTACTGTGGGTAGTCTGGCGCAACTTCAGGGACAAGCGATCGCGCCGCAAATCGAAGCCCGCCTGGCTCAATCTTCCAGCAACAATGACGTGTTCACGGCCCTGAATACGGTTGGATTCCAAGACGCCGCGGTGGTGTGGGTGCCTCGCAATTGCAGCGTCGAGCAGCCGATTCAGGTGGTTTATCTAGCCGCTGGTCAGGCTGAACCCATGATTGCGAGCCCTCGCTGTTTACTGGTTGCGGAAACTGGCAGTGCCGTGACACTGGTTGAGGAATTCGGGGGAGACTTGCAGGATGCCCACTGCACCAACAGCGTGACAGAAATTTGGGCCGATGACAGCGCGCAGGTGACGCATGTTCGCCTGCAACAGGAAGGTTTAGGCACTTTCCACATTGGTAAAACCGTCGTGACTCAAGGGCGCGATAGCCGTTACACAGTCACGAATGTCAGCTTGGGAGCGCGCGTGGCTCGCCACAATCTAGAGGTGTATCAAACGGGTGCTCAAACGGATACTAATCTCTATGGGCTAACGGCGATCGCAGGGACTCAGTTAGCAGATACCCACAGCCTGATTGCGCTCAATCATCCCCATGGAACGGCTGACCAACTGCACAAGTGCATTGTGGATGATCAAGGCCATGCGGTCTTCAATGGGAAGGTCTGGGTTCCTCGCCATGCCCAGCTCACCAATGCTAGTCAGCTCAACCGCAATTTGCTGTTGTCGGGCAAAGCCCGGGTGGATACCAAGCCCGAACTGGATATTGTGGCTGACAACGTTAAGTGTGCTCATGGGGCAACGGTTAGCCAGCTCAACGCGAACGAAGTCTTTTATCTCCAAAGTCGCGGCATCAGTGCGGCAGCGGCTCAGCGCCTGTTGATTTATGGATTTGCGATGGACATTATTGATCGCATTCCGGTTGTCTCCCTTCGCGAGACTCTAATGCAAGCAGTTACTCAGCGGATCCAAACCCATTGACGACTGTTAGCCTGTTAATCACACCTCTTGCTCTCAAATGGTTGCTATGACCCTGGCCCAAGACCTGACTCTCGCTGCTAAAGTTCGTGATGATTTTCCGATTCTGCATCAAGCAGTCAACGGTCATCCGCTGGTGTATTTGGACAATGCGGCCACTTCTCAGAAACCGAAGGCTGTTTTAGATGTCATTAAGCGTTATTACGAGACAGACAACGCCAATGTTCACCGGGGAGTCCATGCCTTAAGTGCCCAGGCAACAGCGGCTTATGAGGGCGCACGCGACAAAGTTGCGGCGTTTATCAAAGCCGCCTCGCGAGATGAGATTGTGTTCACTCGCAATGCCAGTGAAGCGATCAATTTGGTAGCCTATGCCTGGGGCATGAACACCCTACAGGCTGGGGATGAAATCATCTTGTCGGTGATGGAGCACCACAGTAACCTGGTGCCCTGGCAGTTTGTAGCCCAGCGTACCGGGGCTGTTCTGAAATTTGTGGGTCTGACGGATACCCATGAGTTGAATATGGATGAGCTGCGATCGCTCCTTTCTGACAACACTAAGCTTATTGCTGTCAACCACGTTTCCAATGCCCTGGGCTGCATCAACCCAGTCGAGGAAATTGTGACCTTAGCGAGTCAGTATGGGGCCAAGGTCTTAATCGATGCCTGCCAAAGTGTGCCTCATATGCCTTTGGATGTGCAAGCTCTAGGGTGTGACTGGTTGGTCGCTTCGGGCCATAAGATGTGTGGTCCTACCGGAGCCGGTTTCCTGTACGGCAAGCTCGAGTTACTCCAGTCGATGCCTCCCTTTTTAGGGGGGGGCGAAATGATTGCCGATGTCTTTCTGGATCATTCCACTTACGCTGAACTCCCCCATAAGTTTGAAGCCGGTACTCCAGCCATTTCCGAAGCGATCGCCTTAGGCGCAGCCGTCGATTATTTAAGCAGCATCGGCCTCGATAAGATTGCTGATTACGAGCATCAACTCACGGCTTATCTTTACAAGCAGCTCAATCAAATTCCTCAAATCCGCCTCTTTGGACCGCAGCCCCAAGCCGATGGCAGTGGCCGAGCTGCGATCGCAACTTTTACGGTAGAGGGGGTTCACGCTCAAGATTTATCGACGCTGCTTGATCAGTCTGGTGTCGCGATTCGCTCAGGTCATCACTGTACCCAGCCCTTGCATCGACTGTTAGGCGAAAGCTCAACCGCACGGGCTAGCCTTTATTTTTACAATACCCGCGAGGAGATTGATGTGTTTGTGGCCGCGTTGAAGGACACCATTGATTTCTTCGCCAGCGTGTTTGATGACGATGACATGTAAGGGAGTCAAAGCGCGAGCGGTTTGCTCTTGGTAAGACGCTTCACCGATTTTGACACGATGCTAGGGGCTGTCATCATTTAGAGCCTGAAGCCTCATGCTGAAAGCGGTTCAGCCCCTAGCTAGTTTTACAAAGCGGGCGCAGCAATACTTATACCGCAAGGCTTTCGAGTTTAGTTGATGACGCGCCC
>JBCBSR010000022.1:0-28929 GCA_039819045.1 Cyanobacteria bacterium J06638_28
CCCTAGCTAGGTTTACCAAGCGGGCGCGGCAATGCTGATACCGCAAGGCTTTCGAGTTTAATTGATGACGCGCCCTAAGGACTTGGCGGTTCAGGGAAAAAGATTACGCCATCAGTATTCGGCGTGCTGTCAGGCGATTGGCGGCTTGTAAAGTCAGTGTTGCCAGTGTAGTTGGACAACATGGCTAATTCCTCTAAGGACTGACTGCCGGAATAGAATTGCCCCTCAATGTTCCAGGTGGGATACCCTTGAATCGCTTGCGTGCTTCGACACAGTTCATATTGACTGTCCACGCCATCAGCATCGCATTCAATATAGTCAATCAGGGCGAATGCCTCAGCCCCAAACATATCAGCTTGATCATGACAGTGGGGACACCAATAGGCTCCGTAAACCTTGGCCCCAATTTGCGTTAAGTGGGTTGCTAACGCAATCTCAGCAGCACCAGAAACCGTATCGGTCGTGACTTCCCGTGGCAGCTCTGCTATGGGCGACTGAGGTTCATCAATTTGGGGATTGAAAAGAAAATCCAGTAGGGATGATAGGCCAAACATGTCGGGATATAGGCGGGGGCTCAGGTCAACCTGAGCAATCGTGCCTTGCCGGAAACTCCCCTGACATCCCATCAAGATTACGGCCAGTAAAGTCAGATTGATTAATCGCTGCGTCGTCATTTGCTGCTGCATTTTGAAACTGTCATGACGCTCAGGCATGCATTGGCGGAATCATCGCTTCTTGCTGCTGAACCTGGTAAACCGTGAGCGTCAAGTTAGAAACTTCTTTGGTAAAAACATCAAATTGCCAGGATGTTCCCGACAAAAAGTTGTGGGCAGCCTCCGTTAGCAAAATTTCGTCATCTTCGGCAATATCTTCCCCCAGCTTTGAGGCCAGGTTCATTTCATCCCCGTACAAATCGTGTTCGCCGATCGCCAACATATCGCCATACCCAATCCCCAGACTGGCGTGGAGATTCGCAGCGTTTAAATGTTGCAAAACCTCGATCGCTGCGGCTAAGGCCCCGTCGGGCGTATCGAACTTGGCGTACACATTATCAGCTTCGAGTTTAAGGATAGTGCCACTGTGCTTTGCCATCAGCGGCACCACGATCGCTCGCATTTGGTAAATTTCTTGCAGCGTTGCAATAATTCCCTGGCCTTGTGTTTTGCTTGAGAATCCAACCGTATCCAAAATGACAACGGCACGAGTTTGGAGAAAGCGATCGCGAATTTCAGCATCAATGGCAGCGGCTTGAGCTGGATGCTGATGACGCTGTTGTAATAGGGCTGCTAATTGTTCTTCTGCCGAACATTGGGGGGGCCTAGGCATGAACAGAATTCCTGCATAGAAATTGACTCCTACAACAACGGAACCTGATTCAACCCAGTGCAGCGTCTACTTTGAAAACTAAAGTAGTTGCTCCCCTGCTCCCCTTGTACCTTCTGCTTTCTCTAGTTGATTCAACTCTAGACTTTAGGCTTAATAGACCACTAGACTGAGTTCCGCAAGTAGCCGTAATAACAAGTCCTGTAACTTTACAGGTAAGGTTGCAGCCGCTGAACTAGCTGTTCCGTCATTAGCACCCCTTCAATGCGATCCACAGGCTGCCCATCTTTGAATAAAACCAGGGTTGGATAGGCGTGAATCTGATGCTTAGATGCTAGTTGAGAGTACCGTTCAGCGTCAATCTTGATAACTTTAAGCCTGTCCTTAAGTTGGGAATTTACCTGCTCCAAAATAGGTGCCATCATTTGGCAAGGCCCACACCAAGTGGCATAGAAATCGACCAAAACGGGGCGATCGCTGTGAGCGAGTAAATCTTCAAAGCTGGTGAACTGTTGCTTAGTAGCCATGAAAAGCAAATGGCAATTCGACTGTTCTATGCTAAGCGGCCTTGATGCCATTCAGTATCAGAGATCCGAATCCTTTAACGGGAGGATCACCCAATGACGTAAGATAGCCATCTGGATTGCCCATATTCACACCGTATTGAGGAGCATGCATCATGGCAGGAGAGCTGAAGGATAAAGTCGCCATTGTCACAGGCGCTTCTCGGGGGATTGGCCGAGCAGTGGCGCTAGCTCTCGCTGCTGAGGGGGCTCAGGTTGTGGTGAACTATGCTCGCTCGAGCGCCGCCGCCGATGAAGTGGTGTCCCAGATTACAGGCGAGGGGGGCAGCGCGATCGCCCTCCAGGCAGACGTTTCCGATGCCGCACAAGTGGATGCACTGGTGAAAGCAGCCATGGCTAAGTGGGGGCGCGTAGATGTGCTAGTCAACAATGCTGGCATCACCCGCGATACCCTACTGCTACGGATGAAGCCAGAAGATTGGCAAGCCGTAATTGATCTGAACCTGACTGGAGTTTTTCTCTGTACGCGAGCGGTCAGCAAAATCATGCTCAAGCAGCGCTCAGGACGCATTATTAACATCGCCTCAGTAGCGGGTTTGATGGGCAATCCCGGTCAGGCTAACTACAGCGCTGCCAAAGCGGGGGTCATCGGTTTCACGAAAACCGTCGCGAAAGAACTGGCCCCGCGTGGGGTAACGGCCAATGCGGTCGCACCGGGCTTCATCAAAACGGACATGACGGAGGATTTGTCCAATACCGAAGATATCCTCAAGTTCATTCCCCTAGGGCGGTACGGCGAAGCCACTGAAGTTGCAGGCTTGATCCGCTTTCTGGCCACTGACCCAGCCGCCGCCTACATTACGGGACAGGTACTTACCATTGACGGCGGTATGGTGATGTAGCTTAGTGCAGAAAGTGACGGATTCCCGTGAAGGCCATCACCAAACCCAATTCATCAGCGGCTTTAATCGAGTCTTCGTCTCGCTTGCTTCCACCAGGCTGCACGATCGCGGCAATGCCTGCCGCTGCGGCAGTGCGCACAGAATCATCAAAGGGAAAAAAGCCATCGCTTGCTAACGTTGCCCCCTGAGTCTGCTCACCGGCTTGCTCTAAGGCAATTTTGGCAGCCCCAACCCGGTTCATCTGCCCTGCGCCAATCCCCAGGGTGACGCGCTCCTTGCTCACGACGATCGCATTGGATTTCACATGCTTGACTAATCGCCAGGCAAAGAGCAATTCCTCCAAGGTTGCTGCGTCTGGCTTTTGTTGGGTCACAATTTGCCACTGAGCGGGGTCATCCTCAACCTCGTCAGCGGCCTGTACCAGAAAGCCACCCGCGATCGCCTTAGGGGTGTAGGCTGGGCCAGTGGTTAAGTCTGAGAGCAGCAGCACCCGCAAATTACTTTTTTTCGCCAGAATAGCCCATGCGTTGTCATCACAGCCTGGGGCCACGATGCATTCCAGAAACGTTTTGCTCAGGGCCGACGCCGTGTCACTATCAATGGGGCGATTGAGGGCAACAATGCCCCCAAAAGCCGAGATAGAATCCGCATCAAAGGCCTTTTGGTAAGCTTCTGCCAGGGATTTGCCCTGGGCTGCCCCGCAGGGATTTGTGTGCTTTAGAACCGCTGCTGCGGGGACTTGAGCCGGAAAATCGGCGATAATCCGGCGAGCGGCCTCCAGATCAACCAGATTGTTGTAGCTCAGGGGTTTGCCCTGTACTAGGTCAGCGGCTGCCCAACCGGTAGGAACGGTTCCTGTTTGGTACCAGGCGGCTGATTGGTGAGGATTTTCCCCATAGCGAAGAACCTGTCGCTGAGTACCTGTGAGCGTCCAGCGTTGCGGTAACGCCGCATCCGCTTGAGAGGTTTCGTCAGTCGCCGCGAGATAGTTGGCGATCGCCTGATCGTACGTTGCCGTATGCCAAAACGCCTGACGCGCGCACTGCAACCGGAATACAGGCGAACCCATGCCCTGGCTCGTGTTCATATCTGCCAAATAATCGCCGTACTGCCCAGGACTACACAGCACCGTGAGATAGGCGTGATTTTTAGCCGCTGCCCGCAGTAAGGTCGGGCCACCAATATCAATTTGCTCGATCGCAGCTGGAAACGTCACGTCCGGTTGCGCGATGGTTTGCTCAAAGGGATAGAGATTCACCACCACCAGATCAAAGGGGCGAATGTCGTTAGCAGTCATGTCATCCGCATCGGTTGGGAGCCCTGGTCGGCCCAAAATACCGCCGTGGATACGAGGATGCAGCGTTTTTACCCGTCCGCCTAAAATTTCTGGCGACCCCGTAAAGTCAGATACCTTTGTGACCGGTAGCCCAGCTTCGGCGATCGCTTTAGCAGTCCCGCCGCTGCTCACGAGTTCAAAGTCAAACTGCTCAACCAACGCTTGCGCCAGATCAATCAATCCGGTTTTGTCCGATACGCTCAGCAACGCTAGTCGCGCCATGTCTTCTAATCCCTCAATGCACATCAGCTCAATATACCGAAAAGCCTTGAGTCGCGAGGGTTGACTTCAAGATATCTCCTTAATTCCCCCACTCCCCCACTCCCTCCTCCTCCTAAAGCCAATCTGATATAGCCTGTTACAGGAACTTGGGACTCTGCACAAGGAGAAAGCCGTGACCTTAAAGGCGATCGCAAAGATGAATAACGGTCAACCCCCCGCCGATAAGCTATTGGTTGGCTTGCACGGTTGGGGTGCCAATGCTGAAGATTTGGCTGGGCTGGCAGACTACCTACCGCTCACGGACTATCAGATGATGTTTCCGGATGCACCCTTGCCCCATCCCTACAATCCGGTGGGTCGTATGTGGTATGGCTTCCCGCCCAATTATGATTTTCGGACACCCCATGACTTTGCCCAGCAGGCGGATTTACAAGCGAGTCGCCAACAGCTGCGCGACTGGCTCACAACGCTCGCTCAGGCAACCCATATTCCCCTCGAAAAAACCGTATTGATTGGCTTTTCACAGGGCGGTGCGATGGCTCTGGATGTAGGCTTACAGCTGCCTTTCGCTGGCGTTGTGGTACTTAGTGGCTATCTTCATAGTGCACCTGCTCCTCATCAAAACCTTGGCCCTGTACTTGTAGTTCATGGCCGCCAAGATGCGGTAGTGCCCATTGCCAAGGCCCATGAAACTAAGGATGTGCTTAAGGCGCTATCGGTTGATGCTTCTTTTCTCGAGTTTGACATGGGGCATGAAGTCTCGCTGCCAGCGCTACAACAAGTGCAGCACTTCTGTCGTCAATTAGAAAAGTAGACACGCAGCGCAACAACACACTGACCCAAAAAAAGTGGGCTGAGGAAACCCTCGCCCACTGCATACAGGAGTTATAAGGAGATAACGACATCAGCCATCTTCCGGGTAGAGATACCGTCACTCAGTTAATGATTTTGAAAACCATTAACCTGAATCTATGAGAGGCAACTCTGGAATATAGCTTAGTCTATTCTTATTTCAGCAAAAATCCTCCGTTTTGACAAGTGCCGTTGCGTCAGTCTTGGTCACATCACAAGCAGGCGGTATTATTTTTGACCAACTGCCGAAATGACCTAGCCCATCAAAATAACGTTATCTAATACGTGGATAATGCCGTTGTCAGCTTCAATATCGGCGGCTAAAACGGTCGCATTTTTGACTTCAAAGCCTTCCTCGCCATTGATCGGAATAGGCGCTCCCTCAACGGAGGTGATTTCCCCTAAATCAACGAGCTCAGCTTGGGTGTATTTGCCTGCGGCTACGTGGTAAGTCAAAATCCGTGCCAACTGAGGCGGATTTTGGACTAAAGTTTGCACCGTTCCTGGGGGTAACTTTGCAAAAGCGTCATCATTGGGCGCAAAGACAGTAAATGGCCCCCCACTTTGGAGTGTTTCCACCAGTCCAGCCGCTTGCACAGCGGCAACTAGGGTAGAGAACCCCTCGGTATTAACAGCAATATCAACAATGGTAGGCATCGGTTTTCAATGAATAAAGATCGGTATACGCCAGGGCATCGTTAAGCTAGCGCTGAGGCAAATTGAAAGACGGAAGGCTAATAGACGGTAGTTCTACCAAAAAGATGGGATAGGGCACCTGCGACATGACGGTTAAACCCGCGATCGCAATGGCAGCCGCAGCAAAAAACGGATCCAGTTTGTCCAAAAGTTTGCGCATGGATTGGCTCCTTGAAAGCAACTGTTCGCTAAAGAAGTTATGTGTAAGTTAGGTAGGGAGTCAGGAGTCAGGAGAGAAGTAGATCTTGGCTTCTTGTGCAGCTCCAAATCCCCACGCCAAGGTGACGACTCAACCCTGCCTAGCGATAATCCTGACGCTGAACATCGCGTAAGCGGGCTTCAGGACGCAGGAAGCGATCCATTTGCGCTTCAAAGAATTGACGGTTCGCCATGCGATGCCGTGGGTTGGGGTCATCTAATGGATACAGAAGAGCGGCCCGTAAGGCTTGGATAACCGCTGAGGTGACATTGTACATCGAGCGCTGGAAGGTGATTCCTAGCTGAATGAGCATGTCATCTTCGCCGCGACAGTATTGCTGGTAGTAATCCGTTAAATACTGGGGCAAAAAGTGCAGCATATCCTGCATGAGCAGCGTTGGCGGGATGCCCGCACTCCCAACGGGAAAGACATCAGCGTAGAGGATGCCGTAGTGGAAGTCCCGCTGATCCGCAGGCACTTGACCCGCCTGAGCATTGTAGGATTTGGTGCCTCGGAAGGGAGCCGTGCGGTAGAAAACCGATTCGACATAGGGCAAAGCTGCTTCGTAGAGCCAGGTAAACGCCTTCGACTTGGGAATTAGTTCATAGCACTCATCACCAATGAAAACATGGTGATAGATAGGGCGTCCGGCAACCGCAAAGATACCATTTACGAGGAAGTCCATCGCATCGGGAACCCCTTTGAACCCCCCTTCATCATAGATGTCCGACATTTCAAAAAATACCGGTGCCATGACCTCCCAAAACTGACCGAGGTTAGCGTAGTAGGACAGCTCGCGGCACTTTTCATAAAACATGTCGGGGAAAAGCTTGTGCAATCCCAACATCAGCGGGTTGCGCTTAAAGTAGGCGTTAATGGCGCGATCGCAGTTGGCTTTGTACTCGTCAGTGTAGAGATAATCATTGAAACGACCGCCCATATCCTGATGCCACAGCATGGCTTTCATGCAGGCTTCGGCAAATTCCATATTGACGCGATCGTGCCACAAATGATGAAACAACTTAGGCAATTTGCGCTTCACCTCACCCTTTTCCATAAAGGCCAGGAGTTCTGGATGGACGTTGGCTTCACCGCGCCAAATGCGTAAATCAGCTGTATCACCCGCGTAGTGATTGGGCAGATCGAGATACTCCTGGGGTAAAAAGTATTTGAACGCCGGTAACGGATTTAGGAAAACTCGCTCGGCAATGTACAGCAAGTCCCGCCAGTAAAAATCCATGGGCACGGCGTAAGCCTTGTAGATACCGATAATCTGCATCAGATTTTCCGGCGTATCCGGCAACATAGAGCCACCAGCCTCTAGGCGATGAATCACATCCGCATGGGGGTGTGTAGAGGGGGGGATAATGTCGGGTTTGGGAGGCGTTAAGGTGGTGCTCATGAGTTTAGGTGGGTGGATGTAAGAGAGTCGATGGGTAAGGTGGGGGATGGGTAGATGGGTAAAGGGTAAAGTTCAATGAGGAGTCTTCACGATGGGTAAAAAGCCGCGTATTCGTCCGATCGCAATCTGTGTACTCCGCCAAGGCGATCGCTTACTGCTCCATGAGGGGGTCGATACCACTAACGGAGTGCAGTTTGGACGGCCGTTAGGGGGTGGCGTTGAATTTGGCGAAACCAGCCGTGATGCTGTCATTCGGGAGATTCGCGAAGAACTAGGTGCAGCAATCACCGAGGTCAAGTTTCTGGGCATTGTGGAATCCATTTACCGTTATGAGGGAGAGCCCGGACACGAGCTGGTATTTGTGTACAGTGGTCAGTTTGTCGATGCCAGTCTATATCAGCAGGAGACGCTGCAAGTGACCGAGGGCGATCGCATATTTGAGGCCCGATGGCGATCGTTCGGTGAACTCCGAGGTGATCCGCTGGTTCTGGTTCCCCATGGCTTGTGGGATTTGCTGTAGGTAATCAGGCCGTCCATATCCATTAACCGCAAGAAACGCTGCCTCTTTACTTCAGTACTGACGACACTGTCGCGATGGTTGTCTCTGGTACAGCCGCCTTGATGGCGACAACATCCGTTGGCAGCGTTGCCACCAGCGTGGACGCTGTCGATTCGCCCCAGCGCACTAGCCAGTTGGGTTGAAGGCCCAGAAATAGAATTAGAGCCGCCAGCACTAACGCCGGAAACCGCTCGACAAAATCCACTTTCGGGAAGTAGGCAATGCTGTTGTCGAGTCGACCAAAGCAGGTGCGATTCAACAGAATCACAAAATAGACGGCCGTCATACCGGTCCCAATCACGCACAAGAGCGTCTGGATAGGATAGGTTGCGTAGCTGCCCTGAAACACCAGAAACTCCGTCACGAAACCCACCAGTCCGGGAATGCCTGCACTCGCCATCCCGCCTAATAACAACAGCGCACTGGTCATCGGTAAACCACGGATTGGATTCATCAATCCATTCAGAACATCCAGTTCACGGGTGCCCACTTTGGCTTCCACAACCCCCACCAGGTGAAACAGAATCGCCAGGATGATGCCATGGGAGACCATCTGACTGACTGCACCCGTGAGCGCCAGATTTGTCAAGGCGGCACCGCCTAAGAGGACATAACCCATATGGCCGATGGAACTGTAGGCCACCATCCGCTTGATGTCTTTTTGGGCGATCGCCGTAATAGCCCCGTACAGAACACTAACAGCAGCCCATATTGCTAAATAAGGTGCTAGCACAGCCCAAGCATCGGGAAACATCCCCAAGCCAAAGCGAAAAAGACCATAGGTTCCGAGCTTTGCTAGCACGCCACCTAGCATCATTGCCACCGGCGTAGAAGCCGCTACGTAGGTATCCGGTAACCAAGTGTGGAAAGGAACAAGTGGAATTTTGATACCAAAAGCAACCACAATAATTCCAAGCAAGATCAGCTGCGTCACCAAAGGTAAGGACTGCCCTAAAGCGGGTAGATAGGCAAAGTCGGAATGCTCACTCAGCCACACAGTTGCAAGAAAACCGGCCAACATGAGCGCCCCAGATAGCGCCGTGTATAGCAGAAACTTAGTTGCGGCGTAAATCCGCTTTTCGCCCCCCCAAATGGCAACCAGCAGGTACAGGGGCACCAGCTCAATTTCATAGAGCAAGAAGAACAATAGTAGGTTCTGAGCCACAAAAGCGCCTGCCACGCCCCCACTAACAAAAAGCATCAGGGCATAGAACATGCGAGGGCGATCGATGTTGCTGCGGCTACTCCATAAAGCAACCCAAGTAATCAGGCTATTGATTGCCACCATCAGCAGAGCCAGACCGTCTAGCCCTAAGTCATAGTTCAGCCCCAGGAGGGGAATCCACTGCCGGAACTCGCGGAACTGAAAGTCAGGATTGGCAAGGTCAAACTGAGTAAAGAGCCAGATCGTCCACAGCAGACAAAACCCCGAAATGGCTAACGCGAGCGATCGCGCTTGCTTGCCTGTAATCTGGGGCAAAAAAGCGATCGGCAATGCCCCCAAAATTGGTAGCCAAATTAGAACACTCAGCATAGTCTTTGTTGAATAGAGCGACAAGGTCAAGGGGAGACGGCCTACCGTTCAGCAAACTGAATGGGCGTCTAGGAGCAGCAAGGATTACCCCTGCAACGCTAGCGATCACAACCCAGAAAAGGCGGCAGCCATCATCCGGGGTAGGTATTGCCAGCTCATGACAACGCTAATGATTGCCACACAAACTGAAATGGTCAGCACGTAAAATTGCAAACGGCCCGTATTGTTGTACTTCAGGGTTTCACCACTAACCAGCGATGCTAAGCCCACCAGGTTCACAATGCCATCCACGAGATAGCGATCCAACCAATCGGTGAGCCTTGACAGGAGGTCAACGCCTAGAACCACGCTGGAACGGTATAGACGAGGGGTATAAAAATCAAAAGCGAACAGATTTTGGAGGCCCGTGGGCACCAGTCTGGCAGGGTTCGTCATCCGGCGTCCGATGTACAGCAGAGCACCCAAGCCAAACCCGAGCACGGTCGCCCAAGTCAACACCAGCGCCATGTCGGTGTTTAAGTCCACCCAGGCGGGTAACAATCCCAAAGCATTCAAAATAAGCGGCAAATGCAGCGCAAATCCGACAGTAATCATCATGGGAACAACCATAAGCCAAATGGGTTCCGGCGCTCGGATTGTCATTTGGGCCTTATCCCCCGCAAAAATCAGGCCAAACACCCGCGCTAGGCCAAAGGCGACAATCCAATTCACAACCAGAACCACTCCGACTAGAATGGCTCGATGGTCAGCCCAGAGTCCTGTCGTTAAGGACAACATCGCCCAAAAACCACCCAAGGGGGGAAGCGTGACTAGACTAAAGCTCCCCACCAGCATGGCTAAGCCCGTCACCGGACGACGGCTCCAGAGCCCCCCCATCTGCGTTACATCTTGGGTAATAACATTGATAATGATGGAACCTGCCCCCATGACCAATACCCCCATGGCCACGGCGTACGTCAGTGCCAGTAAAAGTGCGGCATTCGGCTGAGAAGCACCGACCGCCACAAACACGAGCCCCATGTAGACGCTCGACAGGTAAGACAGCACCCGCTTCAGATCCACCTGTGCCACCGCAATCAAGGAGCCACCCAACGCTGTGATGGAACCAATGGCAACCATCACGTTCATAACCGTTGGCGACAGTGCTAAAACGGGCTCCAATTCCACCAGGATCCAAGCACCTGTTGCAACCACAACGGCATTTCGCAGAATCGTACTGGGTAGCGGCCCTTCCATGGCCTCATCCAACCACAGATGCAATGGGAACTGGGCGCACTTACTCATCGGCCCAGCAATCAGCCCAAAGCCTATCAATGTTATAAGGGTTGGGTTCACATCAGCTGTTTGGGCCCAAGCCGCTAATACCCGAAAGTCCCAGGTGTTTGCCAGCGGATAAATCGCCAGTACCCCCATCAGCAAGATCAAGTCGCCTATTCGCTTGGTAAGAAACGCGTCCCGTGCGCCTGTTACCACCAGCGATTGGTTGTACCAGAAGCCCACCAGCAAGTAAGTTCCCAGAGTCAAAATCTCCAGAATCATGTAGGCAAAGAACAGCGAGTTGGTGAGAACCAGGGCACATAACCCAGCTTCAAAAAAGGCCATGAGCGCGAAGAAACGCCCCCAACCCCAGTCCATTTCCAGGTAGCCAACAGCATAAATTTGCGCCAGCAGATTGAGTCCAGTAATCAGAAGGCAGGCACCGACCGTAATGGCTGAAACCTCCAAGGGAATCGTGAGGTCTAAATTAGCCACATTCAGCCAGGGCACAAAGAAAAACTGGGGCGACGAGTGACGCCCCCACAGGGCTGCAAAAGCCAGGCAGCTGTGGGTAAGCGCCATCAGGGTGGTCAGAATGTTGATGTATCCGGCTGGTCGTGGCCCTGTGCGACGAATCAACCCGGGTGACCAGGGGATCGTCAACAAGGCTCCTATCAGCGGATAGACGGGAATGAGCCAACTCGTTTCAGTAATCATGGGGGTTCCAAAACGCAAGGTATGCCAGCCGATCGCCACCCTACGAAATCCCTATCGAGTGCCATGCATTCCCTGGGATACCATTGGGTAGCTACAACATCCATAACTAGGGCAAACAACACAAGACCCTAGTCTATGGATCTACATTTTGAATTGAATCAAATCTATATGTATTTGAGTGTAACGCTTACAGGTCACTGCGTCTATAGGTTGATTGATTAAACTCAATTCTTAAGGGGTTAGCCATTGCTAATACCCAAGAAGACTAATCGCAGTGCACCTGATTTCGATGGGCGATCGCTTACCATCCATGCAATCACAGCAACGTAACCCTTGATCCGTCAGCAATACGTCCTGTCAAAATTCGTCAGAATTCGTCACTTTAAATCTTGATCACGCCAAAATCCTTAAGGAAAGTCGGAAGCTCTACCTGTGGTTTAGACAGAACGCTTGACGGATAAATGTTAGTACGGCTGCAATGAAGAAACGAATTTTTCAAGGCTTGGGACTTCTCGGCTTTAACGTTGTATCGGGCATGGTGGCTCTAGCGGCCTTTGTTATATTTTTACTCAAGCAAGATCCCATTTTTGCAGCTGTTATCGCCCTTCCTGTCATTCCGGCTATTCTTTTGCAGCCCTGGTTTCCCGTGTTTTTCTTGATTCCCGGCGGACCGTTATTAGCCCCGATTCTGACGACAATCGTCTCGATGCTGATCTACGGTTTGCTCGATCAGCAACGCAAGCTGGAACGATTCAAGCTTCGTTTTGCTCGGCTCATACGCCCCCGCAACCTTGCCTATCTGGGTCTTCTAATCCTGTGTTGGCTGGCAATTTGCTACGGTCGCTACGTTGATTTTCCGGCCTTCTATCGGGGGGTTCCCCAAACGTGGGCCTTGTCCGCCGCTGTTGAGGAAATGGCGCTTAGCTCCAGTGAGGCTCGCTATTACTGCATCAGCGCCTTTATCGATTCTGAATGGCTCTGGCAAGCCCACTTATCGGAACCGGAGTTGAATGGCCTGATGGAGACGTTAGGCATGCAGACCATTGCTGTTGATCAAGTGAGTGCTGCCGTTCAAAAAATGCCGCCATACTGGTGGCAACCAACTCTCTCAGAACCCACGCGGATATTTGCCACCTCCAACTTTCCGATGGAGGGTAGAGGACCGGACGGCTGGCATGCGCTAGCCACATGGAATCCACAGGATACGGTTCTCCATATGTGGATCAAGGATAATTTTTAATTTGGCATGGAATCGTTTGATTTTGAGAGGTTGAGGATACGTCAGGCTAGTACAGGCTATGCCCAACTTCGGTTCCGATAAGTGGGCTTGCCAACACCTCAACGACTTGACCTGGACGATAAATTTCCACCTGTTTGTTTTTCGGGTCAATCAACCAGCCTAGTTGAGCATCATTATCGATATATTCCTGTAGCTTGGCCTGAAGTTTTTTGAGCTGGTCGGTCTTCGAGCAAAGCTCCACAACAAAGTCAGGACATAGGGGAATAAATCCCTCCTGCTCTTCAGCAGTCAGTACATTCCAACGTTCATGGCGAATCCAAGCGGCATCGGGGAACGATTAGCTCCATTCGGTAATTCAAATCCAGTGGAGGAATCAAAAGCTTCACCGGGTTCATCAAAATTTCGCCACCAGAGATAGAATTCGCCTGCAATACTCCAGTTGCGTTTACCGGTGTTACCGCCAGTTGGTGGGTTCACAATCAGCTCTCCTGTCGCGGTGCGTTCGAGTCTGAGTTCCCGATTCGCAGCAACTAGTGCAGCAAATTGCTCCGGGGTTACCTGAAGTGACAATTCATTGGGGAGCTGTAGCAGAAGCGGTTTGGATTGAGGCAGCGGTCGGCGGTGATTTGGTGCCGACAGTTCAATGTCACCTTCGGCTACGCTGCACTTTAAGCTGACGGCTAATCAGTCAAACAGATCGAGTGGAAAGGGGCCATAGGTGCCGTTGACCGCATCCATTTCAGGTTCTGTCGTGTGAAATGACACGAGGACTCCTCGCGAAGGACCCGGATAATCATCCAGATACCAGGCTCCTTTTAGCGTATTGAACTTGAGGAAAACAGGGCCATTGCGAGGCTCCAAGTCCAATTGAATGGGACGGCTGAGGACAGCAACATAGGCTTCTGTCGCTGCTTTAGCCGTAGCCAGATCATCGGCACAGATGCCTAAGGTTTGGTATTCCGATAGCTCATTGAATAACAGCAGGGCTTCGCGTACAGCCTGCGTTTCTGCATCGGCAAGGGTGGGGGCAACTTCGAGGCAGCTGAAACGAGTCAACTGCTTGCGAACGGTGGGAATATCAGCCGAACTGAGATCAGAAGAGGTCATGGGTACCGTTGTTAAGGCCCAGATAGCCCTGGGCTTACTAAATTAAGGGACTTCCTGTCTTTCCAACGATACCTGTCAGCGTGCATCCATGACGATCTACCAAGTCCGTGTCACCGATATGCCATTTAGTGAGCGGCCTCGGGAGCGGTTACTGACCTATGGCGCCAAAAGTTTGGCTACGGCAGAGCTCATTGCCATTTTGCTAGGAACCGGGCAAGGCCCCGGTAAGCTTTCGGCAGTGGGGTTAGGACAATATATTCTGCAAGCCCTAGGGCAGGATCAGCGGGATGCTCTCAGCGCATTGCGAATGGTTTCAGCGCCAGAACTCATGGATATTCCGGGCGTCGGCCCTGCAAAGGCGACCGCCATTCTGGCGGCGATCGAACTGGGTAAGCGCTTGCTTCAGGCACGTCCCCCCGAAAAGACCGTCGTGGATGACCCAAGTGTGGCCGCCGCCGCGCTGAGTCATGAACTTATGTGGCAGAGCCAAGAACGCTTTGCTGTCATTCTTCTGGACATTAAGCACCGGATTCTAGGAACTCGTGTCGTCACGATTGGCACCGCCACCGAGACACTCGCCCATCCCCGTGAAATCTTTCGCGAAGTGATCCGCCATGGAGCCACCCGCGCGATCGTGGCACACAACCATCCCAGTGGCGAACTGACTGCCAGCTCAGAGGACATTAGCTTAACCCAACAACTTCTAGAAGGCTCGCAAATTCTAGGGATTCCTGTGCTAGACCATCTCATTCTGGGGAATGGTGACTTTTGCAGCCTACGCCAGACTACAACTCTGTGGCAGAACACATCGACAGCATCTTGACCCAGTAGTTCATGGGATTTTAGCGTTGCCAGCTTCAGAGCTCACAGACCGAAAATTTCGATCAGTAACCGGATAAACAACTTTCTGATCGAAGTTCCTTCAAAACACCACCGGGCTGGGAGCATTCCTGACCCGATGGTGTTGTCTAGCTAGATTTCACCCATGACTGCCACTTACGGCGGTGATGGGTGTAGATGAGAACCTAAGCAAAGATGAAGTTGCTATTACTCAACTCAACGACATCCACCCCCGTCAGGGTGAATTGCTCACCATTTGCTGTATTAAAGTCAACGATGTTACCGCTGAAGGTCATTTGACCCAGAGCTGTGATGCCGATCGCCGAGACATCAATCACATCTTCGAAGCCGAAGTCAGTGATGGTATCCACACCACCATTAATTTCAGTAACGAAGGTGTCAACACCACCGTTACCAGTGATGATGTCATCCACATCAGAACCGACGAGAGTCTCATCCGCTCCGGTGCCGATGATGTTCACCGTAGTGAAGGTCGAACCATCGAGGTCAAGTTCATTAGCCCCACCACTACCGTTAATGAAGCTATCTGTGATGGTCACGATCGCTTCATCGAAGCTGACATCCAGAGCACTGCTGGAGTTGCTGGCAATAGTGACAGCGTCTAAGTTCACGGTTGCCGTTCCGGTGCCGATCAGGTCAACGCCATCACTGTTGTTGTTGCTAACGGTGGTGCCGTTGAGTAGATTCAGTGTGAAGTCGTTGCCGTGGCCCAAAACCTTACCAAACTCCAACCCCTCATCAACTGCACCATCGGCGACAACGTTATCTAACGTCACCACTGCGCCATCAGTTCCTCGCATGTCGAGGTTGTCATCGAAGTTGTTGCTGATAGTGCTGTTCGCTGCCATCACGGTAACGTTGTCACTCCCCCCGTTCACCTCGATACCATCAGAGCCGTTGAGGGTAATCGCACTGTCAGTAATGACCAGACTTGTACCGTTGCTCTGATCCCCGATGTCAATACCATCGGAGTTCGCCTCAGTGATGGTTGAACCACTGACATTTAGGGTTGCGGTAGCACTGTTGCGAACTTCAACCCCCTCATCGCCCACCTCGCTGATCGTGGTGTCAACGAGATTAACCACTGCACCATCAGCAGAAACCAAATTAACGGCATCATCCCTGCTGTCGGCAATGTTTACCTCGATCAAATTCAGACCGACATCCGAACCGCTAACTTCAAAGGCATCAATACCACCTTCAAAGTCCAAACCAATCACACTTACGCTGGCATTTTCGACCTCAATCAGGTTAAAGGTACTGCCGCTAATCGTGATGTTGCTGGTGCCACCGTCAAGGGTGATGTCCTCATCAAGGGTCAGGCTGCGATTCAAGCTGATGGTTTCACCGGCCAGTGAATTGGCGAAAGCAATGGTGTCACCGGCATCAGCTACGGCGACGGCTTCACGCAGACTCGTCAAACCGTCGTTGGCATCCACCACATCCAAAGCGGTATCAATGACAGTCGGTTGGTCAACATCACTACCGTCATCGTCGGAAGGCGGAACTGGATCACTGATGGGATCTTCATCAAGAGGGGGAAGCTTGTCATAGGCCCCTTGATCAACGGCTGGAGAGGATGGGCTGAGACGGAAGTCTTTGTTGGCAGGGTCAACAAAGCCAGCGGAAGGAACCACATCATTGTCACGGACGGTGACATTTTGGGCCTGCCCATCGGTTTCGTACAGTTCTTCAAAACCATCGGTGAACAAGTTGTTGTCAATCGTGACGTTGCGGGCATTACCAACGAAGCCATTGCGGAAGATGTTATCGGCAAAGATATTGTCCCGAAGCACAATGTCTTCACTAATAGCGGCGGAACCATTAACCGTAAAGGATTGGACATTGCCGGAAGTCGTGTTATTGAAAATTTCGACTCCCTCGACATTGGAGGCTACCCCGATAGCGACGCCACCATTCGTCCCTAGGATACCGTTATCGTAAACAACGTTGTTGAAAACGCGAATATCGGAGACATTACCTATCCCGACAACTTCATCCTCAATGATGATGCCGTCAGCAGTATTGTTGTGAACTGTATTGTTGTAGATGTCGATATTGAAGGTATCAACACGATTGCCATCGACGTAGATAGCAGGACCGCCGCGATAGCTCTCAGATGTGCCCGAAAACAAAGCGGCTCCGGTGACAGTATTGTCGTGGACTGAGCCATTGCGAGAGCCTGTTTTGATATCGATGCCTTCTTTGCGGGTGTCCTTAACCAGGTTGCCTGCTACCTCAAAGCCGTCCACACCCCAAACGGTTAAAGCTTCTTGGGGCGAACCGGTATCTTGAGGCGTCTCCCATTTCCAGTTAGCCCGTTCAACCGTGTTGTTGAGGATTTTGATATCCGAACTGCTGACCTCAGCCTCACCCTGCTCGAAGACACGGAAGGAGGGCATGGCGATAATGCCCGACGCACCGGTTTCGTAGGTGTGGTTGTTTTGAATAATGAAGTGATTGCCATCCTGAATAGCAATACCAGCCCAGGAGGTATTCTCAATGCGGAAGCCGTCAATAATCCAGTAATCTTGGCTGTCTGACTGGATGACGCCTTCGCCAAAACTTCCCACCAAGGGGTCGGGATCACGCAAGGTCACATCACCATTGGCTTTCAGAGTAATGTGGCCTTGTGTACTATTGCCTGACTTTTTGAGGGAAATTGTTTCGGTGTAGGTACCTGGCTGAACCAGAATGGTGTCTCCCGCCTGAACTGGAGAAGCCTCACTTGTAGCATAGTTGATATCTTTCCACGGACTCTCTTGGGTACCTGGATTGTTGTTATCACCGTCAGGAGAGACGTAGTAAAAACGAGTACTGCCTGTTTCGAGCATTATTGTCCTCAGTACAGAGAATAAAAGGGTCTTCAAGGACCTTCAACCTGTAGCTCGGGGCGAATTATTTGGGTAAGTCAATAGTTAAGTAATCACAGCTGTGAATGGCCGCGACAGGCATTCAACTGTTCTAGAAAAGGTTGATTAGGGTGGCACCTGCTTAGACCAATTGAGGGCATTGGTAATGCACGTCTACCTGTGACTTGATTATGCGTCTAAAGGTTCCTAACAATTGCCAAAATTTGTATAACTCCTCTAGCCATGCTTAGGAATCGTCCGTAAATAAGTTACCAATTTTGGACAGGGCAAGACCGTAAGCTTAGTCACATGGGTCATGAACAGTCCAGTAGTTTAATTCCGAAAGGATCCTTAGAGAACGACCAGGAGAGATAGGACCGTCAAAAAGAGACTGCTTAAAAATAATTAGATTGCGAGCTTCCACCCTAGCCGCTGAGAAATAGCTATAAGTGCGCCATGACCGATCAGGAACTCAGAGACTTGATAGCAGCCAACGCCACCGCGATCGCAGCTTTGATTGAGCAGCAGAACCGGGCTCAGCTAGAGCTACGAGAGTCGATAAATGACGTGGGGTCAATGATTGGTGGCCTAACTTAACAGCACGAGCATCGCTCTGAAGCGTCGCGATGACGACAAGAAGAGTCGCGGCGACGGCAAGAAGCGTTTGAGTCACAGCAGGCTGAGTTCAGGCAACAACACGCTGAGTTTAAGCAACGGCATGAAGAATACAAGCGAGAGCAGCAGGAATTTAGCGTGCGCTTTGAAAACCTGCTGAATGATGCTCGGGCTGATCGGCAGGGGGGAGGTGTCGCTTCCAAACTGACTCATTCATTAGGACGCTTGGAAGATATCCAAGGCATCAGAGGGTGCTAAATCGGGGAAAACCACTGCTGGATCAGCCCTAGGTGTGCGCTTTGCCAGGTATTCACTGAGGACAGTCCGAAAGTCTGTCGTAATGGCCAAATCCGTGCCGCGATCGAGCTGTTCCGTTGCTAGCCCCGGCCATTGGCCATAAATCCGCCCGCCATTCACCCGATCGCCCAGCGCTAGCATGACCGTACCAAATCCATGATCTGTGCCTTCACTTTCGTTCGCCCGTAGACGACGGCCAAATTCCGTCATCACGAGTACCGTGACGCGATCGCGGTAGCGTCTGACATCCTCATAAAAGCCCATCAGCGACTGGGACAGCCCCCTCACCCGATCATAAAACTGCCATCCCTGCTCCACATGGGTATCCCAATCGCCATAGTCAATCGTGGCTGTGGTTAACCCCACGTCTAATTTGGCCAGCGTGGCGATCGTCCGTAAGCCATAGCCCAACTCTTCGCCGAATTCCTCTGAATACGCGCCTGTATGCTCCAGTTCTTCCCACAGGGCCGGTGTTGCGACCGAGTGAATAGCCCCGACAGCGTCCAGCAGGCGTACTCCGGCTTGGTGAACGGCAGAATTTCCCTGATAAAGCTGCTGCAACACCTGAGTATAGTGATCTTCACCAGGAAGCGTGAAGTCTTCCAAATGGTTGATGGCTACGGCAGTGGGTAATCCCAAGAGGGCAAGCGGGACTCCGGAGTTAATCGCCACCGCTGGGAGCATGGCTGCGGTCTCAGCTTGCGATGCGGCTAGCACCCGCGTCAACCATCCCGTTGTGAGCGTTTTATCGGTCGCCGCTCCAAGCTCCATGAACGTCTGCGCTTCAAAGTGGCTACGGGTGCTATGGGTAAGTCCACAGGCATGAATGATGGCCAAGTCGCCACTGTCATAGAGTTCTTTCAGTTCGGGTGCCGCTGCGTGCAGACGGAAATCAAAATCAGCCGGTGCATGGCCCAGGGGCAAACCCGCTTCTTCACCCCGTTCCTGCACTCGCAGATAGCTAGGTCGAGCGGCTACATAGTGTGGATCATCGACGGGAGCCACCAGATGCAGGCCATCACAGCCGCCCCTTAAAAAGACCACCACCAGGAGATCTTGAGTTTGCTGGGTAGCAGATGCCAATGCTAAGTGACTTACTGGCGACGTTGACAGCGATCGCCGTGAACCCAAAGCTGGTATCGTTGCAGCGCCGAGGGCACTGGCCCCGCCAAGTAGACAGGTGCGTCGAGTTAGTTTCATGAGGGTTCTCCTAGCGCCAGCGAAATTCAGGGGTCATCGCAATCAACGGCAGCAATTGATTCAAACGATCCGTCAAGTCGCGATGATGCATCTGCCAGGGTTCATCAACCGAATGTTCAGGGGCAAGGAAGGACATCAATGCCTCCAAACTCGCCGCTGGCAGGGAGGCTCCCAGCAAGCGATCGCTCCAATACGTGACCATTTGCCGAGGTGTTTGCACTGACTCCGGAAGTTCATTGATGGGATTGATCGACACCAGTGGAAAATCTTCCTCCATCAACACCGTTAAGGTGTGCCAACTGGATAGCAGACTTTGGGTACCGAGCCAGTGAGTTGAGGTTTCCGGATGTCCATCGGGTGTAGGCCACCCAAATAGGAGATGCCCCGAATCTTCCATCATCCACAGCAGGTCGAGGGTGGGCGTTAAGTCAGCGTTTGTGGCACGCAAGTAAGACACCACCATCGCAAACGGGCGCTTCACTTTCTGGCGCTGGGCCTGCTGGAATTCAGGCGAGAGCAAAATGGTTCGCACCGTTTGTTGAATTTGATTCGGCTCCTTCTGCGTCGCCATCCAGGTGGCGATCGCTTTTTCTACCAAAGCGGGTGAGGGATCATCGGCCACCAAGCGGCGGCAAAGCTTAGTACAGAGATGACGCGCCGTGGCCGGATGATAGGCCACTAAATCCAGCACCGCATAACCATCAGCTAACGCGGGTTGGTGAGAGGGTAACGCTACACCGAGGACACGTTTCTGGTAAGGATCATGCCAGCCCTCATGATAGTGAAACTCTCCCGTATTGGGCAAAAAGGCGGCTTCCCCCACTTCTTCGCCCGTGGCAACTGTCCATCCCGTAAAAGCTCGCGCCGCTTCGTACACATCCTCGTCAATGAAACCCATGGGTACGCCTGCTGCATCGGTGGGAACATCCTGCCATTGCGGATAGCGATCGTTGACATAATGCTCCGCCCCTAAGGTGTGCAGCTCAAACAGTTCGCGCGCATAGTTTTCATTGGCTGGGCTCGCCCGACTCGTGGCGTTATCCAGGTAGAACAGCATGGGTGGACTTTGGGCAACCGCTTCCAAAAAGGTGCGAAAGTTCCCTAAGCAATGCTGTCGCATCAGGCGATCGTAGGCGGGCCAGGTGACTGCAATGCGCGGGTCATCGCCATAGGCATTGACGTTGAAGTGGTTGTGCCAGAAGTCCACCAAGACTTCCTGAAGTTGCCAAGGGCTGTAAACAGCTCGAATCCAGGTGGCCATGTTTACTTCCAAGAGAGGTCGTAGCCATTCGCCACTTTCCTCATCTTCTTCATCAAAGGACTGCCAGAGTTCAGGGATTGATTTATCCAACAGGCTCAGGCGCTTACCCGCTGCCGCCAAAAAGGGTTCATCGTCTGCCCATAGATTCAGCGGCAGTTTAGCGGTTTGCAAGCGCTGCTGCACGTCAGGACTATCGCGATCGCTAGGATTCAACTGTTCTTCTACATAGGCGGCAAAGCCCATGGCTTGAATACGCTTCACATCGCCGGGGCGAGGGCCAAACCCCATACGGTTGAGGGCATGATGTTCTAGGAATAGGGGTGTGTCCATTGCCTGCGCGATCGCCGCCTCGTGACGGATAATCGGGGCGCAACCAATCGTCGCGATCGTGGCCATGCCTTGAGTCAAAAGGCGACGTCGTTCCATCTTTAGTCCTCCTGAGCTTCGTGGCAAGCGATGTTGCGCTCCCATTGCTGCCACTGCTGATCGGTAAATAAGCTCATGAACCGCTGTTCAAATTCTGCTTCTAGGGCTTCAATCTGCCGCTCTTGAGCCGCTGTCGGTGCTGCCAGCACCGCCTCAATATTTTGATCCAACTGTTCCTCCAGAAAGGCAATACGCTGCTGCTGCTGCGAACCGATGAGGGTTTGGAAGCGGCGCTCATATTCCACTTCGATAGCCTCAATTTGCGCCTCTTGTTCTGGCGTCAGGGGTGGTTCATCCTCTTCCACAAACCATTCAGGGGCAATCGCTCTCTCTTGCTGGTCAAACCATTGATCTAACTGCCTAATTTGCGCCTTTTGCTCCGGGGAAAGGAGAGCTGTAAACCGTGATTCAAAGTCCTCTTCTAACTGGATGATTTGTTGCTCACGCTCCGGTGATGCGGGCACGGCCTCAATAGCTTGATCGAGCTGATCTTCCAGCGATACGATACGCTGCTGTTGTTGAGGACTGAGGATTGTTTGGAAGCGGCGATCGTACGCTTCCTCCAGGGCCGTCAACTGTTCTTCCTGTACTGGTGTGAAGGTTGGCTCAAATTCTTCTTCCGCAAACCATTCAGGTGCAATTGCCTTCACTTGTTGGTCAAACCATTGGTCTAGCTGCCTAATTTGTGCCTTTTGTTCCGGTAAAAAGAGGGCTGCAACCTGGGCTTCAAAGTCCTCTTCTAACTGAATGATTTGTCGCTCGCTTTCCGGCGATACGGGCATTACGGCCTCAAACTGAGCATCGAATTGGGTTTCCAATTGCTCTAGCTGACTCATCTGGCGATCGCTTAAGTCAATGCCATCCCATTCATCCGGGCAAGCCGCATCAGGGGCGGCGATCGCGATCGGGGTCTGTAATAGAACAGCCATTGCCCACGCGCCAAGCGATGTGACGGTCATACTGTGATTCATCAGGTTAGTTTGAAATCGACTAACCTCACGGTAAGCAGCCCATCAGAGAGATTGTGGGAGAAATTCGGGCAGAAATCGGGTAGTTCGGTTAGGGGCTGGTTGAAGATAAAAAGGGTGGTAGAGTTGAGTTGTCAGTTCTATCCTGGCTCCTATAGCGGTGTGCAAGCTGATTCAGCACATTCCTAGGGCGCGTCATCAATTAAACTCGAAAGCCTTGCGGTATCAGCATTACCGCACCCGCTTGGTCAAACCAGCTAGAGCCTGAACCGCTTTCAGCATGAGGATTCAGGCTCTAAATGATGACAGCCCCTAGCAGTCAAGAAATGTCCTGTACTTGGTTAATCTGCACAGCGCTATATCTCCTAACTTCCTTCAGAGTTGCTTGAGGCGGTAGCCTACACCATGTACGGTCTCAATCAAGTCGTTGGGGGAACCGGCTTTACGGAGTTTTTGGCGCAAACTTTTGAGGTGCGATTTTACAGTTTCCTCATTGGGTAAAGCATCCATCGACCAGCACTGATCAATCAAAACAGTACGGCTAAGGATTCGCCGACCACTCCGGAGAAAGACCTCCAACAGGCTAAATTCCTTGCGTGTCAGTTGTAGTGGGGTGCGATCATAGAACGCTTCATGGGTCACCGGATCAAGCTGAATCTTTTCCCACACTAAGAGCGATGCAGCGCTGATTTCACCCAAAGTACTGCGCCTTAAAAGTGCTCGCAAACGCGCCAGCAACACCAACAAGTCAAAGGGTTTCACTACATAATCATCCGCGCCAGCATCAAGTCCAGCCACCTTATCGGTGTTTGTATCGCGTGCCGTCAGCATCAAAATAGGCGTACGTTTCCCCATTTCTCTCAGCTGCTTACACAGAGAAATACCGTTGATTTTCGGCAACACGACATCCAAGACCATCAGGTCGTAGGACAAATCGATGGCTTGGTTCCGGCCCAGCTCCCCATCGGTGACCCAATCCACGACGTACCCCTCATCCGTCAACGCTTCTGTCAATCCTTCACCCAGTTGGATATCGTCTTCAACAAGCAAAATACGCATAGAAACAAGCACCGCAGTCAGTGGGTTGTGGATGTCTGCATAAGCCCAAGCCTAGATTATGTTAGGGGGGAGTGTTGACTCAAAATAGGAAATTTGGGTGGTGGCAGAATGAAGAAGTCAGGAGCCAGTAGTCAGGAGCTAGTGCCTTACTGACTACTGACTCCTGACTACTGGCTCCCTGCTTAACCAGTCTTTCCTAGCTCCAACTGATTTCCTCCCCATGCTTCAAAGACATGAACTTTTCGCGCATTCAGTATTGGCTAACTGGTGGTTTCAGTGTGGTACTGATAGCGCTTTTAGGGACTGCCTGGTTAGCTCGTCGAGCAATTATGGAGCGGGTCTACCTATTTGAGTGGGCAGGTGAAGAAACCTCTGGTTATGCATATTTTAATGGTTTGCTGGTTGCGATCGCTGAAGCAGAAATCCACCAGCAAAACTATCTCGTCACCAGTCAAGAAGAAGAACTCAGCCAGTATTATGAACAACTCGAATTCATTCGCAACATCCTCGAAGAGTTGTTTGAAGATTACGAGGAATTAGAACCAGATTCAGCCTATCGGGAAGCCATTGAAAATCTAGCGATTGCGACTGAACGCTCCGTCGAACTGATGGAAGCACAGCTTGATCAGGCTATTTCAGGTCAGTTAGATTTAGCTTCTCAACTTGCTTTAAATCGACAGCTCAGTGAAGTACAGGTTGAGCTGCAAATCACACTTACAAGTTTTCTGGAAGTGGATAATACTGAGCGAGAATGGGCATTTATTGACATTAATCTAAGTGCCAACAATGAGCTTTGGCTATGGGGAATACTGGTTTCCTTAGGCAGCATAGCCTTAATTTTGTCGTACATATTCTCAGTTAGGACACTGAGCAAACAGGTGACCGATCAGGCTGAGCTGCAAAATCAGAATCAGCGACTTTCACAGCAGCTCAGGAGTCAAACCACTACGCTGAGTCAAACCAAAGCGACGCTCAAAACAGAATTGGATCGTCTTGAGGAAATTGAGCAAGCTAAAGAATTGACTGACCTGAAGCTCAACTTTTTTTCCTTGGCCTCCCATGAACTAAGAACCCCTTTAAGTGCAATTTTGGTATCGGCTCAGCTTTTAGATAATTCTAAGGTGGAGTGGACAGAGGCGAAGCGATCGCGAAACCTAAAACGCATTCAATCTTCAGCTAAAACCATGACACAGCTACTAGCAGATATCTTGCTGTTGACGCGAGCTGAGGCCGGCAAGCTAGAGTTTCATCCCCAAAAGATTCAGCTCCATGATTTTTGTGAACAGTTAGTGGAAGAGGTCAAGTTCAACACTCAGGCTCAACAGCAGATCGCCGTCATATATCAAGGTCAATCCACCGACGCCTATTTGGATGAAAAACTTCTGCGGGCCTTGCTCATGAGCCTCCTCACCAATGCTATTAAATATTCGCCGTCAGAGAGTGAAATTAAACTCTTAATTCAGAGCGATCACGATAGCGTCTGCTTCCAGATTAAAGATCAAGGCGTCGGTATTGCGATCGCGGATCAGCAGCATCTTTTTGAGTCTTTTCATCGGGGTCAAAACTCAAAAGCTATCCCAGGCACTGGACTAGGGCTAGCCGTCGTCAAAAAGTGTTTGGATCTCCAGAACGGCATCATTGAAGTTGAAAGTGAAGTTGGTATTGGTACAACTTTCACTGTCAAAATACCTTGGGCCACTCACAACGCAAATAAGCGACTTTTAAGTTAGTCACTATTGAGCAAAAGACTATCGCGAAAACGGCAGTGCCCCATCGACAGGTCAAACAAATGAAACCCGTATTCGCGCGACAGTGCTTCAAAGACCTTAATCCCTCGAACGCTATTACCGTTGGCGTCTAACGGGGGGGAAAAGACCGCAATACCAGCCTGGTTGGGAACAACGGCTAGAATGCCGCCACACACCCCGCTTTTAGCCGGAATGCCGACTCGGTAGGCCCATTCCCCCGCAAAGTTGTACATCCCGCAGGTGTACATCACGCTCAACAAGTCGCGCACATACTCAGTCGGCAAGACTTGCTCACCTGTAATAGGGTGTTTGCCTGAATTGGCCAGTGCTGCGGCCATCGTAGCGAGATCCTGACAGGTCACAAGCACGGAACACTGCTGATAGTAGAGATCTAGGGCTGCTTCAATTTGCTCATCAATCATGCCAAAGTTCAGCATCAGGTGAGCGATCGCGCGGTTACGATGACCTGTTGCCCGTTCTGATAGGAAGGTAGAAATATCCACATATACGTCCCGACCCACGTATCGCCGAAACATTTTCAGAAGGCGATTGAGCCGCTCAGTCGGATTTTCACCTTGAATCAAGCTAGTGGTCGCGATCGCCCCAGCATTAATCATAGGATTGTCAGGACGATGGGAGTTTTCATCGAGGCGAATGATGGAGTTGAACGGATCGCCACTGGGCTCAACCCCAACTTTGGCAAGCAGGCGATCGCGCCCTAACTCCTCTAGGGCCATCCCATAAACAAACACCTTAGACATTGACTGAATGGTGAACTGCTGCTCCACATCGCCAACTTGGAAAATACGCCCATCTACTGTGACGATACTGATAGCAAACCAGTTGGGATTAGCCTTCGCCAGTTCAGGAATATAGCTTGCCAGGGTACCTGTGTTCAGGCCACGGCATTGCTCATACAGGGAATTTAAAAACGCTTGGACGTGAGGCATATTTTCGATTCAGCCTCCTGTAAGATGCGCAGCACGCTGGAAACGCTTTGGGTGACGCCAGGCAATTTTTCACTAACCCAGCATACACAAGAGCGTTAACCCGATTCAACAGCCACCCAACCGTCTGGGCTCATGATTGCTTCGCCAACATCTACGGCCCGTAAGCACACAACCTCGATCCAAAAAGCCGGGGCCAAAACCCCGGCTTTTTGGATCGAGGTCGGCGTCAAATGGATTTAACAACCGTCTGGCCCGCAGAACTTATGGGCGTACAGCACCTCTGCGTCACAGATATAAGCAATGCCCGAATAATCGTCGAAGAACTCTAAGGCGATCCGATCGGAAATCTTCAAAGCCATATCCCGATTTTCGGTGAGTACCTCAAACTTGATATTCGCCTGGGTATCAGAAACGCTGGGTTGCCCTGAAGAGCGAACGTTACGACTACCTTTACCACCGGTTTCCAGTACTGTAAAACCAGTCGCCCCGGCTTCGTCGATAATGTCGGCGATTTTTTTCAGCAGCAATTTTTCCGTAATGATAACGAGCTTGCTGGCTGGCTTAGCCATGTTGATGACCTCCTAACATGTGGATTCATTGAACGAAATAACAGAAACTTGGGGAAACGGCAACACCGAGCGATAGTGCATGGGTCTAGTTGCCCCGTGGGTCGCCGGTTCAGGGAAGCACCGGCAGACCATAAGCTGTCTAGGATTAGCCACCTCCCATCGTTGCCTGAGCCAATCCAATAAAGAACGGGATGCAGATAGCCAGGGCAATCGGTGTGCCAACGGCGGTGGATGAACCAATATAGGCAGAGGGATTAGCCTTGGGAATACCGGCGCGCAATGTGGGTGGTCCCGAGATATCGGAACTGGAGGCGGCAATGACGGACAGGAGTACGACACCACCAGGGCTGAAACCAGTCATGATGTGGGCAACATAGCCAAGACCGAAGCCAATAAACCCATGGAGTAACGGCGCCACTATGGCATAGAGGGCATACCACTGGCCCACCTTCCGTAATTCACCTAGCCTTGACCAAGCTTCCATCCCCATAACCAACATCAGAATCGAAAGCAGACCACGGAATGGGGGATCGAAGAAGCCCTCATAGACTCGCTCAGGCTGGGTCAGAATACCAAGCGCGAGACCAAGCAGCAGAGCTGAGAGGGCAGACCCCTGGAGGCTTTCCTTAATGATGGGCCAGATCTTAACCCGATTATTGCTGCCCCCCCCCCCTGACTGACTAGGGGATCCACCTCCGGCAGCGCCTGACTCATCAGGATATCCGCCTGCTGCACTACGCGGACTAACATTGGAGTATCCACCAGCGGCAACGGGCTGCATGCCACTGTATTCCTCTTTCCTGAGATACTCCTCATTCTTGAGATACTTGTCGCGTTTCTGCTTGCCAGCATAAATACTTGCCAAGACAATCGCCGTCACCAACGCTGGAATATCCATAAAGGGATAGAGGGCGGCAGACCAGGCCTCGTACTGCATCCCTTCCGATTCCAGTAGCGTGATGCCAGCAGCGAGGGTAGAACCGCTCACCGCACCGAACAAGCCCCCGGTTGCAATGGCATCTAAGGCCTTGACGCCTGGCATCTGGGCCAGCGTATAGCGTGCAATGAAGACGACGAGGATGCCAATTATCATGGCAAAGACCGCTGGCAACAGCATCTCTGCCAAATTGGCATTACGGATAGCCACGCCGCCACTCAAGCCAACTTTAATGAGCAGCATGAAGACGATGAACTTGTAAATCGGATCGGGAATAGTCAGTTTGCTACCGAAAGCGGCAACAATCATGCCCCCCAGTAGAAAGCCCAACGTCGGGGACTGCAACTTCCCCAAAAAGAGCGTAAAAAATTCGGACAAGAAATCCACAGTATCATTCCTCCTTCCTCACCTCCTCCAACGAGGGGCGATGGTTGCGACAGCGAATCGTTAAAGATTTGGAAAAGTTAGGGTGAAGCGCTTCACCCCCAAAATACAGGCAAGTGTTACAAGACAAGGTGTTCAGAGTTGGCCGCTCTCCGAACAGGATTGAGAGGCGAGGACTGAGTCCATATGACCTCTCATAGATTTCAATCTATTCAAGATTTAATCTCTATGTGCTTAAGTCTATCTTGAAACGCACCCAAAAATCACACCTCTTAGCACAAACTTGAAACGCAATGCCAAATCTAAATCAAAAGGAAAACTTATAGCTTTAGAAGCTTTGTGTCTCTTTGATTATGTGAGGTGCGATCGCTGATTTTTCTTGATGGGTGAAACAACGCCATTCACGAGGGATGAAATACGGGGCGAATGTATTGGAACCCCGATCGGTAGCGCGGTTTTGCCGAGTTGGTATAGCAAGCCGCAGTTATGGTCGCATGGGATGGATCGCTGAAGCTTTGATAGGTCAGGACTTCCGGTTCTGCCTTCTGCCTTTTTCCTTCTGCCTTGCGCTATATGACTCCCAACCCGTCAGAAGCCTTACGTCACAGTTGGTAGAACGGGCAGGACTCCCTTTGGAAGCCGTTCATACTGTCAATCATTGACTCGCGATCGCGGAGAATCGAAACAATGCTGAGCGAATGCCCTGATCAGTCAGGTCGAGGGGCTCGGCTTAAAACAACTGGAGTTGTCAGACCCATAGCCGCTGTCAGTCTTGCCGCAACTGACGTGGCTACCCTAGATACTGTGTTGAATTTGGCGTGTCAAGTCGAACGCGGTAGTAGTTTGTCCGGGTCGAACGGTTGCCTGGACTTGAGAATGCCGTAGATGACGCGAATGAGCTTGTGCATCAAAGCGCCAATCATCTGCATCTT
>JBCBSR010000023.1:0-25696 GCA_039819045.1 Cyanobacteria bacterium J06638_28
TTCAGGAGACTGTGGAAAATGAGGCCCATCCCCCCATGCCCCCCTGGGAAGAGAATTGCTTTGAGGAAGAAGTGCATTGAGGGGATCACACTTCATAGATCGCTCTGAGGTGTAAACTTCCTCGCTATCCAAGCGTTTCAGCGATCGCGCCTTTTCTCCTTCGATTGTCTCCGGCAAGTCTGAAACCCTCTGAGGCTCTGGCGGTTTACACGCTTCATGGAGCTTACCTTCTTCCAAGCAATGCTCGGGATGCCAGAGTTCTAGATTCTCCGAGCGATAGAGCGTCTTAGAACTGATATGGGCCTCACCTGCGATCGCTTCTGCCCGTTGCTTAATCCCCATCGGCAGCGCCGCTTGTTCCCTCAGCCCCTGCATTGCCACTCGAATCCGCTGCCGAGCATCTTCAGCTCGTTGATCGTTCAAGTTGAGCGACGGTGTTTCTTCCGTTCGGGTATCGCGTTTAGCCTCGCTGCCCAAAGGCCAGTAATAGTTCTGCACCGCTTTGCACCAGGCATGAACACGGATGTGAATGTCGTGCTGATGGCGGCAGTATTGTCGGTAGCCGGAAAGATGAATGGCCGTGTCCAAGGTGTGGGCCATCAGGTCATCGCCTGACAGCTCTAGAAAAACGTGACCGTGGCAAGCAATGACCTTAAGCAAATGGTTCGTCTGATGATGCCCCGTCCACCCGGTTTGAATATCTGCCTCCAAATCCTGCCGCCAGACTTCCACTTTGCCCACAGATGACCGCGATCGCCGGGGCCGCTGACGGTGATTATCCCGGCCAATTTTGAGGGCATGGTGTAGCTCGCCCATATCCTGATGAGCAGAGGCTTTCGCCCATAGCTGAAAGAACTGCTCTAGGCTCTCACCGATGGGGTTCAAGTTGTCATCGAGGAGGCATGAACCAGTATTGGGCTGGAGCGGTAAGCGATGACCGTTGTAGTGGATAATGCGCTCGACACCATAGGTCTTGACGTTGGGAAAAAGTTCTAATTGTCCTTTGGCGATGGCAAAGCCTTGCGCTTTGAGACATGCCTGTAGAGCGACGGCCAAGTCAAAGGTTTTGACGGGTTCCGCCAGGGGAAGATAAAGATGTAACCCGTTGCTATGGCTGGAGCGCAGCAAGAGCGTGCGAGTGATGCCGATGGTTTCTAAGGCGGCACGTATTTGCGCGATCGCTTCTGGATTGCAGTAGGCACTCCCCGCATCGATGTCCAAGAGAGCGTAGAGTGTCGCATGGGTGAAGCGCACCCCAATGAGCTGCTTGGGGTCTTGCCATCGCTGCCACAGTAAACGGGGAGCCAGTGGGTAATCCTTCACCGTCATCCACTGCGCTTTTTCACCCCGAATCGGTGTAGGAGCCTGCAAGAAATCCCAAGGATGATGGCCGAAACAATCCCAGAGCTTTTCACCCAGAGGACTCGCGGGTGAAGGCTGAGGCGGAAAGAACGGAATCCTTTGCCGTTGGGATGACGTTGTCATAGCTGCACTCCAGAAATTGAGTTGGGCGAAGGGCTAAGCTTGTTGAGAGCGATCGCCCTGAAAAGGGCTAGAAATCCAGACACATGAAACGGTCAGGGAACGCAACGCAGTTCCCCTGGGACGGGCCTTATTGGGCTTAGATTTCTAAAAAGCTTCGAGCTGCTAATTCATGGCCCTCACCTCGCTTCGTCATCCCAGCACAATCCTCAGGCAGCGGTTTGATCTGACTCAGCAGGAATGGGAATACACCAGCAGATAAGGACGCGATCGTAGAGAGCCTCCTCGCGATCGCAGCTAAATTCCTGCATCCGCTCCACTGTCCAACCTTCAAGGGGCGGAGCTTCACCGCCGACTTCCGGGAGGCATTCATCCGGCTCCGGCCAAGCCAGGGCAAAGTCTTCACTGCTGATGCAGAGATACATCAAGCGCTGGTCATGCCGATGTGCGATCGCTTTGGTGAAGGTGCCATCAGGGGTTAACAACGCCACGCTGAAACCATTGTTCGTTTCCTGGGAAGGGACATAGGTTTCAACGTGAGCGACCTGCCACACTTCATCGTTCCAGCGGCGGACATCCCCTGGCTGTAAAGGAATCAGACCCATTTCAAGGGAATGGCCCTCGTCTTTGTAGGAATGTGGCGTCTCTCGGGGGCGATAAAAGATGAGCTGCGTGATATTCATTGTTGTTGCACCTCGCTCCTGGATGAGTCGATAAAGGATGAGTGTGTGTCTAGGAGTTCAAAAGAGGGACTGAAGGATTTGCACGACAACAGGATCCTCACCGATGCCGGTGGTGAGGATGATTGACCTTCTGGAGGTCAAAGCTTGTGGTTGAGCTTTAAAACTGAGGCTTAGCGGTTGTCTTCAGGCTGTCGGTCTAGCAAACTCCGAATGGCCGCTCGAAATTCGTTATGGTTGCGCTCATTAGCTTCCCGTTGACGACGCATCTCTTCGCGATCGGCGCGAGCATCAGCCAGCATATTGTTGAAGCGCAAGTCGTTTTCGGCCTTGTGACGCTCGTAGCGCTCCCAGTTGACACGATTTTCCGTGATGAAGGCATCAATTCGGTGGTTGGTCGTTTCGACCGCCTGGTTCGTCAGGGCGATCGTGTGGCGCAACTCGTTGTAATCTTCAGCGCGTTGGATGCGTTCATCTTGAACAGCAGCGGCAATCTGTTCCAGGCGCTCGTCAGTCCGTTGACTTGTCTCACTTGACTGCTCTAGACGCTCGGTGATGCGCTCTAAGGCAGCTTCAATGCGATCCAAGCGATCGTTGGAATTACCGTCCTGATTACTGTTGGTCATGACATTTTCTCCTAATGCCTAAACAGTGATCTCTTGAAAACTTGCAGCGCAATCATTGCGCACCAACAGGTAAGGACATGTCCATACTAATGACGGTCAGAAATAGTCCTTTCAAAGACCTGAGTGAGTCGTCGTCGATTTCCCAGCCAACTTAAGCTTCTGACTGACAGGAATAATTTGACCACTTTCAGAACCATGCACTCATCGACTCAGTTACCTGCTAGCGTTAACTCTCAAACACCATCAACGCTGTTGCAAAGTTGCCAGCATCTCAGATACAGGGGCACCCCGCTCTAGCCGCTCCCATTCAGCGTTGATTGGGGAATATGAACAAATACAGAGGACAATTCGGTCTGCAGTATCAAAACTGCTAAATTTTTGAACCTCATTAACTATCCAGTCGCCATCACGTCCATGAGTGATGCCATTACCGGGATCCTCAAGATTTGTATAGTCTCTGATGCGATCTCCTACTTTAGGTAGCTTGCCAGACCAGTCCCACTCCTCAGCAAGGATATCTGTCAAGCCCCGT
Source organism: Cyanobacteria bacterium J06638_28 (assembly GCA_039819045.1). GTDB lineage: Bacteria > Cyanobacteriota > Cyanobacteriia > Phormidesmidales > Phormidesmidaceae > SIO1E4. Next base: position 3,321 of record JBCBSR010000023.1, read on the forward strand.
GAGGGTAGAAGCATCCGATTCTCCCAATCGTGAGCATTTCTCGAATCAGCTTTATATACGATCCAGGTTTCAGCCATCTTTGATCATCCCTGCAACAAAAACAAAGAAGGAACTCACATCAACTGGGGTAAGTTCCCTCTTTATCTGACGCTTTTACGGATTGTTGTCGCTCTAGCCGATCTCTTACGGCCCTCTCCACAAGAAACGCAGCCAATGTTGTCGGCTTATTTCCCTCAGAGCTAGCCCAATTCTCAAGCTCTTCAGCAATGCCATCAGGCAAGGATATGTAAAAGCGCTTCGCCACAGTCAAATCTGTCATGTCATCACCTCAATAGTAGAGCGGTTAACTCAAAAGTAACTCTTCAGCTTGTTTTTTGACTAATTAGTGACAAATTAGTTATCTTTACGTTATCACTAGTTCGTAGGAACTGCACAAGAAATTACGTGCGAACTACCTACGCAGTTCCTACGCAGTTCCTACGAACTACCTACGCAATTGCCTACGTAAGAGGTACGAAATGCATACGTTCCAGTCCATTGCGACCCAAGCAGGGTGCTCTAAACGCACGGTTCAGATCTGGTGGGAGAAAGCCAAAGCTGACCATGGTGAACTTGGCACCCTCGCGGGTGAAGGGCAGCCCCGCATCTTTACGGATCATGAAGTCGCTCTGTTAGTCGCCTACCGCAGTCATCGTTCAAAACCGTCGCCCTCAAACGCTCAGAAAGTAGATGTCACCGTGGAAACGGGTAACCACTGCAAAGCGCTGGTGAGTCCTGAGATCGGCGGCACAACCTTCTCGTTAGAGCATTTCCGAGCCGATGATGTCGAAGCGCTGGTGTTTGAAAACCCCGATGCGGTTGCTGGGACTGCCTTAGAAGTGATGGATCAAATCATTCAGGGCATGGACGCAGACATCAAAGTACGGGAGCAACGACTCCAAAAAACTCGCGCCGCCCAAGACAAAGTTGCAGCGAAGACACAGGAGCTTCAGTTAGAGAAACGCCTGTATCGGGATCGCGCGCGTGATCTCGATACGGCTCAAACAACAGGCACCCAAGCACTCCAAGATGCGATCGCGACCCTGCAAACGTTGGGAAAGCCAACGGAACATCCTCCTGGCGTTTCGGGGTGATCGCAACCTACCTGTTGGCACTCGCTCTTCTCCCGCTATCGCTTTCCCTACTGTTCAGGGTTCATGATGTGCCCCCAGTTGCCGAACCCGCCCCGTCAGGGCAAAACCCCGCTGAACTTGCTTGGTAGCAACATCTCATACCGGCCTTTAACTCAACCCACCCTCTAACCATTGGAGCGTTTTAACCATGACTGTCACCCCCCTAACGCCGACTGTCACCCGCACCGCTCATCAGCGTCGCCTCCAGGCAACCACCAAACGCCTGGTGATTGAACTGGGCTATTTAGAGCACTGCCTCACCGAAGGGCTCCAAGACCCTCATCTCCGCACCGCTGCGACCAGCATCGATACCGCGATCGCTTGTCTCCAGCAGCATCTCAGTGAACGCTAGTGCATTCTTGACCCACCGCATAGGAGTTGAATCATGACTCACCGAAGCGATGCAACCACTCTCTACCAGAGCATTCTCAATAGCTTGAATGCTTCCGATTTAGCAGGCGTCATTGATGCCCTGGCAACCCAATGGACACCTGCGGGCATCGCCGACATCGTGCAAACCAAAATCGGGGCGATTCGAGTCCACGACTTCGTGCGCCCCATTACCGCAACGGGTACCTGGCGGGTGCAGGAAATCCGCGAGAATGCCACCGGTCGCTGGATTACCGCCGCTCGCCACCCCACCTATGACTACGTGGTGAGCGGCCCTCCCAAACACTTTATTTCCCTGGAGAACCCCGAAGAAACGGGTGACGCCAACCCCAACGCCGATGACTTGAATGACCTCCAACGAGATCTCGAACAAGCTCCCAAGGTCAAGGCTTACCTGCAAGCACTCTCCCACGAATTTCTGCACAGGGATCTCCCCATCACCTTAGTGGCTGAAGCCGTCTGTAGCCTGGTGGGCGACATCTAGGCGACACCGAGGCGACACCTTGTTCACTTCACCCGACACTTCACCCCATGACTTCACCTCGCAACCACCGCGCCATCACCTTCGAGGGAGCGAACTGCATCTTCGCCGTCATCGACGTTGAAATCACCCGGCATCCCACCCTGGCCATTTACGAAGCCATCTACCAAGACCACACCCATCAAGCCAAAACGCTGACCGCACTGTGTCAGCAACTCATTCTGGCGATTCAGGCGACGCCTTAACACACCCATTGGGGACATCTCAACCATGGTCAACCTCCAGGACAAACCCACTGCCACCCCTCACCCGCCCAAATTCAAACTCTTCCGCAATGGCTGGCTGCGGTGGTGTGCCCTGCCCACCCATCAGCAAGTGGCGCTGGTGGCCATCAGCCTCATGCTGCTCTCAGTAGGGGCCACCTTCAATCGCTTGCTAAATCAGGATGTTAAGACCGCAGTCCCCTATGAAACGGAAGTCCAAAGACGCGCCGACTATGAATCGGTGGATGCCCCCTTAGCTTTTCTCGCTATCAGTGGCGCTGAGTTCGACGCCCTGGCCCCCACGGAGCAAGTTAACCTCATTCGGCAATCCCTTCCCGAAATCGAAGGTCGCCTACTGCGCTTTAGCAACGATGTGCACGTCTCCCTGCTGAGCCATGAAGCGACCCGTCTGCGCAGCGAGGCCACCGCCGAAGCCCTCAGTGGCGACATTGCTCAGGTGGATCAAACCGGCAAGCTCCAGATGGAAGCCTGCCTGCAAGACCTGCGCGCTGAGCAGTGCATTCTGCTGCGCTATGCCGGGGACGCCATTGCGCTGATGGAGGAGGCCGTCACCACGGGCGATCCTTATCTGTACTCCCAAGCCATGGTGCGCTATCAAGCCGCGCTCTTTGCCTTCAACGACATTGAAGTGCGCATCACCGATGCCACCTCCCTCCTCACGATTGTGGATAACTACCGCATTGTCTTTAAGACCGTCGTTGAGCGCTCACCCGGCTCTCAAACCCCACCGGCCATGGCCCAAGGCCCCGGTAACAAGGGGCGATCGCCCATCCACACCTGGATTGACCACCAGGGCTTCTTGAAGGAGCCGGAGGATGCCGATGCTGCTGCTGAATGACAAACATCGCAAATGGGCCAGCCTAGTTTTCCTGTCATTGGGGGGAGCCCTCGCAATCAATACCGCGTGGCGCTCCCTCCATCCGCCGGAGGTGGTGCCGTTGGAGCGTTTACAGCAGATTCAAGCGGCGATGCAGGCCAATGAAGCGGTAGTGGTTCCTTTGACCAGCAAGTCCTATCTCAACACTTTGCTGATCAAAATGATGGGGGCCACGAGCTTTTTGGCCCTGGCCGCCTACCTCAGCCCTCGTACCCCCAAGACCCTCGAACCCGATGCGGCTCATCCTGCGCCGCCTCCCGATGCCGTTGAAGATGAAGTTCATGCCGACTTCCTCAATCAATTCAAGCTCAAGGTCGCCGAACTGGCCCGCACCATGCCCTGGCTCATTGAAATCCTCAAGGCGCAAATCATCGTCATTGTAGGGGAACCGGGGACGGGCAAAAGCTCGGTGGCCCAAAGCATTGCCCTCTTTCGCCTGATTCTTTTTGCCACCGGCATCGACATCGTGGATCCCGATTGGGATAACAACGTCCTGCGTCAGACCTGGCTCTGTGGTCGCGGTATCGGCAGTGAGGCCCAAGGCCCCTTCAGTGAACAACTGCGAGAGTATTGGTCTGATCTCAAGGGCCAAACCTATGGTGATGCCCAAGGCCATTGCGTCATCCTGGATGAGCTGAGTCGTTGGACGTCGTCGGAAAACATCTCAGTTAATTACCTGGAAGGGTTGATTCAAGACCTCTACCAGCGCTTTCGACGCAAAAACATCTGGTCGATTCTATTGCTCCACGGCCTCCAGCAGGAATACAACTTTGGCAATACCGTTAAAGCCGGAACCCTCACCAATCTCTATCCCGCTGCTGCCGTCATCAAATTAGAGCAGAAAAAATCCACCCTCGGGGAAGCGGAATTCGCCGCGATGGCTAAATTCAAACCTCCCGGCCATCCCTACACGGGGGATACCCAACACTGGCAAGACATCACTATTCCTCGGGAATTTCATGCGGCTCACATCATCAAACTGCTGGGGGAAGGGGCGAACTATTTTGGCATTGGTCTTTCGACGCCCGAGGAAATGGCCGGAGCCCATACGGTCGCTACGATGCGGGATCTCCTGGATGAAAGTATCACCTCCAATGGCGATCTCGTAGAGCGCCTCCATCGTATTGCACACGCCCAAATCCAACCCGGTGCCCTGCTGCCAGAAGATGAAATCCTGCCCAATTTAGACGCCCTTAAGGCTGCCGAACTGCAACTCGCCAAAGCCCTCCACGCCTATCTGGCCACTAAGCCCTTGAAACCCGATGGCGATGGCTTCTACCTGGTGCGAGAAATCTGGCGCAATTGGGGCTCAAAACAAAAGCTTTGGTCTAACACCGAAGCCTTCAAAACATTTCTCGATCAGCTCCAGCAAGCCCGGATTGGCACCAAAAAACAAGTCGGTCGCAAAGTCGGCTGGCGGTTCCTCAAGGGCTTCCAAGGAGGGTAAATCGATGGGTTTTGTCACCTTTGTCACCTGCCATACTCACTGTCGCCCGCCTTGATTCATGAGGGTTTCACGCAGGCGACACTCCCATTACTGTCGCGTTGCTAGAGACCGCCTCCAAACTGAGCATTCGTTCTTCTCTTCAAGTGAGGTTTTCAAGCATGACCACCAGCAGTAGTTCACCTCAAGACAACAATAACAACGGCAACAACGGCCATCAATTTGTCGGCAAAGTCAAACTCAAAGCTGTCAAAGACAACATGGAAATGACGGCCATGGATACGACCGAAGCTTTCATCCGAGGGGCTTTGGGTTTAGGCACCATCCTGCGGCACCCCGTCAAGACCTTTTTCATGTTCAGCGGCGGCGCGATTGCCCTGCTCTTTGTCGTCTCCGTGGTGTGGGGCGGTATCTATATCGTTTTCTACCGCCCCGGCTCAGTACAGTTTGCCTGGACTAATCCCACGACCTGGATACCGGCAGCCTCGGATCCCCTCCGGCGTCCCATTGGCAATGCTATCTCTGCCTTTGGGAATCGCATGGGAGATGGCGGCACCCAAGATGGAGCGGGTCAGTACGACCCGGAAGCCTTTGATGAATAGTGCCCTGTCCTCCGATCTCGCTACGTTTCTCACCAAGCGATTGGGCCTCTGGGTCTTAGCCCGCCTCGGGGTGTTCTGGCTACTCCAAATGGCCCTGATTGCCCTTGTCCTCTTTTGGATCGCCAAACAGCTCCTCGCCCAAGGCAATCCTCGCATCGTCCTCTTGCTGGTAGTGGCGACGGCCTGCTTGCTGGAATGGGCCGAGCCAGGGCATCGCACCTATGGGGTGCCCCATGCCTGGCCGCCCACTGAGTCGGTCGTGACTTTCACAATCGACGAGCGCACGCTGCCTGCCTGGGCTGCCTGGATTCAAGACCAGCTCCCTGGCCCAGCCTCTGACCCTGACGTCACGGTTCCTGCAACTGAGCCCGCATCGGATTAATTCACTGTCCTCTGCTTTATCGATGTCTATCGCCAAACCAAGATTCCAAGATCTGTCGCCCGACCTGCAATATCAGGTCTGGCAGCGTCAGCAGTGGAGCCAGTGCCTGTTCTATCTGCTGCTGTCGCCTGGTGTCGCCTACCTGGTGATTCCCTCCGTCAATACCTGGGTGGATAGCCACATCGGTGTCCAGCGTCAGGTGAGGATTGAGGATAATCGAGGTCTCCCCAGCGAATTACCTGAACAGCTGCAAGTCTCACCGCAGCGAGGGGAAATGATTGCAGGCTTCGAGGTCACGTCCCCCTATGGCGACCGCAGTGACCAGGCGGCCTCATTGCCTGCTGGTGCATCGCTTTTTCATCTGGGAACCGATCTGGCCACCCCCAAAGGTACAGCGGTCTATGCTCTGGGCACGACCACCGTTGACTGCTGGCGCGATGAAGGGGGTGGGGGCCTGGTGGCAGAAGTCACCAGCCAAGCCATTCCCGACTACCGCTTTCAGTTACTTCATCTCGACGATTGCTTCACAGGCATTCATGAAGCTGGTGCCGTCATTGCCCAATCCGGGGACAGCGGCATCGGGGCGGCCCACCTGGATATCCGCCAGGAAGAGCGCCTCTCGGGTCAAAAGGTGCCACCCTACAGGGGCTATATCGAATGGGCACTCACTGGAATCTCGCCCTTTGGCGCTCCCAGTTTGCTGGTGGACAAACTCAAAAAGAGTGAAGGGTTTTCCTTGGCAGCCTACCTGGATCCTGTGGGGATTCCCACTATCGGCTATGGGGCTACCACCTATCCCGATGGCTCACCGGTCAGGCTAGGCGACCATATCCATCCAGAGGAAGCCGAAGACCTCCTCCAGTGGCATTTGGATAAGGCGGCTCAGTCCGTCGACAAGCTCGTAGACGTGCCCCTCGCTGAGCATGAAAAGGCGGCTCTGACCGACTTTACCTACAACGTCGGCGGTGACGCCCTGGCAAACTCAACCCTGCTGCAAAAGTTGAATCAGGGCAATAAAGAAGCCGCTGCCCAAGAATTCAGCCGCTGGGTGCATGGTGAAGGGGGCCAAGTGCTGCCAGGTCTGGTAAAGCGTCGCAAAGCCAATCAACAAATGTTTAGAGGTGAATTTTGATGTTGCTCCATCCGACCGGGGGACGCTTTAGCAGTGTCCTGTGTTTACTCCTCACGTCAGGCTGCGCCTGGATACCGGTACCGCCGGATATTCAGACGCAGCCATCCGAACCGGCAGACCCGGTGGTGCTCCCGGCCAAAGCCAGTCCTGTCCCACCGGCTCAGGCACCGCAAATGACCCACAATCAGGCCGCTCAAGCAGAACCAGAAAACGCTGACTCCACAACCTGTCAGACATCCAAACCGGGTCAGATTGTGGGCTTCGAGGTGTTTTACGCGGCCACTCTAAAGGGTGAAGCCGCCGCCAGACTCTACATCAGCCAGGCTCCAGGAGCATCGCCTGGCAAATCCTATGGCCTCGCAGGCGATGCCGTCGAAGCGATGGCCACGGCTTTGGATAACGCCTGTCAATCCTGGGTATGGCTGAAATGGCCGGAATCTGACTATCGCGGTTGGCTGCCAGCGACCGCTGTTGATCTGAATCGATAAGTCCTCATGCGTAAGGAATGCCGATGACTATGCTCACATCTGCCCAGCAAGTGTTGCACCCGGAACTCCTCTGCCATTACCTCAAGGTGTGCCCTCACCATCTAGCAGGAGCCATCCTCATTCCGGGTCCCCAGGGCTATAAAGAGGCCACCAAGCTCTATCCCGAATACTGGCAGTGGTCAGCGTTTCACGCGGGTAAACCCACCGCCTTTCTTCAATTGCTCCAGGATTACCCGTCAGAACGCTATGGTTTCCACGATCAGCTCTGGTGCGGCGTCTTTGCCCCGCCTGCAAAACCCTATGATGTCACGGTGCTCTACAGCGCGTTGCACGGTCAATCTTTGCCGCAGGTCATCGCAGCCATGATGCTGAGTCATGCGAAGCTATATCCCTCGACCTTTGACCTCCGCGAACTGTTGGAAGACTTGAATCTTGATGGCCAGGCTGCACCCGAGGCGATTCCAACGAATGGGGATATTTTGCAGCAGGTTTGTAGCCATCTCCTGCAAGGGGAATGCCGCCAACTGCTCATCGACAACCTCAACCGTATTGAGCAAGCTCAACGCGCATGAACGATGCTGCATCTTCCAATTAGTCAAGGAGAATTCACGCCTACGAATTTAACGTTCAGCGCTTCTTTAGGCATTTGCTCAGCGCATCAGTTACCTTTGCGAATTACCGGAATTCTCCATCGCCATCTGCTGCGATCGCCTAGTCGGGTTGTCATCAGCACAACTCATCAGGTTTTAGTCTTGCCATGTCCCACAGACAAATCTGTATGTACGTGGACACTGCTTGCCCAAACAGATTTTGAAGACCATCCCCTCTGATACTGGACATTGCAACAACAAATTGTCATGAGGCAGCCGCGACCGATTAAGTTGCAGCGGCTGACGAGGCAACCGAGGTCGATCAAGACAATCAAGAGCGGGCGGACGATCAGTTGCAAGATGAAGTCTTTCAAACCTAGTTGCTGTTTCCCGTGGAGGAGTAACTACCTCAGGCTCTTCTCTAGTTTGAGCACAAGCAATGATGCACAAGTGACTGCTCATGCAACCAAACTTTTTCAACAAAATGTGACTCTGAGCGATCGCTGGTGAGGCTTTATCACGTGCATAAACCTCTCTCAGAAGGAGAGTGATAGCTTCTGAATGGTTCGCCTCAATACCTCGCCAAGGAACGACGCTTCATGCTGACCTCTGAGTTCGGTTCCGATACACTCTTCCCAACGGCTACCGCTAATGCTCAATGGACTTCGCTCGCTTCTGGAGACCTCTTTCCTAATAGCCTTACAGAGAATTCGCCTCATTTGGTCATCATGGATAGTGGCATTGAGGATGCAGCTATCCTGACAGCCGGGATCGAGGATGCAGACGTTGTCTGGCTCAACGGTGAAACCGATGGTGTTGAGCAAATCACTTCTTTGCTCAGTCAGTATCAAAACCTAGCCAGCCTGCATATTGTGTCCCATGGATCCGCAGGTCAGCTCTATCTGGGCAACTCAACCTTAAGCACGACAACGGTAGGGAGCTATCGTGACCAGCTGACGCAGTGGCAAACAGCTTTAATGGACACTGCTGATATTTTGCTCTACGGGTGTCAGGTTGCTGAGGGAACTGCTGGACAGGCTTTGCTAACGCAGCTGAGCGGGTTCACCCAGGCTGATATTGCGGCTTCGGATGACCTCACGGGGCAAGCAACTCTAGGCGGCGATTGGGAACTGGAAGCCATCATCGGCACGGTCGAGGCAGCCGGAGTGTTTAATACTGCTACCCAAAGGAATTACCAGGGTACTTTAGACGCCTCATTGGACGTGACGACCAAAACACCTGCGGGAGAAATAACCGATAGCTATGCACTAGAGGTGTATGTCCCCAAACAAGATCGGGGCGTTGAGGCGCAGTTGGAGGATAACGGACAGACACTTAATCTACAGGGCAATGGCTGGCGCAAGGTTGCCTTGCCTTACTCCATCACTGAAAATACCGTGCTCGAATTTGACTTCAAGAGCACTCAAGAGGGAGAGATTCACGGGATTGGCTTTGACACCAATGACGTCGCTAGTAAAGACCTCAGCTTTCAGCTCTATGGGCGACAAAACTGGGGTCTCGATGCTTACCGTAATTATGGCGAACAAGCCGGTGAATGGCAGCATTACCAGATTGAAGTGGGTCAGTTCTTCACCGGTGACATGGACTATCTGACCTTTATCCAAGACCACGATAAAGGCTCCCAGGATGGCAATAGCTTTTTTAGTAACTTGAAGCTCTATGAGGCGACTCCTGCGACTGATGGACTGACACTAACAGCAGATCAGACCTTTACGGTGGCGGAAACCGCTGGCTCTGGAACGATGGTGGGAACCGTTACCGCCACTAGCAGCACGACTGATCCAATTTATTACACCTTGGTGGGTGGCGATGCCCAAGGCGAATTCACTATTGACGAGGAGGGTACCCTTTGGCTGATTGAAGCGACGGATTATGAAACCCAGGCTAGTTACACCCTGGATATTCAAGCGACCCAAGGCGACACGACCGTCACCACTCAAGTCTCGATTGATGTGATGGATCAGGTCGAGACCATAGCAACTAGGCTACAGACAACAAACCTCGATAGCCATAGCCTCAGCTTTGGCGGAGCCAGCTTGAATACAGCGATGACATTAGCAAACACCGCAGGGAATCGCGATGTCTTGCTGATTGATACCCTTTACCACTCAGGGCAGCCTGAATACGAGCCGCAAAGCCAACTCATTCAAGACCGTCTCACGTCATTAGGCTTTAATGTCGTCGTTCAGGATCCAGCGGCCTTTCAAAGCAGTGATCTAGATGGGATGGAACTCATCATTGCGGCAACGACCCAAAACACCAATGCGGTTCTCCATCAAATTGCCGACGCTGACGTTCCCTTTATATCCCTCTATGGCGGCATTGTTGATGAACTCAATCTGGCAACCGAGTATCCTCAAAGCGGCTTCACAAGTGAAGAATATCTGAACGTAGAAGCGGCTGGACATCCCTTATTAGCTGGCTATTCCGGTTCAGTCGAAGTCTTCAATGAAGGCTGGCATCCGGTTGCCCATCGCCAGGCCAGTAGCGATGCGATCGACCTCGGCAACTTTTGGGGTACGACGGGTGAGCCTGGTCACTTTACCCTCTCACCTTACTTTGCCTATGAAGCAGGGGCCGTGCTAGCCGATGGTGTCAGCATTGCGCCGACTCGTCGCGTCGCTTTCTTTGCCGACTATCGCACGATTGACAAACTAACCTCCACTGGTTGGGACTTATTTGATGCGGCAGTTAACTGGACCGCAGGGGATGAACCTATCGCAAGTGTATCGACCGATGATTTAGTGATGCACTTGGCGCTGGATGAGGCCGATGGAACGGTTGCAGCTGACACTTCACCCAATGGCGATAACAATGTTGGAACCTTGAAAGGCAACGCTACTTTTGCTGAAACGGGAACACCTTTAGCAGGGGCGGTGCAGTTGGATGGTTCCAGTGACTATGTGGCCGTGTCCTCCTCTAACAGTCTTAATCAGAGCACCGTCAATCAACGCACTGTCTCAGCCTGGTTCAAAGTCGATGACACCAACGTTGCAGGCAAAAAGCAGCTCATTTTTGAGGAAGGTGGAGGCGGTCAGGGACTGAATATCTATGTTCATAACGGACAGCTATATGTCGGGCGCTGGCACAATGCACACGCGAATACCTTTCTTTTAACGGCAGATATCCAATCGAATACTTGGCATCACGTTGCCTTAGTCTTAGATACCGATAACTCCTCAACGTTGCAAAATGGTGTCTTCACGGGCTATCTGGATGGCGTAGAATTTGGCACCGGGGCAGGCATCAAGTTGACGTCCCATAGTAATGCCATTGGCATTGGGGCCATTAATGGCCAGACACGTTTTCATTCAGGGAATGTAAGCGGATCTGGCAACCATGCACTGGCGGGTAGTATTGGCGATGTCAAGGTCTACAACCGGGCTCTGGATGCTGGGGAAATTGCAACCTTAGCCAATACCGTCGAGCCCTTTACCCTTAACCTGGCCAACGACACGGGGAATAATCCAGGCGATAACCTCACCGCTGACCCCACCCTCACTGGCTTTGTGAATGGCGTCACCGCAACAACGACGCTTAAGGCTCGTTTAGGGGGCGGAAGCTACACCGATATTACCGACACCTTGCAAGCCAATGGCACGTTTACGCTTGATTCAGAGCGCTTGGGCGTTCTGAATGGGGGAAGCCTCACCTATGGTGAACAGACCCTTGATGTGCGAGTGGAAACGACACCCGGTGTTGTTCAGACAGCAACCCTCAATTTCACCTATGAACTCCAGGTTCCTAATGCACCCTACACGCAAAATCGTTTCCTGCCGCTGGATCTCGATCCGGCCAATGACTTCAGCTTTACCTACGACTTCTCTGAGTTTCTAGCGACGGCTGATGATGATGAGCAGCTGATGCTGTACGTCTACGATGGCACGGATTCAGGGCAGACGTTACTGGACAATGGCCCTAACGGTTCACCTTTGCTGACGGTCACAACGGATTATGAGACTTATCCCAGTGACCTGATAGACATTGTTGGCGAGACGGCAACCATCGACCTATCGAGCCTAACCGATGAGGAACTGGCAACGGCCATTCTGTACGAGGAAATCATTACTCCTCAACCTAACTGGACAGGGAATTTTGGTTCCTACACGACGCCTAGTGGCGGTGGCGGCGGTGGGGCTGGCGGCGGTGGCTACCGATTCAGCTTCAGCACGGGAGCAGCCCTAGATGGCGGCAGTTCAGGGGGTGGCGGCACGAGTGGCTCTAGTGATCCCGGTACGGGCGGAGGAGCGCCTGGCCCTGGCAACTTTACCGATCCAACTTCCGTCGTTTTCTTAACTGCGATCGCCACCGACGGCCTTACGGTGAATTACGAAAAACCCGAGAATGCTAGTTATAGTCGACCGAAGCAAATCGCCTTTGAGGGCAATACGCTCGATTTGAGTTACGACGCGAGTGGGAATTTCAGTGGCAGTAGTGATCCTGAACTCCTGGATGTGGTGTTGGCTTCGGTAGGGCTTAATGACATTTCTGCATTGGATCAGGATGAAGACAAAGCGAAATCCTTTGGCGCATTTCAATTGTTTGACATTTGGGATCGTGTTGATGCGATCGCGCTGAAGCCGAATAAGGATGTCAATACGCTGACACCAACTGAGAAAACTAAGTTATTAGATTTTGAAGAAGAATTGCTGAAGCAAACAGCACAAGTCAATGAGTTTATTAACTATAAACAAAGCAAGACATTACTTGCTGAAACAAATGAACTCGGCATCAGTCTATTAGAGAATCAAGATAAGCTTCTTGATTTCCATCAACAAGAGACTGTTGAGTTTGAAGACTTCAGCACAACCGCAATAGGCAAAGCTTTAGTACAGTCTAAACCTATTGACCCCAATTCTGAACTTGCTTGGTTAGCAGCGATCGCTTATGCGGAAGCCTTAACTAGTACAGGTGGTGCAACCAGCAACCCAGCCGATCTATTTTCTGAAAGCTATACGGTAGCTAAGACAATCGTGAACCGAGCTTCAGTTATGGATACCAATATTGATACAGGTCTTGGTGCCAACCATGATGGTTTTGCTGATAAGTTTGGCTATCCTTTCAATGGCAGTGCCATCAAAGGTATTGTGTCTAGCCATAATGCAGAAGAACAGCAATATTCTTCTTATGAGGAAGCTTTGTACGATGAGTTCATGCTGAGCTTAACGCAAGGTTTTGATGCCAGTGATGAGGAAGCAGCTGAGATTGCTTTTGAAGCAGCAACCTTAGCATTGCTATCTGACAATACGTTGGACATGGCTGATGATGACGGCACAGATAATATCCTGAAATTTGAAAAGACTCTAGCCAGTCAAGATATTGAGAGAATAAAGTACTTCGATTTACCAGATAACCACGACCAATTCACATTTGAAATTGAAGGGTCATCAGCGTTCTACTTTGGCACTAACACGAATGGTCAGCCAGAGAAAACAGGTGATTTTGACAACGATGGCATTGAAGAAATAAGGATCATCTTCTCGCCTAATCAGGTGGGTGAGGATCTTTCTGCCAGTCTTTTTGTGAAAGACGCAACCGGAAAAATTCTACAGGAGTATGACTTAGAGGGTGATGGAATTGGGAAGCAGAGAATACTTATTGATAGGCAAAGTCTACATTACAGCTTCCAAGACTACTACAATTTCCAGCAATCTTTAGGAGACAGTTCAAACCGGTTCAGAATGAGCTTTTTTGAGGATCCAGCCAAGCCTAACGAGTACAGTGTAAATTTTTCAAATCAATTAATTGACCTTATGTTTGCAACTCTCACAAACATCTTTAAAGACTATGAAAAAGCCATGAATATTAATATTTTCGATTCAGAGCCTCAACAAATTCAAAGTTCCGACATTCTCGTTAAAGGTGACACACCTTCTAATCTCCCACCTGAATATCAAGGTGTCATTGGATTTATCGAAGGTATAGTATTCTTAGATAATGAATTCCAGAATCAATCTGTAGATCTTGGTGCAAATTTGCCACTTTTCCGCCGTGGAGAAGAGTATGGCCGATCTGTATACATAAACGAATTGGCTGATGCAAATCCCAACAGGCAGGCATTTATGTTGTCAGAGATTTTAGACGCAAATCTAGGAGGGGGCGTAACAGTATATCCCCGTGCAACTTTTTCTGGTGATTTATTAGGGCTGAGAATAACTAATAGAGATACATTTATTGCAAACCTGGCCATGAATATAGCTCATGAAATAGCTCACACTTTTGGACTTGTGCATACTCTAGAGAACGATCCAGAAACTGGTTCTGTTGAAGTCCTTACTGGGGAAGATCCGACCAATCCGATAGATATTATGGCTCAAGCAAACACACAACATATCCGTAGTTTTGAGATTACAGGTTCAACTCTCAAAATGGCACTAGGTCTCGAGTGGGATCTTGTCGAAGGCAAACGAGCATTTGACTACATAACAGAGTATGTAAACGCATGAAATCAAGCTATTCATTGATAAAATCAAATAGCTGGAAAATACTTTTATCCATGTTCATTTTTTCGGCAGTTGGGCTTATTCTTTGCGATCAAGCCTTAAGTTCAGATCAAGCTAATCGTGACTCTCAAGCAAATCGTCTTTGGAGAATGCTCAACACCAAACGATGTGAAGGCTGTCAATTTTATAGAATTAATTTAGACAGCATTAATCTACGGAATGCTTACTTGCCGCGTGTTTTCATAAGCACATCGCTTCTGCATGAGGTTGATTTAGATGGGGCAAATTTAAGCGGTGCTGCATTCTTTGGGTCTAAGCTAAGCTATTCCTCGTTTCAATATGCTAATTTGTCTGATACCAAGTTCACTTCTTCGAGTTTAGAAGGTTCTGATTTTGGAAATGCCAATCTTGAGAGAGCTTCTATTATTCATGGTTCTGATTTGAGTGACGCCAGATTTGAGTATGCTAATTTAGCATACTCTTCTATCACTTCAGCTAATTTAGATGGTGCCAACTTTAGAGGGGCGGATCTTTCTGAAGCAAATTTATCACAGAGCTTTTACGATCTGGAAACAATTTTTCCAGAGAGCTTTGATCCTCGCGCAGCTGGTGCTCTATTCATTTCTCCCAAAACAGACCTATCCGGCTTAAATCTTAGAAGCATATCTCTTTCCGATGAAAACCTGAGAGAATCCAACTTTGCAATATCCAACTTAGAGAATTCTTTTATGGAACATGTCGATTTTAGTCAGTCAGTTATGAAGGAAGTATCCGCAAGTGGTAGCAACTGGCAAGAAATCGATTTTACATCAGCTAATCTTCAGAGTATCGATTTAAGGAATTCTAGTCTAAGCGTAGTCAACTTTGACAATGCTAATTTAGCGTATGCTGATCTAAGTAATCCAAGGTTTTTTATACACTTATCCTTCAAAGGGACAGATCTATCGTATGCAAATCTTTCAGGTATTGATTTAAGAGACATCGATCTATCCGAGGCAATCATGCTCCAAACCATTCTAAATGGTTCAATTTACAATTCTCTTGAAAACTTTCCTGCTGACATAGACATATCTCTACTAGAGAGTGCCTATTTCTTAGTTCCAGGCTCTGATCTTAGTGGAAGCGAAATCCTTAATAAGGATCTATCTGGTATTGATCTCAGTCAAATTAAATTTACAGGAGCCAACTTAACAGGAACCAACTTTTCTGAGACGAACCTGATACAGTCAAACTTTGTCAATGCCAACTTAGAGCAGACCAATTTCCGTAGTGCTAATTTGACAAATACTGATCTCACAGGGGCTGTTTTGAGATTAACGGGCTTCCGCGAAGCAGATCTTCGAGGTGCCAATTTGTCGGGTCTCACTATTGATGACCTGACTTCCTTTCAAGATGCCGTCTATAGTGAAAGCACTGTTTTTCCAGCAGGATTTGATCCTGTGTCCAGAGGAATGCATTTGTTGACAGATTAGTTTGTTAAAGCTCCATATGCCTCTCTCCCTCCGCACCCTCGCCGATCGCAGCCACTTCACCCTCGGCTCGGCCATCATCGCCGAATCCACCTTCCTCACTGATCCCACCTACCAACAACTCCACGCCCAGCACTTCAACCTCCTCGTCCCCAGCAACGCGATGAAGTGCAGCACGATTTGTGCGCAGCCCCATCACTACGACTTTTCTCTCGCCGACGCCCTCGTTGACTGCGCCACCCAACACCAACAAGCCGTTCGTGGCCATACCCTCTGCTGGCACGCCAGTTACGCCCCCTGGATGACCACCCTCACCAGCCTCGAACTCGAAAAAGTCCTGCGGGACTACATCACCACCCTCGTTGAACGCTATCGCGGTCGGGTCTACGCCTACGATGTCGTGAACGAAGCCATCAAAGACACGGGCTACCCCCGCAACTCTCTCTGGCGCAGTATCGAAAACTTTATTCCCAAATGCTTCCAGTGGGCACACGCCGCCGACCCTGATGCCCAACTCTTATATCTGGACTATCGCGTCCATACCGTTGCCCGCTGGAAAGCCATTGCCAAAATGGTGCGGGAGCTTAAAGCAGCGGGTATACCGATTCACGGGGTTGGGATGCAACTGCACCACGAACTCTTTCGTTCTCTAGCGGTGAGTAACCTTCGCTTGGCAGGGACCATTCGCGACCTGAAGCAGCTAGGAGTTTCGGTTCATTTGTGTGAAGTCAGCATTGGCATCCACAAGCCCACTCAGAATCTTGCCCCCGCTGTTAAGTACAAGCTTCAGGCGCAAGCCTATCGTCAAGTGCTCCAAGCGGCGCTCAATGCTGGGGCTGCGAGCTTTAACCTGTGGGGCTTTACCGATCGCTACGCCGACCCTGTCCCCCCCGAGCGCGACCCCAATGATACGCCTGGCCTGTTTGATGAACAGCTACAGCCCAAGCCAGCCTACTATGCCATCCGTGAAGCGCTAGAGCAGCATGCTAACGGGCTAGCTGTGGCCTAACGTTAGGTCATGTCAGCAGCCAATTTGCGAGTCCAATTACCAGTTCCGTTGGGCAGCAGATAATATTGCAACTGATGCGCCGCATCATGCACTGGAACCGCAATTTGTAACTCAAAGGTTGCTGGAGGCTCCAACTTGAGGGTTAGTTGAACGGTGCTGCTAGCGACATCACAGCTAGCCGTCTGGTAGTGCTTCACCCCTGATAGATAAATGGTTAGACTTTCCAGCACTTTGGTAGAACTGACATAGCCATCGGCATCGGCGAATAGGGCAATCGGTTGTTCTAAATCCACAATGCGTAGCCAGTCCGTCCCGCTAAAAATCGGCGACGGTGCCGCTTCTGTACCATCGGCCTGGAGGTAGAGCAGTAGCTGATGGGGCATCGACAGGCGATGATACTCGTTCCAGAGCTTTGGGCAACCGAGATACCCTTTTGAAACCAGCAGCAGATCTTGAAAGAGCACATCTCGGCGATCAGGGCTGGATGAAGGCTCATGGGTGGAGCTAGTAGCGGCAGGTGTGGACATGACTCAGCAGGCTCGTTACAACTCCGGACAGGTTCTTAACGTATAAGTCTCCCCTTTAGGCCCCTCCATATCAAGGCGTTCAGGAGCCACTGCCTTAATCGTTAAAGGTTGCGATTCGTACAGTAAGGTCATATCCTCCTGCGTAAAAGACTGCGTGAAGGAAAAGATGCCTGATTGCACCTGAAAGGTTTCCCCTTGCATCAAAAGCTCCTCCAGCGTAAAGGGGCCACTGGGGTCACGATAGACGGTGTAGCGACCATCACTACCAAAGCTCACGTGGTAGATAGGGCAAATATCCAGGCCACCCCATGTCCAGACTTCGCCATCAACCAGTTGATCAATGATGGCCGTATCACTGGGGATGGCCGCCGCCATAGATGCACTCACAGCACTGATTGCCAGACCCAAAAAGGAAGCGAGAAGCCATCGTCGTGGCCGATAAAGTCGGAATAACATGATGCGATCGCTTTTCTCAGCACAACACCTTTAGGGTATGGGGAGCGATCGGGCTGGATTCATAGGTCTTGCTTAAGATTAAGCCTGGAATCGCTTTGGAAAGGAATGGGGCGATTATGGGGGAAAAGATTCGAACACATTGGGAACTCCAGGTGACAATTCAGCTCAGGTGCTGCTCTGACTATAGAAACAGATCATCCCGCCCTTGAACGTATGTTCCGCATAGACTCCAAGGCTGCTACTTGTCACTTGATGCCTGTGATCTCAAGGGACGATGAAAACAAAAAGGCTCCGATCGCTGGCGATCGGAGCCCTTGATGCCTTAAAGATGATTGAACACGTTGGGAGTTCTGGCACCAAGCTTGATAAAGCCCCCTCAATGGTTGTATCAAGGGGGCAAAGGTGGGTGTGAGTAGAATTCGGAATTCGGAATTCGGAATTCCGAATTAAGAGCCTCCTGGCTCCTATTTATGCGATTGCGTCTTTATCCAAATTCTCACGGCGCAGCTGGTCAAAATCGACCGCATCCTTATCCAAGTTCTCACGACGTAACTCATCGAAGTCAACCGCTGCTACCACTTCGTAAACGGCATCTTTATCAAGGTTCTCACGGCGCAGCTGGTCAAAATTAACGGCATCCTTATCCAAGTTCTCGCGACGCAGCTGATCGAAATCAATTCCTTTCACAGCGACCTCAGCGATCGCGTCCTTATCCAGGTTTTCCCGACGCAATTGGTCAAAGTTCACGGCGTCTTTGTCCAAGTTCTCGCGGCGTAGCTGGTCGAAGTCAACCGCTTTGACTTGCAGTTCAATCGCGTCCTTGTCTAAGTTTTCGCGACGGAGCTGGTCAAAGTTGACGGCATCCTTTTCGAGGTTTTCGCGGCGGAGTTGATCGAAATCGGGTGCAGCGTAGCTAGCCGGGACAATCGCGATGGAAATAGCGGTCAGAGCAGTGAGGGCGAGGGCAATGCGTTTCATAACTTGAACTCCTTTTGTTGCTTGGGCAACTGAATCATCTTGAGTTCTATAGTGCGGTGCGCCTCTGAGCCCTCCCTGACCGCGAAATAAGTGGAGCCTAACGACTGTCTGAGAAAGCTGAATATCCGGGTTAATCTCCCTGAGCACTTATAGCCCCTTGCTCAAATCAAAGGGCCGCAGCGATCGCTATCAGCGTGCTAAATGCAGATTCAAATAATCAATCACGCTATCCAAACCCTTGGCAGCTTTCCGCACATTGCTGTCTTGAAGGCCCTCGGCCAGACAATGCTCCAGGTAGCCCAGGTCAATGACTAGGCGCTTCACCACCGAGCGTAAACGGCGTTGTTGGGCAGGCTGACTGGTGGCTAAAGTGACGACGTTATTCATGGGCTGAAACCTTTGCTATCGGCGCTACACAGCAGTGATATCACAGGCTTTCTTGTTGCAACAAGGGGCTCTTATTGCAACGATTTGACGGTTGCCATTGTCGTTGTGAGCAACATCCCCTGTTGCAAGGATACCGGACGGGCAAAACGACTCCCGAAGCATCTATCGATTTTTTGCATAGAAGCTATCTGCTCCTTGCTTGGGTGTTTTCAAGGGCTATCGCTACAGTGAAATCAAAGGATTCAAGGTACCTGACTCCTCAACCTCATCCCTTATTTCCAAGGAGTTCTTCTCATGCAAGCTCATGTTGCCAAGCAATCCTACACCGCCTCTAACAACTCACAATCTTCCAGGTTAATTAAGGCACTGACGCAGCGGTTTTCCCAGTTAGGGGCCATGCTGGTTCGCTTCCTGGCTCCGCAAGATACGCTCCATATCCAAACGCGCGAACAGAACGGTCACATCACTTGGATCGTAAGCGATCGCACCACGCGAGAGCGTCAGCAGTTCACTTCTGAGCCAGCTCTCCGCACCTGGCTAGAGGAGAGCTACTACCAGTAAAGATTGGCCTTTCCATCCTGCTGGGCTCAAATATGCTGGTTTGCCTCTCTTGCCAAAATCGATCTGCTCCTCAACAACCAGACCATCTGCCAGATGATTGGAAGCCCGTTAGTAAGGGATGGAACGATTGCGGCTGACGACAATTTCATCTGTGTTGGAGTCGTAGACAGCGGCTACTAAGTCTGAAGGTGTCACTTCAGGGGCTGATATCAAGGCGTCATGAGAGGTGAGAGTGGTCTTTGATTAGCTGTCTCCATAGATGGAATCCCAGACTTCCCAAGCCTGTTCGATATTTTGGGCGAGCAGCTCGACGTATTCTTGTATCTTAGATGCTTTGAGTTTGCCTCAGAGGATATCGGTATCGCCAAAGGATTACCGTTGTTGAGTGACCTAATATGGAACAGCTGGTTCAACTACTGAGCGGCACTGGCGAAGTGGTTGAAGGGCGTATTTGCACCATGCAACTGCGCCATTGGAAAGACTTTCAATCGCTGTGGCAGGACATTTTGATTCTCACCGAGCAACCAGATGCGGCGTGGA
Organism: Cyanobacteria bacterium J06638_28; assembly: GCA_039819045.1. Classification (GTDB taxonomy): domain Bacteria; phylum Cyanobacteriota; class Cyanobacteriia; order Phormidesmidales; family Phormidesmidaceae; genus SIO1E4. The sequence goes on from JBCBSR010000023.1 coordinate 23,554, forward strand.
TGTGGGATTACAAGCTGCGTCAGGCGGAGCAGGAGGCCCGCTACGAAGCCTATGCTCTGGAAGTGGAAGCCGTTGCCCAGGGGCTCATTTTTCTGGAAACCCAGTGGCATCGGTCGCACTTACCGCAGCGTTATCCATTGGTTTATGTGGAAGCGATTGCCTCGGCTCCCTGGAATCGGACTACGTTAGAGCACCCTCCCTATCTGAAACGGGTGGGCCGACTTCTCCTCTTATTTGCCCGTGAACGGAGTCTGGCCCTGGGGTATGAGGGGCGTGTAGGCCTTCATTCTCTGCCCGAGGCTGAAGGCTTCTATCGTCATTTTCAAATGCCAGACCATGGCCCTGACCCTGAAAAAGAGGACTTGGTATATTTTGAGTATGGTGTCACCCAGCAATGAGTCAGCCCATGTCTAGCTCCAACCCTATGGATGATCGTGTGTTAGCCGCACAATGGGCTAAGACGGGGAACTTGATGGATTTGTGTTTTGACGAAGCATGGCTGCGAGCTGAAGCGCAAGGGGACGGGTATGAGGACGGTTATATAGAAGCTGGCCCCATGATGCGTGACTATGTAGCTCACTCTCAAACTGTACCGCCAGAACTTAGACAGCAAATGCGATTACAGTCGATTCTTTTTACAGAACTACAGCGCTGGATGACTACTTGGGAATTAGGTCGTAGCTTTGAAGCCACCTACACCCAGGCACGACAACTGATTCGTCAACACCTGCAACAACCCACAGTTGAGCAAAAAACGTGGCTAGAAGCGTTGCTGGCGGAAGATGACCAGTCTCTTAACCCGGAGCAAAAACCGGTGCGGGCTCAAGCGATCGCTATGCTAGCCAACCTCTTCACGGAGGCTGATTGGGAGGCCCTAGCGACGAAAGCGGCGCAGGGGATGGCGCAAGGGGTGTTGCAGGTGAGACAACTGCATCCCGATGATCCTGTCACTGTTTGACGCATTGCTACCCGAGATGTGCTGACGCAAGGAATCGATGTCTTGGGTAAGTTGAGGAGACATTAAGCGTTGGCATCGGTATGGTGGCAGGCTGCTGAAGCAACGAGAGGTGCTGCTAAGACACCGATGCCCCCACGGAGACGATGCCGATGACCCTCGCTGAACTCAATCGCCAAGCTTTTCGTACCCTGGTGGAAAACCTGGGCTACGTCAATGCTGTTCGCTTCTTTAAGCAGTTTGAAGTGGGCACCGGAGACTATACCCGCGATCGTCGCCAGTGGTTAGACGATGTTTCTTTAGATGAAATCTGGGCCGACATTCAACATCGACAAAGTGAGCATTCCTAGCCATTGATACTTCCATCGATGATGAACTTTCAGTTCAGCAACTGGCCAACAAGTGACCTAATAGATCTGTATTGATGATGCGATGTGGTTGCAAGAAGCAGTGGCGGAAGATAGGCTTCCGTCGAAGCTCCGTTAGCGGAAACTAAACAACAATTGCCCATGGAAACACGATCAGTACGGGCACAAACAACAGCGATGCTCGCCCAACTGTTTACCCAGGAAGATTAGGAGGCCCTAACGGCGACAACGGCTCAGGAAATGGCGCAAGGGGGGACTGCGCCAAGTCTCCTCCTTACAATAAAGAAGCGTGATTCAGGTTCCTCCCATGACTCCTCAACAACGCCTGGAAAACGAGGCCCAAACCGACGCAGCCGTGGTGACTGAACTCGACATCAGTCATCTGGTGATTGAGGACGATACCCCGGTGGACAACTTTCAGTCCGAAGAACAGCAACGGCTCCTGGTCGAACCTCTCTACAGTTCCAACGCTGTGCCTAGGCCGTTTCTGGCAGCAGCCAATGTGGGCCTGTTTTATAAGCTCCACGGCGAGCCCATCGTCCCCGATGCCCTGTTGAGTTTGGCCGTCCAGCGACCCGCAGACTACAGCGAACGACGCCACCGCTCTTACTTTGTGTGGGAATTTGGCAAGGTGCCTGAGGTGTGCATCGAGATTGTCTCCAATGAAGAAGGCAATGAAGTCACCCTTAGTTCCAAAGCGCAGCGAGAGGGCAAGCTCCAAAGCAAAAAAGACATCTATGCTCAGTGCAAAATCGCGCCAACTTCGGCACCTAAATCGCATCAACTTCGGCAGTCAACTCGCGCCAACTTCGGCACCTGA
>JBCBSR010000024.1:0-24939 GCA_039819045.1 Cyanobacteria bacterium J06638_28
ATGATTTGAGGCACTCTGCGCTCGATTGGCAAAGACCGAGGCGAGCTTCTCTAAGTTAACGGTTTCGACCCGAAACAGGGCCACCAGGAACAGTGACAGGAAGGTGAGTCGTGCTCCAGGCCAAGACAAATGGGGTCGCAAGGCGGCTTGAATGCGGGTAATCTCGTTCATGAGGGGGTGATGTTAGCGGGATGGTAACTTCTAGCTCACCGCCTCACTCCTCGATTTGTCAAATCCCTATCAGGATTAGCTTGTAGCTTTCGTCGCTACAGTTTTGTCCCTGTACCGTGGCTGTACCTACACATGAGCACAGCAATCTTTAAGCCGTTGTTTAGGGTCGTAGCCATAACAGGCTGACTTTACCTATCAACCGCCCACACATTAAATAACGGAAACTTGTAGAGAGCGTTCTTTTAGCTGCACCTCAGAGCGTATCAGGGATAAGGGTTTCAAACGTTGAAAAGATGTCGGTAAGTGAAAAAACTGCGATAGACCTTACCATTCTTAACGGTTTTCTATGTCCTCTCATTAGCTCAAGTCTTGAAGTCCTTCCTATCATCCAGGGCGATTCGCATGGCTTGCTCCCATGTGACGATTGGGTGCTCAAGTTCGACCAAAATCATCAGCTCGGGCAATTGTCTAGCCGCTTCTCAACCCCGTCCACGTTGAGAGCCGCAGTTTTATGTGGTTGCTAAGCAACCTCTCCTAACCTCTCCTAAGCCCTCTGGGCAGGTTCCACCAAAGGTAAGGAGAGGAACCGGAAAGTCCCATAAGACTCTCTTTGGCAAGGAGAGGTGCCGCAGGCGGTGAGGTTTTCCGGTTTTGGAAAACTCTCGTTCTTAACCTGGATGAGGTTTAAATGTAGAACGCGGAGCATACCCCATTGAGTCGAATATGACTCCGCGTCTGAAGACTCCTTAGCAAGGCTTGGCTTGCAAGATGATCGCTAGAACATCTCATATACGAGGGTCTTGATACGATCGGGAATGCCATCACCATCGTCGTCAAAGGATTCCTGGATCACGTTGCCATGGACATCGTATTCGTAGTTCGCGATGTGATCGGGGATGCCGTCACCATTGTCGTCATAGGATTCCTGGATCACATTGCCCTGAGTATCGTAGGCGATGCTGCGAATGAATTCTGCCCTACCGTCACCGTTGTGGTCAGAAGCTTCTTGGATTTTGTTGCCGCTGGCATCGTAGGTGAAGCTTTGGCTGTTATCGATTCTGCCATCACCATCGTGATCCAGAGACTCTTGAATTTTATTGCCGCTGGCATCGTAGGCATAGGTGATAATGTTCTTGGCTGTATTGTCGCTGCGATAGCTGACGGTGCTTTGAAGGACATTGCCGTTAGCATCATAGACATGGGCAACGATGCGATCGGGGATACCGTCACCGTCGGTGTCAAAGGTATTTTGGGTGAGATTGCCGTCGGCATCGTAGACATAAAGGGTGATGTTATCTGGCGTGCGATCGCCGTCATTGTCGTACACTCTTTGCGTCACATTGCCATTGGCATCGTAGGCAACTATTTCCAGGCTATCCAGTATGCCGTCGCCGCCAGCGTCATAGGCTAACTGGGTCATATTGCCATCGGCATCATATTCAATGGTGGTGATATTATCTGGCGTGCCGTCGTTGTTATTGTCGTAAATTCTTTGCGTCACATTTCCGTTGGTATCGTAGGTCGCGGTTTCGCTACTCTCGGGCATGCCGTCACCGTCACTGTCATACACTCTTTGCGTGGCGTTGCCGTCGGCATCGTAGGTAATGGTTTCCATATTGTCCAGCGTGCCATCACCGCCAATGTCGTAGGCTCTTCGCGTCACATTGCCACCGGCATCATAGGTAAACGTATTGATAGCATTAGGCTTACCATCACCGTCGCCGTCATAAACTCGCTGCGTCACATTGCCGTTGGCATCGTACTCAGAGGTGATGATATTGTCTGCTGAACCATCCCCATCGCTATCGTAGGCTCTTTGCGTCTCCTTGCCGTTAGCGTTGTAGGCGATGGTTTCAATGCTGTCGGCTGTGCCATCACCATCTTGGTCATAGGAACCTTTAATCTGATTGCCATCAGCATCATATTCAGCCATTTCAATACGATCAGCTATGCCATCGCCATCGTTGTCGTAGATTCTTTGAATCACATTACCGTCGGCATCATAGGCAATGGTTTCGATACTATCGACCGTGCCGTCACCATCGGAGTCATAGGCGCTTTGAGTGCGATTGCCATTAGCATCATAGACCGCTGTTTCGATGCGATCAGCCGTGCCATCAATACCTAAGTCAACGAACTTTTGGATCCGATTACCACTGTCATCATACGTGTAGGTGGTGATGCGATCGGGGCTGCTTCCTGAGGTGACGAAACTCCGAAGTCTGTTGCCGTTGGCATCGTATTCAATCGTTTCAATGCTCTCTGCAATACCGTCACCGTTATCGTCATAGGTGCGTGTAGTTTGATGACCGTTGGGATCATACGCATAGGTGGTAATGCTCTCTGGTGTCCCGTTACCGTCATTGTCAAAAGCGATTTTTGTCCGATTACCGTTGGCATCGTATTCATGGGTGATAAGGCGCTCGACCGTACCGTCACCATCAGAGTCAAAAGCGCGTTGAGTCACCTGACCGTCAGGATTGTACTCAATGGTTTCCACTCGCTCGACCGTGCCGTCGGCATCAGCATCAGAAGCCCGTTGGATCACGTTGCCCTCGATATCGTATGCCACGATTTCAATATGCTCCGGCGTGCCATCCCCGTCGTCGTCGGCGATCCTTTGCGTCACATTGCCATTGGCATCGTACTTAAGGGTTGTAATCCGCTCCGGCGCGCCGTCGCCGTCTTCGTCCAAGGTTTTTTGCGTCTGGTTCCCGTTGGTATCGTATTCAGTGGTTTCAATCCACTCCGCTGAGCCATCGCCATCGTTGTCTGCAGTTCTTTGGAGCACATTGCCATGGGCATCGTATTCAGTGGTTTCAATCCGCTCCGGTATGCCATCACCATTCGTGTCATGGTTAGTCTGAATCAAGCGAAATCGGGATGCCGTTTCGCCGTCTAAATCATCGTTACGACCTGTGATCACATCTGTTAGGTGTTCTTCCGAGGGCTCCGGCTGCATTTCTGCGGTTGCGAGCTCGTACGATGCTCCTGCTGGATGTTCCTCCAGTGGCTCCGACTGCATTTCTGGTGCTTCAAGCGAGTTCAATGCTGCATCACTATTGGGATTTGACTGATCCAGCTCATAGGTTTGTGCATCTAGTTCATCGGCCTGCTGTAACGCGAGTTCTGTTACTGCATCAGAAGCTTCCTGAGGCGTCGAAGGGGCTTCTGACAAGGCAATTCCATCAAGTGATTGAGGCGGATTCGCGATCGATTCGTCATCGATGGAAGGCAGGTTAGCTGACATGAGGGAATCTGATGCTGGGGAGGGGCTATGACTAGCTAACTGTTCCAGTTCTGGTGCCTGATCGGTGGGCAGTTGAACATCTGCCAAAGCGTCACGGCTTATTAATTGCCAGCTACTAAGGCTGAGAATACTCAGGGTGAATGCGTAGCCTAAAGAAGACTTGTAGTTTAAATGCATTGTGGAGAGTGGAGGCTAATTGAAATGGGATTGATAGCTTTAGCCATGTAGGCCAGGACACCTCATATCCTGCCGATACTCAGTGCATGACCCCATGAATAGCCGTCTTGATCCCAACGGAATTGGCGACGGCTACAAGCAAAGGCTTGGGAGCTAAGAATGTAATACAACCCTGTCGAGTCAATTCCTGAGTCAAACTGAATGACGCGACTCGCCTATGGGGCTGTGAAGCGTGTGAGACCTTGTTGCAATAGCACGGGTAACCAGCTCACCCCGATCCCGATAAACGACAGCAGAACGAGTGTGACAAAAGAGGCGCGATCGCTCATGTTCTTAGCCAAACAATCCACACGAACCAAAATGGAAGTGGCAATCAGAACGACGCCGTAGGCAAACGCTCGAATATAGACAACCGCTAAAACTGCGAGTGAGGCCAACACCAGCACCATGATGGAATAGCCCCAATCGGACTGGAAGCCCAACAACACAAATTTGCGAACGGGCCGCCACACCAGGGTCAGGACGCCCGCTTTGAGGGCCACCACACCCAACGTCGTCCCCCACATGAGCGGGCTCAAGGAACTGTCAGCGCTGCTGTGGAGCAAACGGCCAAAGGTCGCATAGGCCAGAATTAACAACCCCCAGGAGAGCCACGGACTATTAAAAATGCGAGTTTGCCTATCCATGGCTCAACGCTACCAGGCTTTGCAGTGGAGATGACAGAATGTCAGAGATTTGTTGAAATTGCCTGTACGGGACAGGTTGGAATGCACTGCTCACAAACGATGCAGCGCGATCGCGCAAAGGTGAGTTTGAAGCTTTCCGGCGCTAGGCTCAAGGCTCCCGAAGGGCAGACCCCAGTGCATAAACCGCAGTGAACACAGGTGTCTTCATCAATTAAAATTTCGCGGCTGGCCTGTGAAACGCCAATTTCCTGCTCTTGTAGCCATTCAATGGCTCCATCCAACTGGTCAATATCCCCCGAAAGTTCTACGACTAATTTACCAATTTGGTTGGGGGCCACTTGAGCTCGAATAATGTTGGCGGCCACATTGAAATCCTTCGCCAATCGATAGGTGATGGGCTTATGGATGGATCGTTTAGGAAAGGTCAATGTGACTCGCTTTTTCATAAGAGAAGTTTTTTCTAGAGGGAGTCAGGAGTCAGAAGGCAAGGTGCTTAGGGTAAGAGCAGCCGTTGTGATGGGGATAGGGCAAATACACAGGACGTTGGCGTCCGCTATCTTAAAGGTATACCTTGCCTCCTCCAGATTGCCGGTTTTTGCCTTGAGGAAAATAACCGTTGCCAAATTGGATGTGGGGCAGCTCGATCTTGATTGCACCCTAGACTGACTAAGGTTTTCTGATGGTTCTTCCTACCGATACCTCATCCTCTGAAACGACTGCGCCAGATACTGTCGGGATGTTGACGAAGGTTCGTAATTTGATTGTTGTAAGCGTTGCAGTCGTTTTGTCTGTGTTGGTGGTGCTGGGCATCCAGACGAAAACGCCTACGGCTTCCCTCGAAAGCTTAGCGACAAGTGCCACCCCTTTTGAAGCGGCGCTCACTAATGGCAAACCCTCCTTGATGGAGTTTTACGCGAATTGGTGTACTTCTTGTCAGGCGATGGCAGGCGATATGGCCACGCTACGGGAGACCTATGACGATCGCGTCAACTTTGTCATGTTGAATGTGGACAACAGCAAGTGGCTACCCGAAATGTTGCACTATCGCGTGGACGGGATTCCTCACTTTGTCTATCTGGATGAAATGGGGGAAACGGTCACCGCCGCGATCGGGGAACAACCGCAAACAATTCTGGCTAGCAATCTTGATGCGCTGTTAGCCGGTACAGAGTTGCCCCACCAGCAGACCTTTGGCCAAGCCTCTGAGCTTGAATCACCGCAAACCCCAGGCCAGTTCCTGAGTAACCGGAGCGATAATCCGCGCAGCCATGGCGCTCAAGCTGCTAACTAAACCAGTTGAAATAAGGCGTTTTCGAGGGTATCTAAGGCTTTGTCGAGGTTGTCATTAACGATCTGAATATCGAATTCGTCAGCGGCATCCAGTTCAACTCGGGCTCGGTCAAGACGACGAGTGATCGCGGCATCGTCGTCTTGACCACGACTCCGAATCCGTCGCTCTAACTCTTCGCGAGAGGGGGGCAGAATGAAGACCTTGAGGGCATCAGGAAAGGATTGGGCCACCTGGCGAGCACCCTTGAGCTCAATTTCGAGAATGACTTGATTGCCCCGTTCAATTTGCACTTCCACAGGCTGACGGGGGGTGCCGTAATAGTTGCCTGCGTATTCGGCCCATTCCAACAGTTCGCCTTTCGCAATCATCTGCTCAAAGGTCTGACGCGTCAGGAAATAGTAGTGCTGGCCATCCACTTCGCCAGGACGAGGCGATCGCGTGGTGGCGGAAGTGGATAGGTACAGATCGGTATGTCGCTGTTGTAGATGGTGCAGTAAAGTCCCTTTGCCCACACCACTCGGGCCAGTGAGTACAATCAGCCGACCGGGAGGAGTGTCACTCGCACTCAGAACCCTCGCTGCCGTTGAAGGTGGGCAGAAGGAGAGTGAGGAATCAGAAGCCAAGCTATGGGTCATTGGAGTTCACGGGTAAGCAACAAATGAACAAGTGCGAGGACACTTAACATACCGGAAAACTAGGCTAAAGCTCAAATAGAGGAAGCCTTAGCCGCGATCGCGGGGGTACCAATCAGTCAATAGGTTCAGCAGGGGTAGCAATAGGAGGAGGCAACAGACAACCCCGATACACAGCAAAGTAAGCTTGTTTGCTATAGGATAGCAGCCATTGCTGAGCGAGGACTCTGGCATCCGGTAGGGCTTATGCGAAGCTGGTGGAGGGTATATGGGAGATAGGAGTCGGGAGTTAGGAGAGGGCTGACTGCTTCTACTGATATTTGCCGGTTGCGACGACGCGCCAAATATCCGCATCAAACGCTAGTGATAGTGGTAATCGCTACACCCCTGCACCAGCCAGGGCTCTACGGATCTAGATGCAATTTTCGTTGAAAGGCAGTCGGGAAATTGCCACAGGTCTATCCTGAGGGGTCGGCTGAGTCATGAGAATTGAAGTAGAGTCATATCGTCACTTCCTAGTTCCTGTGATTTCCTTTCCGTCTGTGCTTCCTCTCAACTCCCAAATTTTGCCTGGGCATAACCAGGAGACCTATCAACGGTTGCAGTCAGCGCTGGAGGCAACACCGCCCCACCAGCTATGGGTGGCCGTCTGTGATGATGTGCCACTCCAGCGGCAGCTGGCGGTCACGCTAGAAGATCGGCTGCATCAGCAAATTGGGGAAAGCAGTGCGGCACAGCTTCTTTTCACCGTTGAGGCACCTAACCTGGTGCAGCAGATTCAGGGGTGGCAGCAAGGGATTACCCGAGAATCACCACGACTGCTGCAAGTTTTGGGTATCGAGCAACTGACCCACCAGCGATCCGATGTCCAGTATCAGTTTCTGCGATCGCTACGCGGGCTTTATTCTCTGTGGCAGCAATTGGACTGCAGTTTACTGCTGTGGTTGCCGCGTCCTTGGTTAAAGCAGGTCAAACGCAGTGCCCCAGTGCTTTGCCAAACGGTCTTTGAATTTATCGGTGAACCAACCCCGCTCGCGCCGACGGATAGCGGAACCACAAAGACAACGCCTAATCCCATGCGTCAGTGGCAATCTTGGGGGCAACCGGCACCTGAACCACCGTCAATTCGGCAAGAGACAACCAATACTCTGGCTCCACCCGAATCGACCGCAATCTCTCCAAACTCCGGACATCAGGAGAGTGAGGCAACCGCGAACACAGCAGCAGCAGTTGACCTACCGACGTTCTCGGACACGCTGTGGCAGCGCCTGCAGGTTGATCTCCAAGGATTGGAAAGTCGTGAGCCAGACCTATTGCCGCCACCGCCAGCGGAACTTGACACGGCAATTACGCAGGCAGACAATGCGGCCTATCTGATCGATGCGGCGGCTATCGTTCCCGATGAAGTGGACAGCATTGATGCCGCCTCGACTGAAGTCATCCCCCCTACTCACGAAGCAACTGACGAATCACCTATCAGCGGCTCACCCTGGGCCGAGGCGCAACCCGGCGAAGCGGATGTCGCCATCGCGCGGGATCCTTGGGCGATCGCCTATGAATTGCGCGATCGCGTGCAGGCTGGTGATCACAGCATGGGGGCGGTGGAAGCCACGATTCAGCAATATGAGCGCTTGAAGGCCGAAGACCCCGCAACGCCGCATCGCACCGAAGCCCTCAATGACTTGGGCAGTCTGTATTGGCTGTGGGCTCAACAAACCGCCGAAATGGAAATCTATCAGCAGCGTTTGGCCCGCAGTTGTGCGCTCTATGAAGCTGCCATGTCGCCAGTGAGCCCTAACACCAGCGCCGATGTATTAAGTCGATTACACAGCAATCTAGGAAGTGTGTACAGCCTGATTGCCGCCTATCAAGACCCCATTGCCTATGCCGGTAAAGCGGTCAAAGCATTCCACCGAGCCCTCCAGTACACGCCAGTGGAAACGTTGCCGACAGAGTATGCCACCCTGCAAACTCACCTAGGGACGGCCTATTGGAGTTTGGCCCAGCACTCCCAAGAAGCCACGCACCTGCATCGCGCGATCGCAGCCTATCAGGAAGCTCTGCGGCAAGCCTCCCCTCAAGACATGCCGCAAACCTATGCCCAGTTACAAAATAATTTAGGCATTGCTCTTTGGAGTTTGGCACGTCACGAACGCCCCGTTTTTCTCCTGGAGCAGTCCATTGCATCCTACAAAAGCGCGCTTGCCCATCGCACCTTGAGTGAGAATCCTGCTAGCTGTGCCGCGACCCACAACAACCTAGCCACAGCCTATTGGGATTTAGGCGGCCATTATCCTGAGCAATCTGTGGAGCAGAAACAAGCGTGGCAGCAGGCGATTACGGCTTACGAAACGGCTTTGATGATTACAACCCAAACGGCAACGGCAAACGTCGCCTTTGATGTGTGGGCGACCCATCATAGCGTTGGGGTGGTGTACGACCAGCTGGCGATTGCCCTAGCGCCTCAAACCGAAGCCCAAGGCGTCCTTCTCAATCGGGCAATCGCCCATTATGTGCAGGCCCTGACGGGTTGGGAGACCGACGAAGCGACCGCCACCGAAACGGCCCTGCAAGCCATTATCCGCAACCTGCACCTCCAAGCCCGTTACCTGGGTGGCGACGCCCAGCGGCGATCGCTCAATCAGCTGCCCGCCACCTGGCTCCCCCAAATTTGGAGCAAACTTTAGCGCTGTTTCATCAAACGCAAATAGAAGGAGACGATAAGAACTAAGAATTCGGAGTTAGGAATTAGGAGACAGTTCTAACCCTCTTTACACTCATCTACCCATCTACCCTTAATCCCCATCCACTCCATTACTCCCTTACCCTATTACCAAAATTTGTTTCGCTACTCCAAAAGACTGGTGATTCCATTCAAATCACGCCCAACTGCTCTAGCGCATGGCGAGCGGCAGCTTTCTCAGCATCTTGCTTGCGGCGTCCAGTGCCCTGTCCGTACACTTCGGGGCCAATACTTACGGTTGCCGTAAATTCCTTCGCGTGATCTGGCCCTTGTTCCGCAATGATGGTGTACGCGGGAATGGTACCCGCTTGCGCTAAAGCCCATGCTTGCAAGGCACTTTTTTCGTTCACATTACGGGTGGGATCCGCCAGGGTTTCCACCACCGACTCAAATAGGGGAAAAACAAATTCCCTGACGGGCTCGACCAAAGAGCCCTGATCGAGGAACAGCGCGCCCACTAAAGCTTCAAAGGCACTCCCCAGCAACCGGGGATTCTGGCGACCGCCACTTCCCTCCACCCCCCGCCCCAAGCGCAGGTGATGATGCAGCTGTAACTGGATGCCAAATTTGCCTAACTGAGTAGCATCCACTAAAGACGCTCGCAGCGACGTGAGATCGCCTTCGGCCTTCTGAGGATAGCGCTGGAACAAAAACTCCCCACAGAGAAAAGTGAGCATAGCATCCCCTAAAAATTCCAGCCGTTCATTATCGGCTCCGGCGGCTGGATGCTCACGCGCATATGACTTGTGGGTCATCGCTTGGATAAAAAGCGACTGATCTGTAAAGGCTGGCAGACGGGACATGCTCCAAACTGATTGCACCGATTTCCCTGTTTTAGCCTATTTGCCTGCTGGCGAGGTAATAGGCTTCATCGCACCATCCGACTGGGACAGTCGGTTTCATGAACCGCTATGCTGGGCAATTGCTGAGGGCAGTTGAGGAGGAGACCCGTCATCGTTTCAATCAGGCCGGTTTTACTCAGGGGCATGATGTCTTTGCCGTGGAGAATATGCTGCGTCAAGGCCATATGCACGACTGAGCCAATGACGATTTGGGCAATGGGCTTAGAGTCTTTGAAGCCAAACTCAGGATGACTCTCCAGATAGTGCTGCATGAGTTCCAACCCCGGTTTACTCAGGTAAGCCACAAAGGTTCTGGCAAGTTCTGGAAAGCGACCTGACTCACCAATTACGAGGCGCACAAAGTCGTGATATTCCTCATCCGCCGCGATCGCATCCACCATCGAACCCAGGAGGTAAGGCAGCGACTCTGCGGCTGGCCCGCTAAAGGAGGCTAACGTAAACTTCAGCTGAAATCGTTCGCGGGCAATTTTTTGCACCAGTGCTCGAAAGAGACCTTCCTTATCTTGAAAATGGTTGTAAACCGTTGGCTTTGAAACGCCGGCAGTGGCAGCGACGCGATCCATGCTGGTACCGGCATAACCGTGTGCCAAAAACTCTTGCAGCGCACCGTTCAGAATTTGAGTAGCCTTATCAGTTTTATTCAAAGCAGCGGTCATGAATAAGAAAAATTCAATGTTATGTCTTAATTCTAAGAGCTTCGCCTATCGATCGAATGATACATCGGTGAATTGCACCAATAAAAATTGCTGGATATGCGAAATAACGAAGCTAGCCAGAGCCCAACAGGTGTCTACAACATCAGCAAATTTAAGTTCACTTCCCATGTCGAGAAGTGAACTTACCGAGGCAATGGCTCCTAACCGGCCTTGCCAATCTGCCAAAGCAGGAATTGCTGAGTCGGCTGAATGGCCACACCCTCAACGCTTCCTTGGGCAAACACATAGTCTTTATTTTGCCACAGAGGAATATAGGGCACATCATCCTTCAGCAAGGTTTGGATTTCTTTGAAGATCGCCTTACGGGCTTCTGAATCCTGTTCTTGCCGCTGTGCCGCAATCAAGTCATTCGCTTTCGTACTGTAGTAAAAAGATCCACTACCTTGGCTTGCGCCCTTTTCGCACAGCGTTTCTTCAGTGCCCGTATCGCAGCTTAGGAAGGGCTGCACGAAAGTATCCACGTCGTAATAGTCGGGATACCAGTTGGCCAGCACCGAAGGATAAATGCCCTTATCAACATTGCCCCAAAGCGTAGCGCTTTCAGCGGTCTGCACCGTAACGTTGACGAGTCCAGGTAAACCTGTCTCAAACGATTCCTTAAGGGTATTAGCCACGATACTGCGCGTCGTGGACGCAGTGGGGTACCAAATTTCAAAGTTGAAGGGATTTTCTTCGGAAAACCCAGCTTCCCTCAAAAGCGTTTCGGCTTTGGCAAAATCCCCATCCCCGTAGGCTTGCTGAAGCACAGGCTCATAGACATCGAAACTGGTGGGAATCAGGCTGTAGAGAGGTTCAGCTTGACCTTTGAAAACACGCTCGTTAACGAGATTACGGTCAATCATGGCCGCGATCGCCTGACGTACCCGCACATCATCCAACGGCTCAATTTTCTGATTGAGGCTCATATAGTTAATGACCGTGGTACCCGCTTCAATCACTTGCCACCCTCCGGCATCCGCTTCCTGCTCTAAGGAGACAATTTGATCAGGATCCAGGGTTTGATAGGCAACATCTAAACCACCGGTTCTGAACGTGTTGTACAGGTTAGCTGGATTGGTGAAAATCTGGATATCAATCCCGTCATTTGCGGGTTTTTCGCCCCAGTAATCGTCGTTGACATCCAACTTGATAGCGTCACTGCTGAAGGAAGCCAGTTTGTAGGGGCCAGTGCCGATAAAATTGTCGGGAATAAAGCTACCCTCAGCAATTTCATAGGTTTCAGGAGGAACTGGCGTAACGCCCCAGAAGGTCAGTAGCGCGGTAAAAGCGGCGAAAGGGGACTTGAGCGTCAGGGTCAGTTCGTAGTCGCCCGTGGCTTCTACGGTCTCAATCTTTTCACCGAGCAAAAAGGCGGGACGGCCCCCATTTTCCATAAAGCGCTGGATGGAAAAGGCCATGGTTTCGGCAGTGAAGGGGGTGCCATCATGGAAAACCACATCCTCCCGTAGCGGAATGGTATAAGTCAGCCCGTCCTCACTCACAGTGGGCATATCAGCCGCCAACTGAGGAATTAAATCCGTCGTGCCGGGCTCATAGGCATAGAGCTGATCCCCAAGGTTATGCAGTAATAAACCTGGGAAAATCTCATAGGCATCAGCAGGATCTAAGGTTCGTGCCGTAAGGGTGGTGCCCATAGTAACGCGACCACTGCCGTCGGCTGCTGCGGTGTCGTCAGCTGGCGCATCAGCATCGGGGGACGGACTCCCACAGGCCACGACCAATACTAAACATAGACTAAACAAAATGCCAAACTGGAGCAGCGATCGCCACCTTCGGCGCGCAAAGGCATCACGGATCCGCAGAAATCGAGACAAGCCGGACAAAACCATAAGGCAACCCCAGAAGAAATCCTCAACTGTTGAAAAGCCACATTTGATTCGGCAACTGAAGTCTCACCGCAGACCAGAAAGGGGTCTAAATGTGGCTAAGGTACACCCATTAAGCACTCTGATGAGATGCCTGTCAATTAAGCTTTATACCGCTGTGGTTTCTGGTGTAGCATCTTCACCCGTTTGGAAAAAACGCTGCGTAATGGCGACAGTGAAAAAGTGGGTCAATAATCCCAATGGACCTGCAAACAGGCAAAAGGCTAGGGAATGCCGTGTAAAAACGTTCTTTTCTTGGCCCTGCAAGTAAATCCACCGTCCAACAAACAGGTCCATCACCAGAAAGTGCACCCAACCTGTAGCCATCACATGAGAATTGGCGAACATGCCCGCGAAACTACTCAGCTCTAGTTGAGGATCGGAAAACGATTCTAAAATGCTGCTGTCAAGGGTCACAAATAGATAGACGTATAAGCTCGCCAATGCCGCAAACGGAATGTAGGATTGCATGACCTTTTGCGTGACTGACCACCTCGGCACCAGTACCATCACCGCCCAAAAGGGAAGCACAAAAAGATTCGCAACTTGAAAGATATTATCGAGGTCTTCAGCTGTCGGTAAGAACATGAGCGATCGCGTTAGGAATAGAAATACGCTTCCACTATAGACACTCTGGATCTGCCTGCCGTTGCTCTTTCACCGCGATCGCGTACTGCTTGGGCACTAAATAGAGAAACAAAATCCACCAACCCAAAACACCGACACCCACCGGGGCCGTTAGCCACAGACGATGGGTCAGGAACCAGGCGATCGCAGGCAGCAAACATCCGGTCAGCACAATGGACCAGGGTTGACACCACCAGGGTTTCAGTTGCCAGAGGGAATCTGGTAGGGCCGCATTATTCATCGCTAAATAGCCTGAAAATAGAAATGTAGAACCATTAGCACAGTTATCGCAATCCTCTCATTAAAATTGGGAATTTTTGAAACGCATCATGCCTTTTCTACAATTTATTCGCTGCTTTGACAAGGCATTGTTATATGGCCTTTGTAGGCTACTCAGCCTAAAGTTCAGAAATGCTTACCTCTCTGATACAACTAAATGTATCGACAAAAATCACGTATTTGGTTAACAAAAGAGCCGTAGATACTTTACTCAAGGGAGAAAGTGACGGCGATGCTTTAACTTTAGATTTTCTTACTAAAAGGAGATTGAATCACTAAGTCTAGAAGTCAGTATTTCAGGGGTCAAACTCGCTGTTTGCATTGATTTGAAGGCATCTAAAATCAAAATGTGATCTTGAGAAGAAAGAGTATCACAGGATAGCGGACTTTTAAGCTCGAAAAAGAGCAGCTATTAGTTTTCAGCAGTCTCAGCCCCTGCGAAAGAATTTGACAGTTATGGAATTTCTTCAATAGAAATATTTTGATTATGCAAAATAACAGAGAGAGATATCAATCACCACTCTCTACATATTTAGCTAAGTCAGTGCTCGTTCGATCCTTCATCGGCAGATCGTTATTAATCGCTTCAATTTCCTGTGCTTCAGCCTCGTTGATTTCATCAATATAGTTCACCAATATCTTTTGCAGACGATTGGCATAGAAGCGATGCAGGCTGTAGTTGGGACGAGCAGGAAAGCCCCGACGTTTTTTGTGTCGGCCCCCAGCACCGGGGTCAAAAGATTGGATACCGTGATCGATCGCCCATTCAATCGGACGATAGTAGCAAGCATTGAAATGGAGATGGTCAATTTCTTCACGACACCCCCAGTAGCGACCATAGAGGCGATCGCCTTTATGTAGACAAAACGACATCCCGACAGGGTTATCGTCATCCTCTCCATAGGCCGCGAACAACACAACGCGATTGCAATAGTCAGGATACAACTGCTCAAAAAACTTACGGGTTAGATATTTACTGCCCCACCAGCCAAATTTGTCACAGGTGTCACTATAAAAGTCATACATCTGGGAGCAGAAGGCGCGATGAATTGCCTCGCCCGCGATCGGTTCCAAACGCAGTCCCGCTTTGGTCAAAGACTTACGTTCACGCTTAATGTTGCGTCGTTGGTTAGCGTTGAAACGGCCTAGATAATCATCAAAAGTTTGGTAGTCCTCGTTTTGCCAAATAAAGCTGTGATGGAGCCATTTTTTGAAGCCTAATTGCTCCACTAAGGGTCGCCATTCTGGGTCTACGTAGAGAAAGTGACAGCCTGAAATGTTGTTGCGATCGCAAAACTGGTCGATAGCGCTCACCATCATCTCAGTTAGCAGCGCTTCATCTTCCCCAGGGGCAATCAAAAATCGATAGCCTTCCGCAGGCGTAAAGGGTGACATACCCAACAATTTGGGATAGTACTCAACGCCCAGACGGTTCGCGAGATCGGCCCATTGGTGATCAAACACAAATTCACCATAGCTGTGCCCTTTGAGATACAGGGGAGCAGCGCCTACCAGCGTGCGATCGCGCCATATCGTCAAGTGATTCGGTAGCCACCCTGCGTTGGCCACGGCACTACCGGAACGCTCCATATTGTGCAGCCAAGTCCATTCGAGAAAAGGGGTCTGCAAGGGTAACGCCATTTCGTCCCAGGCGGATTGTGGAATTTCATGGATTTGGCGAATCCAAGCAACGGTGTATTGAGGCTTTAACTGCTGAACCATACAAATTAGGAAGGCAGAACCGTCATTGGTAGCATTGTCTTCCCTAGCCTAAACCACATCCGATGGGGAAGTGGAAGTTTTCCTCTGAGCAAAAATTGGGGTTCTAGATAGAGGCAAAGTATCAGTCATACGTTCTCGGACGAGCACGCCGATAGCATAAAAATACCTCAGTCCCCTCAGTCTCGACTTGAATAAGGTCTAGCTGACGAGCCAAGGTGACTGGTAAGCCCTCCCCATCCACAGGTGTAGGGGCAGTTGCCCCTCCCAGTAGCAATGGGCAAATCGTTAGATATAGCTCATCCACTAAGTCTTGCTGAACCAAATCGCCCACCAGGGAGCCTCCACCCAGGACAGCCAGGCGTTCGATCCCCAGATGACGCAGCATGACCAGCGTGCAATACCAAGCAGTAGGCAAATCAGGAAACTGGAGGATTTGCTCAAAGGCTGATGTTGCTTGCCAACGTTCAGCTCCTTTGGGAGTTGTAAGCAGCCATCGGGGGACAGCTTGTTGAAAAAAGCGCAAACCTAGATCAAATTCACCGCTGAGGGAGCAGACGATTTGGGCGGGTTGGTCAGGTCTACCCTCAGCTCGTCGCTGCTGAATGAGTGTAGCCTGACGCACAGGCAAGCAGGTGCCATAGGCTCTGAGCGTGCCCGCGCCAAAGAGAACAGCATCCGCCTGGGCGATTTGCCTTTCCAGATGAGTCAAATCCTGTGGCGAGGAAAACCGGGCTGGATTACGTTGATAATCCGCTATTTTGCCGTCGGCACTCATCGCCAATACAACTGTCGTATGTGCTCGCAGATTGCTCATTCACCTAGGTTTGTCGTCAATATTGGGAAACACTGCTTGGCAACCCCAACCCAGGAACAATTGTGACTGCCAGCACAGTCTTCATAGTTGGTCAGGGTAAAGTGCCAGCTGATACCCATGCACGCTTCCGTTGTCCACAGCAGCCATATTGCCAGTCAGCCTCTCAACGACATGAGATTTACTGAAATTTTCGAGCACAGCAGTATCAGGAGTATCATAGTTTCTGTGTGATTCCCGATGATTAAGACTGTTCGTACTTAGGAAAATCAAGGTCACTGGCTAGGGTACAGAAAACCTGAGGTTCCCCAAAGGGCGAGCCTTTATTGCCAAAAGCACCCCCTGAGCGTCATCTATGTCGACCCAGCATCCACGTTCGTTTCGTCGCCTTCTGATTCTTCGCTTATTGTTACTGGGCATTCCAATTTTGTTGATTGGCCAGTATGTAACCCTGCGCAAAGCAAGAACAGGGTTATTGGAAACGGCGCGTCAAAACTTAGCGAATAGTGCTGTCCATAGAGCTAAGTTGCTACAGCAAGACAACTATCTTGTAGTAGGGCAACTGCGTACGATGGCACAAACTGAAACCCTCAGGAAAGCAGAACTGGAGGCCATTACAGCCAAGTTAATGGCATCCACGTCACAAACTCAGCTCTCCTCCACGTGTTTTCAACTGTTAGGCGGCTCAACCAATCAAACGTTTGTGTCTACCTGTGATGCTGCCTCCCCTCTACCCAACGCTCCTTTCTCCTGGAATACAACGGCTCAAGCAGGTAGCGAGGATTTTGCCTTTGTAGCAATGTCCTCCTATGACTTTGGCCCTAATCAGATAGCGGATGCCGATCAATATACCCAATTTGAAATGGTGTGGGCGGCTCCGGTATACACCGTGGAAGGAGCCTTGAAATATACCCTTCTCATTCGCACTAAACTGACTCAGCTAGAGAACGTGAGCGCGCGATCGCTAGTCGGTTACACCGTTGTTTTAGACAGTAATGACCAAGTCATCATTCACCCTGATATCAGTTTAGAAGGACAGTCCGTCGAACAGTTGGGGGATAGGGACAGACTACAAAGCATTCAACGAGCGGCACAATCCGGCCAAAAAGCTACCCTCCACCTGTTCCAGTTTTTACCCAGCTATCCAGAATGGCTAGCTGGGTATTCCAGCTTTGATATGGAGGTGACTCCCGGCGAAGTGCAGCAGTGGACTGTACTCGCCGTAACGCCTTTAAGCCATGCTTTGCAAGGCTTAGCCGATATCCGCAATGTGCTGGTATTTTTCACCTTGGGGTTACTGATTGCCCAAATTTTGCTAGTGCTGTACCTGGCACAGCGTTTATCGCGCCCCGTTGAGCGCCTCTGTGACTATGCCCAAGAAATTCAGGACTTAGCGAACCTCAAGCCATTACCTCAAAATTTCCAAGTCTGGGAATTTAACCATCTGGCGAAAGCTTTTAATAAGATGATGAAGCGTCTTGAGCAACGAGCGCATGCGTTGCAACATGCGTGGCGCGATGCTCAAGTGGCGAACCAACTTAAAAGTGAATTTCTAGCCAATACTTCCCACGAGCTCAGAACGCCCCTTAATGCCATTATTGGCTGTGTCCGTTTAGTCAAGGATGATTGCTGCGATAGCGAAGAAGAAGCGCAAGAGTTTCTTGACACTGCCGATCAGGCTGCTATTCATCTATTAGGCATCATCAACGATATCCTCGACATTGCCAAAGTAGAAGCCGGTACGATGGAGGTGAATCTCTGTCCTATTAATGTCCAGCAGGTTGTGGATGAAGTGACTGCCCTTCAATCAGTCCAGGCACAGCAGAAGGGGCTAGAGCTTCGCTGCCTGCAAGCCGCTGCGCCTCTATGGGCCATGGCTGATCCGGCTAAACTCAAGCAAGTCTTGCTCAATCTGGTCTACAACGCCACTAAATTTACGGATAGTGGCGAAATTGTACTTGAGGCTCATCTCGAAAATTCAGACGAAGAATCGGCAATCCAGTGGCCTTCTGAGGTCAGCCTCCCCGTCCCCTTTCCTCGGATTGTGATTCAAGTGTCGGATACTGGGGTGGGGATTGACCCTACTCAGCAGAAAAAACTATTTCAACCGTTTGTTATGGCGGACGGCTCCACCACTCGGCAGCATGAGGGAACTGGGTTGGGCCTGGCAATTTCCCGTAATTTGATTACCCTGATGGGGGGTGCCATTACGCTTTACAGTCCAGGTTTGGGCAAAGGCACTCGGGTAATTTTGGCCCTGCCGATGGTGCCGCCTAGCAAGGAATGCGTTGACCCATCGAATGATAGGCTGCCATCGACTACGCATGTAGCTTCGGATGCCTCGGCTGCTGACGAAGAGCAAGCCCATGAATCAACTCGGGATACGATTCCCTCGGTTTTCTCTAACTGTACTTAGCTGCCTAGACGCAGCGCTATTCTTCAAACCATGTAGCTCGCCAAGCATGTTCGGCTTCGGCTTTAGCTTTAGCGCGATGTAATTTCTGATATTGCCGACTTAATTGTTTCAAAGCGGCTAATTTCTCTTGTAGTTTGCTTCGCCACAAAGCGGTTTGCGTGTCAGCAAACTCAATATCGGCCAATCTAAGGTTGATCGCAACCAGATGAGTCATATTGCGATCAGGGTCATTTTCTACCGATGCATCAGGCTCTTCGGGAAGCTCGTCTGAGTCTTCCTGCTTGTCTTCAGCGTCTTCATGAGCGCGATCGCGCCCTATCTCAACGAGAACATTCAATAGATTAGGCGTACTCGGTCCTGGCTCCTCGGCCTCGGCCTCGGCTGCAGCGGTGATGACCATATCGGGAAGGTCTGGCAGGATATGAGCTTCTTTGAGTAAGTGATTCGTCAAGCTGGAAAGCCTTTGTAAAATAGCTCGTAATTGCCGGTCTAAGAGAACATGCCTCTTAGCAAGAACAATAGGGGTGAGGGGTTCTGTTCCAAACGCTGTCAGCAAAGACAACGCATTCGCTAAGCGCTGCGAAATCATCTGAATTTCATCTTTTTCCGGAAGAGGTTCCTCGGTTAAAGCCACGACCTCTGTTTCTTGAGGACTATCTGTTTCTTGAGGACTATCTGTTTCTTGAGGACTATCCGTTTCTTGGGGACTATCCGTTTCTTGGGGGCTCTCTAGAGTAGGCGGTTCGCCCAAGGGTTCCAGAGGCAGTTTGGATACAGGTTCCAAAAGATTTTGACTCGCGTCTGCTCCAGCAACTTGAGCAAGCTGCACAACCTGAGATTTTCCCTGTTCAGCAATATTCCGTAATTCGCGCTGAATTGCTTCCCGACGGCTCACAGAAAGGTCAAGCAAGGCATCTGGATAAACCTGGGTACAGAGATGATAAGTCGCAAGTATTAGCTGCTGCTTCACAGCACCGCTCAAGGCTCCCAGGTAATGCGTGTAAAGAGCTTTCAACTCTTGGTCGAGATTATTCGTCGCTGCCGTCAGCGTCTCTAAATCCTTCAAGATTTGCTCCAAACTTCTAGCCATCAATCACCTAAGGATCACATCTAAAGCGCTTGCAAAAACTAAATTTAGGTTTCTGATCCTGTGTTAGGACTGGCGCATTCATCGACATCTTTCATGCAAATGTGCAAAGCTCATCTGAACTCACTGTTGCAATCAACACAACATTTGAGGCCGCCTCATCCATTCACTTGTACCTACAGTAAAGGGCAGACTTATTTGATGCCTGCCCTTGAGGAAATCAGTGACCAATGAATGGATGCGAACGAAGCCTGGATCGGCTACTTCAAACCAGCCTGTGCGGCAACTTCTGCTGCAAAGTCAGTTTCCTGCTTCTCAATACCTTCACCCAAAACAAATCGAGTAAACCGTCGAACTTGAATTTTTTCACCCAGCTTAGCGACAGCCTGGGTGACCAGCTCTTCCACCGTAATGTTTTGATCTTTAATGAAAGGCTGATCAAGTAATGATAGTTCCTGGAGTCGCTTACCAATCCTGCCCATAACGATCTTTTCACGGATGTTTTCGGGCTTACTCGCCAGGTCATCCCGTCCCATCTCAATCTCTTTTTCCCGCTGCACAGTTGCCTCAGGAATATCATCGACCTTGACATATTCCACGTTAGGACAGGCCGCAATCTGCATTGCAACATCCTGAGCCAAACTTTTGAACTCATCGCGACGAGCCACAAAATCAGTCTCACAGTTAATTTCAACTAGCACACCGACGCGGCCGCCTGTGTGAATATAACTATGCACCAATCCCTCAGCAGCAATCCGTCCCTCTTTTTTCGCTGCCGATGCAATCCCCTTCTGCCTGAGCCATTCAATGGCTTTTTCAGGATTGCCATCACTTTCTTTCAGCGCTTTTTTGCAATCCATCATGCCTGCGCCGGTTTTTTCGCGCAATTCTTTAACCAGCTTTGCCGAAATATCCGCCATGGTGCCCTCGTTGCTATACCTTAACTAATTTGCGTCCACCGTTTAAGCGATCGCGAGACTACTCTTCGGAGTCGCCCGGATCATCTGTAGCCGGAGTAGAGACCTCATCACCTGGATCATCTGCGGCCGGGATGTAGTCCTCATCAGCAAGCGCTTCTTCAGGAACTTCATAGCCTTGATAAGCTTCTTCACCAGAATCAGAATCTACCCGTCCATGGGATCCTTCATAAATGGCATCTGCCAACCGACCCACAATTAGCTTAATGGAGCGAATGGCATCATCGTTAGCCGGAATAGGAATATCCACATCGTCCGGGTCACAGTTTGTATCCAGCAAGGAGACGATAGGAATATCCAGCTTTTGACATTCCTGGACTGCATTATATTCACGGCGGGTATCAATGATGACCGCAATATCAGGTGGGCGACGCATCGTTTTGATCCCCCCTAAATACTTTTGCAGCTTCTCGAGTTCACGTCTGAGCACTGCCGCTTCTTTCTTAGGTCGCAATGCGAGCGCACCCGTTTCCTGCATCTTTTCTAAATCTTTCAGGCGATCGCAACGGGTTTTGATCGTTGCCCAGTTGGTCATCATGCCTCCCAGCCAACG
This sequence comes from Cyanobacteria bacterium J06638_28, assembly GCA_039819045.1. Classification (GTDB taxonomy): domain Bacteria; phylum Cyanobacteriota; class Cyanobacteriia; order Phormidesmidales; family Phormidesmidaceae; genus SIO1E4. The sequence goes on from JBCBSR010000024.1 coordinate 20,867, forward strand.
CTGGTTGACATAGTTGGCACCACACCGAAGTGCTTCTTGCGCAATGATGCCTGCTGACTGGCGCTTCGTGCCGACAAACAAAAATTTCTGCCCTTGGGACGCCGCATTCAACATGTAGTTGTAGGCTTCGTCCATCAATTGAGCGGTCTGCACCAAGTCAATAATGTGCACCCCATTACGCGATGTAAAGATGTACGGCGACATCTTAGGGTTCCATCGACGTGTTTGGTGACCAAAATGTACCCCAGACTCCAAGAGTTGAGGGAGAGAAACTACTGGCATATTCAATTACTCCTTTCGGGTTTAACCTCCACCTGGAGAATCCTTGCGAACAAAGACACCCAAAATCCCAGGTGTGCGATTTTTGACAACTTTTCAAAGGTAGCATGTAAAAACCATGCTTAGCTAGAAAGATGCCTCATTCAATTTTGCACAAGCATCAGCTGAAAAAATAGTTGCCGATTTGGGAAGTTTATGGATCATTAAGGGCGTTTACATCGCTCAAGCGTAGACGCCCTTGTCACTTGCAATTGTCAAGTTTGCTGTCACCTGGGAAGCATCCTTATGTCTGCTGAATCTCAACGTCCGCCAGCCCCTCGTATGCCACCTCCACCTCCACCTCGGGGGAGAACGGCTGCTGCGGGTCGACCTGCTGCGCCGCCGCCACCTGGACACCGAGGTGCAACCCCTCCTCCAGCCAGTGGATCGCGCAGCCGACTGCGGCTGGAACAGATCGTTCGTGAAGCCTTTGATAAGGGCTTTTCTGACGTTCACTTGGGTGTCGGTGAAGTTCCTCGTTTCCGCGATCGCGGTGAAATTGCGCCCACGGACTATCCCGTAATTGACGAAGCGACCTTCTATAGCTGGTTGCAAGAAATTCTCAAACCAGAAGAAATCCAGACGTTTAAGCAAACCCTCGATTTTGACGGTGCGGCTCAGTTCGAGTTTTCACGGATCCGAATCAATATATTTGATTCATTGCATGGGCCTGCCATGGTCATTCGTCTCATCCCCAACAAAATCTTGACGATGGAGCAACTCAACTTGCCATCGGTGCTGCGGGACGTTTGCCACTATCACAAGGGTCTCGTTCTGGTCACTGGCCCAACTGGCTCCGGGAAGTCAACCACGATGGCTGCCATGGTGGACTACATGAACCGGGAAATGCCGAAAAACATCATTACGATTGAGGATCCGATTGAGTTTGTCCACACGAGTCAGAAGGCTCTGATCAAGCACCGGGAAGTGGGCCGCCACACACTAGAGTTCAGAAATGCCCTCAAAGCATCGCTGCGTGAGGATCCTGATGTCATCCTAATTGGTGAAATGAGGGACAAAGAAACGGTCAACACCGCTTTGAAAGCAGCTCAAACAGGACATTTGGTGATGGGGACACTGCACACGAACAGTGCGGTAAAAACCGTTGAGCGGATTCTCAACATGTACGAACCCGATCAGCAAACCCCCGTTCGTATCTCCATCGCTGAGTCATTAGTGGCAGTTGTGGCTCAAGGACTCTGCCGGACAACAGATGGCAAGCGAGCGGCTTTTCATGACATCTTGATCAATACAGATGCCATCAAGGACTACATCATGCGAGGTGATTTGGACGAGGTCGAAGCCTTGATCCCCAAATGTACATTTGACGGCATGTGCACGATGAATCAGTCGCTCTATGCGTTGTACGAAGCGGGTCGCATAACCGAAGAAACCGCTCTCGAGATGTCGCCTCGGCAAAACGAGATGGCTCAAATGTTGCGTGGTCGCATCTAGCTTCATGTCAGTGGAGCCTTCAGCTACACAGGTGACTCCCCGGTCGTTCAAAGGTATTGCCGTTTTTACACCGGGGGGAGATCTGGTTTATTGCCGTGATTATCAAAAGCAGGCGCAGTGGCACTTAAACCTGTGTGCAGCGCTTCAAGAGCATCTAGGTTTAATAGAATCCCCACATTTCCTAGTGCCTAGCTTCACGGCGACAGTCGATTGCTGGATTGACGCGAATACCCACTCACCTCAAGTGGTTGCTGAGGCCTATGCCTTTGTGCATCACTACCAGGGGCTACTCAATGTCCTATTTAGTCTAGGCAATTTGGAATGGCAGCGGCTCTATCCTGGGCCAGAGCATCAGAGTCTATCAATTTTTGAAACTTATCATGCTCGTTTTCCTCAGCTATGGGAGCGTCATGATCTCGTTCTGGATATCTCGCCTGAGTTCCAGCAGGATGCAGTTCCCTCTCAATTAGGCGTCAGCCATTCTCAGCCAGAGGGTATTGTTCTCCGTCTTTTTGTGTCAGGCTACTCAGCTATGACAGAGCAAATTCTGAAGACACTGCAGGGCGTTCTGGAAGGATCGCGATATCGCCCCTACACGTTACAGATGATCGATGTTTCCAAGCATCCAGAACAGGCAGAAGCTGATCAAGTTTCTGCAACACCGACCCTAGTCAGGATTTGGCCGCAACCTGTGCGTCGCCTAGTAGGCGAGTTAGACAATCCTCGGGCTATCTTGAACCTGCTCAGTGACGCTTAGGGCAAGGTATCAGACCCTCTATTTGCCTATTGGCGAATTTAACGCTCTACCCAGATGTGACTCTCTGCATCCACTTGCTGCTGCCATTGACGCGTAATCGTCTGCAAAGAATCGGTTAGCCAGTCTAGGTAACGCTTGTGAATGGGTAACCGAGGGCGGAGTTCCCAGCCAGCAGACTGTAGAAGTTGGGCTAACGAAGCCGCCGTTGGATGAGGATAATCGGGGTTCACTTCATCCAAGGGGCCGATTCCCCCTAAATCTCTTGCCCCGTTAGCGATCGCCTGTAGGACATAGGCCTGAGAATCCATCAGGTTAGGCGGAATCTGAATCACAATTTCGGGTGGCAGGCGTTGCTTAGCAATGGTCACAAAATCAGCCAAAGCATCAGCGACAAAAGGTTCATACCCTTGTACTTGGCGACTTCCCGGTTGATGGGGCTGTAGGATGACTTCTTGGATATGCCCCCAGCGATCATGGCAAGCCGCGATCGCGTCTAAAGTATCCCAGCGGTCCTGCTCTGATTCGCCAATTCCCAGCAACAATCCGGTCGTGAACGGAATTTGCAACCTGCCAGCCTGTTCTAACTGCTCCAATCGCACAGTCGGTAATTTGCTGGGCGCATAGCGATGGACATCTTGCAGCAGCGATGGCGTAACCTGCTCCACCATGAGCCCCATTGACACATTGACGGAGCGCAAAGCCGACATTTCAGCTTCACTCAAAGGCCCCACATTCGTATGGGGTAAAAGGCCCAGACTCAGCGCTAACTTACATAGGTCATAAATAAGCTGGAACCAGTCAGCACGCCGGGAACTGTGCGGATGAACTTCACCGCTGAGAATAAGCGCTTCAATCACGCCATGCTGCCTAGCCTGCTGCAAATATTGCTGAGCCTTTTCTAGCGATAGCCACCGGTCTTGATGTGGGTCAGTTCGGAAATTGCAGTAGCTACAGCGGTTAAAACACTCGTAAGTCGGAACCAAGGTCACAGCAGGGCTGTAGGTGACTCGTCGCGCTTCAAACATCACATCATGACAAAATAATGAAAGACATTGCTGACGCACAGAGACGGAATTGTCTCTGAACTAAGACATCAGAGCATATATACAAAGCGTAATGAATAAGCAGGCGCTTCATTACAGTGCGTAATGCTTTCCATGTCGAAAGAAATATATCCCAGTGCTTTCGCCATCACGCCAGCCACCGAACAAGTCACGCCAAAGCCTTGCAGAGAAAAGGATTCAACATAAAAATCGCTTCCACTTTAGATTCCCTTAAGCAAACACAGCTTTACAAAACTCAGTTATTTCGTTTACATTACTATTACGGGAATTACGAATTGTAACTCTCGTGCAAAATACATGGCCTTGCAAAAGGAATTATCAAATCATGACTACTACACTACAGCAGCGCAGTAGCGCTAACCTGTGGGAGCAGTTCTGTCAGTGGGTAACCAGCACCGAGAACCGTCTTTATGTCGGTTGGTTCGGCGTCCTGATGATCCCCACTCTGCTAGCTGCAACCGCATGCTTCGTCATCGCCT
>JBCBSR010000025.1:0-15729 GCA_039819045.1 Cyanobacteria bacterium J06638_28
GATTTTGACCAGCTACGTCGTGAAAATCTGGACAAGGACGCTGTAGCCGAGCCTCAAGTGAAAGCGATCGACTTCGACCAACTGCGCCGTGAGAACCTGGATAAAGATGCTGTAGATTTTGACCAGCTACGTCGTGAAAATCTGGACAAGGACGCTGTAGCCGAGCCTCAAGTGAAAGCGATCGACTTCGATCAGCTGCGTCGCGAAAACCTCGACAAGGATGCTGTAGATTTTGACCAGCTACGTCGTGAGAATCTAGACAAAGACGCTGTAGGCGAGCTTCAGGTAAAGGGCATTGACTTTGACCAGCTACGTCGTGAAAACCTGGATAAAGACGCAACTGGCTTCGAAGAGCAACGTCGGATTATCGATAAGCACTAAAGGTTCTAAGGGTTCTGCCCCTTAATTGACAGCCTTTTCCTCACACACACCACATTTCATTGCCCCCTTGACAGAGTATCTGTTGAGGGGGCTTTATTCTGGCTGAAATAGCTTGCAAAAGAGCCTCAAGTCAGTGAGGAACCCCTTGGGCAAGGGAGCAGCGACAACGAGGGATGCTCGATCAGTAGCGTGATTTTATAGAGTTGGTGCTAGCAGCTTTTTGGTGAGCTTCCTCTTCTGATTTACTCAGCATTTGTCGAACTTAATCCGAAGCATCTAGATATTTTTCCGAGTTTCTTCGATCTGGGACAGATACGCGCGTCTTTTTCAGAAAATTCCTTGAGAAATAGATAGAGAAAATAAGGGAACTATTACAAGTGGAAATAATATTGCCCGGACATTTTCTGATTCTCGATTGGCATAAGATTTCTTTGTTTGTCAGTGAATTCTTTTAGGCTTTACCAAAGACGATCAAGAAAATACAGTCTTTGAATGTCTAAACCAGCAATTTCTGCAATCTCATCGCATCTTCTGAGGAAATATGATATTCCTCAAAGCCTCTCTAAATCCGCAGATCAAATTGATGATCAAAAGAAAAAGAGTGCTTTATCCGTATATATACCTCTTTTTGAGAATACAGATCTTTGCTTCCTGATGTATCTCTTCGGGTAAGTAAAAGTGATCAGGCGACCTGAAAGACGAAATTAAAATTCATCCTTCGTTCAACGCCAAAAAATAAAAATCCATTAAGGAATCCTGAATACAGTGTTTATGCGGCCAAGCTACGTCACTTCAAACGTCTTTGATAGTTTTGGAAAGAGTGAAAACTCAGCAGTCAATAATATTCGAACAACCAATTTTTATGGTTGGGATGTTAATGCCACTGTAAATTCAGGATGGAATCGTCAAACTGGTTGGGGAGAGATCAACATTGAGCGAGCTTTTGAGCAACTACTAAAACGTTCAATTAATCCAGTTGCCGATCTGAGAGGACACTATCGAGGTCTCGATCGCATCGGTGCTCCCGAAGTTTGGGCTGGAACAGGTGACTTTCAAGGTGCAACGGGTGCAGGTGCTTTAGTAGCCGTTATTGACACTGGTGTGGATAAAGACCATATCGATTTAGCTGCAAATATTTGGCGTAATCCCAATGAAATAGCTGGTGACGGTATTGATAATGATGGAAATGGCTACATCGATGACGTCCAAGGTTGGGACTTTGTCGATGAGGATAATGATGCCTCTGAAGCTCAGGGAACTAGCCATGGTACCCACGTAGCTGGCACGATCGCAGCTGTCAATAACGGCTATGGTCAGACAGGGGTTGCCTATGATGCCAAAATTTTGCCAATCCGAGTATTAGGCCCCAATGGTGGCTATTCTTCTGACGTCGCGGCAGGCATTCGATATGCAGCTGAGTTGGGCGCTGATGCGATTAACCTTTCCCTAAATGGCAGCGGTTTCAACCAGGCAATGTATAACGCTATTCGCTATGCAACGCGGTTAGGTTCTATTGTTGTTATGGCTGCGGGTAATAAGGGTAATGCTGAACCTGGTTATCCGGCTCGCTATGCCAATGAGTTTGGCTTGGCGGTTGGTGCTGTTGATCCGGGCGGTAACCTAGCTGGATTTTCCAATCGTGCTGGCGCTGACGCAATGGCCTATGTCACAGCCCCTGGGATTTCTGTCTATTCAACGGTTCCAAATGATCGGTATGCATCATATATCGGTACTTCAATGGCGACTCCACATGTCGCGGGCGCTGTCGCTTTACTGCGAAGCCATGATCCCAGCCTTTCGGTGAGTCAGATTGTTGGATTACTAACCTCCTCCGCTAGTAACGCTCCCACCTATACCCTGCGGGAAGCGGATGGAACAGCTTCGCTCTGGCTCGATTCAAATAATCGTTATCGTATTGGCGAAGCAAAACAACTCCTCAAGTCACGCCAGGGTAGAACTTTTTCCGATCAAAATACGCCCTCTTGGAATGCTATTGCGGTTGAGGCTCAGGACGAAGGTTATCAAGTCCTGCTAGCAGGACAGAGGCGTCATCGTAGACGATATCGCGCCTTATTGGTTGATGAGCATGGCATTATCACCAGCGGAACTAAGTGGCATAACCATAAAGTCCTGTTCGACTGGGAAAATTATTGGCAACAAGACCTCACGGGTGATGGCAACATTGGCCATACCTACATTGCGCAAGGAGTGTCCCCCAATGGCTTGTTTTGGACGGATTCACTCAACCGCTACCGTATTGGGGAAGCAAAGCTGCTCCTCAAGTCGCACCAGGGTAGACGGTTTTCTGACCGAAATACGCCTAATTGGGATGCTTTTGCTGTTGAAGCCCATGGCGAGGGCTATCAAGTACTGTTACAAGGTCAGAGGCGTCAGCGGAGGCGATATCGTACGCTATCAGTTGACGAGAGTGGTGTTATTACGGGTGGAACTCAGTGGAGTAACCGCCAAATGCTATTCGATTGGGAATCCCAATTTCGGGTGGATCTCAATGGCGATCAGGCTCTAGGGAGGGTATTGACGTCATCAACAGTTGCCGATGTGCTTACGGGTTCATCAGCCCATGAAACGCTGCTGGGCCGAGGTGACGCCATGGATACGCTTACGGGGGGCGATGGTAACGACATTTTTGCCTTAGCCACGCCAGACAGGATGCTCTATGCCTCTGCTGGCATAAGTGATTATGCGCTGATCACTGATTTTGCCGTGGGCTCGGATCGGCTACAGTTGCGGGATGATACAAACTACGTATTCGGTTCCACATCCCAGGATGGCTATACCGGCTTGGGCATTTATTGGGATAAAGATGCGAGCAATGACCTTTCCGAAAGTGATGATTTGTTGGCCTTGGTGAGCAATGTTGTTGAGCTAGCACCCACGCATGAAAATATCCGCTGGGTCTAGCCAGGGACTGTCATCATTTAGAGTCTGAATCCTCATGCTGAAAGCGGTTTAGCCCCTAGCTAGTTTTACGAAGCGGGCGCGGCAATGCTTATACTGAAAGGCTTTCGAGTTTAATTGATGACGCGCCCTAGAAGCCCCACTTAAATACACCCCACAGCATTTGTGCATCAGGTCGAGGCTAAGGGTCAAGTTTACAAATGAAAATGTTTGACTACATTTTTTCAAGTTTTTGCGATGAAAAACGGATGAACGCAACGGTTCTTTTCAGAAGTGTGAGTGTTTCTCTGTCTTTCACTCACAATAGTTAGTGAAGGCAGTATTCATGCGGTGTGTTTGAATGCTGTTGAATCACTAGACGTTGCTGATTTAGAAAATGAGCTGATTGGCAAAGATTGCTCCTAGAACAGATTTTGCCAATGAAGTCATAACTGAAAGATCCGTCAACGCTAATTACTACCTACCCAATGCGGATGCCGGTCACACTACTCAACGGTTCGGCAACGCCCCATCTTTTATCTGGATTAATCATGCTCTCTCAAAATACCGCTTCTCGTTCTCAGTGGCTGCCTTGGCTGCTAGCCATCACAGGATTTTGGCTCAGCTGCGACATGGTGATTGATTTTCTGGTCATGCCGGTCATGCAAGTTTCTGGGATGACGACTCAAGTTGATTTCGCTTCGGCAGGGTACACCCTGTTCTGGTCGTTCAATCGCATCGAGCTACTGTGTGCCGCGATCATCCTGACTGGTGTACTGGCAGTACGCCATCGCACTGGTGAATTTGAGGTGTGTGCCAGCGGCAGTCGCTGTCGTTGGGCACTGATCATCGGCTCCTGTCTATTGGGGCTAACCTTGATCGATACGTACCTGTTGACGCCCGAGATGGGTGCCTTAGCTATTTCCCTCGACTATTTGAATGGCAGTCGCGCGATCGCCCCGGCCATGAATAGCATGCACTTTTTGTACTGGCTGGCCGAGGTCATGAAAATTGCTGGGCTGGGTCTTTTGGCTCGTCTCTGTTACACCGATCTTCGCCCTGTGGAAGTTTCACCTTCAACCAGCAACGTTTTAATTTAGATCGCTGATTAAGTCAGCCAACCTGAATGCGATGGATGACGCACCCTAGTGGTCTGTCAGTTTTCAATTTGTAGGTTGGGTTAGCCCCTGGCGTAACCCAACCTACGCACTAACCCGCGATCGCTTTTGCTCTAGGTATTGATACTGTTTTGCCGGAATAAAACTTAGCCAACTTTAGCCGAGAGTCGCTGTTCCTGGGGTACTGCTGGTGAAGTCGGACGATCGCTCAGGATCTCACCATCGCGGAAACGAATAACGCGCCGACACTGCTGGGCGACCTCTTCATCATGGGTCACCATGACGAGTGCCATGCCACTCCGGTTCAGCGATGCAAAAATGTCCATAATGCTTTGACTGGTTTGCGAATCGAGCGCTCCCGTGGGTTCGTCCGCTAGTAAAAGTTTGGGGCGATTGACGATGGCGCGGGCGATCGCCACCCGCTGCTGCTGTCCACCGGAAAGCTGATTGGGCCTGTTGGTCAGGCGATTGCCCAGTCCTACAGATTTCAGTGCTTTGACCGCAAGATCCTTGCGCTGTGGGTGGGGTACATTGGCATACACCATCGGCAGCATCACATTCTCCACCGCTGTGAGCTGAGGCAGCAAATAAAACTGTTGAAAGACAAAGCCAATTTTGCGGTTGCGGATTTCGGCTAGGTCATTAGCGCCTAAAGTACTGACGGGACTATCGTCCAGATGATAGCTTCCCTGAGTGGGGCGATCGAGACAGCCGATGATGTTCATCGCCGTGGACTTGCCCGAACCAGAAGGCCCCATAATGGCGCAATATTCCCCTGGATCAATCGTCAAGCTCACATCCTTCAAAGCGTGCACTGCCAGTTCGCCAATTCCGTAGGTTTTGGTGATGTGTTGTAGGTCAAGAAGGGCCATGGGTTTAGGGGTTAGCTACGTAGGGCGATGATGGGGTCGAGTTGAGCGGCTCTGCGGGCAGGTACGATGCCAAAAATTAGACCGACGCCCCCAGAAACTGTGAAGGAAATTGCGATCGCCGTCAGACTAATGCCGCCGCTGAGCGGGGTGAGAAGCGTGAGCGTGAAGACACCCACAACAGCCACGCTGGTGCCAATCATGCCGCCCGTAATCGAGAGGATGACCGCTTCAATGGTGAACTGCGAGAGGATATCACTGCCTCTAGCCCCAATCGCTTTGCGTAGGCCGATTTCACGGGTTCGCTCGGTTACTGACACCAGCATGATATTCATAATGCCGATGCCCCCGACCAGCAGCGAAATGCTGGCAGTACATACCAGCACAAACATCAAAATGTCCGTAATGCTAGAGGCAGTGTCTACCAAATCCTGTTGGCTAAGCACCGTGAAGTCATTGTCGCCCTGCAAGATACCGTGACGGAGTCGCAGGAGATTGGTAATCTGATATTGAGCTGCGGTCGATTCTGTTTCACTCCGAGCTGAAATGGCAATGGTTTGAACCGTAGGACTAGTTTTGCCCACCTCCTGTCCGGTAATCTGCCTCGCCATAACCTCGATGGGAATGTAAACCGATTCGTCCAGGTTTTGGCCGAATGAAGAGCCCCGAGCATCGACAACGCCAATAACCGTGAAACTCCGATTCTTAATGCGAATCTTTTGCGTCAAAGCAGATTGGCTGCCAAACAGAGTTTGAGCTACTTCACTCCCCAGCACAGCGACGCGTAAATTTCCCTGACTGTGAATGTGGCTAAGGAATTGTCCTTGAGCCATCTCCACATTCCGCACGGTCAGATATTCTGGGGTTGTGCCCACGACGGTAGCCTGGGTTTCAGCCGCCCCTTGGGTAACCCGCAGTGGCTGGGTTTTCTCGGGGGAGACCCCGTCAATCGCGAGGACTTCCGCTGCGATCGCCTCCGCATCCGCCAGGGTCAGGGTATCGGCACGGGCTGTTCCGGCCAAAGGGCCGCGCTGGGCATTGCCAGGGGTGATAAACAAAACATTGGTGCCCAGCCCTTCAAACTGCCGCGTTACATAGACTTGGGTTGCCTCACCAAGCGCCACCATGGCAATCACCGAAGCATTGCCGATGATAATTCCCAGCATGGTTAACCCACTACGCAGTTTGTTGGCAGCCAGGGTTTTGACAGCCATTGAGGCATTTTCGAATAGGTTGAAAGCCATGATCGTTGCCTAAAAGGGAGAGGGGGCTGATGAGGGGGCAGCTTGACCTTCGGGGAAATCAATAAAGACGCGATCGCCCGCTTCGAGTCCCGCCAAGATTTGCGTGGTGCCGCCTTGGGTCAGCCCCACCGTGACGGGTTGGAAGCTAGGATTGCCCTCTGCATCAGCAACCTGTACGCCTAGCTGCCCGTCCTCGGTGGCGATCGCCACCGTCGGTACCATTAGGGCATCGGCGACGGTGGCGCCGACAAAAGTAGCATCCACCGTCATGCCAGACCGAAGTTCATCAAGGCCGGAGCGTAATTCCACCGCCACTTGAAATGTGGTGACGTTGTTTTCGATGACGGCCTCAGGGGAAATGCGTTTTACCTCCCCCTCAAACGTTTGATTGGGAAACGCATCGGCCACAATCGCAACGGTCTGCCCCACTGCCACCTGGCCAATACTGGCCTCCGAAACATCCACTTCAACTTCAATGCCTGAGGAAAGCGCCAAAATTGAGCTAGAGGTGGCGGAGGCCGTTGATGAGGCCGTCGTGGTCGGCGTGACAATCGCACCGACCGTTGCATAAGTCTGGGTCACAATGCCGTCAAACGGGGCGCGAATACTGGCATCGTCTAGCTGAGTTTGGGTGATCGCCACCTGTGCTCTGGCAGCAGCAACAACAGCCTCCGCAGCGGCAATGTCTTCGGGGCGCGAACCGCTAGCCGTCTCGGCTAACTGCTCTTGCGCTTCTTGCAGATTCGCTTTAGCACTGCGGGCTTCACTGACATATTGATCCAGTTCGTTTTGGGAAATGGCACCCTTGTTGGCCAGGGTTTGGAAACGAGTTAACTGCGTTGAAGCCAGTTCCATCCGTGACTGAGCGGAGGCCACCTGCGCTTCGGCCCGAGCAATGGCCTCGGTTCGATTACCGGCTAACACCTTGGCATAGTCTGCTTCACTCTGGGCGAGTTGCGCCTGCCTTTGATCCAGTTCGGCTTGCAGGCTCCCGGTATCCATCACCGCTAGTACTTGATCAGCCGTCACGCGATCGCCCTGCTCCACTGACAAGACGCTTAAGCGTCCTGTTGTTTTCGGACTCAGGTTGACGGTGTCGACGGATACGACGGTGCCACTGCCCTCAACGCGAATTGTGAGATCGGCTTGAGTCACGGGTGTGGTGATGGCGGATATATCCTCCCGAGCTCGGCGGGGCGACAGGGGGCGAAGTGCTGACAGTATCGATAGGAGCAGGATTATCCCTAAAACGGACGCTAACCAAACCCAGTGACGTAGCAGCCATGATCGGGAAGCCGATAGTGTTTTGGTCATAGTGGTGTAAGTATTTAATTTGAGCTGATAGAGTCTGCAAAGACTGACAGCGGAGATGGGGTGGGTGGATGGGTGTGGGAGAGAGACTCAAATTTTGAATTTTGAATTTTGAATTTTGAATTCTGCCTTCTGCCTTCTGCCTTTCTAAAAAAGCTCCCCTCAACTGTTGGCCGGAACGCCTATCAAGAGGAGCCATTTGGAGTGGACACATTGGAGCTGTGAACGGATTGGAGCTGTGAATGGATGCGGTTAGATGCCGCTGAACCCTTCCATTTCTGACAGTTTTTCCAATTGCTCTGACGTTAATACGCCTTCTAATTCTGCTTCCAGCGATGCTTGAACATCATCAAGCTGCTCGACCTGGTTGTCACTCAGTCCGAGTTCAGCAATCATGTCTTCGCGATCGACGTCAGCAACTTCGCCGTTCTGTTGGGCCTCGCGCAAATCCTGCATTTCTTCAAGTTGCTCGGGGGACAGGATCCCTTGCAGGTCACTCTGGTAGTCTTGCATGATGTCCCGAAGCTGGCGCATTTGCGAACGGCTCAGATTCAGCTCGCGCATCCCCTCAGGTGGCCGCGCTTCAGCCAGTTGTGGATTGACTAACAGAAGGGCACCGATACCAGCAGCGGCGAGGGCAACGCGTACGCTGCGATGCAGTAAAGCTTTAATACTCATGAAAATCCTCGGGTGTAAAGAACGTGCATCTACAAAGGAACACGCTCATCGTAGGCAGCAAGGCTATCAGTTCACCTGAAGCAAAGCTCCCAAATCCACCAGGGAAAAAGTCATATCCAGATGAGGACAATTGTCCTATTGCATCCTTGGAAGAATAGGAGTTTGAACTCTATGCTTTCCTTCTGAGAGTTTGTAGAGTTGAACTACTGAGCCTCAGGTCAGTCTTGAATCGAGCAAAAACCGTGCAAACAGATGTGTTGCGATCGCAGACTCCGCTGCGACAGCTTCTCTATGTCGAGTGGCTGTTGTTGGTTATGGCGATGTTTGTAACGCTGCCATTTGCCAGCATTGAACCGGATCCGGCGATTGCCTGGGGCAAATTAGGCCTCATTCTCGTGTTTGGGGTAATAGGGCTACGGTTACCCCAGCAGCACTGGCAGAAGGTGCTTTACACCCTAACTGAATTGGGTCTCATTCTGTTGCTGGCCTCTTTAGGCGGGGAACTGCCCATGATGATGCGATTGCTACCCCAACTAGGGTTAATCGTCGTCATCCGCAGTTGCCAGTTATTTCGAACCTGGGGCCGCGTGATGGTGCTAGGGTCGATTTTCGCTATGCAGTGGTTCATCACATTTGCCTACCTAGACCTGCCGACCAAACCGGAGCGCCTCAGCTTTCCACCGACGGAATGGCAAATCAATGTCTTGAAGACTAACGCCATCGTCTTTTTCTCGATGGTGATGGTGTTTGTGGCGATGTTGGTGAATGCCTTGCTGGCAGCCTATCGAAGTCGGCAAGAGCTGATGGTCGCCCATGAAAAGTTGAGACGCTACGCCGCCAAGATTGAAAATCAGGCCACCCTGTACGAACGGAACCGCATTGCCCGCGAAATTCATGACTCCCTGGGCCATTCCCTCACCGCGCAAACCATTTTGCTAGAGAATGCCTTGCTGTTTCTGCCTCAAGATGTTGATCGCGCCCAAAGCTACATGGTAAATGCCAAGAATTCGGCCTATGAGACTCTGCGAGAGGTTTCGCGCTCCGTCTCAGCTCTACGCACCAGTCCTTTGCAGGGCAAACATTTGCCGATCGCCATTCCCGATCTGGTGAGCGATATGTGTACGCCAGCAGACATCGTGCCCGAATGTACTATTGAGCTGCCAGCCCCCCTCCCGGAAGAGGTGAATTTGGCCCTGTTTCGGATTGTGCAAGAGGCCCTCACTAACACCGTGAAGCACAGCCACGCCACGATGGTGCAGATTCAACTATTGACCAAGCGCGATCGCCTGCATTTACAGGTGCTCGACAATGGTCAGGGCTTTGACCCCAGCCAAAATACGACGGGCTTCGGCTTACGCGGGATGCGCGAACGGGCCACGAATCTAGGCGGCAGTTGCCAACTCTGGAGCGCGCCAGGTGAAGGCTGTCGCATTAGCGTCATTTTGCCGTTGTCCGCTGTTTTAGATAGTCCTGCTTAGGTGCGTCAATGATTCGTCTTTTACTGGTGGACGACCAAACGATTATTCGCCAAGGGCTCGCAAATCTACTGGAAGCCCGTGACGATCTGACAGTCGTGGGCGATGCCGCCAATGGTCAACAGGCCGTTGAAACAGTGGCGGCCCTTTACGCCACCCCACGCCAACCTGACGTGGTGTTGATGGATGTGCGGATGCCCCAAGTGGACGGGGTCGCAGCGACCAAACAAATTTGCGAAGCGTTTCCGGACGTTCGCATTCTGGTGCTCACCACCTTTGATGACGATGAATATGTGCAGCAGGCAATGCGTTATGGAGCCAAAGGCTATTTACTGAAGCAAACCCCGGTGGATAATCTAGCGATGGCCATTCGAGCGGTGCATCAGGGATACACCCACATGGGGCCAGGACTCTTTGAAAAAACCCTCGTTTCCCCTGAAGTGACGCCTTTGTCTGAGGGGTTGGCACCCAAGCTCGCGGCGCTCTCCCCTAGAGAACAAGAGGTTCTAAAACTCATCAGCAAGGGCTTCAGCAATCGTGAAATTGCCCAGTCACTCTTCATTTCGGAGCGCACGGTGCGAAATCATGTCACCAGCATCCTGAGCCAGCTCGAACTCCGCGATCGCACCCAAGCTGCTCTGTTTGCCAGCAGTGTTTGGTCACGACAGTGAAGGTGATTGGCGATCGCTAGCGCGCATACTCTACCCTCGCTTCTGGCGCGAAAGCCTGTCTTTAAAACCCCGAGGCGTCGTACGGGTAGCTTTTTACATTAGCCACAAAAATCCCAGCGTGTGTAAGCTCAAGATGTTTTTCTGTTAAAAGATTGCCTGACCGCACCTATGGGGGAAAAAATCAAATTAAATAGAATGCTTGTACTAAAACATGCCTTTTCAATTTGCCAATCGTTTTTTGTTGCTGGGTTTAGCAGGGCTCCTGATCGGCTGTAGTGCAACCGAGCCAGTTGCTGATGTTTCAGCTAATTTGCCTGGTGATGATGTTGAACTAACTGCCAACGAGACACTTGTCCTGGGCGACATTTCCAGTAATCCAACCAAGAAAGTTGCTGAATACACCCCTTTAGCAGACTATTTGGCAAGCCATTTAACTGATACTGGTATCAAATCGGTGACGGTTAAAATTGCCCCGGATTTAGACACGATGCAGAGCTGGATTGCCGAGGGCGAAGTCGATCTTTACTTTGATAGCCCTTATCCAGCCATGATTGTAAGCACGAACACGGGGGCAGAACCACTCCTGCGCCGCTGGAAAAAAGGAATCGCTGAGTACAGTAGTCTCATTTTTGTGCTGCGAGAAAGCGAAATTCAAACCATTGAGGACTTAGTGGGTCAGCGTATCGCCCTCGAAAGTGACTTTTCGACATCGGGCTACATGCTGCCCCGAGTCTCTTTACAGACAGCGGGTCTAGATCTGATTGAGCAGTCTTCCCATGAGGGTAGCGTTGGCGCAAACGAAGTGGCTTTCGTTTTCAGTGCTGATGAAGGCAATACCGTCGAGCTTGTCATTAGCGGTAAGACGGATGCTGGGGCGATCGATAGCGGCACCTTTGCCGATTTGCCCGATGAAATTCGCGATTCGATGAAGGTAATTTTCGAAAGCGAGACGGTTGCTCGCCATATTGTCTTAGCTAGCCCTGAGTTGCCGACCGAGCAGGTAGAGGCTGTCAAAACTCAATTGCTCGCAATGGATGCATCACCAGAAGGAAACACGGCGCTAGCAAGCTTTGAGAATACAACTAAGTTTGATGAATTTCCGGTTGAGCAGTCTATCGAACGATTAGAAGAACTCTATCGTTTAACGCTTGATTAAATGGGAAAGTTCGTCAAGCCGGAGAGATATCAGGGCTCTCTCGCAAATAAAATTTCTTTGACGATGAGCTGCTTGGCAGTAGGGGCCGTGCTGACCGTCAGTAGCCTTGCGCTGTTGCGCGAGCGGGCGAACTTTCGTGCCGAGTTGGAACAGCAAGCAGAACTCATGCTTGATGCGTTATCGGCAGCAACCAGCAATGCCCTCTACTTTGATCAGTTTGATGCTGCCAACGAAATCATTAATAATCTCGACCATAGCTTCAAAGATGAGCAGTTTCTTGTCAGCACCCAGCTTTATCAAACCGATGGGCGAGTCATCGCCGACGCCTTTGCCGAAGATTCACTAACTATCCAGCTAGAGCCAGACAGTTTTGGGCAAAGCATCTTGGCTAGTAATCAGCCCATTTTAGAGTGGCGCCAAAACGCTTTGATTATGGGCAAACCAGTGATAGTGGGCGATGCCACGGTGGGCGCTTTGAGTGTGGGTTTGGCCACCGGCCCACTGCAAGCGAAGCTACGTAAAACTTTGATGGAAGGGCTTTTAGCCGCACTGGTTGCGGCCCTTAGCAGTATCTACTTGGCCCATTTGCTCAGTCGCTCGATTACACAGCCGCTGCAACAGCTAATTAGGGGGACTCAGCAGATAACGGCTGGGCGATGGAACCACAAAATTACGCTGCAAACCAATGACGAACTTACCACCCTGGCAAATGGCTTTAATCATATGGGGGATCGGCTGCATACAGTTGTTGAATCCCTCAAGTCGCAGGCAGAAAAACTCAAGCAGAGTCGAGCACTGGCTCAAACCCGCGCCGATGAGCTGGAGAAGACACTGCAAGAACTGCACCGGACTCAGGCACAGCTGATTCATCAAGAAAAAATGTCTGGGCTAGGGCAAATGATTGCGGGTGTAGCCCATGAAATCAATAATCCTGTCACCTTTATTAAAGGCAATATCGAGCCTGCTCAAACCTACATGGAAGAGCTTTTATCACTCATTGAGCTGTATCAAGCACACTTCCCAAAGCCGCCGAAAGAAATTGTGGCTGAGCAAGATGCAGTTGATTTGCCTTTCTTGAAGAAAGACGTTGTTAAGTTGCTCTTTTCTATGCGAGTCGGCGCGGAGCGGATTGCCGGCATTGTGAAATCGCTGAAAACCTTTTCACGTGTAGATGAAGCCATCTGTAAGCAGGTCGATTTACACGATTGTCTTGACAGCACGCTGCTGATTTTAGAGCATCGCCTCAAAGCGAATGGTCAATGCTCCGAAATCGAAGTTGTCAAAGACTATGGTCAGTTACCTTTAGTGGAGTGTTTTGCGAGCCAACTCAACCAAGTATTTATGAATCTTTTGGCCAACGCGATCGATGCCTTAGAGGAAAAAGAAAAAGCAGCCTCAACCGCTCAACCAAAAGAGCCTTTACAGATTTACATTCGTACCGCTGTACCAGAAAATAATCAGGTCCTGATTCAGATTGGGGATAACGCGGGTAGCCTTCCGGAAGCAGTCAAGTCACGCATTTTTGAGCCCTTCTATACCACCAAGCCAGTCGGGAAAGGTACGGGCTTAGGACTCTCGATTAGCTATCAAATTGTCACTGAGTTACACGGCGGGCAACTTATGTGCCAGTCGATTCCTGGCGAGAGCACAGACTTCACGATCAAAATACCGAGCCGCCAGCGTCAAGATATTTAGCACCGTTAAGGGCTTAACGACGCCATCAGTCAGATCCTGGCGGCAATCGGCCTGACACAACGTTTGCCATGCTGAAGCACATCAATTCCTCATCGATTCTGTGATGACAGCGATCGCGCCCAAACAAAGCACTATCACCAAGAGGCGCGACAGAGTCCCTTCTAGTAGGGCGACTAATAGGTTTGCTAGGGCACTGAAGCCTAAACCAAGGGAGAAGCAATAGGCCACCGTACAGCCTGCTAAACCTAGCAGGAAATACTTTAGAGCGCGGGTGGCAAAGCGAAAGAACCAACTGCGGGAGTAGGGGTGTTGCATGGGTGTTCACTGAATTCGATATGAGGTCAGTTTGCCGATCAACCTGGTTGATGCGAGGAAAGTTGACTGCCTTAAGGGAAAGTTGACCGAAATTTTAGCCTCGTTTCTCAAATGTAGTAATAACCAGGATTTCAGCCAGTGGGCGTAAGCCGGGAAGATCGAATAGTATCGACGCAAGCATCGGGAAGTTTCCCTTAACTTGCCGATTTTCCTGAGTTGTCATCTGGCCCCCAAAGAAGCATGAGCAAGCGTCAACGTGGTGTTGCTTTAACTGATCGCGGTTTGGAACAGTTAGAAAGTGCGATCGCAGCGGCTCAGGAGATAGAAAAAGACGGCAAGCGCTTTACTCAGGCAGAACTGTCAGAACGGGCAAACCTCAGCATTAAGACCATCAAGAAAATCCGAAGTCGCACGACTGCCGTCGATGAAACGTCAGTGAGACAACTGTTGGCGGCATTCGAGTTAGAACTCGAAGCAACAGATTATGGGGTACCTGAAACGAGTTCTGATGTCGCTGACACTCAACTCACCCATCCTCGCAAGCGCTCATCAGCCAAGATTGACTGGGGCGAAAAACCGGATACCGCAATTTTCTTTGGCCGCGCTGAGGAGTTGGTGACGCTCAACGACTGGGTGATGGCGGAGCAGTGCCGGGTGGTGACGTTACTTGGCATAGGGGGCATTGGCAAAACCTCCCTGGCAGCCAAACTGGCAGATCAGATTTACGACCAGTTTGATTACGTGATCTGGCGCAGTCTGCGAGAAGCCCCCCCGCTGGAGGAAATTCTGGTACGGCTGATTCAGTTCCTCTCGGATCAGCAGGAAACGGAAATCAACCTGCCTACCCGTTTGGGAGAGCGCATCATTCGCTTGTTGCATTACCTGAGAGCGCATCGCTGCTTGCTGGTGCTGGATAACCTGGAATCCATTCTCCAAGCAGAATCGGCAGGTCACTTCCGTGACGGGTATGAAGGTTATGGGGAACTGATTCACCGCATAGGGGAAGCAGAGCATCAAAGTTGCCTGCTACTAACTAGCCGCGAATGTCCTCGCGAACTCGCGCCCATGGCAGGCGATCGCCTCCCTGTGCGCCTGTTATCCATCGCAGGCATCGACACGGAAGCCGGACGCGAAATCCTGAAGGCCAAGGGCTTGGAACTGGATGCAACCGATGCTCAAGGCCAAGAGCTAATTCATCGCTATAGCGGCAATCCCCAGGCTCTGCATCTAGTAGCCACCGCCATTCAGCGCGAGTTCTTGGGGGATGTGGATGACTTTTTGAAAGAGGAGGGTGCAGCGGTTGAGGACGTGCGCAGCCTGTTAGACCAGCACATGACACGTCTTGCCCCATTAGAGCGTTCTATCTTGTTCTGGCTAGCGATTAACCGTGAACCCGTGGGGCTGGATGAGCTGATGGAAGATCTACTGCCGCCTGTGACGAAGCGAGAGGTGCGGAGTGCATTGAGGGGGCTGAGCGATCGCTACTTGATTGAAGCGGTAGGCAAGCAGTTCACCCTGCAAAACGTGATCATGGAGTTTGCTACAGAACGGTTTGTGGAGCAAGTCAGTAAGGAGTTGAAAATACAGCAATTTGACCTTTTTCATACGCATGCCCTAATAAAAGCTACTTCCAAGGATTACGTACGAGAAACACAGTCAAGGCTCATTCTGAAAGCCATCCTAGATAGTATTACTAACTTGAAAAAGAGTATTGATGAGTCACTAAAAACAATTCGAAACTGCTCCGATTGGTTAAGTGGTTATGCCGCAGGCAACTCTCTAAACGTAATTAGTCACCGCAACAAAGCAGTCCTATTGCGAATGGGGCAAAAGTTTGTAGTATAAGGGGCATGACGATTCAGCCACGTCCAGAGCCAACCCAACCAGAGAGCGACCCCGAAGAGCAGGGGGCGAGATA
>JBCBSR010000026.1:0-14404 GCA_039819045.1 Cyanobacteria bacterium J06638_28
AGCAAGCATTTTGAAGTCCCTCTCCCAAGCTTGGGAGAGGGATTTAGGGTGAGGGTTCGAAAGTGACATGCTCCCGGGCCAGATTTCTTTGTGGTATTGGGCTCAGATCCACAACCCCGGAAAAGTTGGGTGGTTTGGGAAGAAAATGGCAAATATCCTAATGTCATTATCGAACTGCTGTCAGACTCGACGGCAAAGGTAGACCAAGGGCTGAAAAAGGAAATCTACCAGGACACATTCCGCACGCCTAACTATTTCTGGTTTGATCCCCACACATTGGAGTTCAAGGGATTCGAGTTAATGGCTGGCAACTATCAGCCTCTAGAACCGAACGAGCAGGGATGGTTATGGTGTGGTCAGCTACAGCTATTTTTAGGCATACATGAGCGCCAGTTAAGGTTCTTTTTGCCGTCAGGGGCACGGGTGGAGACCCCTGAGGAAGAAGCGATCGCTCAGCAACAATAAGCAGAGGCAGAATACCAACGGGCTGAAGCAGCTCAAGCTCAAGCCGAAGCAGCTCAAGCTCAGGCTGAAGCAGAGCGGGCTCAAAAGGAACGACTGGCTGCTAAGTTGAGAGAGTTAGGTGTTGACCCAACGAGCCTATAGTTGCGGGCAATCTTTTGCTTACCCTCATGCTAGAACCCTCCCCTCCCCTGCAATCGATTGTTGAGCAACTCGAAGCAAGAGGCTGCATCTGCACCATTCAGACGGTTCCTTACGAACTACAGTGTGGTAGCAATCAAATGCTGAAGATTACGCAAGCAAATCCTCAGCCAGTATCCTAGGCTGCATGCAACCATTCCATCTCTATTTACCCAAAGCCGCTCCCTGCCCCATCGTGGCGAATATTCCTCATAGCGGGCTGGCCATGCCGCTGGAAATTGCCCAAACGCTAAACCATAGCTATCAGCGCTACCTTCCCCATCAAGATTGGCATTTAGATCAGCTGTATGATTTGCTTCCTAATTTAGGCATTACCGTTCTGCAAGCGATTTACAGTCGCTATGTGGTGGATCTCAACCGAGCTGCTCAGGAACCTCTCTTTGGTGATTTTTGGCAATCAACTATTCCAGCTAAGACAGCCTTCAACATGCCGCTTTATCGGATTCGTCCATTAGAAGCGCAAATTCGCGATCGCATCGATCAATTCTACAATCCCTACCACCAGCAGTTAGAAGCACTACTTAACCAAATGATTCAACAGTTTGGGTACGTTTATCTGCTAGATTTACACAGCTTTGGTGGCCCGATTAAAGATGATGTCTGCCTAGGCAATATAAACGGCGAAAGCTGTTCTGAATTCTTGAGCGCTACGGTTGAATCATCCTTTTTAGATCATGGCTATCAAGTAGTCCGCAATAAAGTTTTCAACGGAGGATATATCACACGCCACTATGGACAAATGCCCCAAGTTGAAGCCTTGCAAATTGAACTTCGTTACCCTACATACCTGAACGAGAAACAGCTCAAGCAAAATGCTGTTCCTGACTGGGATGTCCCCGAGTTTCATCAAGCAAAATCGCGGATCAACACTGTGTTTGAAACCATCACGAATGTCTGCCGCGCCCATTCATCCGTCTAACGTTTCAAGACTGTTCTTGCCACCAGTTCCGTAGCGATCGCACCGCTTCAATCTCATCCTCTTGGGCAATTGCCAAAAAGGTATAAAGCTGTTCCTTGGGAACCTGAGGAAATGTAGGACTGTTATTGACCTCGACATAACTTCCTTCTTGAAGCTGATAGATACGCCAGATTTTGCCATCAAAGCGCCAAAATTCGAGTACACCCAAACTGGCATAGAACTGGTTTTTAGCAATATCAGTGTGCGTAATATCTACCTCAAGCACTAAATCAGGCGGGGGATCCTGACTGAAATCAACATTACGCCCTTTTACTAAAGGCTGATTTTGAATGTAGTAAGCACTATCGGGTTCGGCACCTTTCTTTAAGCCCGCATAATTCATGGTGGTGGAACCCATTGTTTTAATACGTAGTCCCGTCAACTCCACGAGTGTGCGAATAAAGCATTCAATCAGACACCTCGCAAACTCATGATCTTCAAGGGGCATTGTGATCTCCAAAACGCCCTCGTCAAACGTCAAACGAGAGCCTCGTGATTGCGGCAGTGCATCTAAAATTTGCAAATAGGCATCCCAGGAAACCCCTCGTAGAACAACCCGCTGTTCACCAACGGGGTAGACCTCAGACTTAGGTTCAGGAGCTGTAATGACCATTTCTACCGATGAAATGCATTCAAAAATGGAACTTATGCTTGCTCAGAGTGGAGTTTTCCCGCTTTGCCCCACATGTCGCTTTCGTAGTCTTGAAAGAAAATGGTGACGGCTTCAGGCTTCACACCATAGGCTTCCTCAAAAGCTTCCGTAATTCGTTTGATCAGGCGTTGACGCTGCTCTACATTACGTCCTGATGATTGCTGAATTGTGATGATGGGCATATCTGTAGCCGTTTTGCAGTGATGTTGCCCATCATACAAAATGAATCACCGACTCAAAGCCTATGGGTCTCAAGGTAAGTTCTATTGGCGTTTGAGACGTTCTTCTTGCAGGTCTTGCAACATCGCTAGAGCCCGTTGCAGGCGTGATAGGCTCGGAGGATAAAGAGCTCCTGAGGGCGTGTGTTTACTGGCTTAATCCAATCCCTGGGTAACCTCACCCGTGTTGATGCTAACCATCTAAAGATTGTCTGTTCAACCGCGACGGCCCCCACTATTTTGACCGATATGGCCTTGGGAGACAGCATTGCGGTGGAGGGTGTTTGCCTGACGGTGGAAACAGCACTAGCACAAGGCTTTATTGTGACGGCTTCCCCAGAGACCTTAGACCGCTCGACCTTGGGCAAGCTTGCCGATGGAGCCGTCGTAAACCTGGAAACCTCACTCCGGGTGGGGAGCAAAATTGGGGGCCACTTTGTTACCGGACATGTGGATGGGTTGGGGCATCTAGAGTCAGCGATCGCCACCGAAACCTCTTGGGAAATTAAATTTGCCGTCCCCGATGCCCGCGTCGCTCGTTACATCGTCCCAAAGGGCAGCATCGCGGTGAATGGCATTAGCCTTACCGTAGCGGACTGTAGTGCCAGCGGCGACTGGTTTACGGTGGCTGTCATTCCGGTTACTTATCGCGAAACGACTCTGCAATATCTCCAGCCGGGTCAAGCCGTCAATCTGGAAGGCGATGTTTTAGGGAAGTACGCGGAAAAGTTTCTCAACTTGGCTTCTTCTACAGAAAACAACGAAGCGCCTGCTGCGGCTGCCAATGTCTCCCTCGGCTTCCTTACAGAACATGGATACGTCTAGGGCGCGTCATCAATCAAACTCTAAAGCCTTGCGGTATAAGCATTGCCGCGCCCGCTCAGCAAAATCAGCTAGGGGCTGAAAGTTTCTCTGAACAAGGACTTGCTCGTTAAAGGAGGACAGCTCCTAGTCGATTACGGGCAATACAGCGTGTCGCGAGTAGCCCGCCCTGTCACGGGATTGGTACCCTGAGCCACTTCACACAGCAGCTTGTTCGTTTTGGGGTCGAGCAAGACATCGGTGAAATCAGCGCCGTCAATAATTGCCCCGCGAAAATCGGTGTCGAAGGCATAGGCCCCTTCCAAAATGGCATTGGTCAGGTTAGTGCGAATAAAGCGGGCACTGTCGAGGGTCGCCCCTGTCATATTGACGCCTTCCAGGTTGGCCTCACTAAACGTGGTGTCAAACAGCCGTGCCCCTGTCAAGTCACTGTAGCTAACATCAGCCCGAGCCAGGTCAGCACGGGTAAAATCGTCGCCCCGCAAATCTTGGTGCGAAAAATCGGACATGCGGAGGTTCTGCCGATCATAGCTAGTGGCATAGGTGGGACTCACACCGACTCCCAGTGTGATCACGAACAGTAGACAGCCGAGAACAAGACAACGTGCGATCGCCTTAAAGTATGTAACCATGCTGCACCAGCACAACGCTTCCTTGGATATGTTTCATCCTACAAGCTGGGGGTTCCCTCACAGTAGGCGAATCTGCTTTCACAATCGACTGTCTTAACCTGCGCCACGACAGGCAGCGATCGGACACACTCCATCAAATGAATACTCGCTTCACTGAACCATCAATTTGGCCTGATCAATGGCCACGCTAATTCACCTCACCCTAAATTCCTCTGGCTACCAGACCGGAGCGGGGAACTTTTCGCCCATGAAGGGGTCAATACCGCCAAATGCGTTGATAACGATTTGGATACATGACTGCCTTCGATAACCCGTAAAGTCCACTTAAAGTGAGGGTTCTTGAGCCCGTCACATAGACTCGAAGTTTCACGATGGCGTCAGGACGCACTACGCTATTTACAGGATTTTCAAGACCAGGGTGAGTTGATTTGACCGAGATAACATAACCACTGTGTACCTCTCGCTTTCGGGGAAAACACATACAATTTCATCTCCGCTTAAGAAAAGACCACTTTTCTGTAAGGCTTGGTGAATTGAGCCTGGAAAAATACTGAATCCTGTACGTTGCTCTATAAGATCTCCGTATAGGAGGGTGTGAATCTACCGAGTAATTACTGACTCGACGCTTTTGTTTGATGAGTAGTCGGTTCGGTTACTCCCATATCGGTTCAGAGTGATCTTCCGTGAGGTTGCTATGACCTTGAAATTCCTAGAGTAACTAAGTGATATGACTGAGCTTTCGCGCCTACAGACTAGCTGTGCTTCTCTCAAACGATTCCCTACAATGAAATTCCGTCTGCGGTCAGCGCAGTTTCGATTCGTCTATACCTTTGCATCAGGGCACAAAATCGCAGGCATTGTAGAAGGTGACTACTGCTCTGAGACACCTCATCATGTGTTTAATCTGCGATCGCTGATGGCAAGCTGCCTCAGCCCCCAAGGCTTCCCCTTAATGATTTTCGATACGGTATACGGACAGCTCAGTACGACTAACGACGAAATCGTCTTCTGTGGTTCTTACGCAGCGAATGGCTCTTTGTTTAGTTTCAACTATCGTGGCTTGGAAGCGTCTATCTACGATGCAGCCACTAACACTTGGATGGCCTCTGGATGGCATCCCTGTAACTGGCATGTAGAAACCGTCCAGAGCGTCCGTCTTCGCAACACAGCCATGACACCTGCCGCGCTCCAGGCACCCTGGGCCGAATGCGCCATCGCTTAAAGTGTGTAGTCATGCAGAATACTTTTGCTCCGTCACCTAGCTGCACGTTTGCAATGTAGGATTGGCTTCCTGACGCTGCAAGCATTACAACTTTGCGACTCCTGCGACACCAAGCTAACGAGTCATCACACTAAAATTCCCTAAAGGTTAGATAGAAGACTTTAGTGCGATGAGTAGTCGTGCTCGTTGTTCATGGAACCGGCGATCGCAACAACTAACTTTGACGAGCATCCCGGTTATATCGTCTCAGTTCACCGATGGTAACTTCACCATCGCCATTTAAGTCGGCGCGCAAATCATTCAAGTGAGTTTGTCTGGCAGAGGCCATGGGAGCCGCAACCGCGATCGCGAGTGCAATGGATAATGCCGAGAACAAAAAGCGTTTCATGGAAAACCTCCTGGAATAATGCGATTAGCAGCGTGGACTGCTCATCAGTTGGATGATTCCAGAATCGCGCGCTTTTCTGAGCGATCGCCGATAGGTAAAAGAGCCTGGCATAAACTTCAGCTTAGAAATGCCTGATTTGCCAATACGCACCGCAAACTTTATCGAGTTGAGTAACTCTGCCCTGTCCTTGAGGGCACAGCTTAGTCCCTAAGTTGGATCCTCGCATAACGGCAGTATCATTCCTTCGCGTTTAGAATAATCCTGTAAAGATAACTGTTCACAGGTAAGGCAATATGGGTCTCCGTGAACTCGAAAAGCAACTTCTAGCCCTTAGTCTTACCGAAAAGGCAGAGGCTATCCAGCTGCTGCTCAAAAGCATTCACCATAACTGGACTGGTAAGTAGCTAGGCCGATTCAACTGTAGGATGGGTTAGCGGGAGCGTAACCCATGCGGGCGTTGGGTTTCGTTCCTCAACCGCAACCTACGATTTCTTACATTTAATTGCAACTTCCTACTTATCGAAAAAACTGCTGCCGTTTGTGGGGGTGATGCTTGCATTGCTAACACGCGTATTCCGGTTTGGGTTCTGGTACAGGCCCGTAGCCTTGGCAGTAGCGAAGCCGAATTACTCGAAAACTACCCTTCCTTAAGAGCAATAGACCTCACCAATGCTTGGGCTTATGCGACTGCTTACCCTCAAGAGATCAGCCAAGCAATTCAAGCAAATGAGGCTGCTTGACTCAGCTCTCTTTTCCATGAATTGCAACCTCAAAATGCTTTAGCTCATTAGCTCATTGCACCAATCAGAGAAAAGCATCTGGACATTCACTACTCTAGAGTCGCTTAGGTAAACCAGTCCTAGATATAGTTGCCCAATCTAAGCAATGACTGAAGCAGATCCTCTTTAAGGATCAGACTCAGTCAACACAGATTGGATTTCTTCAGATGAGGGTTTTGTAAAGCTAGAGCTGTTACAGAAGGTGTAACCGCGCAACGGATTCCTAGCGAGCCTCGTCATACTAACAACCATGTTGTCGCCCTCAAGTTAGACGAGGAGGTTGCCCGTGTTGAAGGATGCCCGAGACTATCAGATTTTATTTTTATCGCTATTTTTGTTGCTGGGACTGGCGACCCGTGACTGGACCTTAAAACCCACAGTAATTGCTGTGGCGATCGCCACCAGTTTAGTTACCCAAGTCCTTTGCTCTTACTGGTTTCATAAGCCGCAATCTTCTGATGCGGGCGACACATCGCCGTTACAACTACCTCAAGCCATTCAGCCCGAAACCCGCTGGTCGTTGGCGGCATTACGCCAACACTTATCAACAAAATTCAGTCTGAACTGGCGGAGCCCTTTGATTACAGCCTTGGGCTTGAGCCTTCTGCTGCGCGTGGATCATTTGCCCACCATGGCTCTAGCCACGAGTATCGCGATCGCGAGCAAGTTCCTGTTAAAGGGCAACGGCAAACACTTTTTTAATCCGGCAAACCTGGGCATCATCGCAGCCCTCACCCTTACGCAGGATGCCTGGGTTTCCCCCGGACAGTGGGGCGAAGAAATTTGGTACGCCCTCATCTTTGTGGGTGCGGGCGGAATGGTGCTAAAGCGGGTCGGTCGGTGGGATACGACGGCTGCTTTTCTCGGGAGCTATGCCTTATTAGAAGCGCTGCGGAATAGCTATTTGGGATGGACTTGGGATGTGTGGGGTCATCGCCTTATGAGCGGTTCACTGCTGCTCTTTGCCCTCTTCATGGTGACCGATCCTCGTTCTATACCTAATGCGCGTCCGGCCCGGCTGCTTTGGGCGGTGAGTATTGCGGGCCTCACCTTTGTCCTACGCAATTACTTCTACCTATCGACGGCAGTCTTTTGGGCGCTGTTCTTACTGTCGCCGCTGACGATCGCCCTGGATTGGGTCTGGAAATCCGAGCGGTTTGCCTGGAAACGTCCCGCAAACCGGACACCGGTTCTGGGCTGATAGAGGCGTAATCAATGCTGATTAGAGACGTAATAAATTACGCCTCTCCCGTTACTCCTGACTCCTAATTACCCCCTCCACCCATGAACAAACTGCGTACCTTCTTCATTGGGCTGACTGTCGCGATCGCTTTTTTCGCCTTTACCCCACCCGTGTGGGCCTTCTGCGGGTTCTACGTCGCGAAAGCCGACTCTAGTTTGTATAACCAGGCTTCACAGGTAGCGATCGCGCGGGATGGCGATCGCACCGTCCTCACGATGGCGAACGACTATCAGGGTGAGGTTCAGGATTTTGCCTTGGTTGTGCCTGTCCCCACTGTGATCAAAGCAGAACAGGTCAACGTCGCTGAATCCGTTGTGCTGGATCGTCTTGATGCCTTCAGTGCTCCTCGTCTGGTGGAATACTTCGATACCGATCCTTGCGACCTGGCTTTGCCAATTTATGGTTCTGCTGCTCCCCAACT
This sequence comes from Cyanobacteria bacterium J06638_28, assembly GCA_039819045.1. Lineage (GTDB taxonomy): Bacteria > Cyanobacteriota > Cyanobacteriia > Phormidesmidales > Phormidesmidaceae > SIO1E4. The sequence continues at coordinate 7,999 of JBCBSR010000026.1, forward strand.
CCTTCGGAATGAAGACGCTGAATCGGGTGCCTATCGAGGGAGTGATGCTGCGCTGGGAGTCACGGTCGAAGAATCCTTCACGGTGGGTGAATATGACATTTTGATTTTGAGTGCCCAAGAATCGGATGGGTTAGAAACCTGGTTACGCCAGAACGACTATCAAATTCCGGCTGGAGCGAGTGAAGTGTTGGGAGCTTACATTCGCCAAGGCATGAAGTTTTTTGTGGCGAGCGTCAACCTGGATGAATTTAACCAAGCCGGATTCCAGCAACTACGGCCCTTGCAAATTGCCTATGAATCACCGCGATTTATGTTGCCGATTCGTCTGGGAATGGTCAACGCTCAAGGTGCCCAGGATCTCATTGTCTATTTGCTAAGTCCCCAGGGACAGATCGAACTCACCAACTATCGCACCGTTGCCATTCCCACCGATGCGGATGTGCCGGTCTTTATTGAAAAAGAATTTGGTACCTTCTACAACGACATGTTCCGCCAAAGCCATCTGAAAGAGGGGCGCAATGTGGCCTTTCTGGAATATGCCTGGGACATGCGGGGCTGTGATCCATGCGCTGCCGATCCACTCACCCCAGCAGAACTCCGGCAGGCAGGCGTCTTTTGGTTATCCCCTGAGGTGAGTCCTTGGGATATCAATGTGTTCGTCACCCGGCTTCATGTGCGCTATACCCGCGATAAATTTCCGGAAGACTTGATGTTCCAAGAAACCAGTAATCGTCAGTTTTTCCAAGGGCGGTACGTCATGAACCATCCCTTTACGGCTGGTACCAACTGCCGCGATCGCCTCCTTGAGGAATATCCCACTGAAGCAGATTATATCGACGAATACCTAACACCCGAAACCCTCACCTACATCGAGGATTACTACCAGGAGTATGTAACCTCCACCCTCCCCGATCGCTTTGAGCGGGAAGCCCAAACCCTGTCTCGACTCACCGGCTGGAACTTGAGGGACATTCGTCACCGCATCAGCGAAGAAGTCCCCCAGCCCAGCCCCTCCGTCTGGCGCATTCTCCATCCACCCCGCCCCGGACGTGATCAAAATGCCTAATCTCGGTTTTCCACGCTAAAGCTACCGATGAAATTAGGTCGTTAGGGGGTTAGGGAGCAAGTTCAAGTAGGGAGCAAGTTCAAGTTTTGAGTTGTGAATTTTGAATGGGATAGTTGCCCTTAAAACTCAGAACTCAAAATTTAAAACTCCATCACCCCATCCACCATCCACCCATCTACCCATCCATCCATCCACCCAACCCATGACTAAACTCCGTTCCCTCGGCATCAGTCTATTAGTGGCGATCGCCACCCTATGCCTCCTTGCCCCACAAGCTCTGGCCTTCTGCGGTTTCTACGTCGCCAAAGCTGACACCAGTTTGTACAACGAGACCTCCCAGGTGATCATTGCGCGGGAGGGCGATCGCACCGTCCTCACCATGTCCAATGACTATCAGGGGGACGTGGCTGACTTTGCCATGGTGGTGCCCGTGCCCACTGTGTTGCAGGAAAGTCAGGTAAATGTGGGCGATCCAGCGATCGTGGGACGCCTGGATGATTTCAGTGCCCCACGCCTGGTGGAATACTTCGATCCGGATCCCTGCGCGCCTAGCGGCGTTTTTGATCAGGTGCCGGTGCCCACATCGCCTGCCCAAACCCGTGGAGGAGCCACACGCAGTGAAGCAGAGGCTTTGGGCGTCACCGTAGAAGCGGCGTTTGCGGTGGGCGAATACGACATCGTGATTCTGAGTGCCGAAGAGTCAGACGGGCTTGAAACCTGGCTCATTCAAAATGACTACCAAATTCCCCAAGGCGCGAGCGAACTCCTCCAACCCTACATTCGTCAGGGGCTCAAGTTTTTTGTTGCCAAGGTCAACCTGGATGAATTTGACCGGGGCGGATTTCAGAATCTGCGTCCCCTGCAAATTGCCTATGAATCGCCTCGCTTCATGCTGCCGATTCGCTTGGGCATGATGAACGCCCAAGCCGCGCAGGATTTGGTGGTGTATCTGCTATCGCCTACTGGACAGGTGGAACTTACCAACTACCGCACCGTCAAAATTCCGTCAGATGCTCAAATTCCGACCTTCGTCGAAGACGAGTTCTCTGAGTTCTACACGGCAATGTTTGACCGCAGCCACAACCAGGAAAACCGCGAAGTCGCCTTTTTGGAATATGCCTGGGATATGCGCGGTTGTGACCCCTGTTCGGCTGAACCCCTGAGTGCCGAAGAGTTACGGCAAGCAGGGGTATTCTGGGTTCCCTCCAATACGCCTGCTTGGGATGCCAATGTCTTCATTACCCGCCTACATGTGCGCTATGCCCGCGACAAATTTCCTGAAGATTTGGCCTTCCAACAAACCAACAACCGCCAGTTTTTCCAGGGACGTTACGTCTTGCAACATCCCTTTACCGGCGAGGCTCGCTGTTCAGCTGCGGAAGACTATCGGCGATCGCTGCCCCAACGCTTTGAAGCCGAAGCCCAAACCCTAGCTCGCTTAACCGGATGGGACATCAACGAAATTCGCCGCAAACTCCCAACCATGTCAGTCCAGTCAGAGTCCGCCCCCTGGTGGGAAGATCTGTGGCGGAAATCGACCCGTTCCTTGGGTAAGAACTGAGTGGGAAGGCAACTGTTCGCTCATGGCCAGGGAGATGAAGGAATAGGGGGCAGATGAAACACTCCTGCTATCGTCAGAAGGGAGTTAGATGGCACTTCATCTATGTTGAGTTTTTGGGCTCGCACCAGCGGTACCTGGATTAATGTAGCCACTGTTTTAATTGGGGCAGGATTAGGGCTGCTGCTGCGTCATCGGCTACCCAAGACCATGCAGCAGGTAATCACGCAAGCCGTCGGGTTGCTCACCTTGGTGATTGGCTTTACCATGACGCGCAGCTTAGCCGAGGTGGATGCGGGCGCAATTGACGGCATCATTTTAGGGCTCATTGCCATGGTTACTGGCGGCTTATTAGGGGAGTGGTGGCAGCTAGAGCAAAAGTTGATGCTACTGGGCGATACGCTGAAAGCTCAAGTCAAAGGCGGTGGGCGCTTCACGGAGGGATTCGTCGCAGCGAGTCTGCTGTTCTGCATTGGCCCCATGACGGTCATCGGCAGTCTGAAGAATGGTCTATCCGGGGACGATAATCTGTTGGTTTTGAAAGCCACAATGGATGGCTTTGCCGCGATCGCCCTGACCGGCAGCTATGGCATGGGGGTCGGGTTTTCCGCCCTAACCGTATTGCTAGTTCAAGTGAGTCTTTCGCTTTTAGCAGGGACGCTGTCAGCAGTCATTACTGAACCTGCCACCGACCCCAATATTCTGCTGATGACGGGTATCGGCGGCATGATGATTATCGGCTTGGGCTTGGGACTCTTAGAAATTGCCAAAATTCGAGTCGCGTCGTTTCTGCCTGCCTTGCTAGTAGCCCCCCTGGTTGTCGTGCTCTCGCGTTTAATCAGCATTTAGGGGAAAGCGCTGTAACAACTCCGCAAAAACAGAGGAGTCTACTGACAATCTGAGCCATCATGGTAAAGCATTATGGAGCGGGGGCAGCGAGTCCGATGGGGTTGTTTGACAATGTATTTAATGCTGAGCAAGGCAAGACTAACGCCCAGCTAACGCCAGCAGAAGCCTTTGCTGCGGTAGCGCTAGTGGCGATCGCAGCGGATGGCTACCTCGCCGAGCAAGAATCACGGGATATGACTATGATGCTGTCCCGCATGCAGCTGTTCAACAGCTACTCCGGCGATTTGATGCATCGCATGTTCGACCGCCTGTTGTCGATGCTGAAGCAGCAGGGGCCGGGTGATCTGATTGCCTTAGCCAAAGAGTGTTTACCTCAAGACTTGCGGGATACGGCCTTTGCGATCGCGACTGATCTCGTCCTCTCTGACGGCACTGTAACCTCGCAAGAACAGGCTTTTCTGGATGACCTCTACCGGATTCTCGAAATTCCGGGCGAGACAGCTCTCCAGATTGTTCAAGTCATGACGATTAAAAATCGGGGTTAGCGCTACTGCATCGCCCTCCCCTCTATCTTTGAGGGTGTCTATGATCGCGATCGTGACCACATCGGCATTGACCGGACAAGCTCCTCCTGGACTGCCCTTAACCGAAGGTGATCAGCGCTGTTTGAGTGAGTCTGCAAAGAAAGCAACCGGCATAATGAGGGGCTAAAATCAAGTCACTGTTGCTGTGAGTCTCTGATGCCGATCGCTACTCAGCGCTTAACCTTAGAGGACTATCTAACCTATGACGATGGCAGCGATCGCCGCTATGAGCTGGTGAATGGGGAGCTGTTACCGATGAGTCTAGGGACAGGTCGCCATGGAGCCATCATCAAGCGACTGGAACGCATTTTGGACAATGAAATTGAGCGTTTGCAGCAGCCATGGATTGCCCTAGCCGGGACAGTAGGGTTGCAATCACCTCGGGGCTAGGCTTGGGATACGGTACGGATTCCCGATGTGACGGTGCTGACGCTGGAGCAGTGGGAAGCGCTACAGGAGCGAGAGGCGGTGATTCGGTTGCATGAGCCACCCCCGTTGCTGGTGGTAGAGGTGGTGAGCGAGTCGACGAAGAGTACAGATTATCGGGCGAAGCGAGCGGAATATAGCGTGTTGGATATTCCGGAATATTGGATTGCGGATCCGCTGAAGGAGAAGGTGACGGCGTGTATCCTGCTGGAGGGATGGTACGAAGCAGCAGAGTATTTGGGTGGAGAGACTGTGCAGTCATCAATCTTCTCAGACTTGGAATTAACTGTGAATAAGATTTTGCAGGGATAGCGACCAGCTTTTACATATAGGAATTGAAAGGAATGACCCCAACTGAAATACGTCAACAACTTCACCAACAAATTGATCAGATGCCATTTGATTTACTCGTATTGGTAGAAGATTTTTTGGAATTCCTGCGGTTTAAACATGCCAAAGCCTCTGACTCAGCTCAATCAGTTTCTGCGGTAGATGCTGAAGTGCTTCAACTACAGACTTTACCCAAACGTCCTCGACGCAACATTAGAGGACTATGTGCTGATCTGGATCTATCTGTTAATGAGGAGGATATTGCTACAGCTCGTCAGGAAATGTGGGGTAATTTTCCCCGAGAGGATATTGCATGAGTTCTGTGGTTGTCGATACTCACGCTATCGTGTGGTACATCACTAAACCTGACCGTTTATCGGTTTCTGCTTCAACAGCATTGGAGCAGGTTACTCAAGCTGGAGAATTCGTTTATCTGTCTACCATTTCTTTAATTGAAATTGCCTTTTTGATTGACAAAGGACGTCTGACGGAAACGGTCTGGGAAAGACTTTTGAAGGCTCTAGATGATACTGAAACTGGAGTCGTTGTGATGCCGGTAGATCGCTGTATAGCAAATGTTTTGCGGCAAATCGATCGCACGGTTGTTCCTGAAATGCCGGATCGCATTATTGCGGCTACTGCCCAAATGCTGGAACTTCCCCTGATTACTCGCGATCGCTATATTCAAAACCTTTCCAGCATCAAAACTATCTGGTAGTCATTTTTTGTCTCAATGTCTTCGTAATACTGCAGACTCGATTCATTGCTCGGTATGGCGACTGTGAAGACATTAACGAACGGCGTCGATCGCTGACGAGGTATTGAATAGTTCCCCGCGATCGCCTTTATCCACGTTGATCAGGACTTCGCTGCGGAGTTCTTCAAAGCGACCGTGACAAATCTGCTTGGCTAGCGCTTGCAGTCCTGCCACAAGGCTTTCGTCGAGAGAGGCATTTTTGCCATTGGGATTGGGCGATCGCAAAACTGCTGTAGTTCGGGTGGCAGTGAGAATGCCACCCATCCACCTATCTACTCATCCACCCATCCACTGTCTTAATGCAGGTACTTTTTTTCGTGCCAATCCCTATCATGATTTGCCCTGGTAAACGTCGATTTTCACACTGGATATTTTGATGCTGTTGCAGAAAGGGGATATCTGTAGGTCAGCCTTAGCTGTTGTGGGAGTTCTCGGAGGAGCGATCGACTGCACCCAAAGCCAGCATTGAGGCTTGTTGCGCTTTCGTTAGCCCTTGCACTCCAGTGATATTTGTACCTTCATAGGGACGTGGAATCTGCAAAGATTGAAAGCAGTTTCCTGTTTTCAAGTTCCATAAGCGGATTAACCCGTCAACACTACTGGTCACTATTGTCTGTCCATCCAAACAGAAATGAATTGACCAAACGCCATTAGCGTGACCTAAAAGTGTACGTATACATTGACGTTGCTGGAGGTCATAGAGCCTGATAACAGAGTCATCGCTGCAACTAACCAGAAATTTCCCATCTTTGCTAAAAGGTAATTAGTCACAGCAATAAGAGAGGCTTAATGAGAAAGCCTCTAGAGACCCAGGGTTATGCCGGTAAACGGGCAGG
>JBCBSR010000027.1:0-11814 GCA_039819045.1 Cyanobacteria bacterium J06638_28
AACCCATGCGGGCGTTGGGTTTCGTTCCTCAACCGCAACCTACGATTTCTTACATTTAATTGCAACTTCCTACTTAGGACTTGCCTTCATTTTCAATATGTCCAAGCACTTCACGAACGACGACTATTTCCTTCCGTCCTGTCGTTATTACTATCGATTGGTAGGTCATCTAAATGGGTACATGTACCTTAGCTCGACTGTAGAGCCAGGTTCAAGCTCCAGCGTAATAGCTGCCCAGTATGTCCTGCTGCCCGATCGCTAACTTGAAGCTGCCATCTTCCTGCCGCGTCAGTGCCGATCGCGGTAGCCAAAATGGGGGTGTTGCTCAGGTTATAGCGCTGTTCTAGGGTTTGGCGATTGCCCAATGTGCGTCCCTGAAGCAGGAGCGATCGCCCGGAGGGCAACCACAGATGCAGCATTACGTCGCCTAAAAACGCATGCTCTAATTCCACCTGTATATATAGATCTTGAACTGTGCCGCGTTCACGACACTGGATTGAGCGCATGATGCCACTGGTGCGATTGTCAGGAATATCGACCACGACATCATCGATGAATTCCACTTGTTGGGTATAGCTGCGTCCGGCATACAGTCGTTGCTTTGCTTCGGCCACTGCTTTGAAGGCATTGACTCGACCGTAACCAAACCACTGGGAATGACCGTTGGTATCGTAAGTGCCCAAGCTCAATCCCAACTGGGGATCGGGTGACGTGTCGATAATTTTGTCCGCTGTTTGTTGCAAAATCTGCTTCACCTCACGCGCCGTCAAATTGGGATTGGCCGACAGGATTAGCCCTGCCACACCCGCTACCACTGGACAAGAACTGGATGTGCCGCCAAAGGTATCAGTGTAAGCGGTCTGGCTATAGCCCACCGCTCCAGTGCGATCGCTGGTGACCATGCCGCGTCCCCGCAGTGCGGACTTGATTTCTGGGCCGGTTTTCACACTGCCGATCTGAGGCAACGCCATATTGGGGGGCGCATTGTTACTCGGTGCGGCCACAGCAACATGTTTGCCCCAGTTACTGTAGGCCGCTTTGAGGCTCAAACTCGTACAGGCTGAGACGGTTACCACATCGGGATGAATCGCAAAACCACTCAGCCACTCCGTTAGACCACTCACAGCCCCTTGGGGCCATCCTTTCTCATTAATGGTGCCACTAACGGGACGATTTGCATTACCGGCTGAGAACACAATCACGCAGCCTTTGCCCCCTCGCCCCTGGGTGGCAACCTGGGTCAAGGCATTGCGCTGCCGCAAAGATAAGGGAAAGCGAATGGCGGCTGCCGACCAGCTACAGGAAATCACATCTGCTCCCTGGGTCATCGCCCCTAGAAACAGCGTTTCGATCGACTCGTCATCTAAAAAGCTGGTCGTCCGAATGGGCATGAAGCTACAGCCCGGAGCTACCCCAACAATGCCGTTCTGGTTTTCTTCACCGATTGCCAATCCGGCACAGGCGGTACCATGGTTATCGACGGTTGCGGTGGGCAGCGGTACCGCATCACGAGCCTTTAGATCTTGAGGCGCTACAATTTTGCCCATGCCTTGTAAATCGGGATGATCTAAATCAAAGCCATCATCACTCACAGCAATCACCACAGAGCGGGTGCCACGCGTGATATCCCATGCCTGCTCAACGGCAATGTGAGACCCCGTCTGCACATCACTACGACTAACGGTAGTCAGGTGCCACTGCTGACCAAACAAGGCATCGCGAGGACGATAAAGGCCTGCTGTTTCGATCACAATATTAGGCTCGGCGACGAGAACTTCAGGGCTCGCGATCAAGCGATTCGCAATTTTGATGGGATTCGCCGTAGCGTTGCGGGTGACTGCATAGATGTAGGTGTTGGGAATACCCACCAGCTCTCGCACCAGATCTAATCCATAGGAGTGAATTAGGGTCGTGCGTTGCGTCCGCGCTACCTCAGGCGCAAACTGTAGGGTCAACTGTTCGGTTAGATAAACCCAGGTCTGAGGACTACTGACCAACCGATAAACATGACTAGCGTAGGCAACGGTATCCTGTTTACGCGCCTGAGTAAGCGAACTCTCTAGGCGTCCGGAGGTGACTTGCCATTCCACCAACTGCCCACGGGCAACGGAACGAACGGTGATTGGTTGCAGCATTTCCTGTAACGTTGCCAGGAATTCTGGTGACGTTAGTCGGGTGGTGAAGCGATCGCTCACCTTGGTGAGTAAAATCTCTTCGCCCCCTCGCTGCAAAATCACTGCTCCAGCAGCACTTCTGTCATGATTCATCGCCCTGGAACCTCCCCTATTGGACCCGCGTCAGATAGCTCACCGGCTTCCCTCGCGCCTTTTTGTGTGTCGCCTGTGCTTAACTTTAGCGAGGCTTGCAGCAGGTTATCCCAATCCATTCGTATTTGGTCACAGGCGAAATGGTAAGATACCCCAGTATTTTTGTTCCTTGTCAACACGCAGGTTGAGCTAATGTCCGCTTATCTTTTCTTCAAACCGTTTCAGGTGCTAGGTTGGGCTGGCAAAGGAGTGCTGGCTGCTGGCCTGGCTAGTATGATGTCAGTTGCGGCTTTGGCTCAAGAAGCCTCTCCTGCCGAGGACACAGAACCCAGCCCTGCTTCTGAAGTTCGGCGTATTGACCAAACCATCGACAACGACTTCAGCATTGCAGCCGCTGATCAGCTAGCCGAAGAAGCTACCCTGGCTATTTCCAATCAGCAATTCCCGAGCGCGATCGACAAGCTAACCGAGGCTCGGACAATCTACAATGAACTGTCAACCAATTATCAGGAACTCGCGGCGATGTTTGTCGGGGTTGATACCCGCCAAAATACCAGCAACCGCACTAGAGCTTTAGACACGGCCCAGAAACGAGACCAGGTAACTTATCAATTAGCCCTGCTGTATCGCGCTCAAAATCGCCCCGAAGAGGCGATTCCTTTACTAATGGACATTCTGCGCAGCCAACAACCGACCCGCGAGTTGGGTCAACAGGCCTATCAGCAGCTTTTTGAAATGGGTTTTGTCGAAGAACCTTATCAAAGGTAATGAATTGCCTACACGACTGTTGAGTAGTTTCGCTACACTTGGGAATCGTAACTGTCTATCAGGCAAGCACTTCAAGGGGAAAACATGGTCAGTGCAGAGCAAGTTGTTTCCATGATCCAGGCAGAAATGCCGGATGCTGAAGTTCAAGTTAACGACCTCACTGGAGGCGGCGATCACTTTGAAGTGACGGTTGTTTCCAGTCAGTTTGAGGGGCGTTCTTTAGTTCAACAGCATCAACTGGTATACAAGTCTGTTAATCAGGCAATGTCCTCTGAGGCAATTCATGCCCTCGCGCTAAAAACCTACACCCCTGAAGCTTGGTCTGCGGTGGGTCAAGCCTCCTAGGCGTTCATCCGTAAGCTCCTTGATTTAAGCAAAAACGAGGTACGTCAATGACTCCAGAATTAAAAGAGCGCATTGAAACTTTGATTAATAACAACAAGATCATGGTTTTCATGAAGGGCAATAAGCTCATGCCCCAGTGTGGCTTTTCTAACAACGTAGTTCAAATCTTGAACATCTTGGGTGTTCCCTTCGAGACCTTTGATGTCCTAGCGGACGCCGACATCCGCCAAGGCATTAAGGAGTACTCTAGCTGGCCGACGATTCCTCAGGTGTATCTCAATGGGGAGTTTCTCGGTGGCTCGGATATTATGGTTGAGCTTTACCAAAGCGGTAAGCTTCAAGAAACTGTTGAAGTCGCCTTAGCGTCCTAGAGCTGAATTTCCTCAAAGCAAAGCGCGATCGCCTTAACCAGTTGCTCCCACCATGAAAGGGAACAATAGGGTTGAGGCGATCGCTTTTGTCAAGGGTAAAACTTCAAATGCTGCCCCTCTGTCTTTAATCGACAACAGAGGAACAGCAAAACATCGTTGCTACATCAACCAATCGTCACAGGAATTTGGATGCCGCTCAAAATTCCTTCTTCTTGAGCCATATGGAGCATGAGGTCAACAACACGGCAGGAATAGCCCCATTCGTTGTCATACCAAGAAACCACCTTGAAGAAGTTACCATTCAACTCGATACCAGCACCCGCATCGAACGTGCTGGAGTGTGGATCAGTGGTGAAATCGGTGGAAACAACCGGCTCATCGGTGTACCCCAAAATGCCCTTCATGGGGCCTTCGGCGGCGGCCTTCATCGCTTCGCAGATTGCACTGTAGCTGGTCGCTTTGTCAGTCCGGAAGGTTAGGTCTACCACTGAAACATCAGGCGTAGGCACACGCAAAGCCATGCCGGTCAATTTACCTTTGAGTTCAGGCAAAACCAGGGTGACCGCTTTGGCTGCACCGGTTGAAGCGGGAATGATATTTTGCCCAGCCCCACGACCACCCCGCAAATCTTTTTTGCTAGGGCCATCCACTGTGGGTTGGGTTGCGGTGGAGGCGTGGACAGTCGTCATCAAGCCTTCGGCTAAGCCAAAAGCGTCATGAATCACCTTGGCGATCGGAGCTAAGCAGTTGGTTGTGCAGCTAGCGTTAGAAACAACTACATCCTTGGCAGGATCAAACGTTTCATGATTGACCCCCATCAGGAGTGTTGCGACCTTGCCAGGATCTTTTGTCGGGGCTGACAATACAACTCGCTTGGCCCCCGCATCAATGTGCTGCTTGGCCCCGTCATAGGTGGTGAACAAACCTGTACATTCAACGACATAGTCCACCCCCGCATCCTGCCAGGGGAGTTCTGCCGGGTTACGCATGGCGGTGCAAGGAATGAACTTGCCATCCACTTCAATGCCGTCGTCCTTTGCTTCTACCGTGCCGCTGTAACGGCCATGGGTAGAGTCGTATTTCAAAAGATAGGCCAGGTTCTTAGGTGGAACCAAGTCATTAATACCCACAAATTCAATGTTGGGATTTTTGATGGCAGCGCGAAATACTAAACGACCAATGCGACCGAAACCATTGATACCAACTTTTAAGGTTGCCATAACTGGAAGAATCCTTCAGCGTGTATCTGCAAGGGCAGTGCCCACAACGACCCTCAAACCCTGAGTGTCGCTTCTAAGTCCTTATGTAATCACGCCTGATTAGACTGATTGCGATCCCTTGTCTTTCTCTCAAGATTTAGACCTGTTTGTTGTTACAAGCTGTGAAGTTCGTCAGCCTTTCAAGACAGCATTTAGGTGATGAATTTCTGGCTATTAATTCATCAAGTTTACAGAAAACTTGGTGCTCTCAATGTTGATGTTCATTACGCCTAATTTATACTTACCGCAAAGTACAAACCTCAGTGTCGTGTGTCGATATTTGTTGACCCATTGCAGGCTATTAGCCTGTCGCGTATGAGAAACTAACTTCAATGGAAAGCAACTCGACGTCGCCGTCAAAAGTGACTGTAAGAAATAACTTGAATGACGCGAAAAAAATTGTTCAAAAACCAATCAGTGGCTAGAAGTAGCCGTGCCTACCCGTTGTTAAAAAGAATAGACAGCTAGCGCACAACCCCACTCTCAACTTGACGCAGGTCAGCCCCCCCAAACTGCGCCGCCTGTCCAGACCAATCAAATTCACTCAATCGAAAGCCAATAAAGCCAGATGCTTGGTTGGGATCAAAACGCACGACGATACCATAAGTGCGGCGACTATATTCCAAAATATAATCCGTATCAAAAAATTCTCTTGTATCTAAGTTGTAGGAAACTTGTACCCCAACTCGAAAGGGGCCGTAAATCTGCTGAATAATCCCTCCAAATAAAACGTTGCGATCGATGTCTCGATCAAACAAAAAAGGTGATTCCCCGTCTCCTACAAACGATCGCCGATATGCCAGGTTAAAAACCGTTGAGTCAAGGTAGTCTCTGGAAAAGTGCCCAACCGTACCCCGAATCCCTACGCTGGCGGTGACACTTTCTTGAACATCTTCATTGGTGTAGTAGGTGTAGGTACCACGGCTATTTAAAACAAGTCGTAAGTTGGGCACCACCGGTCTTGGCGTAAACCGGAGGCCCTCATCGCGCGTCGGTGGCAAGGGTGTACCGCGCCAAAGGGTAAAGCCGCGAGTCAGAGACAAGCTTCCTTGAAAGCGCCCTAGACTAATCAATTCTTTATCTTCAAAGGGATCTAAAAATTCAGGGAGATCGGTCTCAGCGGTTACGTACTGAGCACCGACTTGGTAGTTTAGGCGAATTTTTGTATCACCTAAAACAATGTCTGGCGAAAGGAGAACGGCTCCAACACTACTTTGAATATCTTGAAACCCTAAGGAACCGTTGAAGAGACGATCGCGATAACTGTATTCCAGGTTCAGTCGATGATTGCCTAGGGCTTGTTCAACGCGGGCGCTGGCGCGCAAGCGCTCATCCAGGTTGTCGCCTAAATCCAGCCCCGAGAAACTGGCTCTAGTTCTGACCTGTGTGGTTGGCCCAAACTGTCCATCCAATTCAGCGACTAAGCCGTAGTTGCGCAGATTATTAAACTCAGAATTATTGGCCAAGCTCTGTACTAGCAGCTGGGGCGTCAATCGTAGATCCCAAGGAGGGATACGCGCCACTCGAAATGTGCGCTCTAAAAAGAGACCGTCGCGATCGTCACCGTCATACCCGATCGCGACGGAAAATGGATTGACGCCGTCACTGCCTCGATCAAAAACGAACGTTGACCTGAATAGCGGCAAGCGAAAGCTTTGGTCAAAGACAAGTCCTGGCCGCTCAATCACCAACTGATCTTGTTGGTCATTCAAGCGGGTGAAGGTAGCGGTATCCCCCCTGAGTTCTAGCTCAGGGGGCGAGAAAGGGTCGTTAGTTAGCCTCACATCATAAGCAACCCAACCCTCGGCATTAAAATCTACCTGGGCTGCTTCAAAACGAACCCGGCGAACGGTATCGCTGGTTGCGTTGTCGAGATCTTCATTACCATCGGTGGCTAAGGTAATACCACCGGTACCCCGCACATCATCCAGGGGGTCCTCCCGCAAGCGATCGCTAATAGGACGACGATTGGAATCCGCATCACGCGGCAAAATTTCCCCAAAGTCGGCCCCCAAACCCGGAAGAAAGACCGTTCCTCGGGCTTGAAACAAGCTACCTTGTCCTTGCAACAGGTTATACTCTCCCCGCTCAGCCCGAATCGTTTGATCGCCCTGCTGAAAAACAACATTGCCTTCGGCAAGGACATAGCGGTTGAATAAGTTCACCCACAGTCGATCAGCCTTCAAGAGACCACTGCCCAACTGCAGGACAACGTTTCCTCGAGCCGTCACCATTTGACGTAAAGGCGCATATTCCTGATAGTCAGCCGTGAGATCGAGGGGAATATCGGGGCGATCAGTGGGTTGCGAAGGGGGCAACAATTCGCCTTCACCCGTTACTGCTCCGTTAGACCAAAAAGGTTCGGGACTCACTGCATTGGGGACAGTAGGATTCGCGGGAGCGTCGCGGGTTTCTGGAGGCGGTTCCTCTACAGGCGATTCTGGCTGCGAAAGCTCTGGGGGAGATGATTGCGCTAAGGGCAGAGCGTATATGTTTGGAACAATCACATCTGTTGCCGTGACTGGGCTGGCTACTTCTGTGAACGCCGGGTTGCCATTATGAGGTGAATCCAGAGCCGTAGCAGACGTTGCAAAAGTTGTTGAGCCGTCGTCTGTAGCTAAGGGCTCTACAGACCGAATCGGTAAAACTGCATCGGGCGGTAGCGACGTTGAATGATCCGGTAATCGTGTTTTTGGCAGCTCAATCGGGACGGGTTGACTCAGGGTGTCAGTAGCCAGAACAGAGGCAGCTTGAGTTTTAGCTTGAGTTTCCGATGTAAAACTTGGCGAAGCCCCTTGATCGGCTTCAGACAAGTGAACATGCTCCACCTCAATCGTCGGGGGGAGGGCTAGCAACAAAAACGGATAAGGCATGGACAGCTACCCTGTCAAAACAAAAGCCCGGCAAGCGGGCTTTGAAGTTTAGCACCCTTTCAGCGCAAAGCTTGTAGGTGTCACATTTTCGAAGCAATCCCAGGCAGGTTGTTCCCAAATGGGAAAAATCCTAACCAATAAAGGACTGAACGATCATCAATTTAATCAAAGTCTTGACGACCCGGGTTACGTGATGGGTCGCCGCTTAGGAAGCCAAAGATGAATAGACCAACGAAAAAGGCAACCACAATATAAACAACGATCTTTAGTGTCAGCATCGAGCCTTCTCACCAATAGACAGCAATCAGTAAGAGTATGATATCGCCAAAGTGCATCGACACCTCGAATTGGCAGAATCACGTTAGACCTAACGACACCAGAAATCATATGCGAGTTCCTCCAGCCATCACCTATTCCAGTAGGAACGAGGCTGTCAGTCACTTAAATGCAAGCCGGTAAATGCAAACTGGGCGTCTCAATATGGTCAAGGTATAGTCTTGAATCGGAGCTGCCCTATCCCCTTCGTAAGCCTGCGCCAATCATGCCGATCGCGAATTTCTCATCCATGGATGCCGCTACTCTCAGCACTCACATTACAACGTGCGCGACTCAACTCCGATCATTAACTCAGAAATCTTGCCAGCCTCAGTGGCATCAGTCACTTGAAAATTATCCTGCCACGATTGTTCTGGCTAATCATGATTGGCAAAATTGGGCACTTGCCCCTTTGAATAACCGCGAACACATTGCTTGGCACAAAGGGAAGCAATCCATATGGCTGTGTCAGGAAATCACGGTTCCTACCGCATTATCAGCGTTTCCTTTAGCAGGGTTGTCGCTGCGGCTGGGACTCACCTGGTGGGCTGACACGGTCGAAGTTTATGTTGACGGTGTACTGGTGCAGCAGGGAGATCTATTCGATTACTTTGTACGGTTACCGTTGAGCGATCGCGTCTCTCCTGGCGATACGTTTACTATTGCCGTTCATATGCTTAGCCCAGGACACGATGCTGGGGCACTGGTTCGCTCGGAAGTGATCTATGAATCTTTTGACCCCGATTTGCCAGAACCTGGCTTTGTCGCTGATGAACTCACGGTCTTACAGATCTACGCAGAAAAGTTGGCACCAGCAAAATTGTCAGAAATTGCCGCCGCGATCGCGCCATTAGACTGGTCAAAGGTTTCTCACCCAGATCAGTTTCAAGCGGAATTGGTAGCCCTCCGTCAGCGGCTTCACCCTCTGAGTGACTGGATCAAACAGCGGCAAATTGTCTGCACCGGGCACGCTCATCTGGATCTGGCTTGGCTGTGGCCCGTCGAAGCTACCTGGCGAGCTGCTGAACGGACGTTCTGTTCCGTACTCTCCCTCCAGTCGGCATTTCCAGAACTCACCTACACCCATTCCAGTCCCGCGTTGTTTGACTGGCTGGAAACCCATCAGCCGGACCTGTTTCAGCAAGTTTTAGCAGGAGTGGAAGCCGGAACCTGGGCAATTGATGCGGGGCTATGGGTCGAGCCTGAATTAAACACCATCGGTGGAGAATCCTTGGCGCGGCAAATTCTGTACGGACAGCGCTACTCGCGATCGCGATTTGGCCAGGCAAGTGCGATCGCCTGGCTCCCAGACTGTTTTGGCTTTTCCTGGCAGCTACCCCAACTCTTGAAGCTCGGCCAAATAGAGTACTTCGCAACGCAAAAACTACGCTGGAACGAAGTCACCCCCTTTCCCCACAGCCTCTTCTGGTGGCAAGGCTTAGACGGCACCCAAATCCTCAGCCTTACCCTGCCTCCCATTGGCACGGATGTCGACCCCATCCAGATGGCCACCCACAGTGCTGACTGGGAAGCCAAGACCCACTTGCCAGAAATGTTGTGGCTGCCCGGCATGGGCGATCACGGCGGTGGTCCCACCCGCGACATGCTCGCCAAAGCTCGTCGTTGGTCAAACTCCCCCTTCTTCCCTGACCTCCAATTCACCTCTGTCCTTGCCCACCTGCACCACATCACACATACTTACGCGCCTTCTCCACCCCCTTACTCCTTTGCTCCGCAGCTCTCTCACTCATCGCCCTCCTCCCCACCCCTTTCCCCTTCTCCACTCCCTACCTGGCAAAACGAACTCTACTTGGAACTCCATCGAGGCTGCTACACCGTCCATGCCGATCAAAAGTGGTTCAACCGTCGCTGTGAAGACGCTCTGCGCGAAGCCGAACTCTTCGCTGCGCTGGCTCACATGCAGACTCTCTACGAATACCCTCAAGCCGCTTTGGAAAATGCCTGGAAGCAGGCGCTCTTCAACCAGTTCCACGACATTCTGCCGGGAACTGCCATTCCCGAGGTATTTGAGACCACGAATCCTGCTTGGCAAGCAGCTTACGACACAGCGAAGCAAATTCGTTCCGAAGCTTTAGTCGCGATCGCCCAGCATCTTCCCCTAGAAACTGTTCCCTACCCCAACGCGATGCCTATTGTCGTTTTCAATTCCCTCAACTGGGAGCACACTGACCTAGTCGAAGTCGCGCTGGCTGATCTGCCGCTGAAAGCTGAGGGATGGGATGTGTTTGATCCCGTCACCGAGGGCTGGATGGTCGCGCAACTGAGTGACTACACTGAGCGTCACGACACGCCTCCCTGCTCACCCCAAAAAGCTGAAGAAGCCTCCCCCCGGCTACTTTTTCTCGCAACTGTTCCGGTGATGGGATATCGCGTATTTTGGCTAGTGCCTAAGCCAGTAAATGCAGAATCTACAGCTCCTGCTGGTAAGCGTACAGTTCGCCAAAATCCCAGGCTTGATCAGTGGGTGCTTGAGAATGACTTGGTGCAAGCTGTGATTGATCCCACAACGGGGAATATGACGGAGCTATGGGAAAAGCAAACGCCAACTCAGGTCGTGCGATCGCCCGCCAATCAGCTTCAGGCATTTCAGGACAGCGGACAATACTGGGATGCCTGGGATATCGCGCCTGACTATGAAGCACATCCTTTGTCTGAGACGCAGCTCAAATCGATCACCTGGCTGGAGCATGGCCCTTTAAGGCAACGGCTACGAGTCATACGCCAGTTTGGAAACTCAGTTTTTCAGCAGGATTATGTACTGGATCAACATTTGCCTTATCTCAAAGTGTCTACAGTCGCCGACTGGCATGAAACCCAGGTGGTTCTGAAAACCGCTTTTCCGCTGGCAATAGAATCTGACCACGCTACCTACGAGATTCCGTTTGGGGCGATCGCGCGTCCGACTAATTCCGCTGATCCCCACGAGCAAGCGAAATGGGAAGTGCCTGCCCTCCGCTGGGCGGACATGAGTGATGGTGCCATCGGATTCAGCATTCTGACGGATTACAAACACGGGTTTGACGCCAAACCGGATCAACTACGACTGACCCTCCTCAAGGCTCCACTCTGGCCCGATCCTCAAGCCGATCGCGGGCGGCATCAGTTTACCTATGGGCTGTATCCTCACGCTGGCGATTGGCGAACGGGCAAAACACCTAACCACGCGATCGCTTTCAATACGCCCTTACAATCAGTCGTTATCAATCCATCAGACCCCATCACCTCCGTGGGGATGGAAAATGTCGTACCCTCACAACAGTCATTTTTGGATGTGGGCACGGATAGGGTACAGGTAACAGCATTCAAATTAGCGGAAGATACCCGCGATCGCTACATTCTTCGCTGTTGGGATTTGTATGGTGAGGGCAGCAAGCTACAAGTAACAACCCCTTGGGGCACACCGACGCTAGAATCCGTTAATTTACTCGAAGATCCTTTAGCGAGTAACACGATTGAAGAAGTCACCCCCTGGCAAATCGTGACGGGTCAGTTTTCTTGGGAGCATGTCACTTTCGAATCCTCACCCTAAATCCCTCTCCCAAGCTTGGGAGAGGGACTTCAAAATGCTTGCTCCCCTTCTCCCAATATTGGGAGA
>JBCBSR010000028.1:0-10026 GCA_039819045.1 Cyanobacteria bacterium J06638_28
GATGAACTGGCGTGCTGTGCGGCTGCAGACAATCGAAGGTAATGTCGTCATTATTCCCAACGGTGCTTTGGGCAAGCAAACCATTCTTAACTACAATCTCCCCAACACAGCACGGGGCATTTGGATAGAGGTTGGCTTTTCCTACAATGATCCGCCCAACAAGGTGAAGAGGATTCTTCGCCAAGTGCTGACAGAAGTCAAGGGAGTGGACTTGGACAAAGGTTTCAAAATTGTCTCTACCGGGAACTACGATGACTTCTTCATTAACTATCGAGTCATGTTCATGGCGGCAAACTACATCAGTGCCTTCAAGGCTCGCAATGATTTTAGAACCCGTCTGTACTACGTAGCGAAGCGCAACGGGTTGACCATTCCCTTCCCTATTAGCCACATCTATCACACAAGCCTAGAGCAAAATGCCATTGAAGACAGTCCTCAGGAGATTGTGGACTATCTCCAGTCCTTGCCCTACTTCGCTGAGGTCGAAGTTAGCGCGTTAGAAACGCTTGCCCTCAATGCGGAAATAGAATATTACGGCACGGGAGAGCAGGTTCTGCGACAAAATGAGCTGGCTCCTGGACTTTACATCATTCAGCGAGGGAGCGCTACGCTCACGTTTAAGGATAATCAAGGGGTGCAGCAGTCCGTTGCAGAGGTCTCTCAAGGCGATTTCTTTGGCGAGTCAGTTCTTATGTCTGGTAAGACCAGTGCCGTATCAGCTGTTGCCGACAATGACCTAAAGGTAATCCGACTTGAGCCAGCGGCTACGGCAAGTTTGTTTACAGAGCGTCCTTTATTTGCAAAGCAACTGGATGGGCCGATCGACGAGCGCCGCAAGATAATTCGCAGGCTGCGAGAAAAAGGAAAGGTAGAACTTGTAGAAAGCGCGGCGAGCAATAGTCTCCCCAACGGCAGTTCTGCTCTTCATCCATCTAGCAAGTAGTTGAGCTGTAGAACATGCTGAACCATAGACGACCCGCACCCAAATTGCTCTTACTTGTTGCTGTTATGCTGACCCTCAGCTGCGGTAGTTCTTTTGTGGAGTCTGAGGATTCTATTGTAGATGAGGTGTCAGAAACTGAGGCTCCGGCACAAGTTGACTCACTCGCTGTCGAAGAAGAGATAGTCGCTCCGGCTCCTGAACCCCTCACCGCTGATGCTCCCCAGCCAGCAGTAGGAAGCATTAGGTTACCGGAAGTTGATCCGCTAGAGGTGGAAGGTGACATTAGCGCCGCCGGGAGTTCTACGGTGTTCCCCCTCTCCCAAGCTATCCACGATCGCTTCATCCAGTATGGATACGCTGGCAGGATTAAGCTCGATAGCGTTGGCTCTTCTGCGGGGTTCCGGCTCTTCTGCCAAGCGGGCGTAATCGACATCTCTAACGCGAGCCGTCCTATCAGGGAGGAGGAAGTCGCAGCCTGTGAAAGAATTGGGCGTCAGCCCATCGAATTCCGCGTTGGCACAGATGCGCTAGCAATAGTTGTCAATCTGGAAAATGACTTTGTTACCGATGTGACGCCAGACGAACTGGCGGCGCTATTTAGTGCCGAGACATGGTCAGATGTAAATCCTGAGTGGCCGAATGAGCTAATTGAGCGCTTTGTGCCAGGGGAAGATTCAGGAACCTTCGATTTCTTTGTAGAAGAGGTTTTAGGCGAGAACGAAGCAACGCTCCTAAATGCTCCCAATACCGAGTTTAGTGAGGATGACAACTATATTCAGCAAAGCGTTGCTACTAATCCCAATGCCATTGGCTTCTTTGGCTATGCCTACTATGAGGAAAACAAGGATACCTTGAACGTTATTTCGATTGAAGGTGTTGTGCCTAGCGCTGAGGCAATAGAAGGCGGAGATTACCCACTTGCTCGACCTTTACTCATCTATTCAGACGCTGAAATTATTCGTGAAAAGCCGCAGGTTGGCGCGCTGATCAATTTCTACCTGAGCAATGTCAACCGCATCATTGAGAGCGTCGGCTATTTCCCGAACAGCCCACAAATGTTAGACCAATCGGAGGCGAACCTGCTACAGGTCACGCAATAGGACTTGGATATCTGTTGATATAAATCTGTAATGTGGACATGCCCAAACATTCCCGCACGACTCAGGACGTTGCGCAACAGCGCGCTTGGGCTCAGCTCTCTCTCTCCGAGCGCTGGGATGCGCAAGCAGAAAAAACGCCCGATGCCATAGCAGTGTCCTTTGAAGATGCACAGCTTACTTATCAAGCATTGAACAACCGTGCTAACCAGCTCGCCCATTACCTACAGACACTAGGGGTCAAACCTGAGGTTTTAGTTGGGATCTGTCTAGAGCGATCGCTAGAACAAGCCACTGCACTGCTCGGCATCCTCAAAGCCGGGGGAGCCTACGTCGCTTTGGATCCTAGCTACCCGCGCGATCGCCTTTCGCTGATCCTAGAAGACACGCAAGCACCCGTTCTACTCACACAGCAGTCTTTGACGGGCGCGCTGCCGGATCACGGGGCTCAAGTCGTGCTTCTCGATTCAGACCAAGCGGCGATCGCCAAGCAAAGCTTAGAAGATGTCGAAAACGTTGCATCACCTAATAATTTACTTTACATCACATACACGTCTGGCTCCACAGGCAAGCCAAAGGGCATTGCGATGCCACAACTTGCAATTCTCAATTTATTGGAATGGCAGCTCCGCCACTATCGGCTTATTGAAAGCATGCGCACCCTACAGCTTGCTTCCCTCAACTTTGACGTCTCGTGTCAAGAGATTTTCTCAACCTGGCTATCGGGCGGAACGGTGGTGATGATTCCTGAAGCCTTGCGGAAAAACGCTAGGGGGCTGTCTCGGTTTATTGTTGACGCTGCAATTAACAGACTGTTTATTCCTGCAGTAGCACTGCAGCAGCTCGTTGAAGGGTTTCTACATGCTCAGAAATTACCGACTCAGCTTCAGTACGTCATCTCCGGATCTGAGCAACTCCACATTACTCAGGCAATGACCGAGCTATTTCTCCAGCTCCCCAACTGTACCTTACACAACGAGTACGGTCCCTCAGAAACCCACGTCGCCACCTACTTCGACTTGCCTAGGTCCCCCCTGGACTGGCCAAGCCGCCCGCCTATTGGTCAGCCGATTGCTAATACTCAAGTCTATCTGCTGAATAACGAGGAGATGCAGCCCTCACCCTCAAAGGAGACAGGGGAAGTCTATATTGGCGGATTAGGGGTGGCTCGAGGATATCTTAACCGACCGGAAAAGACACGGGAATGCTTTGTTTCTAACCCCTTTGACCCAGAGGGCAATCGCCTCTACAAAACTGGAGACTTGGCCCGCTACCGACCCGACGGGGTGCTTGAGTTTTTAGGGCGGATTGACCATCAAGTCAAAATTCGAGGCTTTCGCATTGAGCTGGGAGAAATTGAAGCTGCGCTCGCTCAACATCCCCTTGTTAGAGAAACAGTCGTCATCGCCCGTGAAGATGTTCCCGGCGATAAGCGTTTAGTGGCTTACGTCGTACTCTTCCAGCAAACGTCTACGGTCAACGAGCTGCGCCAATTTTTACAGCAACGCTTACCCGACTACATGCTGCCGACTACCTTTGTCCAGCTCGATGCCTTGCCGCTCAACCCCAGCCGTAAGGTAGATCGCGGGGCGCTACCAGCCCCTGACAAGGTACGACCTAATTTAACAGAAAGCTATCTTGCTCCCCGCAGCGCCCTTGAAGAGAAGCTTGTCGCCATTTGGCAGGATGTTTTGGACATGCAGCCGGTTGGCGTCCATGACGACTTCTTAGATTTGGGAGGAGATTCGCTACGGGCAACGCGGGTTATCAACCGCATCCGGGAGATCTTTAGCGCAGAGGTTTCCATTGGGTCCCTGCTTGGGGAATCGACAGTCGCGCGGCAAGCCCAATATCTTGCAGCCCTGAACGGTAATGCTCAGGGTCATGGGTCGGTAGAAGAGGGCGATCGCGAACAGGGAGACTTGTAGTCGCTAAGCCAATAACTATTTCAAGCTTGAACGTCTCACATTTTTTACAGACTAAGGAGACTTTAGAATGCCTGCACTAACACAACAACAGCTTATTCAATATCTCCACAATGCTCTAAGGAGACTTTAGAATGCCTGCACTAACGCAACAACAGCTTATTCAATATCACCAAAACGGTTTCTTGATACTCGAAGGTCTATTCTCACCGAGAGAAGTTTTGGCACTCAAGCAGGAAATGCTGAGACTTGCGGCTTTAGATAGACCCGGAAGAGTTCTGGAGAGCAATGGAGCCGTGCGTAGCGTCTTTGCACCCCATATCTGTAGCGAAATATTTAACGCTCTAGCTCAAATACCGCGCCTCGTTGAGCCCGTTCAGCAGATTCTTGAGAGCGATATTTACCTACATCAATATAAGCTAAACTCCAAGGTTGCTCTAGATGGAGAAGAGTGGAAATGGCATCAAGATTTTCTATATTGGCATAAAGAAGACGGTATGCCAGCGCCAAGAGCATTGAATGCAGTTATCTTTCTTGAAGACGTTAATGACTTTAATGGACCGCTGCTAGTTATTCCAGGATCGCATCGAGAAGAAGTGGTTGATTTAACTCCAAAGCAATCAGGCTGGACGTCAACGCTAACAGCAGACCTTAAATATCAAATTGATAAGCAGGTTTTGGCCAAAATCGTAAAAGATAGCAGCATTGTCTCCATCAAAGGCGTAGCCGGCTTTGCTTTGCTGTTTCACTGCAATCTGCTTCACGCCTCTGCTAGAAATCTGTCTCCCTGGGATCGGCTCAGCGTCTTTGTCAGCTACAACAGCGTTGAGAATACCTTACGGAATATAGAGAGTCCTCGTCCTGAATTTATTTCTAGTCGCGACTTTACGCCCATTCAGCCGATCTCAGATCAGGCTTTACTGATGGTAACGGTTCCTCACAACAGCTAAGCCTTAGCAAGCGATGGGTATTAGCTATATTGCTATAGCAAATAATTCTATATAGGAATCTGACAGCATGAAACCTTCAGCAGCACTTCCATCATTTCTCGTACTAGACAAAATGATAGAAAGCTGGCTTTTAGAGGATATTGGGCGTGGCGATCGCACCACTGAGGGGCTGAACAACGCCACCGTGCAAACTGACGCCTACTGGGTCGCCAAAGAGTCTGGCATCATTGCGGGCTTACCCATTGCAGCGCGAGTGTTTCACCGGCTTGATGAAAGCTGTACCTTCAAGGCTATGGCGGCAGAAGGGCAGTGGTGCGAGCGTGGGCAGGTTGTCGCCGAAATTTCTGGGAGCTTATCTACCTTGCTAGCAGCAGAGCGTGTGGCTATCAACCTCGCCATGCGGCTAAGTGGCATTGCCACAATGACGAGTAAATATGTCGCCCAAATCGCCGACTTGCCCGCTCAGTTTGCTGACACCCGCAAAACCACGCCTGGCATGCGGCTATTAGAGAAATACGCCACCCGTGTCGGCGGAGCCGTAAACCAGCGTATGGGGTTAGACGATGGGGTGCTAGTCAAAGACAACCACATTGCTGCCGCTGGAAGCATCCGGGACGCTATAGCCCAGGTGCGAGACCATATCCCTTACACCATGTCGGTGGAAGTGGAGACAGAAACTCTAGATCAAGTGGCGGAGGCGATCGCCTGCGACGTCGACATCATCATGCTGGACAACATGCCTCAGCCCATGATGAAAAAGGCCGTGCAGATGATTCGAGGGGCTAAAAGCTTTGTCAAAATCGAAGCTTCGGGAAACGTCATTTTAGAAACCATTCGAGCCGTGGCGGAAACCGGGGTAGATTACATTTCCAGCAGCGCCCCCATTACGCGCTCTACGTGGTTGGATTTGAGTATGAAAATAGGTCAGTCAAGCCTGCAACAAACCGAAACGAACTAACTGTGAGGAACCGATGAAACAAATTAGCGCCCTTCTAATTTTAAGTGCTTTGCTGGCAAGTTTAACCGCTTGCCAAACGCCGCCCGAGACAGCGGTAGATATTAATAATTCAAACGCTTCTGAAGCTGCTACTCCGGGTCAGGGGGTCACCGTCCGCCCTGGAACAGGCCCTGTATTCTTTGGTCGGTTCGTTGCCGAAATTTTAGCGATTGGGTTAGAAGAGCTGGGCTACACGACTCAAGATGTACAAACACTCAACCCCAGCGTCATGCATGTTGCGATTGGCGATGGCGAACTTGATTTTTCCTCTGTTCATTTATACACATCCCATGCTCCGTTATTTGAGCGGGGCGGCGGAGAGGAAAAGCTAGTGCGAATCGGACAGGTAATTCCTCAGCTTGTAGAGGGGTATCAGATTGATAGAAAGACCGCTGAGGAATATAACATCACAACGATAGAGCAGCTTCAGGATCCAGAAATTGCCGCCCTTTTTGATTCAGACAGTGACGGAAAAGCTAATTTAGCGGGCTGTGATGTGGGTCGGGCCTGTGAGCGGACAATCGACGCGCACCTGGAAGCTTACGGATTGGCAAGCACTGTCGAACACGACAAAGGAAAGAATGAGGTGCTGATGGCAAACACCATCGCCCGTTACAATCAGGGAAACCCTATCCTCTACTACAACTCAAACCCCTCGGCGGTGGATTTCGAATTGGTACCCGGCGAAGATATCGTTTGGTTAGAGGTACCCTTCACGTCATCATCCGGTACGCTAACGGAGGACGATACGACGGTGGACGGAAAAAACTTGGGGTTTGCTGTCAATCAGGTTCAAGTTGTTGCCAATCGAGAGTTCATCGAATCAAACCCTGCCGCTGAGCGCTGGTTTGAGCAGGTTCTTATTCCGACTGAGGATATCATTGCGCAGAGTGAACTCCTTCAGCAAGGCGAAAATAAACCGGCAGACATCCGCCGTCACGCCGAGGAATGGGTGCAGAATAACCGCGAGCAGTTTGACGGCTGGCTGGAAGAGGCGAGAGCAGCAGCAAATTAAATTCTATGCTAGGACCCCTTATAGCGTTTGCTTCTGGAACTACAGAACAGACAGCCTTAGACATCCTTCTCGATCCGTTTCAGCTCTATACCCTTCCACTTGCTGATTGGATCAGCGCTAGCGTTGACCTTTTCGTAAATAACTTTCGCCCTTTATTTCAAGCTATCCGCGTTCCCATTAATTACCTACTTGATGGTATCGAATCACTGCTAGTCGGAATTCCACCTTCAATTTTTTTGCTTGGCGTGGGCCTACTAGCCTGGCAAATAGCTGGGTGGGGAATTGCCGTTTATAGCATTGCTACAATGACGCTGATTGGTTTTGTCGGGCTGTGGCAGCCCGCAATGGTAACGCTTTCGCTTGTTCTAACAGCAGTAGCTTTTTGTATTACCATCGGGATTCCTATCGGCATCTTCTGTGGAAGGAGCGATTGCTTAGATGCTCTCGTTCAACCCATTCTTGATACGATGCAAACCCTACCTCGCTTTGTCTACCTGGTTCCCGTGGTTATGCTGTTTGGGATTGGTGAGGTACCCGGATTTATTGCCACCGTCATCGTGGCGATTCCTCCTCTAATTCGATTGACCAATCTTGGTCTGCGGCAGGTTGCTCCAGGGGTAGGAGAAGCCGCAACCGCGCTAGGCCTCACCTCGCTACAGGCTCTTTGGCTGGTACACATTCCGCTAGCCATGCCTTCTATTTTGGCTGGCATCAATCAGACTATCGTGTTTGCGCTAGCCATGTCGGTGGTCGTCGCTCTAATTGCTGTACCCGGTCTGGGGCTAATCATTCTAGAGGGAGTCGGTCGCTTAGATGTTGGAACCGCTGCAGTAGGCGGGATAGCGATCGCGTTGCTGGCAGTTATGCTCGATCGCATTACTCAGTCTCTAGGAAAGGGGGTAATACATAAGAAGGAAAAGGTGTAGGCAGTCCATAGACTCACATCTTGTACCTTGCCAAAACTAGAACCCAAAACCCCTATTTTTGCGGCGCGAAGCGCCGCAAAAATAGGGGTTTTGGGTTTTGGCGCAAGATATGAGTAGAGCAAACGCATATCGAATGCGTCCGCAATAGGAAAATTTCCCCGCACAGTGTACTGAAGCCTTAGCCTCACAGATTCGCTACAAAAGTTGTTGGGGCGATCGCTCCGATGAGTGGGGAAATCAGGGTATTCGCTGGCTAGCACTATCTTTTGAAAGGCAATCTTGCAGAAAATCACCCAGGCTCACGGGGCTAACCCCACACAAATTGCCCTAGACCGGTTGTTACCAAGAATCCCAAATATTAGATCTCTTGCCGATTGGGTTGAGGCTACTGCATCAAGCCATCTGTGAATATTCAAGGTTGTAGATTGTCACAACGAGATTGCACCATAGCCCATAGCGATAGTAATATCAATTCGCTAAGAACCCACTACAGATTATTTTTTGAAAGCCGTGCACTGCACGGCTTTCAAAAAATAATCTGGTTTTGGTTTTCGTAGAATTGGTATAACGATTACGGTAGCAGCCAGCTAGTATTCTGAACATCTTTAAACGCCGATCCACGACGATCGCCTACCAAGACCCGTCCTCTACAACCTTCTTACCCAAGCCACTCAAAACATCACAGCCGAGGTGGCGATCGCCCTCCTAGATGCCAAAGTCCCCCGTGGTGGCGATCGCCGTTCCGGGTCTGGTCTATGAAAAGGTGCTCTCCAACTCCCAGGAAGCCAAAGCCCGAGACACCCAGCTCATTGGCGCCACCGCCATGAACGATGAGCACGCCGCCGAGGTCTTCGACGACCAACTCCCCATCCCCACCGTAGACGAGCTACTGTCGCCCCTCCTCACGGTCATTCCCCTCCAGTTCCTCGCGTATCACATTGCTGCCCGTCGCGGTCTGGATGTGGATCAGCCTCGCAACTTGGCAAAGTCCGTCACGGTGGAGTAGGGGCATAAGACAATACAATACTTCCATAAGATAAAATCAGTTTGATCTTTCAAGACTGACTTGACTTGCTGTGCTTTGGGGTTGCAGCCATGGTCAGTAAGGTCTTGGGGTCTAACAGTTTCAACCTGTTCTTTGTACCGAAGCCCTTTCCATGCCCCCCCTCACTCATCGGGTATCGCCGCTGCGCCCGCTGTTCCCGATTCTGATGGCTGGCGCGATCGCTGGCATCATCTGCATCACAGATGCACTATCTTTATCAGCGCTGTTGTTTTCCGGTATCCTTGCCCCCTATGTAGGCATTGCCTCTACCCTGGCACTCCTCACTACCCTTATCGGCGGTATCATTGTTTCCCTGTGGAGTTCCCGCCCTGGCTCCATCCTGACAGTTCAGGATGTGCCCACGGTGATGCTGACGCTGACGATTGGGACGAGTCTCAAAAGACTTTACGTAGAAACGAATGCTGCGCCGGAACTGTTGATGGTGCTGACAACAACGATCGCCATGATCGCCCTCTGCACCTTGCTTAATGGGGGAATGCTCTATGCCCTGGGTCATTTCAAGCTGGGCAATCTGATGCGATACATCCCCTATCCCGTTGTCGGTGGATTTCTGGCAGGAACAGGCTGGCTACTCTGTGTTGGCGCAATGCTGATGATGACAGGGTTGGATGATGCCACCCAATGGCGTGCCTGGGTGCAGCCAGACGCCCTGATGCAATGGGTTCCAGGGGTGCTCTTCGCTATTGTTTTGTTTCAGGTGCTCAACCGCTTCACCTACTTTTGGTTGGCACCTATGGTGATGTTCGGAGCGATCGCCCTGTTTTACATTATCCTGGCACTTTTCGGCATATCCCTAGACGTTGCCCGTAGCCATGGGTTAGTCTTTGCCTTCTTCTCACCCCAGACCACCGAAACGTCGCTAACGCTTGCCAGTTTCACCCACATTCGGTGGTCGCTTATTGTGCGCCACATAGGTGACTTGATCGCCATTTCGGTTATGAGCATTCTGTCGTTTCTATTCAACCTCAGTGGCATTGAAACCACCACCCCTCAAGAGTTTGACCTCAATCGAGAACTGCGAGTCACTGGCACAGCCAACCTGGCATCCGGGTTGAGCGGCGGCATGATCGGGTTCCATGGGGTGGGGGTCACAGCATTGTCTGGAAT
>JBCBSR010000029.1:0-9250 GCA_039819045.1 Cyanobacteria bacterium J06638_28
ACAACAGGATCCTCACCGATGCCGGTGGTGAGGATGATTGACCTTCTGGAGGTCAAAGCTTGTGGTTGAGCTTTAAAGTGAGGCTTAGCGGTTGTCGCGGTTGTCTTCAGACGGTCGGTCTAGCAAACTCCGAATGGCCGCTCGAAATTCGTCGTGGTCACGCTCATTAGCTTCCCGCTGACGACGCATCTCTTCGCGATCAGCACGGGCATCAGCAAGCATATTGTTGAAGCGCAAATCGTTTTCGGCCTTATGGCGCTCGTAGCGCTCCCAGTTGGCGCGATTTTCAGTGATGAAGGCATCAATTCGGTGGTTAGTTGTCTCGACCGCCTGGTTTGTCAGCGCGATCGTGTTACGCAACTCGTTGTAATCTTCAGCGCGTTGAATGCGTTCATCTTGAACAGCAGCGGCAATCTGTTCTAGGCGTGTCCCCACACGGTTGAGGCTCTCATCGAGTCCCTCACCCAAGCGATCAAGACGTGTATCAGTCCGCTGCTGTCTTTGGCTAAGACGATCCAGGCGCTCATCAGTTCGCTGGCCTGTTTCACTTACCTGATCAAGGCGATCGGTAATGCGCTCTAGAACCGCTTCAATGCGATCGAGGCGATCGCTAGAATTACCGTTCTGATTACTGTCAGTCATGGGAATCTTCCAGTCTCCCTATGTCGGTTTGACTCGCTTTAACTTTCAGCGATCACGCTCTGTGATTTTTTCACGCTGTTCAGGAGCCCACTATTTATCAACATCCTCGTTGACGTAGCGCAAGAACATCTCTTCTGGTGAAATCCCTTTCTCGTTGGCTTCTAGGGTAAGCCTCGTCTCGTGTTTCTCCCAGTTACGCTCCAAATAAGTAATAACAGCAGTCTGTAACATCGCAGCCACAGACTTTTTTACTAACTTGGAAGCCACCACAAGCCGCCAATAGTCATAGAGTCCTAGCTCGCCAGCCTGTGGCCTTGGATTTTTGGGTTTGGGTAATTCCATGCTTTTCCAATCCATTTGGGCGACTCACCAGTTTTTAATCTGTTGAGTCAAGTTTACATGCTTTGTCATGCACGAGTCCTTGACACATTAATGACACGTCATGCATGATGTGTCAAGGACTGGTCATTGACTGGTCATTAACTGGTCATTGTCTAATCCTTGGCCAGCTACTGCTGAAAGTGATAATTCAGGCATAGGTTAAAGCAATGGAACAACTACACAGCGAGACTTACAGCATCACGCAGGCTAGCCAAACACTCGGGAAATCTGAATCTTCAGTCAAGATTTACAAAAAACTTGTACTGGAGGCTTTTAAGAAACAGCCTTCACTTGTGGTGGAGGGTAATGGAAGCCTTAAAGAATACGGGCTAGCGCAATTAAAGAAGGCAGCCCATTTCATTCAAAAGGGCGATAGAACCGGCTACATCAAAGCTGTTTTTCAGGCCAATCCTCATCTTGAATTTGCCTTGGATGACCATAGCCAACAAACCCAGTCAACCAACAAAAATGCCCACTATACGGGCGTTATCAGCGGGGGAGCACTGGTTAAACGTCGTCCGGCAGTCATCACAACCTCATTTTCGGAGTTTAATCAGGCAGCGGCTGATGGAGAATTAGCCCTCATTCAGGAGGATATTACGGCTCAGGTAGAAAACCTGGATGACCTATTTTCCCGATATGCCAGAGCACGGGTACAACAAGCCTTTACAGAGATTGATCACACTGTTGCAGCGCTGAAGGCCAATGCCCTTTCTGAGATGGGAGTAACGGTGTCCAACCCAAAGCCTTCAGAGCCCACACCTCAACCTCAAGCCGCAGACGCTATCTGACAAGAGTGATTGCGATCGCTGCGATCGCAATTGGTGTGCTGCTGATCCCAGTAACGGTACTGATACTCCAGCAAAGCAATGAAACCAGAATCCAACACACTCATCCTCACACCACACCCATCTGATCTAGATGTTCAGCTTCAAGAACTTGTAAAAGCTCACGGCCTTGGTGCCGTAGGAACGTCTCTCACAAAACAGTACGGACAGACCAAAATCATCGCCGCCGCGTTGGGGCACCTCGGGCCGGATGTTACCCAACGCACCGATAAGAAGCAACAGGTCAAATCATGTCCAAAGCATTGCTAGAAGAATTCATCGAACAGCTCAAAACCATTACCGAGAGTGTTGAACGACAAGCACTCTCGACAGTTGGTCAGTCGAAAGTGCTCATGCTCAATAGCGCTGTTGCTGCTATCGGAATCGCGATCAACTGCCTAACTGTTTGCCTTGAAGACTAACCCAACCATCATCCAACTACCTACGGAGAACGAAAGACATGACAACTACCGTTACCGTCACCCTCCCCACGACTCAACAACGCCGTTTGCGCTCTGTGGTTAAGCGTCTGGTCATTGATTTGGGCTACCTGGAGCACTGCCTTGCTGAAGGCTTGCAGGATGCCAATGTTCGGAAAGCTACGAAGGGATTAGATAGCGCGATCGATCGCCTGAATGAGCATCTGGCTCAGTAAGCAATAAGGCACCCAAGCTACCGCGTCATATCGCCGTTCAGCGCCAACCGCTCTTTTTAAGGAGGCATCTAAGTGACCAATTCTGATCTTTCAAACGCTAATAGGTCTTTGACTCTGAAAGGTGTGAACAGCTTATTTTCTGTGCTCGATATTGAAATCAAGCGGAATGAAGAGCTGTCGATTTACGAAGCGAGCTATCGCGGATTGGACTACCAGGGAAAGACCCTGGTAGCGATTGGACAGCAACTACTTCGAGCTATCTCAGAAGAAAGCCCAATTTGAATCTAATCCCTCAAATACAGGCAAACACAGGAGATTAAGACATGGAACAAGCCAACCACCTCCAGCAAACACATGTTGGCTTTTTAAGCATCGACCCTCAATTTGGATTCAACAACACCCAAGTTGAAATCAGCATGAGTCCTTTGAGCCTGCTGATTGGCTTCGTTTTGGGTTTTATTGCCTGTCGGACGCTGCGGGGGTAGGCATGAAGCGTTATGCCCTGCTCTTGGCCCTAGCCATGGCATTGCCTTTTACTGCTGTGGCCATGGCTCAGGAGTTGAGCCCCATAGAGTATCGGGCAATCGAAGATTTACCCCCCTGGCCATCGGAGACCGAAATAAAGGGCAACCCTTCAGCAACTCCTCAAAAGTCCGTGAGCCTCATATCGCTTAATGGCGATTTGAGCTGGCTCTCTTCCAGTCTCAAATTTGAAATCAATCTCGTCAATCTGGCTATCGTCACTGCCGTCTTGTTTTTCCTGGCGCACTTACTACGATGAAAAACTTCCTGTTGCTAGCGCTTAGCCTTCCCATCTCCCTTGTGGCTACTGGTCAGGCGATCGCTCAAATACACCCCATTACTCAGGGGTTAAGGTCTGTCAATTCAGTCTTACCGCATGAGCAGACTTATCACCCTGACCAGTTGAACCCACCAGCAACCCTTGAGCATCTTTATGCTTATCGTCCCGCCTGTCGGCAACTAGAAAACCGAAATTCATCCAATGGTTTCAAGGGCTGGGGGATGAACGACCAGCGAGGTCAATTTCATTCCTGGTATGGCTTGCCCGGCGACCTAGCAGAGCCAGAAGCCTTCAATCGGCTTGATGAAGTTGGCTTGTGTGTCATCAATGGGCAAATCGTTGAAATGATTTCACCCATTCAGCGATCACAACTGCTTGCTGAGTTGAACAGCTTCGCTCAGACCAGCGGGGAGGATGCCGCGCACTCCTTGACAACAACCAACGGGCTAGATCCCAATGACCCATTTGACGCCAACCGGCTACGTGCTCAGCAGCTCCGGAACGGCGGCGTCATTGGGAACGTAGAGCCAAGCGAAAACGGCGGCGGCATGGTCTTTTTGATCGTTGTTGGCATCATTATTTACCTACAATGGCCAAACATTCAGGGGTTTTTAAATAGTCGAATGCTTGCCCGGTTCAGTGGTTTATCCAGTCCGGTACCGGCATCGGCTAGCCCCGTGCCTGATACCGTGCCCCGGTTGAATGACCAGCAGCCGGTAGATGCTGCTGGTGATACTGGGATACCGCCGACTGGCGGCGATATCAGAACTGCTGTGCAAGTGGTCTTAGGTAGCCCAAATCTCTCACGGGCGTTCTTTGGTGGCCAGAGGACGGGTAAAACCAACCTGGTAGCCACATGCACTCGTGAGCTTAAGAAGCTTGGTTACACAATCATTCACATCAACCTAGCCTCCTATTGCGATGGCGAGGTGATGGAAGATAAAACCTACTGGCAACATGCAGACATTTCAGTGGTTTGTGATCTGGTTACATCCACATCTGCACAGGTCTTAAAAGCGATCGCAGACGCTAAAGCGGCAGTCAAGCTTTTTAACGATACCCCCAGTAGAGCAATCCTCGTGGTCGATGAGTGGAAGTACACCACTATCGATAGCAATCAATACGCAGACGAGCTGTCAGAGTTCATTGCTGATGTCGCAAATCAAGTCTCTGGATTAGACTCAACGGGAGTAAAACGGAAGAAAGCTATTTACACTATTGCTCCTGGAATTGTTGCTAAGACGACTGTAAAAGACGGTCTCTGCGTTAAAAACTTGGCCCCTTCTATTGTCGGAATTACACCCGGCAAATTTGTCGAATGGGACGGTCAAAAGATTAGCTTTAGCTACGAAGTTCTAGAGCAAGTTAATAATAACTACGGAAGCATATCGATCCCTAAAGGCAGCTTTACCTGTGATCGAATCTGTTTCATCGATGGTAGCTGGCGACCATTAGGCGGAGCGGAGTTATCCACTAACCTACCTGTATCAGCTCCAATCCGCACTGCGGTTTCACCCACTGGCGAAGAGATTTCCCCGGCAACCGAAAAGCATCAAACAGACCTAGCTTTAGCCATGACTGAAGCCAGAAGTTATCCCGGCCTAGACATTTTTGTTTTATGGCTAGGAACCCGGAAGGAAACAACAATTCGCTATGAAGACTTCCGAAATGCAAACCGCTGCAAGCAACTCCCAAGAGATAGAGGAACTTTCCTTGAGCTGTGTGATGTTGCTTGCTTCAAAGGTCTGCTTTCTAATCAGGGCGATGATCAGTTTTACGTACTTCTATAGCCCACCACAGTTCACCACAAGGTTGTCAACCCAAAACGCCTGAAACCCTTATGTGGTGCGGTGTGGTGGCTGTGGTGCCCTTGTGGTGCCCTGTGGTGCCTCTGTGGTGGGCTGAAACCCTTATGTGGTGGGGTGTGGTGGCGTTAGATGTTTTTTGTGGTGCCTCTGTGGTGCCCCTTCTCACGGACTAGCTGCAAACTACCGCAAACTTTTTTCAGCCCGATTTGATGAATTCAATAGGAGTTAGCGATTAGTGTCTAATGTTCTGATTCCGAAGTTAAGAAAATCGCGGACTAAGTGTCGTCGGCTTAGTCCTGTAAATCGGATAAAGATTCCATGGATCCTGTGGGGATTATTAACTGTTGTTTTCGCCTGGGAATCACACCTCACTTGGTTTGTTTCCCATCACGCATCAAATGCTTTTTTGCCCATCGCAATCTTGATACTAACAACCTCGTCATTTAGCGCTGTCTTGCTTGGTGTCATTTGCTTGAAAGATAATTAATTGAGGAGCTTCACTTATGTCTATATACAACGGTCACAATAGCCGAGCTCAACAGTTCAGAAATATGTCAAAGGATGAATTGGACAATTATCTAACTGAGCTGAGTTACGACTGCGACAAATCTTTACGGTCACTAGAAGCTGCCGAACGTCGATTAAAAATCTGGCATCTGTTTTACATTGGGTCACTGGCTACGATTTACTTCAACACGAGATTTAGCTATGAAGCTTTCCTCACCTACAGCGATAGCCAGGACTTAGCAATCGGGGTAGCAATACTGACTTGCTTAGTACAGGTCGCAGTGAACGCGGCGATCTTTTCTGGCAACTTAGGCAAAATCCTTAAATTCGATTTGAATGGCAACGGCACAAAGGAATGGTACGAACATATTGGTTCTGTCCTGATGTGTGCGTGCATCGCTTCCGTCTATCTGCTGGATATTGGCACCAACCTTCTAGGCGTCAATCAGACTGGACTACAAGAAATGGGGGTCGCCTTAGGCCAAATCTTTTTAACGATGGTGCCAGGGTTTGTTATGCCAATCTTAGGGCCGGTAGTGCTCTGGCTGTCTAGTCTATTCAGCCTTGCAATCAGCGTTTTACTGTGCCTGGGGGACGAAATTCTAACCATCATTGCAGATGTGCTGATTTCTCTTACCAAGCGCTCTATCCCCGAGTTACGCAAGGCACAAGGTATCTATGAGCGTCGGCTAGAGAAAGCCAAGGGCTACTACGAAGCTGTCATCAAGGGTGCCCATGAACAGGGGGTTCAGGAGGGCGCAAGCGCTGCTGGCACATGGTAGGCAGAAACAAGTCCATAGGCTACGGCTGGTATGCCTTTAAGTTCAAGTTACGTAAGCGTTTACGGTCGATATCTTGCATCACTTGGCTTCTATTTGTAGCCCTGGCCGCTGATGCGCTAGCCCCTGGACAGGGCGTGTTTAACTTCCTACTGGTAAAGGTTGATGTCACAAGGATCGGACACCACTTACCATAAGCATCTGCACCACCACACCCACACGCTTAGCATTCCGGTGTCTAAGAAGTGGTTGCTACGGGCGGGGCTAGTAGCCGTTATGGTCGTTTCTCCGTTGAACGCCATGATGGACGATCTACTATCCCCGCTCTTTCCCGAGACTTATATACAGGTTCATTCTCTGGCTACCGACACACAGCCGTTTGAACCCCTAGAAATTCATGCACCGTTCTACTATGACGATTCACCAGCAGGTAGCTACGATCTAACGCTGGTAGACCCTTTGACTGATTCAGACTATGTAGCCGTCCCCGCTCCGTGGGACGGCACAATTGTAGAAGTTGCGACCAATCATCCCGGCTACGGTAAGGCCGTCGTGTTGGAACTCAACGACGGGACTAGAGTGCTGATGGCACACGGAGCAGAGGTCTGGATAGAGCCTCCTGATCCGTCCTATGGTGGCTGGCAGTCGGTTAGCATTCCGGTCAGCAAGGGACAGAAATTCATGGTGCAAGGCAGTACCGGGAACAGCACTGGCCCTCACTTGCATGTCGAGTACTTCAAGCCCGGTGCGACTGAAAACTCACCAGATCGCGCATGGACAGCGCCCATGATGGAAGAGGCGATCGCGTTCTGGGAAGCCGGACAAACTCAACTATCCCCGCTGGCTACGCAAACCGGAGCCCTGCTAAGCGATGAAGAGATTGAAAAGGCGATCGGGGCCGCAGAGGGTACGGTAGACCCAAATACCTTGCTGCCAGATGCCGACTACCAGGGCCATAATGACCCCTGCGTGATTCTGGGCACTTGCCCCGGAAGAGGTGTGAATAAAGGCTACTTCAGTAGCGACCAGGGAACAACCCCGGAAGAGGCTAATCAGTATCAACTAGGCAAACTGAGAGAGGCTGAAGCTCTACTACAGGAAAAGTCACGAGCTAAGTTTGGCTCTGAGTTAAGCTCTGAAGCCCTGATTAATGGCCTAGACCTGTACAACCAAGCCCCGGCAGCAGCGCTGGGGGACGGTGGCTACATCGATCAGCTACCAAGCGCCAATCCAACCGACGAACAGATAGTACAGGCCAGATCTAAATCTTTTGTAGACCCCACCACAGGCCAATTAGATGCCCCCGGACTAGGAGGTACTTGGCAGGGTGTTGCAGACGATCAACATCGTAGGCAAAAAGCTATAGACAATGCCACGAGTCAACTAAATTGACCAAAAATAACGGGATACAAGCCTCGCCCATCTAGGGCGACTTTTGATCTCGGATATACTGCTTCAACACTTCAATTGGTGCTCCGCCTACAGAAACGGCAAAATGGCTGGGACTCCAAAGCGCTTTCTTTCCGTAGGGCTTAGAGTAGCCAGCCTGCCCGTAACGCCGACTAGAAACACCTTTCAATGCGTTCACCATCTGAGAGATAGCTAGCTTGGGCGGGTACTCCACTAGGAGGTGAACATGGTCAGCTTCGCCATTGAACTCCAATACCTGAAAGCCCATTTTGGTCGCGACCGTCTCAACGGATTGCCGAATAAGCGTTAAGCCGTCGGCATCGAAAATAGGCTGTCGATACTTGGCGACAAAGATTAGGTGCGCTTTCAGGTCTGAAACACTGTGATTTTCCCGTCGATAACTCATTGATTTTGAGGTGCGGCCAACTTATAATATCAGCATGAAAGCGGGATATCAGTACAGAATCTATCCTATGACCAATCAGCAAATCGAACTAGCCAAGTTGTTCGGATGCTGCCGTGTGGTGTGGAATGATGCACTGGCATTGATCAAGTCAACGCCGAAAGGCGCGAAATGGCCGAGCAGTGCCGAGTTGCAAAAGATCTGTATCACCCAGGCCAAAAAGACTGAGGGTCGGGAATGGTTGGCGGAAGTCAGCAATATTCCGTTGCAGCAGTCCATTCAAGATTTGGGCGTTGCTTTCAAGAACTTTTTCGACAACCGCAAAGGTAAGCGGAAGGGCAAACGGGTTGGGTTTCCTCGATTCAAAAAGAAGCTGAGCCGTCAATCGGCTCGATTCCGTAAGGGCGGTTTCTCTATCAAGTTCGGAAAAGTCTATCTAGCTAAGATTGGCGAAATCAAGACCAAGTGGTCTAGGCCGTTGCCCTCTGAGCCAAGTTCTGTCACGGTCATCAAAGACTGTGCGGGTCGCTATTTTCTAAGCTTTGTGGTGGAAATTGAGCCTGCCTGCGTCGAACCCAAAAACCAAGGGGTTGGCGTTGATCTGGGCATTGAGACTTTAGCCACTTTGAGCACTGGCGAGAAGGTGAAAGCCAGCGACACCAGTGCTCTAGACCGCAAAATTCGCAAGGGTAAGCGCAAACTTGCCAGGGCTGTAAAAGGCTCCAAGCGGCGTGAGTCGCTGCGGGTTGCGGTCGCTCGGATGGAAGCGAAACAACGCGACATCCGAAAAGACTTCAATCAAAAGCTGGCCACTCGCCTAGTGCGAGAAAACAGCGTCGTTGTGCTGGAAGACTTGAATGTTTCAGGCATGGTCAGGAATCGCAAGTTAGCCAGGGCGATTAGTCGAGCGGGCTGGCGGCAAATCAGGACTATGTGTGAAGCAAAAGCCAACATGATTGTGGACAGGGAAGTAAGAACTATCGACCGATGGGAGCCAACTTCTCAGGTCTGCTCGTGCTGTGCTTATCGGTGGGGC
>JBCBSR010000030.1:0-5273 GCA_039819045.1 Cyanobacteria bacterium J06638_28
GGTGCGATCGCTCTCGTTGGCATCCGGTAGCCGATCAGCGGCCTGTTGGGTCGTAATCACCGCTCCCGACGGCACATACTTACCGGGGGGAATCTCCACATCCTGAATCAGGGCATGCATCATCACAATGCACCCGTGACCCACCTGGGCATTAAACACCGTCGAACGAAAACCAATAAAACACTCATCTCCGACGTAAGCCGGGCCGTGAATCAATGCCATGTGGGTAATACAGGTGTCGTGACCAACCCACACTGAGTAAGCTTGCTGGTCATCCCCCAAGACGCGCCCTTGCTCTAACCCATGAATGACCACCCCATCCTGAATGTTGGTATTCGCTCCAATGTAAAAGGGAGCCCCTTCATCTGCTCGGATGGAGGTATTGGGAGCAACGATGACATTTTCCCCCAGGCGTACATCCCCAATCAAACTGCACTGAGGATGGACATAGGCAGACGCGGCAATTATAGGCGCATCCAGATCGTGATCCCAGGGTGTGGGTGGGGCGGGTTGATGACGGAGCGGCATGGTACCTTCCTTGGTTCAAAGTTGAGTCGGATTGGGAGCATCCCCATAAACGGCGATGGGGTCAAAGGTCTTGGTGGTTTCTGTAAAGGTAAGGGTAAGAGGGCGGTTTGCCGCCAGATCACCCTCGCCAGGGGAAATCTGACGATAAAAGCAAGAACGATAGCCCACATGGCAACTAGCCCCTGTCTCAGCCACCTTGACCTTCATCCACAGGCAATCTTGATCATCGTCAATCAGTAATTGCTGCACGGTCTGTACCAGTCCACTGGTTGCACCTTTGTGCCAGAGCTGCTGACGACTGCGGCTGTAATAGTGAGCTTCGCCCGTTTCAAGGGTTTTCAGCAAGGCTGCTTCATTCATATAGGCGTGCATCAGCACCTCGCCGGTTGCAGCATCCGTGGTGACAACCGGGATTAACCCATTGGCGTCAAACTTAGGAGCCAAGAGCATCCCTTCTTCGACAGCTTCAACCGAGGTGCGGGCAGCAAATGGAGACGACATAGCGAATAAGAATGAGAATCATAATCATTATCATATTATTGAGTGACAGATTTTGATCGTGTGGGGCGCCACTCACTACTTAGGAGAATTCTGGAAAAGAAGTTACCTTTTAAGCTTTTGTCCTTCGACTGCGCTCAGGACACGCAACAACGAGCTGGCTGAGCGTAGCCGAAGCCAGCGGGTGAGAAATCGCCTTAGCAGTTACGACTGCGTAACCTCTTTTATATTCCCTGCTCCATCTATCCTTTCCTATCTCGTCAACGCTACCGTTATCAGACCGAGGCCCATGCAGGCTGTTGCCAAAGCGCTCACCACTGACAGCCACTGCATAATCCCATTGCTAATGGGGAACCTTCGAACCACTGTCTTCCATAAACGTCAGCAAACGCCCCAAGTGCTTATCGTGGATGGGGTGTGGGTGGAGATTTAGTACCCGACTGGACCGATCAAACCCATTAGAGTTTATACTAATTCGCTAAGAACCCACTACAGATTATTTTTGAAAGCCGCGCACCGCGCGGCTTTCAAAAATAATCTGGTTTTGGTTTTCGTAGAATTGGTATTAGATGGGGGATGGGTTAATCCGCCTACCGCTCCAGCAGGCGGGGCATTAGCTCCACCAGGTTGCAGGGCCGATGGCGGGCATCCAACTGGTCGTTAATCAGGGCATTCCATCCAGTGCGGCAAGCCCCCGATGACCCTGGTAAGCAAAAAATGTAGGTGCCGTTGGCCACCCCCGCCAGGGCGCGGGACTGCACCGTGGACGTTTTAATCTCCTGGTAAGACACCATCCGAAAGATTTCTCCAAAGCCGGGGAGTTCTTTATCCAGCAGGGGGGCAATGGCTTCAGGGGTGCCGTCCCGTCCAGTGACTCCCGTGCCCCCAGTGGTGATGATGGCCTGCACCCCAGCATCGGCAATCCAGCGGGAGACCACCGCCCGAATTTGGTAAATATCGTCGGGCACAATCATTTTTTCGGCCAGGGTGTGGCCTGCGGTTTGCAGGCACTCCGCCAACAGCTGACCCGATTTATCCGTGGCTTCTGTACGGCTGTCGGAGACAGTGAGAACGGCTATGGGGACGGGGATGAAGGTGGCTGCAGCCATGGCGCTTTTCTCCAATCACGGCGTGATGAATTTATACTACAAAGTTTCACCTGAAGGGTCTTTTCTGGGCAAAAAAGGTACTATCCGCCGCTTTTCCGGCTCACGGGGAAGCGGGGGCAGTTTGAAGATTTGCAATGCCAGAACCACCAGGCACCTAAATGGTTTGCATTGGTAAAAAACTGGATATTAAGGGAATGGAAGAAGAACTGATGAACCGTATCTTAGAAGGATGATCAACAAACTCTAAGCAATTGCAGACGTGCAACTGAGGGAGGATGATACTGAACTCGTCTACCTAATCAGCCACATAGGGTAGATAGATGGAAAGTTTCCCTTCAGTAACACGTTATGCAGCTCAGATATAGTTTGTAAGACTACAAGACCATTGTCTGCTCCAGGTTTGCAACTAACATTTAGTGCTTGAAAAGAGAATGAGTTTGGATCGTTGTACAACAGTGCAACCCCTTGTTGCAGAACCTCTGAACTGTTGTTGTGGCAATTACTCAATGATCGCAACGATCGCAATTTTCAATGATTCAATCAAACCATCCAGATCCGACCGGCTAATCGCGCCAGCTTTGAATCCCATGGCAGTGGTCACAAAGAAATGTGTAAATTGCTCCACA
This sequence comes from Cyanobacteria bacterium J06638_28, assembly GCA_039819045.1. Taxonomy (GTDB): domain Bacteria; phylum Cyanobacteriota; class Cyanobacteriia; order Phormidesmidales; family Phormidesmidaceae; genus SIO1E4. Next base: position 2,762 of record JBCBSR010000030.1, read on the forward strand.
GTCTCCCCCTTTGCAGCAATTTGTGATGCGTAGGGTATCAGAATATCGGCAATGAGAGCCTCGTGTTGTTTGTGCGACTCTGCAATAGCAGCCTTACCTGCCTGATTATGACCACTGATCAAATCTTCAGGGTCACCAGACGACTGCAATAACTCAAAGGATTTGATAATAGTCTCCTCAAAGTACACGTCCAGTTTGTCGGAAAGCTTGGAGATATCCTCCCATCTACTTTGCACGGTCGCTAGGCTTGTTCTCGTCACGTGGCGAATTGAGTTGACGATGATTTCGTCTTTGTTGCCAAAGAGGTCGTAGAGAGTTTGCCGCGAAACACCTGCTGCTGAGGCAATATCAGCCATTGAAGTCTTCTTGGCACCGTAGCGCACAAATGTGCAGATCGCAGCTTCAATAATTTTTGCTTCTGTCTCAGTCATTACTTTCGTGGACAAGGGGATGTTTAGATAGCTTTCCCTACAACTTGACAATAACTGAACTTGTGTCAAAATACAACTATACAAAAAAAGTAAATCTGTATAGCTTTGAACTCAAGAGCTAATCGTTATGACCCATACAGTACTGATCACAGGTTGCTCCAGTGGCTTCGGCAAACTCACCGCCAAGACCTTTAGCCAAAAAGGCTGGAACGTCATCGCCACCATGCGCTCTCCCGAAAAAGAGGCCGAATTAACGGAGCTAGCCAACGTTCTGGTTACCAAGCTTGATGTGACCGATCCAACGAGCATTACCGCTGCCATTCAACAGGGGCTAGCTCAATTCGGGCGCATTGACGTGTTGGTGAATAACGCTGGCTATGGTGGTCACGCTATTTTTGAGCAAGCCACTGATGTATCAATTCGCGACATGTTTGAGACCAATGTCTTTGGCACTATGAATACAATGCGGGCGGTGCTACCCATGATGCGGTCCCAGGGCGGTGGCACCATTATCAACGTCACCTCAATGGCCGCATTAATTCCCGTACCAGGTAACTCCATCTATACGGCAACAAAACACGCCACTGGCGGCCTCACCGAAGCTATAGCGTTGGAATACGAGCCCCTGGGCATTCGCATCCGTTTGGTTGAGCCAGGGGCGTTTCCCACAACGCGGTTTACGGCTAATGTCGACACGACCGTAATTGGTAACGATGACGTGCTCGAAGCCTATGACCATCGGCTTCGTCAGCACTTCGCCAAGCAAATTGAGCAAGTTGCCGCTGCCAGTGACAGGGTTAATGATCCGCAGGACGTGGCAGAGAAAATCTATGAATGTGCAACCCAGGATACCCCCATTCACAATCCGGTCGGGTCTGATGCAACTATGTTGGCAGGGATGATCGCAGCCGCTGAATCTCGCCAGGCATTTATCGAGCAGGTTACTCCTTTGCTGATGCCGTCAGGGCAGTAAGTTACCTGCCAACAAAGTCATTACCCTATTCGCTACCCAAGGAGTCAGATATGTTTGGCAATATGGTTTCCAATATGATAGTCAAGCCAGCCCAGTCACCGCTGTTTGACAGTCCTGCGGACTATGGACTCGACTACGAAAACGTGGAGTTCAAAGCGCGCGACGGTGTCACTCTGCGGGGCTGGCTAATCAAAGGCGGCACAGACCGCGTGATTGTGCAGAGCCACTTCGGTGTGCAGTGCAACCGTGGCGGTTGGTCTCCTAAAGGCAGAGGTCCCATTGCCCCCTGGAAAGAGGACATCAAGTTTCTGCGCCAGGCCAAATATCTCTCGGAACAGGGCTATTCCGTGTTGATGTACGACCTGCGCGGACATGGAGAAAGCGACCTGGGTACGATTCCCTGGGTTAGCTGGGGTCCCGAGGAGGCCAAGGACGTGATCGCAGCAGTGGACTTTGTCTCGGCTCGACCCGAGTTTACCAATGCCAGTATCGGCCTGCTCAGCATTTGCATGGGTGCTGCTTCTACCACCTATGCCTATGGTTTGGCGGACGGGTTGGCCAGTCGTGACAAAGTAAAGTCTTTGATTGCCGTACAGCCCCTGCTCTACAGCTACTTTGTTAAGGCACTGGGCATGCCTGGGTTTATGGAACGGGCCGGGGCCAAGGTTTCTCGCCAGCGCCTCGGCTTTGACATGGCTGAACCCAACTTTATTGACGATGCTCCCAAAATCTCAGTGCCCACACTAGTCATTCAGAACCAGAACGACCCCTGGACCAATCTGGACATGGTGCATTCCTACTACGACGCTCTGACGGTAGAAAAAGACCTGCGGATGCTGGATTTAGAAGAAAGCCGTTTTGCTGGCTACGACTACCTGGGACGGGCACCGGAAACATTTATTGGCTGGTTTGACCAACATCTCTAAGCTGACAAGAGAGAGCCATATTCACGACCGGTTACGCGCGATCTAAAACAAATAGGACTTACGCATAGCGTTGGAGCAGTAGAGCCCCACCCTGTAGATTGAGCTGCTAGAGTCAAAGAATGAAAGACTCTGTAAGCCGTTTGGACTATTGCCAGTACCTACTGGTCAGTCAAATCAACTAT
>JBCBSR010000031.1:0-3856 GCA_039819045.1 Cyanobacteria bacterium J06638_28
ATGTAGGATGGGTTAGCGGTAGCGTAACCCATGCGGGCGTTGGGTTTCGTTCCTCAACCGCAACCTACGATTTCTTATATTTAATTGCAACTTCCTACTTAGGAGCTGTCATCACTTAACGATCAAGTTCTTGTTCAGAGAACCTTTCAGCCCCTAGCTGATTTTGCGGAGCGGGCGCGGTAATGTTTAGACCGCAAGCATTCCGGCTTTAATTGATGACGCGCCCTAGTCTGCTGAGGCGCAAACATGAACTCATAAGTCCACGTTGGGACAATTAGAATTAGAGGGGTTTTAGTGAATCAGCAGCGTATCCTCAAGATTTTACGATTCCTGGCGATCGTTTTCCTTGTATGCCTGACCGTTTGGCTGGTCAATCGCTATGGTGTGGCTCAGCTCAGGGCTCAGGTTGATCAATTGGGAGCATGGGCACCTCTGGGTATTTTTCTACTGCGCTTCACGAGCGTAGTAATTCCCGCTTTACCCGGAACCGCCTATTCAATTTTGTCGGGAGGGCTGTTGGGCTTCACCCAAGGACTGATTGTTATCTGCATTGCTGATTTACTGTCCTGTTCGTTGAGCTTTTTCCTATCGCGACGTTACGGACGGAATCTGGTGCAGCGGCTAGTGGGCGATACCTTTATGCACCGTATTGACACCCTGAGTCAACGCCATCTCGAACGCAACTTTTTTCTTTTAACTGGATGCCTGATGACCGGCTTTTTTGACTTTGTTTGTTACGGTGTCGGGCTAACTAAAGCGTCTTGGCTGCGATTTCTACCAGCGCTTGTCATCAGCATTGCCATCTCAAATCCCCCAATTGTGGCCTTAGGAGCTGGACTATTAGAGGGCGGTAGGCTGCTACTCGGATTTGCGCTGCTGGGCATCTTTGGTTTGGCCATTGTGACGGGCCTAGTGCAGCGCCGCCCAGCGGCTAAGCTTTGAGCCTGTTGCAGTTCAGGGCAGTACCCCTTAAAGAAGCAGCATGATGGCTCCCCTGGCACTTTTGATAGCTGTGGCTAAACTGACCCCAACGGTAGGGTTTGAGGGGGGCATCACCCCGTTTTGCGATGAAGCAGCCGGTTCGAGTCTTGCTCTACATCAGACTCAAGCTGATAGGTCTGGAGAACGTTTTGGCAAACCTCTGCCGTATAGCGCGATAGTTGCTGTTCAGCGGACTCAAACCAGAGTTCGATCCGAAATTGCTTGTGGGCTTCATGCTGATTGAGAATACGGCCTGCAACCCGACCCTGGAGCCAATCCCATCCATGCTGTTGAAACAGCTCGGCTTCGAGAACCTGGAGCGGTTTGGGCAGCAAGCTCCAGCCGCGATAAGTGGCCAGTAGCGGCGCGATCGCCCCTTTTTGCTGAAGCAATAACATTAGCGATGTCTCGTCCAGGTTGCCGTAGTAGCGACCCTGCGGCCAATCGATGAGGGTTGGTGCAAAGCGGTGCCCGCCAATGTGGGTAATCTCCCAAGGATGTATCTGCTGAGTTAACCCTAATTCACGAATACGGGCGATCGTAGTTTGGTAAAACGGATAGCCATAGACACCACAGCACTCGTTATGGGTGGCGTGAGTACAAATCATGAGGTGGCGCTGCTCAGGCGCCATGCGTGTGTAGTTTGCCCGATTAGCCTGAGCCGAACTGGCTAAGAATTTGCTCAAGGCTGGGGCCATATCTTCAGGCGTATCCACCTGTATCACCCAGCCTTCATACTCATGAACCAACCGACGGGCCAAACGCTGCGAGCCTCGCTTCCTCAGTGACGGCAAGACCTGTTGAAAAACGAACATCCGCCGCTGCTGCTGTGTTGCAGTTTGCTCATTCGCAATTAAATGTACGCGCACGCCCGACTCCGGCCCTAGCTGCGATTTCACAACCTGCCGCAGCGATTCTGGTACCCCATCGGAAAGAAGCGCCGGCTTAATCCAGGGGTGAGGCGTTTCCAGCAGAATAAACGTTGCTGCCGTGACGGCTGTACCAATCAGTGGCTCCGACTGAATTTGAGGCAATAGAGAGACATTCATTGAAGTGCACCATCGCGATGGCTCTAGAAGGTCGTTGACAGGGCGACGATCAACACCCAGTTGAGAGCGTTATTACTCATGCATCACCTTAATGATACATGTTCTCAATTGAATTCGAGATGTTTCAAGTTTATGTTTTAGGTCAATGCGCCTGTAAACACTGTTCATAATGAATTGTGGCCACTTATAGAGTCGATAAAATTTTCAATAGCTTGTTTTTTCTAAATCTATTTATCGAATTTTGTTGCTAGTAAATCGCAAAGTTCTACAATACGTCATCAACGCAAATAAGGCCGCAAAAGCTGATGGTGCGTTCTGTAAACATCAGGGTATATCGCGATGAGTCATGATTTTGAGGGTCGTCAAGGGGAATACCGATTCGGCATTGAGCACGAAGTCGCTTTCTGGAATGACACAACGAACCAGTTTGCTGATTTTACGAATACGTCGTTTCAACGCTTTGCCGATTTAATTGCCCAGTTGCCCGAGTACTCTGAGGACGCTCAGCATCTGCGCATTGGGGATGCCGGTATCCGGCGTAAGCGCTGGTACATTGAAGGATATGAGCGATTTTCTAGCACTGGGGAATTAGTTGGCTGCACGCCCAAAGGGATCGAAATTCGCACCACAATTCATGCCACGATCGCGGGTGTTTTACGAGAGCTCCGGGAAAGCTTTGCTCGGCTCTGTACGGTAGCCCGCCCGGCTGGGTTGGTTCCTGTGCTGACCAGTTTTAATCCTGTTCAAACTCGGTTCGTGCCTAATCCGCCCCTCAATGCCTATGAAATGAGTCGGTGTGAGGCATCCCCTGAAGAACTGACTGACCAAGTGGCGATGGTCACCTATGGCCCTGATCTCAACTTCTCAGTTCAGGGATTATCGACTGAAGCGTTGATTCGAGCCGCACAAAAATTGACCTATTACAGTCCTGCGATCGTGCCCTTCAGCTTTAGTGCCCCCTTCTATGGACAAAAGCTGTGGTCAGGCTTCTCAGTCCGAACCTACAAGCGTACAGGGCTACGACCCGCTGTCACCGTCTTTGTTGAAAAGGCCACTGATCTGATTTCAATTGAGCCCCCCCTCACCAAAGTTGCTGGCATCCCGGCTGAAGTTGGACGAATTGAATTTAAGGCTTTTGATAGCTGTGGTGATTTTGCTCGCTATGGCAGTCTTTTTGCGCTGCTCAAAGGACTGGTACTGGATCAAACTTTGCCGGGGCTAGCGATCGCGCCTGATGCCCAACAACATCGGCAATCCGCTCGCTATGGGTTTCAAGATGCTGAACTACAGGCTCAGGCGATCGCTCTTCTCACCGCTGCGGCGAACGCGTTGACCGACCCTGATGAGCAGGCTCTGTTGCAACCCTTATGGCAGCTCGCCCACCAAAAGATAACACCGGCCCAATCAATGATTGACCAATGGCAAGCCGACAGACAACTCGTCGATATTCTCACAGCAGCATACGCAGCTGAGCAAACGAGCCAAGCTACCGAGCTAGCCGCTAGAGCAGCATGATAAAGAACCTTCGGGAAGGAGCATCACCGTCAGGCCAATCTTCACGGATTGCTGACATCCTGTGCTCACGACTGTTAAGAGCGGCCATGGACACAGGATATCCATTTAACAGCCCCTGACTGTAATCGCTTACGCATTGGCCAAGTCAACATGCGATCGCATCCCAGACTACCCGCCATCATTGGAATTGCTGGACAGTCTGAACTTAGAGAGATTTTCCAAGGCAGTCTGAGACTAGGGGCTGTCATCATTTAGAGCCTGAATCCTCATGCTGAAAGCAGTTCAGCCCCTAGCTAGTTTTACCAAGCGGG
>JBCBSR010000032.1:0-3365 GCA_039819045.1 Cyanobacteria bacterium J06638_28
CTGGCTGATAGCCCCGGAAGACTTTGCTGTGACAGTCTTTCTGCCCAATCAATTACCTGCTGTGATGCAAGGTGATGACAAACTGCCTATCCCTGCAACGATTCCCTTAGAGCTAACAGCGAATGATGTGTTCGGCTGGTTGCGGGTAGGAAGACGCTGACGTGAGCGATCGCATGGATGAGCTAGTAGTGAGAGCAGGCAGCTGCGTATAGGGAGGCAAACTGATGACTCAGACGACCGAAAGACCGCCATTGATGAAGTGGAGCCTTAAAAAGTATCACGAGTTGATTAGCACCGGGGTCTTAGAAGACTGCCGCGTTGAGTTGTTGAATGGAGATATCGTCGAAATGTCCCCCGTTGAGCCAGCTCATGATGATACTCGCGAGGAACTGGCAGACTATCTGCGTGGGAAGCTAAGTGCTCGTGCCCGAGTTCGTGAAGCCACTGCCGTGACGCTTCCGGGTAACAGTGAACCGATTCCAGACATCGCAGTAGTCAAGCCGCAGCGCTATCGCGATCGCCATCCTTACCCAGAAGATGTGTACTTGCTCATCGAAATTGCCAACAGCCGACCGGGTCGCGATTTAGGCCCTAAGCGGCAGGCATACGCCCAGGCAGGTATCCGTGAGTATTGGGTCTTCAACTTAGCTAAGCAAGAGCTGAAAGTATTTCGCGATATTCAAGGGGATGACTATCAGGTAGAGCTGACCTGGAGTGCGGCGACAATCTGCATTCAGGCGTTCCCAGATGTTGAGTTGGAAACTGCTGTGCTGAGGGCATTGGCATTTCAGCCGTGATCGCTCTGAGCAAGTTGAGGTACGATACTACCCCATTGGTGTGCGCTTCACCAGCGAAACGCCATACGGACTCATTGATATTGATGCAAGGAGTCCTTATTGCCATCCAGAGGCGATCGCCCAGCTCAGTGCTGCCCTGGAGACTGACTTGGTCATCGTTACACAACCGGTGAATGGTTAATTTCATAGGCGCGATCTCTTCCCACAACGCATTCCTTCCTGCAACCCTTCATGTCGCCCAAATCAGCACTCTGCAACCGTCAAATCGTTGCAATAAGAGCCCCTTGTTGCAACAAGAAAGCCCGTGCTATCACTGCGATGTACCCCTGATAGCAAAGGTTTCAGCCCATGAACAACGTCGTCACTTTAGCCACAAGTCAGCCTGTCCAACAACGCCGTTTACGCTCGGTGGTGAAGCGCCTGGTCATTGACTTGGGCTACCTGGAGCATTGTCTGGCCGAGGGCCTTCAGGACAGCAATGTGCGGAAAGCTGCGAAGGGTTTGGATAGCGTGATTGATTATTTGAATCTGCATTTAGCACGCTGATAGCGATCGCTATCAGCGTGCAAGGGGCTATAAGTGCTCAGGGAGATTAACCCGGATATTCAGCTTTCTCAGAAAGTCGTTAGGCTCCGCTTATTTCGCGGTCAGGGAAGCCTCAGAGGCGAGTCGCACTATAGAACTCAAGATGATTCAGTTGCCCAAGCAACAAAAGGAGTTCAAATTATGAAACGCATTGCCCTCGCCCTTACTGCTCTGACCGCTATTTCCATCGCGATTGTCCCGGCTAGCTACGCTGCTCCCGATTTCGATCAGCTCCGCCGCGAAAACCTCGAAAAGGATGCCGTCAACTTTGACCAGCTCCGTCGCGAAAACCTGGACAAGGACGCAATTGAACTGCAAACCAAAGCAGTTGACTTCGACCAGCTCCGCCGCGAGAACTTGGACAAAGACGCGGTGAACTTTGACCAATTGCGTCGGGAAAACCTTGATAAGGACGCGATCGCTGAGGTCGCGGTGAAAGGAATTGATTTCGATCAGCTGCGTCGCGAGAACTTGGAAAAGGATGCCGTGAACTTTGACCAGCTGCGCCGTGAGAACCTTGATAAGGATGCCGTTTACGAAGTCGTAGCAGCGGTTGACTTCGATGAATTACGTCGTGAGAACTTGGATAAGGATGCGGTCGATTTTGACCAGCTGCGCCGTGAGAATTTGGATAAAGACGCAATCGCATAAATAGGAGCCAGAAGCCAAGAGGCTCTTCGATTCGGAATTTTACTCACACTCACCTTTGCCCCCTTGATGCCGCGATTGAGGGGGTTTTATCAAGCTTGGTGCCAGAACTCCCAACGTGTTCAATCATCTTTAACGCACCAAGGGCTCCGATCGCTAGCGGTCGGAGCCTTTTTGTTTTCATTGTCCCTTCAGATGTATAGACATGGACAAGCAGAGCCCCCTTTACCGAAAGAGCACTCGTCGTTGCCATGGGCAGGTCGAGAGGGATGCGATCGCCCAGTCTCGGCTCCAAATATTGCTCGACCACTTTTTGGATTTAAAGGAGGCAAGCTAGAATTACGTCATTTTCATAGTCATAACGACCATGCGCTACCTCCCTGTGTTTCGGATATTGGCAGTGCTCCCTATCCTGCTGTGGGGGAGCACTGCCTCAGTGAGTGCAGCTCCAGTTGACGTTGAGCAGGTCATCGCTGAGTTGCAGCAACAGACTGACTTGCCAATCTGGATACCGGATGAAGTACCTGGAATAGATGAGGTGCATATCAGTTTTAATGTTTTGCCTGATGCTTACTGGATCAACTTTGACCTTATCCCAGAATGTCAAGGGGTAACTGCTTGTAACTACGGCTACTTTGAGGCAAATCGCAATGGTGAATTCCTAACGGTAGACGATCTCAATCCCACTGTTAGACAGGGGATACCACAGGACGAGATTATCCCAGTTCGTCTTGAAAACGGCATGAGTGGACAGTTTGTGAACATCTGTGGGCCATATTGTCTAGCGCGAGTGCAGTGGCGTGTAGAAGGAATCCTCTACAGTGCAGTCATCAAAAATGGGACTCAAGAGGCAACGGTCGAGTTAGCCAACATCATTTTGCAGGGAGCAGAGCGCGTACCAGGGGATATCTGAGAAGCTAAAGGGCTGCTAACATTCCCCCACTTTCCTTATTTCTCGCCTGACCCCAATGCGGCAGACTAAAGGTCGCAACCTTCTCCGGCATCAATGACAACTGCAAACCCTCAACCCACGAAACTGGTAGCACGAAGGAGAATGTCGTTAGAGCGCTCGCGAGGGTTCTGTCGCAAAAACTCAGGAGTGGTAGATTAGGAAGTCGATTTCCTCTATGTCATCTACCGAGTCTGACGAGTTCATGTCCCATGCTGTTCTGTTCAAGTGGAAGCACTTTCAGCCTGAAATCATCCTGCTCAACGTCCGCTGGTATTGCCGTTATGCTCTGAGCTATCGGGACTTAGAAGAGATGATGGCAGAGCGCGGCTTATCGGTTGACCACAGCACGATCAATCGATGGGTGTTGCAGTATGGCCCGGTAC
>JBCBSR010000033.1:0-1957 GCA_039819045.1 Cyanobacteria bacterium J06638_28
TGTTCCCTCAGCCCCTGCATTGCCACTCGAATCCGCTGCCGAGCATCTTCAGCTCGTTGATCGTTCAAGTTGAGCGATGGCGTTACTCTTGCTCGGATATCGCGTTTAGCCTCGCTGCCCATTGGCCAGTAATAGTTCTGCACCGCTTTGCACCAGGCACGAACACGGATGTGAATGTCTCGCTGGTGGCGGCAGTATTCTCGGTAGCCGGAAAGATGAATGGCCGTGTCCAACGTGTGAGCTATCAGGTCATCCCCTTCCAATTCCAAGAAGACATGACCGTGGCAGGCAATCACTTTGAGTAAATGATTCGTTTGATGATGGCCCGTCCACCCGGTCTGAATATCTGCCTCCAAATCCTGTCGCCAAACTTCGACTTTGCTTAGACGTGAATAGGAGCGACGGGGTCGCTGACGGTGATTATCCCGGCCAATTTTGAGGGCATGGTGCAACTCGCCCATGTCCTGATGGGCAGCAGCTTTCTCCCATGATTGAAAGAATTGCTCTAGGCTCTCACCGATGGGGTTCAAGTTGTCATCGAGGAGGCAGGATCCGGTACCGGGCTGGAGCGGTAAGCGATGGCCGTTGTAGTGGATGATGCGCTCAACACCATAGGTCTTGACGTTGGGAAAAATTTCTAATTGTCCTTTGGCAATCGCCAAGCCTTGCGCCTTGAGACATTCCTGGAGGGCCACCGCTAGGTCAAAGGTTTTGACCGGTTCTGCTAGGGGAAGATAAAGATGCAACCCGTTGCTATGACTGGAGCGCAGCAGTATTGTGCGGGTGATGCCAATCGTTTCTAAGGCGGCTCGTATTTGCGCGATCGCCTCAGCCGTGCAGTAAGTACTCCCCGCATCAATATCCAAGAGAGCGTAGAGTGTCGCATGGGTGAAGCGCACGCCGATGAGCTGCTTGGGGTCTTGCCACCGCTGCCAGAGTAAACGGGGGGCGAGCGGGTAATCTTTCACCGTCATCCACTGGGCTTTTTCACCCGGAAGCGGTGTAGGAGCCTGTAAGAAATCCCAGGGGTGATGTCCAAAGCAATCCCAGAGCTTTTCACCTAGAGGACTCGCAGGTAAAGGCTTAGGTGGAAAGAAGGCAAGACGTTGCAGTTGGGATGACGTTGTCATAGCGGCACTCCAATGATTGAGTTGGGCGAAGGGCTAAAGTGTTCGGGCGTAGCGATCGCCCTGAAAAGGGCTAGAAATCCAGACACACGGAACCGTCAGGGAACGCAACGCAGTTCCCCTGGTACGGGCCTTGTTGGGCTTAGATTTCTAAAAAGCTTCGAGTCGCTAAGTCATGGCCCTCACCTCGCTTCGTCATCCCAGCAAAATCCTCAGGCAGCGGTTTGATCTGACTCAGCAGGAATGGGAACACACCAGCAGATCAAGACGCGATCGTAGAGAGCCTCCTCGCGATCGCAGCTAAATTCCTGCATCCGCTCCACTGTCCAACCTTCAAGAGGCGGGGCTTCACAGCCAACTTCCGGGAGGCATTCATCGGGCTCCGGCCAAGCCAGGGCAAAGTCTTCACTGCTGATGCAGAGATACATCAAGCGCTGGTCATGCCGATGTGAAATCGCTTTGGTGAAGGTGCCATCAGGGGTTAATAAGGCCACGCTGAAACCATTGTTCGTCTCTTGAGAAGGGGCATAGGTTTCAACGTGAGCGACGTGCCACACCTCATCGTCCCAGCGGCGGACATCCCCTGGCTGCAAGGGAATCAGGCTTATTTCGAGGGAATGGCCTTCATCTTTGTAGGAATGCGGCGTCTCTCGGGGTCGATAAAAGATGAGCTGCGTGATATTCATTGTTGTTGCACCTCGCTCTTGGATGAGTCGATAAAGGATGAGTGTGTGTCTAGGAGTTCAAAAGAGAGACTGAAGGATTTGCACGACAACAGGATCCTCACCGATGCCGGTGGTGAGGATGATTGACCTTCTGGAGGTCAAAGC
>JBCBSR010000034.1:0-1046 GCA_039819045.1 Cyanobacteria bacterium J06638_28
ACCCTTTGTTGATTTTTCCAGCGAAAGGTACGTCACTGCTTTCCAAACCAACTCCCCGCAAGGGGACGGAAACCATTGATAAACTCCTGCATTACATATAGACGAATGCGAGCCTTTCCAAACCAACTCCCCGCAAGGGGACGGAAACCCTTGAATATCATTCATCATGCTACCTAGGCTGAGCATTGTTGCCCTTTCCAAACCAACTCCCCGCAAGGGGACGGAAACCCTTTCTCGCCTTGGGGGCGAGATGGTCATGGTTGGAATCTTTCCAAACCAACTCCCCGCAAGGGGACGGAAACTCAAAGCTTGTCGAAGCATTTCCTCCCCACAGTGACCACTCTTTCCAAACCAACTCCCCGCAAGGGGACGGAAACCTTATGTGCATTGGAAATAGTGAACACAGGGTACGAGACACTTTCCAAACCAACTCCCCGCAAGGGGACGGAAACTTTGCAATCTCACTAACCGTGCTTGCGTGAAAGGTTGTTCTTTCCAAACCAACTCCCCGCAAGGGGACGGAAACTGCCACGTGTCACGTTGTTGAACTCTTCTATAGAGTTTCTTTCCAAACCAACTCCCCGCAAGGGGACGGAAACCTTCTTCCTCTTCGCTGTAGCCGCCAGAAGTGATATATCCACCTTTCCAAACCAACTCCCCGCAAGGGGACGGAAACTCCTTTCCCTCCTCATAGTTAACCGATCCGCCTTGACCGTCTTTCCAAACCAACTCCCCGCAAGGGGACGGAAACGAGCCAACTGCCCGGCACCGTCACCATTCAAGTCAGCGGAACTTTCCAAACCAACTCCCCGCAAGGGGACGGAAACGTTACCATCCTCATCTTCCCAGTCGCTTTCATCGGGGCACACTTTCCAAACCAACTCCCCGCAAGGGGACGGAAACTGTGATGACGTCGGTGAGGACTTCGACAGGCACGTTTCTTTCCAAACCAACTCCCCGCAAGGGGACGGAAACCCTTGCGGGGAGTTGGTTTGGAAAGTGCGCGTTCTACTGCTCAGAGACATCTCTGCGCAAGGGTTTCCGTC
>JBCBSR010000035.1:0-1020 GCA_039819045.1 Cyanobacteria bacterium J06638_28
GTAGATTTAACAAGTTTCCGTCCCCTTGCGGGGAGTTGGTTTGGAAAGAAACGAACAAGATTACGCTAATCAGCAGTTAATCCGGAGTTTCCGTCCCCTTGCGGGGAGTTGGTTTGGAAAGGAAGGGTCTCTATCGTTTTCCGAGAACGAAGAGTTTCCGTCCCCTTGCGGGGAGTTGGTTTGGAAAGGAATATTATTTCGAATTTTCTTACCATGGAAACGATAAGGTTTCCGTCCCCTTGCGGGGAGTTGGTTTGGAAAGAGTAAAATAGAGTTTCTAGAAACCGGAGATGATGCAAGAAGGTTTCCGTCCCCTTGCGGGGAGTTGGTTTGGAAAGCCGCTGGGAAGTGATGCTTTCGTCTTCATGGTTGATCAAGGTTTCCGTCCCCTTGCGGGGAGTTGGTTTGGAAAGTGTTTAGCTTGGTCCAAGACAAAGTCAAAGCATACCTAAGAGTTTCCGTCCCCTTGCGGGGAGTTGGTTTGGAAAGTTGCCCAAGGTGTAATGGAGGAACGCAGAAAAAATCAGAATGGTTTCCGTCCCCTTGCGGGGAGTTGGTTTGGAAAGGTCGATTTGCAAATCATCTTCACCCCGAACGGTGTAGACAGGTTTCCGTCCCCTTGCGGGGAGTTGGTTTGGAAAGCACCGGCCTTTTCGCAGTTGGACGGTATGCTGACCACCCTGTTTCCGTCCCCTTGCGGGGAGTTGGTTTGGAAAGAGGTGATGCTGCTGGAGCCCCTGATGGTCGCCAACACGACCATTATGTTTCCGTCCCCTTGCGGGGAGTTGGTTTGGAAAGTCACCTCTGAGATTGTGAACTCTCCTGAGTTCCGGCAAAGGTTTCCGTCCCCTTGCGGGGAGTTGGTTTGGAAAGCGTATACGGAGGTAGTGTTTGACACACGTGGCGGCCCAAGGTTTCCGTCCCCTTGCGGGGAGTTGGTTTGGAAAGCCATGAGATTGATCCGTCCTATCCAGTAGAGCAGCAACAAGTTTCCGTCCCCTTGCGGGGAGTTGGTTTGGA
>JBCBSR010000036.1:0-945 GCA_039819045.1 Cyanobacteria bacterium J06638_28
TATAGCATCACGAAAATGTGTTAGGACATATATAGCTCATTTTGGTGAATGATGATGGGTGCTCCTTACAGTTATGACTTGCGGCGCAAAGCAGTTGAAGCAGTCCAACGAGGCGAGCGCAAAAGCGATATAGCTAAGTTCTTTAAGATTAGTCGAAATACCCTGGACTTGTGGTTAAAAAGAGAGGCCGCAACGGGTGATTGTTGTGCCATCACGAACTACCAAAAAGGGAGTCGTCATAAGATCACCGACTGGCCTCGATTTAGGAAATTTGCGCGCCTTCATGGTCATCAAACACAAAGCGCGATGGCTCAACTTTGGGGCGAGGGCGTCACGCAGCAGAATATCAGTGATGCCTTAGCCAAGATTGGTTACACCCGCAAAAAAAGACCTACGGCTACCGCGAACGTGACGAAGAAGCCCGACGAGCGTTTCAAGAGCGTTTAGCGGCAAAGTCGCCCCATCAAATTATCTATGTGGATGAAGCTGGCATTGACAATCGCCAAGAATATCCTTACGGCTACAGTCCTTGTGGCGAACGGTTGTATGCGCTGAAGTCTGGCAAGCGGACGGAGCGGGTCAGTTGGATAGCCGCGCTCAAGGATGGGAAACTGCTAGCCCCGATGACCTTTGAGGGGAGTTGCAACCGCGATTTGTTTGAAATGTGGTTGGAAAAGGTATTGATCAAAGAGGTTGAACCTGGTGATGTCATTGTCATTGATAATGCCAGTTTCCATCGTTCACAGTTGATTACCGAAATCGCTGCTGCTGCGAAGTGTGAAATTTGGTATTTGCCGACATATTCGCCCGATTTGAACAAGATTGAGCGCCGGTGGTTTGTCCTAAAAAATTGGATGAAGCAGCGATGGGAAGAGTTTGAGAATTTTCGTGAATGTGTTGATATGGCTTTTCGAGAATGTCCTGACACATACTCGTAGTGCTATA
>JBCBSR010000037.1:0-908 GCA_039819045.1 Cyanobacteria bacterium J06638_28
AGCCATTTTAGGAATATGAGTGTCAAGGTGCACACGCGACTATATACAAGGATCTCCTGATTTCTATTACCCCCCGATGCGTTTGAGCCAAGGGGGTTTTTACTGTCTGGGACAAGATCGCGACCACAGCCCCAATCCGTGGGAACACTCAAGTTTCCAAAAACCTGAATTTACCTGAACTTTTTCCCGTTGTGGATGAAAAGTCTGGAGGCCACTATAAAGTCATCCTGTAGACTCGCGTGTGCTCCTAGAGCACCGGCCGGACTGGAGCTTTCCGCAAGGAACGCTCTAGCCCGGCTCTTTCTTATCTTGAAGAATTTCCAGGACGGCTACTGATGGGACGGCATGAAGGTCTTCCACTCAACGCAACATTTGTCTTGAGTCACTCCCTCCCGAAATTTCGTTTCTAGCGTGTTCAAGTAGCGTTGCCAAAGTTTCTCCCAACTAAATCCTTGTTGCGTGAGTGGTGAGTTGGCGACGTTAAAACAAGGAACCGGCATTAGACGGTGGATGGCGCCCAGTTTTAGGAGTAGGAACTGGGGAATGAGGGCGATTTGCAAAAGTGGGATGCTCCCGCTGTGCTCAGAATGTTAAACATTGCTCTTCATCTGAACAGACATATTCCATCGCATATATGCGAGAAAATAAGCTTAGGACGAGCAAAAGCTCTTTGCTGACGAGGAGGGAACGTCAAGGCTCTTGGGCTGCGAGAATACAGCATCTTTGCGATCGCATCCCCGTTAGTCCACATGGTTTTGCTAGGGCGCGTCATCAATTAAACTCGAAAGCCTTGCAGTATAAGCATTGCCGCGCCCGCTTGGTAAAACTAGTTAGGGGCTGAACCGCTTTCAGCATGAGGATTCAGGCTCTAAATGATGACAGCCCCTAGCAACTGTGATTGCACTCGG
>JBCBSR010000038.1:0-741 GCA_039819045.1 Cyanobacteria bacterium J06638_28
GCCGGAGCGAGCGGTCAGACTGCCTACAGCAAAGAGAAGGGCCAAGCTGGAAATCACCCCCAGCACTACCTGCACCCAAAAACTTACCCATCCGAGCAAACGGAAGGCTCCCGAAATTCGACGAATAGCCGGAGGTAAGGAATACTCAAGCTCTTGAGTCATGCGCTAGGGTCAGCCTAATCAGTTCAATAAATCGGCATAGAGCATGAGAAAGCCTATGCTGTAGTTGTGATCTTAGATCACTCCTTACTCTACTCCCCGAACGATACCTTTGCTTGGCAACTATAGATAGCTTTAGCCATTGAGGCTAGGACACCTAGGATTATCTAGTTGCTGAGCAAGGACTCGCCATCCTGCCTCTATGGAGCTGACAACGGTTATATTCCCGACAGACACTCGCTATCCACAAGGAAGTGCCCTTGATTATGTCCTCGTTCGATCAGTACATTGACCAAATTCTCGACTTGGTGGCGCGATCGCGCGATCGTGTGGATTACCTGGCTGTGCGCTTAGAAGAATCCGAAGGCACCGACATTTTGCTGCGGGGGGGCAAAGTTGAAACCCTGAGTGAAGGCATTTCGTTAGGTGGGCAAATTCGGGCTTGCTATAAGGGCGGCTGGGGCTTTGCTAGCTTTAACCAGTTGTCCGGACTGGCAGAACGAATGGAGGGGGCGATCGCGGCGGCCCGCTTAGTCGGTAATGATGAGACCTACTTGGCACCTATTGAACCGATTCAAACCA
>JBCBSR010000039.1:0-705 GCA_039819045.1 Cyanobacteria bacterium J06638_28
TATCGGCCATCCCATTGTGGGGGATACCGTTTATGGGGCGGGACGATCGCTCAAAGTCAACCTCCCAGGGCAAGCTTTGCATGCTGAAAAGTTATCGCTACAGCATCCTGTGACGGGAGAAGTCGTAACCGCGATCGCGCCTTTGCCGCCTCACTTCATCAAACTGCTGAATGTCTTACGAAAGCGATCGCCTTCCTAAAACCACACCCAAAACTAAAGCAGCCAATTGGCTAGTGGCATAGCAGAATTCGGAATGTTGAAGTCGGATCAGATGCAGCCCATACCTTCGACTGCAGTTATAGAACAAGCTTGAGCCCTGCCTAATTGCGATCGATGTTCTGGCATGAGATAAGTTGGATCCTGCTCTATGGGTTGAGAGGATACCGGCACAAAAATTGCGATCATAGACAAAAGCATCTACCAAGATAAGGGAAGCAATTTAGGATTGAATTGAGTCAGTTTGTGGTTGGCTGAGTTTGCTGGAGTGATCACATCAGAGCAGCCCACAATTCCTGCTATGTCAGGGCTCTGCTTGTCAATTAACCCAGTCACGCTCGCATTCCCTATTTTTGATTTATCTCAAGTTCCCTATTGCCGCATGAGTTTCGACCATAAACCCAGAATCCTCTTCCTTTATGGTTCTTTGCGTGAGCGCTCCTACAGTCGCTTACTTGCAGAAGAAGCCGCCCGCATTATCGAAGACTT
>JBCBSR010000040.1:0-663 GCA_039819045.1 Cyanobacteria bacterium J06638_28
GGATGGGTGGATGGGTGGATGGGTGGATGGGCGGTTAGGGGAACGTAGTAATCTTGCTGCGAAACCTTCAGCGGCTTAATGTCACAGGCACGATAGGCTTCTTTGAGGGTACGGGCTTTGGAGGTAGCCATAGCAGCCAGGGAATACAGTCCACAGCCCTCATTAAACCGGATATTTAGTCAAACAACACTGAGTCTAGGAGACAGAAAGAAACGAAGTCGGAAGTCGCAAAGTCGCCCAACCCTCCTCTCACCCATCCACCCATCCACCCATCCACCCATCCACCCATCCACCCCATCACCCATCCACTCCGAACGCCTCCGGCGACGCTTCGCGAACACTCCCATCCACCCTTATAAGCTGTACAACCTAGGGCGTTGGGTGACGGCTGGATATCGGCTGATCAATCAGGAGGTCGAGGCCGACAGAAGATAGAAATTCAGCCCAGCGAGCTTGCAAATCCATGTCTTCAGGAGCCGCTGCTTGCAGCATAACGAGCTGATCAACCGCATCAAACCAATAGCCCTGACTAGCATAGAGACTGACTTTGTCAGAGTCCGAAGCGTGTTGCAAAGCCATCGCCAGATCAGCATCAGGAGATTGTCGCTCAATCCAGCCATCCACTTGCAAGTCACCATTCTCACTGTTGGGGTTGCAGAAAAT
>JBCBSR010000041.1:0-616 GCA_039819045.1 Cyanobacteria bacterium J06638_28
ACTCATTTGCTCCCCAATGCCCAACTCCCGCGCAATCTGACCTTGGCTTTCTCCCTCGCTGGCACGGAGAATAATCTTTGCGCGCAACGCCAACTGTTGTGGCGTACTCGGTCGCTTCACCAACTGCTCTAGGTCGCGACGCTCGGATTCACTCACAACTAGCGCGGGAAGTGCGGGGCCTGGCATCGGACTCAATCCTCTAAAACCGACTCCTTAAGGATATGTTCATTTCCGCCAGGCGGTACTAGCTAGGGGCTGAGCCGCTTTCAGCATGAGGATTCAGGCTCTCAATGATGACAGCCCCTAGCTTGGTTGGCAGCGAAGAGGTTCTTCATAACATCCTCATATTCTCTCGATAGCGTAATAGTTGAAGGAAGTTCTCAGCCAGGTTCAGTGAGAAATTAATCGTTGTTTCCTTAGCAAAGGACTGTCTTCAGGGCTAGAAAGGTTTACATTGTCCGAATAATTCTGGGGGAATCAAGATGTCTACTCAGGAAAAAGCTCGTCGGAAAGTCGCTGAGCAAAGGCAACAACAGGAACATCTTCAGCAATCAATGCTAGAGCGTAGCGAAGCAGAAGTTACGGATGTTGAGGTTGCTGAGATCCAAGAAGAAAC
>JBCBSR010000042.1:0-606 GCA_039819045.1 Cyanobacteria bacterium J06638_28
CAGGGAATAATAGAAATAACGATGCTACTTCCTTATCTGATATCTGAGGAAGTAGCATCGTTATTTCTATTATTCCCTGCTACCTTTCGTACCGCGCGCTCATAGCTGATGAGACAGAAGGGTATCTATCTCACACCGATGTTCAAAGCCGGTTGCGAAGATGCCGGTTGCTAATATCGCTGTGCTCAGACAGCTAGGAGCTGATTCTACTGGATACAAAAAACTGGATCAGAGATTCCGCTAGGAATGCCCCAATCCAGCCGGTGCTCTAGGAGCACACGCGAGTCTACAGGATGTCTCTATGTTCTCTCCCTGACAGAAAAGCAACAACGGGGAAAAGTTCAGTTAAATTCAGGTTTTGTACACCTTGTCTAAAAGATAGGTCGCACGACCTTGTATCCCTAAGCAAGGCTCGACGATCGCCTAGTTGAGACCTGTTTAACCAATGTTGGCGTTGGGGTCCATATCCCCATGCGACTCTTTTAAGTGTGCTTGTACTAATGCCTGAAATTCTTGCCGACTCACTTCAGTGCCCTTGTTTAAATTGCCTGGCGTATCGAAAAAGATAATACTGTCTAAACTTTTAATTGCCAGAATTTGAAACAG
>JBCBSR010000043.1:0-606 GCA_039819045.1 Cyanobacteria bacterium J06638_28
TGTGCTACGCCAAGTCATAGGGAGCGCTGAACCTCAATAAAGTTACTGCTTGTTTTATGCTAACTGACTGATGTTGAGCCAGCGCAAAGAGACCCGAAACCATTCATATTTCCTAAGCAAGTACGCTCTATCAACTGTGAGGCGGTCAGCGAAATCACCCATGCCGCTCAACCGCCAGTGCCGAGTCAACTCTAAACGTTAGGGTGATTTCTCCCCTGCACCCCTTGCTCCCTCAGCCTCGTTTGACTGACTAAAATTTGAGCCGCTAGGGCGCGTCATCAATTAAACTCGAAAGCCTTGCGGTATCAGCATTGCCGCGCCCGCTTGGTAAAACCAGCTAGGGGCTGAACCGCTTTCAGCATGAGGATTCAGGCTCTAAATGATGACAGCCCCTAAGGTTTTGAGCCAATAGCCACTGGATCAGAACACTATTCTAATGAGTGTTGGCGAGTTTAGACGTAACTGAAGATTAGTCCACATCCATCGGACAGCAAGCTGTTTCACCTCTACTGAAGGCGCTTAATTTCTAGCCAAAACAGATGAAATTTATCGACTGAAGTAAGCTATCCTTTTAGCCAAAATCAACCCCTATAAAAGTTCTACTAT
>JBCBSR010000044.1:0-603 GCA_039819045.1 Cyanobacteria bacterium J06638_28
ATTTGCGAAAGCGATTGGTTCCAATTTAGTCGTTTGGGCACTGGAAGAAATTGAGGCCGCCCATGGCGATAGCTATCTCGAAACCCTTCCAGTCAGTGATCTCAAAGCAGCCATCAGTCAATACATTAATGAGCCGGAATACTCAGAGTTTGAGACTAAGCTCAATACTCGAAAATGCAGTCAGAGAAATTGGTGGAGAACAGAAGGCTTGAGCCAATTATGGATGGTGTGTCTCTTCCGTTCTATCGATGGCTGGACACATTTTTAACAGCGGCCTTAATGGATAAGTAGCTAGGCCGATTCAAATGGAGGATGGGTTAGCGGTAGCGTAACCCGTACGGGCGTTGGGTTTCGTTCCTCAACCGCAACCTACGATGTCTTACATTTAATTGCAACTGCCTACTTAGCATCTTTAACGCCAACACGTATGTCTCTACGGGGCTAAGACACAGAACCTTATTGCCCCGGACAAAGTATTCTAAGTTGACAGTGCCCGCAGTATCACACGCTTACTGTTAGTCGAGCCTCTCCGGGCCTCTGTCCCTTCATATCAGAACGTACGATCGCAGCAAACTCAACTGCCAGCAATGACACATCAAAAAG
>JBCBSR010000045.1:0-600 GCA_039819045.1 Cyanobacteria bacterium J06638_28
GCCAATCTCAAAGGGGCCAACCTATCGCGGGCTGATTTACAGGGCGCGGTTCTGACTGAAGCAAACTTGGAAGAGGCTGACCTTAGGGAAGCCAATCTAGCTGGGGCTTCGTTGAGTGGTGCTAACTTACTCTGTGCCGCTGTGAGAGGTGCTAACTTTGACGGTGTCTCCTTAACGGGTGCTTGTTTACTTGGGACTCAATTGGCCAGTTAACCCTTTCAGCTTCAACTTCTCGGGTGCGTCATCAATCAAACTCGAAAGCCTTGCGGTATAAGTATTGCCGCGCCCGCTTGGTAAAACTAGCTAGGGGCTGAACCGCTTTCAGCATGAGAATTCAGGCTCTAAATGATGACAGCCCCTAGACAACTCACCCTGACCTCAATAACCTCACCACCATGAAACGGGTTCGACTACTGGTGATTGGCATCGGAGCCGTTTTTTCCTTAGGGATGCTGCTGTGGTCAGTGGACTTTGTTCTGCGAGTGGGGGAAGCCCTTGCTTTAATCTCGCCGCTTTTGGCGCAAGGTTTCTTTGCCGGAGTGCTGCTCCTGCTTTTAGCGATCGGGGGCGTCGGGATTTACTACACGCGCCAGTTTCTAC
>JBCBSR010000046.1:0-592 GCA_039819045.1 Cyanobacteria bacterium J06638_28
ACTTTATGGGGTTTCACTCTAAAAGTTTTTCCAGCAATTCACCTCTCCCGTTCTGAAGATATAGCAAACCGTAGTTTGATTAGGTCATCCTATATTGCTGAAACCGCTATCTGATAAGCATTTCAATTCCGAACTCCGACTTCAGCATTCTGAATTCTGCTATAGATAAAAGTTCCCTCTCCACCGATAGACGCGCCCGTTTCACCAAAAATAACAAGCTGATTTCAGTCCTTCATCTGAGCTGTAATGTCAGATTTGTAGACCCTCGGCGTCAAGGAAGAATATCAGTTAATCAACCCCCAAACCCGTGAGGGCACTGTCAACTTAAATTTCCGTATCTAATTCAAGCACTAAATTTCCGTCAATCGCCTTCGGCAGTCGTGCTAGGCGATCGCGTGCCATTAGAAATGCACCGCAGCCAGCTCGCGATGGCCACAACGCGAGCTGGCCCAAACCTTGAAACAGGCCATTCGGGAACTGATTATTTTTGGCTGTCACGTCCATGTTGGTTCGATACGACTGGGAGCCTCCGCTCCGTGGGGCACTGGTTAGCTAAGGGGTGATAGCTAGAATGTCTGCACTGATTGCCATC
>JBCBSR010000047.1:0-588 GCA_039819045.1 Cyanobacteria bacterium J06638_28
GCGGTGGTGCCCAACCTGGTTACCGAGGCTATCCCGGTATGGGCGGTGGCAAGAAGAAGAAGAAGGGTAAAAAGAAGAAAGGCTTTGGCCAGTTGTAGAGAGTTAGCGATCGCTAAAGGATCTGCGTCTAGATAAAGTACCTGTATGAGAGCGTGTATGGGTGGATGAGTAGAGGGGATCTCATTTTGGCGCAGTTCCCTAAATGGTTCTTGGCTCTGTTCAATAAGTAGCTAGGCCGATTCAAATGTAGGATGGGTTAGCGGTAGCGTAACCCGTGCGGGCGTTGGGTTTCGTTCCTCAACCGCAACCTACGATTTCTTACATTTAATTGCAACTTCCTACTTACCTGAGCCTAGCGAGTAGGCAATGGGTAGTCTGTGGTGCGATCGCTGTAGCTACTCGCTTGACGCGTAAACATGCTGCAATAGCGCCCCCCTAAATCCATGAGTTCTGGGTGGGTTCCTGACTCCAGGATTTGCCCATGCTCCAGCACAATGATGCGATCGCACATTTTCGCCAGGGCCAGCCGATGACTCACCACAACCGCCATCCGTCCTTGGGCGATCGAGCGAAAGATGCGGTAGATCG
>JBCBSR010000048.1:0-585 GCA_039819045.1 Cyanobacteria bacterium J06638_28
CGCTCGGACGTGTTTTCTACCTCCGAGAATAATCAGACCTCGGTGGAGGTACATGTGCTCCAGGGCGAGCGCGAAATGGGTATGGATAATAAGTCCCTGGGCCGCTTCAAGCTAATGGGCATTCCACCGGCACCGCGTGGCGTGCCCCAGGTGCTGGTGTCTTTCGATATCGACGCCAACGGCATTTTGCAAGTCTCGGCTATGGATAAGACCACCGGCCGCGAGCAAAGCCTGACGGTGCAGGGCGCGTCTAACCTCGAAGAGGGTGAAGTGCAGCGCATGATCCGCGAGGCCGAAGAATTTGCCGAAACCGATCGTCTCCAGCGCGAGCGAGTAGAAAAGCGCAACCGGGCCGAGGCGCTGACTTTTCAGGCTGAGCGGCTGCTGCGGGAGGTGGCCCTCGACTTTGGCATGCAGTTTGCCCGCGATCGCCGCCGCCGCATTGAAGGGTTGGTGCAGGAATTACGCGATTACCTGGAGCAGAGTGATGAGCGCGGTATCGACATCGCCCAGGCCGAGCTCCAAGACGAACTCTACGACCTCAATCGTGAAGCCTATCTGTATGAGGCCGACGAGGCTCCCGAT
>JBCBSR010000049.1:0-578 GCA_039819045.1 Cyanobacteria bacterium J06638_28
CTCCCGAGGTACAAGAGCTGACCCGACGCTTTATGGATTGCTTTCTCAAAGGGGATAATTCAAGTGGATTCCTGGACACACCGCCTGTCCGGCTTGAAGTTCGCAATAGTCTCAAAGAAATTCACGAGGTTCGCTACGAGCAGGAATGGCCGATCGCCCGCACAGACTACCAGAAGCTCTATCTCTCAGATCAGCAGTCCTTGGCTCTAGAAAGATTGTCGAATTCAAAAGAATTGGCCTACTCCGCAACTATGGGAAAGGTGACCTTCCTGTATCCATTTGCCGAAGATACCGAGCTAACTGGCTATATGAAGCTGCGGCTGTGGATGGAGGCACGACCCAAGCCTAACGCTACAGAGCCTCCCGACGACATCGGTATCTATGTTGCGATTGATAAGCGCGATCGGCCATTCCTGCTCGTAGCGAACCTCATGAATTTCCTTGAGACTACTACGAACCTCAAGCCGGACAGGCGGTGTGTCCAAGAATCCATTGGATGTTTCTCCTTTCAGAAAACAATCCATAAAGCGTCGAGTCAGCTCTTGAACGCCGGGGGAATAGTAGGCGTCCCACTTACC
>JBCBSR010000050.1:0-573 GCA_039819045.1 Cyanobacteria bacterium J06638_28
CGCCTAAGCATTGTTCCTGGCTTAATCAAATCGAAATCTGGTTCTCCATTCTCATGCGTAAGTTGCTGCGACGGGCCAGTTTCACCAGTCAAACTCATCTCAAGGCAAAGATTCTCGACTTCATCGACTACTTCAATCGCACTATGGCCAAGCCCTTCAAATGGAACTACACGGGCAAGCCTTTGACCTCATAATGGCTATGCTTATTTATGCCGCCGAGTACTAGTTTTACAAAGCGGGCGCGGCAATGCTTATACCGCAAGGCTTTCAAGTTTAATTGATGACGCGCCCTAGTCACCGGGTCGCGGTTCAACAACGTCTAAGATGGTCTCGACTAGGATTGTGGGATCAAAGGGTTTAGCAATAATGGCACCAGCTCCTGCCGCTTGAGCCTGTAGTTGATCGGTCAAGCGATCGCGCGGCACCAAACACACCACAGGGATGTCGCGCGTGCATGCACTCGCTTTGAGTTGAGCCAGCATGGCTGATTGGTTGGAGTGCCCATCAAGCAGGATGACGTCAGGCAACTTTTCCTGCGCGACTGTCAACCAGCCTTGGGTCGAATCGGTCGTG
>JBCBSR010000051.1:0-570 GCA_039819045.1 Cyanobacteria bacterium J06638_28
GGGCGTAACGAGCTGACCGCCATTGGCGATCGCCGCCTGCAGCTGCAACAGCTTAATCGGGGTGAGGACGAGACCTTGGCCAAAGGCGGCGGTTGCCGCATCGACCCAGCTATTGACAAACTGATCGCGATCTTTGAGCAGCGGTATATTTTCAGCGGGCAGGCTGATGCCGGTGGGCTGGTTGAGCTCTAGCTTTTCTAACCAGGCGTAAAACTCCGAGGCCGGGAGCTGATCCATCAGTCGCACCATGCCGACATTGCTGGAATATTTCAACACTTCGGTCAGCGTCAGGGTGCCGATGCGGCCTGTTGCCTCATAGTCAGAGTTTTGAATAATCCATTCATCAAAGCGAATTTGCCCGTCATCATAAACCGTATCGGCGGCGGTGACCGCGCCTGCTTCGAGGGCGATCGCCACGTTGATGGGTTTGAAGGTTGACCCTGGTTCGTAGAGATCCGTCACGGCCCAATTTTTGAGCCAGGCGAGGTCGGCATCAAAGTAGCGATTGGGGTCAAAGGTGGGCTCCACCGCAAAGGCCCGCATGGCCCCTGTGTGCACATCCATCACCAT
>JBCBSR010000052.1:0-566 GCA_039819045.1 Cyanobacteria bacterium J06638_28
GGCGCGGCAACCGCACCCCTGCCGAGGATTGGAATACGGTAGGGGTCAGGGATCCTGCCCCAGGGTAGGATGACGCTTGGCGATAATTTTGTCAGTCAACTAGACCTTTAGCCCTGCCCTCAACCGTTCCCTCTGCCTTGATTTCCGCCTTCCGCCTTCTGCCTTCTGCCTTCCGCCTTCTGCCTTCTGCCTTCTGCCTTCTGCCTTCTGCCTTCCCTTCACCGGATTGCCTTAAGGCGATAGGCCACACGAATTTCTAACAGTTGGCGATCACCATTCACCGTGGTGATGTATTCCAGACGTCTTTCAGGACGGGCGCAGGCTAGGAAAGCACCAACTCCCAAGGGTTTAGTTCCCCCAGTGATGTCGACAATCATGTCCGTCTCAGATAATCCCAGTGATTCCCCATGGCGATAGATTGCATTGACCAAATGCAAAATATAGTCAGGGTCGTGAATGGCCTCATGGTCTACCGTTAGGCTGAGTTTGTTCGAGGGATGGACGGGATCCTCAACCGCGTACCTTCCGTAATAGAAGGTGATATTCTCCCCAATGCGCTCCTCAAT
>JBCBSR010000053.1:0-550 GCA_039819045.1 Cyanobacteria bacterium J06638_28
TCATTAAGGCACAGCAGCATCGGACGCAAGAGTTGAATAAGGCCGACGCGCTCAAACGCCTTAATGATAATGACGCCATCCTGCGTAATTCGACTGTCATTAAGACGCAGCAGTCGCTCTTTATAGAGCGGCGACAGCGAAGAGGCTTTGATATCGAACCGCAGATGGATTGCCGTGGCTACTTTGTTCACATTCTGACCACCCGCTCCCTGAGAACGCACTGCACTAAATTCAATTTCACTTAGGGGAATAGCCGTGCGTTCAGTAATCTGTAGCATGGTTTTTACCAGGATTTCTACTCACACCATACCCATAATGACGGTAGCAGTTAAGTTAGAAGGCTTCGCTGGGTAGGGAGTCAGGAGTCAATAGGTAGGAGTCAGTAGCTAGGAGCCAGTAACCAGCGATCGCCTGACTTCTGACTTCTTTGTGTGACCCAAACTTCCTGCTTTAACTTGCTAAGTAGCTAGGCCGATTCAACTGTAGGATGGGTTAGCGGGAGCATAACCCATGCGGGCGTTGGGTTGCGGTTGAGGAACGAAACCCAACG
>JBCBSR010000054.1:0-548 GCA_039819045.1 Cyanobacteria bacterium J06638_28
GTGATGGGAAAAACCTCAAGCAACTTAAAGATCAAGCCCTTTTAGATCAAGTAAGTGCCGCGATTCAAGATGTAAAAGCAGCAGACAGCATCACAACAATTCACAATCTACTGCAATTGAAAGGATATCAAGAGTTTTACCGAATTCGGATAGGGAATTATCAAATCGGATTAAGTGTGATTGACGAAGCAGTGATTTTTGTTCGCTCACTCAGTAGGAAGGCTTAATTATTTGTAGGATGGGTTGGCGTTAGCGTAACCCATGCGGACGTTGGGTTTCGTTCCTCAATCGCAACCTACATATACTCAAATTAATTGTGTCCACCTACTTACACCGCAAGGCAATCTATCGGTTTTTCCCATAACCAGAAACATTCAAAGCCAAAGCTCCCAAAGCATCTGAGTCTTTGGGAGCCGAAGTGCCTTAAACCATAACCAGTTCAGGGGCTTGGCGTTTGAAGACCAGGCGCTCTAGCTCAACATCAGCATAGATGCGATCGCCATTTTGAAACGTACCCCGTAGGATACCTTTTGCAATCGGCGTCTCCA
>JBCBSR010000055.1:0-542 GCA_039819045.1 Cyanobacteria bacterium J06638_28
GGCCGCTCTGGAACAGGCCAGTCGCGATCGCGCGCGGGCTCAAGACCTCGAAGCCGAAGGGGCGATTTCGCGTCAGGCCAGAGAAGCTGCTGAACTGGAGGAAACCCGACTGATTCAGGATTTGGAAGCGGCTCAACGGGAATTAGAGGGAGCGATCGCGGACGTTGTTGATGCCCAGGAGGCCCTGCCTTTGCTGCAAGCCGAACAACGCGACCCGGATTATCTGATAGACGCCTACCGAGCCCAAATTGTGGGGGTGGAAGCCGAACTGGCTAACCTGGCCGACGAAGCTCGCCGTACCACCATTGTAGCCCCTGTGAGCGGCAGTGTCTTGCGGGTGCCTGAAGCCAGTGCTCGTTTTGTATCTGCGGGCGAGCCCTTAATCGAACTGGGTAACCCCGCTGAACTAGAACTCGTTATCGATGTTCTCTCTGCCGATGCCGTCAAAATCAGTCCTGGCGATTCGGTTCTGTCGCAAAAACTCAGGAGTGGTAGATTAGGAAGTCGATTTCCTCTATGTCATCTACCGAGTCTGACGAGTT
>JBCBSR010000056.1:0-538 GCA_039819045.1 Cyanobacteria bacterium J06638_28
CGCTCACCCCCTGGCGTTGCAGCCACTCCAGGAGGCTATATTGATCCATCTTTTCGACGTACTGCTGTCCTCGCACAATCGCAGGCGATAAGCCGATCGCGAATCGAATCTTCTGCTCCCAGGTCAACATGTCATTGTTTCGCAGGATAGACATGATGACGTTAATAGGCGCGGGAATGTCTGGCACGTCAAAGCGAGACAAGACTTCGGGTTTTTCCGGCTGGTTGAAGATGAGCGTGTGCTCTTTCCACTGCAAGCGGTCCGAGATGCCCAACTCTTCCATCAGCTGCAGCATGTTTGGATAAGCTCCGAAGAAGACGTGTAGCCCGGTCTCGTACCAGTCGCCATCCTCGTCTTTCCAGGCTGCAACCAGCCCACCTAAAACGTCTCGACTTTCTAGAACAATGGGCTGGTGCCCAGCATCAACTAAATACTTTGCACAGGCTAGCCCTGCTAACCCGCCACCTGCGATCGCAACTCGCATGAACGCTTATCCCCTTGCAAATGTTTCGGCTTGCCTTCACAGCAGCTTTAATAT
>JBCBSR010000057.1:0-536 GCA_039819045.1 Cyanobacteria bacterium J06638_28
CCGCGCCCGCTTGGTAAAACTAGCTAGGGGCTGAACCGCTTTCAGCATGAGGATTCAGGCTCTAAATGATGATAGCCCCTAGATCCTTCTCCCCTGACTCGCGCTGCCCCACAGCTAATGACCAACCGCCAACGCCGCTACAGCACGTCACCTTCAATGACTGCTTCAGGCGTACCTTCAGCTTCTAGGGTTTGCTGCTGAAGAATGGCTTCCTGCTGACGTAGACGAAAATCGTCCGCTTCACTGCTGATAGCGCGTTCCTGCCGCTGGCGAAACTCCTCTGGACTAGTACCAGGGGACAAAATAGCACGGTGAATTAAATTGAACGGGCTGGAAGAATCCCCAAATAGATCGGAACCGTCATCATCAGTCCCGAGTCTTTCCACACCCCCTAAATCGGAAGAGGTTTGAGCGATCGCTTCCTGAGCCGCCAATGCCGCTCCTAACCCAAGGCAAGCACCCGCTAAAAGATAGGAAACGGAACGCTGTAACAGTGACATAATGATGACCTCTTTATCACACAGAACCGCAATCTC
>JBCBSR010000058.1:0-509 GCA_039819045.1 Cyanobacteria bacterium J06638_28
CTGACAGATGCTGGCAAAGGCTATCACAAAAGCTAAGTTGACAGCGCCAGATTTAGTGTTGCTAGAAACTCAGTCTTGATTTGTGAAGGCTAAACGGGCAAGATGCCTGTTCAAACAAGACTTTTACCACAAGGTTCTTCAGGGTTCACGCCGGATCGCTGTGTAGCCGATCGCAAGTAGCTTTGAATAGAATAGAGCGCCGGGAGCCTCCATCCATCAATCCACCCATCCACCCATCCACCCATCCACCCATCCACCCATCCACCCATCCACCCATCCACCCACTCCTTTTCACCAGAACTCTACATTTCAACAGAGGGACACGCCGCCGCATTTCGTTAACTTGAAAATGCTCATACATAATTTGAGGATTTAGATATGCAAACGCCAACCCCAAAAACAACAACTTCTGTGCCAGCAATGGAGCCCCAGCCTAAGTTGGGCTTTACTCGATTTGCCGAGCTCTGGAATGGTCGCTTAGCCATGTTGGGCTTTCTCGCTGCTGTCAT
>JBCBSR010000059.1:0-507 GCA_039819045.1 Cyanobacteria bacterium J06638_28
ACGCTGATTTGATCAAATCAGCGTCATCGGCTCTCATAACTGGACGGCTGGCTCCTATTTCCGCTACCACGACATTTCCCTCGTTCTAGAAAGCATGGAAATGACTCAGGCACTCCACCGACGGTTCGCCACTCTCTGGGCTGAAAGTGAGAGAACGCAGTGAGCACTATTGATGCGATCGTCTGAAGCAAGGAGAATGAGTGCATCCCAGTTATGCAATGAGTAATAACGCTTATCCCGAAATCGTCTTATCAGAGCTAAAGTTTGAGCAGTTCACCCCCACTGATTAAGCTCATGGACGCATCTAAGCAAGCTCGTTTCAAAGAACTGACTGAGGAATTAGCAGTCCTGCTGTAAGAAGAGAGTGACCCTGAAGAGGTGAAGACCTTAGAAGGCATCGAGAAGAGCATCCGGGGGCATTGGTTGGAGCGTGTCGGCCCCGAACTCGGCCATTTTTCATCCGCACAAGTAGTGGCACAAGCCGGGGACGAGAGCGCTCAATTACCA
>JBCBSR010000060.1:0-504 GCA_039819045.1 Cyanobacteria bacterium J06638_28
CCTCTCCAAGCCCCTCTAGAGGCTCAGTAAAGCATTGCGTGGTGGCTTGAGTACGGCGAACAGTAAAGGGCGGCATCGTGAAGGTGGCGAGTGGGCCAGAAAACTCTTCGGTGACCCTACCAAGCTAACTGACCCTTTTTGTTTTCGGATACCCAACACAAAGGCCAGATATCGCAGGGAGAGGTCTGGACTCTTCAAAACACTCCCAACAGATTCCCATCTGCCAGCTCTGGTACAGAAGAGTACTCGGGGCCACACACACCACCCGAAAACCGATATTGTTGTTGCGGTTGTCGGGGTTGTTGTTGTTGTTGCGATAGGCAGAGCGGCAATTCCTTGGATTGTTGTTCCAGGAGCCGCCGCGTTTGCCGACCTATCCCATTAGCAGGATACCGGAGGAAGAGGGGAGATGATGCAAGGGAAGACAAACCACAATGCTTGTTATCCCCTTATTAGGCTGTCTCGATGAGCAATCTTCCCATCATTCAAAAAACCCACGACCTC
>JBCBSR010000061.1:0-503 GCA_039819045.1 Cyanobacteria bacterium J06638_28
CGGGGGCCAGGATTTAGAACTACCCCTCCCTACCCAATCAGAAAAATCATGTGCAGTATCTCATGAGCCTCCTCCACAACTAGATGAATCGTTTCGTCAGGAATAAGCTTGGGTTGAATGCGACAGAAGCAAACTCTAGCATTTCTCGATTGCTTCAGGCAGGTGGAGAAGAGGCTCATGAGATACTGCACATGATTTTTCTGATTGGGTAGGGAGGGGTAGTTCTAAATCCTGGCCCCCGACCCCAGCGATCCCTTGCTCCATCTGTAACGCTAGCAATGAGAAACGGTATAACTCCGATCGCGGCGATGCATATTCATTTCGACCAACCACTGCCATAGTCAAACGATCTCACGTCCTACTAGCGTCCAGCTAGTAGGACGCTTTATTACAGCGCGGGTCGAACCCATTAATAGCGCCGCACCGCCATCCACCAGACCCACCCCAGCAAGAAAAGTTGTAGTGGCACACGAAAGAACAGGTAATGGGGGCCGTTGACGTTG